>NZ_JBHXVZ010000006.1:0-440649 GCF_042672005.1 Nocardia sp. NPDC127579 | reverse complement strand
TCCCGATCCTCACACCCACCCCCAACTGCGGGCCCCCCCCCCGGGTGGGTTTCTCCCCCTCGGGGCGCCGCCGCCCCCCCCCCCCCCCCCCGGGGGGGGGCCCCCGCGACGATCAGACCAGTTCCGGTGTGGCCGGACGATCCTCGATATGCGCCAGCCCGTCGACCGTCACCTCGACCACCCGCGCGGTCGCGATGTCGAAGAACAAACCCGACACCGTGATACCGCGCGCGGCGATCGCGGCGCGCACCGCCGGATGCCGGTGCAGCGTCTCGAGCTGGACGGCGATATTGACCATGCTCAGCTGATCGACCGCACCGAAACCGGCCGCTTCAGCGGCGAGCGCGACCGGATGCCCGAGCCGGAACCGGTCCAGGCTGGGCTGGGCGTGCGCCAGCCAGGCCCCGATCCCGGTGCCGGACAGGCGCTCGTGCTCACCGCGATGCAGCGCCGACATGGCCCCGCAGGAGGAGTGCCCGCACACCACGACCGACCGGACATCGAGCTGCTCCAGCGCGAAGGTGAGCGCGGCCTCCACCGAAGTGTCGCCCTCGACCGGCACCAGATTGCCGACATTGCGGACGGTGAACAGGTCACCGGGGCCGCTGTTGGTGATCACGTTCGGCACCACCCGCGAGTCCGCGCAGGCCAGGAAGAACGAGTGCGGGTCCTGGCGGTCGCGCAGTTCGTCCAGGTGCGGGCGCACCACGTGGGCATGGCCGCGGTGGTAGGCCGCGACTCCGGCGGCGATCGGATCGCTGGGCCGATCGTCGCGCCGCCACGGGCTCAGCGCTTGATCGACGAGTGCGCGCCCGAAGCCACGCGCGGGCGGGCTGGTGGCCGCGTCGGCCATGCGCGCGCTGCCGATCTCCACGAATTCCACACTGCCGCCGTTGCTTTCCTGCTGGCGCACCCAGTCCGAGAGCGCGTCGGTGGCGGCGTGGTCGAGGAAGTCGACGGTCATCTCGACCGTCACGTCGGCGTCGGTGGGCACGTTCGACAACTCCGCCGACAGCTTCGGCAGGGCCAGGAAGGTGCAGGAGCCGTCGATGGTGACCAGCCAGCGCTGGGAGGCGGGGATCTGACGGGCGATGATGTCGACGCGCACCACCCGCCACAGCAGCAGGCCGAAAGCCAGTGCCAGGCCGATGATCACACCCTCGAGCAGGTTCAGGAACACCACGCCGCCGATGGTGACGGCATAGACCAGCAGGTCGCCGGTGCGCCGCGCGAGCCGGATGTGCGCCAGTTTGACCAGTTGCATGCCGATCACGATGAGCAGACCGGCCAGCGCGGCCAGCGGAATCTGCTGCACCAGCCCGGCCAGCGCGACCGAGAACAGCAGGATCCACACACCGTGCAGCACACTCGACGCCCGGCTGCGGGCGCCGGCCTGCACATTGGTGGCGCTGCGTACGATCACGCCGGTGATCGGCAGGCCGCCGATCAGGCCGGAGAGCACGTTCGCCGAACCCTGGCCGATGAGTTCGCGGTCGAAGTCGGTGCGCGGCCCGGTGTGCATCTTGTCGACCGCAACCGCCGAGAGCAGACTCTCCACGCTGGCGATCAGCGCGATGGTCAGGACCATGAGCGCGATGGCGGACCAGCCGCCGGACGGGATCTCCGGCAGGCCGATGGCGTCGAAGAGCGAGCCGTTCAACACGATTCGCTCGGCGCCGGTGGGCAGTAGCAGCGACAGCACGGTCGCCACCACGACCGCGACCAGCGGGCCGGGCACGACCCGGATCCGCCCGGGCACGAAGCGCCAGCCGAGCATGATCGCGATCACCACGCCGCCGACGAAGACGTCGCCGCCGTGCAGATTCAGCAGTTGACCGGGTAGTTCGACGATATTGTTCCAGGCCGAGCTGCGCGAAGATCCGCCGAGCAGCACGTGGATCTGCTGCAACGCGATGGTGATGCCGATCCCGGCCAGCATCGCGTGCACCACCACCGGAGCGACGGCCAGCGCAGCGCGCGCGATTCTGCTCAGACCGAATATGATCTGCAGCACGCCCGCCGCGACTACGATGAAACCCGTTGTCCCCCAGCCGAATTTGCTGATCGATTCGGCAACGACGACGGTCAGGCCGGCGGCGGGGCCGCTGACCTGGAGCACCGAGCCGCCGAGCAGCCCGGCGACGATACCGCCGATCACCGCGGCGATCAGGCCCGCGGCGACGGGCGCGCCGGAGGCGACGGCGATACCGAGGGACAGGGGTAGCGCTACCAGGAAGACCACGATCGAGGCCGGAAGGTCATGGCGCATAAGGAAGTTCAGACGTTGTGTGATCGTGCCCGTTGCAGATCCGGGCACAGGTGGGGCTGGGTCGATCTCGACAGCCAAGGCTCCTCCAGGTCCAGTGCGTGTGAGGGGTCGCCGACGCGCCGTTGGGCCAGCAAGTAAATCCGCCCAAGGGTATTAGTAAAGACTTAGCAAAGGCTAAGAAGTAGCTTCCCAGTGGCTGGAAGCATAGGCGCGCCGGCTTGTGAGGGTCCTCACAGGGATAGCCGAACCGGTTCCGCCGCAGCCGGACTCGGTATGTCCTCCTCGAATTCGGCGATGCCCGCACCGGTCACCTCGATCACGCGCGCGGTCTGGATATCGAAGAACAGGCCACGTACCGCGACTCCGCGCTCCTGCACCCCGCGAGCCACCGCCGGATGCGCGTGCAAGGTCTCCACCTGCAAGGCCACATTCACCATCCCCAACTGATCCACCTCGGAGAACCCGGCCCGCGCCGCCGCCTCCGCCACCGGATGCCCGAGCCGGAAGCGGGCCAGGCTGCCTCGGGCGTGCGCCAGCCAATCCCCCAGCTCCGGCCCGGCCTGCACCGCGTGCAGCAGCGCGTCCATCGCGCCGCAGCCGGAATGCCCGCACACCACCACACTGCGCACATCCAGCTTCTCCAGCGCATAGATCAGCGCGGCCTCCACCGACACGTCGTGCCCGCCCGGCACCAGATTGCCGACATTGCGCACGGTGAACAGGTCACCGGGGCCGCTGTGGGTGATGACGTTCGGCACGATCCGGGCATCGGCGCAGGTGAGGAAGAAGGTGTCGGCCTCGCCGTGATTGCGCAGCCCGTCCAGGTGCGGGCGCAGCAGATGCGCGTGCCCGCGGTGATAGGCCGAGATGCCCGCCACCACCGGATCCACCCGGTTCGCCGTGCGCCGCCACGGGCCGATCAGCTCCTCGACCGCCTTGCGGGTGGGCTCGCGAGTCGGCGGCCCCGACAGCGCGGCCGCCATGCGCACCGGGCCGAGCTCCACGAATTCCACGGCGCCGCCGGCACTTCGGTGTCTGCGCACCCACTCGTCGATGGTCTCGTAGGCGGCGTGGTCGAGGAAGTCGACGCTCATCTCGAACCGGACCAGCGCGCCCGCGGGCACCTTCGCCAGCTCCTGCGACAGTTTCGGCAGGCAGACGAACGAGCAGCTGCCCTCGATGGTGACCAGCCAGGTCGGACCGAAGTCGCTGCCGGGCAAGGGTTTCGCCTCGATGTGCGCGCGCACCACGCGCCACAGCAGCAGGCCGAAGGCCAGCCCGAGTCCGATCAGCACGCCCTCGAGCAGGTTCAAGAACACCACCGCGAGCACCGTGCCCAGGTAGACGACCAGATCCCGGGACCGATGCGCGAGTTTGATGTGGGCGAGCTTCACGAGTTGGATGCCGACCACGATGAGCAGGCCTGCCAGCGCGGCGGTCGGAATCTGCCGGACCAGACCGACCAGGGCCACCGCGAAGACGAGTATCCACAGGCCGTGCAGCACCGAGGCGGCCCGGGTGCGCGCTCCCGCTTGCACATTGGCCGCGCTGCGCACGATCACCCCCGCCACCGGCAACCCACCGAGCAGGCCGGAGACCACATTCGCCGACCCTTGGCCGAGCAGCTCGCGATCGAAATCGGTGCGCTCGCCGCTGTGCATCTTGTCCACCGCGACAGCCGTCAGCAGGCTCTGCACACTCGCGATCAGCGCGACCGTCAAGACGGTGACCGCGACCGCGAACCAGTCGCCTTGCGGCACCTGTGGCAGCGCGATCTCGTCGAAGAGCCCGCTACCCAGGGGAACTCGCTCGACCTCGACCGGCAGGGCGAGTGAAAGCACCGTCGCGACGGCCACCGCCACCAATGGGCCGGGTACTGCTCGCACCCGCGCGGGCAAATACTTCCAGCCGAGCGTGATCGCGATCGCCGTGACGCCGATCAGCACCGCGGGACCGTGCCAGTGGATCAGCTGGCCGGGCAATTCGGCGACATTGCGCCACGCCGAGCTGTAGGAGGCGCCGCCCAACAACACATGGAGTTGTTGCAGAGCGATGGTGATGCCGATCCCGGCCAGCATCGCGTGCACCACCACCGGCGTGATACCCAGCGCAGCGCGCGCGATCCGGCTGAGGCCGAACACCACCTGCAGTACCCCGGCCGCGGCTGTGATGAAACAGGTTGCGGCCCAGCCGAACTGGCTGATCGTGCTGGCGACCACGACGGTCAGGCCCGCGGCCGGGCCACTGACCTGCAGCGCCGATCCGCCGAGCAGGCCGCCGACGACACCGCCGACCACGGCCGCGACCAGACCGGCCGCGACGGGAGCGCCGCTGGCTACCGCGATGCCCAGCGAAAGAGGAAGGGCGACAAGGAAAACCACCAGGGAGGCGGGTAGATCGTGACGCAACCCACCGCGTAGCAGTTCGACAGTGGTGGAGCGGGGCAACATCCGTGGTGCGGAATCGGTGTCGGTGGACATCATTCTCCTTCGCCGAACCGGCGCACCGGATTCGGTTCATCGGGCGAACATGTACTGGCATCGAAACACTCGGGTCGAGCAACTACCCGGTTATGCGGAGGACCGCGCTGATAGTAAAGACTACGCAAAGCGAATGAAAAGGGTTTTCACCGCCAGAACCGGGAATCGCTACCAAAATGTGACCGCAGTCACACAAGAATACCCGGGCGGGGAATCGGCTGTCACCTCAGCCGAGCAGGCGCTGCTCCTTGGCCACGGCCACCGCGGCCGCCCGGGTATCGACACCGAGCTTCTCGTAGACCCGCCCCAGATGGGTTTTGACCGTGGACTCGCTGATATGCAGCGCGCGAGCGATTTCGCGATTGCCGTGACCGTGGGCGAGCTGTGCAAGAATGTCCAGTTCCCGAGCGGTCAAGGTGGGCAACGGGTTTCGCATCCGGGCCATCACCCGCTGGGCAACCGGCGGGGAGAGCGCCGGTCGGCCCGCGGCCGCCGCCCGGATCGCGGCGAAGAGTTCCTCGGGACGTTCGGCTTTGAGCAGATATCCGGTCGCGCCCGCGGCGATGGCGCGCGAGATATCGGCGTCGGTGTCGTAGGTGGTGAGCACCAGGACGTGCGCGCCCGCGCCGGCGTCCGCGATTCGGCGGGTGGCCTCGATGCCGTCGATGCCGGGACCGAGTTGCAGATCCATCAGCACCACATCGGGCGACAGGCGCGCCGTGAGCGCGACCGCCTCCTCGCCGGTGCCCGCCTCGCCGATCACCTCGATATCCGATGCACTGGACAGCAACGCGAGCAGACCGGCCCGCACCACCGCGTGGTCGTCACAGACGAGCACGCGCACAGTCGAATTCATGATTCTCCCAACGGGATGGCCGCGGAGAGCACCGTTCCCTCGCCCGGCGTGGATTCGACGGTGAGCGCACCGCCGAACTGCTGCAAACGTGCCCGGATGGCCGCGAGTCCGTAACCGCGGCCACCGGTTTCGGGCAGCGGTGCCGCGGCGTCGAAGCCGCGGCCGTCATCGGCGATATCGAGCGCGACCTGGGTGCCGAGACCGGTCAGCGTCACCGTCGCGGTACAGGCCTCGGCGTGCTCACGCACATTCGCCAGCGCGCCCTGCGCGATTCGCAGCAGGGTCGCGGCCACCCGGTCCGGCAGCAACGGCAGTTCACCGTCGACATGACAGCGCACCGTGAGCGTCTCTGTGCTCTCTCGCCGCGCGAGAGCCTCGAGCGCGGCCGGCAGCGAGCCGTTCGCCGCGAGATCCGCCGGAGCCAGATCCCGCACGAATTGCCTTGCCTCCGTGAGGTTCTGCTCGGCGATCGACTCCGCCGAACGCACATGGTCGTGCGCGCGGACCGGATCGGCGTCCCAGATCCGGTCCGCGGCCTGCAGCAGCATCCGCTGGCTCGACAGGCCCTGCGCGAGCGTGTCGTGGATCTCCATGGCCAGGCGCTCGCGCTCGGCCAGCGTGCCCTCGCGGCGCTCGGTGGCGGCCAGCTCACGGCGCGTGCGGATCAGGTCCTCGATCAGGATCCGCTGCTGCTCGGACTGGCGCCGCATGTACACGAAGACCGCGGTGGCCAGCACGACCACCGTCGGCAGCATGACCAGCACCGCCGGATCCGCCCATCCGGCCAGCCGCAGCTGCGCGCCCGCGACGAACGCGGTGAGCACCGCGACCAGGATCAGCGCGGTTCGCGTCGGCAGAATCCGCAGCCCCGTGTACAGCAGCGGCACCGCGCACCAGGCATAACTCGGGGCCAACGCCACCAGCACGATCCACAGCGACACCACCAGCGCCAGCCAGAGGACCCGGCCGCGGCGCGCCCCGAGCGCGTACACGGCCGCCACCGCGATCGACAGGATCACGATCGCGGGGGTCCGGGCCGACTCGGGGTGGCGCAGCAGGAATCGCGCCAGCGACGCGGCGACCAGCAACAGGAACGCGACGTGCATGATCACGCCCAGAATCCGGTCCCCGTCCACCGCCCTGCTGTCGGTCATGCGCCTCATTCTGCCCGGCCCCGCGCCCGCGCGGATCAACCGATCGGACGACACCGGCATCACCCGGGTCACCGCCGACATCGGCCCGCCTCGCCGATCCGCCGGGCCCCGTTCCCGCAGCAGGATCGAAGCAGCAACAAACCACCCCCCACAGCAAGGAATCATCATGGCCACCTCCCGCCGCACCCTGACCGGACTCATCACCGGCGCCGCCGTACTCGCCGCCGTCGGCGCGGGCGCCGTGGCCGTCGACCTGACCGGCTCCGACACACCCGCCACCGCCCAGGTCGCCCTGGCCGCCGAATCCGCGCCCGCCAACCTGCGCCAGACCACCCACCTGTCCATCGACGCCGCCACCCGCGCCGCCGAAGCCGTGCTCGACGCCGCCGCGGCGAAGAACCAGCGGGTGAGCGTCGCCGTGGTCGACCGCGACGGCAACACCATCCTCACCCTGCGCGGCGACGGCGCGGGCCCGCAGTCCTACGAGTCCGCCGAGCGCAAGGCGTTCACGGCCGTCTCGTGGAACGCGCCGACCTCCGAGCTGGCCAAGCGGCTCGCCTCCGCCCCGCACCTCGCCGATATCCCCGGCACCCTGTTCCTCGGCGGCGGCGTCCCCGTCACCGCGAGCAACGCGCCCATCGCCGGCATCGGTGTCGCCGGTGCGCCCAGCGGTGACCTGGACGAGGAATTCGCCCGCGCGGGCGCGGCCGAACTGGCCCGCTGACCCTGCGCGCACCGGGATGTCCGACCCCGCCGGTACGCTCGCCCGGTACCGCGGGGAGAGGAATCGAAGGTGACGGACAAGACCTATCTGGTCGATATCACGACAGCGGCCGGCCGGTCCGGCGATCGCGATACGATCGGCGGCTGGCCGATGCTGGACCCCGGGCAGCAGTGGCCCGAATGCGGCTGCGGCACCCGTATGGCCCTGCACTTCCAGCTCGAGATCCCCGCCGACATACCGTATTTCGGCGGGGATCAGCTGCTGGTCTTCTACTGTCCGCGCGAGAGTGACATCTCCTATTCCGCCGAGAGTCAACTGCCCGAGCGGTATTGGGACCAGCCGCCCGGCAGCGATTCGGTCTTCTGGCGAATCCTGCTGCAACGAAACGGCGCTCCGCACCCCGAGGCCGACCCCTACTTCCTGCCGCGCCGCCTCGCACTGCGGTCGGCGGATCGCGATATCGTTGCTGACCCCGGGGGCGTGCCGCAGGCCTTCACGATCGGCGGCGCGCCCGTCTGGCTCCAGCGCGCCGAACACTATCGCTGTGCCTGCGGGGCCGATCTCGCGTTCCTGGGCCAGATCGACGAGGGTTTCACCTTCTCCGAATTCGCCCGCCCCGAACTGGAGGACGACGAGGACGGCTTCGAGGGGCTCGACGACGGCCTGTTCCTCGGCAACGAGGTCTACCTCTTCGCCTGCCCCGCCCACTGCAACCCCGCGGCGACCTGGGTGGCCTGCCAGAACTGAACCAGGCCAGCGCATTTCCGGTCTGTGATCGATTCCACCAGCCGGCGCCGTCCATTCGGGCCTAGGGTTCGAACCGGGAGGAACCATGGACGAAGCCCGGCTCGACACCGCGCCCCTGTACATCCGACGGGCGGGCACCGGCCCACCCGTCGTCCTCGTGCACGGCGGGTTGTCCGCCGAAGTGACCTGGGGCCGCCGTCGCGACCTCGAATCCGAATGGTCGCTGATCATTCCGAGCCGCCGCGGCTATGCGCCGAGCCCGCCCGCGCCGCGACAGGACTTCCTGGTGGACGCGGTCGATCTGACCGCGCTGCTCACCGAGATCCCGGGCGGCGCGCACCTGGTCGGCTACTCCTACGGCGGCCTGGGCGCGTGCCTGGCCGCCACCACCCGGCCCGACCTGGTGCGCTCACTGACGCTGATCGAGACGCCGCTGTGGCAGGCCGGAGGTGAATCCGCGCGACGCCTGATGACCATCGCCGAACGGTTCGCCGCGGACGCGAACGACCTACCGGCCGAACACGAGTTCCTCGCCCTGGCGGGCCTGACACCCGAGCAGGCCGCGCGTCCCGATATCCGCGCCTCGGCTGCCCTGTGGCGCTCACTGCGTTCGCCCCGGGAAGCCGACCCGCGCTGGGAGGTGATCGCGGCCGCGGAGATCCCGGCGCTGGTCATCTCCGGCGCGCACGATCCGGATATGGAGCAGCTGTGCGATGCCGTGGCCGCGCGGCTCGGGGCACGCCGAGCCCACCTGCCCGGGGCGGGGCACGCCGTTGCGCGCGCACCCGGGTTCGACGCCGTGCTGAGCGAGTTCCTGGCTGCCGCCGAAAACCGTTCCGGCACCAGCTGAATCAACACGGGTCTCCGAGCTCACCGCACATCCCACGCCAGCTGACGCAATTCGGGCAGCCGGGACGATCGCAGCTGTTCGAGCAGCGCGGTCCGCTGCTCCGTTGTGAGCGTGCGCTTCTCGACCAATCCGAGAGCCAGGATGCCGCCGGTGAGGTCGTCACGGGCGATGAGGGTACGGATGGCGGGCAGGACGCTCACTCCGTCGTTGCTCCAGCGGAACAGCGCGTGCGCCGAGTCGACGATGCGGGTGGCGGCCACGGGCGTGAGCCGGTCGGCCAGCAGGTTGAGCTCGAAAGCGAGTGTGTCGGAGTCGGATTCGCCCATCGGAAGCAGGCTGGTCAGCATGCGGACGCCTTGGATGAGGTGCGTCGGGTGGTCGAGCAGCAGTTCCGCGGCCGCCCGGGCCACACCGCGTCGCCAGGTCTGGATTCCCCCGCCGGCGTCGAGAATTTCGGCGACCTCCCGGGCGCGCGCGTGGTTGCCCGCGGCCAGCAAACGGCGCAGCACCGTCAGGGCTTCGTCACGGATCACACCGTTGTGCACTACCGCTCGGAACACGGTCATTTCGGCATCGCCGCCGGTGACGGCGCCCTCGACGATCACCCCGGTGCCACGCTGGAACCAGGGCGCCCACGCCGCGAACGCCTTCGCGGCACGGAACCGGACGCCAGGCAGGTCGGTGGCGGCCAGCAGCTCGTAGGCCAGATCGGCGAACACGGACCGGTGCTCGGGCGGGTACATCTCCGGGGTGACCTGCAACAGGGTCCGGATCATCACCTCCGTGGGGTAGCGGCCCGGGATCTCCGCGAGTACCGCACGGGCACCGGGATGCTCGGGCAACCGGCTCAGCGCGACGGCCACCGCCACCCGCGCATCCGGGTGCAGATCCGGATCCGCCCAGGCGCGCAGCAGCAGGTCGGCGGCTTCGGGAACCCGCTGCGAAACCAGTTGCCGGGCCGCGAGTTTCCGCGCTCCGACGCGACCTTCGAACAGCGCCCGTTCCAGATGCTCGCGCAGCGGAGTCGGCCGGCTGATACGGCACAGCTGCGCCGCGGTGGCCAGCGCGACCGGCCCGGGCACCCGCAGCAGCAGACGGGGCAACACCCGGGGATATCGGCTCAGCGCCTCCAGCGCGGCATCCGCCAGGACGGGTTCACCGCCGAGGGCGTGCGCGACGAGATCGGCGTTGTGGAACGGTATCCGGCTGAGCCCCCGCAACGCCCGCAGCCTTTCCTCGGAGGCGGCCGCGCGGTCGGCCGCGATCGCACGCAGCACGCGGCCGACGGATTCGCGCTGCGCATCCGTCCACCGCCCGGGCATGCCCGGCTCCACCTCGCGTGCGGCCAGCAGGTCCGGATCGGCGGTCAACAGCTCGGTCCGGCGTGTGGCGACCAGCCGCCACACCGCAGCCAATCGCAGTGCGGCGGGCATCTCACCCACCAGCGCCGCCACTTCGGTTTCCCGATCGGCACTGTGCCGCAACAGGATCGACGCCGCCGAGCCGGCCCACTCGCCGGAACCGGCGAGCACCGTCTGCCGCAGTTCCGCCAGCAGCTCCGGCAGCAGCCGCACCCGGGCTCCGAGGGCTCGGGCCAATATCACCGTGGTGCGGTGATCACGCGCCCGCTCCAGCAGATCGAACAGCTCCCGCTCCTGCCCGCGCCGCAACACCCGCTCCAACAGCGGTACCCGGCCCGCATCGGCGGGGTGCGCCAGCGCGTCACCCCCGTACCGGTCGATCAAACGACCGTACGTCCGCAGCGCCCAGTCTCCCAGTGCCACACCGGTATCCGACTCCGGGTGCGCGGGCGCGGCACTCGGGCCTCGGTCCGACGATGCCGCTGGGCCGTGGGGCGCCCCGGCGGAACGGGCAGGTTCGGTCCGCTGGGCTCGGTCAGCCGACGCTGCATCGCGGCCGGGCGACCGGGAGGGATGTGCAGGTGAGGCATTCAGGGCGCGGTCGGCGAGGGTGCGCAGGGCGTCGCGGGTGCGTTCGGAGGTGTCGCGGGAGCGCAGGACGGTATCGGTGAGCTCGGTCAGATGTGGTGTCCAGTGTGGGTCGAGGCGCAGGTCGACGAGACCCTCCAGGAAGGCGGCGCGGGCGGGGTCGCGGTCGTTGCGCAGGCGGGTGACGAGTTCGCCGAGCAGGGTGGTCGTCGCGGCGCGGTCGCCGGTGCGGTGGGCAGCGGACAGCAGCAGGGTGCGGGCGACCTCGCGGTGGCGGGGGTCGCCGGCGAAAGCGGCGGTGCGCAGGGCGGGTTCGGCTTCGGGGAAGGGGAGGAAGGAAGTGATCCGCAGGGTGAGCTTCGGGTCGTCGAGATGGGCGCGTGCGGAATGCCAGCCGGCGGCGAGCCAGTCGCGCAGGCGGCGGGCCAGCTGCTCGGCCAGGTCATCCGGCAGCAGATGCAGCAGACGCAGCGCCTCGTGCTCACCGATGACGAGCCGCGGGTAGATCTCGCGGCGGCGCTGGATCGGCAAGGCGGACAGCAGGTTCGCCGCACCGAACCGGGTTCCGTGCCGCACGAGTTCGTCGTCGGGCAGAGCGGCGTACCAGTTCGACAGCGGAACCGGGAACGGGTTGCCGGAGCGGCGCATCCGCCGCATGACGCGGCGCGAGACACCGCGCAGCAGCAGCGGGGCCGCACGGCGTGGATCGGCCCGGAACAGCCGGCCCAGCACCACGTCCGGCAGGCGAGCCGCCCAGTTGCCCAGATCGTGTCGTTCCAGCAGGTCCAGGACCGGTCCGGGTTCGAACTCGGCGATGACGCACACCGCGGCGATATGCCTGCGCCAGACGGCCCACCGACGCCCGGACGCCAATTCCGAGTCCAGGCAGCGCAATACGGCCTGCGGGTGGCGCCGAGCCAGCGGCTTCCATGCCGTGACGGCATGCATGAGCACCGGAAGCCATTGCGCCACAACGACCGGCGAGCACGCCGCGAGCAGCCGCGCGGCTTCCCCTGCGCCCCAGTTCGCGTGCACCCGCGCCAGCAGACCATCCGCGAGCTCGGCGCGCCGAGCATGAACGATGGTGCGGTACACCGCGATTCGCAGTTCGGTCGATGCCTCCGACAGCACGGGCGGAATCGCTTCGTCGGGTACGGGCAGGGTACGCACGGCGCGTAACGCGGCCCGGCGCAGCGCGGGTTCGGGCCCGGCGAGCACCCGCGCGACATAGTCCAGGTCGCGCGCGGCCATCGCCAGATGCAGTGCCGTGCGCCGGCCGTAGGCCCCGTCGGCGGCGAGATCGGTCAGGAATGCGGGGAATCCGGGATGCGCGGCATGGGCGCGGGCATGCCGCGCCAGCGCACCCATGCGCTGCGGATACGGCAGGGATTCCACGCGATCGAGCAGAACGGAGGCCGGTTCGAGGACCGGCTGGGGGCTCAACGGCCCGGGCGCTGGACGCCCTTTCCACGTGTCGTCATGCGGCACAGTATGCCCGAACGTCCCGGGCCCGACAAACGCTGTTCAACTGTCCAGGTGCGCGCGCCGGACCCGCTGGAGGAAATCCTCCAGCGGTGCTTCGTCGGCCCGCCGCGGCAGCGCCGTCGTCGCGGTGTCGAACTTCTGCTCGTACTCGGCGATCAAAGCCTTGGCGACGTCCGCGCCGGCCTCGGTGCTCAGCCGGCGACCGAACTCGAAGTACGGCGCGGGATCCGGCAGCCGGATCGGCAGAAAGCCCGTGGTGTACAGCTGATATCCCTGCCACAGCAGCCGCATCGTGTGCCTGGCGTGCTTGGCCAGCCGAGGATCCGCCAGGCCCTCGTGCTCCCGGCGATGCAGCATCCTGCGGAACTGGGCCATCGCGTAGCCGAAGTAGGCGTCGCGCACGCGCGCGGCCGAGAGGAAACTCGATCGCAACCCGACCAGCTCCATACCGAAATCGGTAGCGACAGTGTATTTGTCGAGCCACAGCACTTCGGTGGCGGTCGGATTGCAGGACAGGATCAGCGCCATCGCCTTACCCACCTCGTGATAGGTGGCATCCGCGCCGTCACGCCCCTGCCGGGTGCCCCGATCCCGGGTCGGCGGATGCAAACCCAGGAAGGTCCGCGTCGGTTCGACGTACACCCCGAGATAGTCGATATCGCTGGCCGGCGTATCGAGCCCGTAGGCATGCGACCCGACGACACCTTCCAACAGCAGATCCGTCATCCGGCTCCCCCTTCATGTCGCCTCCAGCCTCACAGCGACACTCCGGCCGGGCAACCGATTTTCGCGGGTGGCGCGCCAGGGCCCCACCCGCACCGAATCAGTAGGCGATGAACAGGATTTCGTCGCGCGAATAATCATGACCGGGATGGTTGTCGGCCAGATGCTTCCGGGTCTTCTCGACCAGATCATCCTCGTCGACACCGACGATCGCTTCCCCGCAGGGACAGTTCAGGTTTCGCTTCATCAGGGCCCTCCTTTCGCCCGGAAGTCTAGGCGTGGGCCGCGCGACGCGCACGGACACCGGCCCCCGACCGTCCGCGATGGGTGTCCGAGGCCGCACTACACCGACGCCGACCCCTCGGCTACCGAGGATCCGGTCCAACTCGCGAGCAGGCGCAGCGACGCTTCCGAGGCCGAGCCCGCCGCGGCTGTGTAGACGCACAGGGTCTGATCCGGATCGCCGGACAGCGTGAGGCTTTCGTACTCCACGGCCAGGTCGCCGACCAGCGGGTGGTGGTAGCGCTTGGTGCCGAAGCTGCGTTCACGGACATTGTGGTCGGCCCACCAGCCCCGGAATTCCGGGCTCTTGATCGACAGCTCACCGACCAGTTCGGCCAGGAGTGGATCGTCGGGGTGGCGGCCGGCGTCCAGGCGCAGCACACCCACATTGTCGCGGGCGATCTCCTCCCAATCCAGGAACAGCTCGCGCGCGGATTCGTTCAGGAACGTGAAGCGCATCAGGTTCCGCTCCCGGGGCGGCAGCGCCTCGAAGTCGGTGATCAGGGCGCGGGCCAGCCGGTTGGCGGCGAGAATGTCCATGCGCCGCCCGAACACGAACGCGGGCGTCACATCGTCGAGCGTCTCCAGCATCCGCCGGATCCCGGGCCGCACCCGCTGCACCCGCGCCGGCGACCGCCGCCGCGCCCGCCGCGGATGCGCCCGCGCCACCTGGAACAGATACGACCGCTCGGTATCGTCGAGCCGGAGCGCGCGAGCGACCGCGTCGAGCACCTCGTCGGACACATTCAGATCGCGGCCCTGCTCCAACCGGCTGTAGTAATCCACGCTGACCCCGGCCAGCCGAGCGACTTCCTCCCGCCGCAAACCAGGCACTCGCCGCACGCCCCCGGTTCCCCCGATCGGCATGTCGTCCACGTTCAACCGCGCGCGTCTGCTGCGCAGGAACTCCTTCAGCTCGGCGTTGTTCTCCACCTCTCCAGTGTGCCAAGCCCACCACCCCCTGGGGTCACCGAAGGTGGGTCCACGGGACCTACCGAGACCGGTGTGTGCCCCCGCAGGCACACGGCCGCCGGGCAGGCGGTGGCTCGGCCGATCCACAGGTCGGGTCACCGCCACCGGTTCAACCTCGTTCAGCACCACCGACTACGAATCCGTTCACGCAGCCGATAGCATGGCCCGAACCGCGTGATCACAAACCCCGTGCCCAACTTCCGGGGTCCAAGCCCTGTGTCGGAGAATCCGGAAGGGATGTGCTGGTGTCGTACTACGATCTCGGTCGATACAGCCGGTTGGTGTCGACACCATCCGAGGACGCTCAGATCTGGTTCGATCGGGGCCTCGTCTGGTCGTACGCCTTCAATCACGAAGCATCGGCAGCGTGCTTCGAACGGGCCGTTGCCGTGGATTCGAATTGCGCCATCGCTTATTGGGGGATCGCCTACGCGCTCGGCCCCAACTACAACAAGCCGTGGGAGTTCTTCGACGAGGAAGACCTCACCACGACCGTCGAGAAGACCCATCGTGCGATGGGGAACGCGCGCAAGCACATCGGCTCGGCGTCTCCGGTGGAACAAGCACTGATCGAGGCACTCGAGGCGCGCTTTCCCGTCGCACGTGTCGCCTCGGCAGCGGACTGCTCGGTTTGGAATGTCGACTACGCCGATCGGATGCGTGATGTGTACGCACGGTTCCCCGACGATCTGGACGTCGCCACCTTGTTCGCGGACGCGCTGATGAACCTGACGCCCTGGCAGCTGTGGGATCTGCGTACCGGAGAACCCGCGCCGGGAGCCGCGACCGTGGAGGCCAAGGCCGTGCTCGACCACGCGCTGACGCTTCCGGGCGCGCTGGAGCATCCCGGGATGCTGCACATGTACATCCATCTCATGGAGATGTCGGGTACTCCCGAACAGGCGCTGACCATCGCCGATCACCTGCGTGGGCTGGTACCCGATGCCGGGCATCTGCATCACATGCCCAGCCACCTCGACGTGTTGTGCGGCGACTACCGCCGGGTGGTCGCAGCCAACGCCGATGCCGTGGCCGCCGACGAGAAGTACCTCGACCGTGAGGGTCCGATGAACTTCTACACGCTGTACCGGAGCCACGACTACCACTTCAAGATCTACGGCGCCATGTTCCTCGGCCGTTCCGCTGTTGCGATCGAAACCGCGGAACGGTTGAGCGCCTCCATCCCCGAGGACCTGTTGCGCGTCGCGGTTCCGCCGATGGCGGACTGGCTCGAGGGCTTCTTGTCGGCCAAGGCCCATGCGCTGATCCGATTCGGGCGATGGCAGGACATCATCGACGAACCGCTGCCCGCGGATCCCGAGCTCTATTGCGTCACTACCGCGATGCTGCACTACGCGAAGGGCGTCGCCTATTCGGCAACGAACCAGGTCCTCGAGGCCGAACGTGAACAAGCCGAGTTCGCGGCCGCCTACGCGCGGGTGCTGCCGTCACGGACCTTGTTCAACAACACCTGCCGTGACATCCTCGCCGTCGCCGAAGCCATGCTCGAAGGGGAACTCGAGTATCGAAAAGGCAACTACGACATAGCATTTGCTGCGCTGGAGCGCGCGATCGCCCTCGATGACAATCTTCCCTACGACGAGCCGTGGGGATGGATGCAGCCCACGCGGCACGCCTACGCGGCGTTGTTGATGGAACAGGGACGCATCGAGGAAGCGGCCGAGGTCTACCGCGCGGACCTCGGCCTGGATGACAGCCTGCCGCGGTCGCAACAACATCCCGGCAACGTGTGGAGCCTGCACGGCTTTCATGAATGCCTGCTCGAATTGGGACGCACTGCCGAGGCCGCCATAATCGGTCAGCAACTCGACATGGCGGTCGCCTATGCCGATATTCCGATCGAGGCGTCCTGCTTCTGCCGCCTCACCGCGGTGAGCTGTCACAGTGGTGATACCACTGCGGCTGCTGCGGCCCAGACCGGTTGCTGCGACGAGACGAATCAACCGTGACGCAGGTCGCCGCCTTACTCGGCGTGTTCAGCGGTGCAGGGACGTCTCGTGCTCCATTCGCGACAGCTTCGCCGGATTGCGCACCGCGTACAACCCGGTGATCCGACCGGCCTCGAGGCGGACCGCGACGACCGTGTCGATCTCGCCATCGATCCGCAGCAGCAGCGCCGGGTAGCCGTTGACCTGTGCCGGGGCCAGGTCCGCAGTGGCCGCGACACCGTGCAGCAGTACGTCGGCGATCGCCTCGGCGCCGATAATCGGTTGCAGCGCAGCCTGTTTGACGCCGCCGCCGTCACCGAGGAAGACGACCTCGGGCGCGAGAATGTCCAGCAGCGCTTGCAGATCGCCGGTCCGCACCGCCCGCTGGAAAGCCGCCAGCGCCGCCCGCGCCTCGGCCGGAGACGCCGCGCCGCGCGGGCGTCGCGCGGCGACATGCGAGCGGGCGCGGTGGGCGATCTGACGCACCGCCGCCGGGCTCTTCTCGACCGCCTCGGCGATCTCGTCGTAGTCCAGGTCGAATACTTCGCGCAGGACGAACACCGCCCGCTCGGTCGGCGTCAGCGTTTCCAGCACCAACAGCATCGCCATGGACAGGCTCTCCGCCAGTTCGACGTCCTCGGCCACGTCCGGCGCGGTCAGCAGCGGTTCGGGCAGCCACGGGCCGACATAGGACTCCTTGCGCCGGCCCAGCGTGCGCAACCGCATGAGCGCCTGGCGGGTGGTGATCCGCACGAGGTACGCCCGCTGCTCGCGCACCGATTCCACATCGACGCCCGCCCAGCGCAGCCAGGTCTCCTGGAGCACGTCCTCCGCGTCCGCGGCCGAGCCCAGCATCTCGTAGGCGACGGTGAACAGCAGGTTGCGGTGGGTCACGAAGGTTTCGGTGGCGGGATCTCTGAACTCTGACACAGACACTAGATGCCGCCCGGCCCCGTTCTGTGACAGGTCGACGAGGTGTCATGGGTCACAACCACCGTGGCCGCGCTGCCGCCGCCGGCGTCGCCGTTACGGTGGAGCGGGCCGCGTGGTTGCGCGCGGCCGCCTCCGCGCTCGAGCACGCCGCCGGGGAGTTGGTTCCGCTGGCCGCGCGGGAAACACGGTTGCCCGAATTGCCGCGCCTGCACGCGGAGCTCGATCGGACCGCGTTCCAGCTGCGATTGTTCGGGCACACGCTCACCGACGGCGAATTCCTGTGCGCCACGGTCGATCACGCCGATCCGCACTGGGAGATGGGTGCGCGCCCGGACCTGCGGCGCATGGTGGTGCCGATCGGTCCGGTGCTGGTGTTCGCGGCCGGCAACTTCCCGTTCGCGCTCAGCGTCGCCGGGCACGACACCGCGGCCGCGTTGGCGGCCGGATGCCCGGTGGTGGTGAAGGCGCACCCCGGACATCCGGAACTGTCGGTGCGCACCGGCGAGATCCTGGTCGACGCGCTCACCTGGGCCGGCGCACCGCCGAACATCGTCGCGGTGATCTGCGAGACCGAAGCCGGTGTCGCGGCGTTGCGCCACGAGGAGATCGCCGCGGCGTCGTTCACCGGTTCGGTGGCCGGTGGACGCGCACTGTTCGATATCGCCGCCGCGCGGCCGCGGCCGATCCCGTTCTACGGTGAACTGGGCAGCCTCAATCCGGTGCTGGTCACCCCCGGGGCGGTGCGGGCCCGTGGCCCCGAGATCGCCGCCGGGTATGTCTCGTCGTTCACCCTGGGCGCCGGGCAGTTCTGCACCAAACCCGGTCTGCTGCTGCTCCCGGAGGGGCACGGCCTGACCGGCACACTGCGAGCCGCGGTGGCCGCGACGCACGGGCAGCCGATGCTCGACGACCGAATCGCCGAGGGCTATCACGCGACTCTGGCCGGTCTGCGTGACGATCCCGCGACCGAGGTGATCTCCGCGCCCGACGCGGTGGCCGACACCGTCGAACCGACCTTGCTGCGGGTGACCGCCGACGAATTCGTCGCGGCCGCACCACAATTGCGCACCGAGTGCTTCGGACCCTCCTCCCTCATCGTCGAATACACCGACACCACATCGATCCACCGGGTCCTCGCGGCCCTCGAACCCGCTCTCACCGCCACCATCCACGCCGAAGACACCGAATACGACACCATCCGCCCTCTCCTCCCCACCCTGACCCGCCTGGCCGGTCGCCTGGTCTGGAACGGCTGGCCCACCGGCATCACCCTCACCTGGGCCCAGCAGCACGGCGGCCCCTACCCCGCCACCACCACTACCTCCATGGGCCCCGCCGCCATCGACCGCGTCCTCCGTCCCGTCGCCTGGCAAGAATTCCCCGACGCCCTCCTGCCCCCGGCCCTCCGCGACGCCAACCCGTGGGATCTACTCCGCCGGATCGACGGCAAGCGCTGATTCCCTGGATGCGGGCCGGCGATACGCCATACCTCCTACACCGCTCGAGCCCGGCGTACCCAGCCATGGGCTCTCGTCGACGTCACAGGGAGTTGGGGCACAGCGCACACGCAGTCGGGTGTGCGATGTCGCGGAAACCGCTGTGAGTCGGCTTCACAGGGGTTTTGGTGCGCACTGGTTGTGGTGGGAGCCAGCGGTTCAGGCTCGGTCGATCCGGGTCAGTAGGCGGCGCAGGGTATTCGGAGTGTGGCCGAGGTGGCGGCGGAAGGTGCGGGTGAGGTGGGCCTGGTCGGCGTAGCCGAGGTCGGCGGCCAGCGCGCTGAGGCTGGGTTCGCCGTTTTCGAGGCGGTCCAGGGCACGGCCCAGGCGGACGCGGTGGCGGTAGTGGGTGATCGAGACGCCGAGTTCGCGGGGGAAGGCGCGGCTGAGGCGGTACGGGGAGACCTCGAGGAGTTCGGCGAGGGCGAACAGAGTGGTGGCGGCGGGGTGATCGGCGACGATCGCGGCGCGGGCCGCCGCGACGACGGCCCGGTCGGATCCGGTGGCGACGGCGGGCGACGGGCCGGTGGTCGCGCGGGCGACGGCCGCCGCCAGCAGCGTCAGAAGTTGCTCGGCGGTGGCGTAGTCGACATCGGCGGAGCGGGCGGCCGCGAGCACGCGCCGGTGCGCCAGATCCAGGGCGGGATCGACATACACCGGGCCGGGCGCGGGCCGATCCCCGGCCAGCGAGTGCCAGAGCGCGGCGGTGACGCTGATCGAGGTGCACTGGTCACCGCCGTGGGGATGGGCGAAACTCTCCTCCTCGCCCGGGGCCGCGAGGTAGCCCAGGCTCGGGTCCAGATCCACCGGCGGCCCGGCCGCGCGCCGGCGAAAACGCCCGCGCCGCACCAGGACCACGCGATAGGAGCCGCACAGCTCGGGCGCGGACCAGCGGGTGTGGTCGCTGCGGCAGGCGACCGCGCTGATCTCGAACTCGGGCCGGGCGGCGACGCGTTCCGCACAGAGCATGCTTCGCACCGTACGCCGCGGGTCCGACAAGTCGGCCGCCGCAAGAATGTTCAAGACCCGACGGGATCGGCCGGGAGAGGCTCACCGTGTCCATCCCCGATTCGAGGAGCCCGTCATGCCCGTTCTCGACCACCTGAGCACCATCGTCATCGACTGCGCCGACCCGGTCGCGCTCGCCGCGTTCTACCAGAAGGCCACCGGCTGGGAACTCACCGACAGCGACGACGATTTCGCGTCCCTCGGCACCGGGCCGAGCCTGGCCTTCGCCCGGGTCGAGGGCTACCAGGCGGGGCGGTGGCCCGAGGGCGCCAAGCACCTGCACCTCGACTTCACCGTCGCGGACCCCGAGCGCGCCGTCGCGGAACTGCTCGCGCTCGGCGCGACCAAACCGGATTTCCAGCCCGGGGCCGGACAGTGGGTGGTGCTCCTGGACCCCGAGGGACATCCGTTCTGCCTGGCGGCGTGAGCACGGCTCGGCCCCACCGGCTTTCGCGGGTGGGGCCGAGCCGGACGATCATGCCGCCTGCCGCGTCGGCATGATCGTGACCTGCTGCAGGTTGACCCGCGCGGGCTGCGCGGCCAGGAATCCGACGGTCTGCGCGACATCCTCCGGATGCAGCCAGGTGATCGTCTCCTTGGCGTCGGCCAGCCATTGCAGCGCACCCGGGTCGGTGACGTGCTCCTGCAACTCGGTGCCGACGATGCCCGGTTCGATCACCGAGACCCGCACATCCTTGGCCCCGAGCTCGGCGCGCAGCGTCCGCGACAGATGCGTCACATAGGCTTTCGTACCCGAATAGACCGCGAAGCTCGGAAAGATGTTCTGCGCCGCGATCGAGGAGGTGTTGATCAGATCGGCCACGCCCTTCTCCGCCGCCGACGCGATCAGCTGCGGCAGGAACGCCCCGATCGCGTTCATCAGGCCGGAGATGTTCAGGTCGATCTGCTGCTGCCACTGCTGGACCGCCAGCTCCGCGGCCGGAGCGGGCAACATCACTCCGGCATTGTTGAAAAGCAGGTCGGCGCCGCCGAATTCGGTGGCGACCTGTGCCGCCGCCGCGACCGGCGCCGCGGTGTCGGTGACGTCCACCGGCAGCGCCAGCGCCGTGCCGCCGGCCTGCTCGATCTCCTTCACCAATCGCTCGAGCCGGTCGGCCCGGCGGGCGAGCACGGCCACCTTCGCCCCGGCGGCGGCCAGCTGCTTCGCGGTCGCTTCGCCGATGCCGCTGGACGCTCCGGTCACCACGGCGACGCGGCCGATAAGAGTCTGAGTCATGGGGATGTTCTCCTCGGTATCTGTGGTGACCGGATCGGCCACGCACTCGATACAACGCCGAAACAGCACCCCTCGGACCCTCGAAACGGGCACCCTTCGACCTCGGTCTGCCAGACCCACCCACGCGGTCAGCAGGCGGGTGCGGCGGCGGGGGATCGGGTGAACTCGGTGCGCAGCGCGCCGGTGCCGGTGCGGGGCAGGACGATCGCGGTACCCCGGCGGTAGGTCCAGGTGCGCGGCAGGATCAGATACGTGTCGGCGGTGGTCAGCACCAGCACCAGCCCGTCGTAGCGGTAGCGATAGGCGGATTCGGGTTCGGTACAGGCTGTTCGGCGGACCCCGGCCACGCCGAGGTCGATCGACTTCTCGGTGTAGAGGGTGAGCGTCGCGGCATTGGCCAGGGTCTGCTCGATCCGGGCGGCGCGGCCCTTGCCCACCTCCAGCGAATAGGCGGTGGCGCCCCAGAAGAAACTGCCGCCGACCAGCAGGAAGATCAGGCCCCACTCGACCGGATCGGTGGCGGCGCCCAGCTGGATGCGGCGCGCACGGACCACATTCCACAGCAGCAGCAGGCCGGCGACCAGACAGAACGGCGCGACTCCGACACCGCGGTTGAGCGGAGTCTGAAACCACAACTGGGACAAGCCGTTCAAGAGCAAGAGGAGGCCCAGCGCGGTCGCGGACAGCGTCAGCCACCGCGGACGCGGGCGGCCGCGCAGCCGAGTCGGCAGCGCGACCGGACCCCAGGCGAGGGCCAGGGCAACCACGGCGACCGTCGCCAGCGGGATGAAAAGCCCGTCGGCACTGCGCATCACGTAATCGGTGGTGGTCAGGCCCAGGGAGGTCGAATCGACGCCGAAATAGGCGCAGAAGCCCTTCGCATGGAAGAAGCCCCAGTAGTAGAGCAGGCCCGCCAGCAGGGTGGCGGGCGCGACGAACTGCGCCACCAGCTGCGCCCATTGCGACAGGTCGCTCAGCGAGGACCCGGTGCCGGGCCGGGCCGGTTGCTCAGCCATCGGTCGTGGTGGTGGGAGCGACGGCACCGGTGGTCGTCGTCGACCGCAACGGTGTACTCGGCCCGATATTGGTGGTGGTCGTGGTGGTCGGCGGCGTATCCGTCGCCACGACCTCGTCGGGTTCGCACATCTTCGCGTAGATCACCAGCGTCTCCCCCGAGTTCAGGGTCGCCTTGTGCGTGTCACCGGCCGAGGGCAGATCCGCGCTCATACCGACATAGGCCAGGAAAGCGCCGGTCTTCGGATCATCCGGCTCCGAGAAGCACGATGGCGTCGGTGCCGAGTTCTTGATCTGCCGGGTGACCTGCACACAGTCGGTGGCCAGGCCGGCCGCCGCGCATCCGGTCGCGATCCGTTCTCGCATAGTCGATTCCACGGATTCGACGGGAATCCCCTCACCGAAGAGCTGGGCTCCCAAGTCGATCGGTATCCCCTTCAGGCCACCCCCACCGTTACCGGTGCCGTTGTTGTCGCCGTTTCCGTCGCCGGTACCGCTGGTCTGTCCGGCCTCGGCGGTGTCCATGATCACCGGCCCACCCGGATCACCGGGCCCCGTCGGCGCACTCGTATCGCACCCGGCCAGCCCACCGAGCACAACGGCCACGACCAGAACCTGCACCGGTCTCCGCATGGCGAACTCCATTCACCGCAGCCAACAGCCCTCTCATTGTTCAGCGTCGGCCCCCACCACATACCGGTTTCGCGCGCGGATGTCCTACGGACATGCGGTGGCTTGCACGTGTGACGCACACGGATGGCCGTGGCATTCGCTGCCACGGCCATCCGCTTCCGGTAGTCGCATACTCAGACCTGTTCGAGTGCCGCCTCCTCCCGCGCCGGGCGGCGCATGGTGACGGCCGCGACGCCCGCGCCGACCACCGCGATGCCCGCCGCGCCCAGGAACGCCGCCGAGAAGCCGTCGGTGAGTTCGGGCAGGTCCCCGAGCTGATCCGCGCCGAAGGCCGTGGCCACCGCGGTCATCGCGGCCAGGCCGATCGCGGAACCGACCTGGTAGCTGACATTGACGATGCCCGAGGCCAGGCCGCCCTCCTCCGGCCGGGCCGCGGCGATCGCGGTGCCGAGCGAGGGAATGAAGGCCAGCGCCATACCGCCCGCGGCGACCAGCGAGGCCGGCAGCACGTCGATCCAGAAGTTGCCGGTCGGCCGGACCAAGGACAGCAGGGCGAGCCCGGCGCCGAGCACCAGCAGGCCGGTGACGATCATCGGCTCGGCGCCGAAGCGCTGCATGGCGCGCGGCGCCAGCACGATCATGCCGAGCATGATCAGCGTGGTCATCGGCAGCAGCGCGGCGCCCGAGGGGAAGGCGCTGTAGCCGAGCACCTGCTGCAGGTACAGGTTCAGGAAGAACCACATCGGCACCCACGCCGCGCCCAGCAGCAGCTGTGCGAGGTTGGCGGCGGCCAGGTTCGGCGCCCGGAAGATGCCCAGCGGCATCAGTGGTGCGCGGTGCCTGGTCTGCACCAGTAGGAACGCGCCGAGCAGGGCGGCCGCGGCGGCGAGCACGCCCCAGGTCTGACCGGAGTCCCAGCCGACCTCGGGTGCGCGGACGATGCCGTAGACGGCGGCGGCCAGGCCCGCGGTGACGGTCACCGCGCCGAGCAGGTCGATCGAGCCGGAGCGGGCGGGTGCGCTGGGCATGAGGGCGGGGATGGCGATCAGCGCGAGCAGCGCGATCGGGACGTTGATGTAGAAAACCCAAGGCCAGCTGATGTATTCGGTGATCACACCGCCCAGGAACACACCCGCGGTGCCGCCGGCGGGGGCGGCCGCGCCGTACACCGCGAGCGCCTTGGTCAGCTCTTTGGGCGAGGACCCGAACAGCATCATGAGCAGGGTCAATGCCGACGGGGCGACGAGTGCCGCGCCCGCGCCCTGCACGACGCGGCCGGTCAGCTCGACCGCGACATTGCCCGCGGCCCCGGCCAGCACCGAACCGGCAAGCAGCACAACCCATCCCGCGCCGAAGACGCGGCGGGCGCCGAGTAGGTCGGACAGGCGGCCGCCGAGCAGCAGCAGGCCGCCGAAGGCGACCACGTAGGCGTTGAACACCCAGGTCAGGTTCTCCTGGGAGAAGCCGAGTTCGGCCTGCATCTTCGGCAATGCGATGCCGATGATCGAGGTGTCCATGATGACCATGAACTGAGCGGCGGCGATGACCGCCAGTGCCAACCACTTTCGTGTGGATGGCGGGTTCTGGGTAGACATTTCGGTGTCCGTCCTTTCGAGAGTGTTCCGATCCGAGCCGAAACCATACCCCCCTAAGGTATGCGGCCGTCAACCCTGCGCGGGTGAGGTTTTCGCGCCGAGTGGGCTGCGTCACATCGGCTTGCGCCATACCCCCCGGGGGTATAAATTTCAGTGCGTCGGACAAACAAGATCGGAAAGGCCGGAACGATGACCACCACCCACAACCACACCAACCACGGCGGCGCACACGGGGATCACACCGCCCACGCGGGACACGGTGCCCACGTCGGCCACACCACCGAGCACACGGGCCACAACGCTCAGGCCGGGCACACTGCCCACGCCGGACATAACGCTCACGCCGGTCACGACGCTCACGCCGGCCACGGCGGCGGTCTCCCGGGCGGCCTCCAGATCACCCAGGACGGCTACACCTTGGAGCTGGCCGAGCCGATCGCCCAGCCCGGCGTCCTCGATTTCCGCTTCCGGATCCTGGGCCCCGACGGCAACCCGGTCACCGACTACACCGCCATCCACGATCGCGAACTGCACCTGATCGTGGCGCGCCGGGAGCTCACCGGCTTCTGGCACGTGCACCCGACGCTCGGCGCGGACGGCACCTGGGCGGTGCGACTGGAACTGCCGGAGGCGGGCGCGTACCGCGTCTTCACCGATATCGCCCCGCGCGCCCTCGGTAAGACCCTCACCCTCGGCGCGGATCTCGCCCTGGCGGGCGCTTACGCACCGCGGCCCACTCCCCCGGCCGCGCGCACCGCGCTGGTCGACGGCTACGAGGTCACCCTGGACGGTGATCTGGTGCCCGGCGCGGGTCGGCTGCTCACCCTCACCGTTCGCAAGGACGGACAGCCGGTCACCGATCTACAGCCCTACCTCGCCGCCTACGGCCACCTGGTGGTCCTGCGGGCGGGCGATCTGGCCTACGTGCACGTCCACCCGAACGGTGAGCCCGGCGACGGCGTGACCGCGCCCGGGCCGGAGGTCACCTTCCACACCGCGGTTCCGGGTGCCGGAACCTACCGCCTGTTCCTGGATTTCAAGCACGGAGAGGTCGTCCGCACGGCCGCCTTCACCCTGCCGACGGTCCAGGCCTGACCCCCGAGGAGTTCACCGTGTGCGACTGCTGCTGCCAACGCACCCGAGATCCACCCTCCGCCAACCTATTCCGAGGAAGCGCCACCGATGTCCACCACCCTTTTCCAGCACCGTGACTACCGCAAATTGTTCACCGCCCAGGTGTCGGCCCTGTTCGGCACCGGATTGACCACTGTCGCACTGGGTCTGCTCGCCTACGAGCTGGCGGGTGCCGACGCGGCCGCCGTGCTCGGCACCGCGCTCACCATCAAGATGTTCGTCTACGTGACCCTCGCCCCCGTCGTGGCGGCGTTCGCACACCGGCTGCCGCGCCGCTCGTTCCTGGTGACGCTCAACGGAATTCGCGGCGCGATCGTGCTGGGCCTGCCGTTCATCGACCAGGTGTGGCAGATCTATGTACTGATCGCGATCCTGCAAGCCGCCTCGGCCGCGTTCACTCCCACCTACCAGGCGATCATTCCCGATATCCTGCCCGACGAACACGACTACACCCGGGCCCTGTCGGCCGCCCAGCTGGCCGCGACCATGGAGACCCTGCTCAGCCCGATGCTCGCCGCCGCGGCCCTGACCCTGATCAGCTTCCACTGGCTGTTCGTCGGCACCGCGATCGGCTTCGCGGTCTCGGCCGCCCTGGTGCTGGCGACCCGGATCCCGCACTCGACGGCCACCGCTGCGGGCAGCTTCCGCGACCGAATCACGGTGGGGCTGCGGATCTTCGCCGCCACCCCGCGGTTGCGCGGTCTGCTCGGCCTGAACCTGGTGGTCGCGGCGGCCGGGTCGATGATCATGGTCAATACCGTCAACTACGTCCGCGACACCCTGGGCGGCACCCAGTCCGGCGTGGCGATATTGCTGGCCGCCAACGGTTTCGGCACCATGCTGGTCGCCCTGGCGCTGCCCCGGATCCTGGACCGGACCGATCCCCGGCCGGTCATGCTCACCGGCGCGACCGCGCTCGTGCTGGGGCTGGCCGCCGCCATCGGCCTGTCCACCGCCGGATCCGGCGACTGGCGCTGGACCGCGGCCATCGCGATCTGGGCGCTGATCGGCGCGGGCACCGCGGCCATCCTCACCCCGACCGGCCAGCTGCTGCGCCGCTCGGCCCAGCCCGGTGACCGGCCGGCCCTGTTCGCGGCCCAGTTCTCGCTGTCGCACCTGGCCTGGCTGCTCACCTACCCGATCGCCGGCCGGGTGACCACCGCCGCCGGATTCACCGCCACATGGATCACGCTGATCGTCCTGGCGGGCGCGGGAATCGTTGCCGCCCAGCGGCTGTGGCCGCGCCACGACCCGGCGCAGCTCACCCACCTGCACGAGATCGGCAGCATCGATCCCGCCCGGCTGCTGGACGCGGAGCAGGTCGACGCCACCCACTACCGCCACACCCACCCCTACATCATCGACACCGACCACCCCCGCTGGCCGACCCGGCGCGAGCTGGCCATGGCCGCCTGAGCACCGACCGACGATTCGTGCCCCCGCACCGTGTGCGGGGGCACGAATCGTGTTGCGGCTCAGATCATTCCGGTGAGACGCCGGTGCGCCACTGCTCCCACGGGACGCCCCAGTCGCCGTTCTGCCAGATATTGAGCGGGTCGCCGCCGGTGTTGCGGACCTCGACCACGTCGCCCTGGCCTACGAAGTCGTAGAACCACTGTGCGTCGCCGGGGCCGAGGTTGAGGCAGCCGTGCGAGACATTGGTATTGCCCTGCGCCCAGACACTGGAGGCCAGCTCGTGCAGGAAGATGCCGTCGTGACTGATCCGGACGCCGTAGTTGATCATCACGTCGTAGCCGTCGGCGCCGGTCAGGCCGTAGCTGGCCGAGGTCATCTTCACCGGATGCTGGCGTTGCAGCACGGTGTAGACGCCTGGCGGAGTCCAGAACGAGAGCACATTGCCGCCCGCGTAAGTCGTGCCGCCCTTGCCCATCGAGGTGGGCATACTGCGCACCAGCTGGCCGTTCTCGAAGACGTCGACATGCTTGGTGTTGTCGTCGGCGACAGCGATGCGCTCGGGTCCGATATGCACGGTGACCCGCTGGTTGCGCGCACCGTAAAGACCGTCGCCGAGTCTGGCGCCGTAGATGTCCGAGACGACGGTGACCTTGGTGCCGGGCTTGTGATAGTGCTCCGGACGCCAGTGCGCGTTCTTGTCGCTGAGCCAGTACCACCCGCCCTCGACCGGCGGGTCGGTGATCACCGACAGATTCCGTTCGGCCGCGACGCGATCGACCGGTTCGTCGAAGACCGCGACCACGACCAGCCCCACGCCGTGGGTGTCCCCCTCGACCAGGTCGTCCAGGCTCGCCGAGCGCAGCGCGACATCGGTGAGTTTGTCCGGACGCACCGAGGTGCAGGTGGTGGTCGCGGTGACCTCGCCGGTCTCGCCGTGTGCCACGGCCTTGACCGCGTAGGTGTGTCCGTAGCCGAGCGGTTCGGTGCTGTACCAGGTCCGCTTGTCGGGGGTGAGTATGCCCGGCAGCGGCCGGCCGGTCTCGTCGATCCATTCGACCGAGGTGAGCGTGCCGCCGACGACCCCGGCGGTGGCGACCTTGCGCGGGTCCGCCGCCGGGCCGTCCGGGGCCGGGCCGAACGTGATGGCCGCCGGAGTCGCGGCGGGCGGATCCTTGCGCGCCGTCCCACATCCCGCCAGAACGGTCGCACCGGCCAATCCGGCCAATATCTGCCGCCGTCGCATTGCCACCGCGCACTCCCTTCGCCGCCGATCGACTACCGAATTGCTGTATAGCAAACATTCAGCAACCGCAGGCGGCGTGTCCGCGGTCCGCGACCGTTCCGACGCGTAACCGACACCTACGGCCCGGCAGGCTCGAGCTCCGCGAGACCGGACAGGGCCGGCGGCAGCACGCCCTCGAACAGCACCCCGAGCCGCTGGGTCGCGCGCGTCAACGCGACATACAGCTCGGCCGCACCGCGCGGACCGTCGGCCAGAATCCGCGCCGGATCCACCACCAGCACCGCATCGAACTCGAGCCCCTTGGTCTCCGAGGCCGGAACGGTACCGGGCAGGCCCGGCGGCCCGATCACCACACAGGTCCCCTCCCGATCCGCCTCCGCCCGCGCGAATTCCGCGATCGCGACCGGCACCTCGTCCGCGGTGACCCGGCGCGACCACGGCCGCACACCGCAGGCGCGCACCGACTCCGGCGGCCGCACTCCCGGCGCGAACTCGGCCAGCACCGCGCCCGCGACCGCCATGATCTCGGCCGGGGTGCGATAGTTCACCGTCAGCGACCGGTAGGCCCAGCGGCCCGGCACATAGGGTTCGAACACCGCGGCCCACGAGCGCGCGCCCGCCGCCGAACGACGCTGCGCCAGATCACCGACGACGGTGAACGACCGACTCGGGCACCGTCGCATCAGCACCCGCCAGTCCATCCCCGAGAGCTCCTGCGCCTCGTCGACCACGACGTGCCGGTAGGTCCAGCTCCGGTCCGCCGCAGCGCGTTCGGACAGCTCCCGGTGGTCGCGTTCGACGAATCGGTCCGCGAGGTCGTCACCGAAGAGCATGTCGGTGGCGAACAGGTGATCCTCGTCGTCCATGTGATCCTCGCGGCTGACCAACAGGTCCAGTACGCCGGCCGCGTAGTCGGCCTGGGCCTTGCGCTCGCGCCGGGCCGCGGCCTCCGCGGCCGTGGTGTCCTGACCCAGGAGTTCGGCCAGTTCGTCCAGCAGCGGCGCGTCCGAGACCGTCCAGGCGTCACCCCGCGCGCGCAGCAGCGCCGGGTCCGCGCCCGCCGCGCGGAGCCGATCCGCCGAGGACAGCAGGTCCGCCAGCACCTGCTCGGGCGTCAACAGCGGCCAGAGGTCCGCCACCGCGGCCGTGAACGTCGCGTTCTCGGCCAGTTCACGCAGCAGGTCACCGCGCAGTTCCTCCCACGCCGCCTTGTCGTCCCGGGTCAGCCAGCCCTTGCCGATGCGCGGTATCGCGCGTTCGGTCAGCGCCCAGGTGAGCACCTCGAGAAAGACCGTGCGCGCCTCGTTGTGCGGCCGGTCGCTCGCGCGCGCCTCGTCGCGGGCCCAGCCGACGATGTCCGCGCCGAGTCGCACGGTGATGTCGGCCAGATCCAGTGCGATCGGCTCCGCGGGCACCTGCTGGCGGTCGGCCACCGCCGCCCGCAACACCTCGACGATCGCCAGGGCGCCCTTGACCCGCGCGACCTCCGGGCTGTCCTCGGCCGTCGCGGTGATTCCGGGCATCAGGTCACCGGTCGTGGTGAACACCACATTCGATTCGCCGAGCGAAGGCAGCACATGCGAAATATGGCTCAGGAACGCCGGATTGGGGCCGACCACCAGCACGCCGTTGCGTTCCATCTGCTTACGCCGGGTGTAGAGCAGATACGCCACCCGGTGCAGCGCCACCACCGTCTTACCGGTGCCCGGACCGCCCTCGATGACCAGCACGCCCGGATGCTCCAGGCGGATGATCTCGTCCTGTTCGGCCTGGATGGTCGCGACGATGTCGCGCATGCCCGCCCCGCGCGGCGCGTTCACCGCGGCCAGCAGCGCCGCGTCCGCGCCGTGCACCGCGCCGTCCGGGCGGCCGAGCACCTCGTCGGTGAAATCGACCACCTGTCGGGCACGGGTGTGGAACTGGCGGCGGCGCGCCATGTTCTCCGGGCTCGCCGCGGTCGCCACATAGAACGGCCGCGCGGCCGGAGCCCGCCAGTCCAGCAGCAGCGGCTCGAATTCGTTCGCCTCGTCGAAGATGCCGATCCGCCCGATGTAGGACCGCTCACCCGTCACATCGTCCAGCCGCCCGAAGCACAGGCCGTGGTCGGCCACGTCCAGCCGCGTGACCTCCTTGGCCAGCGCCCGCACCTCGAAATCCCGCTCCATGGCGGGCATACCGTTGCCCCGCAGCACCTCGCGGTAGCGCCCCTGCACCCGCGCCCGCTCCGCATCCAACCGTTCGTACAACCCAGCCACATACTCCCGCTCGGCCCGCAGCTCTTCCTCGTACCCCTGAGTCGACACAGTCATCAACACCTCCCATTTCCGCAGGTCCAAGCACCGGCCAGCGATTATGCGCCCCCACCCCGCCCTTGCCGCAAGCCCCGGGGTGCGCTATACAGTGAAGAGGGACGGGGGAAACACACACCATTTTTCGGATCGCGATATCCAGCCCCAGCAATCGCAGCGCCGTGGCTGCCACGACCGCATCGATCGCGTACTTGTGGCCGTGCAGACCGGGCAACGAGACCGGCGGTCATCCTGACCTCCGATACCGACGACATGAAGAGCTGTGCGGCGAACGGGTGCGCATCGTCGCGGTCTGATGGCTGATCGGGTCAGGTCGGTTGCTGGGGCAGGATCTCCAGGAAGCGGGTTGCGGGCGGGGTGGGGTGGGACCAGGCGGCGGCCAGCGGGACGGTGGGGGCGGCGGGGACGGTGCGGTAGACGACTCCGGGTCTGGTTGCCGTGGCTACGCCGCGGGTGACGAAACCGATGCCCGCGCCCGCGGCGACCAGACCGGCCAGGGTGGTGACGGGGGTGGCCTCCTGGACGATGCGCGGTTCGACACCCGCGGCGCGGAAGCAGGCGACGACCTTGTCGAACAGGACCGGACCGACGTGGCGCGGTGCGCTGAGCAGTGGCTCATCGGCGAGATCGGAGAAGGAGATCGCCGATCGACCGGCGAGCCGGTGGCCGACCGGGAGTGCGAGCACCAACGGCTCGGCAGGTAGGTGGCGCATATGCAGGTGCGGGCGCTCCAGCGGCGGGTGCAGGATCGCGAGGTCGATCTCGCCGCGGTCCAGCGCCTCTTCCAGCGCCGGTGAATTGACCTCCACCAGATCGACCTCCACCTCCGGGTACGCGGTGCGAAAGGCCTGGATCGCCTGCGGCAGTTCGGTATACGACGCGATCACGGTGAAGCCGAGACGTAACCGGCCCTGGAGCCCCAGCGCGGCCCGGCGCGCCGCGTCCGCCGCCTTTTCCCCCTGTGTCACAACGGCTCGCGCGTGTGGCCGGAACGCATGGCCCGCGGCCGTGAGGCGGACACCTCGCCGATTGCGTTCGAAAAGCCGTGCGCCGATATCGCGTTCGAGGGTGCGGATGCGCTGGCTCAAGGCGGGCTGGCTCAGGTGCAGTTCCTCCGCGGCCCGGCCGAAGTGCAGCGTCTGCGCGACCCGCAGGAAGCATTCGACCGAGCGCAGATCCATGCTGTGATCGTATTGCACTATCACACAAGCGGATATACCGATTGATCACGATCACCGGTATGCCGAGACTCGGTCTCATGCGAACCACGCTCTGTCTCTGCGCCGCCCTGGTCGTCCTCACCGCCTGCGGCGCCACCGACACCGAACCCGGGGTGACGATCGACCGGATCGTCGCCCTCTCCGACGGTGACCATCTCGCGAGCACCTACGTCGACGGCATCCTCGCCCCCGAGGCGAATCGCGACCTGCTGAGCACCCTGCGGATCGAGAACGGCCACGTCACCGCCGAACAGATCGAGGTGCCGAACTCGGTGACCTCCGCACCGGAGGTGCTCGCGCTGTCCCCGGACGGCACAACCGCTTTCGTCACCGAACGGCTCGGGCGACGGCAGCCGGGCGACACCCGGGCACAGCAGCTGCCGCCGGGCGATCGCCTGTTCGCCGTCGATCTGGCTCAGCCGCAACGGATCACCGCGACCGCCACCATCGCGCACTATCCCGAGGCGCTGGCCGTCAGCCCGGACGGGACCCGCATCGCCGTCGTCTCCAATACCGCCGAGGCGTCCTACCTCCAGCTGATTCCATGGAGCTCGACCGGATTCGGCGCACCGCGGGTATTCGACCTGGCCACGCTCGGCATCACCGGCCACGCCGCCGGCCCGCGCGGCGGCGTCCTCGCCACGAATGTGCAGTGGCATCCCGGCGGCCGCGCGCTGGCCGTGAACATCACGACCCAGGACCGGGTCGCGTTCTTCACCGTCGAGGACACCGTCCGGCCCTGGGGCGCGCCCGTGACCACCGGCCGCGATCCGTTCGTCGGCCGCTTCACTCCCGACGGCCGGCACTACATCACCTCGGACTGGGGCCGCGACCTCACCACCGGCAATCTCGCCGAACGCCTGCCCGCCACCCCGTCGAAGCTCAGCGTCATCCGCCTGGCCGAGGGCACGACCGGCCATCACGTCACCGCCACCGCCGAATCCGACCGCTCCGCCGAGGGCCTGGCCGTCAATCCGGCCGGGGACCGCGTCGCCACGATCAATATGCGCGGCACCGCTTTTCCGCCCGACGTCCCCGGCTACGACGAACAGGGCTCGGTCAGCCTGTTCCGCCTGGACCCCGCTACCGGCGCACTGACCGAACTCGGCGACTATCCCCTCGACGGCGTCCTGCCCGAGGGCGGCACCTTCGATCCGACGGGCCGCTATTTCCTCGCCTCCGTCTACCAGGGTCGCACCCCGACCTCGCCCGGTTCCGGAATCCAGATCTACCGCGTCACTGCCGACAGGCTCGTCCCCGCCCTGCGCGTCCCGCTGCCGCACGGCGTGCACCAGGTCGTCAGCAACTGACCCGGCGCGGACGACCGTCCGGCAACAGGAGTGCCGTCCGGCGTCCTTCGTCGAGAAGTCGCCGGACCCGGTCGGCGCCCGGCCGATGCCGTTCGGTGGCGGCAGCGACTCGTCAGGGTCGTCGTCCGAGCGTTCAGTCGTCCACGCCGCGGGCGGCGAGGGCGTCACCCATGGCGTCGGCGGTGCGCAGCGCGCGGACGAGAACGGGGGTGACCAGGGCGGTCATGGACCAGTGCAGGCCGCGGGCGCGGCGTGCTTCGGCGACCTCGTGAACGATGGTGGTCAGCAGGGGGACACAGCGAATGGCCAGCGCCAGGAGCAGGCCGATGCGGTCGGGGTCGACGCCGAATCGGCGCAGGGGCCCGAGGACGCGGGTGAGGGTGTCGAGCATGTCGGTGACGCGGGTGGTGAGGGTGACCAGGGCGGCGAGGGCCATCGAGATCAGGAGCAGGCCGCAGACCACGAGAGCCTGTGCGGGCGAGGTGAGGACCAGCTGGAAGACCGCGATGAGCAGCAGCATCCAGACCGCCGGACGAAGTTGTGCCACCGCGACTTTCACCGGGATGCGGGCGATCGCGTACAGGAGCGCGACGGCGGCAGCTACGAGGCCGACGCGTAATGGACTGTGCGCGAACACCGTTGCCGCGACGATGGCTACCAGCAGGAGCAGGATCTTCGCCCCGGCCGGAAGCCGATGCAGCGGCGAGGTTCCCGGCCGGTAGAGGCCGATCATCCGATCAGCGCCCGATAGGTATCGACGGCGTCGGCGGGCGTGCCGTCGTAGGCGATCGCACCCTCGTCGACGAGGATCACGCGATCGAAGCCGTCCAGTAGCGCCAATTGGTGGGTCACCACGATCACCTGCTGGTCCAGCGCGTCGAGCGCCTGGGCGACGACGCGGGCGTTGCGCAGATCCAGCAGGGTGGTCGGTTCGTCGGCGATGATCAGCTCGGGGCGGCGGATGAGCACGGCGCCCAGCGCCAGCAGCTGCTTCTGACCACCGGAGAGCAGGTGCGAGGGGTGCTCGGCGTGCCCGGTGAGCTGGAATCGTTCCAGCGTCGCCCCGACCCGGGCCGCGACCTCCGATCGGGTCAGTCCGGAACGGCGTAGCGAGAACGCCAGATCCTCGGCGACCGTCGGCATGACGATCTGGGTGTCGGGATCGGTGAAGACGAATCCGACCTTGCGCCGCACCCGCGCCCCGTTGCGCGCGGTGTCCAGACCGTCGACCGTGACTTGCCCCCGGGACGGGATCAGCAGTCCGTTGAACATGCGGGCCAGTGTCGATTTGCCGGACCCGTTGGCGCCGATGATCCCGACCCGACGCTCGGTGATCCGCAGGTCGATGCCCGCGAGCACCTGTCGTTCCCCGAAGGCGTGGTGCACGCCGTCGACGACGATCTCAGGCACGAATCAGCCCCGGGTAGGCCCGGTGCACACCCTTGGCCACCACGGTCGCCACCACCACCTTGGCCAGATCGCCCGGAATGAACGCGAAATTGGTGGAGATCGCGTGCGACAGATCCAGGTCGGTGCGCAGCAGCAGACCCAGCGACCCGCACAGGTAGATGATCACGAGTCCGCCGAACGCGTTGATCACCAGTCCGAACACGACCGGGTATTTCGGCAGGATCCGCGCGGTGAGCAGTCCGATGAACAGCGTGGCCGGAATCCAGCCGACCAGGTATCCGGCCGTCGGGCTGGACAGCGCCGTGAGACCGGTGCGCCCGCCCGACAGCAGCGGCAGACCGAGCATGGTCAGCGCGATGAACACCAGCACCGCGGCCGTGCCTTTGCGCGCGCCGAGCACCGCGCCCGCCAGGATGACGCCGAGGGTCTGCACCGTGATCGGTACGCCGCTGAAGCCGACGGTGATCGCGCCCGGGAGGCCCAGCGCGGCGATCAGTGCCGCGAAGACGGCGATCTGTGCCAGTTCCCGGGCGGAGAACGCGGCCTTCGCCGCTCGGGTGTGTTCCATGACCGTTTTCCTCCACTACCTGCTTGAACGACGTTCAAGATAGCAAGCGGTCGTTCGGCCCGAACCGCGGAACCCGGGCCGGACTGGACAGGTCGCTTCCCCGTGCCGCGATTCGGAAGGTTAGGCTAACTTCATGACGATGGATCGCAGCGCCTACGCCGAACGCATCGCCGAAGTGCTCGCCGGGCAGCACGGCGCGAAAGTCGGCTACCCGATCGGCCTGTGCGAGGCCGAGGTGGTCGGCAGCGTCCCGGTCGGTTCGGGCCTGCTGCGCCTGACCTTCCGCGGCCCCGACCTCGAAGGCTTCCACAGCTACGTGCCGGACGAGCATGTGCGCCTGATCTTTCCGGACGACAACGGCGACCTGCACCTGCCCGAACGGGTTGGGCTGTCACTGGAATGGGGTGCGCCCCGGCCGATTTCGCGCGAATACACCGTGCGCCGGCACGAGGGCGACGAGCTCGATATCGACTTCGCGATCCATCCGGGCGGGCTCGCCTCGGACTGGGCGCTGGCGGTCCAACCCGGAACGCGCGTGCACATCGCCGGTCCCCCGGGCGGCGTGGTGGTGCCGAAGACCTACGACAAGTACCTGCTCGCCGGTGACATCACCGCACTGCCCGCCATCGCCCGATGGCTGGAGTGGTTGCCGCGCACCGCATCCGGTTGGGCGATCATCGAGATCGGCGTCGCGGGTGAGCGGATCGAACTCGACCCACCGGCCGGCGTCCAGGTGCGCTGGGTGCTGCGGGACGGCGCTCCGGGGACCGGCGACGCGCTGGAACAGGCGGTACGTGAGGTGAAAGCGCCCGAGGGAGAACGCGTTTACGCATGGATCGCCGGTGAAGCCGGTTGCCTGCGCCCCCTGCGCCGCTGGGTGCGGACCGAGTTGGGAGCCGGAGCGAAGGATTCGCTCGTTGCGGGCTACTGGAAGCGCGGGGTCGCGGACTACGACCGGGACGAATAGCGGTCCGACCGCCGTCCAGGCGGGGCCGCGCGTCGACCGCGGACGTACCGTCGCGTCCGAAACGCGGCGCTATCGTGCCGTGCGCACCCGATTCGCCGACACCAGCAGGTGTTTCGACCGATTCCGCAGGACTTCGCCGACCATGGACGTCGGCCGTTCGCACTGAACGAACGGCCGACGCCCCATCGGTCAGCCCTCCACTGTGCGGACCGTCCCCGCCGCCACGGTCCGACCGCCCTCGCGGACGGCGAACCCGAGTCCGGGCTCGAGCGGGACCGGCTGGCCCAGCGTCACCGTCACCTCGACGGTGTCACCCGGGTGGGCGGGCGCGGCGAGCGTGACGTCGCCGACGACGTCACCGGTGCGCAGGTAGAACTGCGGCCGGTAGCCGGAGGTGATCGGCGTGCGCCGGCCGCCCTCCGCCGCCGACAGCAGGTGCAGGCGCGCGGTGCAGCGGGTGTGCACGGCGATACTGCCGGGCACGGCCACGACCTGACCGCGCCGGATCTGACCGCGCTGCACACCACGCAGCAGCAGCGCGACATTGTCCCCGGCCTCCGCGAACTCCATTGTCCGCCCGAAGGTTTCGACTCCGGTGACCACGGACTCCAGTTCCGCACCGTATCCGAGGACCGCGACCCGATCCCCCATCCGGATCCGCCCACGCTCCACCGCGCCCGTGACGACGGTGCCGCGCCCGGTGATGGTGAGCACATTCTCGATCGGCAACAGGAACGGCCCGTCGGTGTAGCGCACCGGTGTGGGGATGTGGGTGTCCACCGCGTCCAGCAGGCGCAGCACCGCCGCGGACCAGTGCGGGTCGCCCTGGAGCGCCCGCAGCCCCGATACCGGCACCACCGGCGTACCCGCGCCGTCGTATCCGTTGGCGCTCAACAGCTCCCGCACCTCGAGCTCCACCAGCTCGAGCAGCTCGGCGTCACCGGCGTCGGCCTTGTTCAGCGCGACCACCAGGTGTTCCACTCCGACCTGCCGGGCCAGCAGCACGTGCTCGATCGTCTGCGGCATCACCCCGTCCTCGGCCGACAGCACCAGGATCGCGCCGTCGACCTGGGCCGCGCCGGTGATCATGTTCTTCACGAAGTCGGCGTGCCCCGGCATGTCCACATGCGCGTAATGCCGTGTGTCGGTTTCGTATTCGACGTGCGCGATATTGATGGTGATTCCGCGCGCGAGTTCTTCCGGCGCGCGGTCGATCCGCTCGAACGGGACGAACGAACCACCGCCGCGCTCGGCGAGCACCTTGGTGATGGCGGCGGTCAGCGTGGTCTTGCCGTGGTCGACGTGACCCATGGTGCCGATGTTGAGGTGCGGCTTGGTGCGAACGAAGGCCTGCTTGGCCATGATGAATCCTTGTCTGGGAGTCGGGAATTCGGAACCTCGGCGACGAACGACCTTCCCCGCCTGAGGTCCCGGGGACGTCCCGGAGAAGGTCAGCTTCGTGCGCCGTCGAATGCGACTGCCAGGGCAGCCGTCATCGCGCCCGCGGGCGTAGCGATGAACAGCTGCTGGAACATGCACCAATGATGCAGCGCGGGCCGGCGCCCACGCCACCGATTTATCAGGCTCCGAGCAGGCCCTTGGCGATGTGGGTCACCTGGATCTCGTTGCTGCCCGCGTAGATCATCAGCGACTTGGCGTCGCGGGCCAGCTGCTCGACCTTGTACTCACGCATGTAGCCGTTGCCACCGAAGAGCTGCACGGCCTCCATGGCGACCTCGGTCGCGGCGCGCGAGGAGTACAGCTTCATCGCCGAAGCCTCGGCCAGCGAGACCTTTTCCCCCGCGGCGGTGCGCTCGATGGCGTTGAACACCATGTTCTGCACATTGATTCGCGCCACTTCCATCTCGGCCAGTTTGAGCTGGATGAGCTGGAACTGGGCGATCTCGCGGCCCCACAGGGTGCGCGACTTCGCGTAATCCACGCAGAGCCGGTGGCATTCGTTGATGATGCCCAGCGCGAGCGAGGCGATGCCGATGCGTTCGGCGGCGAAGGACTCCTTGGCGCTGTCCTTGCCGTCGCCCTTGGCCGGGTTCTCGGTTTCGCCGAGCAGGCGGTCCTTGCCGATCCGGACATTGTCGAAGAACAGTTCGCCGGTGGGCGAGGAGTTCATGCCCATCTTCTTGAACGCGGGACTCTGGACGAAACCCTCCATGCCCTTGTCCAGCACGAAGGCCAGCACCTTGCGGTCACGGCGGTCGACGCTGGGGTCGCCCTCGTCGAGCTTGGCGTAGACGACGGTGACATCGGCGTGCGGGCCGTTGGTGATGAAGGTTTTGCGGCCGTTGAGGATGTAGTCCTCGCCGTCGCGGCGCACATAGGATTTCATGCCGCCGAACGCGTCCGAGCCGGAGTCGGGTTCGGTGATGGCCCAGGCGCCGACCTTCTCGAAGGTGACCAGCTCCGGCAGCCAGCGCTTCTTCTGCGCCAGGGTGCCGCGACTGCGGATGGTGCCGACCGTCAGGCCGAGCGAAACACCCATGGAGGCGACCAGCCCCAGGCTGACGCCGGCGAGTTCGCTGTTCAGGATGACGCCCATGCTGCCGGCGCCGCTGAACCCGCCGCCGGGCTTGTCGGCCGCGGGTGCTTCGCCGCGTTCCCGGGCTTCATCGCGCGCGATCGTCTTCTGCAGGCTCTCCCGGGCCAGTTCGTCCATGCCGAAGGTGGCGTAGAGCTTGCGGATGATGTCGAAGGGTGGCAGTTCGCCGCTCTCGAGCCGCTCGACGTGCGGGGTGATCTCTTTGTCGATGAATCCGCGCAGCGCGTCGCGGAACATCAGGTCGGTGTCGGACCACTGGTACATCGTGCAAACTCCCACGGATCGCCGGAACGGGTGCCCCAAATATAGAACACGTTCTAGTGGGATTCGGCGCGGCGGTACGCGTACACCGCCAGGCGGACGCGGTTGTCGCAGCCGGTCTTGTCCATGAGGTTGCCCACGTGCGTCTTCACCGTGGTGACGCCCAGGTGCAGCCGGTCCGCGATCTCCTGATTGCCCAGCCCCGCACCGACCAGGGCGAGCACTTCTTGTTCGCGCGGGGTGAGCGCGACGGTATCGGGCGCGCCGCGCGGGGCCACGAGCGCCCGGCCGACCAACCGCGGCAGCAGCGCGGGCGAGAACGGCATGTCACCGTCGACGGCGCGCCGGATCGCGGCGAGCAGGTCGGGTGCGGCGGTGTCCTTGACCAGGAACCCGGTCGCGCCCGCGGCGAGCGCCGGATAGAGATGATCGTCGTCGTCGAACGTGGTGAGCACCAGAACCTTTGCCGCAGGACGGGATCCGACTATCTGCCGGGTGGCGGCCACTCCGTCCAGGCCCGGCATCCGCAGATCCATCAGAATCAGGTCGGGCTCCGATTCGGCACTGGCCCGCACCGCCTCCACACCATCCCCCGCCTCACCCACGACCTGTAAGTCGTCGGTCGATTCCAGCAGCATCCGCAACCCCGCCCGAATCAGCCGCTGATCATCGACGATCAATACCCGGATCACCGCACACCCTCCTGCGCCGAGACCAGCGGCAACCACGCACGGACGATCCACCCGCGCTCAGCGGGCTCCCCGATCCGCGATTCGACCACCGGCACACCCGAACCGGCGCGACCGACACCGGGACCGACGGTGAGGGTGCCGCCTGCGATGTCGACACGTTCGCGGATTCCGATCAGACCGTGCCCCGAGGGGTGTGCGTCGCCGTGGCCCCTGTTGATGATCTGGACCGCTATTCCCTTGTCGGCGTAGGACATTCGGACGGTTACCGGCGCTGCGGGATCGGCGTGCTTCATGACGTTGGTGAGGGATTCCTGGACCACGCGCAGGAGGGTGAGGCGGCCGACGGCGTCCAGGCCGGCGAGGTCGGGTTCCAGGTCGGCGTCGACGGTGAAGCCCGCGGCGCGGGCGCGATCGACCGCCGCGGCGATCTCGCGGCCGAGGGTGCCGGATTCGACGAGGGCGACAGCGCCGAGATCGGGGTCGCGCAGGGCGACGAGGAGCCGGCGGATATCGGTGAGCGAATCGGAGGCGGCGGCGTGCACGTCGTCGAGTACCGAGACCACCCGCGGGTCGGGGTCGTCGAGCACATACCGGGCGACCTCGATGCGCAGCACGATGGAGGCCATGTGATGGGCGACCAGGTCGTGCAGTTCGCGGGCCATGGCGGCGCGTTCGGCGGCGCGGGTGCGCTCTTCGGCCTCGGCCCGGCGCAGTTCGGCGGCCACCGCCTCCAGCCGGAACTTCCGGGCGAGATCGCGCTGGGCCCGCAGATACAGGCCGAGCAGCAGCGGCAGCCCCGCGTACGCGACGACCTCCAGCGCGATCGCGCCCCGCCGGAACGGCACGTGATCGAACCACAGCCCGATCAGCACGGCCGCCGCCCAGCATCCCGTCACCAGCCCGACCGCGCCGCGCCGGTGCGTGCGCGCCACCGCGTCGACCAACGCCACCGCCGCCACGTAGGGCACCAGTCCCGACAGCCCCCACGCATCGGTCAGGAACATCGGCACCGCCAGCACCGACAGCGCTACCGACACCGTGAGCGGCCACCGATTCCCCAGCGCGAACAACGCCGCCGCCGTCATCGCGAGCACCCAGTAACCCACGGGCACCCGGAACTCCCCCGGGAACGTACTCGCCAGCAGCAGCAACGGCACCAGCACCAACGGCACACAGCGCAGCAGCAACCACCGGTCACGGCGGAAAACGAATTCGCTCACCGGCCCACGGTAAGCGACGCCGCCCCGGTGCCGACTCGTCCCCCGGGAGGAGTTGACAGCACGTCCGCTACCCGGCAGCAAATAGTCGGCGGCCCTCCGCAGCCGCCACTTCACAAGCCGAGCAGCGACAACACCCGCCCGATCGCGCCATCGATCACGCAAACGAGCATGCGAACTCCAACCCCGGGGGGGCGGACGCTTCGATTCGGCAGTGAACTCCGCGAACGTGGTGCCCGCATCCGATCCGCGCGCCGGGTCGTGTCCAAGCCGTCGGGCAGCGGCTCGAACCGATCCGCAGCAATGCTGTGCGGACAGTGGCTACCACAGCGCAAACCATGCCGCAAGGGTCGCGAGGCGGAGGTTCCACGGGTCGATTCACGGCTCAGGGCAGGAGGGGCGGCGGGTTGATCGTCAGCAGGATTTCGGCATGAGTGTTTCGCGTAGAGGTTTTCTGGCCGGGCTCGCCATCGCGCCGGTCGCGGTCGGCTGCGCACGTCGGGCCGTCGCGACGGGGCCGCGAGCGCTGCCGATCCCACCCTTGGCCGAATCCGTGGTCGGAGCCGATGGGGTGCGGCGATTTCAGTTGACCATGCAGGTGGGCAACACCGAGATCTTGGCGGGAAAACGGACGCCCACCTGGGGAATCGATGGGCCGTATCTCGGGCCGACGCTGCGGGCGCGGCGCGGCGAGACCGTCGCCGTGCGGGTCCGCAACGAGTTGCCGGAGCCGTCCACACTGCATTGGCACGGCATGCGGGTACCGGCGCGGATGGATGGCGGGCCGCATCAGACGATCGCGGTGGGCGGGGAATGGACGCCGACGTGGACCGTGGCGCAGCAGGCCGCCACGCTCTGGTACCACCCGCACCCACACGGCGGCACCGAGAAGCACGTCTACCGGGGGCTGGCCGGGTTCTTCCTGCTCGACGACGACGTCGCCGACACCCTCGCGCTACCGAACGACTATGGGGTGGACGATATTCCGCTGGTGATCCAGGATCGGCGATTCCGCGCGGACGGCGGGCTGGACGAATCCGATCCCACCGACGTCGGCCTGCTCGGCGACACCATCGTCACGAACGGCATTGCGGGAGCGTACTTCCGCGCCCGCACCTCGCGGATTCGACTCCGGCTGCTCAACGGTTCCTCCGGACGGCTCTATCACCTCGGATTCGCCGACAACCGCGAGTTCCAGCTGATCGGCGGCGACGGCGGGTTGCTGCCACGGCCGGTTGCGCTGATCCGGATCCAGTTGAGCCCGGGCGAGCGCGCCGAGATCGTGGTACCGATCCAGCCCGATGACCGAGTCATGCTGCGCGCCTTACCGATCGAACAGCGCGGCGAGCTCGACGCGGACCGGGCCCGCGAATTCGGCTTCGACGACACCTTCGACATTCTGGAACTGCGCGGCGCAAAGGAGCCGAGATCGTCCGCGGTCGTACCGGATGCACTCGTACCGATGACCCCGGTGCCCGCGGCGGCCGCGCTCGCGCGGCGGCACTTCGATCTCCAGTGGTTCCAGATCAACCGGCAGCGCATGGACATGAACCGCATCGACTTCACGGTCACACCGGACAGTGTCGAAGTGTGGACGGTCCGCAATGCCGACGACTGGCCGCACAACTTCCACATCCACGACGTCCAGTTCCAGGTCACCGAAATCGACGGCGCCGCACCGCCATCGGAGTTGGCGGGTTGGAAGGACACCGTCTACACCCGGCCCGGTTCCAGCTACACGCTGGCCATGCGGTTCGGCGCGCACACCGACCCGACCTACCCCTACATGTTCCACTGCCATCTGCTGCTGCACGAGGATCACGGCATGATGGGCCAGTTCCTGGCCCTCGCCCCCGGGCAGACGCCGGCGCCGATGTCGATGTCACACGGCTGATCACGACTTCCAGCGCGCCACCGCACGACCGATCGCTGTCGCCGGAGCCTCCCGATAGAGCCATTCGCGGGCGATTCGATGCCAGTTGTTGGTGGTGCGCAACTGGCCGAGCGCCGCGAAGGTGAACAGGTCGGCGCGGCGGGAGAACACGTGCTCCGCCGGAAGACGCTGGTACCGCATGCCTTTGAACTCGGCGGCCCGGGGATCGACGGCCATGATCACCGCGCCGGTGGCCAGCTCGGGAGTGATGGTGATGTCCTCGTCGAGCAGGTGCCAGCCCGCCGCCGCCCAGACATAGTCGAGGACTTCCTGTGCGGACACCCCGGATTCCGGGTCGAGGATGCCGTTGGCGACCCAGGCCCGGTACAGGTCGTCCGCGCGGTATTCGCCCGCGGCGAGCAGGCATTCGCGCTCCAGTTCGACATGCGCGACATCCATCGTGTTGTAGAGCCCGAAGTCGACGAACCCGACCCGCCCGTCGGGAGCGAGCAGGATATTGCCCGGATGCGGGTCGCCACAGAATTCGTAGTCGGAGAACAGCGTGCCCACATAGAAGCGGTAGACCAGTTCGCCGATCCGGTCGCGATCGGCGGCGGGCAGCTCGCGGATCTCGTCGAAGGACTGTCCCGCAACGAATTCCGTCACCAGCACGTGCGGCCCGCACAGCTCGCCGATGCTGTCGGGCACCGTGATGAACGGGTGCCCGCGATAGCGTTCGGCGATGCGATGCTGGGTCAGCGCTTCCCGCGGATAGTCGAGTTCGCCGCCGATATTGCGGGCGATCTCCTCGAGTACCTCGGTGTCGGCGGCACTGGGCAGCACCGACTTCCACAGTCGGCTGAACAATGCGAGATTGCGCATATCCGCCTCGACGGCGTCGTCGACGCCGGGATATTTCACCTTCACCGCGACCTCGCGGCCGTCGTGCAGCCGGGCCCGGTAGACCTGACCGATCGAGGCGGCCGCGATGGCGTTCTCGTCGAAATCCGCGAAATGTCGTGCCAGCGGCCCCAGATCACCCTCGATCACGGTGCGCATGGCCGCGAAGGGCACCTCCGGCGCCTGATCGCGCAACTCGGCGAGCTTGACCCGGAACAACTCCCGGTGTGATTCGGGCATCAGGTCGACATCGAGCACCGAGAGCATCTGCCCGACCTTCATGGCCGCGCCCTTGAGCCCGCCCAGCACGGTGACCAGTTGCTGCGCCGCCTGTAGCGTCGAGCGTTCGGCCAGCAGTTCACGCGCCTGCTCCGGCCGCCCGATCATCGACAGTCGGGTTCCGACCCCGCGCACGACCTGACCGGCTACCAGTTTGCCGATCCGCCCGCCGCGCACGATCCGCCCCTTCGGGACTCGACCGGTCATGACACCTCCCTGAAATCACCACATTTCACCTCATGACAGCACACCGTGATCAGGAATTCGCCCACGCGGTGACCGATCACAGGACTAAGCTGAGCGCCGCTCACTTTTCCCGAGCCCGCAGGAGAGTCTCGATGTCGTCCAAAACGGCGGGTCAGCGGCGTCGCCCGGCCCAGGAACGCGCGAAAGCGACGCGGGAACACATTCTGGACACCGCCGCCACGTTGTTCGGCGAACGCGGTATCCCCAATACCTCCACCAACCGGATCGCCGCCGAGGCCGGCGTCAGCATCGGCACTGTCTACCGCTACTTCTCCGACCGCGGCGTGATCGTCGAGGAACTGCTGCGCCGCCTGCTGGAAACCATCGAGCAGCGCTTCACCCAGCAGGTCTTCGGGTTGTCGAACCAGTCCACCCTGGACATGATCACCGGCATTCTCGAGGTACTCGCCGAGGAACTGGCGACCCAGGCCCGGCTGGTGCGCGCCCTGGTGGAGGGCGTGCAGTTCTACAGCAGCGGCATTCCCGAATTCGAGCCCCGGCTGCGGCTGCTGGTCAAGGTCATGGTGATCCAGATCCTCGGCCCGGGCGACGACCACGAGTACGACGTGATGACCTTCGTGCTGATCAACACCTGTTTCGCCGCGGTGCTGCGCTCGGCGGCACTGGAGGTCGATCCACAGGCCCGCCGGGAGTCGATTCGGATGACCGCGCGCATGATCACGGCATGGACGGAATCCGAGCGCATATCGAACGTTGCGTAAAAAGTGAGCGCCACCCCAGCAATCGCCCCTTCCACCACTCCTCCGACCACCGCCACGTGAACTGTTTTCCCAGGTGATAGCGGGTAATCCGACCGCACGGCCAAGATTCCGAAGAGGAGTAGAAGGTGAGTCGGATTACAGTTTACGGTTTCTGCTAGAGCGAGTAACACCTAACGCTCTGGCAAAGTTCGGAAGAGAGGTCACCGATGACCGTGGACACGTCGCACACCCCGGGCCCGACCCGCCCGGCGACCACGTTGGCAGAGCCGCTGCGCAATGTCCGTGCCCTATCGCGGGAGATGGTCGGCCGCTTCCTGGAAACGGTGGCCCCCTGCCGCACGCTGCCCGGCGAATCCCTGGACGGCGACGTCACCTCGATCACCCGCGTATGCCTGGAACTGGCGGTCAGCATGATCGACGGCACCGACGCCCCCGAGAAGATCCGCCGGCTCGAGCACACCGCCGCACAGTGGGCGCGCGAAGGCGTGCCGATCGACACCGTGCACCGCGCCATGCACGAAGGCTTCCGGATCGGGCTGGACCTGGTCGTCTCCAGCACGGCCACCGGCCACAGTCACGACGACGACCCGCAACTGCTGGTACTGCGCCGCGGCGACTACGACGACCTGATCGGCGGGGCGCGCATCGTGGTCGACCTGCTCGACACCATGACCACCGCGGTCTCCAAAGCCTATGTGCGAGAACTGCGTTCGGTGGTCCGCGAGCACCATCACGGCGTGCACACCATGACCTCCGCACTGCTGGCCGGGCACCCCACCTCGACCATGGCGCGCGAATCCGGGATCGAGATCGCCGACCGGTATCACGTGCTGGCGCTGTCGATCCCGCCGCATCCGGAGGAAGCGCATCCCGGCGTGGACCGCACCGTGGTCGCGCGGCGCAAACTGCGCCGGGTGCAGGCCGCGCTGAGCGCCGCGGGCGACACCGTGCTGTCGCTGCTCAGCGTGGACGGCGGCACTCTGCTCGTACCCGATACCGGCACCGTGGATCTGGCCCGCCTCGTCGCCACCCTGTCGCAGGCCGGGCAGGTGCCGGTGACCGCGGCGCTGGTCACCGCCGCCACCGCCGACATCCCGGGCGCCGCCGACCAGGCCCATCAACTGCTGGACATGGTGCAGCGGCTGCGACTCGAACGCGGCCTCTACCGCTTCGACGACCTCGCCCTCGAATTCCAGCTCACCCGGCCCGGTCCCGGCCGCGAACAACTGTGCACGCTGCTGGATCCGCTCGACGCGCATCCGGAACTGCTCGGCACCCTGCACCTGCACATCAGCAACAATCTCAATCGCCAGCGCACCGCCCACGCGCTGCACGTGCACACCAACACCGTCGACTACCGCCTCAAGCGCATCGCCGCCATCACCGGCCTGGATCCCAGCCAGGCCAGCGGCCTCTGGTACCTGCGCTCGGCCCTGGTCGCCCGCAGCTACCGCGACCAGCCCGACCGTTCCCCGAACCCCCACCAGCCCCGCACCACTCCCCCGCAGGAACTGCCCCAGGACAGCGGCGCCGTTCGCCGCTGAACCTCGCGGGCGCACAACGTAATCCGCGCCCTAGCAGCGATTCATGGCCGCAGGTAACGCATTCGGGCGGGTTCCCGCAAGCGCATGGCTCCGGTAGCGGTTCGTGCTCAGGCCGTGAGTGTCACCGGCGCGAGTCGGTGGCGCATCGGCTAATCACTCAGACCCAGAAGGGTTTCGCTGACGCGGACCAGGTCGTCCAGGAAGGCGGTGCGGGTGGCCGGTGGGGCGTCACGGCGGGCGAGCATGCCGTGGGTGACGGTGTAACCGATGGTTTCGGCGAGCACGCGATGGGAGGCGGTGGGGGTGATGGTGCCGGCGCGGGCCTGGCGATCGAGGTAGCGGGTGAAGCGGCGCAGGGGGCGTTCGTTGATCTCGGTGGCGAGCGCGGCGAGGCGCGGATCGACCGCGCCGCGCTGATCGATCAGGCGGAGCAGCGGGCCGGCAGCGAGAACCGCGGCGGCGTAGGCATGGACGGTGGCGGCGAGCGCGGCGCGCGGATCGTCGTCGGTGCTGTCGAATTCCTGGGCGGCCAGGAAATCGTCGCGGACGCGTTCGGCCAGGGCGTGGAAGATCTCTTCCTTCGAGGCGAAGTAGACATACAGCGTCGCCCGGGATACTCCGGCCTCCGCGGTGATCGCCGCGACGGTGGTGTCCTCGTATCCGCGGGCCGCGAACACCCGTGCCGCGGCGTCGAGCAGGGCGCGGTGCCGCGCGGTCTGCGTGCGCTCGCGGGCATCCCGCACCGCCCAGGCCTGTGTCACGAGAGCAGCCTAGCCGTCCATTGACATTGACGCCAATGTCAAAGCAGACTGTGCCGCGTGAAGGTAGTCATCGCCAATCGCGGCGAAATCGCCGTCCGAGTACTGCGCACCGCCCGCGAGCAAGGCGCCACGACCTACGCGCTGTGCACCGCACCGGAGCAGCCGACGCTCGCCGCCCACCTCGCCGACCAGGTCGTGCCGCTGCCCGGTACCGGCGCCGCCGCCTACCTGGACATCGCGGCCGTGCTCGCGGCCGCCCGGACCGCAGGCCCCGGTGCCCTGGTACATCCCGGCTACGGATTCCTCAGCGAGAACGCCGAATTCGCCGCCGCCTGCGCGGCCGCCGACCTGGTCTTCGTCGGTCCCGCCCCGCACGTGCTGCGCACCTTCGGCGACAAACTCGCCGCCCGCGCCGCCGCCACCGCGGCGGGACTGCCGGTCCTGCCCGCCACCACCGCGTACCCCGCGACCGCTGCCACACCGGCTTCGACGACAGACCTCACCCCCGCCGCGACCAACGGTGAACGGATCACCACCAGCGCTACGCCGACTCCGTATACGACCCGGGCCGAACAGGATGCCCACGCAATGGTCTCGGAGGTGGCCGTGAAGACGACGCACGCCGACGCGACCACCGACGCGGTTCACGGCCAGTCGGTGACGAATACGGCCGATCCGGAGCTGGCTGCGATCGCCGCGTTGCTCGAGGCGCATCCGGGTGGGGTGATGGTCAAGGCCGCACACGGGGGTGGCGGGCGTGGGCAGCGAATCGTCCGGGAATCGGGAGAAGTGGCGGAGGCGGTCGCGCGGTGCCGAGCGGAAGCGCTGGCGAGTTGCGGCGACGGCACGCTGTATGCGGAGGCGCTGGCGGCCGACGCGCGCCATATCGAGGTGCAGGTGGTCGGGGACGGGACGCAGGCCGTCGCGGTGGGTGATCGCGATTGCGGGGTGCAGCGGCGGCGGCAGAAGCTGATCGAGATCGCTCCCGCACCGAATCTCGATGCTGGACTGCGGAATCGGCTGCACCATGATGCGGCGCGGCTGGTCGAGTCGGTCGGACTGCGTGGCCTGGCCACCGTCGAGTTCCTGGTCACCGGCCAGGACGCCTGGTTCCTGGAGGTGAATCCACGCCTCCAGGTCGAGCACACGGTGACCGAGGAAACGACCGGGCTGGATCTGGTTGCGGTGCAATTGGCTCTGGCGCGTGGCGCGACCATCGGCGAACTCGGCCTTCCCGCATCGGCTTCGCGCGGATTCGCCGTCCAAGCCCGAGTGAACGCCGAACACCTCGCCGCCACAGGCGATCTACTGCCCAGCACCGGCACACTGGTCCACTTCGCTGCACCGACCGGCGCGGGCGTGCGCGTCGACACGCACGCCCGCCCGGGCACCCGAATCACCCCCGACTTCGATGCCCTGCTGGCGAAGGTGATCGCGCGCGCACCGTCCTATTCCGCTGCCCTGCAACGCTGTTCGGACGCCCTGGCCGAACTCGTGGTCTCCGGTGTCGACACCAACGCGCCACTCCTACGCGCCGTATTGGCCGCACTCGCCGATACCGGTCCGGTCTCCACCACCTGGTTCGAGCAGCACGCCGAACAGCTGCGGGCCGCATCACCCGAAACCACGCCCCTCCCCGACGGGGCACGATCTGCCGACGAGTCGAGAACACCGCACACCATCACACCGCACGACAACGAACCCGACTCCGGCGCGCGAGCGGCGACCGTCGGCGAAACCTCGCCGGAAACAGCTGTTCTCGACGACGAGCCTGCCGTGCGCTCCCCCATGAGCGGCACGGTGGTCGCCCTCGCCGCACCCGGGACCGTGGTCCCGGCCGGCGGCGAAGTCGCGGTGCTGGAGGCGATGAAGATGCAGCACGTGGTGCGGGCCGAGGCCCCACTGCTGGTAGCTCGCACCCTGGTCGAGACGGGCACCGTTGTCGACCAGGACACGCTACTGCTCACCTGGACGGCCGCCGAGCACGGCGAAACCACCACCGAGACTGTCGAACTCGACCTCGACGCGCTCCGCCCGGACCTCGCGGAGGTGCTCGAACGCCACCGCATCGGCCAGGACGCCGCCCGCCCGGACGCCGTGGCCAGACGCCACCGCCTGGGCCGCCGGACCGCGCGCGAGAACATCGCCGATCTGGTCGACGCGGGCAGCTTCCGGGAGTACGGCGCCCTGGCCATCGCCGCACAGCGCGGGCGCCGTAACGACAACGATCTGCGGGCGAACACACCGGCCGACGGCCTGATCGCCGGTGTCGCCACCATCGAATCCCGGCGCGCCGCCGTGCTGTCCTACGACTACACGGTGCTGGCCGGCACCCAGGGCATGCGCAATCACGAGAAGACCGACCGGATCCTGGAACTCGCGCACGAGCAGCGGCTGCCGGTGGTGTTCTTCACCGAGGGCGGCGGCGGGCGGCCCGGCGACACCGACTATCACGGCGTCTCGGGCCTCGAGGTGACCACCTTCCGCGCCATGGGCGCGCTGTCCGGACGCGTCCCGCTGATCGGCATCGTCTCGGGCCGCTGCTTCGCGGGAAACGCCGCCCTGCTCGGTATCTGCGATGTCGTGATCGCCACGCCGGACGCGAATATCGGCATGGGCGGCCCCGCCATGATCGAGGGCGGCGGGCTCGGCGTGTACGCGCCGGAGGACATCGGCCCGGTCGAGGTGCAGCGGCGCAACGGCGTGGTGCACATCGTGGCCCGCGACGAGGCGGACGCGGTCGCGATCGCCCGCCGCTACCTGGCCTACTTCCGACCGGCCCCGGCCGACTGGACCGCACCGGACCCGCGGCTGGCCCGGCATGTGGTGCCGGAGAACCGGTTACGCGCCTACGAGGTGCGCGCCGCGATCGAGGCGATCGTCGACGTGGACTCCGTGCTGGAGGTGCGCGCCGACTGGGGTGTCGGCATCGTGACCGCGCTGGTGCGGGTGCAGGGCCGCCCGCTCGGCCTGATCGCCAACAACGGCCACCATCTCGGCGGCGCGATCGACGCACCGGCCGCCGAGAAGCTCAGCGCCTTCCTGCGCCTGTGCGACGCGCATGACCTGCCGATCGTCTCCCTGTGTGACACACCGGGTTTCATGGTGGGCCCGGAGGCCGAGCGCGAGGCCACGGTGACCAAGTTCGCGCGGCTGTTCATCGACAGCGCCGCCTTGACGGTGCCGCTGGGCACCGTCGTCCTGCGCAAGGGTTACGGGCTCGGCGCGCAGGCGATGGCGGCCGGTTCGTTCCGCAGTCCGCGCTTCGTGATCGCCTGGCCGACCGGCGAAATCGGCGGCATGGGTCTGGAAGGCGCTGTGCGGCTGGGCTTCCGCAAGCAACTGGAAGCCATCGCGGATCCGGCCGAGCGCGAGCGCACCTTCCAGGCGATGGTGCACTTCGCCTACGCCAACAGCACAGCGCTCAATGCCGCGGCGGTCCTCGAACTCGACGATGTCATCGATCCCGCGGACACCCGGCGGTGGATCACGACGCTGTGGGACGACTGCTGATCAGCGGGACCAACTGTTCGTCGGCGGTCCAGGCGCCGTGGTGGCCGACCAGCGAGGACTCCAGCGGTTCGCGCTGCGGGCAGTAGAGCACACTGCGCCCCTCGGCGACCGCCAGCAGGTCGCCGATCCGGTGCGCGATGACCGGTTCTGGCGGCGTCGGCCCGAACCAGTGTTCGTCGAGCGCCTGTTCCCGGCTGACCACGCGGGCATGGCCGGTCAGTTCGGCGGTCCAGGCGGCCTGGACGTCGGCGAGCGCGTCGGGCCGCTCGAGGTACACGTGGCGAGCGCGCGCTTCGCCCGCGATCAGCCGGACCTCCTGGTGCAGCCGGGGCCGTGCGTCGAGGTCGATCACGGTGTCCGCGTGGATCATTCCGTGGTCGCCGGTGATGAGCAGGGTGCAGGTGCCGGGCAGTGCGCTCAGCAGGTCGGCCACGACGGCTTCGAGGTCGCGCAACACCGCCAGCCACGGCTGGGAGCCGGGACCGTGCAGGTGGCCCATCCCGTCGAGATCCGGGAAGTAGGCGTAGGCGAATCGTGAGCCGGTGCCGGAATGATTCGCGACCGCGAGGATTCCGTCCCGCACCTGGTCCAGGGTGGTGGCCGGGTGCACGGTGCCGACGGCCCGGAACACCGCGCGGGTCAGACCGGAGGTCCGCTGATAGGCGGGGACGACATAGTGCACATCGACGCCGTGCGCGGCGAGGTCCTGCAACCGGCTCCGATGCGGTTGCACCTGTTCGGGCGGCAGATCCGCGCGCGCGTCCGGGCCGGTGGCGCCGTCGAAGCGCCAGCGCAGCGAGTTGAACAGTCGGTGCGAGCCGGTGTCGGGCAGGGCGAAGGAGTAGCCGATGATGCCGTGCGTAGCGCACGGCGCGCCGAGCGCGAGGCTGGCCAGGCTGGTGGCGGTGGTCGCCGGGAAGCCGGTGGCCAGGGTCGCGACCACGTGCGCGGCGAGTGTGGGCGCGACCGCGCGGTGGCGGGTCAGCAGTTCGGCGCCGAGACCGTCGATGAGCAATACCACCATGTCCCGGTTGGGTGCGATGCCGAGCGGATCGGCGGCGGGCAGCCCGAAGGAGGCGGCGACGGAGGGCAGGACGTCGGCGAGTGTGTGTGGCACAGCCTCGAATAGTGCCGTGCGCGTACCGTTTTCGCGAGCGCCTTTCGTAAGTGTCCAGCAATTCTAATAGAACTAGAAAGCCGCGGAGGCCGTCTTACATGCCGCTGCCGCCGCCGAATCATGATGTTGTTACCGATCTTTCAGCTCTCAAGTCGGCTTGACACCAATATCGACCAAAGCCCGGACACCTGTCCATCCTCGAGTTAAGTTACTAAGAATTCTTCGCAGAACAAGCTCGATGAGGAGTGGCGACGGTGGATGGATTCAGCAGACGCGACGCGTTCAAAGTCGGTGGCGCCCTGGGCGCGCTCGGCGCCTTCGGCGCCATCGCACCCGCCCGAGCCGAACCATGGACCTGGTCGCCGCAGGGATCGGTCGCCGGCGACGGCGACGGCGCCGACCCCCTGACCGTGTGGGACCCCGAAGCCGACCCGGTGGTCGCCGGGGTGATCGAACGCGGCGAAGTCCCCCGGGTCAACGCCCTGCTGCGGACCTGGACCAGAAACGGCCAGCCCCTGCCCGCCGGCCTACCCGCGGACCTGCACGAGTTCATGGAATACGCCCGCCGCCTGCCCCAATGGGCCGACCAGGGCAAACTCGCCACCGCGGTCGAATTCAACAAGAAGCGCGGCCTGTACCTCGGGGTCCTGTACGGGCTGGCCAGCGGCATGATGAGCACCGTCATCCCCAAGGAGGCCCGCGCGGTCTACTACTCCCAGGGCGGCCACGACCTCAAGGACCGCATCTCCAAGACCGCGAAACTGGGCTATGACATCGGTACCCACAACGCCTACGCCCCCGACGGCGAAATGGTGGTCACCTGTGTCAAGACCCGGCTGGTGCACGCGGCGGTGCGCCATCTGCTCCCGCAGTCGCCGCACTGGGCCTTCGTCGCCGACGAGGACATCCCGATCAGCCAGAACGACATCATGGTGACCTGGCACAGCCTGCCCACCACCGTCATGCGGCATCTCACCGCCTGGCGCGTGCCGATCCCGGCGCCCGAATCCGAGGCGTTCCTGCACTCCTGGCAGGTGGCCGCGCACATGCTCGGCGTGCGCGACGAGTACATTCCGGCGAGCTGGCCGGAGGCCGAGTCCCAAGCGGCGCAGGTGCTGGACCCGATCCTGGCCGCCACCCCCGAGGGCGCCCGGCTCGCCGACCGGCTGCTGCGCCTGGGCGCCCAGCTCGATCTGGCCATCCTGACCAAGCCGGTGCTGGGCGCCTTCACCCGCTTCCTGCTCGGCGACCCGATCGCCGACGGCCTGGCCATCGCCCGCGAACCGGTCTGGGATCCGCTGTTGCGCCTGAGCTGGGGCCCGTTCATCGCCGTGCGCGAGGGCCTGCTGCCGGTCGTGCCGCTGGCCCCCGACGCCTACTGGCTCTTCGACGAGTTCCTGCGCCAGGCCGCGCTCGTCTACCTGGCCGAGCTCCGGATGCCGATCAGTATCGAGATCCCCACCACGAATCGAGATATGAACCAGCCCCCGCGCTGAACTCCGATCCCTTCCCCTTTCACCATAACGCGCACCCGGGGGCTTGCGGCAAGGCCCCGGGTATGGCGCACAATCGTCGGCCGGAAGCCGATTACCTGCGGAAACGCGGGATCACAGGGAAGTGGGATTGCTCATGATCGATGTGATCATCGTTGGTGGCGGGCCGACGGGGACCATGCTGGCCGCCGAATTACGGCTGTACGGGGTGCGGACCGTGGTGATCGAACGAGACAGCGAGCCGACTCCGATCGTGCGGTCGCTGGGCCTGCACGTGCGCAGTATCGAGCTCCTGGATCAGCGGGGACTGCTCGAGCGATTCCTCGAACACGGGACCAAACATCCGGTCGGCGGCTTCTTCGCCGGAATTCCGAAGCCGCCACCGGCCGATCTGGACACCGCGCACCCCTACACGCTCGCCATTCCGCAGAACATCACCGACCGGCTGCTGCTCGAACACGCCCTCGAGGTCGGCACGGAGATCCGGCGCGGTCAGGCGGTCACCGAGGTGACCCAGGACGAGCAGGGCGTGACCGCCGAACTGGCCGACGGCACCCGGCTGCGGGCGCGGTACCTGGTCGGCTGCGACGGCGGCCGCAGTACGGTGCGCACGCTGCTGAGCATCGGCTTCCCCGGCGAACCGAGCCACGTCGACACCCTGCTGGGCGAGATGGAGCTGACCGCCGACCCGGATACCGTCACCGCCGTCAACACCGAGGTGCGCAAGACCCAATTACGTTTCGGCGCAATGCCACTCGCGTCCGGCGGCTACCGGGTGCTGACACCCGCCGCCGAGGTGGCGCAGGACCGGTCGGCCCCGCCCACCTTCGAGGAGTTCACCCGGCAGCTCAAGGCCACCGCGGGCACCGATCTCGGCGCGCACTCGCCACGCTGGCTGTCGCGCTTCGGCGACGCCACCCGGCTGGCCGAACAGTATCGGACCGGGCGTGTGCTGCTGGCGGGCGACGCGGCGCACGTCCATCCGCCGGTCGGCGGACAGGGCCTCAATCTCGGCATCCAGGATGCCTGCAATCTGGGCTGGAAGCTCGCGGCCACCGTGCACGGGTGGGCGCCCGCGGACCTGCTGGACACCTACGAGGCGGAGCGGCGGCCGGTCGCGGCCCACGTGCTCGGCACCACCCGCGCCCAGATGCAGATGCTGCTCCCCGAACCGGGCCCGCGGGCGGTGCGCGACCTCGTCGCCGAGCTGATGGAGATCGAGGCGGTGAGCCGCCTGCTCACCGAGCAGGTGACCGCGATCGGGGTCCGCTACGACCTCGGCCCCGGCCCCGCCCTGCTCGGCCGCCGGCTGCGGGATATTCCGGTGGGCTCGGGCCGGCTCTTCGAAATCCTGCGCGGCGGAAAGGGTCTGCTGCTGGACCGCACTGGCGGGCTGTCGGCGGCGGGGTGGTCGGATCGGGTCGAGCGCGTCGTCGATCCGGCGGCCGAGGTGGACGCGCCCGCCGTGCTGCTGCGCCCGGACGGCTATGTGGCCTGGCTCGGGGACGAACAGGCGGAGCTGGACGCGCACCTGCGCCGCTGGTTCGGCGCAGCTGGGTAATTTCGGCGGCAAGCACCCTGGACAGCTCGATTACTTTTGCACCGGAAAGTGATAATTCGCTCGGCATCCGACAATGGCTGAACACTCGTCCGGCAGCGGAAGATTCAGGTGTTCGGAGTGAGGTCGCCACGATTTGCGGATCAATTCCGCGGCCCTACCGCCGCCACGTGTCAGGTCACCTTCGCCGACGTGGCCGTATGCACCTCCCCGGGGCATGAATTCAGTCGAAGAGGGCCGGTACCGCACGGGTACCGGCCCTCTCCTACGCACCGGTTACCGGTACCAGACGCCGGAATCCCAGGCGCCGTAATTCCAGACGTTGAAATCGTATCGGCTGTGCGCACCGCCGAACAGATAACCCCACCAGCCCGCGGAGGTGTCGCAGATCTGATCGTCGCGATTGCAGACGGTCAGGGTCGGGAACGGGCCGAACCAATCGTCCACGCCCGCCAGCGGATAACCGACGAGCCCGCTGCCCGGCGTCGAGGACACACCGCCCCAGCCGGGACCGGGAGCCCGCTTGGGGTCGGCCAGCAGAATGGCATTGGCATTGCCGACATGCTGATTCGCGGTCACCCAGGCGTGCACGATGGCCGCGCCCTGGCTGTGCCCGATCAGCCGGATATGATCGCCCGGGCACTGGTCGCGATGCGACCAGAACAGCCGGTGGAGTTCGTTCAGACCGGACAGCGCGTCAGCGGAGTTGTAGCCGACGGGTTGATGAACGAAGGGGACGAACACCGACGATGTGTTGTCCCCCAGGCCGCCGATGCCGATGGCCCAATCCCCGGTGCAGGGATCGGCATTCGCCTTCGGCGCGGCGAGGTCGATAAGGGAAATGAGGATGGCCAACAGTAAAGCGGCGAAGAGCGCCGTTGCTCTACGCATAATGGTACTTCTTAATTTTCGTGCTTCCGGGTCGCGCCCGGCTCGAATGAGGTGTTCCCGAAAATTGCTGACGTTCCTGTTTCCTGACGAAACGGTGACCTCGGCACGGATACCGCTGCCATAACGAGAGATTCGCCCCGCCGACCGGCTCCGACGGCGGCAGCCAGATGCCACCGGACCGCCGCACCGGATGGACGGCCGCGGGCGCGAATGTTAGGTGTAGCTGAAATCCGCACCGTGGCAATACTGTTCGACGGCCGGGCACGATAGATTGTCCGCATGGAGTCAGCGTGCGCAACCCAGCCCGGCGTCCAGACCAACCCGCTGCCGGACGGCCGGGCCAGCTATCACCTGCTGGCCGAGCGGGCCGCGGGCGCGCAGCGCTTCCTCGATATCGGCTGCGGCGACGGCGCGCTACTCGCCCTGCTCGCCGCTCGCGGCGCGAAACATCTTGCGGGCGTTGACATGTCGGAGCACGAACTGGCGGTGGCGCACAGCCGACCGGAACTGGCCGATGCCGCGCTGTATCTCGGTCGCGCCGAGGAACTACCCTTCGCCGACGACTCCTTCGACGCGGTGATCTCGCACATGGCGCTGGCGCAGTTGCCCGAAGCCGGTCCGGTCGTCGCCGAAACCGCCCGGGTCCTCGCACCCAACGGCCGCTTCGTGGCCTCGATGCCCGCCCGCCCGGAACTGGGCAGCGGCTACGACCTGTTCTTCACCGTCACCCGGCCCCTGTTCGACGCGCTGCCACCCGAGCACCACCGCGCCGACCCGTGCACCCGGGACTCCGTCGACGCCCTGCTGCGCCCGGCCGGCATGACGGTGATCCATTGGGAGGAGGTCACTCTCGGCCTCCCGAGCCCGGCCGCCGACATCTGGCAGACCGCGGTCGAGAAGTACTGCGAACCGACCCTGTTCCCGAACAGCGAACTCGACCGCCTGCGCGCGGAATTCCTGGACCGCGCCACCGCACTCGCCCCCGCGGACCGGCTACTGCCCGGCGAGCGCATGTCCGTCGCCACCACCGAACTGACCCCCACCGACGAATTCCGCTGGCATCAGCCCTCCCGCCACCGCGAAGGCCCCCTGCTCCACGAGCAGGGGGCCTGGGTCCCGACGGCGCAGTGAGCTACGCTTCGGCGCCGGTCAGCACGCGATCGGCGCCGATGCTGTCCAGCTGCGGGTAGGTCGGGTACTCGATACCCGAGATGTACTGCACGGTGCGCACCACCTGGCAGGAGTAACCGAATTCGTTGTCGTACCAGACGTAGAGGATCGCGGTGTCACCCTCGACGATGGTCGCGTTGGCGTCGATGATCGACGCCGCGCGCGAACCGATGAAATCGCTGGACACCGCGTCGGTGGCGGCGGTGTAGTCCAGGTTGCGGCTCATCGGACCCGACAGCGACACCTGACGCAGGTAGGCCAGCACGTCGGCCTTGGTGGTCTCCTGCTTCAACTGCAGATTCAGGATCGCCATCGAGACATCCGGCGTGGGAACGCGAATCGAGTTACCGGTGATCTTGGCCTGGAAGTCCGGCATCGCCTTGGCCACCGCCGACGCGGCTCCGGTCTCGGTGAGCACCAGGTTGAACGGCGCGGACCGGCCGCGGCGATCGGCCTTGTGGTAGTTGTCGAGCAGATTCTGGTCGTTGGTGAACGAGTGCACCGTCTCCACGTGGCCGCGGATGATGCCGTACTCGTCCTCCATCGCCTTCAGCGGCGGCACGATCGCGTTGGTGGTGCAGGAGGCGCAGGAGAAGATCCGCTGCGACACATCCTGATCACGGTGATTGACGCCGTGCACGATATTCGGGACATCGCCCTTGCCCGGCGCGGTCAGCACCACCTTGGCGATGCCCGGGCGCAGATGCTGCTCCAGGCCGGTGCGGTCGCGCCACTTGCCGGTGTTGTCGATCAGGATCGCGTCGTTGATCCCGTACTCGGTGTAGTCGATGGTGGTGGGGTCGTTGCTGTAGATGAACCGGATCACGTTGCCGTTGGCGGTGATCGTCTCGTTCTCGACATCGACCTTGATGGTGCCGTTGAACTTGCCGTGCACCGAGTCGCGGCGCAGCAGCGAGGCTCGCTTGATCAGATCGTCCGCGCCGCCCTTGCGCACCACCACGGCCCGCAGGTTCAAGCCGTTGCCGGAGCCGGCCTTCTCGATCAGCAGGCGGGTGACCAGGCGGCCGATCCGGCCGAAGCCGTAGAGCACCACATCGCGCGGACCCGCCGACTGCGCCTTGTTGCCGTCGAGCACCTCGCTGAGCACGGTCTCGGCGTACTCGCGCACCGACAGGCCGCGGTTGTCGATGCGGTAGCCCATGGCGAGCTGGCCGAGATCGATCTTGCACGGGCCCAGATCCAGCTCGGCGAGCACCTGTAGGAAGGGCAGGGTCTCGTCCACCGACAGCTCTTCACCCTCGATCTGACGCGCGAAGCGGTGCGTGCGCAGGATGCTGATCACCGACTTGTTCACCAGCGGCCGGCTGTGCAGCAGGATCGTCACACCCTTCCCCCGGTACAGCGTGCCGATGAGGGGAATCATCGCCTCGGCGGCGGCTTCCTGGGCGTTCCAGCGATCGAGCTGTTCGGTAGTCAACACAGATCCTCGGGGTTCGTCGATACGTTCGCGCCATCGATGCTAATCAGGGCCGCATTTTCACTGTGGCCCGCCACCCACCCGTGAGGTCGCAGGTCACATTTCCCGGGGGTCGCGCTATCGCCGGTCCTCGCCGCCGATCCGGTGATCGATCGCGCGCCACTCACGCGCCCAGGTCGCGCCGCGACGGGCCCCGAGCAGCCACGCGGTGCCGCACACCAGCGCCAACGCCGCGCCCCAGAGCGCGCACAGCATGGTCAGGGCGGTCCCGATGCCCGCGGTGGCGGCGCTGCTGGACGGCAGCGGCGCGGGCACCGGATTGCCGTCCGGGCCGAGCCAGACCCGCACCTCGTCGCCCGGCGCGGCGGTGCCCGGCACCTCGACGGTCCCGGTGCCGGGACGATCCTGCCAGGTCCAGCGCACCGGCGCGGTGTAGAGATCCAGACTGTCCCCGGACCGGTTCAGCGGGGCGGGCAGCGGCGCCGGGGATTCGACCACGATCGCGGGCGCCGCCATCTTGGTGGCGTTCTCGGCGGCGATCCGGGTCGCGGCATTGTCGTAGCTCGCCGTGCCCGCGGCGCCGGCCACCGGCACCGCGAGCAGCACCAGCAGCACGGCCACGATCCGGACCAGGATCTCGCAGCGGTCCGACGCGCGCATCAGCGGATTGGTGTTCCACGGACGCAATCGCCACATGCGCGTCACCGGCCGAGGCTGGTTCAGCATCCGGATCACCTCATAACCTCGCCGTCCGGCCCTCTGTCTCGGCTATTCCCGATTCGGCCGCCGCTACCCTCGCGGTTGCGCACCCGGGGCACCCATTGTGGGCCGCCGGGCGCGAGCGCGGCGCGAATCAGCGGATTTCGCGGGCCCGGATCATTTGGCGTCGCCGTAGCATTCGACCACCGCGGTGCTGAACGGGAACCGAACCGGGGTGGCGCCGAAGGCGATTCGGCCCGCGACCGTACCGGCCGAGGCGATCGCCGCGGCCACCGTCTCGGCTTCCTCGGCCGGGCAGTGCACGATCACCTCGTCGTGCTGGAAGAAGACGAGCTCGGCGCGCAACCCGGCATCGGCGATGCTGTTGCGCAGACCGGCCAGCACCAGCAGCGCCCATTCGGCGGCGCTGCCCTGGACGACGAAATTGCGGGTGAAGCGCCCACGGGCGCGGGCGGCGGGCGTCGTACCGGCCTCCGGGTCGAACGAGGCGGCGGTGGCGGGCGGGCAGGTGCGGCCCAGCCAGGTGCGCACCAGCCGGCCCTGTTCGCCGGCGGCCGCCGCGTCGTCGACATAGGCCATGGCGGCCGGATAGCGGCGGCGCAGTTCGGCCACGTGGGTGAGCGCGTCACCGGAAGTCTGACCGTAGATGGCGCCGAGCATGGCGAGCTTGGCCTGGGCCCGGTCACCGCCGAAGGCGCGGACCGCCAGATCCGCGTACATGTCCTCGCCGCGTCCGGCCACCTCCATCAACCCCGGATCGCGGGAGATCGCGGCCAGGATGCGCGGTTCCATCTGGGCGGCGTCGGCGACCACCAGCCGCCAGCCCGGCTCGGCGCGGATCGCCTGCCGCACAATCTTCGGAATCTGTAGCGCGCCACCGCCATTGGTGGTCCAGCGCCCGGTGACCGTGCCGCCGGGCTGATACTCGGGCCGGAAGCGGCCCTCGTGCACCCACTGCTCGAGCCAGGACCAGCCGTTCGCGGTGTAGAGGCGATACAGCGACTTGTAGGCCAGCAGCGGCGCGACCGCCGGATGATCGATCTCCCGCAATTCCCACTTGCGGGTCGAGGACAGCGAAATGCCCGCCCGCCCGAACGCTTTGATGACCTCGGCGGGCAGATCCGGCCGCACCCGCGCACCGAAGGCCCGCGACACCTCCTGCGCCAGCTCCACCATGCGGCGCGGTTCCCCGCCCGCGATCCGTTCGCCGAGCAGCTCCGCCAGCAGTTCCCGGTGCACGTCGGCGCGCCACGGGATTCCGGCGCGCCCCAGCTCCGCGGCGACCAGCATGCCCGCCGACTCCGCGGCCAGCAGCAGCCGCATCCGCTCCGGATGTCGCGTGGTCGCGGTGCGCGCGACCTGATCCGCGTACACCGCCAGCAGCGCGGTGAACTCGTCGACACCGTGCGGCAACGGCGCCGGCCCGGAGTCGAACAGCGACGGCTGGGTCTCCGCGGCGCGCGCGGGCGCGTCCGGCGGCACCGGCCGGCGATGCAACCGGGCCCACGCCGCCGCCAGCGACCGCGGCTGGCCCGCCTGTCCCTCCAGATGCCCGATCAGCAGCGACTCCGCCGCCTCCACGTCGTAGCAGCGCGGCACCCGTACCCCGTCCGCGAGCAGCCGGCGATACATCTCCGCGGTCGAGCGCCACACCCACCGCTGCACCTGCGGCCGCGCGCGCACCGCCGCGCTCAGCGAGGATTCCCGCTCCACCGGCCCCGCGGGCCGCCCCGCGGAATCCAGCGGGCACAACCGAACCCCCTCCGCCGTCTCCGCCACCGCCCATCGCATGCCGTGAGTCTCGCACCGGGCACCGACACGTCCGCGGAGGTCAGGGCGTGCACATGACGTTCTCGACGAAACGGTCCAGGGCGGCGGTATAGCGGTTGTCGGCGGATTCGGTGACCGACAGCGTGACGCCGTAGCGCCCGTCCGGACTGCGCAGCGCCAGCGAACCGAAGCCGTTGACATAGCCGTTGTGCCCGTATCCCAGGCAGCCGTCGCCGAGCCGGAACTCGTAGAGACCGAGACCGTAACTGTAGGAATCGTTCACGTGCCGGAAGGCCCGCATCTCGCCCAGCAGGTGCGGCGGCAGCAGCCGGCCGTCCAGCAGGCCGGTCAGAAAGGTGTACAGATCGCCGGTGGAGGAGACGATGCCGCCCGCCGCCCACACATAGGACGGATTCTGGTCGGTGACATCGATCAGGCCGCCGCCGTAATCGTAGTAGCCGTGCGCGTGCGGTCCGAGAATCCGGTCGAAGGTGTTCGGCACGCCGGTGCGAAGCATGAGCAGCGGCAAGGTGATTCGCGTGTAGACGTGGAAGTGGTACGGCAGCCCCGTCACCCGTTCGATCAGCATGCCTGCGACGATGTAGTTGGTGTTCGAGTACGCCCAGCCGCCACCGGGCTCGAACAGCAGCGGTTTCCCGGTCGCCCAGCGCACGAAATCGGCGGGCTGCCAGCTGCGCCGGATATCGTCGATCGAATTGCCCACCAGCGGCGCGTATCCGGCTCCGCCGTTGAGGTAGTCGAGCAGTCCACTGGTCTGCCCGAGAATCATGCGCACGGTGATCCGGGGGTCGACACCGAATTCCGGCAGCCAGCGCGCGACCGGATCGTCGAGCCCGATCCGCCCGTCGCCGACCAGCTGCAGCAGCGCCGTCGCGGTGATCGTCTTGGTGATGCTGCCGATCCGGAACCGTCCACCCGGCGGCACCGGCTCCGGCCGCCCCAGCTGCACGACGCCCGCCGACCCGTCCCAGGCACCCGCGGGCGTCTGGACGTGAGCCTGCACTCCGGCCGCGCCGAGCGCGACGATCTCCTCCAGCGCCCGCTGCCAGCCTCCGGGATCGGCGGGAGCGGGGGCCTGAACCGACCCCGAGAAGACACCAACGGCGGCCAGGACGAGCAGCACTCGGCGCATTTCGCGGACAGTACTGGCCACTTTTCAGCAAACCCCGGAGACACGCCGACCGGCGGGTACCGTAGTGCGCACCACCGCCGCGGCGGCACGCCAGAGTAGGCGCGTTTCACCGTCATTGGCACGTTTCGCCCTTGGCGCGAGCGTGGTGCTCGACCGACACTGACCGGGAAAGTGTGTCAGCCGCGTCGTCAGGACGCGTGCGAGTCGTCAGGTCGGGTCCATCGAGCACCCCGGAGGTGTCGTGTCCAGCACGCGTGAGAACGCGATCCGCTTCGTCGTCGCAGCGCTCGAATCCACGGGAGCCGCGACAGCGGACGACTTCGACATCCCCGGCATCGTCGCCAAATCACACGAAATCGTTGAGAGCTGGGACTTCACTCAGCTCGAACGGAACCTCTTCTGGAATATCGCGGCCAGTCACCTGCGGATGTGAGCGGGCTCTGGTGGGCGCGTCGGTCGCCACCGCCCAGCGCAGCGCCGTCCGGCGCCATGAACCACTGTCGCTGTATCCGAGTAATCGCGCCTGGTCGGCCCGGCTCAGCGGGCCGCCCGTGGCGGCCAGGGCCAGCCGGGCACGGCGCGCCCGATCCAATTCCAGTCGCCACGTCGTTCCCGATTCGGCGAGTCGGCGCTGTAACGTGCGCGGACTGGTGATGAGCCGACGGGCCACGGCCTGCAACGACACCTCGCCGCGGTCCAGCTCCGCCGCGATGGCGACCGCCACCCGCTCCGGCCAGGCCAGCGACCGCGGCGGCGGCGGTGGCAGCGCGGCCGCGAGCGGCTGCAACACCCCTGCCAGCACCGGATCGGCCGTTCTGAGCGGCAGGTCCATATCCGCGGCATGGAAGGTCATCGAATCCTCCGCCGCGCCGAAATCGATGCGCGCGCCAGGGAATACCGCCCGATAGGCGGTGAGATCGCGGGGCGCGGCCTGGCGCAGCGACACCCGGACCGGGTCCAGCGGCGCGTCGACCAGGTCGCGGGCACGGGTCAGCACCGCCGACAGGCCCCACGCGTGGGTCAGATCGCGCGCCCGGCCTTCGCTGTCGAGCATGTCCAGCCGCAGCGTCGCACCGCCATCGGGCGCGTCTACCAGGTCGAAGCGGTGGTTGGTGGTGACCGCGCTGATGTAGGGACCGCAGGTCGCCAGGCCCGCGCCGACCGTCGGGGCGCTGGCGAACAGGTAGTCGAACAGCTGGGTGGTCCTGAACTGGTAGCGGGCGCCGATCCGCAGCCCCACCGCGGGATCATCCAGCCAGTCCGCCGCGACCTCCCACAGGCGCGCGAAGGTCGCGCTGGGCACGAACACCCCGGGCCCGGTCAGCGCCCACTCGGGCACACCGCACTCCCGGATCAGGCGTTCCCGATCCAGTCCGGCCGCCGCCAACTGCCCGATGACGAACCGATGCAACAAGGTCTGGTCCGTCGCCAATCCACTCGTCCCATTACGCCGCCCCATGCGAAGTAAGGTAGTCCACACACCGGACGGGGCCGCCGAAAGCACCAAATACCCTGACCTACAGGGTCGTTGACCGCACCGGACAGGCTTGCGCCGCATGTTCGGCGGCGTACTTCTTCGCCGCCGGATAGTCGGCTTTGCCACTGGGCTGCCGCGTCATCTCCGCGACCAGCCAGTAGGTACGGGGCGCTTTGTAACCGGCCACCATCGTCCGGACGTGGGCGTCGAGCTCCGCCGGATCGATCGAGCCCGCCCGCGGCTGCACCAGCGCCGCCACCGCCGCGCCGAAGCGCTCGTCCGCGACACCGATCACCAGGGCGTCGACCACCTCGGGATGCGACTTCAGCGCGCCCTCCACCTCCTCGGGAAACACCTTCTCACCACCGGTATTGATGCACTCCGAGCCACGGCCGAGCAGCGTGACCGTGCCGTCGGCTTCATAGCGGGCGTAGTCACCGGGCACCACGTATCGCGTTCCGGCGATCTCGACGAAAATGGTCGCGGACTTCTCCGGATCCTTGTAGTAGCCGAGCGGGATATGGCCGGTGCGAGCCATCCGCCCGACCGCCCCCGGCCGCCGCTCGACCAGTTCGCCGTCCGCGTCGACCAGGACGGTGTGGGCGTTGACCCGCACCCGCGGTCCCTGCGAATGATCGGCGTCCTTGGTGACCACCCCGAGCCCGGTACCGCCGCTTTCGGAGGAGCCGACCACATCGGTGATGAACACCGTCGGGAACAACTCGACGTACTGCTGTTTCAGCGCGTGCGAGAACAGCGCGGCGTGACTGCTGATGGACCAGACGGACGAGGCGTCGTAGTCACCGGCCCGGTAGGCGTCCAGCAACGGCTTGGCCATCGCGTCACCGACGACGGTGAACGCGTTGATCCGATGCTGCTCGACGAGCCGCCACACCTCGTCGGCGTCGAACTGCGGCACGAAAACCAGTGTGCCGCCGGAGTTCAAGCCGATGAACGTCGCCCACTGCGCCGCGCCGTGGATGAGCGGAGACAGCGGCGCCAGCACCACACCGACCGGCGATTGTGCCGCCTGTTCGGCCAATTGCCATTCGTCCCGGACATATTCGCCGGTCACATGGTTGATGCCACCGCCGAGCGCCCGCCAGACATCCTCGTGCCGCCACATCACTCCTTTCGGAAAGCCGGTGGTGCCGCCGGTGTAGAGGAGGTAGAGGTCATCGGAGCTGCGTGCGTCGAAATCGCGGGCGGGTGACTGCGCGTCGAGCGCGGCGGCGTAGTCGACGCCGTGGTCGTAGGCGAGCTCCGAGCCGTCGTCGACGACGACTATGCCGGTCAGTTTCGGGGTGTGCGGCGCGACCGCCGCGACGACATCGGAGTACCGGCGCTCGTGCACGAGTGCGACGAGATCGGCGTTGTCCACGATGTAGCGGACTTCCTCGGCGGTATAGCGGTAGTTGACGCTCACCGAAACCGCGCGCAGTTTGTAGGCGGCGAGCATGGCTTCGACCGCTTCGATGGAATTGCGGGAATACACCCCGACATGGTCGCCACGGCCGACACCGTGTGCGGCGAGATGATGCGCCAATCGGTTGGCGCGAGAATCGAGTTCGCGATAGGTGACCTGGCGATCACCGCAGATGATCGCGATCCGGTCCCCCACCGCGTCGACGGCGTGTTCGAAGAGGTCAGCGACATTGAAGGCCATGCCGGAAACCTACGGAGCCGAACTACGAAATCGGCTCTACGGGAACGAGGTCGGCAGGTTCCTGCCAGATCTGCGCGATCCGCGCCCCGAGCTGGAAACGAGTCCGTACACCCAGCCGCGCCATGAGCAGCGCGACATGACGCCGATACGTGCGCAGCGAAACCGACAACCGCTTGGCTGCCGCCTCGTCGGTCAATCCCGCCCCCAGTGCCTGCACCACGGCTGCCGACATCGCGTCCAATCGCGGCTGCCGTGCCAGCAGCGTCGCCGAATCCCATGTCGTCGTGGTGAATTGGTACAGCGCCCGCAGCAGCGACGGTTCCCGAACCAGGACCGCGTCCGACCGAGCCGCGCTCCACACCACCGCCATCCGGCGATCGACGATGATCGTGTTCGGGAAATCGATGCCCGTGACCTTGGTATGCGCCGCCATCAGCGTCGAGAACGGGCCCGGGTCGGGCACCCGGGACACCGCGTAATCCCGCGAATAGAGCACCCGAACCCGTCTACCGGCATCGAGCAGGTCGCGCAACACGAGCGCCTCGGACTGGTAATACCGCTTCATCCGCCGAGGTGCGGATACCGCCACCACCGCTTCCTCACGAACAGTCCCCAGTATTCGCTGCAGATTCCCGCCCCAGCTCTCGTCCGGGACCACCCGTTCGACTCCGAACGGCGCATCGTGCGCGGGCATCCAGTCACCCCTTCGACCTAGAACGCGATCCACCGAAGAATACGAAACCTGACAACCGAGGGGCTACATACCGTGAATCCAGGGGCGCTCCGTGCTGACAGCGCTTCGACAGCGTTTCGGCAGACCGGCGCGGGAGAGTGCCGGTGGAGGTGATCGACGATGATGTTCATCGAACTGTTCGTGTCCGAGGGAGCGCTCGACTCGGCGCAGCAGCGACGAGTCGCGCGGCGGCTGGGCACGATTCACGAATTGGGCGCGCACGATCCGGAAGCGGGCGGTCACGCGATGGCGCCGCGGTCGGCCGCGGTGTTCGCGTCGATGTTTCAAGTGGTGGTGCACCGGCCCCCGGTATGGGTTGCCGGGGAACGACTGCTCACCGAGGAGGACCCGCCGCACTGCCTGGTGCGGGTCTTCGTACCGGGGCCGTGGCGCAAGGACATGAGCGAGACGGTGATCTCGTACGCGACTCGTATTCTCGCCGAGGAGTTCGAGGATCGCGACCTGCCCTACCAGCGGCCGACCGTCCAGGTACAGGTCATCGGGATCTCGGAGGGCAGTGTCGGAATGCTCGGCAAGGCCGCTCGGTCGCAGGATCTCGTCGAGATGCTCAGTGCCCCCTATCAGGAGGAGGCCGCGGCCGGGCGGGCCCTGCGGGATCCACTGTGTGGCGTGCTGGTCCCCTTGCGCGACGACACCGTCACGGTGGACCTCGACGGCGAACTGTTCGCGTTCTGCTGCGGCGGCTGCCGCAACGAGTTCCTGGCCGAACGAGCCGAAGCCGGTCGTGGCTAGAACATCCGGACCCGTTCGAGCGCATCGGCCGGATCGAGAGCACTGCCGCGCCGGTAGTCGGCGCGGAATTCGCGCAGCGCGCGAGTCAATCGCGCGACATCGGGATGGCCCGAGTTGGGCCCGCCTCGCAGTGCGTGCGCGACGCCGAGGATCTCCGACGCCTGGGCGGGCCGGCCGCCGCGATGCGCGAGATCGGCCAGGCCGACCGCCACATGCGCCAACATCGGCAGATCGGGCAGTGTGCAGGCGATATCCCGTGCCTCGCCGAGATAGCGTGCGGCAGTATCGAATTCACCGGTGGCCGCCGCTAGATACCCGGCGCCGGCCGCATAGAGGGCGCGCTCGGGGGGTTGCGCGGCGTCGGCGACGCTGCCGAGATGGATTCGCGCCGCGTCGAGATCACCCTCGTAGCGGGCCAGATCGGCGAGCGAGATGTGTGCGAGCGCGTACTCGTGTGACGCGGCGTCGCAGGCGAGCAGGTCGGTCAACTCCGTGCGCGCGGTCTCGACATCTCCGGCGTCGATACGGACCATGGCCAGCCAGGCGCGCTGCCCGTCATGGGTGCCCAGTTCCCGGGACAGTCGCGCGGCCTCGTCCAGCATGGCCTTGGCCGCGTCCGCGTCGCCGGCGGTGCTGGACACGTGTGCCAGCGACATCAACGACAGCGACCAGGCCCAGCGCTCCCCGCAGACCCGAAAGCAGTCGACGGCCGCGATGAGGTCGCCGCGGCTGTCGCGCCCCGCCGCTCCGCGCAGCAGCGCGCGAATGAACCAGAGCATGCCGCGAGTCCATGGATCATGGTGTCGTAGATGGGGTTCCAATACGTCGATACCGTCGTCGAGCGCGCCGTCGGCCAGGGCGAGCAGGGCGAACACGAAGGCCGACACCGGATCGCAGGCCCGGACCGGGCGCGGCACCGAGATCGTGCCGAGACTGCCCGCGAACAGCGCGTTGAGCAGGTAGCCGGCGGTAGCGCGCAGCCGTGTGTCCGGCGCTACCTCCCCTGGCATGCACAGGATCTCGCTGAGCAGCCCGGCGGCTTCGGCGTGATCTCCGTGAACGGCCCAGAACTGGCCGAGCGCCGCGCCCAATCGGACCGCCGTCACCGAATCCGCGGTGTCCCTGCTGAATGCGAGCGCCGCGTCGAACTGGTGCCGTTCGCCGGCCAGACAGGTCAGCCACGAGAGTTGTTCCGTGCCGCGCAGATATGGCTCCGCGCGTTCGGCCAGCTCGAGAAAGCAGGTCGCGTGGGCGGCGCGGGCCGCGGCCAACGTCCCCGCGGTGGTCAGCCGATCGAGGCCGAATTCGCGGACCGTGTCGAGCATCCGGTAGCGGCCGTCCACGTAGTCCAGCAAGGATTTGTCGACCAGTGCGTAGAGGTCTTCCTTTGGTACACAGATAGATTCGGCTGCCGCACTGGTGAAGCTCGCCGGGAAGACGGCCAGCCGATCCGCGGCCGCACGTTCGGTGTCGGTCAGCAGATCCCAGCTCCACGCCACCACGGCCCGCAGGGTCCGGTGCCGGGGCGGTGCCGTGCGGCTGCCGCCGGTCAGCAGCCGGAATCGGTCATCGAGCCCGGCCGCGAGCGCATCGATCGACATCGAGCGCAGACGCACGGCGGCCAACTCTATGGCCAGGGGCAGGCAGTCCAGGCGGCGGCAGATCCGGTCGACCGTGTCGGTGGCTACGAACGCGGGCTGGACCGCGCGGGCGCGCTCGGTGAACAGCCGGACCGCCGGGCCCGGTGCCAGCGGTGATACCGGATACAGCGTCTCACCGCTGATGCCGAGCGGTTCCCGGCTGGTGGCGAGGATCCGCACCCGCGGGCAGCGGCCGAGGAGCTCGGCGGCGAGCTGTGCGGCGTGGTCGATCACATGCTCACAACCATCGAAGATCAGCACGGTCTGCGCGGATGCCAGGAACTCGACCAGACCTGCTGTCGCGTCGGCGGATTCCCGGAGGCCGAGTGCGGCCGCCACCGTCCGGGGCAGATCGTCCGGGCGGGCCGAGGCCGCGAGCTCCACCAGCCAAACCGGAACGGCCAGGTCCGCACCGACTTCCGTGGCGAGACGAGTCTTCCCCACCCCTCCGGGCCCGACCAGAGTGACGAGGCGTTCGTCGCGCAACCGCCGGACGACCTGCCGCCGATCTACCGCGCGCCCGAAGAAGCTGGTCAGCGGCGCACGCACGTTCCCGGCGACCCGCTCGGTGTCGCCGCGCAGCAGCCGCAGATGAAGTCGACGCAGTTCCGGGCCCGGATCGGCGCCCAGGTCCGTGGCGAGTGCGGCGCGGTAGTCCTCGTAGGCCGACAGCGCTGCGGTCTGTTCGCCGTCGGCGATCAACGCGCGGATGAGCAGTTCGCGCAAGCGTTCGCGCAGCGGGTGGTCGGCGAGCAACTGGTTCAGCTCGGTGCACAGGCCGGTGTGCCCGGTCGGCCCGGCCAGCATCGCCTCGATCCGATCCTCGACCGCGCCCAACCGGATCTCCGTCCAGCGCGCAGCGGCCGCCGCCGCGAACGACAGGTGCGCCAGATCGGCCAGCGGCTCGCCGCGCCATAGATCCAGTGCCTCGGTCAGCAGTTCTTCCGCCACACCCAGCCGACCGGCACGCAACGCGCGTCGACCTCGATCGGCCGAACGCTCGAATCGCACGGCGTCGATCGTCTCCGCCGGTACATCCAGCCGATAGCCCGCGGTCTCCGCGCGCAATTCCGCCGAATCGGGCAGCGCCCGCCGTAGCCGAGACACCAGCGAATGCAGCGCGGCCTCAGGATGTTTCGGACTCTGCTCGGGCCAGACGGCCGCCACCAGCGCGTGCGCCGAGACAGCGGACCCCGCCAGCGCCAGCCGCGCCAGCAATGCTCGCGAACGCACCCCGCCCACACCGACGACCCGGTCGCCGTCCACCACCCGCAGCGGTCCGAGCACCTCGATGCGCATACTTCGATTCTGCACATCGTGTTCCGCGGCGCTACGGCTTCGCGACCGCGGTGATCCGGCTCAGCCGGCACCGCCGGCCTTCGTCGGTTTCGGCAAGTTCGGGGTGGGGGTGGGCCGATCGGGCTACAGTGCGAGGCAGAACATTCGGCTGAATGCGGCGGGAGGGGATGTCATGTTGGAGTCGGTGCCCGAGATCGTGGCCGAGGCGGTCGCGGTGGGTGCGGTGGCGGGGGTTTCCGATACGGCCAAGCAGGTGGTGGTCGACGCCTATCAGAAGCTGAAAGAACTGGTTACGGGGCGCGTGGGATCCGCAGGGGTGGAGTCGATCGAGCGCCAACCCGATTCGGCGCCTCGGCGTGCGGTGCTGGTCGAGGATCTGCAACGGGCGGGCGCCGACGGTGACACCGACCTGCTGGCCGCGGCGCAGGCGCTGATCGCGGCGGTCCGGGCGCACGAGGCGGCCGCCGGCGCCGCGGTCGGCGTCGACCTGGAGCAGGTGACCGGGGCGGCGTTGCGGATCCGTGAGGTCACCTCCACCGGGACCGGGGTTCGTGTGACGCACAGCACGTTCCAGGGCGATATCGAGATCGGAACGGTCCGCGCGGGCAGGCCCGAGCAACAGGGGCATTCCACGCCGCCCCGGTAACACCCGCCCCGCAGGTCGGCGCCTGGCCCGCCTCATCGTGGGCGGAAACACCACAGCGGCCCACGGCGGTTCATCCGCGTCCCCGGCAGCGAACCCAGTACATTCCCACCGGACGGTTCGATCATGCGCTCGGGGCGTAAGGAGGCACGTTTGGCGCGGGCCGAGGGAGAACCACGGTTGTCATCGGTCGGGCCCGGAGCCGGACTCCCCCTTTCCGCGCCGCAGTTGCGCTGGTGGGTGGCGCAGGAGTTGTTTCCGGAGATTCCGAGTACCGTCGCCATGTATCTGGAGTTGCGCGGCCCGCTGGATGTGGGCCGATTGCGGGATTGCGCGGCGCGGGCGGCACGGGAGTTGCAGTCGCCGCAGGTGCGATTTCGACGGGTGGACGGATATCCCGAGCAGTTTCTGGACCCGGAGGCGTTCGCGCCGATGGGTTCGGAGGATTTCACCGGTCGGCCCGACGCGGTCGCGACCGCGCTGAAGTGGATGGCCGCCGATTACGGCTCGCCGCTGAATCTGTCGACCGATCGCCTGACCTTCGCGACCGTCTTCCGGGTGGGACCCGAGCTTCATCTGCTGTATCTGCGCAGCCATCACATCGTGCTGGACGGGCTCGGTGCCGCCGTGCTGTTGCGCCGCACGGTCGAGTTGTACACCGGCACAGCGGATTCCCCGGCCGAGGGCCCGCACCGGCCGTTGACCATCGCCGAAATGCTGGACGACGATCGCGCTTACACCGACTCCCCGCGAGCCCGCGCCGACCGCGAATACTGGACCAAGCACCTGGCGGGCATGGCCGAGCCGGTGCGGCTGGCGGGCCGCCCGCCGATCCGGCCGCGCCCACCGCACCGGGTCACGGCCACACTCGCGCCGCGCACCGCCGAACGGCTCGCCGCGCTCCGGCGGGAGGACGGGCACACGTTCCCGGAACTCGCCATCGCGGCGTTCGCCTGCTACCTGGCCGCCATGACGGGCACCGACGACACCCTGCTGTCGCTGCCGGTGGCGGCGCGGACCACGGCGGCCCTGCGCCGCTCGGCGGGCTCGGTGTCCAACGTGGTGCCGCTGCGGCTGCGCGGGCTGCGCGCGTCCACGGCGGCGGAGGTGGTCGAGCAGGTGCGAGCCCGGGTGGTCGGAGCGCTGCGGCATCAGCGCTACCGCTACGAGGACATGCAGCGGGATCGCGGCGAAAGTCACACCGCGCGTGGCGGTTTCGGACCGGTCATGAATATGCTCGGCGCGGTCGAGCCGCTGCGCATGGGTGCAGTCACCGCGCAGGTGCACCTGCTGGCCCTGGGGCCGGTAGAGGATCTGCTGGTCAACGGCTACCAGCTCGGACCGGACGAGTACTCGGTCACCATCGACATGCAGGGCAATTCGGAACTGTATTCCGAGGCGGCACTGACCGGGCATCACGAGAAGTTCCTCGCCTACTTCGACCGGTTCCTGACGGATCTGCACCGGCCGGTCCACGCCTTCGATCCCGACCGCGCGGTGCTGGCCGGTGCGGCAGCCGATTCCGGTCGGCTACTTCCGGATCTGTTGCGCCGGACCCTGATCGACAATGCGCTCCAGCGGGTCGCGCTTCGAGACGGTGCGCGCAACTGGACCTACCGGGAACTGGACGAGCTGTCCTCGCGCTGGGCCCGCGAACTGATCGAATCAGGCGTGGGCCCAGGCGAATTCGTCAGTGTCGCGGTGCCACGCTCGGCGGAGTCGGTGCTCGCGGTGTGGGCGGTGGCCAAGACCGGGGCCGCCTTCGCACCGATCGATCCCACCGATCCGGCCCGGCGATCGGCCGCCGTCGCCACGGATACCGGCGCCCGCTGGGGACTGACCGTGACCGCCGTCCGTCCCGGCCTCCCGGCGGGGCCGACGTGGCTGGCCCTGGACACCCCGGCCCCGCAACGGTCCGCCGCGCCGATCCAGGATTCCGAACGTACCCGGGCGCTGCACCCGGACCATCCGGCCTACCTGATCTACACCTCGGGCACCACCGGCCTCCCGAAGGGCGTGGTCGTCACCCATCGCGGGCTCGGCCCGCTCACCGACCACATCGTCGAACACTATGGAGTGGACCACGATTCACGCGTGCTGCACGCGCACGCACCGTCCTTCGACGCTCATCTGCTCGAATTGCTGGCCGCCTTCGCCGCCGGCGCCGAGCTGATCGTCGGGCCACCGTCGGTGCTGACCGGCCCGCGCTTGGCCGCGCTGGTGAACGAGGCGTCGATCACCCATTTCCTGACCACACCCGCGGTGCTGGCCACACTCACCCCCGCACAGGTGCCGGGGCTGCGGGTCGTGGTGGTGGGCGGCGAAACCTGTCCCACCGCCCTGGCCGGACGCTGGACTCCCGCCCTGCGCCTGTTCAACGGCTACGGCCCCACCGAAACCACGGTCATGGCAACACAATCCGAGCTCACAGCAGCGGGACCGGTGACGATCGGACCGGTGCTGCCCGAGGTCCGCGCCCTGATCCTCGACAACCGGCTCCGCCCGGCCCCGCCCTGCGGACACGGCGAGCTGTACCTGGGCGGGCCGGGCGTGGCTCGCGGGTACCACGACCGCCCCGGCCTCACGGCGCAACGCTTCGTCGCCGATCCTCTCGGCTCCGGCGAACGCGTCTACCGCACCGGCGATCTCGTGCGTAGCACCGCCGACGACGCCCTGGAATTCCTGGCGCGCGCCGACGACCAGCTGAACGTGCGCGGCCGGCGCGCCGAGCCCGCGGAGGTGACGACCGCCCTGATCGCGCTTCCCGAGGTCGCCCACGCCGCGGTCGAAGCCCACGACGGACCCGGTGGCCCCCGCCTGATCGGCTATATCGTCGCCGCACCGGGCCATCGCCTCGAGCACGCCGACCTGATCCGCCGCCTGCGCGAAACGCTGCCCGCCGCGGTGGTACCCGCACAGCTGGTCGAGCTGGACCGCCTGCCGGTCACCGCGCACGGCAAGGTCGATCGCGCGGCCCTGCCGCCGCCACCGCTCGTCCAGCGTCCCTACCGGCCCCCCGCGTCCGAGCTCGAATGCCTCGTCGCCGAACACTTCTCCACCCTGACCGGTGCACCACGCGCCGGTCTCGACGACGACTTCTTCGAACTGGGCGGCAATTCCCTGACGGGCGTGGCACTCTCGGCCGAACTCGCTGCGGCGACCGGACTGCCGGTAACGGTGCGCTGGCTCTATACGGCCCCGACCGTGCGGGAGCTGGCGGCCCGCCTGGCCGTCGGCGAGGCCGCTTCCGACGAGGCGCTCGATGTCGTACTACCGCTGCGCCGCAGTGGGTTACGCCCGCCCCTGTTCTGCGTACACTCCGCAGTCCCACTGGCCTGGTGTTATGCGGGATTGGCCCGTCAGCTCACCGATCGCGCCGTCTTCGGACTACAGGCCACCGCCCTGACGGGTGACCCCGGCTCGGACATCGGCATCGACGAGCTCGCCGCCGGCTACGTCGAGGAGATCCTGCGCGTGCAGCCGGAGGGGCCGTACCATCTGCTCGGCTGGTCACTCGGCGGCCAGATCGCCCATGCGATCGCCGTCCGGCTGCGCGCCCGCGGCGCCCGGGTGCCGACGCTGGCCATGCTGGACAGCGTCATCTTCCCCGACGCCATGCCCGCGCCGCCGACGCCGCGCATGCGCGACCTGCTCACCCATCTGCTCGGCGACGAACCCGAGGACGGCGACGCCCTCGAAGACCTGACCGCCGACCAGGCGGCAGCCGAATTGGCCTCCGCCGGAGCCTCTTTCGGCTCCGGCCTGACCGCCGGCCAATTGACCCGCCTGCATCGCGGCTATGCCGAGGGCGTGCGCCTCGCACACGGCTACCGGCCCGCTGTGTTCGACGGCGACCTCCTGTATTTCTCGGCCACGCGCGGTGTCACCGAACTGCTCGACGCGCAGCTGTGGCGGCCGTTCGTCACCGGTGAACTCATCGAGTATCCCGTCGACACCATCCACGCCCAGATGGTCAACGCCGATGTCGTCGCGGTCATCGGCCCGCTCCTGGCCGCGCATCTGGACCGAGTGGACACCGAATGAGCATCGGGCCGCGCACCGGGGTGCGCTGGTGGAATGTGTACGCCGACCCCGCGCGGTGGGCGCGGCAGGGCGCGGCCGCCGAGACACTACTGCGCTGGATGACCGATCACCTGCCCCAACCGCATCCCGAACTGGGCCGCCCCGGCCCGGTGTGCCCGTTCGTACGGCAGAGCGCGAACCGGCGGCTCGTCTGGGCCGGGGCCGCCGCGGGCGGCGACGAACTGTCGGCACAGCGCATGCACGACATCGTCGAGGACGCACTCGAGGTGTACCGCTGCCACGCGACTGCCCCGGATACCGGATATTCGACGCTCGTCACGATCTTTCCGGAGTTGACGCGCCACGATCTGATCGACACCGTCCATCTCGATCGCAAGACCGAGGTGGTCCGGTCCGGGCTGATGCTCGGCCAGTTCTATCCGGGCTGCCCGGTGCCGGGCCTGTGGAATCGCGACTTCCATCCGCTGGACGCGCCGGTGCCGATGCTGGTGCTGCGCCCCATGATGAGCACCGATTTCCCGTTCCTGGTCGCCCGCACCGAGTGGCTGTACGCGTACTTCACCCGGATGGCGCCGAACCTGCCCCGCAAACTGCGCTGGGCGATTGCCGAGCGGCTGACGGTCACCGGGCCGGAGGCCGGTCGAATCACCGATCTGCGCGTACATTCCACCGACGAACCCGCCCAGTGAGGATACTCCCACCATGCCTCAGCTCTCGCGCTGCCTGATCACCCTGATCGCCGCATTCGCTGTCCTGTTGCCTGCCCCGGCACGGGCCGAGCCGGGATCCGGAATCCTCGAGATCCGCCCGCTCGGTGGCCGGCAATTCGAGGTGGTCGTCTACTCGGCGGCCATGAATCGCGCGGTACCGATCTGGCTCTCGCATCCCGGCCCGACGGCTCCCGCGCTGTACCTGCTGAACGCGGTCGACGGCGGCGAGACCGGCGGCCCCTGGACCAACCGCACCGATGTCGCGGGCTTCTTCGCCGACAAACCGGTCAATGTGATCCAGCCGATCGGCGGCCGCGCCTCCTATTACACCGACTGGATGGCCGAGGATCCCGCGCTCGGACGCAACCGGTGGTCCACCTTCCTGATCGAGGAACTGCCGCCGCTGCTCAACGAGCACTTCGGCATGACCGGCCGCAATGCCGTTGCCGGAACCTCGATGTCGGCGACCTCCGCGCTGAATCTCGCCATCGAGGCGCCCGGCCTGTACCAGGCCGTCGGCTCCTACAGCGGATGCCCGCGCACCAGCGACCCGCTGGCCAGCGCCTACGTGCACTCTCAGCTCGCGCTGTTCGGCGCGAACGCCGGCAATATGTGGGGCGGAATCGGCGCACCCGCCTGGGCCGCACACGATCCGGTGCTCAATGCCGAACGGCTGCGCGGCACCGCCCTCTACATCTCCTCCGGCAACGGCGCGGCCGGCGTACACGACACCCTCACCGACCCGTCGATCGGCGGCGACGCCGCCCGCCTCGCGGACCGCCTGCTGATCGGCGGCAGCATGGAAACGATCGTGCAGGGCTGCACCGGCGCCCTCACCGAACGCCTTGCCGCCCTGGGCATCCCCGCCACCATCGTGCACCGCAACGGCACCCACGCCTGGCCCTACTGGCAGGACGACGTGCACGATTCCTGGCCAGTGTTCGCCGCCGCCCTCGGGGTCTAGCCACCCCACTGCGCCGATTCGGGCGCGGAATTCACCTCCGGCCGCCACGTTTTCGGGGACGATGGCGGCGTGAGCGAAAACGCGAGACGGTCGTGAGCCGGCTGCCCGACCGCGCACGGTCGCGGGCAGTGCTGATCGGTGTCGGCCGATACCGGGATCGCGGCGCACTGCCCGATCTCCCGGCCGTGTGGGCGAACCTGGTCGATCTCGAGCGCGCGCTTGCCGATCCGGAGTCGGGAAGTTTCGATCGAGCCGAGTGCCGGGTCGTCTCCGATCCGGAGAACTCCAGCGATGTGGCGGCGATTCTGGCGGCCGCATCCGATGAGGCGACCGATGTGCTGCTGATCTATTGGGCGGGGCACGGGGTGGTCGACCAGCACGGCCGCGGCTATCTCGCCCTGGGCTCCACCATTGCCGATCGCCCCGGATCCACCGCGTTCTCGATGGATCTACTGCGGGAGGTGTTCGAAACGAGCCGGGCGGCGAACCGGATTCTGCTCTTGGATTCCTGTTACAGCGGCCGCAACCCGCTGGCGGACCGATGGTTGGACAGCGACGCCCCGGGCCTGGCCGTGCTCGCGTCCACGGCCTCGGTCCCCTCCTACAGCGGCGCGACGCACACCGCGTTCACCGAGGCGCTGCTCAGCGCACTGGCGACGACAGAGTCGGCGTCACTGGACCAACTGTGGCACAGTGTCCACCACCGATTGGCGATCGAGGGCGGACCCGAGGCCCGATATCACCGTCCGACGACGCCGGATCTGCTGTTGCGCAGGCACATCGACGCTGCCGTCGAGCCCGGTAGCAGCACCCCGAGCACCGATAAGCGACCGCATCGGTGGCGACGCCCGATCGGCTTGCCGCCCCAGGATTCCGGCAGCCTCCCGGCATCGGCGAACAATCAGGCGATCGACCTACTGGATCGCTACCAGAGGTCGGGGGATTCGGAGTCACTGTCCACCGCGGTGAACCTGTTGCGCACAGCGGTCGCCCTGACCGAAGCCGAGGACCCCGAGTATCTCTCCAATCTGGCCACCGCACTACTGCATGTATTCGATCGCACCGGCGCACTCACCGCACTGGAGGAGGCAATCCAGTTGAGCCGCGCGGCAATCGGTACGGCAGCGAGCCCGGATCCCGGCCGAGCGTGGCTGCTGTCCAATCTCGGGGGCGCCCTGCAACGGCTCTATGAGCGCACCGGTGAGCCGGCGAGCCTGGACGAAGCGATCGAGGTCGGCCGGGCGGCGATCATGGAAGCAGACGATCCGAACCGGGCCGGCTATCTCTCGAATCTCGGCGCGGCGCTGCGGCTGCGTTTCGAAACCCGCGGCGATTCGGCCGATCTCGAAGAATCCGTCGCGGCCTGCCGGGAAGCGGTAGCGGCTGTGCCGGACTCCGATCCGAGTCTCGGAGTTCATCTCACCAATTACGGGCTCGGATTGCTGGCACTATACGAGCGAACCGAGTCCGCGGCGCACCTGGACGAAGCGGCGCAAGTCTTCGAGATCGCCGTTCGATCGACCGAGCAAGGACATCGGCACCGAGCCAGCCGGCTCAACAACCTCGCAGCCGCACTCCTGCGAAAGGCCGTGCACGACAACGACAGTCGAACTCTTCGGCAAGCGGTCGAGGTGCTGCGCGAGGCAACCGCCGTCAACGAGCCGGATCACCCCGATCAGGCCAGATATCTGAGCAATCTCGGCGCGGCACTGCAATTGGTCTTCGACCGGTCCGGCGAAGCGCCGCTGCTCGACGAGTCGGTCCGCTGCGCCCGGCTGGCAATCGACCTGACGCCCCTGGATCATCCGGATCATGCCCTGAACCTGTATCGACTCGGCCGAGCTCTGCGACTGCGCACAGGATTGATATGAAGAAGACCGTCGTCGTCTTCGTACATGGACTGTTCTCCTCCGCCAAAACCTGGGATTCGATGCAGGCGCTGCTCGCCGGTGACCCGGACCTGGCCGGGCTCACACTGCTGAACTTCTGCTACGACTCGCCCAAACTCAGCATCAACCCGCTACGGCAGATCCCGGATTTCGACGTGCTCGCGGCCAGCTTGCAGACCTGCCTGGAGATCGAAGCAGCCGACTTCAACTCGGTGATCCTGGTCTCGCACAGTCAGGGCGGCCTGGTGGTCCAGCGCTATCTGGCCCGAATGGTCCTGCGCGCCAAAGGCACCGATCTGTCGCGACTGCGCAAGGTGGTGATGTTCGCCTGCCCGAGCGCGGGATCGGACATCTTCCTCGGTGTGCGCCGCCTGCTGCTGCGCTTCCATCCGCACGTCCATGCCCTGGCCCCGCTCAACGCCGCGGTCGCCGAGGCACAGCGGGTGGTCCTGGAGCGGGTCCTGTTCGCCAAGGAACGCGGCGACCACAGCTATCCGGTGCAGATCAAAGCCTATGGCTGCGAACGCGATCGCATCGTGAAACCGGGCTCCTCACTGTGGGTCTTCCCCGACACCGGCATGCTCAAAGGCGGGCATTCCTCGGTGATCAAACCCAAGACCGCCGCCGATCGCTCCTACCTCGCGCTCAAACGCGACATCATCACCGCGGTCGCCGAACGCCCCTTCGAGGAAACCCCTGCCGAACCCGGCTACCCCTCCGGCGCGGCCGCCGAATTGCTCACCGCACGTATGGATCCCGACGCGAACCGAATCCGCCTGGAACTCTCCCCCGAAACGTTCTTGTTCCTCGCCAGGAAGATCGTCGAGGAGCCGCCGGAGCAGGGCTGACCCGTCCGGCCCCGCACCTCACAAACCCACCGGCTCGATCGTCGTAATCGGTGACACCGAAACGACAACCAGGATCGGAGTATCCGGTGCGAGACATGCAGGCCATTGCCGACCGCGTCGAAATCGAGGCGCTACGAGCCGAATTCAGCGATGCCGCGATGATGCGGGACAACGATCGGATCGCGTCGCTGTACACCGAGGACGGCGTCTACCGAATACCCGCCGTGCACATCGAACAATCCGGACGGGAAGCGATCCGCGCCGGAACCGAACTGCACGCCGGGCAGTGGGAGTACTTCGTGCAGACGACCCACGCGGGCGCGGTCCAGCTCGACGGCGACACCGCCACCGGGCGGGCATACATCTGCGAACTCGGACGACTGAACGACGGACGATCCGTCTTCAATTACGCCCTCTTCCACGACCGCTACCGGCGCACCACCGAGGGCTGGAAGTTCGCCGAGCGAATCTACGAGGTGCGCTACTTCGACACGACTCCCCTGACCGGCTCACCCGAGGTGATCTGGGACGTCGACGATACGGTCCGGAGTTGATTCGGATAGCGTCCGCGGCAGCCGTCGGAGTACTTCTGCTCAGCGGCTGCGCAGACGGCCCCACCGAGGAGATTCTCGAACTCACCGCCGCGACCGAGCAATACACCGCACTCGATCACGGCGAACCCGGCAACAGTATCGGCGACGCGTACGTCTATTCGGGCAGTCTGTTCGACAACGGCGCCAAGGCCGGCACCGGAGGTGGATCCTGCGAGTTCATCCACATCGACGGCGACGAAGTCACCACCCAGTGCGTGCTGACGATCGAACTCGAACAGGGATCGCTCACCACGCAGGCACTCTGGACCGCAGGAGCCAGCCCGCTCGACATGGCGATCACCGGCGGCACCGGGCGCTATCGCGACGCCCAGGGCGTGGTCCGGGTCTGGGATATCGCGACTCCGAGCGAACGGATGCGCGCCGAGATCACTCATCGAGGAGGGTAGATCGCTCGGTCGGAAGGCGATCCCGGGCCCGCCCAGTCGATCCGTCAGTGCGTGAGATCCAGGCGATCAAGTCCGCTTCCACCTCGTCACGGTTGATCTCGTTCAAGATCTCGTGCCGAGCGCCCGCATACACCCGGTAGGTGATGTCGGTCAGTCCGGCGTCGCGGTATCTGCTGACCAATAGATCGCTCAACCTCAAACCGTCGTTCAGAGGATCCTCGTCACCGACCATCACATACAGCGGCAGATCACGGGGAACACCGCTCGGCTCCGAAAGTCGGTCTGCGGCCACCGATGCCAGCAGCGCCATATTCTCCGGGTCGATCTCGAACCCGCACCAGGGATGTCCTATGTACGCGTCGACCTGCGCCCGGTCCCGGGTGAGCCAGTCGGCAGTGGTGCGAACGGGCTGGAACCGGGCGTTGAACAGGTCGAGCAGATCTCCCCCGGCGGCGGTGATCAGGGCGAACAGCTGGTCGACCGCGGTGGTTCCACACAGCACGACGTCGTCGATCAGCCGCGCGTGCTCGAGGATGTACTGCTGAACCGCGAAGGACCCAAGGCTGTGACCGAACAGGACGACAGGAACGCCAGGGTGCTTGTCGCGCAACAGCTCTGTCAACGACACCAGGTCTTCGACCAACAGATTCCACCCGTTGGCACCGAGGTCGCCGGGCGTAGCGGCAATGCTGTGGCCGTGGCCACGATGGTCGTCGGCATAGACGGCGTAACCGCGGGCAGCGAGCTTCTCGGCGAGATGGCTGTAGCGGGCGGCGTATTCACCCATCCCGTGCGCGATCTGCACGATTCCGATCGGCTCCCGGTCGGCTGGCAGCCATTTCCGAACGTGAATGATGGTGCCGTCGCTGCTGGTGAAGGTGGACATGAGAATACTCCTGCGGCTTCGATGAACGAAATATGAGGGGCTGCTATGCACTTCGCGGACGAGTGATCGCGCGCTTGAGGATCTTGCCGCTGGGGCCGGTGGGCAGCTCGTCGAGCAACCAGACCTGACGAGGGCATTTGTAGGCGGCGATCCGGTCACCGACGAAGTTCCGCAGTTCCTCGCCGGTGATGTCCGCGCCGGGGCGCAGGACGATCGCGGCGACGATCTCCTCCCCCAGATGATCGTCGGCGATGCCGAACACTGCGGCTTGGGTGACCTCGGGATGTTCGTAGAGCAGTTCCTCGATTTCGCGAGGGTAGACGTTGTATCCGCCCCGAATGATCATGTCTTTCTTGCGGTCGACGATGTAGTAGAAGCCATCAGCGTCACACCGGGCGAGGTCACCGGTGCGGAACCAGCCGTCGAGAATCGCCGCCCTGGTCGCCTCCGGGCGATTCCAGTAGCCGCGCATGAGATTCGGGCCGCGCACCGCGATCTCACCGATCCCGTCGATCACGTCCACCAGGTCGACCTCGACATCGCGGATCGGCACCCCGATCGAGCCGGGCCTGCGTGGTTGCCCGGCATGATTGAAGGTGACTACGGGGCTGGTCTCCGACAGTCCGTAACCCTCCAGGATCACGCAACGAAAGGTCTGCTCGAAGGCGGTCAGCAACTCCAGCGGTAGCGACGCACCACCGGATACACAACGCCGCAGCGACGTGACATCGGCACTCGCCGCGCCCGCGTCGTGCAGCAACGCGGAATACATGGTCGGTACACCGGCGAAGACCGTGACCCGGTCCCTGGCGATCGCCCCGAAGACGGTTGCCGGCTCGAAACGCGGGATCAGCGTCAGCGCCGCTCCGCAGTAGATCGCCGCATTGAGCGCGCAGGTCTGGCCGAAGGTATGGAACAGCGGCAGGCAGCCGAGGACTACATCGTCATAGCGGAGGTCCTGCACTGTCGAGGCGTACACCTCGGCGTTGTGTGCGAGTCCGGCCTGCGTCAGCGCCGCGCCTTTGGGTTGGCCGGTGGTTCCCGAGGTGTAGAGGATGACCGCGAGCTGATCAGCTTCCCCCGATGGACGGCCACGGTGGGGCGCATGCTGGGCGAGCAAGGCGGTGAAGGACACCGAATCGACCGTGCGGACCGTGGCCCCGGTCCCGGCTGCGCCTTGTGTCGCCTCGCCCGGCCCGCCCTTCCAGTCGAAAAGCAACTGGGCGCCGGAATCAGCCAGATAATAGGCGACTTCCCTGGCCTTCAGTTGCGGATTCATCGGCACCACCACGCATCCCGCACGCAGGATCCCGTAGTAGAGAACGACGAACTCCGCGACATTGGGCACCATCATCGCCACCCGGCTGCCGGGGAACACACCCTCCGCGCGCAACATCGAGACAACCCGAGCGGTACACGCTTCGAGCTCGGCATAAGTGAGAAATGTGTCGCCCGACCGCACCGCGACCCTATCCGGGAATCGCCGGGCCGAATGCAGCAGATTCATGATCAGAGAACGCATCGCCATCTTTCCGGTCAATGTCGAGAACATCGTCGAAATCGTCGCACCGATGTGACCGCGCTCCCATGGGCGCCGGAACAGCATTACTGGTCCCTCGACTGTTCTCGACAACAATGGCGAACCGGTAACCTGCGGAAATGCCCCGAACAACACCGCCGCAGGAAATCATCGACGTTGCCGGCCTGCTGCTCGAGAACATCGACGATCTCGGACTACGGTTGGCACAGCGCTTCCTGGCCGAACTCGACAGCTACCGCAACGAGGCGCAGGTTCCCTTCGACACCATCCGCACCTCCTGCACCCGCAACCTCACGTTGATGCTGCGGCACTTCACCACCACCGTGCCCGTAGACCCGAAACCATCGAAGGAGACCGGTCGGCTACGCGCCCAGCAGGGAGTACCCCTGGCCGAAACCCTGCATGCCTTCCGCATCGGATTCGAATTCCTGTGGTCGGAACTGGTGTCCGCCTCCCGCCGCCACCACGGCGTCACCGACGCCATGCTCGTAGCCCTCGCCGCCGAGGTCTGGGCCCTGTCGGGCGAGTACGCGGTCGCGGTCGCGGCCGCCTACCGCGAAACCAGCACCGAACTCGTCCTGCAACGCGAACACGAACGCTCAGTGCTGGTGGAAGCCCTGTTCACCGGCTTGATCGCCGACCCCGCCACCCTCGGCGAAACGACCCGAATCCTCGGCCTGCCACCCACCGGCCGCTATGTCGTCGCCGCCGCCGAGTCGCCCACCACCGGCCGCGAGGCCCTGCCCGGTATCGAAATCGCTTTACGCGCAGCACATATCACCTCCGCATGGCGGCTGTTGCCCGGCCAGCAGATCGGCGTTCTCGCACTACCAGAATCGCGAGAACCCGCGGCCCTTCGGGTACTACGCGCCCACCGCACCCGCATCGGGGTGAGCCCACCCTACGATTCGCTGCCCGACACACCGCAGGCCTTGCATTTCGCTCGCCTCGCACTCACCGGCCTGCGTGACAGAACACGCGGTGTGGCACGCTTCGACGACGACCCGCTCGCCATGCTCATCGCGGCCGCACCGGTCGAAGCCGAACGAATGACACGAGTTTCGCTGGGGCCGCTACTGTCGCTACCCCACGACGAACGCGAACGGCTGCTGCACACCCTCCGGGTCTGGTTCACCGCGAACGGCTCCGCCGCCGACACCGGCCGGGAGCTGTTCCTGCACCCCAACTCGGTCCGCTATCGACTGCGCCGGATCGAGGAGGTCACCGGCCGTTCGCTCAGCGATCCACGCGATATCCTCGACCTCGGCGCCGCCCTGCGGGCATTGCCCCGATGAGCAGACTTGCGACGCAAGCGATTCCAACGCGGCCGCCCGGGATGTCCTGCCGACCTCGATGACTGAGAAACCCGAAACAGGCGCAGCCGCACAGATCCCCGAGAAGCAAAGAACCACCGGCGCTTCAGCGGGCGGTGGTTCGAGGTAGGTGGTCCTAGCTGGTTTCGAACCAGCGACCTCTCGCGTGTGAGGCGAGCGCTCTCCCGCTGAGCTATAGGACCTGACGGGGTGTTCGGGGCCGGTTTTTGTGGCGGTCCGAACGAGAAGGAACCTTAGCATGAGGGGCTGGGGAGTCACCAAATCGGCGGGTTGACGTGGGGATATGCGGCGCGGCGACGGGGCGGCGAGCGGGCGGTGGCCGGGAGATGAACTACAAGAGTGTCATTTACCCCGTTTGACCAGGCGATTTGTTGCTTTCGGCGATGGTCGGCTAATGTTCTCTCTCGTCACCGGGACAGCCGCAAGGCGCCCGAGAGGACATGCGGATGTAGCGCAGCTGGTAGCGCATCACCTTGCCAAGGTGAGGGTCGCGGGTTCGAATCCCGTCATCCGCTCGAGAGAGGTAGGGCAGTATAGCCTTCCCCCTTTTGTACGGTGGAGTGGCCGAGTGGTGAGGCAACGGCCTGCAAAGCCGTGCACACGGGTTCGATTCCCGTCTCCACCTCGCGCGATTAGCTCAGCGGGAGAGCGCTTCCCTGACACGGAAGAGGTCACTGGTTCAATCCCAGTATCGCGCACCACTGTACGAACAGGTCAGCCCCGGTTTTTACCGGGGCTGATTTTGTTTGTGCCCAACGCGTGCCCAATGCTGAGAGGGCCGCTTGGCGCAACGTGCCAGCTTGAGCCCTCCCACAACCACAGGAGATGACGTACAGCTCGGTGATCCCTTGAATCCCAGCGCTTTCCCGGGAATTCTCTCAACCGCAGCGCGCTGGTCCGTGGCATCGAGCAGAATCTGAACGATGTCCGGGAGGGTGAGCGCCGCTGGCGCACAGGCACGTTCGAGAACCGCGGCGCTTCGAGCGCGGCTGAGCGAGGACTCCAGGGCAATGCTGGGGCGCCGCGTGGGCCGGATCGGCTTGTTCTTCGCTGTCACGCTCGCGCTGCTGGCTGGCCTTGCCGTCGCGGCAGCGGCCTACGGGTTTCTGCGCTGGATCACCCCCGTTGATACCGCCAAGGCCGCTGCAGAGATCGATGTAACCCGCGTCGCGTTGACCGTCGTCGCTGGCGTGGGCGGCGTGGTGGCCCTGGTGATTGCCTACCGCCGCCAACGCGATCTCGAACAATCCCGGTTCGTCGAACGTTTCGGGGCCGCTGCCGCTCAATTGGGCGCTACCGACGTTGCGATCCGTATTGCCGGGGTTTACGCCATGGCCGGCGTGGCCGACGAATCCGATGGCCTGCGTCGCCAGCAGTGCGTCGACGTGCTGTGCGGGTATCTCCGACTCCCCTATCACCCCGAGCACGGCGCCAGCCACGAAAGCAAGCTGGTCCTCAAGCACCATCGAGCGACCGCGGACGGCACCCGCGCTGACGATGAGGAGCGCCACCTTGAGTACCGACAGAACGACCGCGAAGTCCGCTCCACCATCGTCCGCGTCATCGTTGACCGCCTTCGCCCCAGCGCCGTGTACAGCTGGTCGACGAACGACTACGACTTGCGCGGTGCACATCTCCAGAATGTCGATTTCAGCGGAGTGACCTTCTCTCGCACCGCGCGATTCGATGGGGCAATTTTCTCCGGCGACGCCGATTTCAGCGACGCGACCTTCTCCGACAAGGCCACGTTCTGCGGCTCGACCTTCACCAGCACGGCAGGGTTCGGCAAAGCGACTTTCACCGGCGACGCCGATTTCAGCGACGCCACCTTCGGTGGCCATGCCGGGTTCGGCAGCGTGACCTTCACCCGCACCGGCTGGTTTCGTAGCACGACTTTCTCCGACATGGCCTGGTTCAATGACGCGACGTTCTCCGGTAACACAGGGTTCAGCGACGCGACCTTCGCCAGCACCGGTTGGTTCGGGAGCGCAACCTTCGCCCGCACCGCCTGGTTCAAAAGCGCAACCTTCGCCCGCACCACCTGGTTCGGCGATGCGACCTTCGCCATCGACGCAGATTTCAGCAAAACAACTTTCTCTGGCGACGCCGCGTTCGGCGGCGCCAATTTCTCCGGCGACGCCGCGTTCCGTAACTCGACCATCACCGGCGAAGCCGTGTTCCGGAGCGCGACCTTCGTCGGTGACACGGATTTCAACGGCGCAGATTTCTCCGGCGACGCCGATTTCAACCACGCGGACTTCTCGGGTTCCGCCGCTTTCCGCGGCGCCACCTTCTCCGACTCCGCCGAGTTCCGCGGCGCGACCTTCAACGATAAGGCTTGGTTCGGGGAGACGATCTTCGCCGGTGACAACCGGCGACGCAGGATTCGGCGGTGCGACCTTCACCGGCGACGTGTCGTTCCATAGAGTGGATTTCGGTCACGCCACCATTTCGTTTGCTGCTCCGAAGCAGTGGGGGCCTCCGGCACCGACATTCGACTGGGACCAGGACCTTAGCCAGAAACCCGTCAACGTTGAACCACAGGATTGGCCACCCGCTGTCGAGTCAACGCCCTAGCTGTGCTGTCCATCAGGTTGGTTGGTCAAGCAAGTCGACGGGCCGCCGGGTGCGAGCGCCCGTATCCGGTGTCGTGACTGACTTTGATCGAGAACGACTCGGGCTAGCGGTTTCACGGCGGCCACAACCGACAGGTTCGGGTGCTTTGAATCCTGTACATCAACAGATTATGAGATCAATCATCGTTAGCGCTGCGCTGACCAGCCGAAACGGCCGGTCAGCGACGAGCAATCGACCATAATCTATTGGTCGCAGATTGTTCTATACGCAGTGGTCGGCACCGCCCAGTCATGATGCCACCGGCAGGCAACTAGACGGGAACGCCACAGGTGATAGCTCCCGAACGACGTTCGGCGGGCTGAGTCGAACCGGTTGCATCCTTTCTGGTACCGATTTGTGCCCCAGGCTCTGTCGAGTGCGGTAGAACTCGACCGTCACCGAACTCAAGGGGCAGGTGGGACGAGTTCCAGGGTTGGCACATGGTTGGCGACACATATCGCATAAGCGATGCTCCGGACTTTTTCGTAAACGGAGCTCGGCAAATCATCGAGCGATATATTCAATTCGACCACCTTTCGCGCAATCGTAACCTTATGTGGTTTATACGACTTATTCCTAAACTTGGCCCCGAGTGGCGACCTATAGCTCCCGGAAGGAATTGTGTACTCGCAGCCAGGATACGAGTATTCGATCGCATCTTCCAGGTGTTTGCGAGGTATATAGTTCTCAATCGTATATCCATGCGTAACCCAACCGATGCCGCCGACGCTCTTTAGTTCGGCGAGAACGCGTTGCTTGGTAGCATTGAGCGCGGCGTTCGCCGAAGCCTTATCTGAATCGATTACAATACAGAGATTTCGATTGATCATTGCGAGATCAATAAAGTCGCTAACGGAAGAGTCGTTTTCAGTGGTCAGATGGCTGAGTAGCGCCCCGCCATAGAACATGATCGAATAGTGGACGCCCTCGATAAGTCGGGGATCATGCAGCTTTAGCCAGTGTGCGATGTAAATCCGATCGGAAGGACCTTCTACCCAAATAATGTAGTTTGACTGAACGATATCGGAGGCTCGATTCCCGAGGTCGGCGACTGCTTGAACGAGTCCCGTGCGGGTTGTGATGTTGCTGACCTCGGTCCAGCCACTTTTAGTCTGAACGTGAGAGATGGACGCTAGCTCTGAGTTCAGCAGCGCAGCGGAGTGCGTGGAAACGAGGTATCGATTCTGCGTGTCCGTCGCTAGATACTCAAGCAGTTTTCGCTGGAGCGTAGGGTGCAGGTGAACCTCGGGTTCTTCAATGCATATCAGATTCCCGCTCTTGGTCGCGGTTATAGCCGCGATAATTATCAATTCGCTAATCCCAGTCCCCAGGTATCTAACAGATCGACGTTCTCCGTCAAGTCTCACGAAAATATCTGACCGCGAGTTAGGAATCTCGATCTCAGCGGAGGAATCGTCAAGTACTGACCGGACGAGAGCGGTCAAGGCTAACCAACGGCCTTTACTGATATCATAGACATCATTTTCCGGATTCTGCAACTTTGCCAACTCGTCAATTAGCCCCCTTCCGTTACGAAATGCCGTATCGGCACCAGTCTGGTCGTTGGCTGTTATCTCTCTGATGGCGTCTATCCATTCCACTCCCGGGATGTATTGTTCAATTTTCAGCAAGCCGACTATGTTTCGATAGTTTAGAACCTGATCGCCTGCAGAATGCGTAATCGCACGCGCGGTATTGTGAAGCCAATCGGTCAAACCGCGACTAGCCTCGATCCGGTCGAAGGCGGAATAGAACTGCTCCTCTGATAACACGACGACCGTCTCACCCTGGGGATTCTTTTTAACGACGAAATCGAACCAAATTACGCCATCGCAACCGCGGGAGAATTCAGGCGTCTCAAAGATGTCAATTATATCGGCTCGGGTGGAGCGCTGTTTCCGCGACAGAAGACTTTGCGCGACAGGCTTGAGCATCTCGTCGCTAGACCTCACCCCTAAAGTGACAATGCAGTCCTGGTCGCGATTCCATCCACGTGGCAAATTGGTGTCATCTTGAAGTATGCCGGTTAACGTGGAATTGCGGCGGTTATTAGTTCCGATTTTTAGCTGAGTAACGACCTCGCGCATCGCCAACAGCGCATTGGATTTACCGACGTTATTTCTTCCTACTAGCAGGTGAATCTGGCTCATCGGACCGAAGATCTGAACCGACTCTCCGCCAAAGCTTCTGAATCCTTTGATCCCGTACCCCGCGAATGTGTCCACCAGGCCAGACTAGTTAGCTACTGCCGAGTACCGAAATGTCGAGCGGGACGTGTCGTCAAACCAATGACACGGAATCGCCGACAATCAGTCGTGAGGGCCAGATTGCCAGGAGGGCGGCGGGTTGTTCCAGCCTTTCAGCCACAGGCCGTGGCAGATCAGAAGATCTTGGATGCGGCGCTGCCCCGCCCACACCGCCGGATCCTCAGGGTCCAGGCCAGCATCCAAGAAGCGCTTGGCGGTCGATCGAATCATGCTCCAAGCAACTGCTGACGCCGCAGAGGCCGACTGCGGTTCCCAGGCGATGTGACTCGCCGCTGGTTTGCACCCACAGGTGCCGGGCTGTCATCGGCCCGCCGCCATCGGATCCGCCGGTCCAGTGATCGCATCCGCCGCGCTGTTTCGACCCGAGCCACAGATGCCGTGCCTGGTGCTTACCAGAGCGCGGGAAGAGCCGGACCTCGCGGCCTGGTTCGGGCATTGCAGGTTGTGCCGGTTCTCAAGCATCACCGCCCACTCGGCCTCGCTGAACGCCCACAGCGGCACCGCTCCCTCACGGCCGCGTACCACGGCATGTCGTTTGCTCTGCTTCGACAACCTCGCCAAGTGCGGCTGACTCACAACAGAATTCGTACCATCGGCCACCGACAAGAACCGGCCGGATCCTCTCTTACGCGGTAGCCATCTCCCCTCTTAAGAAGGACACCGTTCCGCTGGCTGTTCCCCTCTTATGCGGTGATCGATGCCCCTGCGTAAGAGGGTAACTCGGGGTTCCCCCTGCCATACTCCTCCAGGGTGTACCCCTGCTTCGCCGGGCCACCTTCCGCAGGCGGTGTCCACAGGCCTTCGCTGATGGTGCGATGCACTCCACGTAGCCACGTCTTCGCTACATCTTCGGTTGCGAATGTCTTCGGCGCCTTGTATCGCCGCATGTCAGGACCGGTATAACGAGCCTGCCACCGCCCCGATTTCAACTGCCGAAGCGTGCCGAATGAGCGTTTGGATTCACCGTCATTACGTGCCATCTCCACCTCTCTCTGCCGTGCCCAATGTGTGCCCAATCAGGCCGAAAATGCCCAATCTCTGCCCGTTGAATGTCGGCATTTGTCGTATCGTGGCGGCCGCTGTCGCAATGCAAACTTGCAGGTCAAAAGCATTTTTGAGAGTGTATACGCAGCAAGCGCGCTGCGCCAGAGAGACTGTGCGGCACTAGTTCAATCCCAGTATCGCGCACCACCAGTACCGAGTAAGGCCCCCTTTCGAGGGGGCCTTACTTGCGTTCGGGGGTGGTTTCGCGCAGGTCAGCGGGATGATTCGGGAAGTGCGGGTTGTTGGCGCAGGTATGACCGGACATCGGCGAGAGCAGCTGAAGGAGTTTTTGCGGGCCCGGCGGGCGGGGGTGTCGCCCGAGGAGGTCGGGATCGTGGGGGCCGGGCGGCGGCGGACGCCGGGGTTGCGGCGGGAAGAGGTCGCGATGCTGGCCGGGGTGGGGGTGTCGTGGTACACGTGGCTGGAGCAGGGGCGGGATATCACGGTGTCGGGTCAGGTGCTGGACGCGGTCGCGGGTGCGCTGCGGTTGAGTGCGGCCGAGCGGGGGCACCTGTATCTACTGGCGGGGCTCAATCCACCGGTGACGCAGCCGGTTGCGGACCAGGAACTCACCGATGAGGTGCGGAATCTGCTGGACGCGTGGGGGCCGCGGCCGGCGGTGCTGCGGGATCGATCCTGGAATATCGTGGCGTTCAACGACACCGCGCGGATGGTGTTCGGATTCGGGGCCGGGCCGCACAATTGCCTGCGGACCTTCTTCACGAATCCGCGCTACCGGGCGATGGGCGAGATCTGGGCGGCCGCGGCCCCGGCGGTGGCGGCGGCCTACCGCGCGGACGCGGCACACTTCCCCGGCGACAACGAATTCGATCGGGTGGTCAGCGAACTCCGCATGGACAGTAGCGAATTCGCGGAACTCTGGGAGCGGCACGAGGTGGGCGTGCCCGCGCCCGCGGTGAACGCGCTGCGCCATCCCGAAGTCGGTGAACTCTATTTCGAGACAACGACATTGACGCTCGCGCACCAGACGGAATGGTCGCTGATCGTCTACAACCCCAAACCGGGCACCGGCGAACGGCTGGAACGACTGCACACCGTCCGGCTCAGCGCCTCCGCCTAGCCTGGTGGTGGCACACCCACGATAATCGCGCACTGGTTACCCGCCGCGCGGCTCGGCACGCTGAAGCCATGACACACAACGACTTCGACGGCCGCATCGCATTGATCACCGGCGGCACCAGCGGTATGGGCCTGGCCACCGCGCGCCGGCTGCTCGACGGCGGCGCGCAGGTGATCGTCACCGGCCGAGACAAGGCGCGACTCGAGACGGCGGTCGCCGAACTCGGCGACCGAGCCGTCGGCGTGGCGGGCGACGCCGCGAACCTCGACGACCTGGACGACCTGTTCAGCATCGTCCGCGCACGATTCGGCCGCCTGGACATCGTGTTCGCCAATGCCGGAATCGGAGCGTTCCAGCCGGTCGGCGCCGTGACCGAGGACGAGTTCTACCGGGTCGTCGACAGCAACTTCAAGACGGTGTTCTTCACCATCCAGCGGGCGCTGCCGCTACTGGCCGACGGCGGGACCGTCATCATCAACGCATCGTTCGCGCACCATCGCGGATCACCCGGCGCCGCACTGTATTCCGCGAGCAAAGCGGCGGTGGGGAATCTGGCGCGGACGCTCGCGGCCGAGCTGGCACCGCGCGGCATCCGGGTCAACGCGGTGAGCCCCGGCTACATCGACACACCCGCGTTCCGCGCCGAGACCTCACCCGAGATCCGGATGGCGGCCGGATCGAGCGTCGCGCTGGGACGAGTCGGCACGGCGGAGGAGGTCGCGGCGGCGGTCGCCTTCCTCGCCTCCGGCGACGCGCGCTACGTCAACGGACACGAGTTGCTCGTCGACGGCGGGCTGACGACGGTGATTCCCGCGGCCATGGTGTAGCGCACCGGACATGTCGGTGGTCGCGACTAGGCTTTGCCGGAGAAACGGCGGAATCGAGGAAGGGGCACCGGTGACGGCTGAGGCAGCACCCGCGACGGGTGCCGAACCCGAATTCGCCGACGACCTCGAACTCGACGTGTCGTTCGGGCTGGAGGAGATCAACGAGGTCCTGGCCGAGGTGATCGAAGCCCAGGCCGAACGCAGCAGACGCGACGCCGACATCGTGGCGCTGCGGCTCGGGGTCGGCGGCGCCCGCCCGGAAACACTCGCCCGCATCGGGGCACGCTTCGACCTGGCCCGAGATCGAGTGCGGCAGTTGCACACTCGCACTGTCGGGCAGATGCTGCGCGAGACGCGCCTGAGCGGGTCCCGGCTGGCTGCGTTCACCCGCCGCTACCCGCTCGACGCGCGGGACCCGGCCTTGACCCGAGCGCTGCTGGTGGAAACGTATGCGACCGAGACCGATCTGGTGGGCAACGAACTGTCGTATCTGAAACTGCGGTTGGCGGGCCATCCGCCCGAGGACGCGAAACGGGTCGCGGGCTACGTGATGCAGCGGATCATGGCGTGGCAGAAGAAGACGAATCGGCGGCTGGGGAAACTCCAGGATGCCGAGCCTGCCACCGGTCAGTTGAAAACCCTGCTGGAGCAAGCGGATTGGAGCGCGGGAAAACCCGCCCCCCTCCCGGCGCGGTCGGCACGCACCGTCGACGGTGACGACGACGGGCGCGGGCGCTTCTACCTGAGCAAGGTGGGGCGGGACGTGCGATTCGATTCGGCGTTGCAGGCCCGGCTGTTGCAGATGCTGAACGCCAGCGACCTGGTCGACACCTTCCAGGAACACCCGATCACCGTCGACGGGGACTACTACCCCACCGTCGCCGCGCGCTGCACCGACGGACGGGTCGCGCTGATCGACGTACAGCCGCTGGGGCACGTCGGATTCCAGGTCAACCGGGCTGCGGCCGCGGCGGCGCGCGCCTACGCCCACGACCACGGGTGGGGCTGGCTGGTGTGGACAGGTAGCCATATCGGCATACCGGAACTGCTGCACCGCAAGATCTCCGGGCGGCTCGAGGAACGACTACAGCGCCTACTCGACAGTGGGCCGGTGTTCTGGCCCACTGTCGCTCACCTACGGGACGAACTCGAATTCGACCCGCTCGATTTCACCGCCCTCGTGCTGCGCAACGAGTGGCGGTGGGAACGAGCGCCGTTCCTGCTCAGCGCACCACCATCGCACCCGCCAGAAAGGTAACGACCAGGATCATCGAGCAATAGGTCACCAGCTGCCAGTGGCTCAGGGTGTCCTGAAGCCCTTTGATGGTGGCGCGCAACGAGGCATCGATCCGGTGATGATCGGCCAGCCGGCGATTCACCTGGGCCAACGCGTCGGCTCGGCCCTCGGCGTCGAGTTCGGCGCGCTCCAGACGACTGGTCAGCTTCATGATCTGCTTCTGCTTGTCCCGCACCGACTTCCGGGACAGCGCCAGTGCCGTGCGCTGGTTCACCAACTCCTGGCGCTGCCGGGCGATCACCATCGCTTGCGCGTGCGTATGGTGCGTCCAGTCCGTCACAGTCCCCCAGCCTCCGGTCAGTTCGTCGCGGTAACCCCACACGATCTTGCCGGACAGGAAACCCTCCAGGAAGTCACGCAGCTCGAACGGAGCCGGACGCGGCGCGGCCAAAGCACTGCCGTCACAGGTCAGCATGCCGGATTCGATCAGATAATCGCAGGCCGGTGGGGCGAAGTTCGCGATACCCAGGGCGGGCAGATGCGCCACCCAGTAACCGGGCTGACACAACCACAGGACGCTGTCGATTCCGGCGGCACGCAACCGCTGGGTGTGGTCGATCGCCTTGGCGCGATCCAGCGAACCCGAACGCACCTCCACGGCATATCGGCGAGCGCCGACCCGGTAGTAGACATCCACCGGGAGATCGCCGACGCGGCGGTCGACCTCGGCCTCGTCGGCGCCCAGGGCGAGCAACCGGCCACACAGCCAGTATTTGAGGCGCTGGATATCCCACTGGGCATCAGCGCATTCCGCGCAGCGGCAGCTGTAACGGGAGGTTTCCACGGACCGTCCGCCGGTATCCTCCGGCGCATCGCCGATACCGAGTTCGGCGAGCACCGCTCGGCGCCCGCAAGCCTTGTCCGCACGCTGCTTGGTACGCACGCGATCTCACCCCTGCCCATAACCACCGCTTGGTCTTTGCGACCTAATCCATAGATCAAGAGTGCGTCAGATATTCGGCACTCGCCAGCCCCCTATACCCCGCGCCCGGGTGCGCCACAAGCAAGGAAACCGGCTCAACCAGCCGATGTGTGGTGCATCACAAGGGGTTTCGTAGCGACATGCGAGACGATCGCCACAGAATTCGTGCCGATTGACACTTGCCGCCAATCGCACGAAACGGCGAAGTGATGATTCCGAGACAAAACCGCTCGGTCTCTCGAGGGTAAGCGATGATCGCCCAGTCCAGCGGCGCAATCGACCTCGGCACGCGGCGGACCAACCTTCGCGCACGCGAAAGTGCCAGCAGGCAGGCAAGGTTGGGCTCTCGCCCCGCAGTCGCATGCGTTCGCGGATAGAATCGCCCCGGCCACGGGCATGATCGCGCACTCGACGGGGAAGAAGGTACGGATGGAGCACGGCCAGCAGGGTGACGGCGAATCGATCGGCGTGATCATATCGGGCATCGCGGAGATTTTGCGGGAAGTCAGCGACAAATTGGACGCCGTGGCGGCCCGGGTCGAGGACACACGCGACGAACGCTCGGTCGCCACCCGATTGGCCAAGCTCGAAGCCTGGGCTTTCCGTACCGACCATGACATTTCGAAGCTGGGGGCACGGATCGACGGTGTACGAGACGAGACGCTGGGGGGCGGCGGGGCGACCGAGCACGGTGAATCGGCTCGCGGTGCGTCCGCACGCAGCGCCGAGCTGGTCGGTTCGGTCGCGAACGGCCGGTCGACCGGGCCCGGTCAGCGGGAGGACGATGAACTGATCGGCCCCGACGGAACCGGCGCACGAGGCAAGGTCGCTGACGACAGCACGCCGGGCGCACGCAACGAACTCGCCGAGCGCCGAGGATCCGAGCAGCGCAACACAGCCGGGGCCGACTACAGCGCACACAACCGAGAGCCCCGTTCCACCGGGACGGGCAAGCGGAACGAGCCAACCAGTCCGAACGGGCACCGCGACTTCGGCGACCGCAGTGGAAACGACGAGCCTGCCGACGAGAACGGGCCGGGATTCCGTAACGAGTCGTTCCGCCGCAACGAACCTGACGTGCGCAACGAATCGGCTCGGCGCGATGGACCCGCCCCGCGGACCGAGGCAGATGTCCACAACGGGACCGGCGTTCGCAACGAACGAACCCAGCACAACGGACCCACCCCACGAAATCGGACGGGCGACCGCAACGGACCCGACCCGCGCGATGAAGTGGGCGAACACAACTGGACCGGCGCGTACGACGAGTTGTCCGGCGGACCCGCTGCGCGCAGCGGGGTGGCACGTCACAGTGGACTGAGCGCTCATGACGCACTCGAGGGCCAGGCTGGGGGCTCTCCGAGCGAAACGGTCGGTCGAGGTGAGATCGCCGGACGGCGCGAGGCTGCTTACCGGGAGGCGGCCGAGGACAGCCAGGGGGAAGGTGGGCGGCGCGAAACTGTCGGTCCGCGGCAGCAATTCGGCCATTCGCTGACCGGCGACGGCGAGGTGGCCGGGCCACCCGAGCCCGCGACACGGGCCCAGCGGCGGGAACTGGCGCACGGCGAGACGCCGGTGCCGCGGGAATTGCCGCAACGTAGTCCGGTGGCGCAGCGCGGCGGGGTGACGCCGAGCGCCGACGCGGAACCGCGGGAGCGGCCCCTGCCGCGGGCGGTGGCCAACCGGCTGCCGGCGGTCGATCGGCCCGAACCCGCCAGCACGCGCGGTACCGCGCAAGTGGCGGAAACCGCGTTGCAGGGTGAACGGCGGCTGCCGACCGTGCCCGCCGCCCTCGACGACTGGGTCGAACCCGCCTCGGAGACGACGCAGACGCGGCCCGCGGTGACGGGTGAGCGGCTCGATTCGGTCGGAATCACCCCGCGCGGTGAGCTTTTCACGCCGACCGGGATCACCGAAGCCGCACCGACCACGGCACCGCAGGGCATGGACTACGCGGCCCTACGCGCGCGCACCGAACATCCGGACGCACCGCCCGCCACCGAACTTCCCGGGCGCACACCGCGCTTGGAGCCGCCTGCCGCTCCCGGTAGCCAGCCCGCGCAACCCAACGGCCGCCCCGCCACCACCTTCACCGGCGCGCCCGAAATCTCCGGTCCCGCCGGTAACTCCAACGGCCGCCTCGAAAGTCTCACCTCCTCCGGCGACCGCCCCCCGAACGCGCAGTTCACCGGCGGCAGCCGACTCGACCCACCAACCCACACGGGCAACGGCCACCTCACCCCGCCAACCCACACGGGCAACGGCCACCTCACCCCGCCAACCCACACCAGCCACCTCGAGCCGCAAACCCACACCGGCAACGGCCACCTCACCCCACCAACCCACACCAGCCATCACGACCCGCAAACCCACACCGGCAGCGGCCATCTCGCCCCGGCGCACACCGGTTACGAACTCTCGAACTCCAACGGCCGCAACGATTCCGGTCTGACCTCCGCACGCCCCCAGCCCGACATCACATCCCCTACCGCCCTGGACCAACCCACCGCCGAGGACAATGCCCACGTCGACAAACTCCAAGCCATGCTCGACGAGCTGAAACGAAACCCACACGGCCCCTTCGGCCGCCCCATCGGCGGCCCCGGTGAGCTACCTGCCTGACGACCGGCACGGCCACCCGCGACGACAGGACCGCATCGGTCCCGCCGAAGCCGGCATCCGACGCGCTCTGTGCGCGTGACGAGTCGTCTCCGGACAAAGCGGTATCAGCCTTCGCACCCGGGGTGACAACGCTCGCGGCCTGATACCGGACGAACCCACCCCAGAGCTGCGTGCGCGACGACGTGTGCGCCCAGATCTGCCGTACGGCCGAGTATGGAGTGCGTCGCGGTGCCGATCTCGGCGCGGCCGCCCAGCAGCACGGACTTGTTGCGCGGTTCCACTGCATGACCTCCAGGGGGCGGCACGAAGCGACGTCCCGACGCGTCCGGCGCGGTGTGCAACCCACTCGGGCGCTCTCGGTACCCCGGCACGGCTGATCAGCCTTAGCGCGTCCCTCGCAGCCGCACTCCCACCCGCGGCGCATCCATGTTCGGGTCCGAACGGCGTCCACCCAGCACCGCTTGTCGCGATTCGCCCCGATGGGTCCACCTCCGTGGCAACGACGATGGACGACGAATTCACCTGCGCCGCAGGAACTATCGATGCCTGGCGCGGCCAGGCAGCATTCGGCTCGCTCGAGCGACCTGTCGGCGCGCCGAATCTCGGCATGGCTGCTCGGTCCGAGCGGTGTCCGCCGCACATCGCGCGCAGCCGCACGTCCTCCCCGCGCGCATCCATGTTCGAGTTCGAGCAGCGTCAACCCAGCAGTGTTCGCCGCGATACGCCCACCCGGCGCTCCCACACTCGCAGCAATGAAGTTCGGCGACGAATTCACCTGCGCCGCAGGGACTATCGATGCTCGATGCGGCCCACCGGTGCGGCACGGGACATTCGATGCCCGGCGGCGCCGCTCGCGGTGACGGATATCGGCTCAGGGCATCGCGTCCGGGATGCAGTTCGCGAGTCGGGCGGAGGCTTTCAGGAGCGCGAGGGACTGGTCGTTCAGGCGTTGGCGCCAGTCCTGGACCTGTTGCAGGGCAGTCGTGGGGTGCCCGTCGCTGTGAATGTGGGAGAGCGCCAGGGCGATGCGAGGTAGGGGGAAGTGGGCTCGGCGGAGGAGATGGACGAGGCGGGCATCCGCGATGTCGCTGGGTGTGTATTCGCGGTGGCCGCTGGGGTGGCGGTGCGGGCGGAGCGCACCGGCTCGCTCCCAGCTCCTGAGTGTGGCGGTGGTGACGCCGAGGTGTCGGGCGAGATCACCGACGGTCAGGGAGGCAGGTGAAGGCCGCGGGCCGGGTGGCAGGTTGGCGGCGGTACGTAGGACGCCGTCGAGTTGGCCGAGGATTTCCCGGTCGGCGACGAGTTGCGTGTGCGCACGGTCGAGGGCTGCGAGTGCCTCGTCGGTGCGGCCGTCGACCACGGCCGTCATGATCGAACCGCCGGTGGCATGGCCGACCGCTCGGGACAGCGCGACGAACGCGAGTAGCTGATCGAGATGGCGCTGGTCGTAGACGCGGTAGCCGTGGACGGTACGAGCAGCCGGAGCGATCATGCCCTGGCCCTCGTAGTTGCGCACCGCCTGCTGAGAGACGCCCGCGGCCCGCGCCAGATCGACCGGTCTCATCGCGCAGCGGTTTGAAGGTCCGATCGAACTTTACTGGGCATTTTGCGACAAACCTTCCACCGATGATTCAACGTTACGATAACAAGGCATGGCATCGAATCCCCGCCCGCCGGACTTCGTCCTGACCTCGGACGAACTCAGAGCAGTCAGCGCCTTCGCCGTCGCCTGCGCCGAACAGGTCATCGGGCTGTTCGAGGCAGCGCATCCCACCGACATCCGACCGCGCGCCGCGCTGAACGCGGCACGGGTATTCGCCGACGGCGGCCGCCGGACCAAGGAACTGCGGGTCACCGCAGTGGCCGCGCACCGAGCGGCCAGAACGGCCGAACCGCCGGCAGCGCACGCGGCCGTGGCCGCCGGTGATGCGGCGGCCTCGGCGTATCTGCACCCGCTCGCCGACGCCGAGCAGGTCGGCCACATTCTGCGCGGACCCGCCCATTGCGTACTCGCCCTGCGACAACGGGCAGTGGAACCTCTGACCTATCCGCAGGCGATGGCGGCTGTGCTCAACACCGTCAGCCCAGAGGTGATCCGAGTGCTGCTGCGGTACCCACGCGTCGGCCACCGCCGACGGGAAGTCGCCGCGGTGATGGGTGAACTCGACGCGTGTCTTCGAGAACGACAACCGTGGCTGCCTGAGCGATCACCACAGGACGCCGCCCAGTGGTCGCCGCGGCAATCACCACACGACACCACCCACGGGTCGCCGCGATGATCGTCACGCGACACCACCCACCAGCCGCCTCGACAATCACCACACGACACCACCCACCAGCCGCCTCGACAATCACCACACGACACCACCGATGGCTGCCTCGGTGATCGCCGCGGGCCGTCGCCATTCGGTTGGCCTGCGCGCCGACGGATCGGTCGTGACGGCTGGGATTCCCACGGCACCGGAATGCCGCGTCGGCGACTGGCGCGACATCATCGCCGTGGCCGCGGGGAACGTGCACACCTTCTCGAACACGGGCTGCTCGCACACGGTGGGGCTGCGGGGCGACGGCACGGTCGTCGCTGTGGGCTGGAACGGGGATGGTCAGTGCGAGGTCGCCGACTGGACCGATGTTACGGGCATCGCCGCCGGATGGCGTCGCACACTGGCGGTCCGCGCGGGGGGCACGGTCCGGGCCGCCGGCCGGGCCCGGGAAGGCGCGTGCGAGGTCGGCGGTTGGAGCGCGATCACCGCGGTCGCCGCCGGGGATTGGCATTCGGTCGGGCTGCGCGCGGACGGCACGGTCACCGCGACGGGCAGCGACCGCAAGGGACAGTGCCGAGTCACGGACTGGCGCGACGTGCGCGCGGTCGCGGCGGGCTACCTGCACACCGTCGCCGTCACCGGCGACGGACAGGTCCTCGCCGCTGGGGACCCGGCATCCGGCGGTGCGGAGACATCAGGTTGGCGCGACGTGGTCGCGGTATCGGCGGGCAGCTATCACACGGTCGCCGTCGACGCGCACGGCCGTGTCCTCGCCGCCGGTGACAACAGCCGTGGACAGTGCGATGTCACGTCGTGGCGTGACATCGTCGCCGTCGCCGCCGGATCCACGCACACCCTCGGATTACGCGGCGACGGAATAGTCCTCGCGACCGGCACGAACGACAACGGCCAGTGCGACACCGCGTGGTGGCGGCTGCGCGGCTAGCGGTGGCACCTGGGCGACCACAGTAGTCAGCGCGCCGGCAACCGGGCGACCATCGCAGTCAGCGCGGTCACCGCCGTCCGACCACTGGCAGTCAGCACGCTGGCGGCCGTCCGACCAGCAGTAGTCAGCGTGCTGGCAGCCGCGGCCGGTGGTGGTCGGCATCGTGTGGTCGCGGCCAGTGATAGTCGGCGTCGTAGCACTGCGCAGCCAGCGACAGTCGACGCCGTAGCACTGCGCAGCCAGCGACAGTCGACGCCGTAGCACTACGCAGCCAGCGACAGTCGACGCCGTAGCACTACGCAGCCAGCGACAGTCGACGCCGTGGCACTGCGCAGCCAGCGACGGTCGACATCGTGGCGCTACGCAGCCAGCGACAGTCGACGCCGTAGCGCTACGCAGCCAGCGACAGTCGACGCCGTAGCACTGCGCGGCTAGTGGTGGTCGGCGTGGTGGCGGTCGGGTTGCGCCGGGCGGGGCGGGCGGGGGTGCTTGCCCTGGCTCGGTTTGTGATCGGCGAGGCCGCGGTAGGCGGTGGGGCGGACGGGGCGCAGCCACTGGGATAGCCGGGTGCGCAGGGGAAGACGGAAATGGAGGTCGGCGAGGAGTTCGTCGATATTGTGCAGCGCGAAGGGGGTGATGGTGGTGCCGTGGGCGTGGTGACCGGCGGTGCCCGCATCCATCCAGCGCAGGCGCTCGTCGACCTGAGCGGCCATGTCCTCGGGGGCGGGCAGCCGGACGGCGCCCTTCAAGTGGGCGGCAGTCCAGTGCGCCGCGACCTCGGCATTGAGGGTGGCTACAGTGGAGGAGTTGTAGCCGGCGAAGGTCAGGTTCGGCACGGTGACGGGCAGGATATGCCGGTAGAGGCGGAAATTGCCGGCCTCGTCGGCCAGCTGCCGCTGCACGTAGGGCGTCAGGAAGGGAACGCGCTGCTGGAAACCGGTGGCGCACACCACGATATCGGCGGCGAACTGATCACCGGACTCCAACCGCACCACCGGCCCCTGCGGCGTCCCGTACATTTCGGCGATCGAGGTGTCGCGCGCGACGTAGATGCGGCCGTCGCGGACCTGCTCGTAGAAACCCTCGGTAGCCAGGCCGAACGTGCTCTGCGCGATCTCCTCGAACCGGGTGTCGGGCACCAGGTCCAGCTCACGCAGCAACGTCTTCTTGGTGGCGAGCTCACGCAGCAGATCGAAGTTGCTGTCCCGGAACGAAACTCCACGCCCATGCAGGAACCGTTCGAACCAGCCCAGCGTGTGATAGCGGAAATGCGCTTCACCCAGCCGGGTGAGCACCAGGCGCTCGTAGTCGAACCCGGGCGCCACCTTGCGCGGCAGTTTCCACAGCAGCCGGCGCGCGACCACGGTGGTCGACGCGGCCACATGACTGACGGCCTCGGCGAGATCGCAGGCCGACTGCCCGTAGCCGACGATCACCACATTGCGGCCCCGCGCCCACTCGACGTCCTGGAACTCGCTGGAGTGACACAGATATCCGCCGGCCGCCTGGAATTTGTCGGCGCCCCGGATATCGGGCATGGCGGGCTCGCTGAACACGCCGTTGGCGATCACCAGGTGATCGCAGGAGGTGCGGTGGATTCCGGTCTCGTCGCGGACCTCGAGCAGCCAGCCGCTGTCGACCGGATCGGCGGCGACGACCTCGGTGTTCAGGCGCAGGTTCGCGCGCAGGCCGAACTGCTGCACATACCGTTCGAGGTAGGCCTGCATCTGCGCGCCGTCGGGGACGCGCGGATAGTCCTCGGGCATGGGGAAGTCCGAGAAGTGGTAGCTGTTGCGGCTGTTCTGCGTCCGCAGCCCCGGGTAGCGCCGGGTGGCGCTCCACACACCCCCCACGTCCGGAGCCCGGTCGAACACCTCGACCGGAAACCCTTCCCTGCTCAAAACCTTCGCGCTGGCCAGGCCTGCAATACCCGCACCAACGATCGCGATGCGGTTCCCGCTCGTCATGGGCACCGAGATTACCCGTATGCGCGCGCCCACAATGCCCGCGCGCCCGATTTCGGCGGATACCAACAGGTTAGAGCGGTATTCACCGAGCGGTCACAACCATTCGGGCCTTGCCGCGGGGCACCGTGGTGATGTTGCGCACCCGGCCGCCGTCGGGTCTACCGTCGGCTGCCTCGAGGGCGTAGCGCAGCAGGATCTCGCGCAGCACCACGGCGCCTTCCATGAGCGAGAATCCGGCGCCGAGACATCGGCGCACGCCGCCGCCGAACGGCAGCCAGGTGTTCGGTTCCACTTCACCGTCGAGGAAGCGGGCGGGACGGAATTCGGACGCGTCGGCGTAGTTGTCGGGGCTGCGATGCGCCAGGATGATCGAACAGCTGACCGTGGTGCCCGCGGGCAGTGTCCAGCCGGCCACGGTGGTGTCGGTGGTGAGCCGCCGGACCGCGCCCGGTATCACCGGGTGCAGCCGCATCGCCTCCTTGAGCACCGCCTCCAGCGCTTTGTCGTCCTCGTCGCGGGCCGCCTCGTACGCGGCGCGCTGCACGGCGGGATGCGCGGACAGCTCGTAGAGCGCCCACGACAGGGCGGCGGCGGTGGTCTCGTGCCCGGCCAGCAGCAGGGTGATCAGCTGATCGCGCAATTCGGCGTCGGTGAGGGGCGGCTCCTCCCCCGCGGCACCGACCTGTAGCAGCCGGGACAGGACATCGACGCGCTCGGCCAGATCGGGCGCCGCACGGCGTGCGGCGATCTCGCGGTACAGCAGCGTGTCGACGGCACGCAGGTTGGCGTGGAAGTCCCGCCAGGGCCGGAAGCGGCGTAGCGCCGGTAGCCGCAGGCCGGTGTAGTGCAGGGCGCCGACCTCGACGATGCGGCGCAGCAGTGGCGCGAGCTCGGCGCGGGCGCCCGGATCGGTGACGCCGAAGACCACCCGCAGAATGACCTCGAGGGTGAGTGCGTTCATCCGATCCAGCGTGACGACCGTCGAATTCGGCTGCCACCGGGCGACTTCGGTGGCCGCGAGCTCGGCGACCAGCTCCCGGTAGCCGCGCAGCGCGGCCCCGTTGAACGCGGGCATGAGCAGTTTGCGGGCCCGCGCGTGCTCGGCCTCGTCGGTGAGCAGCACGGAATGCTCGCCCATGACCGGCCCGAGGATATTGTTGGCTTCGCCCGCGTGCATGGTGCGCGGATCTCCGGCGAAGACCTCACGAATGTGCTCGGGGCGCGACAGCACCACGACGTGATCGTTGAACGGGGGCACGCGCACCGCGAAGACATCGCCGTAGCGCCGCCGCAGGACGCCGAGGAACAGCGAGCGCTTGCGCAGATACAGGGCGGTCTGCACGAAAGCGGGCAGCGGCGGACCGGGCGGATAGGTCTGGGACATCGGCACCTCCCTGTTGCGGCACACCCAATGTCCCACAGGATCGCGTGCGAAGCCTCCTCCCACAGGGGGATTCGAAGGAGCACGATTTCGGCCGTGCCGCGCGCGGACGGCGACTACCCTCCGGGAATGAGTTCGATCGCGTCGGGTCTGCGACGTGCCCGGGCCGCCGATTCGGTGGCGTTCGCCCTGCAAGGTTTCTTCTTCGCCGTGGTGCTCACCGAATTGCCGCAGCAGCAGGACGAATTCGGGCTCTCGGACGGCCTGATCGCCGGATCGATCGTGGTGGTGTCGCTGCTCGCGGGCGGCGGCAGCGTGCTGGCCGAACAGCTGGCGGTGCGCTGGTCCAGTCGCGCCACCTTGCGTCTGGGACTGGTGCTGATCAGCGGCACGGGCGCGGGGATCGCGTTCGCGCCCACCACACCCGCGCTGCTGGCAGCGCTGTGCTGCTACGGCGTCGCGCTCGGCATGGTGGACGCGAGCACGAACATGCAGGCCGTGTTCATCCAGCACGGGTACGGCACCTTCATCCTGGCCTCGTTCTACGCGGCCTGGAGCGCGGGATCGATCACGGGCGCGCTCTTCGTCGCCGGAGCCGAGAGCCTGGACGTCCCCCTGCGCGAAACCTTGCTGGCCGCGGCGATTCTGGTGCTGATCGCGGGCGCCGCGCTGGGACCGTGGCTGCTCGGTACCGACGCGGCCGAGGCGAGCACCACCGAACAACCCCCGCGCGACGCACTGCCCGAGGTCGCCCTGCGCGCCTATCTCGCCTTCGGTATCGCGATGGCCCTGGTCTTCGGCATCGATCTCGCGGTCGGCAGTTTCTCCGCGCTGTACCTGGAAAGCGACGTCCTGGGCGCGACGGCGGCGACCGCGGCGCTGGGACTTGCCGCCTACCAGGGTTCCTCGCTGCTCGCCCGCCTCACCGGCGATCGCTGGGTGCGCCGCTTCGGCCCGCGCCGGGTGGTGCGGGCCGCCGCGGCGATCGGTGTCGCGGGCCTGGCGCTGGTGGTCGCCGCGCCCGTGCCGGGCGTGGCCATCGCCGGATTCCTGATCGCGGGGTTCGGGCTGCCGGTGATCGCGCCGCTGTGCTTCGGCGAGGCCGGGCGGCTCGCCGCCGGACCCGCGCTGGACTCGCTGATCGCGCGACTGAACCTGTTCAACTACGCGGGCACACTCATCGGCGGCGGCCTGGTGGGCGCGCTCGCGGCTGGTGCGGGTCATCGGATCGCCTTCGTGGTCCCGATGCTGTTCGCGGCGGCGCTGTTCGGGCTCGCGACCACGTTCCACACCCGTCCGCAGACGGGCGTCGAAACGATCGGTGGCGGCGGACATGTTTCACTGGACAAATGACAGCATCGCGCAGTGAATCCGTGGGAGACGCGCCGGTCACCGTGGATCGGGCCGGACTGTGGGATGCCGAGGCACTCAGCGACGTCGCGGCCGCGACCTTCCCGCTGGCGTGCCCGCCCGACGCCACCGCCGAGGACATCGACCTCTTCATCGCCGAGGTGCTCTCCGGCGAGCGGTTCGGCGAATACCTGAACGACCCCGACTACACCGTCCTCAAGGCGGTGGCGGCGGACGACATCGTCGGCTACGCCATGCTGCACGCGGGCGAACCCGCCGATCCCGAGGTCGCCGCCGCGGTCGATCTGGCCCCGGTGGTCGAGATCAGCAAGATGTACGTGCTGCCCGGCCACCACGGCAGCGGTATCTCCACGGCGCTGATGCGCGCGGCGCTGGAGCTGGCCCGAGAACAGGGCGCGGCCGGCGTCTGGCTCGGGGTGAACCAGCGCAACGAACGCGCCCAGCGCTTCTACGGCAAGCACGGGTTCCGCCGCGTCGGTACCAAGACTTTTCTGGTCGGCAAGCAGCTGCACCACGATTACGTGCTGCGGCTGGTGTTCTGAGCTACTTCAGGAACTCCACCAGCGCCGCCGCGAAATCCGGGTCGGCCACGGCCATCAGGTGATCGCCGGGGACGACGACCGCGCGCCCGTCCGGTAGCGCGGCCGCGAGCCGTTCGGGTTCGGCCGCGAACGGGTCGGCGTCGCCGGCCAGGACCAGCGCGGGCACGGTGATGCCGGCCAGCGAGTCGATCGGTGCTTCGTCGAGCCCCTTGGCGACCGCTTTGATCGCGTCGACGTCGGCGTGCACCGCGTCGGCGAGTACCCGGAACATGCGGGCCACCGGTGTCGCGGCCGACCCGTCCCCCGTCATGGCCGCTTGCAGGTCGTCGATGTCGATGACGCGCCGGTCGATGCCGCCGCAGTCCAGCACGCCCGATCCGATCCCGCCGACGACCAGCTTGCGCACCCGCGGGTCGGAATCGGCGACCAGCAGCGAGATCACCCCGCCCATCGAATATCCCACCTGCGCGACCTCGTCCAGGCCGAGTTCGTCGTAGAGGGCGCGCACGTCGCGGGCCATGGCGTTCCAGGAGTAGCGGGCGGGGTCGTGCGGCTTCGCGGAGCGTCCGTGTCCACGCGCGTCCAGCGAGATCACGGTGTGCCCGGCCGCTTGCAGGGCGCGCACCACGCCCATGCCGATCCAGTTGGCGCCCGTGTCGGCGACCACGCCGTGCTGCAGAACGACCGGGATGCCGGTGCCGGGCCACACGCGGTAGCCGAGCTCCAGGCCGTCCCAGGTCTCGAACTTCGTCATGTCCGCAGCATAGTGACGCCGATCGCAGGTCTTGACAGTTCATGAAGTTCAGTCTTTACTGAACATACCGATACTTACAGAACTTCATAGACCTTCGAGGAGCAGCTATGACCGCCGCGATTCGCACCGCCGGGCTGACCAAGCACTACGGCAAGCATGTGGCATTGACCGACCTGGATCTGGAGGTCGCGCAGGGTGAGGTGTTCGGCTTCCTCGGGCCGAACGGCGCGGGCAAATCCACCACCATCCGGATCCTGCTGGACCTGATCCGGCCCACCTCCGGCACCGTCGAAGTCCTCGGCGTCGACCCGCGCAAGGGCGGTGCCGAACTGCGCCGCCGCATCGGCTACCTGCCCGGGGAACTGACCATCGAAGGCCGCAACACCGCCGCGGACCTGCTGCGCTTCCTGGCCGACCAGCGCGGCCACGCGGTGTCGGCCCGGCGCATCGGCGACCTGGCCGACCTGCTGGATCTGGACCTGTCCAAGAAGGTCGGCGCCATGAGCAAGGGCAACAAGCAGAAGGTCGGCATCATCGCCGCCTTCATGCACCAGCCCGACCTGCTGATCCTCGACGAACCCACCTCCGGCCTGGATCCGCTGCTGCAACGACGGTTCCTGGACCTGGTGAGCACCGCCAAGGCCGACGGCCGGACGGTCTTCATGTCCTCGCACATCCTGACCGAGGTGCAGCAGACCGCCGACCGCGCGGTCATCATGCGGGCCGGTCAGCTGCTCGGCACCGAGAACGTCGAGGACCTGCGCCGCCGTTCACCGCGCTCGGTCGAACTGGTCTTCGGTGAACCGGTGCACCCCGCCGATTTCGACCGCCTGCCCGGCGTGCGCGACCTGCGCGTCGAGGACACCACCGTGCGCTGCACCACCGAGGGCGAGGTCGACGAACTGTTCAAAACCGCCGCCAAATACCAACTGGTGAGCGTGCTTTCCACCGAACCCGATCTCGAAGCCATCTTCTTCAGCCTCTACGGCCGCTGAACCACCGACCACCACAGGAGAATTCGTCATGACCCGCTCGGTTTTCACCCAGACCCTGAAGGAACAGCGCCGCGCCCTGATCGGCTGGTCGGTCGCCCTGGCCCTGGTCCCGATGCTGTACCTGCCGTCCTACCAGTCGCTGAAAGAGCAGGGCTCGCTCGACATCGAGCAGAACGCCATGTACGACGCGATGGGGCTGAGCGACTTCGCCAGTGCCACCGGCTATCTGAACTCGACCGTGTACTCGCTGCTCGGCCTGATCCTCATGCTGATCTTCGCCGTCACCAGCGCCGCCCGCACGGTCACCCAGGAGGAGAACGGCACCCTGGACCTGCTGCTGGCCCAGCCGGTCGGCCGAATCAGCTTCCTGGCACAGCGATTCGGCGCACTCGCGGTACAGACCGCGGTGGTCACCGCCATGCTGACGCTGGGCGTCACCGTCGGGGCGAGCCAGGGCGCGCTCGACATCCCCACCGGCAATATCGTCGCCGCCGGCGCCGGCCTGGGCCTGCTCACCCTGACCGTCGGCGCCCTCACCCTGCTGATCGCGACCTGCACCGGAAAGCGCGCCGCCACACTGGCTTCGGCGGCCCTGGTGATCGTGGGCGGCTACCTGGCCAACAACCTCGGCGGCATGTCCGACGGCACCGAATGGCTGCGCAAGCTGTCACCGTTCTACTACGCCAACGGCTCCGCGCCGCTGGTCAACGGTGTCGACGCCGGGCACTTCGCGGTCCTGGCGATCCTGATCGCCGCCGCCGTGGCCGCCGCCCTCGCCGCGTTCGACCGCCGCGACCTCGCGGTGTAACCGTGCATCCGGACGGTGCGGGCGACACAGCCCGCCCCGTTGTCCATGTCCGCTACGACCGAAGGGATACTCGACCAATGGGTACGCACGACGACCGGACCGCCGCCACCCCGGAACAACTCGCGTTCGTGGAGGACTTCGCTCTCGTCCTGGAACGGATGGGCCTGGTCCGGATGACCGGCCGCGCGGCCGGCTGGCTCATGGTGTGCGATCCGCCCGAGCAGACCTTCGCCCAGATCGCCGAGGCGCTACAGGCCTCAAAGGGCTCGATCTCCAACGCGCTCAAAGCCCTGACCACCATGCGCTGGGTCGACAAGGTCTCCAAGCCCGGCGACCGCAAGGACTACTACCTGCTGCGCAGCGGAATCCTGCCGGAACTCACCCGGCAGCAGAGCGCCATGTACACCGATCTCACCGCCATGACCTCACGCGGCCTCGCGCTCTTCGACGACCCGGACGGCCAGGACGCCGCCCGGGTCCGCGATATGCACGACTTCTTCATCTGGATCGCCAAGGAACTGCCCGCGCTGATCGACCGCTGGGATGCCGAGCACGCGCAGGCGAAATCCTGACTCAGGCCAGCAGTTTCGCCCGCAGCGTCGCGACGTCGTCGGCGTGCAGCCCCAATCCGTCGCGCACGTAGTTCTCGAAGCCGCCGTAGGACTGATCGACCTGATCGAAGGCGCCGTCCAGCCACGCCTGCTGCACCCCGTTGAGTCCGTCGCCCTCCGTGGCGCCGCGGAAGACGTTGGACAGCAGGTAATCCTGGGTGACGGTGGCGCGGTCGACGCCGAGGATCGTCAACAGCACGGCCGCGGCCCAGCCGGTGCGGTCCTTGCCCGCCGTGCAGTGGAACAGCACCGTGCCGTCGGTGTCGATGATGTCGCGCAGCACGGTGGCGAAGGCGGTGTTCGCGCCCGGCGCGGTGATGAACGCGCGGTACAGGTCGTCGCCGCCGGTGAGGGTGGTGACCAAGGTCTGCGGCGGCGCCTGGCCGATCACGTCGGCCCAGCGTTCGGTCGCGCCTGCGGGTACCCGGTCCGGTGCGATGCTCCGCTCGAAGACGGTGCGCAGATCCTCGACGACGCGGACGCCGCCGAGCGCGGTCAGATCCTCGGGGGTGGCGTTGTTGAGCTGACCGGTGCGATACACCAGGCCGGTGCGCACCGTACGACCGTCGGCGGTGCGATAGCCGCCCACGTCACGGGCGTTCTGCACGCCGGTCAGATGCAGTGCGCGGTCGAAGTCGGCGACCGCGGGCGGCACGGCGGGCGCGGTCGCCACGACCGGCCCGAAGACGACCGTGAGGCCGGTGGCCGCGGCGACACAGCCGCGCCGTACACGAGCTCGAGACACGGAAAGTCCCTTCGTCGGTGTGGCGGGCTAGGCGGCCGCGGCTTCGAACCGGGACAGCGCCAGGAGCCGGGAGATCGCCCGCAGGTATTTCTTACGGTAGCCACCCTCGATCATCTCCGGCGAGAAGATCTCGTCCAGCTTGGCGCCGGAGACGGTGACCGGGATGCTGGCGTCGTAGAGCCGGTCGGCGAGCACGACGATCCGCAGCGCGACCGCCTGATCGGTGACCGGGTGCACGCCGGAGATGTACACCGACGACACCCCCGAGATCAGCGCGCCGTACTTCGACGGATGCAGCGTGCTCAGGTGCTTCAGCAGCGCGTCGAAGTCGTCGAGCGTGGAATGCGGTGTGGCCGAGGCGCGTTCGACCAGCGACTCCGGCGAGGTGGGCTCCGGCGCGGGCGGCAGATCCCGGTGCCGGTAGTCCGGCCCGTCGACCCGCACGGCCTCGAAGATCGCGCCGAGCTTCTTGATCTCGCGCATGAAATCCTGTGCCGCGAAACGGCCCTCACCCAGCTGACCGGGCAGGGTGTTGGAGGTCGCGGCGATCGAGACACCGCGCGCCGACAGCTCGGTCAGCAGCCGCGACACCAGCATGGTGTCGCCCGGGTCGTCGAGCTCGAACTCGTCGATGCACAGCACGCTGTTGCCGGCCAGTCGCTCGACCGCGTTGTTGAACCCGAGCGCGCCGACCAGATTGGTGAGCTCGCCGAAGGTGCCGAACGACTTGGGCGCGGGCGCGCTGTGGAAGATCGAGGCGAGCAGGTGGGTCTTGCCGACGCCGAATCCGCCGTCCAGGTACAGGCCCGCTCCGCTGACCGGCTTCTTCTTGCCGAACAGGCTCTTCTTGTTGGCCGCCTTGTGAATCGCGGTCACCTGCTCGGCGAACCGGCCGGCCTTGGCCACCGCGGCGGCCTGGCTGGGCTCGTTCGGATCGGGGATGTAGGAGGCGAAACTGACCTCGTCGAACATGGGAGGCGGCACCATCTGGGCGACGAGTTGGTCCGCGGGCACCTCCGGGTGCCGGTCGACGAGGCGTTCTTGCATGGACAAAGCGTACGGACGTGGTGTGATCGGTAGTCATGCAGCGTATCCCCAATGCGATCCAGCTCACAGAACTGACCGCGGACCGCCTAGCCGACCTCTACGCCTACCCCGCCGCGCTCGACGCGCCCTGGGTGCGCACCAACTTCGTCTCCAGCATCGACGGGGCCGCGACCGCGGGCGATGTCTCCCAGGGCCTGGGCACACCCGCGGACAAGACCGTATTCCTGCTCCTGCGCGATCTGGCCGATGTGATCCTGGTCGGCGCGGGCACCGTGCGCGCCGAGAACTACGGCGGCGCGCGCACCGACGCCGCCCGCCGCCGCCGGCTGCACGAGCGGGCCATCGGCGGGCACCCCGACGGCGCGCCGCCGCCGCTCGCCGTGGTCACCGCGAGCGCGGCACTGGAACCCGGCAGTCGCCTGTTCACCGACACCGCGGTGCCGCCGCTGATCCTGACCACCGCCGCCGCGCCCGCCGACCGCAAACAGGCGATCGCCGACGCGGGCGGTGAGGTGATCGAGGTCGGCGGCGTCGCCTGCACCCAGAAGGCGATCCTGGCCGCGCTGGCCGAACGCGGACTGTACCGGGTGTTATGCGAGGGCGGACCGCACTTACACGGCGAGCTGCTCGAGGCCGACCTGGTCGACGAGCTGTGCCTGACCACCGCACCGGTCCTGATCGGGGGCACCGCCCGGCGAATCACCCTGTCCGCCCACGAATTCCAGACCACCATGCGCCGCCGGCACGTCCTGCTCGACGACGACGGCACCATCCTTACCCGGTGGGTCCGGCGCTGAGCCCGCCTGTGGCAGGCTGTAGCGCATGCGCTGGACTCGAGCCGCCGTCGCGGCCTCGACACTGTCGATCGTTCTCGCGGGATGTGGGGCGGGCCCCTCCGACCGCCCCGGTGTCGCCGTCGAACGCCCGGTCGTCGGCAACGCGCCGGTCACCTCGGTGGTCTCGCCTGCGCCGCAGCGGGCCGCCGTCCCCAAGACCGACCTGAGCTGGCGCGACTGCACCACGCCGACGCTGAACCTGCTCGGCCTCGGTCCCGCTCCCGGCGGCCTGGTCCTCGAATGCGCCGAATTCTCGACACCGATCGACAGCCAGGGCACCGTGCTCGGCAGTTTCCGCACCGGCGCGATGCGTGCCCGGCTGCCGCAGACTCCCGCCGACGCGCCGCCGCTGGTGCTCACCTCCGGCACCGACCGCTCCTCCACCGCGACCCTGGCCGGACTCGCCGTCGGCAGCGGCGGCGCCGGGCCGCTGGCCACCCGGCCCATCGTCGCGGTGGACCGGCGCGGTATCGGCACCTCGCAGCCGATCGACTGCCTGCCCGCCGAGATCCGCAGCGGTCTGGCCGACAACGGCCAATTCGGTTCCGGCGCGGGCAATCCCGCCGAGGCCATCTCGGCGCTGAGCCAGGAGGCCACCATCTCCTGCCGCGACTTCCTCCAGCCCTACGAGGGCATGTTCGACGCGCCGCACGCCGCCGACGACATCGAACAGCTGCGCAAGCAGTGGCAGGTCGACACCATCGACCTGATCGGCACCGGCAACGGCGCCCGGGTCGCGCTCAGCTACGCGCGCAAGTTCGGCGACCATCTGTCACGGCTGATCCTCGACTCCCCCGAAGCCGTCAACACCGACTCGGTCACCCGCGAAGAACAGCGCTTACAGGGCGCCGAGGCCGCGCTCACCGCCTTCGCCCAGCGCTGCCAGGGCATGAACTGCGCGCTGGGCGCCGACCCGCGCGCCGCCGTCGCCGACCTGGTCACCACCGCGAGCACCGGCGGCCTCGGCGAGATCTCCGCCAAAGCGCTGCTCACGACGATCACCGGGTTCCTCGGCAGCCCGCGCGCCGACCAGTCGGGGCGGATCGCCGAACTCGCCGACGCGCTCGCGGCCGCCGAGCGCGGCGACCGCGCCGCGCTCGGCAAGCTGATCCTGCGCGAATCCGCGGCGACCGCGGGCGACGGACAGTTCGTCAACCGGTGCACCGACACCCAGCAGCCGCCCACCCCCGGCAAGGCCACCGAGCTGGCCACGCTCTGGTCGCAGAAGTACCCGGTGTTCGGCCGCAGCGCGGCGCTGGGCCTGCTGGCCTGCTCGGCCTGGCCGGTACCCTCGCCCGCGCCGCTGCCGGAGAAACTGAATCTGCCGGTCCTGGTGCTGAATTCGGTCGCTGACCCGGTCACGGGCAATGCCGGAACCGCCTCGGTGACCGGCGCGCTCGGCGCCGCGGGCGCCCGCCACGCCACGGTGAGCTGGCAGGGCTGGGGGCATCCGGTATTCACCCATTCCGGGTGCGGACAGCGCGCGCTGCTGGAATATCTGGCCGACGCCGAGCTGCCCGCGGACGGCACCGCCTGCCCTGCTTGATCTTCCGGGTCCGCTCGCCGCGCCCGGAAGCACCGCCCGGCAAACGCCCGTAACCGAATCCGGTGTACGGTGCGCCAGTGTTACTTCGACAACTCGAGCCACGCACCGCTCGTACTACCGCCGAGGTGATCAAGTTCGCATTGTGGCCGATTGCGGTCATGACCGTGCTGAACCGGGTCTTCATCAAGGCTGTGAACGGATTCATCACCGATGATTTCCGGCCCGTCTACGACGCGTCGTTCGCCTTCCTGAACGGCCGGCCCGTCTACACCGCGAACTTCGACTCTGTCGATCCGCACTACCTGTATCCGCCGAGCGGCACGCTGCTGTTCGCGCCCGTCGCCGTCATCGACTACGAGAAGGCGCGCTGGCTGTTCATCCTGCTCAACGCCGTCGCCATTCTGATCGCCTGGTATCTGCTGCTGCGCCTGTTCAAATACAGCATCAGATCCGTGGCGGCGCCGGTGGTGCTGCTGGCGATGTTCATGTCCGAGACCGTGATCAACACGCTGGTCTTCACCAATGTCAACGGCTGCCTGCTGCTGGCCGAACTGCTGTTCATCCGCTGGCTGATCCAGCGCCGTGATCTGTGGGCGGGCGCGGTCATGGGTTTGAGCATCGCGGTGAAACCGACCCTGGCGCCGCTACTGCTGATCGCGCTGGTGCGCGGGCAGTGGAAGGTGTTCTTCACCGCGATCGGCGTGCCGCTGGTGCTCAACGCGATCGCCTGGCCGCTGGTGAAAGATCCGATGGACTTCATCCGGCGCACCTTCCCCTACATCGGGCTCACCCGCGACTACTTCAACAGCGCGATCGGGGGCAATGCCGAGTACTACGGGTTGCCCGTCTGGCTGACCTGGACCCTGCGCCTGAGCATGGGCGCCGTCGTCGCGCTGACCCTGTGGATCCTGTACCGCTACTACCGCGAGGACGAACTGTTCTTCATCACCACGTCCTCCGGCGTGCTGCTGATCGCGTCCTGGCTGCTGTCCTCGCTGGGGCAGATGTACTACTCGATGCTGGTGTTCCCGTTCCTGATGTCGGTGGTGCTGCGCAATTCGGTGCTGCGCAACTGGCCGGCCTGGCTGGCCGCGTTCGGGTTCCTGTCCTACGACAAATGGCTCTCGGACCGATGGCCGAGTATCGGACGCGACCTGGAGTACCTGCGCATCACCTTCGGGTGGGGGCTGATGCTGCTCGTGGCGTTCTGTGTGCTCGGTGACCGGTACCTGAACGCGCGGCGCGAAGGGCGACTCGTCGCCGGGCAGAGCCTGGATCCGGCCTGGATGCTCGACGCTCCCGATCCGCGCGCTCGAGCCGGGGAACCGCCGGTGGCAACCCCTTCGGCCAATGGCTCGACCCCCTCGGCGGCGAAACGTATTAGCGTGGAGCCATGAGTTCCGATCTTCCCGAGCCACGCATCACGCTGACGCCCCAGGAGTGGAAGGCGAAGCTGAACCCCGAGGAGTACGCGGTCCTGCGCGAAGCGGGGACCGAACGGCCTTTCGTCGGCGAATACACCGACACGAAGACCGAGGGCGTCTACACCTGCCGCGCTTGTGACGCCGAATTGTTCCGCAGCAGCGAGAAATTCGACTCGCACTGCGGATGGCCGTCCTTCTTCGACCCGGCGAAATCCGACGCCGTCATCCTGCGCCCCGACAATTCCCTGGGCATGACCCGGGTCGAGGTGCTGTGCGCCAACTGCCACAGCCACCTGGGCCACGTCTTCGAGGGCGAGGGCTACAACACGCCCACCGATCAGCGCTACTGCATCAACTCGATCTCCCTGCGCCTGCATCCGGCGGAGTAGGCGCAGGGCGCACGAGTCAGGGCAGGGACGCGATGAGCGCGGCCGGTTCGACGCGCGGACCGGTGTAGAAGGGGATCTCCTCGCGGACGTGCAGGCGGGCCTCGGTGGCGCGCAGATCGCGCATGAGATCGACGATGCGGTGCAGTTCGGGAGCCTCGAAGGCCAGGATCCACTCGTAGTCGCCGAGGGCGAAGGAGCTCACCGTATTCGCCCGGACATCGGGGTAGCCGCGGGCGGCTTTGCCGTGATCGGCGAGCATCTTGCGGCGTTCGTCATCGGGCAGCAGGTACCACTCGTAGGAGCGCACGAACGGGTAGACGCAAATGTAGTTGCCCGGGTCCTCGCCCGCGAGGAACGCCGGAATGTGGCTCTTGTTGAACTCGGCGGGCCGGTGCAGCGCCACATTGCTCCAGACCGGGGTGCTGGCCCGGCCGAGCTCGGTGGTGCGCCGGAAATCGGCGTAGGCGGCCTGCAGATCCTCGACACGCTCGGCATGGGTCCAGATCATGAAGTCGGCGTCGGCGCGCATCCCGGCGACATCGTAGATCCCGCGCACCACGATGCCCTTGTCCTCGAGTTCGGCGAAGAACGCCTCCGCGTCCGCGACCGCCTTGGCCCGATCCTCCCCCAGGACACCGGGCTTCACCTGGAACACCGAGAACATCAGATACCGGATGGTGGAATTGAGGGCCTGGTAATCGAGTCGTGCCATACCCCCATCGTGCCATTGCGATACCCGGCCCCGGATCCGGGCCCGCGACGGTCAGGACAGGGCGGTGGCGACGCGGCGCGCGGCGGCGTCACCGGAGGCGACGCAGGCGGGCACGCCGACTCCGCGCAGGTACGCGCCCGCGACTGCGAGCTTCGCCAGATCCGCTGTGGCGGACTCGATTTCGGCGACCCGGTCGGTGTGCCCGGGCGCGTACTGGGCCAGGCCGCCGGGCCAGCGCCGCACGGTCGCGCCGAGCGGATCGATCGGAACTCCGGTGACCCGGGCGAGATCCTCGGCGGCCACGGTGACGAGGTCCGCGTCGGACCAGGACAGGGCCGAATCGTCGCCGAACTTGCCGAAGGAGACCCGGACCAGAGCGCTGTCGCGGGCGGCCAGATGCGGCCACTTGCGGCTGGAGAGCGTGAAGGCCTTGGCCCGCAAGGCTTCACCGGTGGCCACCAGAATGCCGGAATTGTCCGGGAGCGGGGTGTGGCGCGGCAGCGCCAGCGCGACCACCACCGAGGACGACAGCTCGATCCCGGCCGCGGCGGCCGCGGCCACCGGGGACACCGTGCGCAGCAGCCGCGCGGTCACCGGGGCCGGTGTCGCGAGCACGACGGCGTCGACCGCGCCGAACGGGTCCACCACCCAGCCGCCGGTCGACCGCGCCAGCCGGGTGACGGGCGAATCGGTGACGACGCGCGCGCCGGACTTCTCGGTCAGCGCGGCCAGCAGCACGCCGTAGCCGTCGCGAATACCGCCGAACACCGGCGTATTCGACGGCGGCGGCAGCGCGGCCGCCACCGCGTGGGTCAGGCTCGGCGCGCCCGCGTCCAGAGCGGCCGCCAGCGTCGGCACGGCCGCGCGCACGCCGATCGACCGCGAACTCCCCGCGTAGACGCCGCCGAGCAGCGGATCGACACTGCGTTCGGCGACCTGCGCGCCGAACCGATCGGCGATCAGGCTGTAGACGTCGAGATCGGCATCCGGGTACCAGGTGAACGGCCGCTCGGGTTCCGCGGCGATCCAGGCCACGGTGTCCTCGTCGACGAGCCCGCGCATCTGCTCGGCCCGCGCCGGAATGCCCATGAGCGTGCCCTCGGGCAGTGCGTGCGCGCTGCCACCGGACCAGAGCAGCGGGCGCTTGCCCGCGGGCAACACCAGTTGGGTTTCCAGGCCGAGCTCACGCAGCAGCGCCGGTACCTCCGGGCGGCGGCCGACGAATGCCTCCGCGCCCAGATCCAATGGCTCCCCGGCTACTTCGCCCGTGTACAGGATGCCGCCGACCCGGTCCGCCCGATCGGCCACCAGGATGTCGGCCGCCGGGCCGAGCAACGTCCGCAACCGGTACGCCGCGACCAGGCCGCTGATTCCGCCACCGACGACCGCGATTCTCATAGCAGCGACGGTATCCCCGGACCGTCGTCGGCCGCCGACCGGCCCGTGCCCCGGTTACCCGGCTCACACACCGCTACGGCCCGATTCAGGCGGTAGGTCCGGGCAGACTGTGGATCAGTTCGACGGTCGCGGTGATGACGCCCGGGTCGGTCTCCGGCATGACACCATGCCCGAGGTTGAAGATGTGGCCCTTGGCGCCGAGTACGACGGCCTCGTCGGCCTCACGGCAGATCCGGCGCACCTCGGCCTCGATCGCCGCGGGCCCCGCGAACAGCACGGCGGGATCGAGATTGCCCTGCAACGCCTTTCCGGGCCCGATCCGGCGCACCGCCTCGTGCAGCGGCACCCGCCAGTCGACGCCGACGACATCCGCGCCCGCCGCACCCATCGCGCCGAGCAGCTCACCCGTGCCCACCCCGAAGTGGATGCGCGGCACGCCCGCGCCGGCCAGCTCGGCGAACACCCGCTCCGAATGCGGCAGCACGAACCGGCGGTAGTCGGCCTGCGACAGCGCGCCCGCCCACGAATCGAACAGCTGCACCGCGTCGACCCCGGCCGTCAACTGGGCTTGCAGGAACGCGATGGTGATGTCGGTGAGCGCACCGAGCAGTTCGTGCCAGGTCGCCGGGTCGGCGTGCATCATCGCCTTGGTGCGCTCGTGCTGCTTGCTCGGGCCGCCCTCGACCAGATAGGAGGCGAGGGTGAAGGGGGCGCCCGCGAAACCGATCAGCGGGGTGTCGCCGAGCGCGGTGGTGAGCAGCCGGACGCCTTCGGTGACCGCGCCCACGTCCTCGGGGCGCAGCCGCGGCAGCGCCCGCACGTCGGCCGTCGTGCGCACCGGTGACGCGACGACCGGGCCCACGCCGGGCACGATGTCCAGATCGATCCCGGCCGCCTTGAGCGGAACGACGATATCGGAGAACAGGATCGCCGCGTCCACGCCGTGGCGGCGGATCGGCTGCATGGTGATCTCGCAGACCAGCTCCGGATCGAAACAGGATTGCAGCATCCCGATGCCCTTGCGCAGTTCGCGGTACTCGGGCAGGGAGCGGCCGGCTTGGCGCATGAACCACACCGGCCGCCGGCTGGGGGCCGCGCCGGTGGCGGCGGCCAGGAACGGGGCATCGGTCAGCTGGCGACGGGTGTAGGTAGTCATCACGGCGATCCTATCCATCCGTGAACGCGCGAACCGACACCCTCACCACGCGAACGCCAAATCGCGAACAGCGTTGTGTGCGGCGCGCCTCCGCCCGCACGACCGCGACACGGTCTACGGTCGCTTCCGTGACACCGCTCGACTTCCGCGACGGCGCCGCATCGACCGAGGGCTCCCCCGCCGAACCGCCAGGATTTCGAGCCGCCGTCGCTGCGATGGGCGCCGCATCCGTGCACCCCCGCATCGAGCTCGCGCCGATCCGCCCGCCCCAGCGGCTGGCGCCGTACTCCTACGCGCTCGGTGCCGAAGTCAAACACGCCGAAACGCCCGCCGTGCCGGAGGATTCCGAAGGCGACGCGTTCGGCCGCCTGATCCTGCTACACGACCCGGACGGCGACGAGGCCTGGCACGGCACCTTCCGGCTGGTGGCCTACATCCAGGCCGATATCGACGCCGCGCTGGCCGGAGACCCGCTGCTGCCCGAAGTGGCGTGGAGCTGGCTGGTCGACGCGCTGGAGTCACGGCCGGAGCCGTACACGGCGCTGGGCGGCACCGTCACCTCGACGAGTTCGGTGCGCTACGGCGATATCGCGGGTCCGCCACGCGCTCACCAACTGGAGCTGCGCGCCTCCTGGACCGCGACCAGCACCGAGATGGCGCCGCACGTCGAAGCCTTCTGTGAAGTACTCGCCTATTCGGCCGGTCTGCCGCCCGCCGGGATCACCCATCTGCGGCCGGACCCGCATCCCATCGATGATCCGAACTGAAGTATTCACGGACTTTCCCTGGTTAGGCTTCCGGGTCTGGAGCTGATACCGCCGACAGCAACGTAAAGTTCACCCCTATGCCGGTTGCTGACGAGCCCATCGAAGGGTGCAGTGTGGAAGAAGAGAACACAGTCGAACCACTGCTCGCCCCGCACGATGGTGTGCCGCCGGTGCTGATCACCGCCGAGGAGGTAGCCGAGGCCGCCGCGCGGCTGGCCGCGGGCACCGGACCACTGGCCGTCGACGCCGAACGCGCGTCCGGCTTCCGGTATTCGGCCCGCGCGTACCTGATCCAGCTGCGCCGCGCCGGTTCCGGCAGCTTCCTGATCGATCCCATCCCGGTCGCCGACGCGCTGGCGCCCCTCGCCGCCGTCGTCAACGAACTCGAGTGGGTGCTGCACTCCGCCGACCAGGATCTGCCCGGACTGGCCGAACTCGGATTGCGCCCCGCCCGGCTCTACGACACCGAATTGGGCGGCCGGCTGGCCGGATTCGAACGGGTCGGGCTGGCGGCGATGGTGGAGAAACTGCTCGGCCGCGCGCTACGCAAGGGGCACGGCGCCGCCGACTGGTCCACCCGCCCGCTACCCGACGACTGGCTCAACTACGCGGCCCTGGACGTCGAACTGCTGCTCGAGCTACGCCAGGAAGTCGCCGCCGCGCTGGAGGCACAGGGCAAGAGCGACTGGGCCGCACAGGAATTCGAGCACGTCCGGGCCAGCGAACCGCCCACGCCGAAAGCCGACCGGTGGCGGCGCACCTCCGGTATCCACACCCTGCGCAAGACCCGCCAGCTCGCCGTGGTCCGGGAGCTATGGACCGCCCGCGACACCCTCGCCCGCTCCCGCGATGTCGCCCCCGCCCGGATCCTGCCGGACGCGGCCATCGTCTCCGCCGCCACCGCGGACCCGCGCACCATCGCCCAGCTCCGCGCCCTGCCCGTCTTCGGCGGGCCGCGTCAGCGCCGCTACTCCCGGGAATGGCTGGCCGCCGTCGACCGCGCCCGCGCCCTGCCCGACGACGGCCTCCCCACGCTCACCCAGTCCTACGACGGTCCGCCGCCGGTGAACCGGTGGGAACGGCGCGACCCGGTCGCCGCCGCCCGGCTGACCCGCGCGCGCACGGCCATGGGCGAGCTGTCGGTCAAACACGCGATCCCCGTGGAGAACCTGCTCTCCCCCGACCTGGTCCGACGGCTGTGCTGGGACGGGTTGCCGTCCTACACCGAGGTCGGCACCAGCGCCGACCTATCCGCCGCCATCGACGAATTCCTCGCTTCCGGCGGCGCCCGGCCGTGGCAGCGCGAACTCGCGGTGCCCGCCCTGACCGCCGCCCTGCTGCCCGCGAACGACTAGTTCGCGTCCAGCCAGCCGCTGATCCGGCGGGCGATATCGGGTGCGGTGAGCCCCAGCTCCGCGTGCAGCGCATCGCGGGACGCGTGCTCCAGGAACTGCTGCGGCACACCGAGATCGCGGGTCGGCACATCCACCCCGGCCGCGCGGATCCGCGCCGACACCGTCGACCCGATGCCGCCGTGCAGACCGCCGTCCTCCAGGGTGACCACCAGGCGGTAGTTCTCGGCGAGTTTGACGATGGTGTCCGATACCGGCAGCACCCAGCGCGGATCGATCACCGTGACCGAAATACCCTCGGGCTCCAGCTGTTCGGCAACCCGCATGGCGGTCGCGGCGAACGGGCCGACCGCGATCAGCAGCACATCACCCCGACCGGCCTGGGCCGAACTCGCGTCGGTGGCGGCCAGGCGCAGCACGTCGACGCCCTCCAGCCGCTCGACCGCGGTGATGTCCTCGCCGACACTGCCCTTCGGGAACCGGATGACGGTGGGCCCGTCGGTGACGGCCAGCGCCTCGCCCAGCTCCTCGCGCAGGGTCGCGGCATCGCGCGGCGCGGCCACCCGGATCCCCGGGATGATGCCGAGCAGCGAGAAGTCCCACATGCCGTTGTGGCTCGCGCCGTCCGGGCCGGTGACGCCGGCGCGATCCAGCACCACGGTGACCGGCTGTTGGAGCAGGGCGACATCCATCAGCAGCTGATCGAAGGCGCGGTTGAGGAAGGTCGAGTAGATCGCGACCACCGGGTGCATGCCACCCAGGGCCAGACCGGCGGCCGAGGTCATGGCGTGCTGCTCGGCGATGCCGACATCGAACATGCGCTCGGGAAAGCGCTCGCCGAACGCGGCCAGACCGGTCGGGCCGGGCATGGCGGCGGTAATCGCCACGATGTCCTCGCGACCTTCGGCGTGTGCGATCAACTCCTCGGAGAACACCGAGGTCCAGCCCGGGGCCTTCTTGCCCGCCAGCGGACGGCCGGTCAGCGGGTCGATCGGGTCGCAGGCGTGCATCTGGTCGGCGACGTGGTTCTCGGCGTGCTCGTAGCCGTGGCCCTTCCGGGTGACCGCGTGCACCACCACTGGGCCACCGAAATCCTTGGCCCGGCGCAGCGCGGCCTCCAGGGCGAGGATGTCGTGCCCGTCGACCGGGCCGACGTACTTCAGCCCGAGATCGCTGAACAGTTCCTGCGGGCTCACCGCGTCCTTGATCCCGGCTTTGACCGCGTGCACCATCGAATACGCCGATTCGCCCACCCGCGGGATGCTCTTGATGATGCGCTTGCCCGCGTCCAGGGCGTGCTCGTAGGCGGGCTGGGTGCGCAGGGCGGTCAGCCGGTCGGCCAGGCCGCCGATGGTGGGCGCGTAGGAGCGGCCGTTGTCGTTGACCACGATCACCACCGGGCGGTCGTGCGCGCCGGCGATATTGTTCAGCGCCTCCCAGCACATGCCGCCGGTCAGGGCGCCGTCACCGACCACCGCGACCACATGCCGATCCTGCCCGGTCAGCGCGAACGCCTTGGCCAGGCCGTCGGCGTAGGACAGCGCCGCCGAGGCGTGCGAGGACTCCACCCAGTCGTGCGGGCTCTCGGCGCGGCTCGGGTATCCGGAGAGCCCGTCCTGTTTGCGCAGCGAATCGAACCGGTCCTTGCGGCCGGTCAGTATCTTGTGCACGTAGGCCTGGTGGCCGGTGTCGAAGATCAGGGGGTCGGCCGGGGAGTCGAAGATCCGGTGCAGCGCGATGGTCAGTTCCACCACACCGAGATTGGGCCCGAGATGGCCTCCGGTGGCCGCGACCTTCTCGACCAGGAAATCACGAATCTCCGCCGACAGCTCACGCAGCTGCGGCGCGGTCAGCTCACGCAGATCTTCGGGCGTCTCGACCCGGGAAAGCACTCCCACCTGAACTCGCTCCCTCCGGATAGCGCAATCTGATCCGATCAGTCTACGGAGCCGCGGGGGTACCCCTGCTCCACATCAGCCTGTCACCAGGGGTCACGGCCGCGAAATGTGAGTCTCCACACGAATGTACGCGCTCGGGCCCGGGGCCATACGGTACCCGTCCGGTTCCGGGGGACGATCTCGGGCGCTCGTCCGTTGCTTGCACAGGACCCGTGATCCCGCGACCCGAGGAGAGCCGTGAGCAAAGGAAAGAAGAAGGACAAGCGCCGCGAGATCGAGCTGGCCGACTGTGGCCCCGGATGCTGCGGATTCGCCGAAACGGAGACGGTCGCCGGGACGGTGACCACCGCCGGTACCGGCGCCGCGAGCGCCGCGCCGGACCTGATGCGGGTCACCGTTTCGGTCGAGGCCCGCGCCGATACGGTCGTGCTCGCCTACGGCACCGCAGGTGAACGCGTGACGGCCATCACCGAGTCGCTGCGGGCGGACGGCGTGCCGGGTAGCGACATCGCGACCACCGGCCTGTCGGTGCGCACCGAGACCGAATGGACCGAGCAGCGCGGTCAGCGGATCACCGGCTATGTCGCGGCAACCGACCTCACGGTGGCATTGCGGTCGATCGGCGAGTCCGCCGACCCGAGCCCCGCCGACATCATCGCCCACTGCGTCGAAGCGGGCGGCGACGAAGTCCGGCTCAACGGACTCACCCTCGGTTTCGCCGACGAGGCCGCGCTCCTGCGCCAGGCCCGCGACGCCGCCTGGGACGACGCCCTGGCCAAAGCCGAGCAGTACGCGGCCCGCGCCGGAACCACCCTCGGCCCGGTGCTCGAGATCACCGAGGACTCGGGCCCGCGCCCGCCCCGCCCGGTCGCCCGGGCGCGCGCCGCCATGATCGCCGAATCCGCTTCGGTCCCGGTCGAACTCGGGGCCAGCGAGGTCGCGGCGAGTATCCGCGTCACCTGGCAACTGGTTTAGCGGGCGATGGGTTCGCCAGGGCACCCGAGCACGGTCCAGGTGCTCGTAGTCGGCGGACCATGCCGCGCCTCAGCGTTGCAGCAGGGCCAGGCATTCGACGTGGTGGGTGCCCGGGAACGCGTCGAAGGCGCGGAGCTCGGTGAGGGTGTAGCCGGCGGCCTGGTAGAGGCCGAGGTCGCGGGCGAAGGAGGCGGGGTCACAGCCGATGTGGATGATGCGGGCCGGATCCGCGTCGGCCAGGGCGGCGATGACGGTCTTGCCCGCGCCCGCGCGGGGCGGATCGAGGACGACGGCGGCCGGGGACGCGCCGGAGGCGTGCTCGGCGATCCAGCGTTCGGTGCGGTCGGCGCGCAGATCCACCCAGGGCAGATCGTGCAAAGCGGCGTTGCCGTCGGCGACGGCGGTGCGGGCGAATTCCACCGCACGCACCGCACCGTCGGCACCCACCTGTTCGGCGAGCCGTGCCGCGAACACGCCCGCGCCGCTGTACAGATCCCAGGCCAGATCGCCCGATTTCACCCCGGACCACTGCGCGATCAGATCCGAATAGCATTGCGCCGCATCCCGATGCGCCTGCCAGAACCCGGTCGCCGACACCTCCCAGCGCCGCCCGGCCACATATTCGACCGCCCGCCCGCTGCCCGCCAGCACCCACTCCTCACGCGGAGCATGCGTCGCGGCCCGCCGCGCGGCGGCATGACGACGTTCACGGCCCGCACCCTGCTGCGCACGCCCCGAATCCGTAGCGCCCGGCCAGTCCGCTCCGGACCGATCCGAATCCGGCCCATGTGGTCCACGGCCCGACTTCTCAGCCCTGGACCAGTCGGCAGAACTCGCGCCGCTCGCTCCACCACCCGGATTATCAGCACCAGGCCATTTCTGACCGTGATCCGAATTCTCCGCACCGCGTGCATTGGAGTTCGTGCCGCGCGGGCCGTATCCCGGGCGACCACCGCGCCCGCGCGAGCGTCCGTCGGTGTCGGTGCGGCCCCGGCCGCGGCGCTGACCGGCGCGCGGATCCACCTCCGCCGGGGCGAGTTCCACGATGTGCCGGACACCGTCGCCGTCGACGGCGACCACCAGTTCCGAGCCCGGGGTCCACGCCCGCTCGGCGATCCCGTCCATCGCGCCCGGAACCGGTTGGGGGCAGCGCAGATCCGTGATCACCCCGGTGCTGCGGTAGCGATGGACACCCGCGCGTCCGTGCGCGTCGACCGCCAAGCGGACCCGGGTGCGCCAGCCGCCGGTCGCGTCGGCGGGATATCCGGTGATGGGTTCGACCACGATCTCGAGATCCAGGTCGGCGAGCCGTCGCAACTGCTCGGCGACCACCGTCGCCTTCAGGGCGCGCTGGGTGGCGGGGGTGGCGTAGGAGAAGTCGCAGCAGCCGGCGCCACCGGGCCCGGACACCGGGCACACAGCGGGCACTCGATCCGGTGACGCCTCCAGGATCTCGACCGCGTCGGCGCGGCAGAACGATCCGCCGCGATCCTCGGTGACCACCGCGCGCACGAGTTCGCCGGGCAGCCCGTGCCGCACGAACACCACCCGCCCCTCGTGCCGTCCGACACAGAATCCGCCGTGCCCGGGCGGCCCGAGCCGGATCTCGAATTCGCTTCCCCGCCAGTCACTCATCTCGGGCACTCGGCACGCTGGTCGTACGATCCACGTATCCGCGGCGCACCGCGCCCGGCGCACTGATGTCGCCGGGCTGACGCGCCCGCGTCGAGGAGCTGAGCTGCCAGGGCACACTGGTCACCATCACGCCGGGCTCGAACAACAGCCGTCCCTTGAGCCGCAGCGCGCTCTGGTTGTGCAGCACCTGCTCCCACCAGTGACCCACCACGTATTCCGGGATGAACACGGTCACCACGTCGCGGGGCGCGTCCTTGCGCACCCGTTTCACGTAATCCAGGACGGGCTTGGTGATTTCGCGGTACGGCGATTCGATCACCTTGAGCGGCACCGTGATCTCGCTGCGTTCCCATTCGCGCACCAGCGCGCGAGTGTCGGCGTCGTCGACGTTCACCGTGATCGCCTCGAGCGTGTCGGGGCGGGTGGCGCGCGCGTAGGACAGCGCGCGCCGTGTGGGCAGATGCAGTTTGGACACCAGCACGATGGAATGCGAACGGCTCGGCAGCACACCATCCCATTCGTGAGCTTCCAGCTCGCGCGACACCGAATCGTAGTGGCGGCGAATCATCTTCATCACCGCGAAGATCGACACCATGGTCAGGATGGCGATCCAGGCGCCCGCGAAGAACTTGGTGATCAGCACGATGACCAGCACCGTCGCGGTCATGGTCAGGCCGATCGCATTGATCACCCGCGAGCGTTTCATCCGCGCCCGGTGCGCCGGATCGGTCTCGGTGCGCAGCAGCCGGGTCCAGTGCCGCAGCATGCCGGTCTGGCTGAGCACGAACGAGACGAACACACCCACGATGTAGAGCTGGATGAGCTTGGTCACCTCGGCGCCGAACACCACCACGAACGCGATCGCCGCGCCCGACAGGAACAGGATGCCGTTGCTGAACGCGAGCCGGTCGCCGCGGGTGTGCAACTGCCGGGGCAGGTAGCGGTCCTGCGCCAGAATCGAACCCAGCACCGGGAAACCGTTGAACGCCGTGTTCGCCGCCAGCACCAGGATCAGCGCCGTGACGGCGGTGATGAAGAAGAACCCGATCGGGAAGCCGTGGAACACCGATTCGGCCAGCTGGGCGATCAGGGTCTTCTGCTGGTAGTCGGCGGGCGCGCCGATCAGGTCGTCGGTGTCGTGGGCGTAGACGATGCCGAGCTTCTGGGCCAGGATGATGATGCCCATGAGCAACACGATCGCGATGGCACCGAGCATGAGCAGGGTGGTGGCGGCGTTGCGGGACTTGGGTTTCCGGAAGGCGGGCACACCGTTGCTGATCGCCTCCACACCGGTGAGCGCGGCGCAACCGGAGGAGAAGGTGCGGGCCAGCAGGAACGCGAACGCCAGCCCGTAGAGGCTCTCGTCCTCGGCGTCGATGTCGAAGCCCGCGGATTCGACGTGCAGCGTCTCCCCCAGCACGTACACCTGGAACAGGCCCCAGCCCAGCATCGCGAACATGCCGAAGATGAACGCGTAGGTCGGAATCGCGAACGCCTTACCGGATTCGCGCACACCGCGCAGGTTGATCGCGGTCAGGATCGCGATGGCCACCACGGCGAACAGCACCTTGTGGGTGGCGACGAAGGGAATCGCCGAACCGATATTGGACGCGGCCGAGGAGATCGACACCGCCACCGTCAGCACATAGTCGACCAGCAGCGCCGACCCGACGGTCAGGCCCGCAGTCGGCCCCAGGTTGACCGTGGCGACCTCGTAGTCGCCGCCGCCGGACGGGTAGGCGTGCACGTTCTGGCGATAGCTGGCCACCACCACGGCCATCACCAGGGCGACGGCCACACCCACCCACGGCGCGTACATGTAGGCCGAGATGCCCGCCACCGACAGCGTCAGGAAGATCTCCTCCGGCGCGTAGGCGACCGACGACATCGCGTCGGAGGCGAAGACCGGGAGTGCGATTCGCTTCGGCAGCAGGGTATGGCCCAGCGAATCGCTTCGGAAGGGCCTGCCCAGCAGCACGCGTTTGGCTGCCGTCGTCAACTTGGACACTGGAGCGAGCATAGATCCCCGCAGGCCCGATCACCCGCCGGGTGCGCGAACGCGACACGCGATGCTCGAGGTTTGACGCCGAACCGAAGCGGGAACGTGGGGCGTGGGGCGTCCCCTCGGCGAGGAGCCGAGGCGAATCGGCGGTACGGTTTGCCGGAAGCAAACCGAAAGCCAGGGTTCCAGGAACGGGGTTGCACGGTGTACGTAGTGATCATGGGGTGTGGCCGCGTCGGCTCGTCGCTGGCGCACGCCCTGGTGCGGGTGGGGCACGAGGTCACGGTGATCGACCGCGATCCCGCCGCTTTCCTGCGGCTGGGTGAGGATTTCCCCGGTGAGCGGGTGGTCGGCGTCGGCTTCGACCGGGATGTACTGACCCGCGCGGGAATCGAGCGCGCCGACGCCTTCGCCGCGGTCTCCTCCGGCGACAACTCCAACATCATCTCCGCGCGCGTCGCCCGCGAGACCTTCGGCATCGAACGCGTGGTGGCCCGCATCTACGACGCCAAACGCGCTGCCGTCTACGAGCGCCTGGGCATCCCGACCATCGCGACCGTGCCGTGGACCACCGACCGGTTCCTGCGCACGCTGATCGGCGATCCCAGCAGCACCAGCTGGCGCGATCCCACGGGCGCGGTGGCGATCACCCAACTGACCCTGCACGAGGACTGGTACGGCCGCACCGTGCGCGATCTGGAGCACGCCGTTCGCGTGCGGGTCGCGTTCATCCTGCGCTTCGGCAACGGTGTGCTGCCCGACAGCAAGACCATCATCCAGGCCGACGACGTGGTCTATGTGGCCGCGACCTCCGGCAGCGTCGGCGAGGCCGTCGCGCTGGCCGGCAAGCCCCCCGCGAGCGAGGACTGATCATGAAGGTGGCCATCGCCGGTGCCGGCGCCGTCGGCCGATCCATCGCCCGGGAGCTGCTGCGCAGCGGTCACCGGGTGATGCTGCTGGAACGCAAGCTCGACCACATCGACCCCGCCGCCATCCCGGACGCGGTGTGGGTGCATGCGGACGCCTGCGAGCTGGCGCTGCTCGAGGACGCGGATCTCGAGACCTATGAGGTCGTCATCGCCGCCACCGGCGACGACAAGGCCAACCTGGTGCACAGTCTGCTCGCCAAGACCGAGTTCGGGGTGCGCCGGGTGGTGGCGCGGGTCAACGATCCGCGCAACGAGTGGCTGTTCGACGAGTCGTGGGGTGTGGACGTGGCGGTCTCCACGCCGCGGCTGCTGGCCTCCCTCGTCGAGGAGGCGGTGTCGGTCGGTGACCTGGTGCGCCTGATGACGCTGCGGCAGGGGCAGGCCAATCTGGTCGAGATCACGCTGCCCGGGGATACCGCGCTGGCGGGCAAGCCGGTGCGCGCGCTCACGCTGCCGCGTGATGCCGCGCTGGTGACCATTCTGCGCGGTGGGCGCGTCATCGTGCCGCAGGGCGACGACCCGTTCGAGGGCGATGACGAACTGCTGTTCGTCACCTCGCTCGAGGCCGAGGAGGATCTGCGGATCGCGCTGGCGCAGCACGGCATCAGGCCTTGACGACGGCGAGTTCCGCGCGCAACTTGTTCAGCGCGCGGTGCTGCATGACGCGCACCACGCCCGGGCTGGTGCCGATGGCCTCGGCGGTCTGAGCGGCGCTCCAGCCGAGCACGATCCGCATCACCAGGACCTCGCGGTGCGCGGGCGCCAGGATCTTCATCAGTTCCCGGGTGGCGGCGCGGCGCTCGGAAGCCAGCGCCCACTCCTCGGGACCGGCGTCGGGGCTGGCCTCCTCGGGCATCTCCGCGGTCGGATACGTCGGATGCAGCTGGGAGCGGCGGAATGCGTCGGCGACCTTGTTGGCCGAGATGCCGTACACGAACGCCAGGAACGACTTGCCCTGATCCCGGTAGCGCGGAACGGATTTCACGGTCGCGATCAGCACCTCCTGCACCACGTCGTCCACGGTGACGTGCAGGTGTGACGTATTGCCCAGTCGCGCACCGCAATACCGGCGGACCAGCGGATGCACCAGGCGCACGATCTCGGACATGGCGCCCTTGTCACCTGCCGCGGCGGCCCCGATCAGCGCGTCGAGTTCGGCGGCGACGCGCTTGCTCTCCGACAACACGGGCCCCCGACCGGAGGTCCCAGGGGCGAAGCCCCGCAGTCTCGGGGGTGTGGGGGTGTCCCCCACAGGGTTTGCGCGTGCGTGCGACTTCGTCGCCGAAATCTTGTGCTCGGTAGGCAACTTCGGGCCTTTCGGTCGTTGCTTTTTCCTTCTGCAACGATCGTCGGCCCAAACGAGGTCAGCGACCAGATACCCCAGGGGTGGGTGCTACCCCACCTCTGTCCCGGATTTGGCGGCGGGCAGATGACCCGCGCGTCGCACGGCCCAGACGGTGACGGCGAACGCGACCGCGGTCAGCGGCCAGCCCATCGCGATCCGCGCGAAGGCCAGCCAGCCGGTGTGGTCGGTGTCGTAGAGCGAGGACTGCACCAGATAGCGCGCCCCGAAGACCAGCACCCAGGTCGCGGTCGCGATGTCGTAGAGCCGGATCAGCCGGCGATCGGAGCGCCACTCGGTGCCGTGCCCGTTGAGGAAGCCCCAGATGATGCCGACCAGCGGCCAGCGCGCCAGGATCGAGACCAGGAACGCGCCCGCGTACACCAGGCTGGTGTAGATGCCGAAGAGGAAGAAGCCCTTGGCTTCTCCCATCCGGTAGGCGATGAAGGCGCAGATGCCGACGCCGAGGAAACCGGAGATGGCGGGTTGCACGGGGCTGCGGCGGTAGAGCCGCCAAGCCAGGATGGCGCCCGCGACGCCGAGGGCCGACCAGATGGCGGCGGTGAGCCCCCAGATGCTGTTGATCGGCACGAAGACCAGTACCGGCAGGGTGGAGTAGATCAGTCCGCTGAATCCGCCCATCTGCTCGAGCATGGTCTGCTCGCGGGGCTCTTCGTCGGTGGCGGGACCCACGCCCGGATGCGGCGCGCGCAGATCGTCCTGGATCTCGCGCAGCTCGGCATCGAATACGCCGTGCAGGTCGGATTCGGTGGGAACGTCGAGCGGCTCACGGCGCCCGATCTCGGTCGGCTTGCCCAATTCGGCGCCGTTGTCATTGCTCGGCATCAAGTCAGCTGTTCCCACGCAGTTCGTAGTAGGGGTTGAAGATCACCTTGCGACCGTCCCGGTCGCCGACGCGACCGCGTACCAGTATGCGGCGACCCGGTTCGATACCGGGAATCCGGCGGCGGCCGATCCACACCAGGGTGATGGCGTCGGTGCCGTCGAAGAATTCTGCCTGCACACTAGCGCCCGAGGACTTCGGGCACGCTTCGACACTACGTAGACGGCCGAGCATGGTGGCTTCGTCGCCGCGGCGACACTCCGAGGCTCGACAGGCTCCCGATGCCTCGGCGGTCTCGGCCAGCTCCTCGGCGTCCAGCTGATCGAGATCCTCGGTCAGTCTGCGGCCCAGACGGCGAAAATATCCTGAGGCTGCGGATGGCATTGCACGCTCTCCTGCTACAGCACGCGGCGTGGGTCACACGCCAGCGTGTTTTCCAACGAACGACCGGCTGATGGCCGCACACCGCCACTGTAGGCGCACGGACCGGGCCCCGCTACGCTCGGCCCGGTGTTCGACTCCCCACACCCGTTGGTGCCAGTTCGCCGACCCCTCACCTGGAAGTCCCCAGAACCGACGGCGTTGAAACCTCCCCGCCGGCCCGAGATTGCCGTGGCGTTGCCGGGCACCGGTTCGGACGCCGATTTCGCCCGGCGGAGTTTCGAACCCGCTTGCCGGGAACGTGAACTCGACCTCATCGCGGTGGAACCGGACCCCCGAGGTGTGGTTGCCGGTTATCGTGCCGCGCTGGACGCGGCCGCCGAACGCGGGCCGGTTCTCGCGGCGGGGATCTCACTGGGCGCGGCCGTCGCGCTCGACTGGGCGGCCGCGCATCCCGACCGGGTGACCGGCGTGATCGCCGCGCTCCCGGCCTGGACGGGCGCGGACACCGCCGACTGCCCGGCCGCACGCAGCGCCGCCTACACGGCCGCGCAATTGCGCGCGCACGGGCTGGACGCGGTCATCGCTCAGATGCGCGACGGCAGCCCGGCCTGGCTCGCGGCCGCGCTCACCCAGTCGTGGCGAGCGCAATGGCCGGACCTGCCCCGGGCGTTGCAGGAGGCCGCCGACTACAAGTGGCCCGGCACCGAACGGCTGGCCACCACCGAGGTCCCCACGGTGATCATCACCGCGGTCGACGACCCGGTGCATCCGCTGCCCGTCGCCGAGGAATGGGCGGCACTGCTGCCGCACTCCGCCCTGGCGCGCATCACGCTCGACGAACTCGGCGCCGACCCGTCGATCCTCGGGCACACCGGGCTGTCGGCGTTCGACTGAGCCCGGTGCCCGATCGGGCTCAGTTCAGCCCGAGCTGCTGCATCGCCGACCCTTCGGAACCATGCCGCGGCCCGTCCGGCATCCGCGGCGGGATCACCCCCGGATGGATACCCTGCGCGGCGTTGGCCTGAGCCTGCTGCGCGGCCAACTGCTGCTGCTGTTGCGCCTCGATCTGCGCCTGATGAGCGGCCGCCAGCTGATCGGCCAGCTCCTGCGGCAGTACCACCGGCAGCGGATCGCGCACCGGCAGCGGATCCGTGCCGCGCCGGACCACCGTCTCGCTCATGATCGCGCGGGCCGCCGCCACCAGCGGGGACCGCTCACCGGCCGCGCCACGCGGACCCGCCGCGACCAGCCGCACCATCCAGCGCGGGCCGTCCACCCCGATGAAGCGCAGATCCGCGCCCTCGGTGACGGCCACGACCTCACGCCCCCACGGGCCCTGCTCGACCGAGACCTGCGCGCCGTCCTTGCGCAGCGAGTCCGACAGGTCGGCGGCCACCTCGCGCCACTGCCCCTTGGACTTGGGCGCGGCGTACGCGGCCACGGTGAGCCGCCCGTGCTCGGTGGCCAGGTGCACCGCCTGCGGCGTCCCCTCGGGGGTCATCTCGACCTGAAGCTGACCGCCCGGCGGCACCGGCAGGATGACCGAGCCCAGATCCAGCCGCTGATCGACCACGCCGTCGAGCAGATCCGCGACGGCGTCGTAGTCGTAGGGGCCGCTCTCCGCCGGGCCGCCGGCGTACTCCGCGCCCGTGTCGTCGTAGTCGAGCTCGTCGTATCCGGCGTCGTAGTCGACGTCGTCGTACTCGTCGGACTCGTAGCGGTCCGAGTTCTTCTTTCTGCCGAACATTGCCATCTCACGCCTCCTCGGTGGCGTCGGCCAGCATCGCGTGACCGCCACTCGACCCGTACCCACCCGCGCCACGTGCCGTCTCGTCCAGCGCGTCCACCTCGACGAAATCGACCAGTTCCACCCGCTGCACCAGCAGTTGCGCGATCCGGTCGCCCCGGCGCAGCTCGATCGCGGTCCGCGGATCGTGATTGATCAGGCACACCTTGATCTCGCCCCGGTAGCCCGCGTCGACGGTGCCGGGGGTGTTGACCACCGAAAGTCCGGCCTTGGCAGCCAATCCCGACCGCGGATGGATCAGGCCGACGGTGCCGACCGGTAGCGCGACGGCGACGCCGGTGCCGACCAGCGCTCGCTCCCCCGGTTCCAGAATGACGTCCTGGGTGGTGCACAGGTCCACGCCCGCGTCGCCGTGATGGACGCGCGCGGGCACGGGAATGCCGGGATCCAGCCGCAGCAAGGGAATAGGTGAAAGTGCGCTCACGGTCCAGAGCCTACGCGCAGCCGCGAAAGCGCCGTGACTTAGTGTTGAGTCGTGTCGGACCAGCCCAGCCCCGTGACGGACCACGAAAACCAGACCGCCCACGCCTACACCGAGCGCCTGTGGGTGCCGCTGTGGTGGTGGCCGGTCGCGCTCGGTATCGCGGGCCTGCTGGCGGCCGAGATCCACATGGGCGCACCGGGTCTGCGGGCCTGGCTGCCGTATCTGCTGATGCTGCCGATCCCGGTGTGGGTGCTGCTGTGGCTGAGTCGCCATCGCGTCGAGGTGACCCGGGACGCGTCGGGCACGCCGGAACTGCGCGCCGATCGCGCGCATCTGCCGGTGAACTTCGTGGCCCGGGCGGCGATCGTGCCCAAGACCGCCAAGAGCGCGGCGCTCGGGCGTCAGCTCGATCCCGCCGCGTATGTGCAGCACCGGGCCTGGGTCGGTCCGCTGGTGCTGCTGGTGCTGGACGACCCGGATGACCCCACGCCCTACTGGCTGGTCAGTACTCGTCGTCCAGAGAAGGTCCTAGCCGCGCTCGGCCTGATGAGCTCAGCGGCCGGAGGCGGTAGCGCAGCGTGACCACGCAGGCCGTAGTGAATCAGGCCGATATGCACCGCCTGATGAGCTCAGCGGCCGGAGGCGGTAGCGCAGCGTGACCACGCAGGCCGTAGTGAATCAGGCCGATATGCACCGCCTGCCGAGCGCGGGCTGACAGAAGTCGCCTCGGCCGGGCACGTGTTCGCCCGGCCGCCGCAGTGAGTCGTTCAGGCGGCGCAATCCATGCAGATCAATTGCCCGCCGGCCTCGCTGGCCAGTCTGCTTCGGTGGTGTACCAGGAAACAGCTGGAGCAGGTGAACTCGTCGGCCTGCTTCGGGATCACCCGAACGGTCAGCACTTCCTCGGACAGGTCCGCGCCGGGAAGCTCGAACGACTCCGCGGTATCGGATTCGTCGATATCCACGACGGCGGACTGTGCCTCGTTACGACGAGCCTTCAGCTCCTCCAGCGAATCCTCCGACACGTCGTCGGTCTCGGTGCGCCTCGGTGCGTCATAGTCGGTTGCCATGTCGTCTTCCCCTCGTCCTTACTCCGTATATCCCGGACCGGCTCGCGCTACACCGATTCCTCGCCGGAACCGAGGTGGCGTGCGCCGCCCCGCCGGTGGTGCACATCACACGTGCACCGGTGCTCTATCAGGGCGGATCGTGGTAGATCCACCAGGGACAGCGCTCGGTAAACGCAGGACATGCCCTACTTGTTCCCGCGACCGACCACCGAATTCCGCCGTGGCGATTCGATCTGGGCCGCCAGACAATAGCGGACCCCAGGGCAAAAAGCGCAATCAAAACACAGACGATTCGAAATCGAGGGCCAATCGACACCTCGCTACGAACTCGCCGAGACCTTGCGCACCGGAGTCGAAACCTTTTCGTAGAGTGTCCACGTGGTTTCACTGATCACCGAAGGCAGCCCCACCGATTCCCAGGGTCGTCCCTGGATCCGTCGGCGCCCGCGGCCCTGGCTCATCCTACTCGGCGTGATGACGCTGATCTGCGCGATCGTGTGGATCAAGGCGTTGACCACGGCCGACAACAGCGGCGCCGCGATGGCGTGCAACTCGCCCAGCCCCGCCACCGGCAACAGCACGGTGGCCGCCGCGCCGCTCGGGCAGCGGGTCGGGGCCGGACGGTTGCAGGACGTGGAACCGGCGGCACTGTCGGCCAGCAAGGTGCGCGTACTGAACGCGAACAACCAGCGCGGGCAGGCAGGTCACATCGCCTCTCAGCTCGGTGACCTCGGGTTCGCCAGTGCGCCGGGAACGCAATACGGCAACGATCCGGTCTACGTCAACGGCGATCTGGAGTGCACCGGGCAGATCCGTTTCGGCGTCAACGGCCGCCCGGCCGCGGCCTCGGTCCAGCTGGTCGCGCCGTGCGCCGAGCTGATCGAGGACCAGCGCACCGACGACACCGTCGACCTGGTGCTCGGCTCACTGTTCGGCAGCGACCTGCAGCCCGGCAACGACGCCGAGGAGGTGCTGCGGTCGCTGAAGAACCCGGTGCCGGGCAGCTCCATCGACGACGAACTGCTCGGCGCCGCGCGGACGGCCCGCTGCTAGCTAGCGGTCGGGCAGCGACTCCGTCGCGCCGATCTCGGTGAGCAATTTCCCCAGTTCCGCGGCGATCCCGGGCGCGGCGGCGATCACCAGTTCGCCCGCCGCTCCCGGTGCGGTGGCGGCCGGAAGCACAAGGTGTGCGCCGGCTTCGGCGGCGATCAGCGCGCCCGCCGCGAAATCCCAGGCGTTCAGACCGTGCTCGTAGTACGCGTCGACCCGGCCGGCCGCGACATGGCACAGATCCAGCGCCGCCGCGCCGAGGCGGCGGATGTCGCGGACCCGGGGCAGCAGGTCCGCGACCATCGCGGCCTGCCGGGCGCGGCGATCGGTGCCGTAGGCGAAGCCGGTGGCCACCAGCGACAGCGACAGTTCCGTGACGGGCGCGCAGCGCAGATGTTCGACGCCGCCGTCGCCGTCGACCCGCAGGGCGCCGAGCCCGAGCCCCGCGCTGTAGGTCGCGGAGCGCGCGACATCGACGACCGCGCCCGCGAGCGAGCGACCGCCGCGCATGGCGGCCACCGACACCGCGTAGCCGGGCAGGCCGTAGAGGAAGTTGACGGTGCCGTCGATCGGGTCGACGACCCAGGTGATGGTGTCGGAGTCGACGTCGAGATGGCCGCCGCCCTCTTCGCCGAGGATCGCGTCGCCGGGCCGCTGTTGTGCCAGCAGCTTGCGGATCAGCTCCTCGGTCTCGGTGTCGACGACGGTGACCGGATCGGTGGGGTGTCCCTTGGTGCGCACGGCGTCGTCGGCCGCGGCGGCCGGGCCGAAGACCTCGGGGCGGCGGGCCCGGACGTGGGCGGCGGCGGTCTCGGCGAGATCGACCGCTGTCCGGCGCAATTCGGCGATTTCCTCGGGTGACGGGGTGGGGGAACTCGTGGTTTCGGGCACGTCGTCCATCGCATCACAGATACGCTCCGGTGCGCCGGACGGGCTGCCTTTACTCTTGTCGGGCACTGTCGTCATCTGACCAGCACACGGAACGAGGGGTTGTCATGTCCGCTCGGGGGCACGCGTTCGGTATCGATATCGGTGGCAGCGGCGTCAAGGGCGCCGCGGTGGACTTGGCCACCGGCGAACTGGTGCATGAACGCATCAAGATCGCGACACCGCAGCCCTCCACGCCGCAGGCGGTCGCCGAGACCGCCGCCAAGGTCGTCGCCGAGGCGAACTGGGACGGTCCGGTCGGTGTCACGCTGCCCGCGGTGGTGCTCGACGGCGTCACCCGCACCGCCGCCAATATCGACCGGGCCTGGATCGGCACCGACGCGCGCGCACTGTTCTCCGACGCGCTCGGCGGGCGGGAGGTGACCGTGCTCAACGACGCCGACGCCGCCGGGATGGCCGAGGACTCCTACGGCGCGGCAAAGGATTACGCCGGCCTGGTGCTGCTGCTGACCTTCGGCACCGGTATCGGCTCGGCGCTGATCTATCAGGGCACCCTGGTGCCCAATACCGAACTCGGGCACCTCGAGGTCGGCGGGATGGAGACCGAGCATCGCGCCGCCGCCTCGGTGAAGGACCGCAGGGGCCTGAGCTACGAGCAGTGGGCCGCGGAGGTGTCCACGGTGCTGATCGGCCTGGAGAATCTGTTCTGGCCGAATGTGATCGTGGCCGGCGGCGGGATCAGCCGCGACGCCGATCAGTGGATTCCGTTGCTCACCAACCGAACTCGGGTCGTTCCGGCACATCTGAGAAACACCGCCGGCATCGTCGGGGCCGCCATGGCGGCCGACGCGGGGCTGGTGCCGTAACAGATCTGCGCGTCGCGCGTCCAAGCCGAGGTGAGCATGAGTACCCTGGCAGGATCGTTACAATGGAACGTGCCCGGCGGTAAGCCGAGACACCCCGACCGGCTTTCGCCGGTGAAACCCGACAGACCGCTCCGCCGGATCACCACTCTGGCGTGACGCCGCACGAGACCGTCACGAAAGGGCGTACGTGGTAGCCACGACCCGTCAGACCGCCGACTCGGCCGAAGCCGACTCCGCAGATGTAACCGAAGCCCGGCCGGTCAAGAAGGCTGCCGCCAAGAAGGCTCCGGCCAAGAAGGCCGCCGCGAAGAAGGCCCCTGCCAAGAAGGCCGCCGCGAAGAAGGCCCCCGCCAAGAAGGCAGCCAAGAAGGCCACCTCGCCCGCGGGCGAGCCCGGCGCCGACGAGGCCGTCGAGGACGAGTCGCTCGATCTGGAGGATCTCGACGACCTCGAGGTGTCCGAGGACGACCTCACCGAGGACGCCGAGGAACTGGTCACCGAGACGGCCGAGGAAACCACCGAGGAAGCCGAGGAGCCGACCGCGGCGGACAAGGCCTCCGGCGATTTCGTCTGGGACGAAGAGGAATCCGAGGCGCTGCGCCAGGCGCGCAAGGATGCCGAGCTCACCGCCTCCGCGGATTCGGTGCGCGCGTACCTCAAGCAGATCGGCAAGGTCGCGCTGCTCAACGCCGAGGAGGAGGTCGAGCTCGCCAAGCGGATCGAGGCCGGCCTCTACGCGGCGGAGAAGATGCGCGAGTGGGCCGAGGCCGGAGAGAAGCTGCCCGTCGCCACCCGCCGCGATTTCAACTGGATCATCCGCGACGGCAACCGCGCCAAGAACCATCTGCTCGAGGCCAACCTGCGCTTGGTCGTCTCGCTGGCCAAGCGCTACACCGGCCGCGGCATGGCGTTCCTGGATCTGATCCAGGAGGGCAACCTCGGTCTGATCCGCGCGGTCGAGAAGTTCGATTACACCAAGGGCTACAAGTTCTCCACGTACGCCACCTGGTGGATTCGGCAGGCGATCACCCGCGCCATGGCCGACCAGGCCCGCACCATCCGTATCCCGGTGCACATGGTCGAGGTCATCAACAAGCTCGGCCGCATCCAGCGCGAGCTGCTCCAGGATCTGGGCCGTGAGCCCACGCCGGAGGAGCTGGCCAAGGAAATGGACATCACCCCGGAGAAGGTCCTCGAGATCCAGCAGTACGCCCGCGAGCCGATCTCGCTGGATCAGACCATCGGCGACGAGGGCGACAGCCAGCTCGGCGATTTCATCGAGGATTCCGAGGCGGTCGTCGCGGTGGACGCGGTGAGCTTCACCCTGCTGCAGGATCAACTGCAGTCGGTGTTGGAGACGCTGTCCGAGCGCGAGGCGGGCGTGGTGCGGCTGCGGTTCGGCCTCACCGACGGCCAGCCCCGCACGCTCGACGAGATCGGCCAGGTCTACGGCGTCACCCGTGAGCGTATCCGCCAGATCGAGTCCAAGACCATGAGCAAGCTGCGCCATCCCAGCCGCTCTCAGGTCCTGCGCGACTACCTGGACTGACCCGATTCCCGAAGGGCCCGTCGAGCTTTCGCTCGGCGGGCCCTTCGGCGTGCTGTCAGGTGGGCTGGACAGAGAGTGACTCACAACACGGCGATCGGGTGTTCTTTCACCGTATAAAAACTCCCGCGCTGTCGTATCGTCTGACAGCTACTTGTTTCACTCCAGGGGCGAAATCGCCTCGAACGCCGGGGGTCTCGTGCTCGACATCTCTCATTTCAGCTACGGCTGGATCACCCCGCTGATGGCGTACCTCATGTCCATCCTCGGCTCGCTGCTCGGTCTGCAATGCGCGGTCCGGGCCCGGCAGGAAGGCCAGATCCGGCCGAAGTGGCTGGTCGCGGCCGCTGTGTCGATCGGCGGCGCGGGCATCTGGGTCATGCATTTCATCGCGATGCTGGGCTTTTCCATCGACGGCGCGCAGATCCGCTACAACGTGGGCCTGACCCTGCTCAGCGCGGTAACAGCGATCGCGGTGGTCGGGATCGGGCTGTTCACGGTGATCCGGCCGCAGCCGACCCTGCCCGCGCTGCTCGCCGGCGGCGCCATCACCGGTCTCGGTGTGGCGGCCATGCACTACACCGGCATGTACGCCATGAAATCGGACGCGCAACTCAGCTACGACCTGCCGCTCGTCGCGCTGTCGGTGCTGATCGCCGTGGTGGCGGCGACGGTGGCGCTCTGGTTCGCGTTGCGCGTCAACGGGATCGGCGCGACCATCGCGGCGGCGGCGATCATGGGCGTGGCGATCTCCGGCATGCACTACACCGGCATGTCCGCGCTGCGTGCCCACCACACCGGTCACGCCGCCACCCCCTCGGGCACCGACCCGGCACAGCTGCTGGCGCCGTTGCTCCTGGGGATCAGCGTCGCCACCATGCTGCTGCTGATCGGCGTCACCCTGACCGCCGTCGAGGACAAGATCGTCGACCTGCCGCGTCTGCGCGGCCTGCGCCGCGGCACCGAAGCGGCGGCGGAGTCGAATCCCGAACGGCCCCAACCCGACTCGTCGAGTCTGGGAGCGCGCTGGTCCACGCGGGCCGACGACTCGCGGCTCCGCTCGCCACTGGCGTCCACGGACCTCGGCTCCCGCCGCGCTGCGCCGACACCACCCGAATCCGCGGCCACCGGCACCTCGGCACGCTGGGCTGTCCCCGCACCGCACGAATCCGCGGACGCCGGCAACTCGGCACGCTGGGCCGCACCTACACCGCACGAATCCGCGGCCACCACCACCGGGGCGCATCGTCCGCCGACGGAGACCGGCTGGACGCCCCCCGAGCCCGGTGCCCGCCCCCGTTCCCCCTTGCTCCCCCTCACCGGTTCGCACGCCCGCCAAGCGCTGGCCCGCGCCGACCGCCGCCGCTTGCTCACCCGGGAAGCCCGCGCCAACGAAGAACCGCAGCAGGACTGACGCCACCATCCCTGGCCCACAGCTGGACTGACGCTGCCGTCCCGGCTCACAGCTGGACTGACGCCGCGGTCCCGGCCCGCGGCAGGACTGACGCCACCGTCCCGGCCAACGGTCGGGCGCGTCGCCCGCCGCCGATTCGCGGTCGCACGGCACACTTCCCGTGTGGCCTCCTCCGTCGACGACCGGTGCTACACCCCGCCATGGACGCGCACCATCGCGCTGCGCGAGGTAGTGCGGGAAGCGTGGGCCTGGCTGCGCGCGCCGCGCCTGCTGCTCCGTATCGTCCCGGCATTGCGGTCGCATCTGGGGCAGGCGCCCGCCAGCACGGCGTACGCGTTCACACTGTTCGTCACCTGGTGGACGCTGCGGGGGCTCTCGCCGGCGGCCGACCGCCACCTGATCCTGTCGGCGTCGACCAATCTGCACAATATGCGCCACAATCCGGTGCAGGTGCTGATCGCGTCGGCGTTCTGGACCGAAGGCGGATTTCCGTGGCTCCCCATCGCGGGCTTCCTGTCACTCATGGCGCTGGCCGAGCGCTGGCTCGGCACCGGGCGCTGGATCCTGCTGTTCGCCACCGGTCACATCGGCGCGACGCTGCTGACCGTGTTCGGTATCGCCCGCGCGATCGACGACGGCGTGATCCCGTTGCGGGTCGCCTTCGCCCCCGATGTCGGCACCAGCTACGGATTCACCGCCGTGGCGGCGGCCTTCGCGTTCCGGTTCCGCGGTGGGGTGCGCGGGGCCTGGGCGGGGCTGCTGCTGACGACGCTCGTCGCGGCCTGTGTCACACAGCGCACCTACACCGACTACGGCCACCTGTGCGCGGGATTGATCGGCCTGCTCGCCGGGACCACCGCCACCGTGTTCTGGACCCGAATCCACCAGCGGCGCGGCTAACCCGGCGCGGGCCGGGCCCGCCGCAGCACCCACTCCGCGGCCGGTTCGACCACCCGCGCCGCCACCGGTCCGAGTACCGCCATCAGCAGCACGTAGGTGGAGGCGAGCGCGGCCAGCTCGCCGTCCACCGCGCCCATCCCGACCGCCAATCCCGCGATCACGATGGAGAATTCGCCCCGCGCGACCAGCGCGGCACCCGCCCGGGCCCGGCCCATCCGGGCGATGCCCTGACGTCCGGCCGCCCACCAGCCGGTCGCCACCTTGGTCGCCACCGTCACCGCGGCGAGGGCGACCGCCCAGCCCAGCACCGGTGGTATCGCGGCGGGATCGGTGTTGAGCCCGAAGGCGACGAAGAACATGGCCGCGAACAGATCCCGCAGCGGCTCCAACAGTTTCGCGGCCTGATGCGCCGTGGACCCGGAGATCGCGATCCCGAGCAGGAACGCGCCCACTGCGGCCGACACGTTCAGCGTCGAGGCCGCACCCGCCACCAGCAGGGCCGAGCCGAGGAGTTTGAGCAGGAACACCTCGTTGTCGGGACTGTCCACCAGCGCCGAGACATAGCGGCCGAAACGCAGCGCCACCACGAGCACCACGGTCACCGTCACCAGCGCGACGGCCAGCGCCTTCAGCCCGGCGAACAGGCTCAGCCCGGCCAGCAGGGTGGTCAGGATCGGTAGATACACCGCCATCGCGAGATCCTCGAACACCAGGATCGACAACACCACCGGCGTCTCCCGGTTACCGAGCCGGCCCAGATCGTCGAGCACCTTGGCAATGATCCCCGAGGACGAGATATAGGTGACCCCGCCGAGCGTCACCGCGCCCATCGCGCCCCAGCCGAGCAGCAGCGCGACCGCCACGCCCGGTGTCGCGTTGGCGACCAGGTCGAGCAGCCCCGCCGCCCAGGAGCGGCGCATACCGGTCACCAGTTCGGCTGCCGTGTACTCCAGTCCGAGCAGCAACAACAGCAGTACCACACCGATTTCACCGGCCAGATGACCGAATTCGGCCGCGGCGTCGAGCTCGACGAACCCGCCGTGCCCGAACACCAGCCCGCCCAGCAGATACAGCGGGATCGGCGACATACCGAAATGCACCGCGACTCGCCCCAGCGTCCCCAGGGCGAACAGCACCGCTCCGAGTTCTACCAGCGCGAGCGCGGTAGCGTTCACGGCTCAGCCGTGACTGAGGATCTTCGCGGCCGCGTCCAGGCCGTCGGGGGTGCCGACTACCACGAGCACATCGTCGGCGGTGAAGGTGAAGTCCGGTCCGGGTGAGGGATTGAGCTGTCCCGCGCGCATCACCGCGACGATGGACGCCTTGGTGCGGGTGCGCATACCGGTTTCGCCGAGGGTGCGGCCCGAGTAGGGCGAATCTTCCTCGATCGGCAGCTGCCGGGTGGTGATTCCGGGCAGGTCGCGATGATCTTCTTCGAGCTGCGCGACCAGCTGCGGCGCCCCGAGCAGGTTCGCGAGCACGGCCGCCTCGTCGGTGCTCAGCGGGACCTGGGCCGCGCAGGCGTCCGGGTCGGAGAGTTTGGAGACGATCAGGTCGATGCCGCCATCGCGGTGGTCGACCACACCGATGCGGCGGCCGGAGCGGGCCTGGAAGTCCTTGCGTACCCCGATACCTGGCAGGGCGGTGACGTCGATGTTCACCTCCTCACCCTAACGCTTGCCCGGCCCGCCGCCACGGTTGTCGAAGCCGGGGAAATCTAGGAGCCGAACAGCCCGGGCACCGCGCCGCGGATCAGCAGGATGCCCGCGATCGCCAGCGCCCAGCCGGTCGCGCTGTCGGCGTGCCGGGACAGGAATGCGTCCAGCCGGGCGAGCAGCGGTACGACCCTGGTGTGGAACAGTTCTCGCGCGCCCATCAGCAACAGCGCCGGGACGACCATGACCACGCAGTAGGCGGCGAGCAGGCCGATGGCGGCGAGCGTGGGCAGCTCGCTGGAGACCAGCAGCCCGATGGCGGCCAGATAGGGCAGCATCGTGAACAGCTCCAGCGTCCCCGCGCTCACCGCGAGCACGGCCAGCCCCGTCCCGGAGGACTGCGAGTTCAGCGCGCGGGTCCGCCAGGCGGCGGTGCGATCGGGTTCGCCGCGGGCGCGGCGCTTCTTGGAGTCGAAGCGCCAGGACACCGCGAACACGACGATGCCGAGCACCAGTTGCGGTACCAGCACGATCGGGCTGCGCGCCAGGTCACCGAACCGGTCGAGCGCGGTGCCGGCGACGGTCAGCAGGGCCACCCCGATGACGAAGTAGAAGACCGTGATGGCACCGAGATAGCCGAGCAGGCGACGAGCCGGCGGCCGGTCCGGGGCGAGCAGCAACCAGATGGGCAGCACCAGGGTGCCGATGCTGGTGGAGTCCACCAGGGCCAGGCCGATCAGGGCTGGTATGAGAATCACGGGACGAGCGTCGCGCGGACGGGGCACGCCGAGCGTCGGCCATCGGATCGATCGCGCGTCATCACTTCGGCGGACCCGGATGCCGAACTGGGTGTGCTGTGATGGATCGGTGAAGCAGTGGCACGCGTTGTCGGCGACGACGCAGGACGTGTTGATCGCGCTGCTCATGTTCGTCCTGGGCGCCGTGATGTATCTGTCCGGGATCTATCCGCTGGGCACTGTGGCGCCGCAACCGCCGCTGCCGATCCGGTTCGCGATCTTGACCGTGCTGTGCGCGGCGTCGCTGATCCGACGCCGGCGGCCCGGGATCGCGCTGGCGATCGGCGCGTTCCCACTGGTCGCCGATACGCTGCTCGGGTCGACCATCCCGGTCTGGCTGCTGTATTCCGACCTCGTCTATGCCGCCGTCCTCTACGGCTCGCACCGGCTGTCCCGGGTGAGTGCCGCGACGAGCACGGTGCTGTCGCTGCTGATCGCGGTGGCGGTCTGGATCGGCACCGGCGACTGGCGCGCGTTCGCGATCGCCATGGCCGCCGCGTTCGCTTTCATCGGAACCCCGGTGTGGTGGGCGTTGCAGGTGCGCCAGCACAAGGAGATCGCCGCCGCCGAGCACACGCGCGCGGAGGCGATGACCCTGGTCGCCGAATTGGACCGGCGCGCCGCCATCGCCGACGAGCGCAAGACGATGGCGCGGGATCTGCACGATGTCATCGCGGGTCATCTGTCGGCCATCGCGCTGCAATCGGAGGCCGCGCTGGGCCTGACGGCCGCGGCGGAGCCGGACCCGAAGGTCACCGGCATCCTGGCCTCGATCCGCACCAACAGCGTCAGCGCGCTCCAGGAAATGCGCACCATGATCGGCCTGCTGCGCGACGACGGCGCCGACGAGGACATCGCCGCGCCCCGTACCCTGGCCCAGCTCGCCATCCTGGTCGACGCCGCCCGCGCCGCCGGAATCAGTGTGCGCGTGCGGGATTCGCTGCACGACCGGCCGCTGCCCAGCGCCGTGGACCAGGCCGCCTACCGCATCGTGCAGGAGGCCCTGACCAATGCGATGAAGCACGCGCCCGGCCGGCCGGTGGACATCGAGGTGCGGGCGCACGCCGGGAATGTCGAGCTGACCGTGGGCAATCCGACCACCGGCCCGCGGCCCGGCGAGCCGCTGGACACCTCCGCGCGGCGCGGTCTGATGAACATGCGTGAGCGTGCGATCGCCCTCGGCGGCAGTTTCACCGCGGAACCGGTCGACGGCCGCTGGGAGGTGCGTGCGCTGCTGCCGATCGCGACCACCCGGGCTCCGATCGAATGATTCCGAATGGAATCGATGGCGATCCCGGTCTCTCTGCCCGTGGCGCTGCGAGTTCGCTGGAATCATGGGATGCATGATGCGCGCACTGACCCGGCACTGGACGACCTATGTACCGCTACTGGCCGCCCTGATCTTGGCGATCGCGTGGTTCAGCCATCCTTCGGGACCGGTGGTGCTGGTACTGGTGCTCGCGCTGGCCGGGGCGGTGCTGTCGGCGGTGCAGCATGCCGAGGTGGTCGCGCATCGGGTGGGTGAGCCGTTCGGGTCGCTGGTGCTGGCGGTCGCGGTGACCGTGATCGAGGTCGGTCTGATCCTGACGCTGATGGCCTCCGGCGGGCCGGATGCCTCGTCGTTGGCCCGCGACACCGTGTTCGCGGCGGTGATGATCACCTGCAACGGCATCGTCGGCCTGTCGCTGCTGGTCGGTGCGATTCGCCGCCGGGTAGCGGTGTTCAACGCCGAGGGCACCGGCGCGGCGCTGGCCACGGTCGCGACCCTGGCCACGCTGAGCCTGGTGCTGCCGACCTTCACCACCAGCAAGCCCGGCCCCGAGTTCTCCGGTTCGCAGCTGGCCTTCGCCGCGGTCGCCTCCCTGCTGCTGTACGGGCTGTTCGTCGCGGTGCAGACGATCCGGCACCGTGAGGATTTCCTGCCCGTCGAGAACGCCGACGACGACGAACCGCACGAACCCCCGACCGGCCGGGCGGCCCTGCGGAGCCTGGCCCTGCTGCTGATCGCCCTGATCGGCGTGGTCGGACTGGCCAAGCTGGTCTCGCCCGCGATCGAGACCGGCGTGCACGCGGCGGGTCTGCCCCGGTCCGCGGTCGGTGTGGTCATCGCGCTGCTGGTGCTGCTGCCCGAGACCTTGGCCGCGGTGCGGGTGGCGCGCCGCGACAAGGTCCAGATCAGCCTGAACCTGGCGCTCGGTTCGGCCATGGCCAGCATCGGCCTGACCATTCCGGCCATCGCGCTGGCCAGCATCTGGATCTCCGGACCGCTGACCCTGGGGCTCGGCGCCACCCAGATGGTGCTGCTGGCGCTGACGGTGGTGGTCGGCGCGCTGACCGTGGTGCCGGGCCGGGCCACCCTCCTGCAGGGCGGTGTGCACCTGGTCTTGTTCGCGGCCTTCGTGTTCCTCGCGGTCAGCCCGTAGCCACACCGTCATCAGTTCGGCGGACCCGGACAGCGGGCCCGCTGTGATCTCATGATCCGGTGACGATTCGCGTGCTCATCGCCGACGACCACGGCGCCATCCGCGCCGGGTTACGCATGATCCTCGACAGCGCCGCGGACATCGAGGTCGTCGGTGAGGCGGCCGACGGTGACGTGGCGGTCGCACAGGCGAAGGCGCTGCGCCCGGACGTGGTGCTGATGGATGTGCGCATGCCCGGAGTCGACGGCATCACCGCGACCGAGCGGATCACCGCCGACGGCCTGGCCCGCGTACTCGTACTCACCACCTTCGACCTGGACGAGTACGTCTTCCGGACCCTGCGGGCCGGCGCCTCCGGTTTCGTGCTGAAGTCCACCTCCGGTGCGGCACTGGTGGATTCGGTGCGCGCCGTCGCCGCCGGGGACGGTGTGCTCGCCCCCGAGGTGACCCGGGCGGTGATCGCGGCGTTCGCGTCCTCGGCCGCCGAGCCGCCCGCACCGGCGCCGCACGGGCTGGCCGATCTCACCGAACGCGAGCGCGAGGTGCTGGATTGCCTCGGGGACGGCCTGTCCAACGCGCAGATCGCCGCGCGGCTGTTCATCGGCGAGACGACGGTGAAAACCCATGTCTCGCGGGTGCTTACGAAACTGGGGGTGCGTTCGCGGGTGCAGGCCGCGATCGTGGCCCGCGAAGCCCGCGAGCCCTGATCAGGCCGGCAGCGGCGCGAAGCTGCCGTCCGGGCCGGGCCGGAACTCCTCGACGGCGACGACCGCGGCCACCGGCAGTGGACCGTACAGGTGCGGAAACAGCATCGATTCCGGGTCGCCAGGCACACCGGGCTCCCATTTGATCTCCGCTGCGACCAGGTCCGGATCGATGCGCAGCAGCACCAGATTCCGCTCGCCGCGGTAGAGCCGGTTGGCCGGAAGGTGCGCCTGCCGCGGCGCGGACAGGTGGATGAATCCGGCCTCGTCGAGCGAATCCGGGCGGTACTCTCCGATTTGCCGGGCGTTCGACCAGTCGTTCAGGTCACAAATGTGAACGAGTGTGTGAGTGTCATAGATCACGGGTAATCTCCCGGTAGACAACTGGATAGGCGAGTTCGTGGAGTGAGCGATTCCGTGCGCGGCACCTGAGCCGACCTGTTCGCCTGTAGCGAAATCCCAGGTCATGTTAGGGAAAACACACCGATTCGTTTACGGGAACAAAGCCCCCGTCCCGAACGTCTGACAGAGTAGTCATACCACTGCTGGGAAGTAGCGGTAGCGAGCCCGCGGAGTGACCACGGGCCCCACACCAGGTGAACGGACTGCAGTGCCGGGAGCCAGGACGGAGGAGTCATGCCAGGAACCCTGACAAGCACCCCACTGACCGCGGTCGATCGTTGCGACCGCTGCGGGGCGGCAGCGCGCGTGCGCGCCACCCTTCCCGCAGGTGGAGAGTTGCTCTTCTGCCAGCACCACGCGAACGAGCACATGGATCGCTTGCGTGAGTTGGAAGCCGTGATCGACACGGAGTCCGCTCCCGCCTTGTAAGCGCCGTTCCGACCTTCGCGTCCCGACACAACCGCATCGAACAACAGAACACCGTCTTTTCCGACAGCGGGCGACCCACCGGTCGCCCGCTGTCGGCGTCCCGGAACACTTCGTGTGCCGCACAACACATTGCGAACAAGGGGAACGACCTGTCTTCCACCCAGGCCACCTATCTGCCCGACCGTCACATGTTCGCCCTCTGGACCTGGAGCGGCCGCACCACCGGCCGCCCACCCACCGGAGTCGGTGCGCGCGAGACCCTTTCCCTCGCCGTCCCGGCCGGCGGACTGGACGCGCTCGAGATCGCCGAGGTCGACTGCGCGCTGGTCACCCCGGCCGAACTCGCCGCCCTCGATCTCGGTGATAGCGAACAAGTATCGACCGCGCGCGACGCGGCCGAATTCCCCACCCCCGCCGCCGCGCTGCGCATCTGGCAACGAGCGGTGCACATGATCCAGGCCGCCGACACGTCGCCCACCGCCACCGACCGCACTGCCGCAGGTGCCTCGGGCATCTCGGCCGCCGGACCAGCAGCCCCGCCTACGACCGTACGCACGACCGGCGAGCCGACCGCCTCGGCAGCCGGATCCGCAGCGAACGTGCCCGAGATCGACGCGCCGACCGGCCATGCCTCGGCTGCCACGGAGCTGACGCTGCCGATCGCCGCGCACGCGGTGCCCGATGCCGCGGGCACATCGGTGGTGTCGGCCGAGCGGGCCGTGCGGGTGTTCGGCGAAACACAGGCGGTGACGGCCGAATTGGCGGCGACGCTGACGGCGGAGTTGCGGCCGTATCAGGCGCGGGGCATCGGCTGGCTGCGGGAGACGGTCGACGCATTCGGCGGCGCCGTGCTGGCCGACGAGATGGGGCTGGGCAAGACCGTGCAGACCATCGGGTTCCTGATCGGCCGCGCCGCCGCTGGGCCACAGGTGGTGGTCTGCCCGACCTCGCTGGTCGGCAACTGGGCGCACGAGATCGCCCGGTTCGCGCCCGGGCTGCGGCCGGTGGTGTGGCGTGGCGGCGAGATCGCCCCGGAAGCGGGGACGGTGGTGATCGCCGGATATCCGACCTTGCGGCTGCATGGGCACCAGTTGACCGAGACCTCCTGGACGACGGCGGTATTCGACGAGGCGCAGGCGTTGAAGAACCCGCGCACCCAGGTGTCCAAGGCCGCGCGCGGGCTCACCGCCGCCGCCAAGGTCGCGCTCACCGGCACCCCGGTGGAGAACCATCTCGAGGAGCTGTTCGCGCTGCTGCATCTGGTCGCACCGCAGTTGTTCGCGCATCGCACCCAGTTCCGGCGCAGGTTCGTGCGCCCGATCGAGGCGGGTTCGGCCACCGTCGCGGCCCGGCTGCGCGATGCCATCGAACCCGTGCTGCTGTCCCGCAAGAAGATCCAGGTCGCGGCCACGCTGCCGGCCAAGATCCACACCGATCTGCTCTGCGATCTGACCGCCGAACAGGAGAAGCTCTACGATCAACTGCTCGACCGCGCCATCGATGACGGGTTCGGTGCGGGCGCGCAGCGCCAGACGCGGGTGCTGGCCGCGCTCACCGCGCTCAAACAGGTCTGCAACCATCCGGGCCTGATCACCGGCGACCTCGGTGAACTGGCCGGTCGCTCCGGGAAACTCGATCTGTGCACCGATATCGTGGCCACCAACCTCGACACCGAGTCGCCGACCCTGATCTTCACCCAGTATCGCCAGACCGGTGAGCTCCTGGTCCGGCATCTGGCCGAACAGTTCGGCGTCGAGGCCCCGTTCTTCCACGGCGGCCTGAACCAGGACGAGCGCGCCGCTATCGTCACCGGATTCCAATCCGCCGACGGCCCACCGGTGCTGGTGCTGAGCCTGCGCGCCGCGGGCACCGGCCTCACCCTCACCCGCGCCGCCGACGTCATCCATTTCGATCGCTGGTGGAACCCCGCCGTCGAGGCGCAGGCCTCCGACCGCGTGCATCGGATCGGCCAGACCCGCACCGTCACCGTCACCACACTCACCTCGGGCACCACCGTGGAGGAGCACATCGCGGGCATGCACGACCGCAAGTCCGCCCTCACCGATCTCTCCGACTCCACGGGCATTGCCGCCCTGGCCCGCCTGGACGACGACCAGCTGGTGGAGATCCTGCGCCGGAAGCGAGGAAACTGATGCCCGACAACGAATTCGGTTACACGCCGTGGGGTAAGGACTGGCTCCGACTGGCCGAACCGCTGCGCCAGACCCGACCGGACTCGCTGCTTCCCCGAGCCCGCAGCATCGCCCGCAACAACGGCGTCGACGCCACGATCGAGGGCCGCTCGGTGCGCGCGGCCATCCACCGGGGCGGCCAGGCCTCGGTGACCCATGTCGAGATCGCCCCGCTCACCCGAACCGCGGTCACGGCGATCGCCCAGGTCATACCCGATGCCACGGTCATCACCGACGAGATGCACCGCGCACTTGCAGCCGCTGGGCTGACCCCCACCCCGATATTGGCCGCCACGGACTGCTCCTGCTCGGCCCGCACCCCCCGGTGCGTTCACCTGCTGGCCGCCCTCTACGACCTCACCCGCCGCGTCGACGAACGACCGCGCCTCGCCCTGGAACTACAGGGCTATTTCGAAGCGGCGCACCAAGATCCGGCGACACCGACCGAGTCACCGCGATGGACGCCGCTCAACACCCTGGACCCGGCGACCTACTTCGAGGCGTGAGCCCACGAAATTCGAGCGGTGCTCCGCGCCGCGCGCAGCCCCGCCTCGGTCGGCAAGCCGGCCGCCGGGATCCCGGTCGATCCGCCGTTGCCACCGATCGCGACCGGCGGCGGCTGCGTTCACGCATGCCGGGTCAGTCGGCATCGCTGAAAGTCACTCGAACGGTGACCGGAGCGGTTTCCAGGGTGGCGAACATGGACCTGGCCAGCGGCGCGAGCGCGGGATGCGGCGCGAACGTACCGGCGCGGGCGACCACATCGTCCTCGGGCAGGAACTCCGCGATGCCGCTGCGCCACCGATCCCCTTGCCGCACACTGATCCTCGGATCGGCCGCGAGATTGCGCCCCCACCCGGAGCGCATACCGTGCTGGCAGATCATCCACGCACCGTCGGCATCGAACAGCACCGATACCGGCACCCGGCGCGGCCGGCCGGACTTGCGGCCGATGGTCTCGATCTCGGTCGCGAAGGTGGTGCGCACGCCCACCCGGTCCAGCAGGCGCACCATGGGATTCATGACGTACCGGCCGAGGGTGCGCTCGCGCCGGAACTTGCGGGCCGCCCGGTCCGGGCCCGCGGACCGCTTGGCGCGGAAGGCGTCCACGCCGTGGTGGCGGACCAGGTGCGCGGCCGTGCGCCACGGCGAACGCGCCGGGTCGGGGTCGCCGCCCGCGCCGAGCAGGTGCAGCTGGTCGGTATGCCACTGCAGATCCAGCGCACCGTCGAACGCCTTCAGGTTGCTGTTGGCGGCCAGCCGCGGCGGCAGACCGAGCGTGATCCGCGGCGAGCGCAGCACTTCCGTGTCGCCGGTGAGCAGCTCGCTTGCGGCCGAAGGGAATACGGTGGCCGGGCGGCCGAGACCCACGACGTCGCAGTCGCCGGAGCCGATCGCATCGGACATGGCCGCCGCGCTGCGGAATCCACCGGTCACCGCCAGCGGCGTGGCCCCGGCGACGCGGCGCACGGTCTCGGCGTATCCGAGGAAATAGGCTTCGCGCGCCCGGGTGCTCGCCGCGAGCTGCGGCCGCCCCATCATGGCGGGCGATTCGTAACTGCCGCCACTGATCTCGATCAGATCCACCGCTTCGGCGGCCAGCAGCGCCACGACCTCCTGCGATTCCGCCTCGCTGAACCCGCCGCGCTGGAAATCGGCCGAATTCAGCTTGATACCGAGCGCGAATCCCGGACTCACCTGCGCCCGGATCGATGCCACCAGCTCCAGCACGAATCGGGCCCGCCGCCGCGAATCCCCGCCCCAGGCGTCGGTGCGCTGATTCGAGATCGGCGACAGGAACTGCGACACCAGGTATCCGTGGGCGCCGTGGATCTGCACCCCGTCGAATCCGGCCGCCTCGGCGACCCGCGCCGCGGTACCGAAACGGCCGATGATGTCGGAGATCTCATCCTCGGTGAGCGCGCGCGGCGTGGGCAGCCCGGGAATGGTCAGGGCGACGGCCGAGGGGGCGACGGGCCGGTTCCGGGTGATCAGCGGATTGGCTTGGCGGCCCGGGTGATTCAGCTGCACCCAGACCGGGGTGCCGCCGTCCTTCCCGGCTTTGGCCCAGCGGGTGAGGGCTTCGAGGTGGCGTTCGTCCTCGATGGCGACATTGCCCGGTTCCCCGAGCTGACTGCCGTCCACCATCACGTTGCCGGTGACGATGAGCCCGTAGCCGCCGGTGCCCCAGCGCCGGTAGAGCCGTTCCAGGCGCTCGTCGGGCGCGAGGGTCACGGTGCCCAGCCCTTCACTGAGTGCGGACTTCATGATCCGGTTCGGAAGGACCTGGCCGCAGGCGAGCGGTAGTGGGTCGTGCAGGGTCGGCATCGGAGGGCCCCGTTCGTCTAGTTCGGCTTCGGTAAACCGTTCGGTATAGCCTGACGGTAGTACACCAATCGGTTTACCTCAACTGTAGACTTGCACCGAGCACAAGCAGCCGACACCGGAGAAGGGCACACGCCATGGGAGCCAGAGACAAACTGGTGGCCGCCGCGATCGACCTCATGCGCTGCAACAGCATCGCGGGCACCGGCATCGCGCAGCTGCTGGAACGCAGCGGCATCTCCCGCCGGTCGGTCTATCTCAACTTCCCGGGCGGCAAAGCCGAACTCGTCACCGAGGCCACCCGGGTCGCGGGCGCGGCCTACAGCGAGATGATGCGGACCGTCACCGCCGGTTCGGATATCGCCTCGGCTCTGGCCACCTACCCCACCCTGTGGCGAGAAACCCTGCTCGCCAGCGACTTCCGCGCCGGATGCCCGATCGTCGCCGCGGCGCTCGGCCGGGCCGAAGCCCCCGCCGCCGCGGACGCGGCCGGGCAGACCTTCGCCGACTGGGAGAACATCCTGGCCGCGCGCCTGCGCGCCGAACAGGTCGAGCCCGAGACCGCCCATTCGCTGGCCACCACCATCGTGGCCGCCATCGAGGGCGCCGTCGTCCTGTCGATGGCCCAGCGTTCCGCCGCCCCTCTCGAAGGCACCGCCAAGCACCTGGCCGAACTCGTCGCCCAGCACACCGGCCGGGCGAGCCGAGCTAACGGCGGCGCAGGGCGGTGATGCGCTCGGCGAGTTGGTCGGCGGTGGCCAACGCCGTGGGCGGGCCGCCGCATTCGCGGCGTAGCTCACCGTGGATGACGCCGTGCGCTTTGCCGGTGCGGTGGTGGTGCATGGCCACCAGACTGTTCAGTTCCCGGCGTAGCTCACCCAGTTTGTCGGCGGTGGCGACACGTTCGGTGGCGGTCGCGACATGCGCCGAGGGGTCGGCGGCGGCCGCGCTGCGCTCGGCGACCTGTTTGGTCTGACGTTCGCGTAGCAGCGCGCGCATCTGATCGGCGTCGAGCAGGCCGGGGATGCCGAGATAGTCGGCTTCCTCGGCACTACCGGCGATGGTGGCGGTGCCGAAGGAATTGCCGTCGTAGATCAGCTGATCGAGTTCGGCGTCGGCGTGCAGGGCGACGAACTTGCGCTCCTCCTCGCCGGGTTCGTCCTTCTGCTTGTTGGCGTCGATGAGCAGTTCGTCGTCGAGCGCGTTCTTCTCGCGGTGCGGTTTACCGATGATGTGGTCGCGCTGCACTTCCAGCTGCGCGGCCAGATCCAGCAGCACCGGCACCGACGGCAGGAAGACGCTCGCGGTCTCACCGGGCCGGCGCGCACGCACGAAACGGCCGATGGCCTGTGCGAAATACAGCGGAGTCGAGGCGCTGGTCGCGTAGACGCCGACCGCCAGGCGTGGCACGTCGACGCCCTCGGACACCATGCGCACCGCCACCATCCAGGCCTGGGTGCCGGAGGCGAACTCCCCGATCCGGTCCGAGGAGGCGGGATCGTCGGACAGCACCAGCGCGGGCCGCTCCCCCGAAATGTGTTCCAGCAGTTCGGCGTAGTCGCGGGCGCGTTCCTGATCGGTGGCGATGACCAGGCCGCCCGCATCCGACATGCCGGTGCTGCGTAGCTGACGCAGACGCGTGTCGGCGGCGCGCAGCACCGCGGAGATCCAGTCGCCGGCCGGGTCGAGCGCGGTGCGCCAGGCGCGGGCGGTGTGCTCGGCGCTCAGCGGTTCACCGAGCCGGGCGGTGTACTCCTCGCCCGCGCTGTCGCGCCAGTGCGCCTCACCGGAGTAGGCCAGGAACACCACCGGCCGGACGACGCCGTCGGCGAGCGCCTCGGAGTAGCCGTAGGTGTGGTCGGCCCGCGACTGCGGCAGGCCGCCCTCGCCGGGTTCGTAGGTGACGAACGGGATCTGGCTGTCGTCGGAGCGGAACGGGGTTCCGGTGAGCGCGAGGCGGCGGGTCGCGTCACCGAATGCCTCGGCGGTCGCCTCACCCCAGCTCTTGGCGTCGCCCGCGTGGTGGATCTCGTCGAGAATCACCAGGGTGCGGCGGTTTTCGGTGCGCACCCGATGCCGGGTGGGGTGCGAGGCGACCTGCGCGTAGGTGACGACCACGCCGTGGTAGTCACCGGAGGTGCCGCCGGTGGCGTTGGAGAACCGCGAGTCCAGCTGGATGCCGGAGCGGGCCGCGGATTGCGCCCACTGGTGTTTGAGGTGCTCGGTGGGCGCGACCACGGTGATCTGATCGACGGTGCGGTCGGCCAGGAGCTCGGCCGCCACGCGAAGCGCGAAGGTCGTCTTTCCGGCGCCGGGGGTCGCGACGGCGAGGAAGTCCCGCGGTTTGCTTGCGAGATATTTGGTCAGCGCGCGGCGCTGCCAGGCGCGTAGTTGGCCACCTCTACCCGAGCTTCCCGAATCGCCCGGCGAAGCATCATCTCCCGCCGCAGCGCCACCCGACCCATTCACGCAGAAGACCCTAGCGGGCGCGGTCGGCGTGTTGCCAAACCGACGCGACCGGCGCGATCGGCATCACATGCCGACCTGCCACAACGCACCGGTTCCGCCGGTCGACACGGCGTGTCCGGTCACTGCGCGTCGCGTCGCGCCGACGACGAGGCGGTGTCGCGGCGCGGTATGGGAGATGCTGTAGGCACCATGAACGACGCACGCCCCGCCGAGAGTGACCCGCTGCCGATCCACAGCGGTGGTCGTGGCGCACGCCGAGCCCGCCCGGCCCGGCTCACCCGGCGGCTGCGGCGCTCGGCCCGGCGCGGTCGCCGGCTCGTGGTCCGGGTGGCCCGCAAGGCCTGGGACGACTCGATCTTCGCGAAATCCGCGGCCGCCGCCTTCTGGCAGACCCTGTCGCTGGCGCCGCTGCTGCTGGGCGTGCTCGGCAGTCTGGGCTATGTGGGCGGCCTGTTCGGGCCGGACACCGTCGACATCGTCGAGGGCAAGATCATCACCTTCAGCCGGGAACTGTTCAGCCCGGCCGTGGTCGGCGATCTGATCGAGCCGACGGTGAACGATGTGCTCGGACGCGGGCGCGGCGCGGTGGTGTCGTTCGGTTTCGTGCTCTCGCTGTGGGCCGGGTCCTCGGCCATGGCGACCTTCGTCGACGCGATCGTGGAGGCGCACGGCCAGCAGGATGCCCGACATCCTGTGTGGCAGCGCATCTTCGCGCTGCTGCTGTACGTGGGCTTCCTGATCGCCTCGGTGTTCATCCTGCCGCTGGTCGCGCTGGGCCCGCGCCTGGCCGGGCGGGCGCTACCGGACGCCTGGCACGAACCCGGAATGCGACTACTGGACACCTTCTACTACCCCGGCGTGGGCCTGCTGCTCATCGTGGTGCTGGCCACCCTGTACAAACTCGCGCTGCACCGGACGCTGCCGTGGCACCGCCTGTTCTGGGGCGCGGTGGTGGCGGGCGTGTTCTTCATGGCCGCCAGCGAGGGTCTACGCCGGTATCTGTCCTGGATCAATCAGACCGGCGTCACCTACGGCGCGCTCGCGACACCGATCGCATTCTTGCTCTTCACCTATTTCCTCGGCTTCGCGGTAATCCTCGGCGCCGAATTCAACGCCGCCGTGCAGGAATTCTGGCCCGCCCGCGCGACCCGGATCGAACAGATGCGGGAATGGCTGGCCAATCAGGTCCGGGGTGAGGACGAGACCGAGGCGGGCGGCCGGGTGAGCGAGACGCAATCACGGACCGTACACAGCACCGAGCACGGCCACGCCGAAGGCGGGCCGTGCTCGGCACCGGAACAAGCGGCGGCTCAGTCGCCCGAGCGCAGGCCCTTGTAGATCTCCTCACACGCCGGGCAGACCGGCGCGTTGGCCTTGGGCGAGCGCGTCACCGGGAAGACCTCGCCGCACAGGGCCACCACGTGGGTGCCCATCACAGCGCTCTCCGCGATCTTGTTCTTCTTGACGTAGTGGAAGAACTTCGGGGTGTCGTCGTCCGTCGTCTCATCGGTCGTCGAATCCGGACGGACCATGGTGTCGGTACTCACGCTTCCATGATGCCGCATTGCCCCGGGCCCGGCCGAGCGCGGCCGCCGATTGTGGAAGACTCGAAGATATGCAGCAGTACGGCGACACATCGGACGCCGACGACATCTCCAGCGGTGTTGGCCCAGACGTCTCGAACCCCCGGCCCGCCTCCCGCGGATTCTTCCGCGGCAGCGACGACAAACATCCGGCCCTGATCACCGAGGCCGCGGTCTCGCTGGAAGACCAGCACCGCGCCCGGGTCCGCCGGTACACGATCATCATGGCCTTCCGCATCCCGTGCCTGGTGCTGGCCGCTGTGGCCTACAGCATGTGGGAGAACTGGGTGATCTCCCTGCTGATCATCGGTGTATCCATCCCGCTGCCCTGGATCGCGGTACTCATCGCCAACGACCGCCCGCCGCGCAGCAAGGACGAACCCAGCCGATGGGACGGTCGCCGGGCACAGAAGGCGCTGGAAGCCCGGGCGCATCGGTCGATCGACGGTTAGGCCGTCGCGGGTTCGGGCCTGCGGATGACGAACGACATGAGCGCCGCGAGCCCGCACAGCCCACCCGCGAGATACCAGGCCAGATCGTAGGAACCCTGTAGATCGCGGATGACACCCGCGCCGGTGGCCGCGATCGCCGCGCCGACCTGATGCGAGGCGAACACCCAGCCGAACGCGATCGGACCGTCGTCGCCGAACAGTTCGCGGCACAGCAGCACCGTCGGCGGCACGGTCGCGATCCAGTCCAGGCCGTAGAAGATGATGAACACCCACATGCTGGGTTCGGTGTCGGGCGCGAACAGCGACGGCAGGATCAGCAGCGACAGACCGCGCAGCGAGTAGTAACCCAGCAGCAGATACCGCGGATCGACCCGGTCGGTGAGCCAGCCGGAGAAGATGGTGCCCGCCACGTCGAAGATGCCGATCAGCGCGAGCAGACCCGCCGCCATCGTCTGCGGCATGCCGTGATCGTGGGCGGCGCTGACGAAATGCGTGCCGACCAGACCGTTGGTGGACATGCCGCAGACCGCGAAACCGCCTGCCAGCAGCCAGAATCCCGGCCTGCGCACGATCTGCCCCAGTACGGTCAGCGCCCGCAGCGCCCCGCCGATCGGCGCGGTCCGCACACCCACCGTGCTCGTCGGCTCCGCGCCGTAGGCCCGCACGCCGACATCGCTGGGGAAGTCCCGCAGCCACAGCAGCACCAGCGGCACCACCGCCAGCGCCGTCCCCGCCACCAGCAGCGACGGCAGCCGCCAACCGTGATCGTGGGCGAGGGCGGCGACCAGCGGCAGGAAGATCAGCTGACCGGTCGCACCGGCCGCGGTCAGCACGCCGGTCACCAGGCCGCGATGGCGCACGAACCAGCGCCCGGTCACCGTCGCCACCAGCGCCATCGACATCGACCCGGTGCCGACGCCGACCAGCAGCCCCCAGGTCGCCACCAACTGCCAGGACTGGGTCATGAACACCGTCGACCCGCTGCCCGCCGCGACCAGCACCAGCGCCCCCGCGACCACCCTGCGGATGCCCAGCCGCTCCATCAGCGCGGCCGCGAACGGCGAGATCAGGCCGAACAGCAGCAGATTCAGTGAGACGGCGGTGCCGATCGTGCCGTGCGACCAGCCGAACTCCTCGTGCAGCGGGTTCATCAGCACGCTCGGCACGGAACGGAACGCGGCCGCGCCGATCAGCGTCGCGAACGTCACCGCGGCGACCAGCCAGGCGGGATGCAGGCGGCGCGCGGAGGTCTCGTCGGGGACCACGGGTTCTCGGGAGTCGGTACGCAATTCGGTCACCGGAACAGCGTGCGGGATCCGAGGTTTCCGAACGAGTGGCCTGAATGCCACAATACGTAAATATCTAGCCAGGAGGTTGATGTGGTCATACCGCACCGGGTCGCCGTTCTCGCCCTCGCGCCCGTCGTCGGATTCGACATGACGATCCCGGCCATGGTGCTCGGCGCCGCCGAGACCACCGACGGCACCAAGCTCTACGACGTGCGGATCTGCGGCCTGTCCACCGAACCGATCACCTCCACCGGCGGTTTCGCGATCACACCGCAGCACGGCCCCGAACTGCTCGCCACCGCCGACACGGTGATCATCCCCGGCACCCAGATCCCCGGGCCGCGCCGCGAGGGCACTCTGCCCGCCGACCTCGGGGCCGCACTGGCCACCATCCGCCCGGACACCCGGATCATCTCGATCTGCACCGGCGCGTTCGTGCTGGCCGCCGCCGGCCTGCTCGATGGCCGCCGCGCCACCACCCACTGGTCCTTCGCCGAGGACTTCCGCGCCCTCTATCCCCGGGTGCGGCTCGACGACAATCTGCTGTTCGTCGCCGACGACGAAAAGATCTGCACCGCGGCCGGACTCGCGGCCGGACTCGACCTGTGCCTGCACATCCTGCGCACCGACCACGGCAGCGAGATCGCCAATCGCGCCGCCCGCTACTGCGTGGTGCCGCCGTGGCGTGAAGGCGGGCAGTCCCAGTTCATCGACCGGCAGGTACCCGACCCCGGTTCCGAGGGCACCGCACCCACCCGCGCCTGGGCACTGCGTCACCTCGACCACGATCTCGACCTGAGCACCCTGGCCGCGCACGCCAGCATGAGCGTGCGCACCTTCACCCGCCGATTCAAAGCCGAAACCGGTCTCGCACCGGGCAATTGGATCCTCCAGCAGCGCCTGCGCCACGCCCGCCACCTCCTGGAAACCACCGATCTCCCGGTCGACGCCGTCGCCCACGCCGCGGGCCTGGGCACCGCCCACTCCCTACGCCACCACATGCGCGGCGAACTAGGCCTGTCCCCCATCGCCTATCGCCGCACCTTCCGCCCCCGAGCCACCGTTCCGGTCACCCAGTAGCCCCGAGGGCCGCACCTCCCACCTTCGAGCCACTGTTCCGGTCACCCAGTAGCGCCGAGGGCCGCACCTTCCATCCTCGAGCCACCGCTCCGATCACCCAGTAGCGCCGAGGGCCGCACCTTCCATCCTCGAGCCACCGCTCCGATCACCCAGTAGAGCCGAGGGCCGCACCTTCCATCCTCGAGCCACCGCTCCGATCACCCAGTAGAGCCGAGCGGCGGCCGCCGCCCGTCCGGTGCGACCGTCCGATCACGATGAGTACGCAGATCGGCAGCCCACCTTCTACCGCGGACCGGCGGCACGCGCCGTGCACCGCGCGCCACTATTCCGATCACCTGCCTACCGCCGATCGGCAGCGCGCGGTCGCCTGAATCGTGGGACCGCGCAAGCGATATGGGCCCGGACGACGGGCGCGCATCGAGTCGGTGAATCTGCTCGACAGGTTCGCGGGCGCGACCTACTGTGTGGCGGGAGCCGACCAGCGCGGCCGGGGACGGACACCCGACTCGAGCGACGCGACGGGATGCGGGCCCGCTGCCCGCGCAAGTCAGGAGAGATCATGATCAGGTGGGTGTGGGCGTTCCTCGACCGTCCCGCGGCACGATTCGACGAGTGTGTGAGCTTCTGGTCCGCCATCACCGGCACCACACCCTCCGAGCGGCGCGGCGCGGACGGCGAATTCCTCACCCTCCTACCGGATCCGGCGCTGTTCGCGGCGGCGGGCATCAAGATGCAGTCCGTCACCGGGCGCGGTGGCGTTCACCTGGATTTCGACGTCGAGGACATTCCGTCGGCCGTGCGCTACGCGCTGGATCTGGGGGCCGAACTCGTCGCCAACCATCCCGGGTACGCGGTCCTGCGTTCGCCCGCCGGTCAGCTGTTCTGTTTCACCCCCGCCGGTCCCGCCAAGAGCACGCCGCCGCCCGCGCACACGGCCCCCGACGGCACTCGGTCGCGCCTGGATCAGGTGTGCCTGGATATCGGCCCGTCCGACTACGCCGCCGAATCCCGTTTCTGGACCTCGGTGACCGGCTGGGACCACACCGAAGCCACGCTGCCCGAGTTCTCACGGCTGCGCCCCAAGGAAACTCAGCCCGTCCAATTCCTGCTCCAGCGCCTCGGCGAAGATCGCCCCACCACCGCCCACATCGACCTGGCCTGTAGCAACCCCGAAGCCGCCGCCACTTGGCACCGGTCCCTCGGCGCCACCGTCATCGAGCGCCACCCCCGCTGGATTGTCATGGCCGACCCCTCCGACACCCTGTACTGCCTCACCTCCCGCGCCCCGGACAACCACTGACCCCACATCTCACGCCCCACCTCCACGCAGCGATCCCGGACCAGCGAACGACACGGTGGAGTGGGTGCTGGTGGCGCGGCGCGGCGGTGGCAGAGTGTGCGGGTGCCTGAGAACCCGACGACGACGCAATCGCAGCTGACCGCCCTGTGCCCGGAGCTGCGGACCGCACTCACCAGGGTCGGCTACGACGCCGACACGCTAGTCGAGGCGCTGGGCGTGGATGTGCATGCGGCGCTGGGCCGTTCGGAACCGGTGCCGGTGCGGCGAGCCGCCCGCGCACTCGGCGAGCTGGGCACCTTGGTTCGCCTGCTGCTGCTCGGCGACGCGCTGAACGAACGCGAGGTGGCCGCGGCGCTGGCGCCGGTGTCGATCGACCGGGCGGTCGCGGCGGGCCTGCTGGAGCGCGACGGCGATCAGGTGCGCGCCGCGCTGGATCTGCGGCCGCTGGACGCGGGCGCGGGCAACCGCTGGATCCTGTCCGATCTCGACGATTCCATGCGGCGGCGCACGCTCGCCGAGGATCACGTGCTCGGTGTCGGGCACGCGTCGCTGTCCCTGCTGCGCGCCACCCCGACCAGTCCGGTCGGTTCGGTTCTCGATCTCGGCACCGGCTGCGGCGTGCAGGCCGTCCACGCCGCGTCCTACGGGCGGACCGTCACCGCGACCGACGTGAACGCCCGTGCCCTGTGGCTGGCCGAGGCCACCGCGGCTCTGAACGATCTCGATATCGAACTCCTCGAGGGTTCCTGGTTCGAACCGGTCGCCGGTCGGCGCTTCGATCAGGTGGTGGCGAATCCACCGTTCGTGGTCGGCCCCGCCCGCATCGAACACACCTACCGCGATTCCGGCCTCGCTCTGGACGGCGCGAGCGAACTGGTGATTTCGCGGACCCCGGAACTGCTCGCACCCGGTGGCACCGCGTCCATGCTGGCCGCGTGGGTGCACACCGCCGACGGCGACTGGCGCCAGCGCGTCTCCTCCTGGCTGCCGGCACACGGCGTGGACGCCTGGGTGGTGCAGCGCGATGTCGCCGATCCCGCCCTCTATGTCGGCACCTGGCTGCGGGACGCCGGTCTGGATCCCCGCGATCGGGCCGCGCAGGCCCGCGCCGAGCAGTGGCTCGACGCGTTCACCGCCGCCGATGTGGCAGGCATCGGTTTCGGCTTCGTCTATCTGCGAGCCATCGATGGCCCCACTGAACTGCTCGCCGAAGACCTCACTCACGGCTTCGAGGATCCGCTCGGCGCGGAGGCCACCCGCTACTTCGAACGCTCGGCCTGGTTGCGCGCCGTGGCGGGCGATGTCGATCTGGCCTGGAACGCGCGGTTCGCCGTCGATCCGGCCACCGCTCTGGAACGGGTCTACCTGCCCGGCGAGCAGGGGTGGGAGCAGCGGGTCGCCCGACTGCATCGCGGTGATGGTCCGCGCTGGCAGCACGAGGTGGACGAGTCGGCGATCGCCCTGGTCGCGGGAATGCGGGCCGATGGTTTGCCGTTGTACGAGCTGATCGAACTGCTGGCACTCGCCCACGGTTCCGAGGACGTGACGCCGGAGTTCGCGGCAGATGCGCTCTCGGTGGTCTCCGGATTGGTGCGGCATGGATTGGTGCGGCCCGTATAGCTATTCGGCCACGGGTGGGTGTCGGCGGCGGATCAGAACTCGGGTGTTCCGAACGCGGATGCTTCTCAGGAACTTCTCAGAAGCAGATCGGTAAAGCCGCAGCTCAGGACGGTTTACCGGCTGCTGAAACGGGAACTTTCCTTCTGTCGGGTCCGTTGATCGGGATGAGACACCACCGACAGGAGGCAAGTCATGACCAGCCCCGCCACCACTCGCGTGCGCCCCAGCGATTCCGACCTCGACGCCCAGAGCCCCGCCGCCGACCTGGTACGTGTGTACCTGAACGGAATCGGCCGGACCGCTCTGCTCACGGCAGCCGATGAGGTCGAGCTGGCCAAGCGCATCGAGGCGGGCCTCTATGCGCAGCATCTACTGGAGACCGGCAAGCGACTGTCGGCCACCCGTAAGCGCGACCTGGCCATTATCGTTCGCGAAGGCCAGGCCGCCCGCTCGCATCTGCTCGAAGCCAATCTCCGCCTCGTGGTCTCGCTCGCCAAGCGCTACACCGGCCGCGGCATGCCGCTGCTGGATCTGATCCAAGAAGGCAACCTCGGGCTCATCCGCGCGATGGAGAAGTTCGACTACGCCAAGGGTTTCAAGTTCTCCACCTACGCCACCTGGTGGATTCGCCAGGCCATCACCCGTGGCATGGCCGATCAGAGCCGCACCATCCGCCTGCCCGTGCATCTGGTGGAGCAGGTCAACAAGCTGGCCCGGATCAAACGAGAACTGCATCAGCAGCTGGGTCGCGAGGCCACCGACGACGAGCTCGCCAACGAGTCCGGCATCCCGGTCGAGAAGATCTCCGACCTGCTCGACCACTCCCGTGACCCGGTCAGCCTGGACATGCCGGTCGGCAATGACGAAGAGGCTCCGCTGGGCGATTTCATCGAGGATTCCGAGGCCACCTCGGCCGAGTCCGCGGTGATCGCCGGTCTGTTGCACCATGATGTGCGCAGCGTGCTCGCCACCCTGGACGAGCGGGAACAGCAGGTCATCCGGCTGCGCTTCGGCCTGGACGACGGTCAGCCGCGCACGCTCGACCAGATCGGCAAGCTGTTCGGCCTGTCTCGTGAGCGCGTCCGCCAGATCGAACGCGAAGTGATGTCCAAGCTGCGCAAGGGTGAGCGGGCCGACCGGCTCCGCGCCTACGCCAGCTGATCCACCTGCCTACGGGCAGTCGATCCGGGTGTCCCGCCCCTCTCGCGGGGCACCCGCAGTACACCGACCGGTGACCGCGCGTCCCGCCCCCTCCGGGTTCGCGCGACCCGGTCGGCCTACATTTCCACCGCCCTGCCCTGCCCTGAAGGGTTCGCCACGGCAACACCCGGCACAGGCTCTTTCACCACCGCTCACACTCGGGCGGGTGTGCGACGTCGCTCTCTTGTCGAGGCATCCGCGGAGCCATCCGACGATCGTGCGGCTTGTGTTCGTCAGGGGATCGATCGGATATCGACGCCGTGCTCGGCGAAGATCTCCAGCAGGATCCCGAACTTCCGGCGCTGCCACAGGATCGGATCCGCGTCCCGCAATTCCAGCGTGAACGGTGCGGTGGCGCCCCAGTTTCCACGGAGGCAGTCGACCACCGCGTCGAGATTCCAGCCGAAGTATCCGCCGGGCCCGTTCACTGCCTCCCCCAACGCGCAATAGAAGCTGTCCTCGTCGTTGACGCCGGACATGTCGACCACATACGTCGCACCGGGTGGATCGTCCGGGGGCACATCCGGCCGATGACACCTGTGGTTGAGCGCCACCGACAGCCAGGCCCCATGGTCGAATCGCCGCCACATCCCGGTGCTCTCCAGCCCAGCGGCCACCAATTCCCAGACCGGCTCGGCGTCGACCCGTGCGTCGGTGCACAGCCGCACGGTCAGATCCACCAGACCCGGCCCGGCCTCCGACGGCGACACCCGCACCGGCGTGAGACCTGTGACGTAGTACGAGCCGAGCACACTATCGCCCGCCGCATCCATCAGCCGCAGCCACGCGTTACCGGCGACCGCGCGCCGCGTCCCGATCCGCGTCACGCTCTCCGCGAACGCACCTCGCGGTGCCATCCCGATCAGGTCGACCAACCGATCCGAGTCTGTCAACAGCAAGGCAGCGCCCGACAGGTCGCTCCATGGCCATTCCGTGAACAAGCCCCGCCCCGCCGTCGCACTGCCCCAGAACTCGTCCTCGTCATCCCCGTACAACGCCCACGTCACTGCGCTCTGCCTCCCGTTCCGGCGTGATCCTATGCGTACCAAGCCACTCGGAGCGAGGCCGAAAGACACGACCTGTACCAGGCCGAACGGCAAGGAGCAAGTACGGCACACGAACAGACTGGACCGCGAACGCCGAGTGGCGTCGGCGGGGTCAGGCCAGGCGGCGGGGGCCGACGTCGAAACGGCTGGGTTCCGGGCCGATGCGGGCGCGGGCGTAGAGGATGCTGGCGGAGGTGGGGGAAGCGAGGACGGGGTCGCAGGTGAGTTCGCGGAGTTCTGGGAGGTCGTCGACCATGGCCGAGATGCGCTGGGCCAGTTCGACCAGGGCGGCTTTGTCGACGCGGGGGCTGGCCGGCGTGCCGGAGAGCAGGGTGGCGGCGCGGGGAGCATCGATGAGCGCGCCGGCTTCGGCGGTGGTCAGCGGCAGGGCGCGGTAGGCGCGGTCGCCGAGCAGTTCGATGATCATGCCGGAGAGGCCGAATTCGATCACCGAACCGAACGACGGATCATCCTGCACGCGAAGCACGCAGCCGACACCGGTCGGCGCCATCTTCTGGATGTGCAGTACCGGATCACCGCACACCTCGATCAGGTCGCGGTAGGCCTTGGCGACGGCTTCCGGTCGCCACAGATCCAAGCGCACACCGCTGAGATCCGGTCTGCGCCGCCACAATTCACCGGTGGCCTTGGCAGCGACCGGATAACCCAGTTCCTCGGCGGCGGCCACCGCTTCCTCGGCACTGCGCACCTCGCGGAACTCGACCACCCGGATTCCGTAGCAGTCGAGCAGATCCACGGCCTCGAGGTCGGTCAGCCAGCGGCCGCCGGATGCCGCCATCCAGCCCGCGACCAGCGTGCGGGCCCGCTCGGTATCGATCCCCTCGGGCCGCACCACGGTCGATATCGGCTTGTCCCGCCACGCGGCGTAGCGTCGCACCCGGGCCAATGCGCGGGCGGCCCGCTCAGGATCGGGATAGGACGGGATCGACCCGCGCACGGCCATGCCTCGCTCACCGCGCTCGGCGAGCAGATTCGGAATCCCCTGCTCGGCGACGAAAGTCGTGAGAACTGGTTTGGCGACCGTGGGCACGGCCGCGGCGGCGGCCCGGATCGCCTCCGCGAACCCCGCCATCGGCAGCGGCACCGGTGGCGCGAAAACCACTATGACGGAATCGATGTCGTCGCAGCTCAGCGCGGCGGCGACCGCGTCCAGATAGTCGCCTGGGGTCGCCTCCGGGCCCAGGTCGACCGGGTCGCCGAGCGCGTGCTCGTCGACGCCGCGTTCGGTGGGGCGCGGTCCGCGCGCGCGATGGGGTACCTGCTGCGGCCGGCGCACCTGCAAACCCTCGCCGTGGGCCGCGTCGACGGCCAGCCAATTGAGCGCGGCGCTGTTTCCGATGACCGCCACCCGCTCACCCGCGGGCAGCGGCTGATAGCCGAGTAGTGCCGCGCAGTCGAACAGCTCCGAAATCGAGTCCACCTGAACGATTCCCGCTTGCGCGAACAGGTCGCGCACGATGGACCGGTCCATATCACCGGTGGGCTGCGCGCGGGCCGCCAGCCGCCCGCTGCTGACCGCGACGATCGGCTTGCTGCGCGCCACCCGGCGAGCGATCCGGGAGAACTTGCGTGGATTACCGAAACTCTCCAGGTACAGCAGGATCACGTCGGTGTCGGGGGCGGTGTCCCAGTACTGGAGCAGATCGTTGCCCGAGACGTCGGCGCGGTTGCCCGCCGAGACGAAGGTGGACAACCCGAGGTTGCGCGCCGCCGCCTCTCCGAGGATCGCCGCACCCAACGGCCCGGACTGGCAGAAGAATCCGATCCGCCCGCGGGCGGGCAGCACCGAGGCCAGGGTCGCGTTGAGCGAGACGCCCGGGTCGGTATTGGCGATGCCGAGGGCGCTGGGCCCCACCACGCGCATGCCGTGCCCGCGCGCGGCGATGATCAGTTCACGCTCGGCGGCGATGCCGTCGGGCCCGGCTTCGGAGAACCCGGCCGTGAGCACCACCAATCCCTTGACGCCCTTGGCCATGCAGTCACGCAGCACCGAGCCGATCGCCGCGGCGGGCACCGCGACGACCGCCAGATCGACCTCGTCGGGGATATCGCGCACCGTCGGGTAGGCGCGAACACCGCGCACCGCGGTCCGGGTCGGGTTCACCGGATAGACCGGCCCCTGGAACACCCCGTTGAGCAGGTTGGCCAGCGCGACGCCGCCGACCCGCCCCGCCGCCGGGGTCGCCCCGATGACGGCCACCGAGCGCGGCGCGAGCAGATTGCCCACGCTGCGCGCCTCGGAGGCGCGTTCGCGTGAATCCCGCACCGAGACCAGCGCTTCGGTCGGGTCGATGGCGAATTCCAGGTGCAGCACCGACCCGTCGCGGCTGCGCTCGACCTGGTATCCGGCGTCGCGGAACACGGTGACCATCGCCGAGTTCTCGGCCAGCACCTCCGCCACGAAGGTGTCGATCTTGTTCTCGGCGGCCGCGCCGGCCAGATGCTCGAGCAGGATCGAGCCCAGCCCACGCCCCTGATGCTCGTCGGCCACCACGAACGCGACCTCGGCCGAGCGCGGGCCGGACCGGTCGAGCAGTTCGTAGCGGCCGACCCCGATGATCGCCTCGCCCAGTTCGACCACCAGCCCGACCCGGTCGTGATAGTCGACATGGGTGGTCCGATACAGGTCCTTGGGCGAAATACGTGGATAGGGACCGAAATAGCGGAGATAGCGGGTGCGATCGGACAGTGCCGCGTGGAATTGCTGCATCCGGTCGGCGTCGTCGGGGACCACGGGACGCAATCGGACCACCCCGCCGTCGGCGGCGAGCACGTCGGCGAACCAGTGCTGCGGTGGCGGCGGCGGCACCGCCGGTGTGCCGGGCGTGTCCGGTAGCGGGGTCGGCTCAGTCACGAGGGTCCTCCGGATCCAGGCCGAGCAACCCGAAAGTGGCGCGGCGCGTAGCCAATACGGCCGTGTCGACGGCTCGCTGGGCGCGGTCGAGGTGCGCGTCTCCAGTCTCCCCCGTCCCGCCCGGCCCGTCCCACGCGCGATATGTGACATCGCCCCCATCGCCCATGGTGCGCGGCGGTTCGGCGGTGGGCGCCGCCAGCCGGACCTGATCGATCCAGTCCTGTGGGATGGCGGTGTCGGGCGCGATCTCCCGGTCGAGTGCGGCGGCCAGCAGATGTGTCCAGGCCCGCGGCACCACCCGGACCAGGCCGTATCCCCCGCCGCCGACCGCCAGCCAGCGGCCCTCGGCGTAGCGGTCGGCCAGCTCGCGCATGGCCAGGAACGCCGCCCGCTGCCCGTCGACGGTGAGCTCGAGATCGGCGAGCGGGTCCTCACGGTGGGTGTCGACACCGCATTGGCTGACCACGATCTGCGGCCGGAACGCCGCCAGGGCGCCGGGGGCCACGGCGTGGAATCCGCGCAGCCACTGGGCATCCCGGGTGCCGGGCAGCATGGCGAGGTTGATCGCGGTGCCCTCGGCCGCGCCCATGCCCGTCTCCTCCGGCCAGCCGGTGTTGGGCCACAGGGTGGCCGGATGCTGGTGGATGGAGAAGGTCAGCACGCGCGGGTCGCCGTAGAAGGCGCGCTGCACGCCGTCACCGTGGTGCACATCCACATCGAGGTAGGCGATGCGGTCGAAACCGTGGTCGAGCAGCCACGAGATGGCGATGGCCGCGTCGTTGTAGACGCAGAATCCCGAGGCCGCGTCCGGCATGGCGTGATGCATGCCGCCGCCGATGCTCACCGCGCGCCGGGTGTGGCCCGCGGCGATCGCCTGCGCGGCGGCCAGGGTGCCGCCGACGATGACCGATGCGGCCTCGTGCATGTGCGGGAAGACCGGATTGTCCGGCGAGCCGAGCCCGTGCGGCGGCGCGAGCGGCGCGCCGGGTGGCTGCACCGCGTGCTCGACCGCCTCGATGTAGGCCGCGGTGTGCACGCGTAGCAGGTCGCCGGGAGCGGCGGGACCGGGCCGCACCGGCTCGACACCTTCGAGCAATCCCAGACTTTCGGCCAGCGCCATGGTGAACTTCAGGCGCGCCGGTTTCATGGGGTGCTCCGGCGTCCAGGCGTAGTCCAGGAACTTCTCGGTCCAGACGACGGTTCCCGACGCCCGGGTGACGGGTGTGGCCATGATCGCCACGGTACGCGGGAAGCTGGGGCACCCGTGCGAGGTTCCTATGCAGTAGAAAGAGAGCAAGTGCGAACACGGCCAGACGCCGTGCGCCGAAGCCGATTCCCACCGATCCGGCCTCGTGTCGGGCCCGCGGCATACGTTGTGACGCGGCCACGATGCGGGTGCCGCGCGTGGGTAGAATTCGTGCCGACGAAGGGGTAACAGGTGAAGGATCTGGTCGACACCACGGAGATGTACCTCCGTACCATTTACGACCTCGAGGAGGAGGGCGTGGTGCCCCTGCGCGCCCGCATCGCCGAACGCCTCGAGCAGAGCGGTCCGACGGTGAGCCAGACTGTCGCGCGGATGGAGCGCGACGGTTTGCTGCTGGTCGCCGGTGACCGTCACCTCGAGCTGACCGACAAGGGCCGCAGCATGGCGATCGCGGTGATGCGCAAGCATCGCCTCGCCGAGCGCTTGCTCGTCGACATCATCGGCCTGGATTGGCAGAACGTGCACGCCGAGGCCTGCCGCTGGGAACACGTGATGAGCGAGGACGTGGAGCGCCGGCTGGTGGAGGTGCTCAACCATCCCACCACCTCGCCGTACGGCAACCCGATCCCCGGTCTGGACGAACTGGGTATCAGCGCGGCGCCGGCCTCGGAGGAGACGCTGGTGCGCCTGTCGGATCTGCCGCACGGCCAGAGCCACGCGGTGGTGATCCGCCGCCTCGCCGAGCACATCCAGACCGATCCCGAGGTCATCGGGCGTCTGCGGGAGGCCGGCGTGGTGCCGGATGCCCGCGTCACCGTCGAGACCAAGCCGGGTTCGGTGGTCATCGCGGTGCCCGGTCACTCCGGTTTCGAGCTGTCGGACGAGATGGCCCACGCCGTCCAGGTCAAGCTGGTCTGACCCGTGCCGAAATTCCTGGTGACCGGCGGAGCCGGATATGTCGGTGGCGTGTGCGCGCAGGTGCTGCTCGAGGAGGGGCACGAGGTCGTCGTTCTCGACGATCTGAGTACCGGCAACGCCGATGGCGTGCCCTCGGGCGCGCGCTTCGTCGAGGGCGATATCGCCGAGGCCGCGCCGGGGCTGCTGGCGGCCGAATCCTTCGACGGCGTCCTGCATTTCGCGGCGCAGTCGCTGGTCGGCGAGTCGGTTCAGCGCCCGGAGAAATACTGGCAGGGCAATGTCGTGAAGACGTTGCGGCTGCTGGAGGCCATGCGCGAGACCGGAACGGCCAAACTGGTCTTCTCCTCCACCGCCGCGGTGTACGGCGAGCCCGAGCAGGTGCCGATCACCGAGGACGCGCCGACGCGGCCGACCAACCCGTACGGCGCCTCCAAACTCGCGATCGATCACGCCATCACCTCCTACGCCATCGCGCACGGCCTGGCCGCGACCAGCCTGCGCTATTTCAATGTCGCCGGCGCCTACGGCGGGCTCGGCGAGAACCGAGTGGTGGAAACCCATCTCATCCCCCTGGTGTTGCAGGTGGCGCTCGGTCACCGCGAGTCGATCGCGGTGTTCGGCACCGACTGGCCGACCCAGGACGGCACCGCGGTACGCGATTACATCCACATCCGCGATCTGGCCCAGGCCCATCTGCTCGCGCTGGGCTCCGCCGAGCCGGGCACCCATCGCATCTACAACCTCGGCAGTGGCACCGGTTTCTCGGTGCGCGAGGTGATCTCGTCGTGCGAGCGGGTCACGGGCCTGCCGATCGCCGCGGTAGACGCGCCCCGCCGCGCCGGTGATCCGGCGGTACTCATCGCCTCCAGCGCGCGGGCGGTCGCCGAGCTCGGCTGGCGGCCGAAGCACACCGCGCTCGACGAAATCGTCGGTGACGCCTGGAAGTTCACCCAGTCGCTGGGCGCGCGGGCGCACAGCGCGAAGTAGCGGCCTCATCGGACCAGCGGTCCGAGGTCGATGCCGAGATCGGCGGCGATCGTGTGACCGCTGCGCCCCACCCGGCGCAGCGGCCCCGGTCGCATCCCCGATCGCAGACCGGTTTCCAACAGTTCGGCCATCGTGTGGTCCGGGTCGGCCGCCAGCGCCGCGTCCAACGCCATTCCGGCGAACGGCCCGTCGCCACGCACATAGGCGCCGTAGCCGAGCAGTGTCGCCGCGTCGGCGCGTTCCGGGCCGGGCAGTGCTCGCACCATGCGCAGCCACAGGCGTTCGGCCGCGGCGGCGTGATCGGTGTAGGCCAGCGCGTACAGCGACCCGCGCACCGGCGGTTCCCGCAGTGCGCCAACGAGTTCCGCGATGGCCCGCGGTTCGGGCAGCGCGCCGGAGGCAGTGTGCGCGATCTGCCACAGCACCATCTCCAGCAGCCCGCGGTGATAGCCGTCGAGATCGTCGTGGCGCACGGCGCGGATGTATCGATCGCGGCCGTGTTCGCCGGTGTCCGCCAGGTGCGCGGCGACGCGGGCGCACAGGTCGGGGTCCGGAGCCAGCAGCGCGGTCAGCTCGGCACGGGAACCGTGGATCGGGCGACCGTCGAGCACGCTGGCCAGCGCCATCGACGAGTGCGCCGGATCGGGCAGCACACCGCCGCCGGGCGCGCCGAGCAGCGGCCACCAGTGTTCGCCCGCGCCGATGGCGGGCACCGCCCAGGCTCCGGCCAGGCGAATCTCGTGCGTGGTCAGCAGGGTGCCCAGCGCGGCGATCAGCGCCGTGTGCCGATCGGCGCGGCGCGGCGCCTGAGGCCCGGGCGCGGCGCGGTCGTCGACGAGGACGGCCAGCACATCCCGCGACTGTTCGGCCGCGCAGATCCGGGCGAGGCAGTCCGCGATCCGGACGGCCATCCCGCCGCGCCCGCTCGGCGGTTCCAGATCGAAGCGGGCCATGGCGTCGATCAGCGGGCCCGTGTCGGGCGGCTGCCCGGCCCGCAGCACGGCCACCACGAGCGAGCGCTGCGGGACGAATCCGAGCATCGACGGCAGCGCGGCGATCAGCGCGCCGGGTTCGTCGATGCGCAGGGGCGAGCGAGTCCAGGACCCGCCGCGATAGAACGGGGTGGGAGCGGCGCAGTTGGCCGGTGCGGGCCGGGTCCGGAGTGGAAGCCCGGTGGCGCAGTAGGGGTTCGGGGCGCTGTGCCCGAGGTCGGCGGGGCGTTCGGCAGAGGTGGTCATGGGCCGAGCATGCGCGCTGCCGCTGTCGCGGGCGTCGCGACGACCTGGGCGTTCGAGCGCACTGGGGACAACCGGAAATCAGTGGATAACTCGTAGTCGCGGCCGGGCGCGGTCCGGAATCCGTCGGTGCCCCCTGCTATAACCGCGGCGGGGCCACCGTGTGCCCATCAGCGGGCGCGCACCCGCTCCACCGTCGCGGTGAACAACCGCTCCAGCGCCGCCCGGTCCGGGTCCGGCACTCCGAACGTCATGTAGGTCACCGTGATCCGCACATCGCCCACCTGGCCGAGCAGCGTCTGCATCGACTGGTTCAGCCGGGCACCGCCCAGATCGGGAATCACGGTGCGGCGCAGGCCGATCGAGTCGTCACCGACCGGCGGCGCGGCCTCCAGCCGGGTCACGACCGTGGTGATCGCACCGGCCTGGCCGACATGGATCTCGGCGCACCGCGCCAGCTGTTCGCGCAGGGCGGACAGCGGCTGACCGGTCCGGGCCAGCTCGACGGTGATCGTCGTGCGCGATCGATCCTCGGTGCCGACGGCGATCGCGGTCTGGTCGGGCCCGAACCGCTGCTCCGGCGGCGCGCAGTCGCCCGGGTGCACGAGGGCGCCGCGGGTGATCCCGTTCAGGTCCCCCGCCGCCTGGGCGGCAGCCTCGGGCGGCAGCACCACCACCGAATACCCCTCCGGGAACTGGGCCTGCGCGGGGAGCAACTCGTTCAGTCCCGTGGCCACATACGCCTGCACCGTCGCCGCCTCACCTGCCACGGGATGACCTGCGAGGGTGGCGCCGCACCCGGTGAGCACCAGCGAAGCGCTCAGCGCGGCGGCTCCCAGCCACCGCGCGCGTGCGGACCCCGGCACATTCACGCGGCCCACTGTGCCAAATCCGCCACGCCCGCCCGTGATGCCACGCCGACTCCCATGCGGGCACACACGGGCCGGCAGGGCATGCTTGAACGACCTCGGATCGGGAACCCCGATCCAGACCGACTCCCCCCGCGGGAATGCCGCGGGCCGATCGGCTGTTGCGTGGACAGAGAGCGGTGTCCACGACCGTGCGCGGTGCGAGTCACCGTCATGGGGGACAATGGACATGGTCGACGCACCGCGCAGTGCAACACCGGGTAACGCGAGGACACCGAGGTCCGAGCTACTCGAAAAGCCGGAAAGCGGACCGCGCAGGAAGGAGTACGCGATGGAGCACGAGTCGCGAATGTATGAGCTGGAGTTCCCGGCTCCGCAGCTGTCGTCCGATGACGGCTCGGGCCCGGTCCTGGTGCACGGGCTGGAGGGTTTCACCGACGCCGGGCACGCGGTCCGGCTGGCCACCACGCATCTGCGCGAAAGCCTGGAGAGCGAACTGGTCGCCTCCTTCGACGTCGACGAGTTGCTCGACTACCGGTCGCGTCGCCCCCTGATGACGTTCAAGACCGATCATTTCAGTGAGTACGCCGAGCCCGAGCTGAACCTGTGGGCCGTCAAGGACACCGACGGGACCCCGTTCCTGCTGCTGGCCGGTATCGAACCGGATCTGCGCTGGGAGAAGTTCACGGCCGCGGTGCGGCTGCTGGCCGAGCAGCTCGGCGTGCGCCGCAGCATCGGCCTGTCCGCCATTCCGATGGCGATCCCGCACACCCGTCCGCTGGGTATCACCGCGCATTCCTCGGATCGGTCGCTGATCTCCGATCATCAGCGTTGGCCCGGCGAGTTGCAGGTGCCAGGCAGCGCCTCCTCGCTGCTCGAGTTCCGGATGGCACAGCACGGCCACGAGTCGGTCGGGTTCTCGGTGCATGTGCCGCACTATCTGGCACAGACGGCCTATCCCGAGGCCGCGCAGACCCTGCTGGAGAACGTCGCCGACAACGCGGGCCTGTCCATTCCGCTGGCCGCGCTCGGTGAGGCGGCGGCCCGGGTCCGTGAGCAGGTCAACGAGCACGTCTCGGGCAATACCGAGGTGGAGACGGTGGTCAACGCCCTGGAACGCCAGTACGACAGTTTCGTCTCCGCACAGGAGCAGCAAACTTCCCTGCTGGCCAGTGACGAGGAGCTGCCCAGCGGTGACGAGCTGGGCGCGGAGTTCGAGCGTTTCCTCGCCGAGCAGGGCGGCTACGACGGCGAGGGCTCGAAGTAGTTCCCTGTACGGGCCATCCGGTGGGTGGCCCGTAGGGTGGAACGAGTGGATCTGACCGAACTGCTCGAGATACCGGGGACCGACGCCGACGCGCTCTACGAGAGTTTCGCCCTGTGGGCCGAGGCGCAGGGCACCCCGCTGTATCCGGCGCAGGACGAGGCGATCATGGAGCTGGCCTCGGGATCCAATGTCATCCTTGCGACGCCGACGGGCTCCGGCAAATCCCTGGTGGCGGTCGGCGCGCACCTGTTCGCGCTGACCCGGGGTCTGCGCACCTACTACACCGCCCCGATCAAAGCCCTGGTCAGTGAGAAGTTCTTCGCGCTGTGCGAGGTGTTCGGCGCGGACAAGGTCGGCATGGTGACCGGCGATGCGGCGGTCAACGCCGACGCGCCCATCATCTGCGCGACCGCGGAGATCCTGGCCAATCTGGCGTTGCGTGAGGGCGCGGCGGCCGAGGTGGGTCAGGTCGTGATGGACGAGTTCCATTTCTACGCCGATCCGGATCGCGGCTGGGCCTGGCAGGTGCCGTTGATCGAGCTGCCGAATGCCCAATTCCTGCTCATGTCGGCCACTTTGGGCGAGGTCGATTTCTTCGCCGAGGATCTGCGCCGCCGCACCGGCAATCCGACCGCGATCGTGGCCGGTACCGAACGTCCGGTGCCGCTGAGTTTCTCCTACGCACGGACCCCGATCACCGAGACGCTCGAGGATCTGGTCACCACCAACCAATCCCCGGTCTACGTCGTGCATTTCACCCAGGCGGCGGCGCTGGAGCGGGCGCAGGCGCTGACCAGCGTGAATTTCGCCTCGCGCGCGGAGAAGGACGCGATCGCGACGGCGCTCGGCGATTTCCGGTTCGCGTCCGGTTTCGGCAAGACCCTCTCGCGGTTGATCCGCCACGGCATCGGTGTGCATCACGCGGGCATGCTGCCCAAATACCGGCGGCTGGTGGAGCGGCTGGCCCAGGAGGGGCTGCTCAAGGTGGTCTGCGGCACGGACACGCTCGGTGTCGGCATCAATGTCCCGATCCGCACCGTGCTGCTGACCGGTCTGACCAAATACGACGGGGTACGCACTCGGCGGCTCAAGGCCCGTGAGTTCCATCAGATCGCCGGGCGTGCGGGCCGCGCCGGATTCGACACCATGGGCACGGTGGTGGTGCAGGCGCCCGAGCACGAGGTGGAGAACACCAAGCGGCTGGCCAAGGCCGGCAACGATCCGGTGAAGCAGAAACGCGTGCAGCGCCAGAAGCCTCCGGCCGGTTTCGTCTCCTGGAGTGAGGAGACCTTCGACCGGCTGGTCGCCGCACAGCCCGAGCCGATGGTGTCCCGCTTCACCGTCACCAATTCGATGCTGCTCAACGTGATCGCCCGCCCCGGCAATTGTTTCGACGCCATGCGTCATCTCCTGGAGGACAATCACGAGCCGCGCCCCGCCCAGCGCAAGCACATCCTGCGCGCGGTCCGGCTCTATCGGGCGCTGCGCGATGCCGGTGTGGTGCAACAGCTTCCGGAGCCCGACGACCAGGGCCGCCGGGCTCGTCTCATGGTCGATCTGCAACGTGATTTCGCGCTGGATCAGCCGCTGTCGCCGTTCGCGCTGGCCGCGCTGGACCTGCTGGACAAGCAGTCACCCGGCTACACCCTGGAGGTGATCTCGCTCATCGAGTCGACGCTGGAGGATCCGCGGCAGCTGCTGATGGCACAGCAACACAAGGCGCGCGGCGAGGCGATCGCGGAGATGAAGGCCGACGGCATCGAGTACGACGAGCGCATGGAACTGCTCGAGGAGGTGACCTGGCCCAAGCCGCTGGCCGAGCTGATCGATCCCGCCTACGAGACCTATCGCGCCGGGCATCCGTGGGTGTCGGAGTTCGCGCCGTCGCCGAAGTCGGTGGTGCGCGACATGATCGAGCGTTCGATGACCTTCGCCGAACTGATCTCGCACTACGAGCTGGCCCGTTCGGAGGGCGTGGTGCTGCGCTATCTCGCCGACGCCTATCGCGCGCTGCGCCGCACCGTGCCCGACGCAGCCCGCACCGAGGAGCTCGACGACATCACCGAGTGGCTCGGTGAGCTGATCCGCCAGGTCGATTCCAGCCTGCTCGACGAATGGGAGCAGCTGACCGGTCCCGGAGCGGAGTCCGACAGCGATCAGGTCGCCTTCGGCGCGGAGTCGATCCGCCCGATCAGTGCCAACACCCGCGCCTTCCGGGTCATGGTCCGCAATGCCATGTTCCGCCGGGTCGAGCTGGCCGCGCTGCGCCGCTGGGACGACCTGGCCGCCATGGGCACCGGACCGGACTGGGAGGACGAGCTCACGCCCTATTTCGAGGAGTACGAGCGGATCGGTACCGGCCCCGATGCCCGCGGTCCGCAACTGTTCCAGGTCGAGCAGCGCCCCGGTTTCTGGCACGTCCGCCAGACCCTGGACGATCCGGCGGGCGATCACGGCTGGGCACTGACCGCGACGGTGGATCTGGCCGAGTCGGACGCGGCGGGCGAAGTGGTGTTCGACGAGGTCGCCGTCACGGCGGGCTGACCGCCGCGACAGTGACGCCCACGACCCGGCTCCGGTTCGTTTTTCCAGGCCAACCGCGTGTATTGTCGCGGACTGTTGCCTGCACCCCACCCCTGCTGACGATCGAAAAGAGTTCCCTTAGATTGACCGATCGAAACCTGCTCGAATCACCGTATCTGGTCATCGAGCCGAACCGGGTCCGCGCGAACTATCGCGCCCTGCGAGCCGCATTCGCACCGGCGACGTCCACGGCGCGAATTCGCTTCGCCGTCAAGGCGAGTCCGGTGCCGGAGATCATCCGGCTCCTGAACGGCGAGGGCGCCGAGTTCGACGTCGCCAGCATCGGTGAGATCGAGCTCGCTCGCGCGCAGGGCGTCGATCCGGCGGTCATGTGCTACGGCAATCCGATCAAGAAGGCCGCCGATATCGCCCGCGCCTACGCGCTCGGGGTGCGTCGCTACGCCTTCGACACCGAGGACGATCTGCTGCGGATCGCCGCGCACGCGCCCGGTGCCGAGGTCGAGTGCCGGTTCCTGGCCGCGACGCCCGCCTCCACCACCCCGTTCGGCACCAAGTTCGGATGCGCGCCCGCCGAGGCGGTGCGCCTGCTGGTGCGGGCCCGCGATCTCGGGCTGATCGTGGCCGGTCCGTATTTCCATGTCGGCTCGCAGCAGACCGACCCGTCCGCGTGGCGGATCGGCATCGAGCAGGCCGCAACTATCTCGAAGGCGCTGGCCGACAAGGACATCGAAACCCGATCGGTGAATATCGGTGGCGGGCTGCCGATCTCGTACGCCACCACCGCCCCGGCTCTCGACGAGATCGCGGCGGTGGTGAACTCCGCGGTCGCCGAGTTCCTGCCCGCCGGCGCCGGCCTGGTGGTCGAACCGGGCCGCGCCCTGGTCGGCGACGCCGGCACCATCCACGCCGAGGTGATCGGCATTCGCATCGCGCCGGACGGACGGCGCTGGGTGTATCTCGACATCGGCCGCTACAACGGCATGGCCGAGACCGAGAACGAGTACATCGCCTACCGATTCGTCACCGAACGTGACGGAGATCCCCTCGATGAGGCGGTAGTCGCCGGACCGACCTGCGATGGCGACGATGTACTGTATCAACGCACGAAGGTCCTGTTACCGACCACGTTGCGAGCCGGTGATCCCATCCGGATCCTGCATACCGGCGCCTATACCGCGAGTTACTCGTCGGTGTCCTTCAATGGTTTTCCGCCCTTGACCGTCCATGTCTCGGGCGCTGAGCGAGAGTGAGTTTGCCAATAATGACGGCGGATTTCACCGGCTGGCATGTGCTGGCCGAGTTCGGTGGTGTCGACGCGACCCTGTGCGACGACCTCGAACGACTCGAATCGGCGTTGCGTGAGTCTCTGATCGCGGCGGGCGTCACCATCTGCGATGTCGTACACAAGAAGTTCGATCCGCAGGGGGTGACCGTCCTCGCGCTGTTGTCGGAGTCCCACGCCTCGATTCACACTTATCCGGAGTCCGGCGACATCTTCGTCGACGTCTTCACCTGCGGCAGCATCGGCGCGGGTGCGACGAAGGCCGTCGAACTACTACGTGACAAGCTCGAACCCACAGCTGTCCGCATGCAGGTGATCCAGCGCGGGCACGGTGCCGAGAAGATCAACGAACCCGTCGGCGCCGGTCTGACCCGGGTCTGGGATCTGAGGAAGATCATCGTCGATACCCATACGCCGTTCCAGCACATGGTGATCGCCGAGACCGATCAGGGCGTGAGCCTGTTCTCCGACGAGGACCGCCAGTCCACCGAGTTCTCCCAGCTCACCTACCACGAGGCGATGCTGGTGCCGGGGTACGCGCTGGCCGAGAAGCTGGAGCGGGTGCTGATCGTCGGATCCGGTGAGGGTGTCGCCTCGCAGATGTCGGCGGCGGCGGGCGCGTCGCTGGTCGATCACGTCGACATCGATCAGCTCGAGGTCGAGCTGTGCGCGAAGCATCTGCCCTACGGCTACAGCGAGACCGAACTGGCCGCCGCCGTCGCCCACGACGGCCCGATCAAGCTGCACTACGCCGACGGCTGGGACTTCCTGGCCGATGCGGCGGCGGCCGGTACCCGCTACGACATGATCGTCATCGATCTGCCGGACGAGCGGGTCGAGGACGCCCAGCACAATCGCCTCTACGAGGACGAGTTCTTGCAGCGATGTAAGTCGCTGCTGGCCGAGGGCGGCGTGCTCGCCGTGCAGGCCGGGTGCCAGACGATGTGGCGCAACGAGACACTGAAGCGCTCCTGGGATCGTTTCCACACGCTGTTCGACACGGTGGTGCCCTACGCCAGCGACGAGCACGAATGGACGTTCCTGTTCGGTGTGGCCAAGCCGATCGCGGATCCGGTGGCGCAGATGACCGAGCGGCTGGCGACGCTGCCGTACCGGCCGCAGACGCTGGACGCGCGGGCGCTGCTGCGCGGGTCGATCGAACCGTTCGCGCTGCGCAAATAAGGCAGATCCGCAAGGCCCGCACGGTGTTCCGTGCGGGCCTTGCGGTTTTCCGGTCGCGATGTGTCGGTGTCTGGCGCTAGGTTCGCACCATGACCGCCATCGAAACCCGGCAGCGACCGCCCGCCGAACAGCGTTGGGCCGCGGAGCTGGCGTTGCTGCGCGATCGCGATACCGCTCCGCGCCCACCCGGATGGCAGTTGTCGGTGGCGGCGGCCAGGGCGTTCATCGCCGGTGATCCGGCGCTGGGTATCACGCGCAAGTTCGTCGGTGACGCGTCGCTGATCGATCGCGCGCTGGTCAGCTTGGCAACCACCCGTGGCCTACTGCTCACAGGTGCGCCGGGCACCGCGAAATCGCTGCTGTCGGAGCTGCTTTCGGCCGCGATCGCCGGTGATTCGACCTTGACGATCCAGGGTGGCGCCGCCACCACCGAGGATCAGATCCGCTACGGCTGGAACTACGCGCTGCTGGTCTCCGAGGGGCCCTCGCAGCGGTCGCTGGTGCCCGCGCCGATGCTGCGCGGGATGCGCGAGGGCAAGATCGTACGGTTCGAGGAGCTCACCCGATGTCCGCTGGAGGTGCAGGATTCGATCCTGTCGCTGCTGTCGGATCGGGTGCTGGCGGTGCCGGAACTGGGCGAGATGGTCTATGCCGTCGAGGGTTTCAATGTGATCGCCACCGCCAATACCCGTGATCGGGGCGTGAACGAGATGAGCGCCGCCCTCAAACGTCGCTTCAATTTCGAGACCGTGTTCCCCATTCCGGATCTGCGGACCGAACTGGCGCTGGTCGAAGCCGAGGCGACCGCGCTGCTGCGGCGTTCGGGTGTGCCGCAAGCGCCGGCCCGGGATGTGCTGGAGGTCCTGGTCACCACTTTTCGCGAATTGCGTTCCGGTGCTACCGAATCCGGCGACTCGCTGGATCGGATGTCGGCGGTGATGAGTACCGCGGAGGCGGTATCGGTGGCGCACGCGGTGGGTCTGCGCGGCTGGTATCTGCGCGGGGAACCCGGCGCCGCCGGGGATATCGTCGCCTGCCTGGCCGGTACCGCGGCCAAGGACAACCCCGACGACCTCGCCCGCGTGCGGCGCTATCTGGAGCAGCAGGTGCCGCGTAAGTCCGGTCCGGTGTGGAAAGCGTTGCACGACGCCAGATTCGACCTGCCCGGCTGATCGGTCATGCCCGTCACCTTTCTCGGCGTACGGCATCACAGCCCGGCGTGCGCCCGCCTGGTCCGCGACACCATCCGCACCCTGCGGCCCGCGCACGTGCTGGTCGAGGGTCCCGCCGATATGAACGACCGCTTGGACGAGCTACTGCTCGGCCATGAGCTGCCGGTCGCGGTGTTCACCAGCTACCGCGACGAGGACACCCGCCACGTCTCCTGGGCCCCGCTGTGCGAGCACTCCCCCGAGTGGGTGGCACTCACCGAAGGCCGCGCCGCCGGGGCCGAGGTCCGCTTCATCGATCTCCCGGCCTGGCATCCGGCCTTCGCCGACCTGGAGAACCGCTACGCCGACCCCGAACGCCGCTACGAGCAGGTACTCGACCGCCTGTGCCGGGACTTCGCCGTCGACAATATCGACACCCTGTGGGACCACCTCTTCGAAACCGGCACAACCGATCTCGCGACCGAACTCGCCGCCTACTTCGATCTCGTGCGCGGCACGGACCTCGCCTCCCGCAGCGACCTGATCCGCGAGGAATACATGGCCAGCTGGATCACCGCCGCCGCCACCGACACCCCCACCGACCCTGTCCTCGTCGTCACCGGTGGATTCCACCGCCCCGCCCTGATCGCCCGCTGCACCGCAACGGGCTTTCCGGTCGCGCACTTCGGAGCGCCCTCCGGTCTCCCGGGCCCTCGCGCCGATTGTCCCGAGTCCGCCACCCCGGCAACCCGACCGGCGGACAACGCAGCACACCATCGACCGGATTTCCCGCCCGGCCGCCCCGCCACATCACTCGGCTCAGCCGATACCTCGCCCGGGCGAGTCGACATCGGTACCCGATGGCCGGAGGTGCCCGCGTTCCCCGATGGCGCGGTTGGCGGCAGCTATCTCGTGCCGTTCAGTTTTCGCAGGCTGGACGCGTTCGCGGGGTATCAGTCCGGAATGCCTTCGCCCGCTTACTATCAGCGACTCTGGGCGGAGGGAGCCGAGCGTGCCGCCGAAGCGATCACCGAAGCGGTGGTATCGCGATTGCGGATGCGGGGGCAGGTGGTGTCGACCGCGGATCTGATCGGGGCGCGGGCGCTCACGCTCGGGTTGAGCCGATTGCGCGGGCATGACGTACCCACGCGCACCGATGTGCTGGACGGGCTGGCCGGTGGTCTGATCAGCGATGCGCTCGATCGGCCACTGCCGTGGACGGGGTCCGGCCGGTTGCGGGCGGGCACCGATCCGGTGGTGGTCGAGATGGTGGCCGCGCTGTCCGGCGACGCGGTCGGCCGATTGCACGCCGATACCCCGCACCCGCCGCTGGTCGGCGATGCCGCACGGGAATTGGCGCGCTGCGCGGTCCCCGATCCCGGCCGCGCGACCCTCGATCTGACCACCGCGGCCGGGCTGGATACGAGCCGGGTGCTGCACCGGCTGCGCATCCTGGAAATCCCCGGATTCGCCCGGTGGATGGGCCCTACCGCGGGGGACGCGCCCGTTCTCGGTGAACGCTGGGAGATCACCGACTCCCCGAACCGCTTGCCCGCCTTGATCGAGGCCGGCGCTTTCGGCGCGACGTGCGCCGAGGCCGCGGCCGCCCGGATCGGTGATCGGGTCGCACGCGACACCGATCCCGGGCAACTGGCCGACGCATTGTTCGACGCGGTCCTGTGCGGGTCGAGCGGGCTGGCCGAGCAGATCGTCGGCACACTGCGCGACACCATCGAAACAGTCAGTGACACAAACGGTCTCGGCCGGCTGCTCGCGGTGACGCTCGGATTGTGGCGGCACGACCGCGTGTTCGGCGCCAGCGGCGCGCCCGCGCTGGCCGCGGTGCTCGATGCCGCCGTGCTGCGCGCGCTGTGGCTGATCGAAGGGATCCGTGGTGGCCCCGCTCCCGCCGACCCCGGTCTGCTGCACGCGCTGATCGCGGTCCGCGACGCGGTATTGCACGCGGAGCGAATTCTCACCGTGGCCCGCGCCGATGTGGTCGGTGTGTTCCATCGGTGCTCGGCCGCCGACCGTCCCCCGGCGCTGCGAGGCGCCGCGCTGGGCCTGGTCTCGGTCCTCGCGCCCGAGCAGACCGCGGATCTGGCGCGCGCGATTCGGTCGGCGGCAGCACCGGCGGTGTTCGGCGATTTCCTGGCCGGGCTGTTCGCGCTCGCCCGTGAGCAGGTGCACACCGATCATGCCGCCGGTGGCTCGAGCCTGCTGTCGGTGCTGGATACCCTGCTCGGCTCTTTGCACCACGACGATTTTCTCGCCGCGCTGCCCGCGCTGCGCCAGGCTTTCGCCTGGTTCCCGCCGCGTGAGCGCGCTGCCATCGCAACCCGGTTGCTCGCGCTGCGTGGCCTGACCGGTTCCGGCGCGGCGCTGATCCGGATCCGCGCCGATCCCGAGGCGCTGGCGCACGCGCAGGCCGTCGAATCGCGCGTGAGCGAACTGCTCGAGGCGCACGGTCTGCTCGGAAGTGGCGATGACTGAACCCGGAATCGATCCGGTCCTCCAGCGGTGGCGACTGGTCCTCGGTGATCCCGGGGCCGCGTTGAACGGCGGCGCGCTCGGCGCCGACGCGCAGCGCCAGGACGCGGCACTGGACTGGTTGTACGCACGCGATGCCGACCTGGATCGTCGAGATGTGCGGCGTTCGGCAGGCAGTGACCCGTCGGTGGTCACCGCCGTGGATTGGCTCGACGAGATCCACCAGCTGTTCCCGAAACAGACGATCGAACGGCTGGAACGAGATGCCGTGCAGCGCTATGGGTTACACGAGGTGATCACCGACCCGGGTGTGCTGGAGCGGCTGGAGCCGAACGCGCATCTGCTCGGCGCGGTCCTGCGCACCAAACACCTGATGAATCCCGAGGTGCTGCGGCTGGCGCGGCGCATCGTGGAGCAGGTGGTGCGTGAGCTGATGGACAAGCTCGCCACCGAGATCCGCACCAGTTTCCACGGTGCGCGTTCGCGACGGCCGAGCCGGATTCCCCGCGCGGCCGACTTCGATTTCCCGAAGACGGTGCGCGCCAACCTGGCTCACTATCGGCCCGAGGAACGCAGGCTGTATGTCGAGACCGCGCATTTCCGTTCCCGCTCCCGCCGTCACCTGGATCGCTGGCAGGTGATCCTGCTCGTCGACCAGTCCGGTTCCATGCTGTCCTCGGTGATCCATTCCGCGGTGACCGCCGCCTGCCTGTGGGGCCTGCCCGGCATCGATACCCACCTGATCGCCTTCGACACCTCCGTTGTCGATCTCACCTGCGAGATCGACGATCCGGTGGAGTTGCTGCTGCGCGTCCAGCTCGGCGGCGGCACCGATATCGCGCGCGCCCTCGCCTACGCCGCGCAGCTCGTACAGGTGCCGCGCCGGACCGTCATAGCCGTCATCAGCGACTTCTACGAGGGCGGCGATCCGGCCTGGCTGGTCCGCACCGCCACCGACCTGGTCGGCGCGGGCGTCACCGTCCTCGGCCTGGCTGCCCTGGACGAACAGGCCGACCCCGCCTTCGATCGGGTCATGGGCCAGCGCCTGGCCGACGCCGGCGTCCACGTCGGCGCGATGACGCCCGGCGAACTCGCCACCTTCCTCGCCGAAACGATCGGATGACCGTGCGCCCCGACCTGCTCGCCCTCACCGACGATTCCCTCGTCGCCCTCGCCAATCGCGGCATCCTCAAACGCGCCGTCAAGGAAAACGCTGCCACCCCACCACAACTCACCGAATCCCCCGACGGCACCGTCACCGCCGTCTTCCTCGACGACATCCGCACCGCTCTCCCACCCGCCACCCCGATCGACGCCGCCACCTGCTCCTGCTCCGCGACCACCCTCTGCCGCCACCTGATCATGACGGTCCTCGCCTACCGCGCCCACACGATCGCCCACACCGAATCACCCATCCCCGCAACGGATCCCCACTCGATCATCGACACCACCCCCACGACGACTCTCCCGCCCGCCACCGTCGATATCCCCCGGACGCGGGGGTACGACTCCGACGCGGCCGACTCCCAGGTGGGGGCGGCGTGTGAAACTGCTGCGCTCTATACGCCGGGTGGCGCGGGGACGAGCGCGCCCGCGGATGTACCGGGCCGCACCGTGTGGTCGCCCGGTGAGTTCGGCGACGATGAGTTGCGGAAGGTGGTGGGGGTGCGGGCTTTCGGGGTGGCGGTGCGGGCGCGGCGGAGCGGGTATCGGGCGCGGGTGCGGCGGGCGACGGCGGCGGATCCGGTGCCGTCGGTGGAATTGGCTTCGGTGACGGTGCGGTTTCTGGTGCCGGGGGATCTGGGGTACGCGCGGGCGGATGCGGCGAGCGGGGCGCGCGCGGATGCGATCGTGTTGGCGGTGTGGGCTTTTCAGGTGGCGGATGCCCGGAGTCCGGAGGTCGAGTCGGTCGAGGTGACCGTCGGTGAGATGGCCGATGGGGCCGCGGCGGTGGCGGCGGCGGGGTCGGTGCTGGGGCCGCTCGCGGATCTGCTCGCCGACGGCGTCGCGCACGCGGGGTCGCAGCTGCCCGCGATTTTCGCCGCGGCACAACGGGATCTGGATCGGGCAGGCGCGCGCTGGTCGTTCGACGCGCTGGCGGACCTGCTGGATCAGCTGGACGCCTATTCCGAGCGCAGTGCGCGGCACGATCCGCGGCGTACCGCCGCATTGGTCGCCGAGCTCGTGGCGCGGCAGCGGGCCGGCCGTCGCGACTGGGTTCCGGTGCTGGGCACCGAGGAGTCGGCGAGTACGCCGCTGCGGCATCTGCGGATGACCGGGTTGGGCGCGCTGGTGCACGGCGACGCCGAATCCCGCAGGGTAGAGGTGTATCTCGCGCATGCCGAGGCGCGCACGGTGCTCACTCTGGCCCGCACGATCACCGCCCGCGACGGCGCGGAGCTCCCGGACGCGGCCGCGCTCGGCGCGCGCCGCAGCGGCCCCGCCCGGCTGGCCGATTACGCGGCGGGCAATGTCGTCACCGAGACCGCGGTCCGGTCGGCGAATCGGATCGTGCGGTTGTCGAGCAACCGGGTCGCGCGCAGCACGGTCATGCCGTCGGCGGGCAGCTGGGACAACCTGCCGCCGGAACTGTTGCTCGGCGACTTCGCCGCCGAATCGGCCCGTCTGGCCACCTCGGCGCCGACGCTGATCCAGCCCCGCGTGCGCGGTGCGTCCGTGCGCGCGTTGATCATCGATCGCGTCGACGAACCCCGCTACGACCCGGGCGAACAGCGCCTGCGCACCTGGCTGCACGGTCCGACCGGCTCCGCGCTGGCCACCTGCACCCACGCCACGGCCACCGCGGGTGCCATCGATGCGCTCATCCAGGCCTTCTCGGGCGTGTTCGGCCCGGTCCGCTTCGTCGCCGGCCCGCTGCACCGGCACGCGGGCCACCTCACCATCACCCCGACCGCCGTCGTCGCGGGCGAGCGCGTCATCGTCCCGGCTTTCGCCGACCCGACATCGCCACAGACACCGAATACCGCTCCACCGCACGCAGATCCACCCCCCATCCCCCCGACCGCTGTCGCCGCGGGCAGGCGCGGCATCACCGCGGCTATCGCCGAGGCGACATTGTCGTCGGCACCGAATTGCGCGCCGCTGCACGCAGATCCGCCCCCCTCCGCCCTCACCGCAGCCCTGTCGTGCACGGCGGAACTGCTACACCGCGGTACCCGCCACCTCCCACCCACCTGGCCATCCCGCACAGCCGAGGTCGCGGGCGCCCTCCGCCGCGCCGGATTCCATACCGCCGCAACGGCTGTCGATGCCCTCCGCGATCTCACCCCAGACACCCCGCCACACCATGCGCTCACCCGCTGGGCCGACACGCACATCCGACTACTCGTGACCACCGAACAACTCTGATCAACCGGACAGTCCGCATAGTTCGGCCGCGACGGCATCGCCGACGGGCGCGGCCGAGACAGTGAGACAGACGTCGAGCGGCTAGAAGACCTCGGTTGTCGCGGCCACGTACAAATTCGACACCCGAACCTCGGTTGCACGCGCGGAAACCAAACCGCCCACGGCCGCGAAGAACCGACAACAACGCCACACGTCAAGTGACGAAGTCACCACCCGAACCCCAGTCGCACGCGCGGAAACCAAACCGCCGGTGGCCGCGAAGAACCGACAACAACGCCACACGCCAAGTGACGAAGTCACCACCCGAACCCCGGTCGCACGCGCGGAAACCAAACCGCCGGTGGCCGCGAGGTATCGGCGATTACGCCGCGCGCCCGGTGATGAATCCACCGTCGATCGGCAGGATGTGCCCGGTCGTGAAGGTCGCGTCGGCGAGATACAGGGCGGCCGCGGTGGTTTCGGCGACCTCGCCGACTCGGTTGAGCAGGGCCAGCCGCCCGGCGCTGGTTTCGTCACCGTCGCCGAAGAGCGGGGTGCGGATGATGCCGGGTGCTATGGCGTTGACCCGGATCCCGTCGGCGGCGAGTTCGGCGGCGAGGCTGGTGGTCAGGGCGTGTACGCCGCCCTTGCTGACCAGGGCGGCCGATGCTGGCAGGCCGGCGAGCGCGTGGTCGATCAGGACAGTGCCGACGTTGACGATGCTGCCGCCGCCACCTTGGCGCAGCAATTGGCGCACGACCGCCTGCGTGACACGGAAGGTGCCCTTCAGATTCCCGTCGAGATAGGTGTCGAGGTCGGCCTCGGTCACGTCGACGAAAGGCTTCGCGCCGAAGATTCCGGCATTGTTGATCAGGACGTCGACGCGCCCGAATCGTTCGACGGCGGTCCGCACCAGTTCGGATCCCGTTGCCGTGGAGCCGATATCGCCGACGACCTGCGCGAGACGTTCGGGTGCGCCGAGTTCGGCGGCGACCGCGTCGAGTTTGTCCGCGTCGCGTCCGTGCAGCACCACAGTGTCGCCGCGGGTGAGGAACGCGCGGGCGATGTCGCGCCCGATGCCGCTGGAGGATCCGGTGACGATGACTGTCTTGGTGGACATGTGCTTCTCCTTCATCATTCGATACGACCGGTCGTCTTGGAACGGCTACCCGCCGCCCCGGCTCGACGAACCCGGTGTTCAGGGTCGGAAATAGTCGTCGAGCAACCGGGCCAGACACTTGTGCAGCGGCTCGAGCGTGCGATCGATCTTCATCCGCACCACGGCCCCCTCCCACGCTTCGATCAGCAGATCGGCGAGTTCGGTGGCCGGGATGTCGGCGCGAATGGTCCCGAGTTCCTGGGCCGCGCGCAGGGCTTCGGCCACCCGATCCCGCCACGCGCGGAACGCGGCGGACAGCGACTCCCGCAGCACCGTGCTGCCTTCGAGCTCGGCACCGAGGTTGACGATCAAACATCCACCGGTGTAATCGTTTTCGGCGAACTCGGCGGTCAACCGTTCGAAGAACACGCGCAGTCCGGCGATCGGGTCGGCGTCGGATCCGAAGGCCGCGGCCAGGTTTCGCTGAATGCACTGCGAGTGACATTCGATCACCGCCTGGCCGAACGCCTCTTTGCTGTCGAAGTAGTTGTAGAACGACCCTTTCGGCACACCGACCGCGTCGAGTACCTGTTTGATGCCGGTGCCGTGATACCCGTTCACGAGAAACCCGGCCGCACCCTCTTCCACGAGGAGTTGCCGGGTGTCGTCACTGCGCCGGGGTCGAGCCATGCCATCAATATACGACCGGTCGTCTTGAAACTCAACCGTGCCGGTCAGGCCGACAATCGACGGAACGCGCCCGGGTCATGCGAACAGAAGATGGTGATCTGGTCACCGTGTGCTCGATTGAGCTCGACCAGTCGCCGCCGATTGTCGTGATACGCGCCGGGCACGATCGCCCCGGTCTCGTACAGCCGCCAGATCAGCGGCGTGTGCGGCCGCACCGGGTCGATCTCGCTGCCGAGATAGAAGGCGTCGCCCGCGTGCAGCAGCCAACCGGCACCGGTGTCGACGGCGACGCCGACATGTCCGCGAGTGTGCCCGGGCAGCGGCACCACCAGGATCTCCGACGGCAGTCCGGGCAGATCGCGCACCGCCCGGAAACCGAACCAGTCGGCGCCGCCGCCGATCTCGTGGGCCAGCCACTTCGGCTCGTGGGCCCACTGCTGCCCGCGGTAACGCACCCGCTCCGCCAGCGTCTCGGGATTGGTCACCGCCCGCAGTTCCGGCCCGTGCACATGCACGGTCGCGCCGGGAAAGTCGGCGAGCCCACCGGCGTGGTCGAGGTCCAGATGGGTGACGATGATGTCGCGCACGTCGGCGGGGTCGTGGCCGAGTGCTTCGATCTGCCGGATCGCGGTCTCCCGCTCGCGCAACGCGGCGCCGAACGCGAAGCGGGCCGGCCCGACCATGCGCCCGGGTTCGCGTACGCACCCGAGCCCGTATCCGGTATCGACGAGCACCAGCCCCCGATCGGTTTCGATCAGCAGGCAGTGGTCGACCACACCCTGGGCCATGGTGCCGCAGTTGAGATGATGAATCCGCACGGCCCGAGCGTCCCAGACGGTGACCACCCGGTCAATACGGCGAAACCAGGGGCCACCTACGGCATCGACCGCGGGCGCTGTTCTCGAACGATCTCGGCCAGCTGTTCGTAATCGTCGCGACGCGCGGTCGACGCGCGGAAGGCCAGTCCCAGCGTGCGCCCCGGCGCGGGCGCGGCGAAGCGAGCGGTATCGAGGGTGCCGCGGGCGGTCTCGGCGGCGACGGCCATCTCCGGAATCAGGGTGACGCCCAATCCGCCTGCGACACACTGGACCACGGTGGTCAGCGAGGCGGCGCGGGTATCCCCGACCGAACTCGGCTGAGCATCGGCGGACCGGCAGAACTCCAGGGTCTGATCGCGCAGGCAGTGGCCTTCGTCGAGCAGCAGCAGCGGCAGGGTGTCCAGGGTCGCGGCGGCGATGCCGGTCTGCCCGGCCAGCTCGTGACCGCGCGGCGTCACCAAGACGAATTCCTCGGTGTAGAGCGGAATTTCGGTGAGACCGGGCGCCTCGGTGGGCAATGCCAGCAGGGCGATGTCGAGGACGCCGGTGCGCAAACCGTCGAGCAGCCGGGCGGTTTGATCCTCGATCACCTGTGGCGCCAGCCCGGGCACCCGTCGCCGCAACTCGGGCAGCAGCGCGGGCAGGACGTAGGGCGCGACGGTCGGAATGATGCCCATCCGCAAGGTTCCGCCGAGGCCGTCGCCGGTGGCGGAGGCGACGAATCGGTCCGCCGCCTCCAGGGTTGCCATCGCCTGCGGCAGCAGGCGCGTGCCCTCCGCGGTCACCAGCACGCGCCGGGTGCTGCGCTCGATCAGCTGCAGCCCCAGTCCGTTTTCGAGGGCGGCCAATGCCTGCGATAACGTGGGTTGGCTCACACCGAGCCGTGCGGCCGCGGTACCGAAATGGCGATACTCCGCGACTGCTACGAACGCACGCAGCTGTGACAGTGTGGGCTGATAAGTCTGATCAGTCACGCCTATCAGTCTAGTGCGACTGATCACCTTTACCTTTCGTAGGCCCCTAGGCAAGATCGCTGAAGCCACCCCACAAGGACGAGGAGACAAGCATGGCCCTGCTGACCATCGGCGACCAGTTCCCGGCGTACAACCTCACCGCTGTCATCGGCGGTGACCTGTCGAAGGTCGACGCTCAGCAGCCTGACGACTACTTCACCCGCATCACCTCCGACGACCACGCCGGCAAGTGGCGCATCGTCTTCTTCTGGCCGAAGGACTTCACCTTCGTCTGCCCCACCGAGATCGCCGCGTTCGGCAAACTGAACGAGGAGTTCGAGGACCGCGACGCGCAGGTTCTGGGCGCCTCGGTGGACAACGAGTTCGTGCACTTCCAGTGGCGCGCACAGCACGAGGACCTGAAAACCCTGCCCTTCCCGATGCTCTCGGACCTCAAGCGCGAGCTCGCCGCCGCCTGCGGCGTGCTCAACAACGACGGTGTCGCCGACCGCGCCACCTTCATCGTCGACCCGAACAACGAGATCCAGTTCGTCTCGGTCACCGCCGGTTCGGTCGGCCGCAATGTCGACGAGGTGTTGCGCGTGCTGGACGCCCTGCAGTCCGACGAGCTGTGCGCCTGCAACTGGAAGAAGGGCGACCCGACGATCGACGCGGGCGAACTCATGTCCGCCGGCGTCTGAGCCCACCCCCGATCCCTGTCTCCCACGCACCGAAGGAACGAATTTCACGATGAGCATTGAGAACCTGAAGAACTCCCTCCCCGAGTACGCCAAGGACCTCAAGCTCAACCTGTCCTCGCTCAGCCGCACCACCGTGCTGAACGAGCAGCAGCTGTGGGGCACCCTGCTCGCGTCGGCGGCCGCGACCCGGTCGGCGAGCACCCTGCGTGAAATCGCCGAGGAAGCCGCCGACAACCTGTCGGCGGAGGCGTACAACGCCGCACTCGGCGCCGCCTCGATCATGGGCATGAACAATGTGTTCTACCGGGGCAAGGCGTTTCTGGAGGGCCGCTACGACGATCTGCGCGCCGGTCTGCGGATGAACATCATCGGCAACCCGGGCGTCGACAAGGCCGATTTCGAGCTGTGGTCCTTCGCGGTGTCCTCGATCAACGGTTGCGCGCACTGCCTGGAGGCGCACGAGAAGACGCTGCGTGAGGCGGGCGTGTCCCGTGAGGTGATCTTCGAGGCACTGCGGGCGGCCGCGATCGTGGCCGGCGTCGGCCAGGCGGTGGAGTCCACCGCGGTGCTGGCACCCGCCACCGTGTAAGCGCTCGCGACTCCGGCCCCGTTCCGAAAGGGACGGGGCCGGAGTCGTTTTCGGGGTCGGCACTTGTCGGACCGGCTGGCTAGCCTGTCCCCATGTCCGCCGAGACGCTGTCCGCATCCGATCAGTCCTGGACCGTGCCCGCCACCTGGCGGTCGAAGGTCGAGCCGTTCCGTGGCCGGTCCGGCGCGTCGGCGAAGCTGAAACCACAAGCGGCCCAAGCCGTTCAGGCAGTTCTGACGGATTCGCCGATGCTGCTCGGCGCGGCGCTGCCGCATCCGCTGTCGCACGCCGCGCTGGCCGGGCGTGGCGCCGAGTATCTGGGCGCGCCCGCGGCGAGCACCGATCCGCTCGGGGCGGCGGTCTGCCTGGCCATCGGGTCCTATCCCCGCGTGCCCTCCGAAACCCGCGAGTGGGAACATACCGGTGTGCTCGGCGAGCCGCAGGATCTCGCCGACTACCTGGTCCACACCCACGGCTACGGCTTCGCGGTAACCGTGGTGGCGGCGCTCACCGGCATCGTCTGTCAGCACAACGATCCGGCCGTGCCCGACAACGCCCGGCACAGCGACGACTGGCGGGACAAGTCGGAGCACTTCTACGTCAAACCGTCACCGCGTGCCTATCCCGATCCACCGCTCATGCGCCGGCTCCGGGCGCTGCTGGCCTCGGCCGGCGACGCCGACTACGCGGAGGCGGTCGCCGCCGCGGCCCGGCTGCGCGTGCGCGGCGGTCTGCCGATCCGATTGCTCACCTCGTTCCTGCTTCCTACCCAACAAGATTGGGTCGCCGCCGATCTCACCGATGACGCGCTCGCCAAGGGCTCGCGTCGCGCGGTCTGGTTGCTCGCCTCGGTCACCCGGCCGGACCACGCCGCACGGGTCCTCGATCTGCTCGATCACAACAACGGGGACGTGCTGAACAAGAACCGCGAACTGCTGTATTCCCTGGCCGCGCACCTCGGTCCCGAGGCAGTGCCCGCGCTCACCCGATTGACGCGGGTGTGGTTCGCCGGGGCCGATCGGATAACGGATGATTTCCTCGCCCGAATCCTGGCGCACCTCCCCGACGACCTGGCTTTCGAGACGATACTGAACAACTGCTGGAACAAGGGCTCGACGGCCGCGCTCCTCGCCGCGGCCGACCGGTTTCCGCGGCGCGCACTGCGCATCCTCGGCAGCGGCGAGCAACGGCTCCAGCATCGAGACGAGTTCGAGGCGCATGTCCGGCGACATCCGGACCTGACGGCCGAACTCGCCGAGACGCTGCCGGAGCCCGCGCGGCTCGTCGTCGCCGAGATCCTCGCCGCCACCCGATCCGATCCCGCGGCCGAGGCCGACATCCCGGCGATCCTGCTCGATCCGCCCTGGAACCGGCCGCGCAGCAAGGAAACTGTGATTGCCGGGCTGAGACCACCCGCGGGTGTTGATATTTCGTGGCGTGCCGGTGAGCGCGAGCGATGGCTGGAGGTACTGCGTAAGCAGCTCGACGTGCGGCGGGCGACCGCGCACCCCCTCCAGTTCGTCTTGGAGACGATCGCCGAGAAACAGACCATCTCCGGCTACCAGCTGGTCGTTCTCGCCGCGGCCGCCACCGAGGTCGTCGAACCCGTGCTGCGGGAATGCCGCGTGACCTGGATGTGGTCTGACGATTCGCTGTTCCCGCTGATGGCGGCACACGGGGTCGTCACACATGATCTGGTCGTCGATCGAATGCGCACCGACGCCGGTGATCACGCGAATTCGATCGCACCGTTCGAAAGTCCCGAGGCGGCCGAGCTCGCCGCCGCCTGGCTGTCGCTGGTGACCCGCCGTAAAGTCGCCCTGGAGTGGCTGGGTCGTCATCCCGGCTACGCCGCGCGCGCGTTCCTCCCGGGTGCGCTCGGTTCCGACCGCAAGATCCGGCGGACGCACACCGCCGCGCTGCGCGCCCTGGCCGCACTCGGCCATACCGACGAGATCACCACCGCCGCAGCAGAATACGGTGTGACAGCGGCCGTGGCCGAACTCCTCGGCGCCGATCCGGCGATGGTGGTCCCCGCGCGGATCCCGGCCTTCCCGCGCTGGCTGTCGCTCTCGGCACTGCCGTCGCTCCGGCTGCGAGCCGGCGGTGCACTGCCGGACCCGGCGGTCACGAACCTGCTCACGCTGGCGATGCTCTCGGATCCGGGCGCACCGCACGCGAGTTTGCTGCTGGTGCGCGCGGCCTGCGAACCGGAGAGTCTCGGTCGTTTCGTGCTTGCCGTCCACGAGGAATGGCGGCACGCGGGCGGACCCGCTCGCGACAACTGGATCTGGGAGCTGGTGGCGTGCTGCGGCGGCGACACCTGTATCGACATGCTCGCCCAGCGCGTGTACGCCAACGAGGGCCGTGATCGCGCGTTGAACACCCTGGTCGCGATCGGCACGCCCAACGCGCTGCTCGGGCTGCGGGATCTGAGCGAGCGGGCCGAGAAGACCAGCGTCCGCGAGTCCGCGCGAGCCCGGATCACCGAGGTGGCCGAGGGATTGGGTCTGACCGCCGACCAACTCGCCGATCGGCTGGTACCCGATCTCGGGCTGCGGCCCGACGGTACGGCGCTGCTCGATTTCGGTCCCCGGCAATTCCTGGTCGACTTCGACGAGCAGCTGCGACCGGTCCTGACCCGCGAGGACGGCAGTCCGGTGAAAGCGCTCCCGCGGGCGGGAAAGCGGGACGACGCGCACAAAGCCGCAGCGGCCACCGGCACCTATCGTCAGCTGCGCAAGGACGTCAAACGGTTTGCCGCGGACCAGATTCGGCGCCTGGAGCGCGCGATGGTCACCGAGCGGACCTACTCCCCTGCCGAGCTGCGCGCGGACTACATCGAGCATCCGCTGCGCAGACATCTCACCCGCCGCCTGGTCTGGGCCGTCGTACGCGATAGGGAGGTGGATGTCTCGTTCCGGATCGCGGAAGACGATACCTTCGCCGATGCGCAGGACGACGTGCTCACCATTGCCGAAGACGCCGTTCTCGCGATCGCGCACCCGGTGCGCCTGGGGCCGGAGCTGACCGCCGCATGGTCCGAGGTGCTCGCCGATTACGAACTGCTGCAACCATTTCCGCAAGTCGGCCGGGATGTCTACGAGATCGATGAGGCGCTGCTCGACGAGTCTCGCCTGGAGCAGGCGATCGGCCTCGAGATCCCGATCGGCCGCCTGTTCGGCTTGGCCGGCCGTGGCTGGGGGCCGATGGAACGGGGCAGCGGCGGCACCATCGACAACTTCGACAAACCGCTGGGCGATGGTCGGTCGTTCAGCCTCAGCGTCGACCCCGGATTCGAGCCGTACGCGACACCGCCGCCGCTGCACACACTGCGCTGGAATCACCTGTTGGGGCCGGCTCAGGTGACCTTCCGCGATCTCGGCCAGGTCACCCGGTCCGAGATCCTGCGTGATCTCGCGTGGCTGGGTGCCCCGCGCGGGTGAGCGAGCCGTGTCGGTGAACTCCGCTAACGTGTGGACAGTCGAACCGGGGAGGGATTATCGATGACACCGCAGGAATTCGAATTGGAGTCCGAAGCCGCCGAGGTGCCGCGCCGCTGGTGGGCCAAGGCGGAGCCGTTCCGCGGGCTGGGGGTGGATCACGTAGCCACGGTGGATGCCGCCGCGGTGGCGGCAATGGCCGCGCGCCTGCGGGATTCGCGCGCGCAGATCGAGGCGATCCTGGCGCATCCGAATACCGACGCCGAAACGGCCGCTCGCGGTCGCGCCTATCTGTCCGCCCCGGCCGATGCGTCCCCGCAGGACGCGGCGGTCATCGGCCTCACCCTGTTGTGGTCCACCACCTATGGTTTCGGCTCCGAACTGGCCGACTACCTGGTGGCTACGCACGGCTTCTCGTACGCCGCGGCCACTCTCACCGCGATGTCGGACCTGTCCATCGGTGATCCGCGCCGCCCGGGCATGGTCTGGTCCTCCTGGGTCGGCCCGCTCAGCGTCTGGCGCGCACCGAGTTACGGCTCCAGCCGCCTGGCCCAGTCCGCCCTGCGCCGCCTGCGCGCCCTGCTCGCCGCCGCTCCGGCCGCCGACTACACGGCGACCCGGGCCCGGCTCGCCGCGATGCGCACCGGCGCAAGGGTGGACACCGAGCAGGTCGCAACCACGAACCGACTCGAGGACAGGCCGGGGTGCTACCCCGATTCGCAACACCCTGGGCTTGCGCTGGAGCCGAACGACGTGAGGCACGGGGCCGACCACCGTGCCGCGCGGCTCGCTCCGCCCGGCCCCGACGACGATACTGATGCCGACGGCACCGGGTGCACCGATATTCGAGGTGGAGGTGGGTCGCGAGATCTCGTGGCAACCTTCCTGTTGCCGACCGAACAGGACTGGGTGGCAGCGGATATCGCGGCGTTGACGGGCTCGGCGCGCGGTGCCGCGAACGAGCTGGCGGTGACTCGGTTACTGGCGTGCGTGCGTACGGCGGAGCAGGCGCGCAGCCTGATCGAGATGGTGCGCCCCAGCATGATCAGCTGGTGGCCGGAGCTCACGCACAGCCTCGGGGTACAGCTCGGGCTGGACTGCCCGGAGGTGCTGGTGCGGTTGTATCGCCGGATCGCGGAGGCGAAGCCGCGCCGGCGGGTGGTGGCCATGTTGCGGCAACTCGACACCGTCGAAGCGCTCACGGCGCTGCTCGAATTGCGCGGCGGCCCTTATGTTCAGCCCGCGATCCTCGAGGTGGCCGCGCACGCGCCGCGCCGGGCGCTGTGGGTCTTCGGGAGCGCCGCCGACGCCGAGCAGGTGCGTGAGCACATCCGCCGTCATCCCGATGCGGGGCGCGCGGCGGCGAAATGTGTCCTGCCCCGGGAGTTGAGCGAGATCCTGTCCCAGGAGCTGTCCGATATCGACCGTGCCGACGTGGCGCCCGAGATCCTGGTTCCCGAGATCCTGCGCACCCCGCCGTGGCTGCGGCCACGCGCGAAACCCCGGGTCGTCACCGGGCTCGAGCCACCGGCCGAGCTACTGTGCGAGTGGTACAGCTACAAGACACTCGATCCCGATCTGGTACGCCTGGCCAGCCCGCTGATGCTGCGGTTGGCGATTCGCGCGCTGGACCGGAGAACCTTGCGCGCCACCGCCGTCGAGTGGTTCCGCCTGCACCACGGACTCGCCGTGCCGCTGCTGATCCCGGCGGCCGTCGGTCCGACCGGCCGCGAACGCACGGACGCGGGCAGCGCGCTGCGTATCCTGGTCGACCTGGGATTCCGGGACGAAATCCTGGCTACCGCACGAACTTACGGCGCGGACGCGTATGCGGTCACCCAGGAGGTACTCGATGCCGATCCCGCGACGCTCGTGCCCACCCGAATCCCGAAGCTGCCGGAGTGGCTGTCGCTGACCGCGCTGCCACCCCTCACCGTCGCCGACGGCGCGCACACGCTGCCGCTGCCCGCGGTCGGCACCGTGTTCACCATGACGATGCTGTCGCAACCGGGCGCACCGTATCCCGCGCTGGCCCAGGTGAAGTCGGCCTGCGACCCCGCTGCCCTGGCCGCGGCCGCCTGGGAGGTGTACGAGCAGTGGCGTCGATCGGGTGCGCACACCAGGGACGCGTGGGTGTGGGAGGCCGTCGGCGGCCTGGGTGACGAGGACACCGTCAACCGGCTACTGGACCTGGTTCGCGCCGATTCCGCCGATCAGCGGGCCGTCAGCGCCCTGGACGCCTTGGTGGCGATCGGTTCCGACGCCGCGCTGCTCGCACTGAAGACGGTGAGCGAGAAGGTGAAGACCAAACGGGTCCGGGAGGGTGCGCGCGCCCGCTTGTCGACGATCGCCGACCGGCTCGGGCTGTCAGCCGACCAGCTCGCCGACCGGCTGGTCCCCGATCTCGGGCTGCGCGCCGACGGCACCGTCCAGCTCGATTTCGGTCCCCGGCAGTTCGTGGTGGGCTTCGACGAACAGCTGCGGCCGACGATCCACGATTCCACCGGCACGCGCCGCGCGGCGCTACCGAAGCCGGGCCTCACCGACGACCCGGAACTCGCGCCCGCCGCGGTGGCCACCTTCCGCAAGCTGAAGAAGAACGCGACCGCGCTCGGCGCCGACCAGATCGTCCGGTTGGAGCGCGCCATGGTGGCCGGTCGCCGCTTCGCCCTCGACGAGCTCACCAGCCTGTTCGTCGCGCACCCGCTGCGCGGCACGATCACCCGCCGCATCGTGTGGGGCGTCTACGAGGGGACCGCCCTGGTGCGGTCGTTCCGCGTCGCCGAGGACGGCTCCTTCGCCGACCTCGCGGACGACGGTCTCCACCTGCCCGCCGACGCGTCGATCGGCGTCGCCCACCCGATCGATCTCGGTGCCGCTGTCCAACCCTGGGCGTCCGTCTTCGCCGACTACGAACTGCTCCAGCCGTTCGAGCAACTGGCCCGCGCGGTGTTCCCCGATGCCGACGAGGCGGCGGTCACCGCGTTCGGGGGCCGCGCGGTGGAGAGCGCCCGTATCCTCGGGCTGCCCCGCCGCGGCTGGCTGCGCCCCGAAACCGAGGACGGCGGCAACTACTTCCACTTCACCAAACCACTCCCGCACGATGGCAGTTTCGTCCTCACCGTGACGCCGATCATGCACGCCGCCTGCCCCGCCGATCCGCCGATCCGCACCATCGAGTCGACCACCCTGCGTGCCCCGGTCCGATCCCCCGTCACCGGCTCCGAACTGGTGCGTGACCTCACCTGGCTGACCACCCTGCCCTGATCCGGCCCGAGCGCACCGACCGGCCGCCGCGACGCGCAGAGGTGTGACACGCGACAGCTTCGCATCCGGGAGCAGGCGCCGCGGCGGCCGGTAGGCTCCGAAGCGAGACGTTCACAGGGAGGAGCGGAGGCCATGGGCGTACGGGTCGAGGTCGTACGGGTGTTCACCGATTCGACGGGACGGTTCGGCAACGAGCTGGGCGTGGTCTCGGCGGCGGCGGTGGCGGAGGGCGATCGGCAGGCGCTCGCGGCGAAGGCCGGATTCAGCGAGACCGTGTTCCTCGGGGAGGTGGCCGACGGTATGGCGCTGGTGCGGATCCACACGCCCGCGGTGGAGCTGCCGTTCGCCGGGCATCCGACGGTGGGCACCGCGTGGTGGTTCGGACAGCAGGGTACGCCCGTCCAGCTGCTGGACGTGCCCGCCGGGAAAGTCGCGGTCGAGTACGCCGACGCGCTCACCTGGGTGACCGCGCGCGCCGAATGGGCGCCCGATTTCGCGTTCCACCAGGTCGAGGACGTCGAGGAACTGGCCGCGCTGCGCCCCGACGAGTTCGCCGCCGGTCAGCACTACTTCTGGGCCTGGACCGATGAGGCCCGCGGTAATCTCCGCTCCCGAATGTTCGCCCCCGCCATGGGGATTGCCGAGGACGAGGCCACCGGCGCCGCCGCTGTGGCGATCACGGCCCGACTGCGCAAGAGCCTGACCATCACCCAGGGCCAGGGCTCCCAGATCTTCACCGAATGGGACTCCGACGGCTGGGTCCGCCTCGGTGGCCGCGTCGTCGCGGAGTCCGTGCTCGACCTCTGAGCGCGACCGGGATGTCACCCGGCGACGGCCCCGACCAGCATGTAGGCGGTGCCCAGGTCCATCACGAGATGCGGCACCAGGGCCGTGGACAGCACCGATCCGGCCGGATGACCGAGCCGGTGGCGCCCGCCGGTGGCGAGCACGGCCAACGCGTCGGCGCAGAACAGCGCCGCCAGCGCGTACGCGACCAGCGGTGCGGGGCCGCCGTGCCCGGCGGCGGTATGGCCGGACATCGCGTAGAGCATGGCCGCCGCTGCCAGCACGTGATATCCGAGCGCCACCGGTTGTTCCCGAGACCCGCTGCGGCCCTCCACGATTCGGCTCACCAGCAGCGCGGCGAACACCACGGTCATGGCGACCAGCACCCCGCGTACCGCGTCCGGGTTCGCCTCCGCCGGGAACACCAGCATCGCCAGCATGACCAAGCACATCAGCAGGTGCGCGGCATCGGATTCCTGTTGCGTCGCCGCGCTCGGCCCGGCGCCCTGCCGTCGCGATTCCTCGTCGACCTGATCCGGCCGCACCACATGCAGCCCACCGCGGGCCACCGCGCCCGCACCGAGCGCCGGCCGGCCCGCCGGTGCGATCCCGGCCGGCCCGCCGCGCACCGGTGTCGCCAACCGCCCGATCACTATCCCCGCCGCCACCAGGAACGCCCCGACCACCAGCCACCGCAGGACGACATATTCCTGCACGAAATGCGCCACACCCACCACCTCTCGTCGCGACGATCGAGGTTCCGTCCACAATGCTCGCACCCCGCCGCCGCTCCGGGCACCCTTTCCCCGTAACCCGGCCCCGCCCAACCGTTTCCACCCCGGTCGGGCACTGCGAGCCTCGATCAGCGCACGTGAAGATCCGGCAGGGCCGCGCGGATCCCGACCGCCCTGGCCGAATTCCGCACCCCGTGGCCCAACCGCGTCACCGCGGTGCGTGCTGCCCGTGGGCGATGGTCCGGGCGAAGCGCCCGGGCGAGACACCCCGCCACTGTTTGAACGCGTTCGAAAAGCTCGGGGCCCCCGAGTAACCCATGCGGAAAGCGACGTCCTCGACGGTGAGCCCGGTGGACAGCAGATCCTCGGCGAGACTGCCGTAGGTCTCCGAGCAGAGCTGCCGATACGAGGTGCCCTCCTCGGCCAGGCGACGCCGCATGGTGCGCAAACTCAGATTCAGGCCCGCGGCGACCTCCTCCTGGCTGACCCGGCCCGTCATCTGACGCATCAGCATTTCCCGCACCGCGCCCGCCACGCCCTGATGCAGACCGCGCCGTTCCAGTAGCTCGCCGCATTCGCGGTCGAACTTGACCGCGATGTGCGGGCTGGCCATCGGCATCGGCTGCTCGAGCTCGGTGGCCTCCAGCGCTACCGTGTGGTATTCGGCCCCCTCGGCGATCGGGATGTCGAAGTGTTCGAGTACCGCCGCGATCCGGTCGCCCATACCGCCCGCCGCCCGGACCCCGATCAGCGGGGGTTTGGCGCCGATGATCAGCACATAGTTGGCCACGGCGGCGGCCAGGTCCCGTTCGAACAGGAAGGGCCGCAGGTCGGCGGGAAGTTCGGAATCATCGACGCACAGCAGCACTTCGGGCCCGTGCGGCTCCATCCAGCACCGGCTGAACGAGGTGGCCAGCGCTACGTGCCGCACCATCGTCTCGAGGGCGGCCAGAATGGTCGGACTGCTCATGACGGCCAGCCCGTACACCCCGTGCATGGTGATGCGATTGCGGTTTCCCGCATCGGCGCCGAGCCCGGGCGCGTCGTCGAATCGGGTGACCAGATTGCGCACCAGCGCGAGTTCCTGGGCCGCGGTCACCTCGCCGACCGGGTCGGCGAGCACGTCGGCGCGAATACCGGTGCCGCGCAATATCTCTGCCGGTTCGACGCCGCGTGCCGCGGCGACATCGACCAGAACCACCGAGGTCGTCACCGACCGTCGCCACTCCCAGGAGGTCACCCGTTCATAGTTATCGTCACTGGCCGATTCCCGCAAGGTTTTGGCCGAACCTCGCAAGCCGCAATCGGATTCGTGTCAAGGACGGTGAATCACCCCGATGCTTTCGCCGAGATGGCCGACATGCGAAAGGTTTTGGCCGGACATCGCAAGGACATGACCGTGTCCTGAATGTCCGCTGACGGGGATGTCCGGACGCATAGCGCCAGAGTCCGACCATCCCCCAGCAAACTTTTCGATGATCGGCGACCGCCAGGAAAACCTCGAATGGCCGAACTTCGCAAGCATGGCCGGAAAGCGTCGCGCGTGTTTCACAACCCGGACTGAAACCCGTAACCACCAAGCGATTTCGTCGCAGACTCGCCATCGTGACCGCTTTGCGCAAGGAGCTGACCTGATATCGCATGGCCACAGCTCGCCCGCGGACCTACCTTTGTAGCTATCGACTAGCAGACCGAGGTAGGCGAAATCACCATGCCGAAGAAGACGCTTGCTGGAACACGAGTCGCGATCACCGGAGGGACCTACGGGATCGGCAAGGAGGCCGCGCTGGCCTTCCTGGCCGCGGGCGCCGAGGTCTCGATCGGCGACGCGGACCCGGGCAAGGTGCGCGCGATCACGTCCCAGTTGAACCGGATCCACGGCGCCGACGTAGTCGGGCTGCAGGTCGATGTCACCGACGGTGGCCGGTTCGCCGAGTTCCTCGAGCACACCGAGCGTCGGCTCGGCGGCCTGGATGTGGTGGTCAACGCCGCCGACGTCGGGCCGAGCGGCACCTTCCTCACCGAATCGCAGGCCGAGTCCGACCGGCAGATCGACTGCAATCTGCGGGCGGTGATCACCGGATCTCGTTTGGCGGGAATCCGATTCGTCGAGCAGGGGCATGGGCACATCGTCAATGTCGGTTCCGCGATCGGGGTCACCGCCTCGCTGGGCGCGGCGGTGTACTCGGCGACCAAGCACGCGGTGATCGGGCTCGGCACCGCCCTGCACCGGGGCCTGGCCGAGGAGGGCGTCATCGTCAGCACCATCGCCCCGGGATACGCGCCCGATCCGGAGGCGGTCGCCGACGCCATCGTCGACTGCGTGGAGCATCAGCGAGCGGGGCTGGTGGTGGTACCGCCCAACGGCTGGTTCCGCACGGCGGTCCCGGATCCGGTGCAGCTGCGCCACACGATGCGCCGGATGCTGGGCATGGTGTGATCCCGGCACGGTGCGGGAGCACGGTGTGCCGGCGAGCGCGCGACGAGGCGCGCCCGCTGTCCCACCGCACTGGTCGGCACAATGGAGTGCGCTTCCAGCGCAGCACCTTTCACAGTTCGCGCAGCACGCGTTTGAGTACCTTCCCGGTCGGGTTGCGGGGTAGTTCATCGACGAACAGCACATCTCGCGGCACCTTGAACCGGGCCAGGTTGCCCTTCACGTGCGCGCGCACGTCGTCCGCGGTGAGCGCGTGGCCGTCGCGCAGTACGACCACCGCGCGCAGCCGTTGACCGTGTTCGGCGTCCTCGACTCCGAACGCGGTCACCTCCGCGACCGCGGGGTGCGCGGCGAGCAGTTCCTCGATCTCGCCCGGGAAGACGTTCTCGCCGCCGGAGACGATCATGTCGTCGTCGCGGCCGTCGACGAAGAGCCGGCCGGCCCGGTCGAAATGGCCGACATCCCCGGTGGACATGAGCGAGCCGACCCGTTCCTTGTCGCCGCCGCCGGTGTAGCCCTCGAACTGGAAGGTGTTGCCGACGAAGATCCGTCCGGTGCGCCCGGGCGGCAGCTCGAATCCGTTGTCGTCCAAGATTTTCACCGTCGTGCCCGGCGCGGGCGGGCCGACACAGCCGGGTTCGGCCGCGAGATCTGCCGGTGTGGCGATGGTCGCGTAGGCGACCTCGGTCGATCCGTACACGTTGTAGACCACCGGCCCGAACGCCGCGGTGACCCGCACACACAGCTCCGCGCCGAGCTGCGAGCCCGCGACGAAGATGATGCGCAGGCGCGAAAGATCCTTCCCGGCAATAGATTCCGGGGGCAGATCGACCATTCGCCGCAACATGACCGGAACCGCCACCAGTGCCGTCGCGCCGTTGGCGTGCAGGCTGTCGATCACCGCCTGCGGATCGAAGCGACGCCGGATCACCAGCGTCGAGCCGAATCCGACCGCCAACATCAGATGCGCGAAGCCGAGCGTATGGAACAGCGGCGCCGGGCATTCGGTGATCTCACGCACCCGGAACGGGACGCGGCCCAGGATCGCGCCCAGCGGCGCAAGGGAATTCGGCTCGTTGCGCGGCGCGCCCTTCGGCGTACCGGTGGTGCCGCTGGTCAGCAGGATGACGCGGGCTTGCGCGCGCACCCGGGGCGGGGCGCTGCGCGCGCCGCCCGCGATCAGATTGTCCAGGGTGTCGACGCCGGGCCGATCGGCCCAGGCGCGGTAACGGCCGCACGGCGGCGCGAGATCGCCTACGATGCCGGCGTATTCGTCGTCGTAGACCAGCAGATCGGCGCCCTCGCGGTCGAGGACCTCGCGTAGCTGCGGCCCCGCGAAGTCGGTGTTGAGCAGGATGATCCGGGCGCCGCACTTGGCGGCGGCGAACACCGCATAGTGGAAGCCGCGATGGTTGCGCGCCAGGATCGCGACCCCGGCGCCGTCGCGCAGGCCGCGGGCCCGCCAGGCATTCGCCAAAGCCGTTGTGCGCTCGTCGAGTTCACGAAAGCTCACGCTGCCCAGCTCGTCGATGATCGCGGTCCGGTCGCGGTATCGCTGCGCGGCGACGGTGGCCAGTCCGCCCAGCAGCCCGCAGCGCAGCACCGCCGCACCCATTCGCGCCAGGCGGTCGGGCCGTTCCGGCGTGATCAGCCCGGCGCGCACCGCGAGCGCGGCGTAGTACGCCTCGTCCGCCACCCGGCGCACGACACCGATCGGGTCGACGAGCTTCATCACCCGGCCTCTTCTCCACTCGAACCCACCTGAGGGCAGTTGCCCTCAGAGTAGGGCGTACCCCGGCCATCCGTCGACCGCCGGCCGACCCCAAGATGGACCGATGGAGCTACGCATCGCAGTCGACCCGCTCGACGGCCCGGAAATCGCCGACCTGCTCACCGGACACCTCGCCGAGATGCACGCCCACTCCCCCGAGGACAGCGTGCACGCCCTGGACCTCGACGAGCTCCGCAAGCCGGAGATCACCTGCTGGAGCGGCCGCATCGGGGCGGGCCTGGTCGGCTGTGTCGCCCTGAAGGAACTCGATCCGACGCACGGGGAGATCAAATCCATGCGTACCGCCACCGGATACACCGGGCGCGGAATCGCCGCCGCGCTGCTCACCCACCTGCTCGACGTGGCCCGGACCCGCGGCTACGAACGGGTCAGCCTGGAGACCGGCACCGCCGAGTTCTTCGCCCCGGCGGTGCGTCTGTACCGGCGACACGGCTTCGACTTCTGCGGGCCGTTCGCCGGCTACATCAGCGACCCGCACAGCGTGTTTCTCACGTTGCGGCTCTGATCCGGCCGCCGCTCAGCCGAGCGCTTTGCCGAATCCGTCGACCAGTTCGTCGACCTGGAGATCGGTCATGACGAACGACGGCGAGATCTGCATCGCGCCCTGACCGGCCGCACGCCCCGAGATACCGTGCGTGCGAAGCGTTTTCACCAGCGGCAGCCCCTCGGCGGGATCGGCGAGCTGCACAGCGGCCACCGCACCCAGGCCGCTACGGATCTCGGCGACCCGCGGATGTTCGGCCAGCGGTGCGAGTTTCGCGTGCAGGGTGGCCTCGAGCCGCGCCGACTCGTCCAGCAGCTGCTCGCGCTCGATGATCTCGAGGTTGGCCAGGGCCGCGGCCGCGGCCGCGGCGTGACCGCCGTAGGTGTAGCCGTGCCGCCACCAGACACCGCCGGCGAAGAACGGTTCCGCGATCCGCGGCGCGACGAACACCGCGCCCATCGGCAGATAGCCGGAGGTCAGTCCCTTGGCGGTGGTCATCAGGTCGGGCTGGAGGTCGAATCGGGAAGAGGCGAACCAGGACCCGCCGATCCGGCCGAACCCGGTGACGACCTCGTCGGCGACGAACAGGATGTCGTGGTCGCGGCAGATCCGGCGGACCTCGGCCAGGTAACCGTCCGGCGGCAGGTAGACACCGCCCGCGCCGATGATCGGTTCGCAGAAGAAGGCGGCGATCTGCTCCGCGCCGATCTGCTCGATCAGGGCGAGCAGGGCCTTCGCGTCGTCCCAGGCGATCACGCTGGTGTCGGCCATCAGCTCGCCGTACCCTTCGCCGTTGACCGGGATGCCCGCGAGCGCGGTGCCCGCGACATGCATGCCGTGATAGGCCTTCTGGCGGCTGACCAGGATCTTCTTGGCGGGCTTTCCCAGCTCCCGCCAGTAGCGGCGGGCCAGTTTGGCGGCCGTGTCGATCGAGTCGGAGCCGCCGGAGGTGAAGAAGATCTTGCTGCCCGGAACCGGGGCGATGGTGGCCAGCTTCTCGGCCAGCCGCTGGGTCACGGGCGCGGCGAAGTCACCGAAGTTGGAGTAGTGCGCGATCGTGCGCAGCTGGTCGGCGACGGCGTCGGCGATCTCGCCGCGTCCGTGCCCGATATTGGTGAACCACAGTCCGGCGGTGGCATCGAGATAGCGATTGCCCGCCTCGTCGTAGATGTAGGCGCCCTCCCCGCGCGCCACCACGAACGCGCCGTCGCGTTCGACCGCGCCCATATCGGCGAACCCGTGCCACAACGCTGTCATTCCAACCACCTCTTCTTGTCGGACTCGGCCGTGCCGCACCACCGGCCGGCCAGTTCGCCCAGGGCGACGACGGCGACGGCGAGCAACGCGAAGGCCACACCCAGTACCACCAGGCCGATCGTCATGGAGACATATCCCTGCCCGCGCGGGTCGAGGAACGGGTACGGATACCAGTCCACGATCGGCCCGCGCACCAGCGTATACGCGGTGTAGGCCACCGGGTACGCCAGCCAGGTACGCAGCAGGTGCGCGCCGACGCCCAGCGGGCAGGGCGCCGCCACCCAGTCGGCGAGCAGCACGATCGGCAGCACGCGGTGCAGTACGTCCGCACTCCATGGGCGGTCGGCGTCCAGGGACAGCAGCGCCGCGCACACGGTCGCGGCGACGAGCAGGTAGAGCGTTGCCGCGCCGCGCCACAGCTGCCAGCGCCTGCCCGCCGGATCGCGCAGCCCGCCGATCGCCAGGACGGCGACCGCGAGCAGATTCGATTGGACGGTGAACGAGCTGATCTGGTTGCCCAGCGTGTAGCCGGGCGCGCCGGACAGCTGGAGGGGGTTGGCGATCAGCGCCAGCAGACCCAGCCCGGCGAAGGCGAGCCGCGCCCCCCGCTGCCAGCGTGGCAAGCTGCGGGGACGGGGCGGCACCAGCACAGCGTGCATCCGGGAATTCTCCCATGGCGACCCGCGCCGGGCCGCCGCCCGCCCGAGTCACTCAGGGGTTGCTCAGGCTCGTGCGGTGGTGCGCCAATGCCCGGCCACCACGCTGAGCGCGGCCACGGCAGCCGCAAGGAAGACGAAGACGGCCAGCAGCACGACCAGTCCGACCGCGAGCGGACCGTAGCCCTGCTCCCGCGGATCGAGGAACGGATAGGGGTACCAGTCCACGATCGGCCCGCGTACCAGGCTGTAGACGCCGTAGAGCAGGGGATAGATCAGCCACGCGCCGATCAGGCCGACGGTGACCCGCAGCGCCGCCGGGACCAGCAGCCAGTCCACGAACAGCACGATCGGAATCACCCGGTGCTCGACGACATTGATCCACCGGTCGTTGAGCATCACGTCGATATCGGCGAGCAGCAGCGCATACACCAGACCGGTGATCACCATGTACAGGGTGGCCGCGCCCCGAATCAGCTGCCAGGCCCGCCCACCCGGATCGCGCAGACCGCCGATCAGCAGCACCGCCACCGCGAGGATGTTGGACTCGATGGTGAAGTAGCTGAAGTAGTTCGCGAGCGAGAAGGCGTCGTTGCCGATCTCACGCAGCGGGAGCCAGAGCAGGGCGACGGCTCCGAGCACACCGAAGGCAACTCGCAGACCTCGAATCCACAGTGGCGTGCCTGAGCTGGCGGTCATGCTCCGATGATCGCACAGCAGACACCGCGCGAGAAGCCGAAACCACCACACAGCACCTGTGCGGCAATCGCCGCCGACCGGTCCCGAGCACGGCGCTGACCGGGATGTATGCGGGGTTCGCTACGCTTGACGATGCCATGACCAGGACAGCCGACCCCGCAGCACGCGAGCTCCGCACCCGACTGGCGAACCTCTCCCTCCGTGACGAATACCGGCTGCGCCGCAAGCTCGATCGCGCCCGCGGCAAGGAACTCGCGAGTGTGGCGGCCGAGATCGACGCCGCCGAGCTACGGGTGCAGGCGCGCCGGGCGGCGGTGCCGCCCATCCGCTACCCCGAACAGTTGCCGGTCACCCAGCGCCGCGACGACATCGCCGCGGCCATCGCCGCGCACCAGGTGGTCATCGTGGCGGGCGAGACCGGATCGGGTAAGACCACGCAGATCCCGAAGATCTGCCTGGAGCTGGGCCGCGGCGTGCGCGGCACCATCGGACACACCCAGCCGCGCCGGCTGGCCGCCCGCACCGTCGCCGAGCGGATCGCCGAGGAACTGGACACCGAGCTCGGCGATGTCGTCGGCTATACCGTCCGCTTCACCGATCATGCCTCCGACCGCACGCTGATCAAACTGATGACCGACGGCATCCTGCTCGCCGAGATCCAGCGCGATCGGCTGCTGCGCCGCTACGACACGATCATCATCGACGAGGCGCACGAACGCAGCCTCAATATCGACTTCCTGCTCGGGTATCTGAAGCAGCTGCTGCCGCGTCGCCCGGACCTGAAGCTGATCATCACCTCCGCGACCATCGATCCGGAATTGTTCGCGCGCCACTTCGCCGACGAGAAGGGCACGCCCGCACCGATTGTCGAGGTATCGGGGCGGTCCTACCCGGTGGAGATCCGGTATCGCCCACTGTCGCTCGAGCTTCCGGCCGCCACCGCGGCCGATGACGAGGACACCCGCGTGGTGGATCGCGACCCGGTCGATGCCATCGGTGACGCGGTCCGGGAACTGTTCGCCGAGGGCGACGGGGACGTGCTGGTCTTCCTCTCCGGTGAACGCGAGATCCGGGATACCGCGGACGCGCTGCGCGATCTGAAGCTGGCCCGCACCGAGATCGTGCCGCTGTACGCGCGCCTGTCGGCGGCCGAACAGCATCGAGTCTTCCAGCCGCACACCGGAAGACGAGTCGTGCTGGCCACCAATGTGGCCGAGACCTCGCTGACGGTGCCCGGTATCAGGTATGTCGTCGATCCGGGAACCGCTCGCATCTCTCGCTATTCGATGCGCACCAAGGTGCAGCGGCTGCCGATCGAGGAGATCTCGCAGGCCTCGGCACGGCAGCGGTCCGGTCGCTGCGGCCGGGTCGCCGACGGTATCGCCATCCGGCTGTACTCGGAGCAGGACTTCCAGGCGCGGCCCGCGTTCACCGAGCCGGAGATCCTGCGCACCAACCTGGCCGCAGTCATCCTCCAGATGACCGCGCTCGGCCTGGGCGACATCGAGAACTTCCCGTTCGTGGAGGCGCCGGACAAGCGGGCGATCCGCGACGGTATCGCCCTGCTGGAGGAACTGGGCGCGCTCGGACGCCGGGCGACCACGAAATCGGCTGGTTCACCGTCTGATTCGGATGCGGGCGAGACCACGCTGACGCTCACCGCGATCGGCCGCGAGATGGCACAGCTGCCGGTGGATCCGCGCATGGCGCGCATGCTCGTACAGGCGCACGGCAACGGCTGCCTGGCCGAGGTGTTGATCATCGTGGCGGCGCTGTCGATCCAGGATGTGCGTGAGCGTCCGGCCGAGCACCAGCAGGCCGCCGATACCGAGCACGCCCGGTTCGTGGTGGAGGGCTCGGATTTCCTCGCCTTCCTGCGGCTCTGGGACTACCTGACCGAGCAGCGCAAGTCGTTGTCGTCCAACCAGTTCCGGCGCATGTGCCGCGACGAGTTCCTGCACTACCTGCGCATCCGGGAGTGGCAGGATCTGCACGGCCAGCTGCGCACGATCACGCGCGGGCTGGGCTGGTCGGCCGAGGATGCCACCGCGGGACGGCCCGCCACCACGGAAACCCCTGAGCGCGGTGGAAATTCGGCCGGACGCGGTCGCTCGAGCGGACGCGGCCGCGGCGGGCGCGCCCAGCGCGGCCCGGCCGCACCCACCGCCGGTGCCGTCGACGGCACGCCATGGGATTCCACCGCGATCCACCAGTCGCTGCTGGCGGGCATGCTGTCCCATATCGGTGTGCGCGAAGCCGAATCGCGCGAGTTCCTCGGGGCGCGCAACGCCAAGTTCATGATCTTCCCGGGCTCCTCGCTGGCAAAGAAGCCGCCGCGCTGGGTGATGGCCGCCGAACTGGTCGAGACCTCGCGCCTATGGGGCCGCATGGCGGCGCGGGTGGAGCCGGAATGGGCCGAGCAGCTGGCCGGAGACCTGGTCAAACGCACCTACTCCGAACCGCACTGGTCGTCCAAGCGGGGCGCGGCGCGGGCCTACGAGCGGGTGACGCTGTACGGGATCCCGCTGGTCGTCAGCCGGCCCGTCGACTACGGCCGGATCGACCCCGAAGTGTCGCGCGAGCTTTTCTTACGCCACGCGCTGGTGCAGGGCGAGTGGCAGACCAAGCACGAGTTCTTCCACCGCAATCGCGAACTGCTCGACGATGTCGCCGATCTGGAGCATCGGGCCCGCCGCCGCGACATCCTCGTCGACGACGAGGTGCTCTACGAGTTCTACGATCAGCGGGTCCCCGCCGATATCGTCTCGGTCCGCCATTTCGACAGCTGGTGGAAGACTGCCGGGCGCAAAGACCCGACGCTGCTGGACTTCTCGAAATCCACGGTGGTCAACGACGGCGCGGCCGCGCTGGATCCCACCGACTTCCCCGACGCCTGGCGCCAGGGTGAGCTGAGTTTCCCGCTCACCTATCAGTTCGAGCCCGGCCAGGACGATGACGGTGTCACCGTCCGCATCCCGGTCGAGCAGCTCGCCCACGTGCGGCCGGTCGGCTTCGACTGGCTGGTGCCGGGCATGCGCGAGGAACTCGCCGCAGCGCTGATCAAGACGCTCCCGAAAACCCTGCGCCGCCTGGTGGTTCCGGCTCCCGATTTCGCCACGGCCGCCCTGGCCGCGCTCACCGCCCGCGCCGAACCGCTGCGCACCGGGTTGGCGCGGGAGCTGTCGCGGCTCGGGTCGGTCACCATCGCACCGGCCGATCTCGATCCGGCCGCGCTACCGGACCACCTGCGCATGACCTTCGCAGCGGTCGATCGCTCCGGCAAGGTACTGGCCAAGGGCAAGAGCCTGACCCGGCTGAAAGCGCAACTGGCCGAACAGGTCTCCGCCTCCGTCGCGCGGGCGACGGCGGGCGCGGAGCGTTCGGCGGCGACCGTGTGGACCTCGGAATCGCTGGGTACGGTCGCATCGACCGTGCGCCGCGAGGTGGCCGGGCAGACCGTCACCGGATATCCGGCGCTGGTCCCGGAGGGCGACGGCGTGGCGGTGCGGGTACTCAGCTCACCCGCCGAACAGGCGGCCGCGATGCGGGTCGGCACCAGAAGCCTTGTCCTGCATGCTCTTCCGACCTCACCCCGGACCGTTACGGCGGGTTTGCCGCCGCGGGACCGGCTGGCGCTGAGCCAGAATCCCTATGGTTCGCTGGACGGCCTGGTCGCGGATTGCCGCGCGGCCGCCGCCGACGAACTGATCGCCGCCGCGGGCGGGCCGGTCAACGACCCCGAGCGTTTCGAGGCGCTGGTCGCCGCCATCCGCCCGCAGCTGTCCACCGCGGTCGCGCGTCTGGTCCGGCTGGCCGTGCCGGTTCTCGCTGCCGCACACCAGGTTACGTCGGCGCTCGCCGCGACGCGGGAAACCGATATCGCGGAGGATGTTCGCCAGCAACTCGACGAACTGGTCTTCGAGGGCTTCGTCTCCGAATTCGGCGGCGCGCGCCTGCGCGAACTCCCCCGCTACCTTCAGGCCGCCACCGCCCGCCTGGCCGCGCTGCCCGGGTCGGCCACTCGCGATCGTCAGGGCATGACGGAGATCGACCGCGCCCTGACCGCCTACGACCGCCTGCTCGCCGTCCTGCCCGAGCAGCGCAAGCACGCCCCCGACGTCGCCGAGATCTGGTGGATGATCGAGGAACTCCGGGTCAGCCTGTTCGCGCAGAAGCTCGGCACGCCGTATCCGATCTCGGTCAAGCGGATCGAGAAGGCGATCGCCGCCATCCGCCGCTGAGCCGACCACACACCGCCGAGCGCGGGCGCGCTCGGCGGTCGGTATTCCGGAAATCAGTCGGCGCGCGCCGCTTCGGCCCGGGCGGCACGCATGTCGTGGATCTCGCGTTCGAAATCGTCGGCGGAGGTGAAGGAGCGGTACACCGACGCGAAGCGTAGATAGGCGACCTCGTCGAGGTCGCGCAGCGGGCCGAGGATCGCAAGACCGACCTCGTGGCTGGGCACCTCCGGCGACCCTTTGGCCCGGACCGCGTCCTCGACCTGCTGGGCCAGCAGGTTCAGCGCGTCGTCGTCGACCTCGAGCCCTTGGCAGGCCCGCCGCACGCCGCGAATCACCTTCTCGCGGCTGAACGGTTCGGTGACGCCGCTGCGTTTGACCACGGATAGGATCGCTGTCTCCACCGTGGTGAACCGTCGGCCACAGTTCGGGCACGAGCGCCGACGGCGGATGGCCGCGCCTTCCTCGGCCTCGCGCGAGTCGACCACCCGCGAGTCAGGGTGCCGGCAGTACGGGCAATGCATCCGAGAGATCCTTCGTCGATGCCATAGTTCTTCGAGGATACTCGGCGGCTACCACCGATTTCGTTCGGTGGCTACTGCACCACGGCCCACTGCTGAGTCATATCGGAGATCAACTCGGGGATGCGGGCGATGGCGCGGCCGCGCGCGAGCTTGTTCCAGAACGGTTCGCCGAGTACCGAAGCGGCGAGCACGGGATTGGATTCCAGGTCGATGTGACGCGGGTTCAGGTCGCCCATGATGTAGGTCCAGCGATCAGCGCGGTCGGCCCAGTTGAAGGCGGGCAGCGGGGTACGCAGGCTCAACCGCCGACCGGCGACCTCGGCGCTGACCACGGCCGGGCGGAAGTTGCCGGGCGCGAGCACACCCGGGATGGCCGGTTTGCCGGCGACGGTGCTGAGGTAGGTCAGTACCCGTCCCATGACACCGCGACCGGCGGCGGTGGCGTCCCACTGGTCGGCGACGATGTAGTTCTGTTCGCGGTCGGTCATCCGGACCAGGGCGTCGACATAGCCCTCGCGGGTGCCGCCGTCGATGGATCGCCAGGCGGTGTGGATGTTGTCGTCGATCACCCCCGCGGTCAGCATCTCGTCGATCCCGGCCATGCCCGCGGCGATGTAGGCCTCGTGCATCGGGACCAGGTCGGTGAAGATGTGCTTCTGCATGATCATCAGCCGCGTCTGGTACCAGCCGATGTCGGCCGCGCTCAGCCGTGGGGCCTCGGCCGCGAGCAGCTTGATGTCGGCGGGCAGTTCCTCGACCAGTTCCGGCGGGGTGGCGCGCAGCAGATCGGCGACGGCATCGCCGAGCCGGTGGATGCCCGGCACATCCAGGATGACGCCCACGTCGCGCAGGTCGAAGAAGCCGGAGGCGAAGGAGCCGCCCGCGATCCCGGCCAGGCCCGCCCACCACAGCCGTGGATGCTCGGTGGTCAAGCGCAGATAGTTGACGTACACCTGGTTGAAGGTGTGCTCGTTGGCGGGCACACCGCGGGTGGGATCCCAAGTGGCGAGGTCGATTCGGGCGTTGCGGGTGGCGACGACGAGCCAGTACTGGTGCAGCAGCGTGCCGTAGCGACCCGGGGCGACGCGGTCGGCGCGGGCCTGATCGAGTGCGTCGCGCAGGACCGATTCCTCCAGTGGCAGTTCGGGATGCAGCCCGCCGCCACGCGCGCCGTCACTGTTGACCGCGGGGAGATCCAGATAGGGAAGATAGGCGGGGTCGGCCTGGGCGGCGGGCAGCGTCGCCAGCCCGAGCAGCAGACAGGTGAACAGGACGGCGAGCCGGGCCAGGACCCGGATCGAGCGTAGGGCGGTGTGGTGCGTCATCGCTGGAATCCCCGAGATCGATCGCGGCAGTAACTGCCTCAGACACATTGGTCAGCACCGTAGCAACGCGTTCTGATTATCGATCGAGATTTCCGGCCACCGTGGTCCGATGACCTTCTGGTACAGCCGATCCGCTAGCGCACGGCGCCCGGCTCGCGCACCGGAATCTGTTCCACGACCACCGGCGTGGTGGCGGGCTGGACTCCGAAACTCCCGGCCCGCCACTGCGCCAACAGGATCAGCGACGTCACCACCAGCGCGCTCAGCAGAGCGGCCACCGCAAGTACCGCGAAACCGACCTGCGCCTCGGCGACCCGCACGTCCATGGGGTGGCCGCCGCGCGGCGGACGCGAGATCACGGACCGGACCCGGCGACGGTGCGTGGGCACCGGCCCGGCCGGACGGCTGTCGCGCGGGCGACGCTCGGGCAGCCGGCGCGGAGAAGCCTCGAGGGTGCGCAGACGGGGACGGCGCACGAGGGCGGCGGCCGGCCCGGAGACGGCGGGATCGACCGGCGCCAGGCCGATCTCATGCAGGTTGGTGACGGTTTCGCGGATCGCTGTGCTCATCGGACGGACCTCCGGGTGGGTGCTGAGGAGAGCGGCTATTCGATCATGCGTTCGAAGAACTTGTGTTCGATTTCTACCACGCGCCACCGACAAAGTCAGCAGATAACACGACTCAGGTCGAACAGGTGTTTGAAACATCGGCGCGACCCGACTAAATTCGAGGAGCGACATCAACAGCGCGGCGTGAACTCAGGCCCGGAGGCGGAAGCTTGCGTGACCATGGAGGGCCGTGAGCGCCGCAAAATTCAACACAGAGGAAGGCGGGTTCCGGTGAGCCACACAGACGACACGGAGCACGAGAGCGGAGTCGGCACCGACCAGCCCCTGACCGGGGCGGATCTCACCGTGCGTCAGCGCAAGGTCCTAGAGGTCATCCGTACCTCGGTGAACGAGCGCGGCTATCCACCGAGCATCCGCGAGATCGGCGACGCGGTCGGGCTCACCTCCACGTCCTCGGTTGCCCACCAGTTACGGGCCCTGGAGCGTAAGGGCTATTTACGCCGCGACCCGAATCGTCCACGCGCCGTGGACGTTCGCGGCCTCGACGACACGGTGCGCTCGGTGACGAGCCTGCACGGCGCCGACCACGATGCCGACACCGCCGATTCCGGCCGTCCCACGCCGACTTTCGTGCCCGTCCTGGGCCGGATCGCCGCCGGTGGCCCGATCCTGGCCGAGCAGGCGGTCGAGGATGTCTTCCCGCTGCCGCGCGAATTGGTCGGCGACGGTTCGCTGTTCCTGCTGAAGGTCGTCGGCCAGTCGATGATCGACGCGGCCATCTGCGACGGCGACTGGGTGGTGGTGCGCCAGCAGAACGTGGCCGACAACGGCGAGATCGTGGCCGCCATGATCGACGGCGAGGCCACGGTGAAAACGTTCAAGCGCACCGGCAACGATGTGTGGCTGCTGCCGCACAATCCCCTGTTCGAGCCGATTCCGGGTAACGACGCCCGGATTCTCGGCAAGGTCGTCACGGTCATCCGCAAGGTGTGAGCCGGCGGCGGCTCGCGCCGCCGCCGCAGGTTTCCTGACCGTCCGGCGATCATCCTGTCCGGCAACGAATTACGATGACTGAATCATGACGCTCGATCACGACCTGCCCGGTTCCACCACGCCCGTTCCCGAGGCCATCACCCAGCTCATCGCGGAGTGGGTGGAGTTGTTCAACGCGGGCGACCTGGCCGCCCTGGACCTGCTGTACGAGCCCGACGCGGTGGTGGTGCCGACGCCCGGTCACGCGGTCGGCGAAGCCGGCCGCTCCGCCGCGCTCGCGCACATGGTGGGTTTCGGTATCCCCATGACGGCCCGGATCCGCCAGTGCTACACCGTGGTGAATGTCGCCCTGCTGCTTGTCGATTGGGCAATGCGCGGCACCGCCGCCGATGGGACTCCGGTCGATCTGTCCGGCACCGCCACCGATGTGGTGCGGCGCGGTTCCGACGGCCAGTGGCGCTACGTGATCGACAATCCCTCGGGCAGCTAGGTCCGCGCATCCGGGGCGGTGCGCACATGCGCGATGGCGGGCGGGATATCGCGCAGTACCGGCAGCGCCGCGAAGAGCGGGGCGGTGGTCGCGAGAATCCCGTGCGCCGGCGCGAATCCGGTGATCCGGACCTCGCTGACGCGTGGGCTCCATCCACGTACCAGCTCGGGAAGCTCGCTGGCCCGGATGCCCCAGGGCATCCCGGGTGCCTGGTAATGGGGCGTCTTTCGGTATCCGCGCATCGTTTTGCGGGAGAACCACGGCGGGATGGTGTCGAACATCAGCTCCACACCGGGCATGCGCTCGATGATCGCGGTACACAGCTGCTGAACCTGCTCGGGCCGAAAGTACATGAACAGTCCCTGGGCGGTGACGAATACGCCACGGGCCGGGTCGACCTCGTCGAGCCAGGTCAGGTCCAGCGCGCTGATCGGCAGATAGCGGCATCGCGGAGAAGCCGGCAGGAACCGGGCACGGACGGCGATCGATTCCGGCACGTCGACGCACAACCAGTGCACGAGTCCATCGTCGCAGCGCTGGAATTGGGTTTCCAACCCGGCGGCGAGTTCGATGACGGTACCGCCCGGGTGCGCGGCGAGCCATGGCCGGATGACGTCGTCGAACCTCTTGGATCGCACGGCATGGGTACCGTCGGGTGCGCCGAAATGGCGATGGTAGTCGAAGGCGATGCTGTCGTAGATCCGTTCGCAGTCGGGATCGCGCAGGATCGCGTCGGCCCGTTTGGATTCGGACGCGCGATTGTGCAGCGTCCACAGCATGGTCAGCGGAACGCCGTTCAGATCCACTTCCGAGCTCATCATGTCTCCCACCGTCGAGCGGTCACCAAACTTAGGTAAACCTAATTCGATGAGCGCGAGGGTGGCAATGCCTATGCGCCGATCCGAATGGGAATGACAGTTCCGATGGCCCGGAACGGCGCGAGCACCGTTCCGGGCCGCGGCGCCTAGGGAATGAGGAGCGTGTACAGGAAGCCGTGAACCGCGCCGACGATGCTGCCGATGAGGTTGGGAATCATCGCGTACCTTCCTTATCTCTTTAGTTGGCTTTACTGTGCGGATCCGCGCCCGGACGAACTGTGGCGTTATCGGATTCGACAGTTATTCGGCACATCCGAGATCGTGGATGGGACGAGCGACCAATAGCGCCGCGACGGACTCCGGCGTCCAGCGCCGATCGGCGCCCGGGCGCGAGCCCAGGTATCCGGCAATGGTCTCCAGGCTCCACCCGTGCGTCGCGGACAGTCCGGCGGCCAGATGCCGCAGGTACGCCGCGGCGGGCGGGTTGCCGGGCAGGTCACGACAGCGCCAGGGAGCGGTGAAGGTGAGCACCGGACAACCCTCGTAGCGCCCCACGCACACCACGGTCTCGTACCTGCCGGATCCCAGAGCACACCGGCCGGTGTCCAGCGCCTCGCGCAGATCCAGATCGACGCCGGGCGGCCGGTACATCTCCTGTGCGTGGATATCGCTGAACTGGCTGTCCTCGATCAAGTGCGCCGCGACCGCGATCTCCCCCGGTACCCGCGGGTCGTAGAAGGCCCGGCCGCCGGTCCAGGTGAGCGATTCGGTGGCGAAGTACAGCACACCCGGCAGCAACAGCGGGATCGACCGCTCGGGATCGGCGCGGTCGCGACAGCCGGGCAGCGTCAGCGCGCCACCGTCGGGCCGGCCGCCACGCAGATAGCAGCGCAGCCGGCGCCGGTGCATATTCGAGCCGTAGGCGGCATACCAAACCCGCACCCCGCCATGATGCGTCCGAACTATGCGCCTGTCACGGCGACCGGTCGCACCGCCGGATCCCGGGCCACCGACCGCACGATCTCCCCGGACCGCACCGCCACATTCGACAGCAGCGAGGACGAGATGCCGTGGGTGTGCTCGGTGCCGCCCTGGAGATAGATCCCGCCGGGCAGTGCCCGCCCGGTGACCAGCCGGTAGTCGCGGGCGACCCGGGGGCCCTCGGCATCGGTGACGACCGCGTCCGCGAGTTCGCCGAGCAGCGTGCGCAGCGGCATCGGCCGGAACCCGGTCGCGCAGATCACCGCGTCGCAGTGCAGTTCCTCGGTCAGCCCGGTCGGCTCGTGCTCGACGGTCACCGCGACCCCGGCGGCTGTCTCGGCGAGCGCGCGGGCCCGGGAGGCACCGTGCATGAACAACCGCCGGGCGCCGCTGACCCGCTCGGCGTATTCGCGCGCGTAGAGCTCCTCGATCAACGGCAGGTCCACCGCCGAATAGTTGGTGCCCCGGTGGTAATTCATCAGCCGGCGCCGGAACTCCGGTGTGGCGGAATGGAAGTCGTCCACGGCGGCGGGATCGAAGATGCGGTTGGCGTACGGGCTGTCGTCGGAGGGACTGAACCCGTACTTGGCGAAGACCGCGTGCACGGCGGCCTCCGGATAGGTGCTGTGCAGGTACTGCACCACCTCGGCCGCGCTCTGGCCCGCGCCCAGCACGACGAAGCGCCGGTGCGTGAGTTCGGGCAGGGCGGTCAGCCCGGGCAGCAGGTGATGGTTGTGGAACACCCGCGGACCGACGGTCACGCCGTCGGGCACCTGCGCCGAGAGCCCACCGGCCACGACGATATTGCGTGCGCGCAGCACCCCGGCCGCCCGTCCGCTCAGCCGGATCTCGAAGCAGTCGCCCGCGTCGGTGATGTTTTCGGCCGCGGTGCCGAAATCGACCTCGGCGGCGACGGTGTCGGCCGCCCACACCAGGTAGTCGTGGAATTCCAGCCGGGTCGGAAAGAAGGTCTGATAGTTGATGAAGTCGTTGAGCCGACCGCGCTCGGCCAGATAACTCAGAAACGTGAAGCGGCTGTGCACATTTCGCTGCGTTGCCAAATCCTTCAGGAAGGAGATCTGCATCGTCGCCCCGGGCAGCAGCATGCCGGGATGCCAGCCGAACCGCTCCTTGCGTTCGACGAAGCGCGCGGTCAATTCGGTTCCCGCGCCGCGATTCTCGTTGAATTCGGCGAGCGCGATGGCCAGCGCGAGATTCGACGGGCCGAAGCCGATTCCGGCGATATCGACGATGTCGTCGCAGCGCGGCATCACGCGGCCCCGGGGGTGACCACATCCAGCCACCGGCCGAGTACCGGCTCGGCCGCCAGCGTCACGAAATCGATGTCGGCGGCGCCCGCGGCCCGCCATTTCTCCACCAGCGACATCAGCCGCACCGAATCCAGGCCCGCGTCGAGCAGATCGGTGTCCTCGGCCAGTTCCTCCGGTCGCAGGTCGAGTGCGGCGGCGATATCGGCGCGCACCTGCTGCCGGTCGAGCGCGGTCAAAGCCTCGTTCATGCGACTCCTCGGATGTGCGGCTGGAGCACTCGCCCAGCCCGTCCAACGTTTGTTTAGGCTACACTAACTTCTACCACAATGGCCATGAGCCGGGATAGGCTGTCATTCGCCTCGGGGGGCCGGCCGCGCACGGAAAGGCAACGCCATCAACATCTTCAGCCCGGCACGCGACGAGGACACCACGGCCCTCGCCCCCTCGGCGGCGCCATTCGTCCTGTCCCGCCCGCACGCCACCGTGCAGGCCGACGGACTCCTCGCGTCCTTCCGCAATGCCGAGCAGGCGGCCGCCACCCTGCGCTCGGGCATCGTCACCCATATCGTCGGCGCGCTGCCGTTCGATCCGGCGGCCCCGGCCGCCCTGTGGGCGCCCAGCACGGTGACGACGGCGGCCGGCCCACTGCGCACCACCGGTGCGCCGCTGCCCCCGATCACCGTCACCGCGGCGATTCCCGAAGCGCCCGAACATCTGCGACGGCTCGAGCAGCTGATCGCCACCCTCGCCGCCGCCGACACCGCCCTGGACAAGGTGGTGCTGGCCCGGGCCCTGCACCTGGCCGCCGCCGCGCCGGTCGCCGCCGAGCAGATCCTCGACCGGCTCGTCGCCGGAGACGCGTTCGGCAACGGCTTCCGGGTCGATCTCTCGGCGGCCGGAACCGCCTACACCGGCCGGACCCTGGTCGGCGCCACCCCCGAGGTGCTGGTCCGCCGCAGCGGCGAGACGGTCTCCTGCCATCCGCTCGCCGGCAGCGCGCCCCGGCATCCGGACCCGGCGCTCGACCGGGAAACCGCTGCGGCCCTGCTGGATTCGCCGAAGAACCGGCGTGAGCACGCCTTCGTCATCGACCAGGTGCGCGCCGCCCTGACCCCACTGTGCGCCGAGGTCGTCATCCCGGACGCCCCCGAACTCACCAGCACCCCGAAACTCTGGCACCTGGGCACACCGATCACCGCCGTCGTCCGCGATCCGGCGATCACCGCTCTGGATCTGGCACTCGCCATGCATCCGACCCCCGCGGTATGCGGCACCCCCACCGTCGCGGCCCGCGAGCTCATCGCCGGAATCGAAGGCGATCGCGGCTTCTACGCCGGCGCGGTGGGCTGGGCGGCCGCCGACGGCGACGGCGAATGGATGGTCAGTATCCGGTGCGCGGAATTGTCGGCCGACGGCCGTTCGATTGTGGCCTACGCGGGCGGCGGAATTGTCGCCGAATCCGATCCGGCGGCCGAGCTGGCCGAGACCACAACGAAATTCGGGACAATGCTGACCGCACTGGGTGCGCGACTGCCGTGACCGGACACGCCGTTTCCCAGCGGTGAGCACCGCGGCCGCGCGGTGAATTCACCCGGTACGCCTATGATCGACCCTGTTCACCAGCGGCGGGCATAGCAAGGAGTAAACGGCCAGTGAGTGGTTCGCCCAGCGCTGCCGCGACAGTGCGGCTCCCCTCGCGCCCGGACGCGGGCCATTCCTGGCTGACGCTCCTGCCGTGGCTGAGTGCGCACCGCGCGGGCCCGTCGATCCTGGGTGAGAACGAGCTCATTCCGAATGCGTGGATGTCGACGGACGCCCTCGAGGTGGGTGTGCCGCCGGAATTCCTCGATGAGGTATGCCGCCGAATCGCCGCGATCTTCCTCACTCAGCACCGGGATATACCGTTGGCGACCGCATTTCCGTTTGCTTTCGCCGCCACCGATTTCGCCGATCTGGGTCTGGGCGCGAAAGTCCGGATCGCGCTCGGCACGCACGCCGATATGTCCGCGCTCGGCGCGCTCACCATGCGAGAGCTGGCGGCACTGCCCGGCATCGGCCCGGCGGCACGTGCCGAGATCGGGGCCGCGCTGGTGCGCTCGAGCATCCCGGTGCGCTCCACGGCCCCGGCGGTCGCCGAATTCGAGGATTTCCTCGCTGCGCGCGGCGCGCGCGACCGTTTTCTGCTCGCCGCCCGGGTGCTGGCCGCGAAACCGATGACGCTGAGCGCCTGCGGCGCCGAACTCGGCATTTCCCGGGAGCGGGTGAACCAGCTCGACGCCAGGTTGCGCGAACAGGTGCGCGCCATGTTCCGTGGTTCGCACGAGTTGCGCCGGGCCGCCGATGTTCTTGCCGCCGCGGCCCGGCCGATGGCGGCGCTGGCCCGGGTCTGCGCGGCCGAGCCGGATCTGGCCGCCCCGGTACCCGGGCTCGGGCTGTGCCTGTGGCAGGTGCTGATCCGGCTCGACGATCGGATCGACGTGGTCGACGACTGGATCCTCGACACCTCCCCGGAAGCGGCGCGCCAACGTGTGCACAAGATCCTGACGGTGGCCGCGACGCCGGAGGGCCTGGTCGAAACGGCCTCCGCGGCAGCCTCTTTCGAGGTCCCGGTGGACGAGGCCACCCGGATGCTGACCTACCTGGGCTACCGGGTCGTGCAGCGGCACGTGCTGATCCGGTCGGCCTCGGTGCACGATGCGATCGCGGCCGTGCTCGCCCTGGGCGGCGAGCCGATGACCGTGGCCGAGATCCAGGCGCAGGTGATTCCACGCCGGTCGGTGTCGAGTATCCGCAATGCCATGGTGGCCGACGACCGCTTCGGCAAGGCCGACCGCAGCCGCTGGGGCCTGATCCGGTGGGGCGCCCGGTACGAGCCGATCCACCGTCAGATCGGCCGCATCCTGGACGCCAACGGCGGGCGGATCGAGCTCGAGGAGCTGATCCGCCAGGTGACGCGCAGTTTCGATGTCCGCGAGGTCAGTGTCCGAACCTACGCCGCGACCGGCGAATACGTGACCACGGCCGGGGTGGTGACCCGGCGCGAACGCGGGTACACACCGCGCAAGTCGCCCACCAAGACGCGCGGCCTGTACCGCGAGGGCGAGGTCGTACGCTGGCGCACCACCATCGCCGCGGCCCATCTCAAGGGATCGGCATTCAATCTGCCCTCGGCACTGGCCGGAATGATCGGGGTCGGCCCGAATCATCCGGTGGAGTTGGCGAGCCGCCTGGGCCCGCAGGCCATCCTGTGGGTGTCGGTCCAGGCCCGCTGCGGGACCATCAAGCGGTTCATCGACGATCTCGGCCTGTCCGCCGGTGCGGAAGTGTTCCTCGAATTCGCGCCGGGCCCGTCCGGTCCACGGTTCGACGTGGTTCCCGTACGCGCGTCGGCCGGCGGCGATCCCCTGCGCCGGGCATTGGCCGCGACCGGGCATTCCGGGGCCGGGCGACTGCCCGCGGACCAACTGGGTGCCGCACTCGCCGAAGCGATCTGGTTACCCGCAGCGACGGATCCGGCCACTGTCGGCGAGGCCCTGCGTGCGCGCGGGGAAGCGCAGCTGGCGGACCTCGCCGTCGGCTGATCCCGCGGCGTCGGCCGCCCAGCGGCCGAACCGGGCCGCACCGAGTCGATCCGGCGGTGGCTCGTTCGCGGTACGGTCGGCACGTACCAGGACCGAGGCGGAACTCCACTGCCCGTCCAGACACAGGGTCGCGCCGGCCAGCAGGGTCGCCGTGGCGGCGGCGAACGCTTCGAACACACCGAGTTCCGGGCCGGGTGCGACGGTGTCGCCGGTGTCCAGACCCCACTGCCCGGCCAGGGCCGCGCCGCTGTCCGCCAGCACCGTGGTCTCGACCACCCGGCAGGCGGCGCCACCCGGCGCGCAGAAGACGAAGCCGGCCGGCTGCTCCGATCGCGGTCCGGCATCGGACAATTCGATCAGCGTGTAGTCACCCGCGACGCTGCGTGCCGCTCGATCGCCGGGACCGGCGATCTCCTCCACGATGTGGTCGTCGGCGCTGTGCCCGAGCACCCGCCGCGCGCCCGCGCTGCGTAGCGCCCGTTCGGTGTCGGCGGTGGGCTCCCGGATATCGAGCGGAATGACCACGGCGCCCAGGTAATTCACCGCGAGCACCGCGAGCAGCGCCTCGTAGCCGAAATGGATGTAGACCGCGACGCGATCGCCGACGCCGACTCCGGCCGCGCGTAGCTCCTCGGCGAACAGTTCCACCGCTTCGGCGAGCAGACCATAGGTGTGCAGGCAGTCGAGGGCGATAATCGCGGGCCGGTCGTGGGCGTCCGCTGTCCCCTCGGCCGCTCGCGCGATCCACGTCATCATCGGCACTGCTATGTCACCTCGCCGTTCTCCGATCCTTACCCTTCCGACCGGAAAGGTAAGGACACCCTAACCATACTTGATCGAGTTTGGTGGAAAGTGACCCGAGTCACGCGCTCAGGCCGCACGCACCTGACGCAGACTCGATTCCAGCTCGGCGGTGGTAGCCACCACGCCGCACCGGCGCGCCACATAGTTCAGCGCCATGAGGTGATCCTCCCGGGTGAAGTCCGCGGTCGCGTCGAGCGCGAAGAACGGCCGCACATCACTCATGAACGCTTCGGCCGCGCTGAGCATGCACCCCATGTGCGCGTAGACGCCGGTGACGATCAGCTGGTCGCGACCGTAATGGCCGAGCAGCTCGCGCAGATCGGTGCGCTGGAAGGCCGAGTACCGCCACTTGGTGACCTGGATGTCGGTGGGCGCGGGCGCCAGCTCCGGTACCACCTCGGCCTGCGGCCCGTTCTCCAGACCGGTGCCCCAGAAGTCGGCCAGGATGCCGCGCCGGGACGGGTGCTGATCTCCGGGCTGCATCGTGTAGATCACGGGAATGCCCGCCGCCGTGCAGAATTGGCGTAGTCGCCGCATATTGGCCAGCGCCGAGACCATCGGCTCCTGATCGGCGCGGTATGCGTCGATGAAGTAGCGCTGCATATCGTGGATCAGCAGCGCGGCGCGCGACGGGTCCAGCGACCAGGGCACCTGATTGTCCACCACCTCCTCGGGCGTGGGCAGCGAATACGGGGCGATCGGCGGAATGGCCAAAGCAGGATCCTCTCGGAAATGACAGCGGGAGTTACATGTCGAGGGTGGCGCCGCCGTCGACCCGCAGATCGTGCAGCGTGATGTGCCGGGCGGCGGGCGAGGCCAGGAAGTAGGCGGCCTCGGCCACGTCTTCGGGAAGACCGATCCGCCGCAGGGGAATTCCGGCGCGGTAGCGATCGGGGTCACCGGCGATGATGCGTTCACGGGCGAGCTCGGCCAGTGCCATGTCGTCGCCGTGCATGCCGCGCAGCATCGGCGTATCGGTCGAGCCGGGTGAGACGAGATTGACCCGGACCCCCAGCGCCGCGACCTCCAGGCCGAGCGATCGGGCGAACGCGGCCGCCGCCGCCTTGGACGCACCGTAGGCGGCCATGCCCGCCCGGGGCGTACTGGCGGCATTGGAGGTGACGACGACGATCGCGCCGCCGCCGTTCGCGGACATGGCCAGCGCGGCCTGGCGGGTGACGTTCATCGTCCCGGTCGCGTTCACGCTCAGGCATCGATCCCATTGCGCCGCCGTCAATTCCGCGGCATCGCCGGTTTCCAGTACGCCCGCGGCGTGCACCAGGACCGACACCGGGCCGAGCGCGCGGGCGGCGTCGGCGTAGGCCGCCGCGACCGCGTCCGCGTCGGCGACATCGACCCGAGCCGCATGCCCGACGAAATCGCCTTCGGCGGCCCGGATTTCGGTACGCACCCGAAAGACGGCGGGATCGGTGTCCCACAGCGACACCGGCGCCGAGCGCGCCGCGAAGAGTTCCGCGACCGCGCGCCCGATCCCTGCCGCCGCGCCGGTGACGACGACCGGACCACACGCTTCCCAGCTCTGCGACATAAGGTTAGCCTATACTGACTTTCTCGCGAATGACAATGTCAGATGGAAGGGTTCGATAGTGGACTCCGCACTCCCCGGCTGCACCCCCTGGCCGCCCGCCGACGCCGAGCTCTACCGCTCGCTGGGCTACTGGACCGGCGAAACCTTCAGCGGCATGCTCGCCGCGCGAGCCGCCGAACGCCCGGATGCCGTGGCCGTGATCGATACCGCGAACCGCTGGACCTACCGCGAATTGCACTCCCGGGCACAGGCATTGGCCACCGGATTCGCCGAGATCGGCATTCGCCCACGCGACCGGGTACTGGTTCAGCTACCCAATATCGCCGAATTCGTCGAGGTGATCTTCGGCCTGTTCCAGGCCGGGGCGCTGCCCGTGTTCGGCCTGCCCGCGCATCGACAGGCCGAACTGATCCCGATCGCGCAGGCCAGCGGCGCGGTGGCGGTGATCACCTGTCACCACCACCAGCTCTTCGATCACGCCGCACTGGCCACTGCCGTGCGGGCCGCCGCCGCGGATCTCGAGCACGTCATCGTCGTGCCCGACCGTGGCGCCCCCGCGCCCGAAGGCACGGTCTCGTTGGACGATTTACGCAGGGCCCCGGGCGAATTCCCGGCCGTCGACGCCTCCGAGGTCGCGTTCCTCCAGCTCTCCGGCGGCAGCACCGGGATTCCGAAGCTGATCCCCCGCACCCACGACGACTATCTCTACAGCGTGCGGCGCAGTGCCGAACTCTGCGAACTCGACTCCGGCAGCGTGTATCTCGCCGCGCTGCCGGTGGCGCACAACTTCCCGATGAGCTCGCCGGGCATTCTCGGGGCGCTGTGGGCCGGCGGAACCGTCGCGCTGGCCGCCGACCCGACGCCCAGCACCGCCTTCGCCGCGATCGAGCGATTCGGGGTGACCATCACCGGTCTGGTCCCGCCGCTGGCCCGGGTGTGGGCCGAGCGCGCCGAAGCCGGTACACCGCACGATCTTTCCAGTCTGCGGGTACTGCTGGTGGGCGGGGCGCGCTGCCCGGACGAGCTGGCTCGCCGGATCGGCCCCGCGCTCGGGGTCACGGTGCAGCAGGTATTCGGCATGGCCGAGGGGCTGGTCTGCTACACGCGCCTGGACGATCCCGAGGAGGTGATCCTAGGGACGCAGGGACGGCCGATGTCGGATCTCGATCAGGTCGCGGTGGTCGACGCCGACGACAACCCGGTGCCACCGGGCACCGACGGAATGCTGATCACCAAGGGGCCGTACACGATTCGCGGATACTACGACAATCCCGAGGCGAACGCCCGCTCCTTCACCGCCGACGGGTGGTATCGGACCGGAGACGTCGTCGCGTTGCGAGCCGATGGGAACCTGGTGGTCAAGGGCCGAGACGGCGACCGCGTCAATCGCGGCGGGGAGAAGGTGTCGGCCGAGGAGCTCGAAGAGCACCTGCTCGAGCATCCGGCCGTGCGCGACGTCGCGATCGTCTCGGTCCCCGATCCGGCGCTCGGCGAGCGCACCTGCGCGTTCGTGGTCGCCACGGATCCGCAAGCCGAGCCGACACTGGCCGAACTACGAAAGTTCGTGCGGGAGCGTGGCGTAGCGACGTGGAAATTGCCCGATCTGGTCCGAGTGGTCGACAGCTTCCCGGAAACCGGCGTCGGGAAGACCAGCCGCCGCGCACTGCGCGCGGCTCTTTCCGAACGCTCTACTCGCTGACAGTCCTCTGTCGTCCCGGCCCGCGGCCGGGACGACAGAGCGCACGCGGGCGGCGGCTCGTGCACGCCACCTCGGCAGTCACGTGGTGAGGAGTTCCGGTGCGGTGGCGGATCGGACAGCGGTCAGCGTGGCGAACAGGATCACGCTGACCACGGCGACGATGACGCCGTAGACCAGCAGCGCGGCATCCGGCGCGAAGTACTGGCCCAGCAGTCCCGCCGTCATCGAACCGAGCGCGGTGCCCGCCACCGCTTGGATCAGCCACAGGCTGGAGACACGGCCGCGTAGTTCGTCCGGTGTGCTGTGCTGGAGCACGGCGAACCGGAAGATGTCGTTGACGGCGCGGGCCAGGCCGTATCCGGCCATGCCGAGGAAGGCGACAACAACCGCGCCGACCGTCACCCGCCCCGCGCCACCCATGATCAGGAATCCGAGCGGCAGGGCGGCCATGGAAGCCAGCAGCGCGAATCCGCTGCGGCGCACGCCACCGGTCCACCCGCTGCTCAGGGTGCCCACCACGGCACCGACCGCGGGCGCGCCGTAGAGCAGGCCCAGGGTGGCCGGACCGGCGTGCAGTACCTGGTCGACGAACGCGGGCAGCAGCACCGTCGGCCCGCTGGCCAGCATGACCACCAGCCCGACGAGCAGCACACCTCGAACAGTGCGTTCCCCCATGGCGAATCGCAGCCCGGTGCGCAACGCCCGCCACGGCGTCTCCCGTGCCGTCTCCGGTGGTGCGGCGGGCCCCACCTCCTGGAAGAGCGTGACCGTCACCGCGGTCGCGGCGGCCGCGACGAAATAGGTGACCGCGACACCGCCCGCGGCGATGATCATCCCCGCCAGCGCGGGTGTGATCATGGTGCCCAGATCGGTGGTCAGTGTGACCAGCGCTCCCGCGGCCGCCATCTTGTCCCGCCCGACCAGAGCGGGAGTCAGTGCCATCAGCGCGGTGCTGCTCACCCCACCGGCCAGCCCGTCGACGACGCCGACGGCGTAGATCACCCAGACCGCCGGATCATCCAGCAGCGCATTACCGCCGAGCACCAGGAAGCCCAATCCCGCTGCGGTGCGCGAGAATTGGATGGTGCGCCGTCGGTCGAACCGGTCGGCGAGCACGCCACCGGCCAGGCTGCCCACGAACATGGCCGCCGCCAGTACCACGGAGACGGCGGCGACCTGGAGGTTCGACCGGGTGAGCTGATACATCTGGGCCGGGATCGCGACGATGAGCAATCCGATGCCGAGCAGCGAGATCAGCCGTGCGGCAAAGGCGTAGCGGAACGCGCGGCTGGATCGCAGCGGCGCGATGTCGATGACCAGCCCACCCAGCCGTCTCACGCTGTCTCCATTGCGCGTGATCGGGGCCCTACATGGTTACGCACGCTGCCTCCTCCGGGCCTGACCTCTCACGCGAACCGCTTCGCGATGACGTCGAGGGTCGCCATGACGCCGTCGTAGTCGGGGCGGTAGCTGGTAGCGGGCAGTTCGTAGAGCGTGTTGTTCTTGAACGACGGCAGGTTGGCATACACCTGGTCCTGCCTGAGCTGCTCGACCGAGCGGCCACCCACCGGCAGCACGAACACCTGCGGCGCGTCGGCGGCCTTGGACAGCAGTTCCGGACTGACCACGAAAGAGTCGCCGGAGCCGAACAGCTTCGGGTTGCCGGCCTTGGCCAGCACATCGTCGGCGGTGAAGCCGAGTTCGCCGAGCAGCGCGGGCAGCGCGGCGGCCGGCGGGATCAAGTACGGCTCGTTGCTGGGCAGCGACAGCAGCACGGCGAAATTGCCGGCCGGGACCTTGATCGCGGACTTCACCGCCGTGACCTTCGCCCGATAGGCGGTGATCATCGCCTCCACCCGATCACTGCGACCGGCGGCCTCGGCGACCTGACGCAACTGGTCCTGCCAGGCCGTCACGGTCTTGGGAACCAGAACCGTCGGGGCGATCACGGTCAGCTTGTCGTAGAGCTTCTCGGCCTGCACGGCCGTAATGCCCTGTCCGCCACCGATGATCAGATCCGGCGCGGCCGCGGCGACGGCTTCGATATTCAGTTCCTCACCGGCGGGCAGCTGTGTGGTGCCCTGCTCCTTGGCCTTCGCCGCCCACGACGGCGGGAAGCCGCCGTCGAAATTGGTGACGCCGAGCACCCGGGTGTCGGTCGCCGTCACCGGTGCGTCCAGCGCGAACAGATAGCCGGCCAGGCCGCCGCTGAGCACGACGATCCGCTTGGCCTGCGCGGGCACGGTGACCGGTCCGCGTTCGGTCTGCACGACCCGGGTCGCACCGTCCGCGGCCGCGGAATCGGTGCCGGATCCGCACCCGAGCAGCGCCGCCAGGGCGACGAGCAGCAGCGCCAGCAGCGCGGCGGTTCGCCGCACGGGCGGCGTGATCGATGAACTCATTTCTCTCCTAGTTGTGCTCGGCCGGGCGGCCGGGGGTTCAGGCTCGGGTGGACTCGAGGACCGCGGCGAGATCGGCGACCGTCGGAGCGGCCAGGACCGTGCCGACGGCGAGGGTGACGCCGAATTCGCGCTCCAACTCACCGACCAGGCGCATCACCCGCAGCGAGTCGCCGCCCAGATCGAAGAAGCTGTCCTCGACATCGGTGACCTCGGCGCCGCCGAGTACGCGGGCGAACACCGCGGACAGGGCGTGTTCGGCGGCGGTGCGCGGTCGGTTGCTCCCGGCGCGCTCGGGCGGTGCGGGCAGCGCGGCGCGATCGAGTTTTCCGTTGGGGGTCAGCGGGATCGACGCGATCACCACGATGTCGGAGGGCACCAGCTGGGCGGGCAGTCGCTTGCGCAGTTCCGGACGCAGGTCGGGCAGGGCCGCGCCCGGCTCGGGGACGACATAGCCGACGAGTCGCGCGGCCCCGGCCTGGTCGCGGCGCACGGTAGCCGCGGCCCGGCGCACGCCCTCGCAAGCGGTCAACGCCGCTTCGATCTCGCCCAGTTCGATTCGGACGCCGCGGATCTTGACCTGGTGGTCACCGCGACCGAGGTATTGCAACTGCCCATCGCGCCTGCGCCACACCAGGTCTCCGGTGCGGTACATGCGGGCGCCGTCGGCGGCGAACGGATCGGGCACGAACGCCGTGGCCGTCAGGCCCGGGCGGTCCAGATAGCCCTGCGCGACGCCGTCACCCGACATGTACAGCTCGCCCACCGCGCCCAGCGGCACCTCGCGCAATCCCGAATCCAGTACCCGCGCATGCGCGTTGCGGACGGGGCGGCCCAGGCACGGCGTCCGCGAGCCGCCTACGGGCGAGCCCATGGCGTTGATCGTGAACTCGGTCGGGCCGTACAGGTCGTAGCCGTCGACCCCCGGCTGTTCGCGCAGGCGGGTCCACAGATCGGCGGGCACCGCCTCACCCCCGAGGATCACCAGCGCCGGGATGTACTCGCCGTCGAGCAGCCCGCCCGCGATGAGTTCCCGCGCGTACGACGGGGTCACGTTGACGACATCGATGCCGACCGCGCGATAGTGACGCACCAGCGCCGTCGGCTCCAGCCGTGCCCGCTCGTCGATGACGTGCACCTCGTGCCCGGCGAGCAGCCAGAACAGCTCCTCCCAGGACATGTCGAAGGAGAACGACACCGTGTGCGCGATCCGCAGGCGACCACGGTTCGCGGATCGCTCGGTCGGCCGGAAGATCTCGTCGACGTGGTTGTGATACATCGCGGTCAGGCCCCGATGACCGACCACCACGCCCTTGGGCTTGCCCGTGGAACCCGAGGTGTAGATGACGTAGGCGGGCTGATCGGCGCTGATCGGGCCGGGCACCGCGACCGCAGGCGGCGGGCGGTGACCGTCCAGGACGGCGGCCACGGCGGGATCGTCCAGCAGGACCGCCCGGTGCGTGTCCGCCAACAGCGTGCTCGACTCGGCGATCGTCGAAATCACCGCCGCGGCAGCGCTGTCGGCGATCAGGTCACGCAGGCGGGCCGGCGGATGCGCGAGGTCCAACGGCAGGTAGGCCGCGCCGGTGCGCATGACCGCGAAGATCGCCACCACATGATCGGCCGTCCGCGGCAGGGCCAGCGCGACCGTGTCGCCGGCGCCGACGCCGGTGCCGGCGAGCAGCCGGGCCAGCCGGTCCACGCGGGTGTCGAGTTCACCGGCGGTGAGCGAGACCGCGCCGCACACCAGGGCCGTCGCATCCGGTGTCGCCCGGGCGCGTTCCCGCAGGAGGGCATCGACGCTGCCGCCCGGTTGGCCGGGCACCGGGACCTCGACCCGGGCGGGCGCGAACTCCAGCGGCGTGCTCGCCGCCGGGATCGCCGTATCTGCCACGCGCACAGCCTCTTTCGAGGCGATTAGCTCGAGAACGGCGACCAACCGGTCCAGCAGCGCGGCGGCGTCGTCGTCCGTGACGAGATCGGGGCGATGCTCGCAGGTGATCCTCAGCGGCGCGCTCGGCGAACCCGGTTCGATATCGAGAGTGATCGCGTAGTGCGTGCCGTCGATCGCGTCGAAGCCGGTGATTCCGTTGCGCTGGAACATCTCCGACTGGGCGGCCTGGTCGCGGGGGACATTGCGGAAGACCGTCAGGGTGTCGAACAGGGCGGGGACACCCGCCGCGCGCTGGATCCGGCCGAGCCCGAGCTGATGATGCTCGGTGAGCCGGCCCTGCTCGCGGAAGACGCGGCGCGCCAGGTCGGACACCAGCTCACCCGGGCCGGTCCGGACCCGCACCGGGACAGTGTTCAGTGCCAGGCCCACGATGCGGTCGGCGTCGGGGACCTCCGGGGATCGACCGGAGACCGTGGTGCCGAACACCACGTCATCGGAGCCGGTGCTGGTCCGCAGCGCCAGCCCCCAAGCGGTGGACAGCACCGTCGACAGGGTGACCCGGGCAGCGCGGGCGAAGGCATGCAGGTCCCGCGTCGTGGACTCCGACAGGGCGGTCCGGGTGAAGATCGGCAGCGCCGCCTGCTCGGCCGGCTGCCGCGTGGCGAGCAGCGTCGGCTGCGCCAGCTCGCTCAGATAGGCCGACCACGCGGCTTCGGCCGCGTCACTGTCGGTTTCGGCGAGCCAGCGCAGATGATCGCGGAAGTCGGCCGGTGCGGGCAGGACAGCGTCCAACTCACCACCCGCGCGGGCGTGTTCGTACAGCGTGAACAGTTCGCGATACATCAGGGTCTGCGACCAGCCGTCGGTGAGCAGGTGATGCTGGGTGCACACCAGGTGCGCGCCACCGCCCGGCAGCCACGCCAGCGTCATCCGGATCAACGGTGGTGCGAGATAGTCGAACGGGATCGCGAACTCCGCGGCCGCCAGCTCCCGCAGCGCCGACTCGATATCGGTTTCCGCGGTGAGATCCACCTCCCGCAGCGGCACGCGCGCCACCGCCGGAATGAACTGGATCGGATGCGCGAAGCCGCCGTGGGTGAACCCCGCTCGCAGATTCGGGTACCGGCGCAGCAGCGCGTCAGCGGCCGCCCGCAGAGCCGCGACATCGACCGAAGCCGTTGCGGCGAAGGTGAATCGGGGCTGCATGTGGTAGGCGTCGCTGCCTACGGCGCTGTCCAGCACCGACTGGAAGTACATGCCCTCCTGCAATGGGGACACCGGTAGCGCCTCGACCCAGGTCGGGCAGAGGGCGCTCAAGCGGGCTCGGGCTGCGGGGTCCAGGGTGAGCAGCGGACGCACCGTCGTGATCTCACCGCTGTTCGCGAGCGGGACGATGTCGGTGCTCCGATTGCGCAGGGCAGCTCCCGGAAGGGTCCGCGAACCCGTCGACGGTTGTGTCGGATCCGGAAGCGCCTTCCGGTCGAGTTTGCCGTTCAACGTCAGCGGGAGCTTCGCAACGGTCGTGATCGATTGCGGGACCATGTATTCCGGCACGGTGGTCACCAGGTGCGCACGCGCCGCTGCCGGATCGAGCGGAGATCCGTCCACTGTGACGACATAGCCGAACAGGCGGCCGGTCCCTGCGGAGTCGGCGCGGACACACGCCGCGGCCGCGCGCACGCCGGGGACCCGGCGCAGCGCGGTCTCGACCTCGCCGAGCTCGATCCGGAATCCGCGCACCTTCACCTGGTCGTCGGCGCGCCCCAGGAAACGCAGGCCGCTCTCGGTGCGGCGCACCAGATCTCCGGTGCGGTAAAGGCGCTGGCCCGGGTGATCGGGGTCGGCGACGAACCGCTCGGCGGTCAGCGCGGGCCGATTCAGATAGCCCCGGACCACCTGTGCGCCACCGAGATACAGTTCGCCCTCGGCCGCCGGCCGGAGCCGGGCATCGAGAACCCGCGTGTGCACGTCGGTCCACGGCGCGCCGATCGTCACCGGATCATCCTGCGCCAGTTCCGCGCACGTCGCCCACACGGTTACTTCCGTGGGGCCGTATACATTTCGCACCGCGCCGCAGCGGGCGACCATATCCGCGGCAAGATCCGCAGGCAGCGCCTCACCACCCACCAGTGCCCGCACGGCCCCGAGCCGGGCCGCGTCCTCGTGCTCGACGAGCACCCGCCACAGCGAGGGCGTCGCCTGCATCGCCGTAGCGCCGCTCTCGGCGATCAAGGCGTACAACGCATCCGGGTCCAGCACCGTCGGCCGATCGGCGACCACCACGGTAGCCCCGGCCGTCAACGGCACCAGCAGTTCCAGCACCGCGATATCGAACGACACCGTCGTCACCGCGACGAACCGATCCCCCGGCCGCACCCACCTGTCCGCCACCACCGTGTCCGCGAACGCCGCCAGGTTCGCGGTGCTGATCAGCACCCCCTTGGGGTTACCGGTCGACCCGGAAGTATGAATGACATACGCGAGATGCGCTCCCGCCACGGCAGGCTCCGGCAGTACGACCGTCGAATCGTCCTGCACCGCGTCGATCAGCACCACGCGGACGTCGTCCGCACTGCCGCCCGCCGCACCAGAAGCGCCCGTCTGCGCACTGCCCCTCACATCAGCACTACCGACTGCGGCGGCGCTGCCGTTGGCCTCAGCACTGCTGACTGCCTCGACACAGTCGCCCGCTTCAGCACCGCTGATCGCAGCAGCACCACCGACTGTCTCGGCACTGCCATTCGCCTCAGCACCGCCGGTCGTCCTGGTACTGCCCCCGGCCCCGGTGGGTAGCCGGTCGGCGACCGCCGTGTCGGTCAGCACGCAGACCGGCTGTGCGTCGGCCAGCATGTACTCGAGGCGCTGGGCCGGGTAGTCGACGTCCAGCGGCAGGTATGCCGCACCCACCCGCAGGACGGCGAGCAGGCCCACCACGAGATCGGCCGACCGTGGGAGTGCCACGGCGACAACCTGTTCCGGACCGGCGCCGGCGGCATACAACCGCCGGGCCAACTCGTCCACCCTGGCTCCGAGTTCTCGATAGGTGAACTCTGCTCCCCCGCTGACGACGGCCACTGTATCGGGCGTACGCCGCACCTGCTCCGCGAACTCGACCGCGACCCCAGCCGGTCTTGCACCGCGCCGGGCAGGATCCGTATGGCCGACCGCTTCGCCGTCGGCAACCGATCCACCGGGATGCGGCGAGTTGTCGATCGGAAGTGGTGCCCCGGTCGTCGAGCGCGCTGCTCGGGCGACGCGACCGGACTGCGCGGCAACGGCATACGAGGTGTTCAGCGTGCTGGTACCACCCGTCGGTCCGGCCCGCCTCTGGTCAGGATCCAGCGGATCGACTGCGGGCGAAACGGTTTCGCTCGTGCGTGACCAGCGGGCCGGGTCGATCGTGGCGCGTCGGGCGAGGGTTCGGGGAGTCGAGGCGTCGAAGATGTCCGCGACGATGATTCGGATGCCGAGTTTGCGGAGGGCGCCGACCAGGCGCATGGCGGTCAGGGAGTGACCGCCCAGCTGGAAGAAGTCGTCGTCGGCGGCGATCGCCGGGAGTTCGAGTACCCGGGCAGCGCAGGACCGCACGGCGTCGATCAGCGCGGATTCCGGGTACCGGGAGGCGGTTTCGACCGCCGCGGTGACCGCTACCGGCCCGGTGACCGCCAGCGCTTCGGTGACGGCCACCGCCTCGGTGGTCGCTACCGCCTCGGAAACGGGGCTGCCGGATTGTGGGTTCCGGGAGGTGATTTCACCTCGGCCGAGGCTGCTCGCACCCGGCTCGACAACGGCGACAGCCGCTTTCCGGGGTGCACCCGTCGGGGTATCGGCGCGAGCGTCGATGTGGCCGAGCACTACCGGGTCCGGCGCGCTGTTCAGCAGGTCGGCGGCCGGCTGGTCCGGATTCTCGACCAGCGCCGTGAGTAGTTCGACCAGCCGAGGGGCGATCCGGTTCACCAATTCGGCCGGGGCGGCCGTGGTGTCGTGATCCAGGATCAGATCCAGACCGGTGCTCGGCGGGGCCAGGAGGGTGATCGGGTAGTGGGTCACACCGCGGTTGGTGAATCCGGTGACGCGAAGTTCGTGCGACTCCGGTTGTCCGGGCCCGGAATTCGGGAAGTTCTCGAACAGGACCAGGGTGTCGAACAGGGTACCGAGGCCCGCGACTCGCTCTACCTCGGCCAAACCGGTGTGCTCGACCTCCTGGATCGCGAACTGGGCGTCCTGGAGGCCGATGAATTGGTCGAGCAGCGGGCGGTCGGGATCGACGGTGAATCGCACCGGGATGGTGTTGCTGAACAAGCCGACCATGGTTTCGACGCCGGGCAGGTCGGCGGGACGTCCCGACACGGTCGCGCCGAACACCACGTCGGCGCGGCCGGTCAGTTCGGACAGCAGCGCCGCCCAGGCGCCCTGCACCAGCGTGTTCAGGGTCAGTGCGCGCGCCCGGCCGAGCGCGCTCAGGGCCGCGGCGGTGTCCTCCGGCAGCGGAATCCGCACGGCGGCACGGGCGCCGCGCGCGCCGGGTGCGCCCACCAGTGTCGCGGCGGCCAGGCCGCCCAGGCGCTCACCCCACACCCGTTGCGCTACCGCACGATCTCGGCTGCCGATCCACCGCAGGTAGTCACGGTAGTGCGCGGGCGAAGGCAACGCGCCGGTCTCGTGATACCGCGACAGCAGTTCCCGGACCATGATCGGCGTGGACCAGCCGTCGGTGAGCAGGTGATGGGCATTGAGCACGAGTCGATGAGCGTCGCCGGGCAACCGAATCAGCAAGGCCCGCAACAACGGTGCGGTGCGCACCTCGAACAGCTGTGCCGCCGCTTCGTCTTCCAGCCGATCCGCGGAACGGAGGGCGGCCCGAGCGGGCAGCGCGGACAGATCGACCTGTCGCCACGGCACCCGCACCGTGCGCGGGATCACCTGAACGGGACGCTCGAACTCCTCGTAATGGAAGGCCGCGCCCAGATTCGGATGCCGGGCCAGCACCTGGTCGAAGGCGCGCATGAGTCGCTCGGCATCGAGTGGACCGGCGAGATCGAAACGCGCTGTCAGCGTGTAGACGTCGTCCGCGCCATCACGCACCGCGTGGAACAGCAGACCTTCCTGGAGCGGCGAGAGCGGCAGCAGGTCGGCCAGCGGGCCGTGCACCGCTTCCAGTTCGTCGATGCCGTCCTGATCGACCGCGAGCTCCGCGCAGTCCGACGGCGTCAAACCGCCCGGTGCCAGCACCGCGTGCGCGGCCAGCGCCTCCAGTGCCAGCTCCCAATGCTCTTGCAGTGCCGCCACCTCCGAGGCAGCCAGCACGGCGCTCGCGGCGGTCCATTCGACCGCCAGCCGTTCGGGGCCCGCCCCGTGCACGAAGACGTTGAGCGCCAGCACTTCCGAGAGTGCTTTCGCGGGCGGCTCGTACACCGCGAACGGATCCTGTTCGGGCAGCCGCCACCCACGTGCGGGTAGCGCGGGGAACCGCCCGAGATAGTTCAAAAGTAGTTCCGGCGGCGCGTATTCGGCGAGCACCGGCGCGGTCTCGGGATCCAGGTACCGCAGCACCCCGTACCCGACGCCACCATCGGGCACCGCACGCTTGGCTTCCTTCACCGCACGTACCAGCCGACCGGCCGCGGCGCCACCGTCGAGCGCGTCGGCCAGCGCGGCATCATCGGCAATCGCCTCGGTCGGCACTCGCACTGGGTATTCACTGGTGAACCAGCCCACGGTGCGGGCGAAATCGGTGTCTGCGGTGAGCGCGTCACGCCCGTGGCCCTCCACCGCGACGAGTTGTCCCGACATCATCTGTTCCCCGCGCGCCTGCCGCCACGATCGCAGCGCCAGCATCAACCCGGCCAGCAGCACCTCGTCGACCCGAGCGCGGTACGCGGCGGGCAGGGTGATCAGCAGCGCGTCCGTCAGCTCCGGCGACGCGAGAGTACGTGTCCGAACCGCTGTTTCGACCGTATCGCGAGTCGGGCACAAGGATCGCGCTCCCAGCGAGCCGCCGCCCGTCAGCACGTCCTGCCAGTAGCTCATCTCCGGCCGGCGGACTCCGGCCGCTGCTTGCTCGGCGAGCAAACCCGCATGCCGCCGCCAGGAACTCCCGGCCGGAATCGCCTTGGGCGCGCGCCGCTCCCGGGCCGCCACACATGCCGCGTGCAGGTCCGGCACCAGAATCCGCCAGGACACGCCGTCCACCACGAGGTGGTGCGCCACGACGATCACCCGATCGGCACCGCGCAGCAGCACCACCCGCAGCAGCACCCCGCCGTGCGGATCGAGCTCGGTGGCCGCCTGCTCCGCCACCTGCCGCACTGCGGCATCCACGGACGCCGCGTCCCCGGTTGCCGCCGCGGTGCCTGACCGCTGGTCCACCGGCGCGACAATGCCGGTGACCGAGCCGGAAGCTACGGTGTCCGAAGCCTGCTCCGCCAGCGCGGCGCGCCCGTCCACGGCCGAATCCAGTGCGCGCGCCGAGTGACCATCCAGGTGCCGCTCACTGACGATGTCCCCGGCGACTACCGCACCCACATCACGGATGATCAGATCCGCTGTGCCGTCCGCGGCGCGGCGCAGGAGCAGGCGCAGGGCGTCGTGGCGGTCCAGCAGGGTTTGCAGACCGGTGGTGAGATCCGCCATGGTCAACGGCTCGTCGACCTGAATGGCGGTCCACTGGGCGTAGGCCGCGGTGGCGGCCGGGTCCGGGTTGCGGTCCAGCAGGGCGCGGACGATCGGCGGGATCGCGACCGTGCCGGTGGCGACATCGGGGGTGCGTGGGGCCTCGCCGGCCTCGACCGCGACCGCCTGGACGGCGAGTGCGGCCAGATCCCGTTGGGCGAGCAGCTCTTTCGGCTGGAGGATCAGACCGTGGGCACGAAGGCGGCTGCTGACGCTGATGGCGGTGATGCTGTCGCCGCCCAGGCCGAAGAAGTCGTCGTCGATGCCGACGCGGGGGCGGCCGAGGACCTCCGCGACCACCTCGCACAGCACGCGCTCCCGGTCGGTGCGCGCCGCCCGGCCGTGCGAATCCAGCTGTGGTGCGGGTAGTGCGGCGCGGTCGAGCTTGCCGTTCACCGTCACGGGCAGCTCGTCGAGCAGTACCAGCGCCGCGGGCACCAGGTGATCGGGCACCTCGGCGGCCAGGGAACGGCGCAGTTCGTCGGCGGCGGGCAGTGTAATCCCCTTCGCGGCAACGATATAGCCGATCAGCTGGGCCGGAGCGGTGGTGGTGAGCACCGCGGCGGCGGCCGTGACACCCGGCAGCGCGCCGAGCACCGCCTCCACCTCGCTCAATTCGACGCGATGGCCACGAATCTTGACCTGCTTGTCGCCCCGGCCCAGGAACTCGTAGCCCAGCCCGGGCACCCAGCGAGCCCGATCGCCGGTGCGGTACATGCGCTCACCGGGCGCACCGAACGGATCGGCGACGAATCGGTCCGCGGTGGCGACCGGGCGGCCCAGGTATCCGCGCGCCAATTGCGGTCCGGCCAAATACAACTCACCGCGCTCGCCGTGGGCGACCGGCCGCAGCGCGCTGTCGAGCAAGTAGGCTCGGGTGCCCGCGAGCGGATAGCCGATGCGCGGCGCGACACCGTCGATCACGGACCCGATCGCATCGACGGTGGCCTCGGTCGGCCCGTACAGGTTGTGCGCCGCGATGCCGGTCGCACGAATGGTGTCCCACAGGGCGGGCGGCGCGGCCTCGCCACCGATCACCAGCAACCGCGGGCGCGCCACACTCAGCATGCCGTTGTCGACCAGCGCGGCCGCCATGGACGGCGTGGTATCGATGACATCGATGGCGTCGCGCGCGAAAGTCGCCACCAAAGCCGCTGCGTCGCGCTGCAATTCGGCGTCGTAGACGTGCACGCGATGCCCGGCCAGCAGCCACAGCAGCTGATCCAGGGACGCGTCGAAGGCGAACGAGGCGGTGTGCGCGGTGTGCAACTGCCGGTCTCCGGCGTGTGCCGCGGCGTCGGCGTAGATCGTGGCTCGATGATGGTGCAGCAGGTGCGCGAGTCCACCCGCGCGCACCAGCACACCTTTGGGCGCACCGGTGGAACCGGAGGTGTAGATGACATAGGCCAGGTGCTCGTCATGCCGTGCGGCCGCGAGTTCCTCCTCGGCCAGCGGCCCGCCCGACCGGTCCGCGAGTTCGGCCAGGAACGAATCCGCGTCCAGCCGAAGCGGTTCGGGCAATCCGTCGCCCGCGAGCTCGGCGGCGAGCGCGGCATCGCCGAGTACCAGCCGCGGGCGGGCGTCCTCGATGACAGCTCGCAGCCGCCGCACCGGATGCTCCGGATCCAGCGCCACGTAGGCCGCGCCGGCATCGAGCACCGCGAGCAGCGCCACCACCAGATCCACGGTGCGCGGCAGCGCGAGGGCTACCAGGTCGTCGGGCCCGATGCCGCGGGCACGCAGCGAGCGCGCCAAACGGTGCACCCGGCTCCCCAGTTCGGCGGCGGTGAGCCGTGCCGCACCGCTGACCAGCACCACCGACTCCGGTGACCGCTCGACCAGCCGATTCAGCGCATCGGGCACATTCCGCGGTGCGCCCGGAAGCGCGGGCGCGGCCCGTTCGAGCAGGATCCGCTCGCCCGCTCCGCCTTCGGACATCTCGACCCGGCCGATGGCCGTTTCCCCGGTCTCGCTGAGCCCCTGGATGATTCGTACCAGCCCGGCCATCCGCCGCCGCACGGTCTCCCGATCGTTGGTGCGCGCGTCGACCTCGAATCCGAGTTGCACCGCACCGTCCGCGATCGGAGTCACGGTGAGCCCCAGGTCTTCCGGCGGCCCGCCCGCCACATTCCGCAGCACACCCACCGCGCCCGCGAAGTCCAGCGCGAAGTCGAATGCCTTGAGATTGATGCCGATTCCGTGCAGCAGCGCCCCGGTGCCGGCGGCACCCAGATCGCGGGCCAGGTTCTCGCCGCGATACCGCTGGTGCGCGCGCATGGCGCGCATGGCGGCGGCGACCCGTTCGGTCAGCGTGGCCAGCGTGTCGTGACCGCGCACGGTCACCCGCAGCGGGAGCACATTGACGGCCATCGCCGGTGTGGTCAGCGCGGTGCGCCCGACCCGGGCCATCAACGGCATGGCGATCACCACATCGGATTCGCCGAGCAGCCGATGCACGAATCCCACGTACCCGGCGATGAGCACTTCGGCCCAGGTGGTGCCGGTGGCCGTGGCGACCGCGCGCACCCGATCCAGGTCGGCGGCGGACAGGACCGCACGCGCCTGGATGGTGCGCTCGGCCGGTCCGTCGGCCCGCTCGCCGCGACCGTCCAGGGCGGGTAGTGGCGTGAGCAGATCCCGCCAGTAGGCGCGGTCCTGCTCGAACCGCTCGCCCGCGCGATACTGCTCGTCCTCGGCGATCAGGGTCTCGATGGAACCGAATCCGACTGCCGGGACCTCGGTTTCGCGCATCAGCGCGGTGTAGTGGGCCGCCACGCGACGCGAGAGCATGGCCGCGCTGTAACCGTCCACGATGAGGTGGTGGTAGAGCTGCACGCACCACACCTCCCGGTCGGTGAGCCGGATCAGCTGGTAGGTGTAGAGCTGGCGCTCGACCATGTGGCGGCAGTACTCCGAGGCCCGGGCGCGTTCGGCATCGACCAGGGCGTGCGCCACGGTGACCGGGTCGGCCTCGGTGCGCAGGTCGGCGAGGGGGCGCAGCTCGGGAGTCGCGTCGCTCACGAATTGCCGTGGTCCGTCCGGTGTTTCGATCATCCGCAGGCGCATGGTCTCGGCTTCGCCGATGGTCCGCCCGATCGCGGCGCCGAGCCGGTCGATGTCGATCGGTTCCGCGCCGGAGATCTCGAGTACCTCGCCGACCAGGTAGCTGCGCGATTCCGGGTCCAGGCGCTGGGCGTTCCAGATCCCGAGCTGGGCACCGGTCAGCGAAAGCAGCCGCACGCCACCGGTTTCGGAATCCACACCTGGCAGCGCACCCACACCGAACTCCTCATCCTTCGACACCCGATCACCGTAGATAGGCAACCCTAACTAAATTGAGCCTAAACTATTGCGAGCGGAAATCGGAAGCTACCGACGTGCTTCCCGGGCGAGCAGCCAGACGAAGTACCCACCGCCGATGGACACCGTCACCACACCGACCGGCAACTGCGTCGGCGCGAAGGCCCGCTGGGCGATCCAGTCACTGAGCAACAGCAGCAGCGCGCCCAGTGCTGCCGCCGGAGCGGGGGCGACCGTGGCCGAGCGGGTCAGCCGGCGCGCCAATTGCGGTGCGGCCAAGGACAAGAACGCGATCGGGCCGGCGGCGGCCGTGGCCACGGCGGTCAGCGCGACACCCACCAGCACCGCCGTCAGCCGGGTCGGCTCCAGCCGCAGACCCAGCGCCTGCGCGGTCTCGTCACCGAGTTCGAGCAGCGGCATCCGATAGGACAGCCAGAGCACCCCCGGCAGCAGCAGCGCGAGCGCGAGCGCGACCGGCGTGACCTGTGTCCAATCCAGCCCGGTCAGCGAACCCGAGCCCCAGACCGCCGCGGCCATGGCGGTATTCACATCGACCTTCATCAGCAGGTACACATTGACCGACTGGAGCATGGTGCTGATCGCGATGCCCGCGATGATCAGCCGGAAGCCCTGCATGCCCCCCTTCAACGACAGCAGGTAGATCAGTGCGGCCGTGGCGATGCCGCCGGCCAGCGCGCCCAGCGCGGTCTGCCGGTAGCCGCCCCCGAAGATCAGCATGACCACCAGCGCGCCGGTATAGGCCCCGGTGTTGAAACCGATCACATCGGGACTGCCCAGTGGATTACGGGTCAGCGACTGGAAGATCGCGCCGCTCGCGCCGAGCGCCGCGCCGAGCATGATCGCCAGCAGCACCCGCGGCATCCGCAGATCCATCACGACGAACTCGGCCAGCCGACTCGAATCCCCGAACACGGCCCGCACCACCGTCGCCGGCGCCAACTGGTAGTCGCCGGTGCCCAGCGCCAGCACCGCGACAACGGCACCGGCCGCGACCAGGATCGTGATCACGGCCGGCGTGCGCAGCCCGATCCGCACCGAAACCCGTTCGCCGACGCGCAAGACCACCGTTCGACGCCCGAAATCGATTCGCGAGGAGGACTTCACCACGGGGCCCCCTGCCCTCGCGGTCGCGCCGATCTCGGCGCGGCAATCGGGCAGGCGGTCACAGCGAACTCACTTTCTTACGGCGGATCAGGGCGATGAGCACCGGCGCGCCGACGAACGCGGTCACGATCCCCACCGCCAGTTCATCGGGCCGCACCACCAGGCGGCCGACGATATCGGCGACCAGTAGCAGAATCGGCGCACCGACCATCGAATACGGCAGAATCCAGCGCTGGTCCGCGCCGACGAACCAGCGGGCCACATGCGGAATCATCAAGCCCACGAAGCCGATCGGCCCGGCGGCCGCGGTCGCCGCACCGCACAGCAGGGTCACCGCGATCACGGCCAGCACCCGGGTGCGGACGATATCGGTGCCCAGTGTGCGCGCCAGATCCTCACCGAGCGCGAGCGCGTTCAGCGGGCGCGCCACCGCCAGCGCCACGGTCAGACCGACCGCGACGAAACACGCCACCGGCCAGACGATGACCATGCCGCGCCCCTCGACCGAACCCGCGTTCCAGAAACGCATCTGGTCGAAGGTGTCCGGGTCGAGCAGCATCAGGCCCATGGTGACGCCGGTCAGCACCGCGCCCAGCGCCACACCGGCCAGCGTCAGCCGGATCGGCGTCGCGCCGCCGCGCCCCAGCGAGCCCAGGGCGTACACCGCCACCGCCACCACGGCCGCGCCCAGGAACGCGAACCACACGTAGGACCACACGCTGGTCAGCCCGAACACCGCCACGCCGAGCGCGACGAAGAAGCCCGCACCCGCGTTGACGCCCAGAATTCCGGGATCCGCCAGCGGATTGCGGGTCATCGCCTGGATCAGCGCACCCGAAACGCCCAGTGCCGCACCGACGATCAGCCCGAGCACGGTGCGCGGCACCCGCAGCGTCCGGACCACCACCTGATCGTCGGATCCGTCGAAGTGCCACAGGGCATCCCAGGTGGTGCCCATCGGAATATCGCGGGCCCCGATCATCAGGCTCAGCACACAGACCCCCGCCAGCACCCCGACCCCGATCAGCAACCAGAGCGTCCGCCGTGCCATCGCCGCGGTGGATACCGTTGCGACCGTGGGTGTTTCGACCACCGATCTCTCCTACTCAGCAAACGGCCGCGGCCGGTGCGCCCGTCACGGGACACACCGGCCGAAACCGAACTCACCACATCGGGCTACTTCTTCGGCTCCTCCGGAGCCAGCGGCGCGTTGACGGCGTTGAAGTACTCGATCGCCGCGGCGATCGCGACCGGCGCGCCCACCACGATGGTGCCCGCCATCGCGCCCAGCGGGCCCAGGGTCATCGCACCGGCGAGGCAGCCGGCGATCGGACCGCCGCCGAGCAGCAGCGCCACCGGCAGGGTCAGACCGAGACCGAGCACACCACCGGCAACGCAGCCGACGACGCCCGCGCCGATGGCGCCGATGATCGCGCCGACCGCGGCGCCCACCGACAGCCGGCTACCGAACTTGGACCAGGCCGCTTGCTCCCGCTGCTCCGGAGTCGACGCGGCGACCTGCTTGGGAGCGAACACGGCCGGACGGTAGAACGCGGCCTCGACGACCGGGGTCAGCGTCGCCCGATTGCCCTCGATGGTGGCGCGCACCGGGTAGACGATATCCTCGACGTTCACCTCGAGCGGCACGCCGCCGACGATATCGCCTGCGGGAGAAAGGATCTGGAACTGTCCATCCTTGACCACCAGGCTGCCCGCGTCGGTGGTGACGACGGCGGAGTTGCCGTCGTTGTTCGTGGTGTAGTTGATCACACCGGGCACGATCGGCACGGTGAACCCGCCCTGCGGTGCGACCGGAGCCGGTGCGGCGCCGGCGGTGCCGCCGGCGACCGTCAACGCGGCGATCGTAATCATCGACGCCGCAGCGAAGTTCCTCATCCTCATCGTGCTGTACCTATCCCTCACTCGTACCGATTCGTTCGCGCTTGCCGTGGCTACCACCCGGCAGGCGTCGGTAAAGTTAGCCTAACCTGAGTAAGAGTGCAATGGGCACGTCCGCCGCCAGGGTCGACACACCCCCGAGCGGCGTAGGCTTCCAACTACGCAGCATTGCGCGCGTCTACGCCCCACAACCCCTGAGGAGCGGGCGATGAAAACACAGACGAGGCGGTACACGGCAGGCATCCTGGCCGCCCTTTCCAGCTCCGCGATTCTCGGCGTGACACCGGTTCCGGCCGAACCACCGACACCCGCCGAACCCCACGCGGTACACGAGGACAGTCGCGTCACGATCGACGAATACGAGTACAGCGTCGCCGTACCCATGTGGCTGCCACCCGGCACACATACATTCACCACCAACAACACCGGGCACGCGCCGCACGATCTGGTGGTCTCCGATCTGCTCGGCACGGAGATCGCGCGCACCGCGGTCGTCCGCCCCGGCGATACGGCTGAAGTGACGGTCGATCTGGCGCCGGGCGTCTATCAGTTCTGGTGCTCGGTCGGCGAACATCGCCAGCGCGGCATGAACACCTACGTGGTCGTTCTCTGACCGCTGGCAAATAGTCAGCCGATCATTCGACCGGCTGCGGTCGGCTCCGTATCGATCCACGGAGGCGCAGGCCCGCGACGCACAAGACCCCCAGCAGGTTCTCCGCTGCGAACATCGCAACCCAGGTCGCGTTACTCAGCTTTCTTTCAGCTACTATCACCGGCGATCGGCCGACCCGCTCGGCCGAGAGGAATCAACCATCAATCCCGGTGAGGTTTTTCGACGTGAGTCGGCAACGAGAAGTTCAGTCCGGCGCGTCGCGGCGCGCCCTCCGTCCCCTGGTCGCGGGCGTGCTCCCGCTCGCCGTGGCGGTCGCGTGCACCAGCACCACCGAACCGCGGCAGGCCGCGCCCAGTCCGGCGCCCAGCAGCAGCGCGGCGCCCCGGCCCAGCAGCCCCGCCGCCCCCGCCCCCGCGCCGCACTCCGAGCCTGCCCCCGACCGCCCCGCGCCTCGTTACTCGGCGTTCCAGCCCGGCGTCACCGTCGTGCAGCCCGGACCGGCGGTAGAACGGTCGGCCCCGGTACAGCCGGGCATCACCGCTCCGGTACAGCCGGGCATCACCGCCCCGCCGCGTCCGCTCGATTACGCCGTCCCGCAGCATCGGCGCCCGATCCCCGCGCCCACCCAGGCCCCGCCGCTCGATGTGCAGGCCCTGCACCTGCCCGCCCCGGTCACCCCCGTCGCGCCGATCGCGCCGCCGCCGCGCACGTTGCGCCTCGGCGATTTCACCCAGCCGGTGCCCGAGAGCGTCCCCGACACCATCCTCGACCCGGTCAACACCACCGCCGCCGATATCGAAGCCGCGATCTCCACCGGCGGCCGGTCGATCGGCATCGATCCCGCGCGCGCCGACAAGATCGCGGCCGGTGTGCTCGCCGGCGCCGCGGTCGGCGCGGTCGGCGCGGGTGTCCCCGCCGCCATCGTCGGCGGCGTGGCGGGCGCAGCCGCCGGCACGCTCATCGGCACCGTCGCCACCGCGCCGGTATGGATCGTGAACCCGTGGGTCGCCGTCACCGTCGGCGGCACCGTCGGCGGCGTGCTCGGCGGCGTCGCCGGCGCGGCCGCGGCGGGTATCCCGTTCGCTGTCGGCGGCGCGGTCGTCGGCGGCGCGGTCGGCGGCGTGCTCGGCGCAAACCTCTGACACCGTCGCGTCAGCGCCCGCACCGGCTCGGTGCGGGCGCTTTTCGCATGTGCGCCAAATCTCGAATCGCGGGAACCCGACCGGGGTTGAATACGTCCTATAGAGGGTAGGTAGTTTTCTGTTCGCCGGACTGGCGGGCGGATTCGGGGGGTAGGGCATTGCAGGCAGCAGAGCACGAGCACATCGGCGACCCTCTCGCGCCCAGATACCGCCCCGGCCACAACCCCGCCATCCACACCTACATCGCCCACCACAACGACGGCCGCCCCCTCCCCCGCGACCCCTTCTTCGCAGGCCACTACAACCCCCACATCGGCCGCTACCAACCCACCGACGCCGAACTCCGAGCCGAACGCGCCCTACTCGCCGACGAAACCACCCCACCCACCCCGGTTTCCACCGAGCAGCCACCCACCGAACCGACACATCCCACACCGACCACCGGGTCCGAACCAGCGCCCCCGCGACCGGACAGCAAGACCGGGGCAGCATCCCGCACCGCCCGGCCATCGAAAGCCCGAACCGAGCCGGAGGCCGACCGGGCTCGACCGGCGGAGAGCGGAATCGAGTCGGGTGCCGGACTCTCGGGCGGGCAGGCATTCTCATCCCGCGGCAGCGGCGAATCGACTTCGGGTCCGCCGACTACCCCGACGCCGCAGCCGAAGCCCGCTGCCATCCATCCCGGCCACTCGGCCTACCCGATCGACAACGCGCCTCCAGCGCGACCGAAACGCCAGTCGCCCGATACCTTTCCGACAGCACGCGACACCTCTCACGTACCAGGGGGCCGCACATACCTTCCGCCGGGCGTCGACCCAGTGGCGCACATCCCACTTGCTCCCGACGGCCACAGCGCCCCGCACACCCCACCCGGCAGCCACACAGCCGCGCACATCCCACCAACCCCCGACCACCACGGATCCACACGCACTCCGCCCGGCAGCCACCCGGCCGCGCATATCCCGCTCGCGCCCGGCAGCGACCGCACACCGAATATGCCGCCAGGGCTCGGCCATGGCTATACGCCGACGCACACCACGCCCGCACAGCAACCTCGGTCACCGCAGCAGGCGGAGACTCGGACGGCCGCCGGTGACTGGGGCGCGGATCAGGTCACCGAACCGCTCACAGTCGAAGGGCCGCAATTTCCGCGGGTTCCGGACCATAGCGTCGTCGATACCTCACCGCGTGGATTCCGGAATCCGATTCCAGCGCCTCCCAGCGACACTCGCGCTCCGGGCGACACCCGTGCGCGCGCCGACGGCAACCCCATCCCGTCCGGCGGCACCCGCGCGCGGGCCGGCGGTAACCGCGCCCCGGTAGGCGATGTTCAGCCGCTGATCGGCGACTTCCGGGCCCCCGAGTCACTTCCGCCCGACGCGGGGTTCGGAAGTCTGGATCTCCCAGCGCACAACAGCCTGAATCTGCCCCCGCTTCAGCGGCCGCATTGGGCGCCCGAACCGGCGCCGGGCAAGCCTCGTACGAAGCGGTCGTCGAAGTATCGTCCGGCGGCGACACCGTGGAATCCCGCCGAGGACGATCCCCGCTGACGCCGACGGCCGCACGGAATACCGTGCGGCCGTGGATATCTCGAGATCGATCAGCTCAAATTCAGCGAGCGGCCGATGATCTCCTTCATGATCTCGGTGGTGCCGCCGTAGATGGTCTGCACGCGAGCGTCCATGTAGGCCTTGGCGATCGGGTATTCCTTCATGTAGCCGTAGCCGCCGTGCAATTGCAGGCAGCGGTCGATCAGATCGACCTGCTCCTCGGTGCTCCACCATTTCGCCATGGCCGCGTCCTCGACCGACAGTGTGCCCGCGTTCAGGTCCTCGACGAACCGGTCGACCATGATCCGCACCGCGGTGGTCTTGGTGGCGAGCTCGGCCAGCACGAATCGGGTGTTCTGCAGCGCGCCGATCGGCTTGCCGAAAGCCTTGCGGTCCCGGACGTATTGGATGGTCATGTCCAGGCATGCCTCCATCGCCGCGGCGGCCATGACGGCGATGGACATGCGTTCCTGCGGCAGGTTCTGCATGAGGTGGATGAAGCCCTGCCCTTCGACGCCGAGCAGGTTCTTACCCGGAACCCGGACATCGGTGAACGACAGCTCCGCCGTGTCCTGGGCTTTGAGGCCGAGCTTGTCCAGGTTGGCGCCGCGTTCGAATCCGGGCATACCGCGTTCGACGACGAGCAGGCTGAAGCCGAGCGCGCCCTTCTCGGGGTCGGTCTGGGCAACCACGATGACGATGTCGGAGTTGATGCCGTTGGTGATGAAGGTCTTGGCGCCGTTGAGGATCCAGTCGTCACCGTCGCGGACCGCGCGGGTCTTGATGCCCTGGAGGTCGGAGCCGGTGCCGGGTTCGGTCATGGCGATGGCGGTGATGATCTCGCCGGTGCAGAAGCCGGGCAGCCAGCGCCGCTTCTGCTCGTCATTGGCCAGTTCCAGCAGGTAGGGCGCGATGACATCGTTGTGCAGGGCGAAGCCGAGGCCGGAGTACTGCCCCTTCACCGACTCCTCGGTGATGACGGCGTTGTAGCGGAAGTCCTTGACGCCGCCGCCACCGAATTCTTCCGGCACGGCCATGCCGAGGAAGCCCTGCTTTCCCGCCTCGAGCCAGACATCGCGGTCGACGATGCCCTGCTCTTCCCACTTCGCGTGGTTCGGGGCCACATGCTGATCGAGAAACTTGCGGAACGACTCGCGGAACAGATCGTGTTCGGGCTCGAACAGTGTGCGCTCCACACCAACCTCCTAGTGACCACAGCCGGGCGGTCCACACCTACCCGTCGCTTCCCCCATACGGTACCCCGAACGAGAACGACAGTTCACTTCTGGGCAGGAAACAATTGCCCCACCTGGTCATCCATTCACCAGATGAGGCAATTGAAGTGGGAAGACGGAATCAGGCGGGCAGGCCGAGCCCCTGAGCGAGCACCGGCCAGGGGGGCAGGAAGGCGTCCTGCCAGTAACCCCACGAGTGGGTGCCGACCGGGGTGAAGTCGTAGGTGGCCGGGATGCCGAGCTCGTTCAAGCGGTTCTGCAGATTGTGCGAACCCCAGTTGGTCGCACCTTCCAGCGCGCCGCCCACGGTCAGCTGGTTCGCGAGCCCGCCCGGGCCGGGCAGCGCGAACTCGCCGTCGAGGGTGTCCCACTGCCCCGGCAGGCCGGAACCGCTCGAGATGAACAGGTGGGTGCCGCGCAGCCGCTCCGCGTGCACCAGCGGATCGTTCTCGGCCCAGCGCGGGTCGTCCTCGGGTCCGTACATGTTGTCCGGATCGCCGCCACCGGCGCGCACCACCGTGCTGACGAAGTCGTAGCCGACCGGGTCGCTGATCTGCGCCGCGCCACTGTAGGCGGCGACGGATCGGAACAGCCCCGGCTTCGCCTCGGCCAGTTGGAGCACCGAGGTGCCCGACATCGACAGTCCGGCAATGGCATTGACGCCGGTCGTATCGAACGCGCCGTCGATCAGCGGCGGCAACTCCTCGGTGAGGAAGGTCTTCCACTTGTTGACGCCGAGTTCCGGGTCCTCGGCGATCCAGTCGGTGTAGTAGCTGAACTTGCCGCCGACCGGCTGAACGAGATTCACGTCCTGCTCGGCCAGGAACTGCGGCACCTGGGTCTGCGCGGCCCAGGTCGCCTTGTCCTCGCCACCGCCCGCGCCGGCCAGCAGGTAGAGGGTCGGGCGCGGCGTCGACGCGTCGCGCGGACGCTGCACGTCGATCTGGATGTTCTTGTCCATCGCGGCCGAGTAGACCTGGAGCCGCACACTGCGTTCGTCGAGAATGTCGTAGCTCGCGATGCGGGAACCGTCGGCGGACCGCGGCGTGGCCAGCAGATTGCCGGACGCGATGATCGGGTCCTGCGGTGTCGCCGCGTAGGCCGTGGCGCCACCGGATCCCATCGCCGCTACCGCCGCCAGCACTGCCACTTTCCTGCTCCAGAACATGGCGATCACCGTACGAAACGCTTGCTGAGAGGCTGCCAGAGATTTCTCAGCAGACCATTAGGCGCACGCCGTAACGATCCGGCGAACCCACGGTCGAAACAGGCTTCGGCCGTGGATGCCGGAACGGATGCGGTGCGGAATTGCGACGGGAATCACGTCTGGAAGCGGCCTATCGGGGTAATAGCCCCCGCAGGCGGCCGGCGAGGGTCCGGCCCGGATCCTTCGCCCGCTCGGCGAGCAGGAAGCGGATCTCCTCCTCCAGCGCCTTGCGCACGACATCGCGGAGTTCGGTGGCCGCGGCCTCGGGGTTGTCCGCGGCGCGCCACGGCTCCGGGTCGATCGGCGCGCCCGCGGAGAAGTAGAAACGTTCCGGGCGCGGGATCAGGGTGGGACCGATTCCGCGGATGAGGGGTGGCGTCAGATCGGATTTCAGCCCGATCGCCTCGACCACCTTCCGCAGCGGCGTCATCATCGGATGCCGCCCGTCCAAGACGATGTCGTAGACATCATCGCCGCCGATCATGGCGATCGGCACGATGGTGGCGCCGGTCTCGATCGCCATGTGCGCGAAGCCGGTTCGGCCCCGCCAGTCCAGCGTGTACTTCTGCTCCCCCTTGCGGCCGACCGCCTCGCGACCGCCGCCCGGGAACACGATCAGAGCCTCACCGCGCCGCAGCAAGGTCATGCAATTGCGCCGATTGCCGCGCACGATTCCGAAGTGCTGCAGGAACTCTCGCAGTCCGGGCACCCGGATCAGCACGTCCTCGGCGAGGCCGCGCAGCAGCCGCCCACGCTGTCGCAATACCTCGGGCAGCAGCAGCGGCGCGTCCAAACCGCCGGTCAGCGTGTGATTGCCGACCAGCAGCACCGGGCCTTCGGCCGGAATATTGTCCAGCCCGTGGAAGATCGGGCTGGTCCACGCCCGGGTCGGCGCGGTGATCGCCTCGATCACGAGTCTGTCGGCCGCGCTCAGGCGCACCTCGAGCGGCGCGCCATCGGTCAAGGATTCAGGCATCGGTGTCCCCATCGAATGTCGGATCCCAGCACGTCGTCGTAGTGGAATTACTGTCCCCTGCGCCACAACTCAGGTGCGGCTGTTTCGAGGGTAGCGCATGAATTGGAACCGGTTGCAATTCAGCCCGTAGCGACCCCACTCGCGCTGTTTCCGGCCGAAACGCGGACGGTCGGCGGCATTTCGGCGGACCCCCCGCGCGAAATCCCGCCGACCGACACCTATTCCGAAGCGATCCCGTTCGTGGATGCGTGCGCGAACTCCGACAGCGCCGCGGCCAGCGCATGCGGCACCCGGGCGTGCACCCGCGTACCACCCTCCTCGTGCGTCGACCCGATGATGCGCCCGTCCGCATGCACCCGCGCCAGCAGATCCCCGCGCGTGTACGGCAGCAGCACACTGACCTCCACATCGAGGCCACCCAGCACCTCGGCCAGCCGAGCCCGCAGCTCCGCCAGCCCCGCGCCGGTGTGCGCGGAGACGAACACCGCGTCCGGCAGCAGTGCGCGCAGGCGGGTCAGCTCCATCGGCTCCACATTGTCGATCTTGTTGACCACCAGCAGTTCCGGCGGCGCGGCCGTGCCCTGCTCCTTGATCACATCGGTGATCACCTCACGGACCGCCTTGATCTGACCGGACGGCATCGGATCGGATCCGTCGACGACATGCAGCAGCAGGTCGGCGCCGGTCACCTCCTCCAGCGTGGAGCGGAACGCCTCGACCAGCTGGGTGGGCAGATGCCGCACGAAGCCGACGGTGTCGGTGAACACGACCTCGCGGCCGTCGTCCAGCGCGGCCCGGCGGGTGGTCGGATCGAGGGTGGCGAACAGCGCGTCCTGCACCAGCAGACCGGCGCCGGTCAGGCTGTTCATCAAGCTGGACTTACCCGCGTTGGTGTAGCCGACGATCGCGACCGACGGGATACCGCTGCCCGTGCGCCGCGACCGCTTGGTATCGCGCGCGGTCTTCATCTCCCGAATCTCGCGGCGCAGCTTGGCCATTCGCTCGCGGATGCGACGGCGATCGGTCTCGATCTTGGTCTCACCGGGACCGCGCAGACCCACGCCGCCATTGCTGCCCGCACGGCCACCGGCCTGCCGGGACATGGACTCACCCCAGCCGCGCAGTCGCGGCAGCATGTACTCCATCTGGGCCAGCGCGACCTGCGCCTTGCCCTCGCTGGAGGTGGCGTGCTGGGCGAAGATATCCAGGATCAGGGCGGTCCGGTCGATCACCTTGACCTTGACCACCTTCTCCAGCGCGGTCAGCTGAGCCGGGGTCAGTTCACCATCGCAGATCACCGTGTCGGCGCCGCTGTCGAGCACGACGGCGCGCAATTCCTCGGCTTTGCCGGAACCGATGTAGGTGGCCGGGTCGGGCTTGTCGCGGCGCTGGATCAGCGCCTCCAGCACCTCCGAGCCCGCGGTCTCCGCGAGCAGCGCCAGCTCGGCCATGCTCGCCTCCGCCTGGGCGACCGTGCCGGCGGTCCAGACGCCGACCAGCACCACGCGTTCCAGCCGCAGCTGCCGGTACTCGACCTCGGTGATGTCGGTGAGCTCGGTGGACAGCCCGGCGACACGGCGCAGCGAACTGCGTTCGTCGAGCTGCATCTCGCCGCGGGTCGGCTCGTGGCCGCTGGGCTCGGCGGCCCATCCGGCGTGGGCGGTGCCCTTCAACCGCTCCTCGCGCGCCGCCATCCGGGCGGCGTGCTCGGCGACGGCATCGCGGGTGTCGGCAGCCTCGTCGGCGTGATCGTCACCGTCGACCGGAGTCATGTCAAAAGTCTCTGAGTTCGTCATACGCCTTCTATGCTGCCACGTTGCCACGCCAGGACGCACGCCGATTATTCGTGGTGCGTCCTGGGCCGACGAGGAATCAGTGCAGAACGCTGTAGACGGCCGAGAGCGTGAACCCGTGCGGACCCGCCGCGCAGGTGACGGTGCCCTGGTAGCCGACACCGCAGGTCGCCGAATCCCACGTGAGCCGGTGCCCCTCGGGCAGCACCCGGGCGTCGGGGTGGGTGAAGTTCGGCTGATCGGAGAACCGGAACCCGGCCGCCTCCCAGGTGGCCGCGCGCAACTGATTCGTTCCGGGCGGCGCGTCCATCGACACGGCGTCGCAGCCGACGTAGCCGGTGTTCCAGTAGATGGCGCAATACCGGTTGTCGGGGGTCTTGAAGAACGCGGTGCCCGGACGGTCCGGGTCCGAGAGCAGATAGTCGGCGGAGTTCACCGGCGTGTAGTCGTCGATTCCGTCGGCCGCGGCCGGTGCGGCGGTAATGCAGACCCCCGCGGCCGCCGCCGCGAACGAACAGGCGAGAAGTGTGGATCGGCTGGACATGGCGTGTTCCTTCCCGGATGGTGTGGTGCACGTGCCGTTCGAGCCGCGGCGAGGTCGCCGCCCCCCTGGTTCGTCGCCGGGCGACGGCGATTCGTTAACCCCCGCCGGTCAGAGCGCGTCCCACCAGTCCGCCGCGATCACGCCCGTCGCCACCAGCTCCGACGGACCGCGCAGCGTCGCCGAGCCGCTGGTCAACGCGACCGTGACCTGACCACCGGGCACCCGGACGATCACCTCGCCGGTGTCCTGCTGAATCCGGAAACCCCGGTATGCCAAGGCCGCCGCGGCCGCGGCGACGGTTCCGGTTCCGCACGAACGGGTTTCGCCGACACCGCGCTCGTAGACGCGCATGTCGACGGCGCAGTCCGAACCGATCGCCGTCAGGATTTCGACATTGACCCCGCGCGGGAACAACTCCGGGTCGAACCCCGGGGAGACGCTGAGATCGAGTTTCGCCAGCGCGTCGGCGGTCAGATTCGAATCGACGCAGGCCAGGTGCGGGTTGCCGACATCGATCCCGATCCCGGAGTACGCACCGCCCGCGACGGTGGCGGTGGCGGGGCCGAGCTCGCGGACCGGGCCCATGGCCACGGTGACCTCGCCGTGCACCGCGTCGGCGGCGTGCACGGTGACCGGACGCGGCCCGCCGCGGCTGCCGACCACGTACTCGGTGCGGGTCTCCAGCCCCTTGGCGGCCAGATAGTGGGCGAACACCCGGACACCGTTGCCGCACATCTCGGCGATCGATCCGTCGGCGTTGCGGTAGTCCATGAACCAGTCCTCGGCGGCGATCCCGTCGGGAATCGTGTCGAGTACACCGGCAGCACGCAGCGCACCGGCCCGCGCCACCCGCAGCACACCGTCCGCGCCGATGCCGCGCTGGCGATCGCAGAGGGCCGACACCCGATCGACGGTCAGCTCGAGGCGCACATCGGGGTCGGGCAACACCACGAAATCGTTCTGGGTGCCGTGTCCCTTGCTGAACTCGATGTCGGCCACGTTCCTCGTCTCCTCGCTACTCATCGGGCAAACGTCCGGCGCTGCCGGGATATTTCGTAGAGGGCGACCGCGCCCGCGGACGGCGCGCCCAGCGAACTCGCGGTACCCCCCATCGGAATGGACACCAGATCGTCGCACGCCCCCAGCCAGGCCTGGCTCATGCCGCTGGTCTCGTTGCCGACCACCAGGATGGTGGCCTCGGCGAAATCCTGGTCGAAGATGGCGTGCGTGCCGCGTTCGTCGGTGCCGACGATGCGGGTCGGTATGCCGCGCTGGATCTGGCGATCCCGGAAGGCCAGGACCTCGGCGGCGCCGGCGGCGCGCAGTACCGGCAGGCCGAACAGCGACCCGGTGGAGGCGCGCACGGCCTGTGGGTCGTACTGGTCGGCGCCGTGGCCGGTGACGATGACGCCACTGGCGCCGAAGGCGTCGGCCGACCGGATGAGGGTACCGAGATTGCCGGGCGAGTTGGGGCGGTCGAAAACGACGACCACGGGCGGAGTCTCGCCGGGTTCACCCGGTTCGAAGGTCTCCAGGCTCTGCTGCCGCGACATCGCTACCGCGACGACTTCCGGTGTCCCCGTGGACTTCTCGCCGAGTTCGGCCATGAGCTCGGGGACCAGGCCGACGCACGGCACCGGCGCCGTGTCCAGCAGTTCCCTTGCCCAGCTCGACAATTCGGCGCCGCCGAGGCGATACAGCAGCGTCTCCAGCGGCCAGCCGGCGGCGATCGCCTGGGTGATCGGGCGCACCCCCTGCACCAGGAAGCGGGAGTCGCGGTTGCGGGTGGCACGATTGGTCAGATACGCCTGCCAGACCTGGACCGACGCATTGCGGGTGCTCACCCGTTTGCCGTCCGGTCGGTGCCGAGAGTGCTGGTTCACTGCGCTGTCCGTTCCGTCGGGCCGAAAACTGTCGAATCGCGGTCGCTTCGAACACCACCACGGCACCTCGAGGTCCGGCTCATCGCGCCGAACCATCCGTCGCGGCGCCGCGCAGGTCCTCCGCCAGGATGGTGAGCGCGGTCGCGAGCAGATCCGGGTCGGCGCCGTCGACCCAGCGCACCCGGGGGTCGCGCCGGAACCAGGAGCGCTGGCGACGGACGTAGCGGCGGGTGCCGATCAGGGTGCGCTCCTTGGCGTGGTCCAGATCCGATTCGCCGTCCAGATAGGCCAGGACCTGGGCGTAGCCGATGGCGCGACGAGCCGTGACACCGTCGCGCAGGCCCTGGTCGATCAGCCCGCGGACCTCCTCGACCAGACCGGTCTCGAACATCAGCTCGGTCCGCGATTCGATTCGCGCATCGAGTTCCGCGGTCTCCCGGTCCACGCCGATAATCGTTGTGCCCCAGCGCGGTTCGCCGATGGTGGGTGCGGATGCCGCGAACGGGCGGCCGGTCAGCTCCACCACCTCCAGCGCGCGCACCATGCGCCGCCCGTCGGACGGCAGAATGGTGGCCGCCGCCGCCGGATCGACGCGGGTCAGCTCCGCGTGCACCGCGGCCACACCGTGTTCGCCGAGAAAAGCCTCCCAGCGCCCCCGCACGGTCGGATCGGTCGCCGGGAACTCCCAATTATCGAGCAGCGCTTGGACATACATCATCGAACCGCCGACGATCACGGGGACGTGCCCGCGCGCCGTGATCGCCTCCACGTCCGCGATGGCGGCGCTCTGGTAGGCGGCGACCGTCGCGTATTCGGTCACATCGAGGACGTCGAGCTGGTGGTGCGCGATACCGCGACGCTGTGCCACCGGTAGTTTCGCGGTGCCGATATCCATGCCGCGGTAGAGCTGCATGGCATCGATATTGACGATCTCGCCGCCCAGCCGCTGCGCCAGCTCCAGGCCGAGATCCGATTTGCCGGTCGCCGTGGGGCCGACCACCGCGACGGGTTTCACCGCGCACCGTCCGGCCGCCAGGTGCCGACGTGGTAGCCGACGCCGAAAGGCGCGTCCTGGTACAGGGTTTCAGCGATCGGCCGGTCGTCGGCGAAGAGTCCGGCCAATACCTGATAGGCCGCGCGGCCCGCGATCGCGACCTGCGCGCACAGCTCGGGATCCAGCGCCCGCAACGCGGGCACGTCACCGGCGGCCAGAGCCGCGTCGAGTTCGGCCTGCACGGCGACTGCCCGCGGGTTCAGGTAGCCGGGCGATTTGGTGGTCAGGGTCGCCGCGCCGTCGGCAATCACCAGCACGCCGGTGGCCGGACGCGTGCCGTCCAGATCGGCGCGAACGGCGCGGCCGAAACTCACACACTCCTCGACCGAGGACTCCGGGTCCACGAACATCACCCGCACGTTCGCCTCGTGCGCGACCTGGGCCCGCAGCCACCCGGCAACCAGCGCCGGCAACGGCCACGCCGGGTCCGGGACACTCTCGGGCACGCCCAGCAGCGGCCCGTCCGACATCGCCACCCGGACGTCGGCACCGTAGCCGCGGAACGTACCGACCCCGCTCGACCTGTCCACCCCGGGCTCGTGGTCACCGACCGCGACGACGAGCCACTCGCCCGCCGCGTCCAGGGTGCGCACCGCCTTCAGGGCGGCCGCGCGCAACGGCGCGGCCGGGTCCGAATCGGTGCGCGCCACCGCGCCACCGAGCTCGGGAACCAGGATCGGCGGCGACGGGACCAGGGCCGCTAGGGAGAACACGCGGTAAACGGTAGCCGCTGCCGTCAACGCCCCTGTGCACCACCGTGGCGACGGCCCGGGCCCGCTCGCGCAGCGACCTCGAGTGTCTCTGCGCCGTTACCGGCCGGGGATTGATAGTCTCGAGGTGCTACAACCCAGGTCATCACGGGTTGCTATCCACCGGAATCCACCGGAGGAGAAGCGTGGATCGATGGTCTCGAAGAGCTCGGACCGGGTTCAATGGAATGAGCTAAGGCGTAACCAGGCAGCCGTGGCGCGCGGCAAAGGACGGAGAGCAATGAGCGACAGCAACGGAACCGCGAAGGCCACGCAGCCGAGTTCCCCCACCCCGCCGGCTCCGCAAGCTCCCGCGGCCGCCACCCCCGGGGGCTCGGCTGCTCCCACCCCCGGCCCGCGCCCGTCCGGCGCACCCAAGCCCGGCGGCGCCCACCCCAAACCGCATGCGACCAAACCCGCTCCCGGCCCGGCTCAGCCGCATCCGCATCCCGTCGTCGTGCCTACCGTCACAGATCCCAGTGCTTGGGGACGGGTCGACGACGACGGCACCGCCTGGGTGAAAACCGCTGCGGGCGAACGCGTCGTGGGCTCCTGGCAGGCCGGTGACGCCGCCGAGGGGCTGGCGCATTTCGGCCGCCGCTTCGATGATCTGGCCACCGAGGTGGCGTTGCTGGAGGCCCGGCTGGCCGCGGGCGCGGATGCCCGCAAGACCAAGGCCGCCGCCGTGGCCCTGGCCGAGTCGCTGCCGACCGCCGCCGTCATCGGCGATGTGGACGGGCTGGCCCGGCGCTTGCAGGCGATCGCGGAGCACTCCGAAGAGGCGGCCGCGCACGCCAAGGAAGAGAAGGAGCGGGCCAAGCACGAGCACACCGAGCGCAAGGAACAGCTGTGCCTGGAGGCCGAGCAGATCGCCGCCGACTCCACCCAGTGGAAGGCCGCGGGTGATCGGCTGCGCGAGATCCTCGACGAGTGGAAGTCCATCCGCGGTGTCGACCGCAAGGTCGACGACGCGCTGTGGAAGCGGTACTCCAAGGCCCGCGAGGCGTTCAACCGGCGCCGTGGCGCCCACTTCGCCGAGCTGGACCGGGAGCGCGCCGCCGCCAAATCCCGCAAGGACGAGCTGTGCGTGCGCGCCGAGGAGCTGTCCGGCTCCACCGACTGGAGCGGTACCGCCGCCGTCTTCCGCGACCTGCTGACCGAATGGAAAGCCGCCGGTCGAGCCCCGCGCGAAGCCGATGAAGCGCTGTGGCGCCGGTTCAAGAGCGCCCAGGACGTCTTCTTCGCGGCGCGCAATGCCGCGGTCTCCGAACGCGACGCCGAGTTCGAGCACAATGCCGCCGCCAAGGAGGAGTTGCTGCGCGCCTACGAGCACATCGACCCGGCCAACGGCCTGGACGCCGCCCGCGCCGCCCTGCGTGAACTCCAGGACAAGTGGGACGCGCTCGGCAAGGTCCCACGCGAGCGCATCCAGGAACTCGAAGGCAAACTCCGCGCCATCGAGAAGCGGGTGCGCGAGGCCGCCGACGCCCAGTGGCGTCGCAGCGATCCCGAAGCGATGGCCCGCGCCGCCCAATTCCGGGAACGGGTCGCCCAATTCGAGGAGCAGGCCGCCAAGGCCGAGGCCGCCGGCAACAAGCGCGACGCACAGAAGGCCCTGGAACAGGCCAAGCAGTGGCGGGAATGGGCCGAAGCCGCGGAAGGCGCGGTCAGCAACCGCTGACGGATAGGCCACTCTCCCCAAGGCAACCCGCGACACCACCCGCACAACCACGCGCACCGCTGTGCGGTCATCGGCCGCAGGTCTGCGTTTGTGCGGGAATTGTGGAGAGTCCGGGTGTGTGTTGTCGGCGCGCAACGCGATCGAGGTCCGGGCCGATAGCGTGAATGTGGTGCGGCAAGTATGGAATTCGTGGGGCGACGTGCTCACCGTGTGGGGGCTGGCGATGCCGGTATTGGCGGGCTGCGCCGTGCTGGTGTTCCGGTGGCGGGTGCGGTGGGGGCAGGACCCGACGGTGGCGTTCCGGCACACGGTCGCGGAGGCCGGAATGCTCGGCGGGACCCTGCCTTGGGTGTGGATGATCCTCACGCCCGCCGAGGGCGAACGACAACTCATCCTGGTGCCGCTGCGGGACCTGTTCGAAACGATCGCCGAGGCGTCGGCCAACACCGTCATCCAGGTGGCCGCGAACCTGATCCTGTTCCTGCCACTGGGTTTCCTGCTGCCCCTGCGGTTTCCGCGCTGCGCGAGCGTCCTCGGGATCACGCTGCTCGGCGCCGTCCTGTCGGCATCGCTCGAAATCGCTCAGTACGCACTGGATCTGGGCCGCTACACCTCGATCGACGACGTACTGATGAATATGACGGGCGCCGGCCTCGGCGCCTACCTCGCCCGCCGCCACGCCGCCCGCCGCGGCTCCGCCTACAGCACACGAATTCTCGCCCGGCTCGGATGAGCACTCCCCGAGCAGACATCGGCGAGCACCCGCCGCACGTCCCGGCAATCCGCACCGCGCCCCGGCCGAGAGGGCGACGCAGCGGCCCTACTCGCCCGTGAGCCGCCGACGGTCGCGGGCTTCGGATTCGGCCGCCGCGATACGGCGCTGCTCCTCGGCCTCCAGTTGCAGCACGGTGCGGCTCCAGACGACGCGGATCCAGTGGAAGGTGAGCACCATGATGGCGAGGGTGCCGACGATGAGGCCGATCCCGGGACCCGAGCCGGTGATATTGCCGACGCCCGGCGTCTGACGATGCCAGATGGCGAAGACACCGAACGCGCAGCCGATGGCCGAGCCGGCCACCGCCAGCCAGGCCAGCACCCAGCGGCGCGTCATCAGGGCCAGCAGTGAGAAGCCGACACCGAACACCACCGCGAACCAGACGAAGACACGCGAGGGCAGGCCGATGTGCTCCAGCCGGGTGACCTCGGTGCCGAGCAGCACGTCGAAACCGCGTGCCGCACCCGTGTGCGGCAGCACCAGTGACAGCAACAGCACGAAGACCGCGCCGGCCACCACCATCGCGCGCATACCCGGATCGATCTCACCGGCGATGCGCCGTTCGACGGCGTCGAGTTCCGCGCGGAACTGCTCGAAATCCTTGCTGTTCTCGACCGAGCTCACAGAACCCTCGTCTCCTTCGGCTGAATCGGCGGCACCTGGCGGGTCCACTGTGCCATCCCCGCCGCCGGCCGGATCGCCCGCCCCACTACGTCCGGTAGTAGCGTCGTCCCGATCCTCGGATTCGCTGCCCATGTTCCCGGTGATACCACTCGCGAGCGTGATCAGCTACCACCAGCCCGGAAACAGGCACCCGCGATCAGCTACCGCAACCTGTCGCGCACCCCGACACCGCGACCGGCTCCGGCGCCGGCACGCCGATACGGGGCAGGCCGAGGCCGACGCCGATCGGGTCGGTCTTGGGCGTGATGCCCCGCTCGTGGGCATCACCCGCGCGGGTACGGCGATGCGACTTGATCGCCGAATCCGCGATCAAGTGGTGGGGGGCGGCGGCGGTGATGTCGACGGTGACGAGGTCGCCGGGGCGGATGGCACTGCCGTCGGGCCGGAAGTGGACCAGGCGGCCGTCGCGGGCGCGACCGCTCATCCGCGCGGTGGCGGCGTTCTTCTTGCCCGCGCCCTCGGCGACGAGCAGTTCCACCTCGGTGCCGATCAGGGCCTGGTTCGCGGCCAGCGACACCTCCTCCTGCACCGCGATCAGCCGGTCGTAGCGTTCCTGCACAACGGCTTTCGGCAGCTGGTCGGGCATGTCGGCGGCCGGGGTGCCGGGCCGGATGGAGTACTGGAAGGTGAACGCGCTGGTGAAACGGGCCTGCCGGACCACATCCAGGGTCTCCTGGAAGTCCTCCTCGGTCTCACCGGGGAAACCGACGATGATGTCGGTGGTGATGGCGGCGTGCGGCATGGCGGCACGCACCTTCTCGATGATCCCGAGGAACTTCGACTTGCGGTAGGAGCGCCGCATCGCCTTGAGCACCCGATCCGAGCCGGACTGCAACGGCATGTGCAGTTGCGGGCAGATATTGGGGGTCTCGGCCATGGCCTCGATGACGTCGTCGGTGAACTCGGCCGGATGCGGCGAGGTGAAGCGCACCCGCTCCAATCCGTCGATGGCGCCGCAGGCGCGCAGCAGCTTCGCGAACGCCGACCGGTCGCGCGGCTCGGACTCGTCGACGAAATTCACGCCGTAGGAATTCACGTTCTGACCGAGCAGCGTGACCTCGAGGACCCCCTGGTCGACCAGCGCCTGCACCTCGGCCAGCACATCGCCGGGACGTCGATCCACCTCTTTGCCGCGCAGCGACGGGACGATGCAGAACGTGCAGGTGTTGTTGCAGCCCACCGAGATCGACACCCAGCCCGCGTACGCGGATTCGCGCTTGGCCGGCAGCGTGGACGGGAACGCCTCCAGCGATTCCAGGATCTCGACCTGGGCCTGCTCGTTGTGCCGGGCGCGTTCCAGCAGCACCGGCAGCGATCCGATGTTGTGGGTGCCGAACACCACGTCCACCCACGGCGCCTTGCGCACCACGGTGTCGCGGTCCTTCTGGGCCAGGCAGCCGCCGACGGCGATCTGCATGCCGGGCCGACCGGCCTTGATCGGCGCGAGGTGACCCAGCGTGCCGTAGAGCTTGTTGTCGGCGTTCTCCCGGACCGCGCAGGTATTGAAGACGACGAGGTCGGCCGTCGCGCCGGGCGCGGCCTTCACATAGCCCGCATCCTCGAGCAGGCCGGACAAGCGCTCGGAATCGTGCACGTTCATCTGGCAACCGAAGGTGCGGACCTCGTAACTGCGCGTGTCTACGTTCGAATCCACCCATCCAGGGTACGGGGGTATGCAAACCGGACTTGCCGCCAGGCCACCGCGGCGGCACGGCACATTTTTCTGAGAAATCGGGCCGTTGTGCCGTCGGCGGAGGCACTCGTGCCGAACCATCGATGAGAGTTGTTCGCGAGCAGAGGTGTTCGGTATGGCCACAGTCGGGATATCTGTCGAACGGACCGTGGTGCGCGGGGTGGTCCTGCGTGGTGAACCTCCGGCTATCGTGTCGCGAGCCACCCGTACGCGCCGGCCGGGTGATCCGGCCGGACCGGTGATCATCGGCGTGCTCGACGAGTTCGCCGCCGAACCCGGCGTCCGGCTCGCCGATGTCGCGATCGTCTATCGATCCGTGAACGAGCGCCGCTCGATCCTCACCCAGCTGGCCACGAGTACGTGGGCGACGGCCTCGCTGGTATCGGATCGGACCGCGCTGGCGGCGCTGACCCGCGCCGAAGCCGGTTTCCACGCGTTCGGCACGGTGCTGGTCCTGGAGGTGCTCGACGGACACACCTCCTACGTCTGCCTCGGGCCCGATCGCGACACCCTCTCGGCCGACTCGTGGGCGTTCGGTTCGGTCGACTCCGACGCCGCCGCGGCGATCCTGCCGGTGTTGCACGCGGTCGCCACCCCGCCCGACGCCGTGGTGCTGTGCGGTGCCGGCGCGGGCGATCCCGGCCTGACCACCGCGCTGCGCCGCGGCCTCGCGTCGTCGATCACGCTGATCCCCTATCACGCGGACGCAGCGTCCCGGGGCGCGGCATTGGTTGCCGCCGAACAGCTTCGGCGACTGGCGCCGGCGGCGCCGCCCGATCCGCGGCGAGCGCGCCGGCTCCTGGCCGCGGCGGTTGCCACGACGGTGCTGGGTACCGGAGCCTTGGCACTGAGCGCGCTGCGGGACGAGTCGTCCCCCGATACCACGAGCGCACTCACCACAGTGCCCGTGCCGCCGACCACAGCGACGTCCGGTCGGGCGCCCGAGGCGCGAGTCCCGGACTCGGTGCCGCAGCCACCCGCAAACCTGCCGCGCGCCGACCAGGAACTCCCCGCACCCCAGCCGGGCCCTGGCCAGCAATTCCCGACACCTCACCCGAACCCGGGCCAGCAACTCCCCACACCCCAGCCCGGCCCTGACCAGCAGCTCCCGACACCTCACCCGAACCCCGGCCAGCAACCCCCCACACCCCAACCTGGCACCGGCCAGCAGTCACCCGCTGATCTGCCGGATTCCGGCGCGGAACGACCTGCTGAACCACCGGATTCCGATCCGCCCCGAACCCCGTCGCAGACACCGGAACCAACCGAACCCGAACCCACCCCCGACGCTCCCCCACCTCGCACGACGGTCGGCGCGCCCGACGGCAACTGGCTCTTCCCCGGCGAATCACCACCACCCCCGTGGAACGCCGACCCGGAGCTCATCCGCGCATGGTGGGCCAACCACTGGCTGCTCAAAGAACAGTGGCTGCATGGCGGCTGACTCACCGAAACTCGCAGGTCGGGTTGTTACATCTGTGTGACGGACCGGCGTGTTTTCACGGCATGTCGCTGAAATCGGGGCAAAAGAACGTTTTCCCCTTAAGGTCTTGGACCATGACCGACGCCGCTGCCGCGCCCGACACAAACGGGGACGCTTCAAACGGGGACGATGGCGCTACCACCTCCGCGCCGCCGACGCTGACCAAGGACGCCTCGCCCACGGAGCCGGGGGCCGCCAGCGGCCCGCCGATGATCTCCATGAAGGCGGTGGACAAGCACTTCGGTGACCTGCACGTCCTCAAGGACATCAACCTCGAGGTACCCAAGGGACAGGTCGTGATCGTGCTCGGGCCCTCCGGCTCGGGCAAGTCGACACTGTGCCGCACCATCAACCGCCTCGAACCGATCGACTCCGGCGCCATCGCCATCGACGGCGTACCGCTGCCCGCCGAAGGCAAGGCGCTGGCGGCCCTGCGCGCGGACGTCGGCATGGTGTTCCAGTCGTTCAACCTGTTCGCGCACAAGACCATTCTCGAGAACGTCATGCTCGCGCCGATCAAGGTGCGCAAGATCAAGAAGGACGCGGCCCGCACCCGCGCCATGGAACTGCTGGAGCGGGTCGGCATCGCCAACCAGGCCGACAAGTACCCCGCCCAGCTCTCGGGCGGTCAGCAGCAGCGTGTGGCGATCGCCCGCGCGCTGGCCATGAACCCCAAGGTGATGCTGTTCGACGAGCCCACCTCGGCGCTGGACCCGGAAATGGTCAACGAGGTGCTCGATGTGATGGTGTCGCTGGCCAAGGAGGGGATGACCATGCTGGTCGTCACCCACGAGATGGGCTTCGCGCGCCGCGCCGGCAACCGGGTGCTGTTCATGGCCGACGGCGAAGTGGTCGAGGACGCCACGCCGGATGTCTTCTTCACTGCCCCGAAATCCGAGCGCGCCAAGGATTTCCTCGGCAAGATCTTGAGCCACTGACCCATCTCGAAAACAAAGAGAGTTAGGAACCCGATGAGGATCACCCGTGCACTTCGTTTCGGTGTCGGGGCGCTCGCCCTGGCGCTGGCCGCCTCCGCCTGCGGCGGCAGCGACGAGAAGTCCGCTCTGGACAACGCCAAGGACGGCAAGCTGACCGTCGGCATCAAGTACGACCAGCCCGGCCTCGGCCTGCGCAACAAGGACGGCTCGTTCTCGGGCTTCGACGTCGAGGTCGCCAAGTACGTGGCGGGCAAGCTCGGTGTGAAGCCGGAAAGCATCACCTTCAAGGAGTCGCCGACCCCGCAGCGTGAGTCGCTGATCGAGAACGGCCAGGTCGACTTCATCGTCGCCACCTACTCGATCACCGACAAGCGCAAGGACAAGGTCGACTTCGCGGGCCCGTACTACGTCGCCGGACAGTCCCTGCTGGTGAAGTCCGAGAACACCGACATCACCGGCCCGGAGTCGCTGACCGGCAACAAGAAGCTGTGCTCGGTGAAGGGTTCCACTCCGGCGCAGAACGTCAAGGAGAAGTACGCCAAGGACGTTCAGCTGCAGGAGTTCGACACCTACTCGCTGTGTGTCGAGGCGCTGCTCAACGGTTCGGTCGACGCACTGACCACCGATGACATCATCCTCGCCGGTTTCGCCGCCCAGTCGCCGGGCAAGCTGAAGGTCGTCGGTAAGAGCTTCACCACCGAGAACTACGGCATCGGATTGAAGAAGGGCGACAAGGAACTTCGCGACAAGGTCAACGACGCCATCGAAGCCATGATCGCCGACGGTTCCTGGGACAAGGCCCTGGCCTCGACGGTCGGTGCCTCCGGCTTCCAGGCCGCTTCGAAGCCGACGGTCAACCGTTACTGAGTTCTCCCCCGCGGGTGGTTCGGGCGATCCTCGAACCACCCGCGTCCAGTTCCAACCGATTAGCAAATCCACATCCGATCGGAGGGCCGCGCCCACGTGTTCGACCTGATCTCGCGGTACGACACCAAGATCCTGGAAGCCTTCTGGGTGACCATCAAGCTGACCTTCTTCGCCGGGGTCGGCGCGCTGGTCCTGGGCACCATCGTCGCCGCCATGCGCGTGTCCCCCGTGCCGATCGCGCGCGCGGTCGGAACCGCCTACGTCACTGTTTTCCGCAATACTCCGCTGACGCTGATTCTCGTGTTCTGTTCGCTGGGCCTGTATTCCACGCTCGGCTGGACACTGGGCACCGATGTCATCACCGACATCAACTACCGGTGGGCCATCATCGGCTTGGCGATCTACACCGGTGCCTTCGTTTGTGAATCGCTGCGCTCAGGCATCAACACCGTCTCCCTCGGCCAGTCCGAGGCGGGCCGCTCGCTCGGCCTGACTTTCGGCCAGAACCTGCGATTCATTGTGCTACCACAGGCTTTCCGCTCCGTCATTGCTCCGCTGGGCAGCGTGCTCATCGCTTTGACGAAGAACTCCACGGTCGCCGCGGTGATCGGCGTCTCCGAAGCCGCGCTGCTCATGTACGAAATGCTGGAGATCGAGGCCGCACTGATCGCCATCGGCGCTATCTTCGCACTCGGCTTCGTGGTGCTGACCCTGCCGATGGGCCTGCTGTTCGGCTGGCTCGCCAAGCGATTCGAGGTGGCCCGATGACCAAGCGCGCTTCCGTCCTGTTCGACGCGCCCGGCCCGAAGGCGCAGGTCCGGTACCTCGTCTATTCGGTCGTCGTGGTCGCAGCCGTGCTCGCGGCGGCAATCTGGGTGTTCCTCAAGTTCCAGGAGAAAGGTCAGTTCACCGCTGCCAAGTGGAAGCCTTTCACCGACGCCGAAGTCTGGGAGACGTATCTGCTTCCCGGTGTCCGCGGCACCCTCGTCGCCGCGGCGCTGGCCATCGTGCTCGCCCTGATCGTCGGTATGATCTTCGGCATCCTGCGGCTCTCCGACCACCGTGTGATGCGGGGCTTCGCGGGCACGATCGTAGAGGTGGCGCGCTCCATTCCGGTGCTGATCCTGATGATCTTCTTGTACGCGGTCTTCTCCGAATACAAGGTGTTCGACTCCGATCAGCGCACGCTGGCCGCAGTGGTGTCGGCGCTTGTCATCTACAACGGGTCGGTCATCGCCGAGATCGTGCGCGCGGGCATCCGGTCGCTGCCCAGGGGACAGTCCGAGGCCGCCGTCGCGCTGGGTATGCGCAAGAACCAACTGATGCGGCTGGTGCTGCTACCTCAGGCGATCACCGCCATGCTGCCCGCCCTGGTATCGCAGATGGTGGTGGCGCTGAAGGATACGGCGCTGGGCTACCTGATCCTCTACACCGAACTGGTGCGCTCCGGCTTCCAGATGGGCGCAGCGCTCCAGAACACTATTCCGGCACTGCTGGTGGTGGGTGTGATCATGATCTTCTTCAACAGCATGCTGACGCTACTGGCCACGAAGCTCGAGACCCGGCTGCGGACCCGGTCGAAGAAGGGAACGGCGGTTGTCGCCGCGGATTCGGTTCTCACCGAAGCCGCACCGGGCGTGGATATCAGCACAGTGGATATCGGCAAGAACTGATCGATCCGCCCTTCAGCCCCTGCCGAATCCGGCAGGGGCTGAACGGTTTTCAGGGGTTCGGGCGGACCGGGAGGTCGGCCAGGCCGCGGAACAGGATGCTGTGCTGCCAGTCCGGGGTGTAGGCCGGGTCCGCGAAATCGAGGGTGGGGAAACGGGTCAGTAGGGCGGAGAAGGCGATCTCGGCTTCCATGCGGGCCAGTGGGGCGCCGACGCAGAAGTGGATGCCGTGGCCGAAGGCCAGGTGGCCGGAGGCATTGGCGGTGACGTCGAGCGTGTCGGGGGTGGCGAAGCGGGCCGGGTCGCGGTTGGCGGCCGACAGCGCCACGTATACCAATTCGCCTGCGGGAATGGTGATCTCGCCGATCTGGACCGGCTCGGCGGTGAACCGGATGGTGGACCAGCCCACCGGGCCCTCGTGACGCAGGAACTCCTCGACGGCCGCCGGGATACCCGAGGGGTCGGCGCGCAGGGCGTCCCACTGGGCGCGGTCGCGCAGCAGGTGGTAGATACCGTTGGCGAGCAGGTTGACCGTCGTCTCGTGGCCGGCGACCAGCAGCAGGAACGACATCGCGACCAGCTCCTGCTCTTCGAGGCGGTCACCGTCGTCGGCGGGCTGTATCAGCCCCGACAGCAGATCCTCCTCGGGCGCACCGCGTTTGGCCGCGATCAGCTCGGTCAGGTACTTCGCCATGGCCAGGGTGGCCGCGGCGCGGTCCTCGAGCGTGTCGACCGCGCCGACCAGCACCCTGGTCCAGGCTTGGAAGTCGGTGCGATCCTCGAACGGCACACCGAGCAGTTCGCAGATCACCGTGACCGGCAGCGGATTCGCGAACGCCTGTAGCAGGTCGACCTCGTCGTGCTCGGCCATCTCGTCGAGCAGCGCGGCGGTGATCGCCTCGATGCGCGGACGCAGCGCCGCCACCCGGCGTGGCGTGAACGCCTTGGTGACGAGTTTGCGCAACCGGGTGTGATCGGGCGGGTCGCTGTTGAGCATGTGCGAGTTGAGCGCCTGCGACGACTCGTTGGTGAGTATCTCGGCATCCTTGCGCCGGAACAGCTCGTACATGTCCGTGACGTTCTTACGCAGCCGTGGATCCGCCAGCGCCGCCCGGCCCTCCGCGTACCCGATGATCACCCAGGACGCGACACCGCTCGCGAGCCGCACACGGTGCACCGGCCCGTCCTGACGCCAGCGTTCGTAGTACCGGTGCGGATCCGCATAGAAGTCGCTGTCCACACTCTTGACCGGTTCGTCGAATCCGATCTCGCCCATGCCGCCCTCACTTCGCCGTGCCCCGCCCGCTGTCGTTCGCCACGCTACCGAAACCGTTGGCGCACCGCCGTTTTCGCAGATCAGGCCGCGTCGACCAGCGCTTCGACAGCGGCGTCGATCCCTTTCCGGTCGTATGCCGCGGCGGGCAGGGTCGCGCCGTGCGCGTGCCGGACCACACCATCCGGCCCGACCAGAACGGTGCCCGACTGCTGCATCGAACCGAACATCTTGCGGGTCAACCCGATCGACTCGTGCGGGCTGCCGGCGGGGCCGACCAGGACCGGGAACGGTATGCCGCGCTCGGCCTTCCAGGCGACCGCGGTGGCACGGTCTTCGGGTACCACGACGGCGATATCTATCCCGCTACCGGCGAAGTGGTCGCGCCGGGCGACGAGATCGCGCACGTGCCGGTTGCACAGCGGGCAGGAGGTCGAGCGCATGAAATAGAGCAGGACGCTACCGGCGCGCTCCCAGGGGCGACCGGCGGTGTCTTCGAGTTCGATGCGGGGCAGGCGGGTTCCGGAGGTGAGCATTGTTCTTCTTTCAGGAAGTGGGGAGGCTGGTGCGGACCGCGGTGCGAGCGCGATGCAGCTGCGATTTCATGGCCGCGACGCTCAGGCCGAGCGCGTCGGCGGTGGAGCGGCCGGAGTAGCCGAGCACATCGCGCATGATCAGCACCCGGCGCTGTACCGCGGGCAGGTCGACGATCGCCTGGGTGAGCTGGTCGGCGTCCAGGCGGCGCAGTGCTTCCTCCTCGGCGGAGGCGACCAGGTCGACCGGATCGAACTCCGGCGGGTCGAGGACGGCTCGGGCCCGGCGCAGGCATTCGTTGCGCACGATCCGGAACATCCACGAGGCGATCGCGCCGGTGGCGCGCAGCGTTCCGATCTTGCGGTACAGGATGATCAGGGCTTCCTGCGCGGCGTCCTCGGCATCGTCGGAGGAGGCGCACAGATGGAAGGCGAAGCGCCGCACATGCGGGTGCGCCCCGTGCACGACGGCGGCGATCGCCTCGGGGTCCCCGCGTTGCGCCGCGGCCACCAGCCGTGCCCCGGCCCAGTCAGGTCTCGCATTTCGAACAGTCACGACCATTAGAGGGTGCCCGATGCCGAAAGGGTTCGCACACCGCCGAAATTTCTCGGCGGCCGAACCCCCGGGACAGTCCGGGACAGCCCGGGACCACCGACGCCCGCAACGGACCGGACCGCGCCCGGTCGAACGCGCCATCCGCCTCGGACGTGAGCGGGTGCGATTGTCGGACCCAACCGGGCGCAGCTGTCGGACCCAACCGGATGCGGCCGGGCGCGCCCGAGCGTCCATAGCGCTCGGAGTGCGTGCGACGTAAGGTCCAGCGCATGGGAACGTCTCCGGCACTCCGAGTCCTGGTGATCGGCCTCGACCCGCAGCGGGTGCCCGGCCCCTGGGATCCGGCCCCGGTAGCCGACGCCATCGCGGCGGGGCTCGACCGATTCGCGGAAAACGGTGTCGGCGTCCACACCTGCCTGTTCGGTCTCGACGGCAGCGACGACATCCCCGCGCTGTTGACCAGCGCCCTGCGCAGTCATCCTTGGGAGTGCGTCATTGTCGGCGGTGGCCTCCGCACCGACGCGGACCTACTCCCCCTCTTCGAGCAGACCATCAACCTCATCCGCCGCCACGCACCGGCCGCCGCCATCGCCTTCAACACCACCCCGTCCAACACCTACGACGCCGCCGCCCGCTGGCTCGATACCCCCGCATAGCCCGTCGTCCACGGAAGAGTTATCAGGGCATCCGATCTTGAAAGACCCCGATTCGACTACCGTCGACGGGCATTATTCGTCGTTGGCGGCCAGTTCGGCTTTGACAATGGTGAAGGCGAGAGACTGGGGGTAACCCCGGCGGGCGAGCATGGCCGTCAGGCGGCGCAGGCGTTTGTCGTGATCCAGTGTCGCCGGGAGGGTGCGGAGTTTGCGGCGGACGAGTTCGGTGGCGCGGACCGATTCGTCGTCGGTGGTGATGGCGTCCAGGGCCGCGGCGGCGTCCGAGTGAGCGACGCCCTTGCGGCGAAGTTCTTGGGCGAGGGCGTGTTTGCCTTTGCCGGAGAAGGTGTGGCGGGAATGCACCCACTGTTCGGCGAAGGCGGCGTCATCGATCAGGCCGACCTCGGCGAGACGATCCAGTGCCTGATCGCTGATCTCCGGGGTGTAGCCCTTGGCCGCCAGCCGCTGCACCAGTTCGGCACGACTGCGAGCGCGGACGGCGAGCAGGCGAAGACACGCCTCTTTTGCCTGCTCGACCGTCCCGCCCTGCGGGGTGCGGTCTTTGCGGGGCCGACCGGAATCGGCGTCCGCGGCGGAACCGCTCCCATCGGATCCGGCCGCCACCGGATCCGCGCTGTGATTATTCCTGGTCCGGCGTGCGCGCTTCGATTCGGTATCCCCGAAAGGGGTATCCGAAGCGCGCGACCGGCGTGTACGCGCCGGTCGGGCCGGGGGCGTGAACCCGGTCGAGCGCGCCCGCTGCGGATCGGGATCGCTCGACCGGGTCCCCGCGGAGTCCGGCGCGGCGCTACCACCTGCGGCCGACCGGACTGGTTCGGGTTCCCGTGCACTCGACGGGGTTTCGACACCGAGCTGGGCCAGCCGCCGCCGCATCTCCGCGACGGGATCGGCCGACCGATCGCGCTTCGGCCCCTGCGGGCCTGACGCTGCTGTGCCCATACTCGGCGCCCGGCTCAGAAGTCCGCGGGAGCGTCGGCTTCGGCCGTGAGATCGGCGCCGATACCGAGCTTCTCCTTGATCTTCTTCTCGACCTCGTCGCGGATGTCGGTGTTCTCCAGCAGGAACTTGCGGGCGTTCTCCTTACCCTGGCCGAGCTGGTCGCCCTCGTAGGTGTACCAGGAGCCGGACTTGCGAATGAACCCGTGCTCGACACCCATATCGATGAGCGAGCCCTCCTTGGAAATGCCGAAGCCGTAGAGGATGTCGAATTCGGCCTGCTTGAACGGCGGCGAGACCTTGTTCTTCACGACCTTGACGCGAGTGCGGTTACCGACCGCGTCGGTGCCGTCCTTGAGGGTTTCGATACGGCGCACATCCAGACGCACCGACGCGTAGAACTTCAGCGCTTTACCACCGGTGGTGGTCTCCGGCGAACCGAACATGACGCCGATCTTCTCGCGCAGCTGGTTGATGAAGATGGCGGTGGTGCCGGAGTTGTTGAGCGCCGAGGTCATCTTGCGGAGCGCCTGGCTCATCAGGCGGGCCTGGAGGCCGACGTGGCTGTCGCCCATTTCGCCCTCGATTTCGGCGCGCGGCACCAGGGCGGCGACCGAGTCGATGACGATGATGTCGATAGCGCCGGAACGCACCAGCATGTCGGCGATTTCGAGCGCCTGCTCACCGGTGTCCGGCTGGGAGACCAGCAGCGCGTCGGTGTCGACGCCGAGCTTGCGGGCGTAGTCGGGATCGAGCGCGTGCTCGGCGTCGATGAACGCGGCGACGCCGCCGGCGGCCTGGGCATTGGCCACCGCGTGCAGGGCGACCGTCGTCTTACCCGAGGATTCCGGACCGTAGATCTCGACGATGCGGCCACGCGGCAGACCGCCGATGCCCAGGGCCACGTCGAGCGCGATGGAGCCGGTGGGGATCACCGAGATGGGCTGGCGAGCTTCCTCGCCCAGGCGCATGACCGCACCCTTGCCGAAGCTCTTCTCCACCTGGGCAAGTGCCAGCTCGAGGGCCTTGTCGCGGTCGTACGCCTGTGGTGCCATGTCCTGATCCCCTTTTCCAATGGGTGCGTCGTTGCTTGGTTGGCGCCCACATTAGAGGGCGGCACCGACAAGTTCTGAAGGACAGATTAGACGAACACCTGTTCGAGTCAAGCGACGCGCCCCGCGACACACCCCGCGACTTCCGACACGCGGCAACCCGCACGCAAAGCCCCCGGACGGCTACCACTGCGGCAGCGGGACATCATCCTCCTCGGGCGGGCGGGGGCCGAAGATGCGGCGGTCGGCCTCCTCGATCCGGACGTCGTTGATGCTCGCCTCGCGCCGCGACATCAGGCCCTCCGGCGTGAACTCCCACTGCTCGTTGCCGTAGCTGCGCCACCACTGCCCGGCCTCGTCGTGCCATTCGTACTGGAAGCGCACGGCGATCCGATTGCTTTCGAAGGCCCACAGGTCCTTGCGCAGCGCGTAGCCGTTCTCGGTGGCCCATTTGCGGGTCAGGAAGTCGACGATGGCGTCTCGGCCGGTGAAGAACTCGTCGCGATTGCGCCACACCGAATCCGCGGTGTAGGCGGCGGCGACACGTTCGGGATCCCGGGTGTTCCAGGCGTTTTCGGCCGCGCGCACCTTGGCGCGCGCCGAGTCCAGGTCGAACGGGGGCAGAGGTGGTCGCATGAGCGTGTCCTTCCTGTCTATTCCACCGGCGGGTTGACCGGTGACAATTCCGGCGAACCCCACCGCAGGGGTCCGCGAGATTCGACCACGCCGGTGACGGTGAAGTCGATCGAGCACTGCGATCCGCGGGCGAATGTGCCCGAATCCCAGTTCAGTTCGGCGGTACCGGTGAGTTGCAGCACCGTCCCGGTACTCCAATCCGGGATGAGCAGCCCGCAGCGCGGGTCGACCGCCAGATTGCCCAGGGTCATGAACATCGAGTTGCCCTGGTAGTCGGGCCAGCGCAGTCGCGTCGCCGAGAGCACCTGGACGAAGCCGGGATTGCCGCCGCGATGCGAGGCATCGACATTGCCCGCGGCGTCGGCGGAGGCGACGAAGAAGGTGTCGGCGGCCGCGATCGCCGCCTGCTGCGCCGGGTCGAGTTCGGCGGTGCGCGAGCCGTACCGCACGGCGGACGGATCGTAGGACTCGATTCGCCTGCGCGCGATGTACTTCGGGCAATTGGAATACACCTGGTCGGTCGCGATCCGCAGACCGCCGTCGACGGGCGCGGATCGGCCGTTGAGCCGCATGCGGCGACGGCGCTGCGGCTCCAGGGCGATCACGCCGATCCGGGCGGGAGCCCGCAGCGCGGCGCGCAACGGATCCCCCGGCGCGAATTCGGCGTCGACACAGAGGGTTTCGTCGTCGACTGCGCGCACGAAGCCGGGTGGGCCCGCGAGCTGGCCGGCCCACACCCGCCCCTGCGGGTCCGCCGCACCGAGCACGATCATCGGCTGCGCGACGAGGAAATCCGCCGCCACCGCGGGAATCTCGGCGCGGATCATGCGGCCCACCCGCTCGGCGATTCGATCCTGCCCTGTGCGGCGCTGTACGGCGAGCTCGCCGGAGTGGAAGGGCGACATGGCATTACCTCCGGTCGTGGGTTCAGAAGAAGCCGCAGGTCGGCGCGGCGCCGCTGGGGGCGGGCGCGCCTTCGGCACCCGACGGCGCGTAGATCTCGAGCCGGATGCCGTCCGGATCGGCGAAGAAGATGCCGCCGGAGGACGCGCCCTCACCGTGCGCGACCACACCGTCGTGCGCGAAGCTCACCTCCAGTTCGCGCAGCCCGGCTTCGATGGCCCGCACCTGCTCGATGCTGTCGACCTGGAACGACAGGTGGTGCAGGCCGGGCGTGGCGGTGGAGAACGCGCCGGCGGACTGCTGCCACAGCGTGACCAGCAGCTTGCCCCCGACGCCGAGGAAGGCCCAGCGCTGTTCCGCGTCGGCACTGACCCCGAGCTGCTCGAAACCCAGTGCGCGCCGGTAGAACTCGACGGAGCGGTCCAGGTCGGAGACGTTGAGCCCGACGTGGCCGGTGGCGAGTTGCACGGTCATGGAAGGTCCTCCAGAGTCGATGTAACCATTATTTTCAGTTGAACGGTTAGAACCTAACCCTGGCCGTCTACTCCGTCAACCAGTAAAATCATTTTCAATAGTTAGTCGATGGCCGCTACCGCGCAACCCAGAAGGAGCCCGCTAATCTCAGGCATGCTCGATCCACGCCCCCACCTCGGTGAACCGCTCGCGCTGGACCTGCTCAACACCAGGTGGATGGACAACGGACCCCGGGACCTGCTCATCGACCGGGCAGGTCTGGAAATCTGGCTGTCCACGGCCGGAATCGACGCCACCGCCGACGAACGCACCCTCGAAGCGGTACTCGCCGCCCGCAGTGCCGTCTACGACTCCGTACAGCACACCGACCACGCCGCCCTCAACGCGATCCTCGAGCACGGCCGCATCCGCCGACAACTCACCGACGCCGGACCGACCGGCATCCCCGATGTCGCCGACAGCGCCTGGCTGCCCGGCTGGCTCGCTGCCGACAACCTGCTGCACCTGCTCGAACGTGCGCCGGACCGAATCCGGCAGTGCGCGCACCCGGACTGCGTGCTGTTCTTCTTCGACACCTCCAAGAACGGCACCCGCCGCTGGCACTCCATGGCGACCTGCGGGAACCGCACGAAAGCGGCCCGCCACTATTCGGCGCGAAAGAACTAGAAGAGCTCGTCGAGCAGTCGGTAATAGTCCAGACGGCGCTGATCCGGCGAGTCCAGGCCGTAAGCGGTCCAGAAAGCGGCCACCGCTTCGGGACCGAAGTCATCGCCCAGATCGCGGACGGCCAGCGCCAGATCCCGGTAGGGATCCGCCACTCCGAGCGCACCGACATCGAGCAGAATCGCGCCCTCGAGCACATTGGCCGGAGTGAAATCCCCGTGCGTGACAACGAGATCCGATTCCTGGGGCCGCTGCTCGTGCAGCCGGGCCAGGATCCGCTCGGGTGTGCTGCCCTGATTGTCGGCGTCGAAATCCTCCGGATCGACCAGCCCCTCGCACACCGCACGGCGCGCCTGCGCAAGCGTGGTCGCGAGGCGGCCGTCGAACGGGCACTCCTGCACCGGGATGCCGTGCAGTCGGCGCAGCAGCGCGCCCATGGTCGCGCCGACGGTCGCGGGCACGGCAGCACGGGCCAGGCTGGCCACTCCCGCATCGGCGAGCAACAGGACATCGGAGTCGAAGGCCGCGATCTCCGGCAACCGGATACCCCTGCCGCGCAACCAGATCAGCCGATCGTGCTCGGCGGCTGCGCGCGGCCCGCGCTTCATCCAGTAGACGCCGTTGACGAAAGCCACACCGCCGCTCAGCCCTTCGTGCTCGACGGAGAACGTGGGCGCGTCCCCGAGCAGCGACGCGATGGCGGGCGGCAGCGGAATCGGCGACTGATCCAGGGTTTCCAGGGCGACGCGAGTCGACTCGATCAGCTCGGAGTCACCCTCGGCGATGCGCAGCTGCTGTGCTTCGGCGAGCAGCGCACGTGCCTCGTCCAGCCGTCCCTGCTCGGCCAGTGCCTTGCCCAGATGCTGCACCGCGAACGACAGCAGCTCCGGGGCGGGCGCGCACTCGCGAGAGGCTTCCACCGCCCGCCGGTACAGCCGCTCGGCGGTGCCGAGATCGCCCTGATACCGGTAGACATCGCCGAGATTCAGCCACACCGAGATCCGGCGTTGCCCAGGTGAGCCCAATCCGTCGGAGGCGTCGGCGTCGGCCAGTTCCAGCGCTCGATCCAGATGATCCAGCGCCTCCTCGAAACGCCCGAGCAGCATCAACTCGATCCCGGTCTGCCGGAACCCGGCGAAATCCCGCGGCGCGGCCGCCGCCACCCGCGCCGTCAAGCCCGCGCGGTCCACGGGGATCATTCCCTGCCGCTCGTCGAACCGTGACGCCGTCACCAGCGCACTTTCGGCACATCGAACTCGGCGCACAGCGCCCGCCACACCTCGCGCGGGTCCACCCCCGCCTCGATCGCGTCCGCGCCGGTCCGCCCCAGCCCGGGTATCACGTGATCACGCAGCAGAACATCACCGCGCGCCGTCCCGAACTCGGTATGCAACAGTTCCTGGAACTCAGTCAACCGCACCGTGTTCAAGATACTCGCGCGCGGTGCGCCGCCCCACTCCGCCTGGTCTACCGCGGTAACTCCGGCAGGCACCGGTCGGCGGCTCGGTCCACCGGCGGCAACATCACACGCCCGGCGGGCAGCGGACGAGCCCCTTCCGAGCCAGCGGCAACTTCACGCACACCCCGCGAGCGAAGGACGAGCCCCTTCCGAACCGACGACAACTCCACGCACACCCCGCAGGCAGCGGACAAGTGGCTGCCGAGCCGGTGGAAAGCGCGTGGATCTGCCACTCAAAGGCGGGCCTGCCGCGCCCGGTGGCACAGCTCGACCGGATCCTGCACCTCCGCCGATGTCATCGCGGCGGCCTCAGCGGCGGCCGTGTAGCGCGGATGATCGAGCATGGACTGCACGGCGTCCCGGATCGCGGGCGCGCTCAATGGGCGGACGAGGATCGAACTGCCCTGGCGGACAGCCCGATTGGCGAGCTCCCACTGGTCGCCGCCGCCGGGGACCGTGACGATCGGGACACCGGCGAGCAGGGATTTGGCAAGGAGCCCGTGGCCGCCGCCACCGATGCAGACCGCCGCCCGGGCGAGCAGGTCGTCCTGGCGGCCGAGTCCGGCGGTAGCCCAGTCAGGCAGATCGGCGGGCGGTGTGTCCAGCATCGAAATCGCTACGCGCACACCGGTTCCGTCGAGTGCTTGCAACACCGTGTCGACCATGCCCGCGACACCGGTGTGCGCCGTGGACGGCGCGACCATCACCAACGGCCCATCTCCCGGCGGCGGGGACAGAATCGCCTCGGTGGGCTCCCACAGCAGCGGCCCGATGACGTGCGCGTTGTCCGGCCAGTCCGGTCGCGGCACCTCCAGCGCCGGCAGGGTAGCCAGCAAACGCAGGACCGGGCCGGGATCGGTAGCGGGCAGCCCCACGCCGGCCCGGGCCTGTTCTCGCTGCCGCAGACCGTTGCGCACAGCGCGCGCGGACAGCCCGCGCAGCAGGTTGTCCCGGACGCGCCCGCGCAGCCCCGTCCCGACCGCGAGGCCGCTTCCGATGGGCGGCAACGCCTTCGACGGGAGATACAGCGGATGCGGGGAGAGTTCGACCCACGGCACGCCGAGCCGTTCGGCCGCCATCCCGCCGCCCGCCGTGAGCACATCCGATACCACCAGTTCGGGCAGCATCGCGCTCAGATCCGGCATGATCTCGGTCGAGATGTGCGCGGCGCGTTCATGAATCCGCCGCCCCGCGTCGCCGTCGTTCTCCCCCGCCCGCGGCGCCAGCCCCTTGAGCTTGCGCACCGGGATTCCGGCGTCCCGGGCCGCGTCGAACCACCGCGGCCCGGTGAACAGTACCGGCTCGTCTCCGGCGTCCAGCAACCGCTCACACAGCGCCAGCGCCGGAAACGCATGCCCGGGATCCGGCCCGGCAACAACGGCTACACGCATGGCGCTCACCTTCCCATACCCGGGTTTCCCCGCGATCAACGTGGTCCACGCGATCCGCCCTCGGCCGACCGCTCGGTTCACACCGCGACGCGCGTGACCACACCGCACCTCATCGCTTCACACAGCCGATCGGGTGCGCGGGGTCGCACACTGCGCTGTGAGGTTGCCGTGAAGCCGGAGGTCGGCTTCCGGGACGGTGCACTTGTGCGGTCAGCTGAAGTGATAGAGCTCGAAGCCGACCGCGTGGGTGGCGGGGAAGTCCTCGATCGGGCCGGTGGCGCGATCGACGATGAAGCGGACCTGGTCCTCGACCGGTTCGGTACTCAGGATCTCCAGATAGCGGCGGTGCGCGGCGAGTGAGGCGGTGGCCCGGTCGAGATGGTCGCCGACGTCGACCGCGTGGGTGACCGTCGGACCGGCGACAGCGGCCCAGCGCGCCGACCATACGGGTTGATCCGCCAGCTCGGGGAAGATCCACTCGTTGCCGGCGTCGGAGATGGCGTCGAGTCCGGCGCGGCCGACCGCACGGTGATCGGCGCTGTTGGCGAAGCCCGGCGCCCAGGTGTCACCGAAGTTGAACAGCACCACCATTTCCGGCTGGTGACGGCGGATGGCGGCGGCCAGATCGCGGCGCAGTTCCAAGCTCTCCCGCACGCGACCGTCGGGGTGGCCGAGGAATTCGACCTGGTGCACCCCGACGATCTCGGCCGCCGCGATCTCCTCGGCTTCGCGCAGCGGCCCCGCCGTGGCGGGCGGGACGCCCGCCAGCCCGGCCTCACCGCTGGTGACCAGCACGTATCGAATGTCCTTGCCCTGGCTGGTCCAGCGGGCTACCGCGGCGGCCGCGCCGTATTCGATGTCGTCGGGGTGCGCCACGATGACGAGGCCGCGCTGCCAATCCTCCGGAATCTGCTCCACGGGAATCTATTCAAGCACTTCGGTCGTCCGGTCAGACCTTGTCGATGCTCGACTTGGTCTCCGCGCCGGTGACCGCCTTGTACAGCAGGTACAGACCGAATACGACGGCGCTGATCATCAGGATCGGGAACAGACCCTTCAGGAGAGCTCCGATGACCATGAACGCGATCCAGACGAGCGCGACCACACCGATGATCTTCCACAGCATTGCTGCCTCCACATGTCTCGAAAAACAACTCGTGCTCTTCGAGCCTGACAGTTCCGAGCCGGGAAATCACCAGGTCAGCAGCGATATCGGTGAAAGATCGGGGTTCACCCTGAGGTCTTACCGGGTGCGGTTGCGGTGCAGTTCACCACCGCGTACAGCCCGTGCGCGGTCTGTTCGGCGACCGTGCGCCCGTTCACGCTGATCCGGCAGGTGATGTCCCCGACCCCGTTGCGCTGCGCGTTCAGGGCGAGTGCGAGGGTCGGGCTGAGTATGCGTTTACGCCACGGCAGCGGCGTGGCCACCTCGGTGCGCAGCAGATTGTCGCCGCCGACATAGGCCACGCTGTGCGCGGATCCGGTGCTGGCGGTGACCTCGTAGGTGACCGTCCCCGCCGCCGACAGCGGTTCCTGCTCGACCAGCGCGATCGGCGCGGTCTCGGGCGCGGCGACCACCGCCAGCACCACTGTCACCACGCCCAGCACCGTCAGCAAGCTTGCCGCGACCAAGGCGGCCCGCAGCGGGCCACGCCGCCGCTCCGGCGTAGCTTCCGCCGGTAGCTGCCCGGGCCACCGCTGATTCGAACCAACCACGACCGAACGATATGTGTCCGATTCGCCCGGTCCGGGCCGCTCGCCGAAACGTTGGAGCTTCGACGATCAGGCCGTCGCGCCGATATGCGAACTCACAAATCGGTCAGACCGGCGGACGTTGGATCCGCACGGTCGGATCGATCCACTGCCCCGGGAACGCACCCGCGCCCAGCGGCCGGTCGGCGACCTCGGTCAGCGCCTGCGCCCAGCCGTCGAGCCGATCGGCGGCGTGCCGCAGATCGGCCACGATGGTATCGAATTGATGCGCTACGACCAGGGTTTCGGGCACCGCGAGCACACCGCCCGCGGCCGCGACCACCTGTTCGTACTCCGCGACGCCGGCCTCCAGGCGGGTGAGCGCGAGGCCGACATTGCCGCGCAGCGCGTTCGCTGCCTCCGGCCCGACCGCGACCAGCGCGCGCTCCATCTGCACGATGTCGACCGCCAGCGCGTGCAGCGCCTCGGCACCGGAGGCGGCCGTCTCGACCATCTCCGCGAACTCGTCCTGGGGCAGGCGGCTGGAACGGCCGATCGCGGCGGTCAGGCCGTGCATGGCGCGCTCGGCTTGGGCCAGGCGCGCGATCGCCGGGCGAGCGGCCGAACCGAGCGGTGGCTGCTTGCGCGGCACATAGGCGGCCAGTGGCAGTGGTGCGCCGCGCAGCCGCAGATAGCGGCGAGTGGACAGGGCGGCCCCGGTGACCAGCGCGACCGCGACACCGCCCAGGAAGACCACGGCGCCGATCGGCGCCGAGATGACCGCGAGCCCCACGGTGCCCGCGGTGGTCAATCCGGACGCGGTGCCGAGCTGGAAGCTGGCGCGGCGCGCCCGACGGCGCTTACGGAGTTCCCGTTCGCGCGGGTCGGCCCATTTGCGGACCGCGGACAGCGCGGTCTCGCCCACCTCACGCAGCGAATCGGGCAGATTCGCGGGCGGACCGCCGAATCCCGGATTCACGACCGGCAACCGTGCTCCGGACTGCGGGTGAATTCGCTTGCGGCTCATACTGTTCCCTCGGCACCGCGCCGCGGCGGACGAACCGGCTCCGGCGAAACCTTCATCGACTGAATCCCTAGCGCGTCGACCGAACCCTTACGCCTGACCCTTCTCGTATCGCACCTCGGTCTGCGCGGGCTGCGGTTGCGCGGGCTTGATGGCCTGCTGATCGCCACCGGCGGGCAGGGACTCGCCGCGCATGGAGGCGCGGATCTGCTCCAGCTTGCTGTGCCCGGCCATCTGGATGCTGGCCTGCTGGACCTCGAGCATGCGGCCCTGCACCGAATTCTGTGCCAGCTCGGCCGAACCCAGCGCGTTGGCGTAGCGGCGCTCGATCTTGTCGCGGACGGCGTCCAGGCTGGGGGTGTTGCCGGGCGCGGACAGTGTCGAATCCATCTGCTGCAGCGAAGCGCTGACCTGCTCCTGCATCTTGGCCTGCTCGAGCTGGCTGAGCAGCTTGGTGCGCTCGGCGACCTTCTGCTGCAACATCATCGCGTTCTGCTCGACGGCCTTCTTGGCCTGCGCGGCGGCCTGCAGCGACTGGTCGTGCAGCACCTTCAGATCCTCCACCGACTGCTCGGCGGTGACCAGCTGCGCGGCGAAAGCCTCTGCGGCGTTGGTGTATTGGATCGCCTTCTCGGTGTCGCCCGCGTTGCTCGCCTGGTCGGCCAGCATGACGGCCTGGCGCGCGTTGGCGTTGAGCTTCTCGACCTCGTCCAGCTGCCGGTTCAGCTTCATCTCGAGCTGGCGCTGGTTGCCGATGACGGACGCGGCCTGCTGCGAGAGGGCCTGATGCTGGCGCTGTGCTTCCTCGATAGCCTGCTGGATCTGGACCTTCGGATCCGCGTGCTCCTCGATCTTCGAGTCGAAGAGGGCCATCAGGTACTTCCAGGCCTTGACGAACGGATTAGCCATCGATTGATCCCGCCTCCATGTGCTCCTACCGCGGCCCGCGGTAGTCGGTGCGCGACCGTCACGCACCCGTCTGTGCCTATCCTCCACCATATGCCGCTCGGACCGGGCGAACCCGGCCCGAGTGCGCACCTATTGCACGGAAAACTTATCCGCTTCTCAGTTGCTCTTCACCAGGATCAACATCTCGGACTTGGGCGCCGGGATGACGATGCGAGTGTCCTCGGCGATCCGGGCGGCCGACATGGTCGCGGTGGCGGGTTCGCCCTCGCCGGCCGGCGTGGTCACCGGCTCGGTGCGTTCTTCGCTCGCGGGCACGGGCTCGGCCGGGGTCGCGATACCGTCCGCGCCCGCCATGAGGGTGCTCACATCCCAGAGCACCCGCGACAGCGGCACATCCAGGGCGGCGCAGATGGCGGCCAGCAGCTCACTGGAGGCTTCCTTACGACCGCGCTCGACCTCGGACAGGTAGCCCAGGCTCACCCGGGCCGAGGTGGACACCTCACGCAATGTCCGATGCTGGGCCAGGCGTGCACGCCGCAGACTGTCCCCGATCGCCTCTCGAAGCAGCGTCATCACGTTCTCCTTCGCTCCCAGTATGCGGCGGACCGGCATGTTCCCGGCCGACCGCTCCAACGGACCCGCACGGCAACTCCGGCGCCGGACGCGCACCCGTTCTTTCTGGCACAACGTCGGACGCTGCCCGATGAGTTCCCGCGCTTTCCGAACTCACCGAGTTCGGTCCGCGCGGACGCATCGGAGCAATTCCCGCACCGCGATGTCGGTCGCGGCGATTCTGATCGTCCACCGGTCGCCCTGGAGTTGCAACCGGATCACCTCGCTGTGCCACGGACTGGACACGCCGAGGAACACCGTGCCGACCGGGTGACCGTCCTGTGAGTCGGGTCCGGCGACGCCGGTCAGCCCACAGCCCCAGGTGGCATCACACCTGGTCCGGGCGCCGACGGCGAGCTGCTCGGCGGTGCGCGCGGCGACCGGGCCGTCGGTGCGCAGCAGATCGGCGTCGACGCCGGCGAGGGTGTGCTTCAGCTCGGTGGCGTAGACGATCAAGCCGCCGCGCAGCGCGGCGCTGGCGCCGGGCACACCGGCGATGGCGGCGGAAAGCAGGCCCGCGGTGAGCGATTCGGCGGTGGCGACGGTCTGCTCGCGCAGCACCAGCTCCCGGACGAGATCGGCGGCCGGTACCGCGGCGGTCAGCGGATCCGCACTCATCGGCCGGTGTGCGCGCCGGCGAACCAGACCCGGGCGGCCTGACCGACATAGTCGAGCCCCGTGAGCACCGTCAGCGCGACGGCCACATACATCAGACCCATGCCCACGGTGACGAAACCACCCGACAGCGGCAGCAGCAGCACCGCGATCGCCAGGGACTGGACCAGTGTCTTCAGCTTTCCGCCGCGCCCGGCCGGGATCACACCGCGCCGCACCACGACCAGCCGCAGCAGCGTCACCCCGATCTCACGGCCACAGATGACCGAGGTGATCCACCACGGCAGATCACCGAGCGCCGACAGCCCGATCAGGGCCGCGCCGATCAGGGCCTTGTCCGCGATGGGATCGGCGAGCTTGCCGAAATCGGTCACCAATCCGTATTTGCGCGCCAGTTGCCCGTCGAATCGGTCGGTGATGGCGGCGATACCGAAGAGCGCGGCCGCGGCGATCCGCCACCCGGTGTGGTGACCGCCCGCGGTGAACAGCGCCAGGACGAACACGGGCACGATCGCGATCCGGAACATGGTCAGCACGTTCGCGATGTTCAGCAGCGGCACGTCCGATTCGGCGGGCGCGACCAGCGGGCGCGCCGAGTCCCCCCACTGCCGATCGATTTCCTCCGGTTGCACACTCACCCCTCCGCCCCGGATCTATGGGCATACCCCGGCCACACGCGGGCAGCGCGAGACGAGCGGGGCGAGGGGATGTGCGGCACACGGTCAGCCTATCGGTAACCGACCCGACTACTGTGCACCCCATGACCTCTCGGGGACCACAGGGTGGTTCGACCAGCGACGCCTATCCGGGCGCGTCCGTGGATGCGCAGCCTGCCGTGCCGGTGGTGCGACGCGCCCGAACCTCCGACGTCCCCGAGATCAAACGCCTGGTCGATGTCTACGCGGGCAAGATCCTGTTGGAGAAGAACCTGGTCACGCTGTACGAGGCGGTTCAGGAGTTCTGGGTCGCCGAGGTCGGCGGACGGGTGGTCGGCTGCGGCGCGCTGCATGTGCTGTGGGCCGATCTGGGCGAGGTCCGTACGGTCGCGGTGCACCCCGATGTGAAGGGGCAGGGGGTCGGGCGGCTGCTCGTGGAGCGGCTGGTCGCCGTGGCCCGGCAGCTGGAGCTGCGCAGGCTGTTCGTCCTCACCTTCGAGGTGGACTTCTTCACCCGGCACGGTTTCGCCGAGATCGACGGCACCCCGGTGACCGCCGAGGTCTACGCCGAGATGTGCCGGTCCTACGACACCGGTGTGGCCGAGTTCCTCGACCTCAGCTATGTGAAACCGAACACGCTGGGCAACACCCGCATGTTGCTCACCCTCTGAGAGAAAGAGATCCCTGTGCCGACCTTCGCCGTCCACTACACCTACTCCGAGGCCACCGTGCCCGGTCGGGACATGCACCGCCCGGAGCATCGGGCCTGGCTCGCGGATCTGGCCGAGGCCGGGGTGATGCTGAGCAGCGGACCCTACGGTGACGGTTCGGGCGCGCTGCTGCTGTTCCGCGCCGAGAGCGCCGACGCGCTGCGCGAACTGCTGGCCAAGGATCCGTTCGCACGCGAGAGCCTGGTCGAGGAGATCCGGGTGGTCGAGTGGACCCCGACCATCGGCGAGCGATTCGGCGCCTGACACACCGGAAACCCGCACACCGCTTCGATTCTCGAAGGGTGTGCGGGTTTTCTCGTTCGCTAGCCGGATTTCGCCGCGCCGCGGGTCTTGGCGAGGCTGGCCAGCGTCGCCACGACCAGGATGCCGAGGATGACGCCGAGCGAGATCGGGGTCGAGATCTCCGGCACCGTGACGTGCTCGCCGCCGTTGATGAACGGCAGCGTGTTCTCGTGCAGCGCGTGCAGCACCAGTTTCACGCCGATGAACGCGAGGATCGCGGCCAGGCCGTGTGACAGGTAGACCAGGCGGTCCAGGAGTCCGCCGATCAGGAAGTACAGCTGGCGCAGGCCCATCAGAGCAAACGCGTTGGCGGTGAACACCAGGTACGGCTGCTCGGTGAGACCGTAGATCGCCGGAATCGAATCGAGCGCGAAGAGCAGGTCGGCGAAGCCGATGGCCAGCAGTGCCAGCAGCAGCGGAGTGACCGTGCGGCGGCCATCGATGCGGGTCACCAGCTTGTCGCCGTCGTACTGATCGGTGGTGGGCAGGAACCGCTTGGCCAGCCGGACGATGCGGCTGTCGCGCTTCTCCTCCGCCTCCACCTCGTGCCCGCTCTCCTTGAGCAGCTTGATCGCGGTGTAGACGAGGAACGCGCCGAACAGATAGAACACCCAGCTGAAGGCGCTGATCGCGGCGGCGCCGACGGCGATGAAGGCGCCGCGCATGACCAGCGCCAGCACGATGCCGATGAGCAGCACCTTCTGCTGGTAGATCCGCGGCACCGCGAAGGTGGACATGATGATGAGGAAGACGAACAGGTTGTCCACCGAGAGCGCTTTCTCGGTGACGAAGCCCGCGTAGTACTCCCCGGCGTAGGTGCCGCCCCACTGCCAGGCGACGAAGCCGCCGAAGAGCAGGGCGATGCCGATGTACACCGCGGACCAGAACCCGGATTCGCGGAAGGTCGGCTCGTGCGGGGTGCGGACATGGGCGAAGAAGTCGAAGACGAAGAGCCCGAGAATCACCAGGACGGTGATCCCCCAGGTCAAGGCGGTCACGTGCATACGGTGGCCCGAACGGCGTGGAATCTCATGATGTCCATATTGCCCGATTTGTCCATTTCTGTCCGCTAGCGGGTTGTTTGCTGTCCATATTTGCACATCGTCGCAGGTAGCCGGGCATACCCGGGTTCGCGCCAGCAAATCCGGCCAGCAAACTCGACCGGACATTTGAAACGGCGCGCCGGAAAATAGGTGCCGCGTACCGATTTCGAGTGTTAGCGTGCTAGACGGCAACATCGCGAACCCACCAACTCGGAAGGGCGACACCATGATCCGGCAGACCGTGCGGTACCCGTCGCTCATCGTTGTCCGGCACGGCTTCGCGCGTCTATCGGCTACCAGGCAGGTCCGCCTCGCGCGCGTCCGGAGCCGCCCCTGAGGTCTGCCACCCGGACCTGATGGGGTCACCCCGGCGCAATCCGCCGCGGTGGCCCCTTTTCGTTAGCTGCTCCCTCGTAGCCCAATTGGCAGAGGCGCCGACATTAGGAGTCGGTTGTTGCGAGTTCGAATCTCGTCGAGGGAACCATGAAAAATCCCCTGACCAGGCAATATCAGTCAGAGGATTTGTTTGCCCGCCCGTTGTTTCGGGGCTGTCACCAAGAAACACCAGGAACTCCGCCATCAAACCCGTTGTATCGGCCGGGTCAACCGAAACCCAGCTCCAGCACCGCCGACGAGTCCGGCGCCTGCTCGGGGGAGATCACGCTGGTCGGGGCGAAGACGCACCTGCCCTACAATCGGCAGCCGCTGTCGAAGAGCGTGCTCGACGGGGACGATGACGTCTCGCTGCCGGGCGCGGAACCCTCGGTGCGGAATGGCTGCGCGGGCAGCGGCGCTGCGGGTGGCGGCGAAAACCATTGTGCTGGAGGATGGTTCCGAGCTGGACTACGACGGGCTCGTCATCGCGACCGGTGTGCGGGCGCGCACTCTCGGCCGGCATCCCGTGGGTGTACACACGCTGCGCACCCTCGGCGACGCCCTGCGGCTACGGGCCGAGATCGGCGTGCATGCCGCCCGCTCGCTGGCCGGCCTACACGCCCGCCACGGTGTCGGCCTCGTATCCGGTACGCGCGCAGCGGCATTCGAGGGGACGGATCGGGTCAGCGCAGGGCATCCACGACGCCCGCATCCAGACCGCGGGCCTGCCCCACCGCGCCGACGAGGAACGGGTGGTCTTCGGCGCGGTCGAGGACGACGAGTTCGCTGTCGCGTTCCTGGCGAACGGCACGGTGGTCGGCGCATCGCGGTCAACGCCCATCGGGAGTTGGACCGTCTCGAACGCGCGATCGCCACCCGCGCACCCTTGGCGGCGGTGGCGGCCTGACTACCTGCGGCTCGATCCCCGAAGCCGATGCGGCCCCGGGGAATCGGGCCGGAGCCCCCGCGGCCGACCGGAGCGCGATAACCGAGTTGCGGGCAGGTGGCCGGGATGCCAGGATATCGACCGTTCGGAAGCCGTTCGGGTGCCACCGAACGGTCATGTCGGACTTTTGTTTTGGTGGGGGATTGATGAATCTCGACTTCAGCGCGGACCCTGAGTTCTCCTGGTACGTGGTGCTGCTGTTCGGCAGCGGGCTCGCGATGCTGGCCATGTCGTTCGAAGAAGCGCAGGGCAAATTCGCGCAGATTCTCAACACCGTGTTCGGTGTCCTGTACGTCGGCTACGCCGGATACCTGGCGTTCGTCTTCGAGAGCGGGTCGTACCTGATCTTCTTCCAGGCTTTCATCCTGCCGGTGCTGCTCGCCTACCAGTGGTGGAAGTCGCGGCGGCGCACCACCTAGCCGTTTCCCCGGCCGCGCGCCAGTCGCCTAGGTTGTGAAGGGTGAAAAGGGTGCGGGTAGCGGTTTTCGTGTCGGCGTTGGCTTTGCTGGCGGGGTGCGCGGAGACAGAATCGAAGAGTGACGCCGTCGACCGGACGTATCGGGAGATGGTTCCGGATGCGAGCGCACAGCTCGAGTATCTGGATTCGATTCGGCCGCTGGACCCGTGTGGATTCGTCGATGGAGCCGCAGTGGCTCGTCTCGGCCGAACCGAATTCTTCGGGGCGGGTAGCGGGTTGAACAGCTGCGAGATCGCATACGCGACCGGGAACCCGGTCCCGCTCGTTGTCGTGGAAATGGTCAATCAAGCGTGGTCGAGTCTGGCGAAGCCGGTCGATGTCGGTGGCGGCAAGACCGTGAATGTCGACGAATACAGCGAGACCGCGGACCATTGCAACGCCTACGCGCCCTTCGACGACAAGCTCGCCATCAACTATCGCGTCTACGGTGAAGGCAATCGATGTGACGACGTCACCGCGGTGGCGGCGGCTTCGCTGCCGACACTCACGACCCGTCCGCTGCGCACCGAATCGCGGCATCCCAGCGCCGCGACGAAGCTGAGCAGAATGGACCCGTGCCAGCCGCTCGGCGTCGTCGGCAAGGGGCAGCAGCGGGTATCGATCGGCCAGGGCTGGGATCCCTCGAAATGCACCTTCTTCGTGGGCGAAGTGCCCACCAGCACGATCGACAACGCCACGAGCAAGTTCCGACATCACATCGAGTTCGGTTTCCTCAGCGAGATGTACTCGACGCAGGCCGGTGCGGGGCAACCCCGCAACGATATCGGCTCCACCCCCGTCACGGAGATGCCGAAGGCCGTAGGCGCGGACGGTTGCCGACTGTGGATCGGCGTCGGCCACGCGACCCCGACCCTCGCGGCTGGAGAAAAGCGATTCGACACCATCGAGGTGTCGGTGGGCAGCGGCGGCTGCGCGGCCGCCCGCGTGATCGCCGAGGACCTGGTTCGCGTCTACGAAGCCGTCGACTAGCTCACACCCGACGCAACTCGAACAAGCGGAAGACCCGCTCACCCGCCAGGCGCTGCTCCATGGCATACCCGGGCCAGAAGGCGACCGCCCGCGCCCAGGCCCGCTCCCGCTCCGCTCCGGCCAGCCCGCGCACCGTGACCTCGAATCGTGCACCGCTCAGGTGTAATTCGGCGCGGTCGGCCCGAGCCAGGTTGGCCGACCACTCCGGATGGCGGGGCCGACCCCAGTTGGATCCGATGAGCAAGAACGTATCCCGGTCCTGCGGAGTCGGCACGTAGAGCAGCGAGACCGTGCGCGCGATCCCGCTGCGCCGTCCCGCGACGGTCAATTCCAGTGACGGCAATCCCGCCACGTCGAGGATTCCCTCGCGCCCCTGCGTGATTCGCCGCACCGTCCGGTCCAGCACAAGCACCACCGGCGCGGTACGCATCGAAACGGGATGCGCGCCCAGTGTTCGCGACAGCCCAGCCCGCCATTTCTTTTTCATGCCGAACGGTATGCCGCAGGCCAGATGGGTGAGTTCCCACGTGCGGGAAGCAGGTCACGCGACCATTCCTTCCCGAATGCGGCATTGTTCGATACAGTCTGTTTCATAGTTCTGAAACAGACTGTATCGAAGGAGGTTTCGTGCGGCCCTTGGATCCACGGACGCTACGCAGTCGCGAGGCGGCGCTCACCTCGGCACGCGAACTGCTGACCGAACAGGGACTCGCCGGACTGACTCACGGCGCGGTCGCGGCCCGCAGCGGCATCAGCCGGGCCACGCTGTACCGGCTCTGGCCCGAACCCACCGATCTGGTGCGCGCCGCCGTCACGCTGCACATCACCCTGGCCCAATCCGAGCCCGCCGGCGAACTCCGCGCCGACCTGCTCACCGAACTCACCGCGACCCACGCCATGCTGCACGAACCCACCACCGAGCAGGCGATGCGCGTCATGATCGAAAGAGCCGCCGTGGAACCAAAATTCGCGGAGCTCAAACAGGCGCTGTACCGGTCCGGCACGCGAGCGGTCCGCGCGATCCTCACCGCCGCCGTCGACCGCGCCGAGCTGCCCGCCGCACTCGACATCGACCTGGCCGTGGACCAGCTGCACGGCCCGCTGTTCTTCCGGCGGCTGGTGGCCCACCGAACCTTCGACCTCGACTACGTGCGGGCGGTCATCGACGACTTCCTGCGCGCCCATCCCACACGCGAACAAGGAATGTCCTGACATGACGAGCTCGAATCCCCGCGGTGTCCGCGCCGCCCGGCTGGTCACCGCATGCGTCGCACTCGTGACCATGGCGGGTGCGCTGCTGGCCGACCTGATCGTCCGGGCGAGCGCGGTTCAGCATCTGCGCAACGACAACTGGCCAGCCCACGCGAAGTTCCATGACGCCCAGTACATCGTCATGTCGATCCTGCTCGGCGCGCTCGCTCTGGCGCTCCTTGCCGCGCGCACGGGCGGCCCGCGCACCCGGATCCGGCTCGCCTGCGCCGTCCTGGCCACACCCTGGCTGGGCCTGTTCGCCGCGCTGCTGTTTCCCGAAACCGCCGTGCAGGACCCCGAATTCGACAATCACATGGTCCTGGGCCTGCACCCCCAGGTCCTGCTGGCCGCTGCTCTCCTGGCGCTGCTGACACTCGCCGGGCTGCTCACCCGCCGCACCCGCGGCTAGCGCGCGACGGCTTCGTCAGTCGGCCTCGACCGGTGCGTCGCCACCGCGGATGGAGAACAGCAGCCCCTCGAGTTCGTCGGGTTTGATCAGGACGTCGCGGGCCTTGGAGCCTTCGCTGGGGCCGACGACGCCGCGGGTCTCCATGAGATCCATGAGGCGACCGGCCTTGGCGAAACCGACCCGGAGCTTGCGTTGCAGCATGGAGGTGGAACCGAACTGGGAGGTGACGACCAGCTCGACGGCCTGCAGGAAGACATCGAGATCCTCGCCGATATCGGGATCGACGTCCTTCTTCTCACCGGCCTTGGCGGCGGTGATGCCCTCCTGATAGTCGGGTTCGGCCTGGTTCTTGGTGAAATCGACTACCCCGTGGATCTCTTCGTCGCTGATGAACGCGCCCTGTAAACGAGTGGGTTTGCCCGCGCCCATCGGCAGGAACAGACCGTCGCCCATGCCGATCAGTTTCTCGGCCCCCGGCTGATCGAGAATGACCCGCGAATCGGTCAGCGACGAGGTGGCGAACGCCAGCCGGGACGGCACATTGGTCTTGATCAGGCCGGTCACCACGTCGACGGAGGGCCGCTGGGTGGCCAGGACCAGGTGAATGCCCGCGGCGCGCGCCTTTTGGGTAATCCGGACGATCGCGTCCTCCACATCGCGCGGGGCCGTCATCATCAGGTCGGCGAGTTCGTCGACGATCGCGAGAATGTAGGGGTAGGGCCGGTAGACGCGCTCGCTGCCGAGCGGCGCCGTGATCGCACCCGACTTCACCTTCTTGTTGAAGTCGTCGATGTGGCGCACCTTGTTGGCCTGCATGTCCTGGTAGCGCTGCTCCATCTCCTCCACCAGCCAGGCCAGCGCGGCGGCGGCCTTCTTCGGCTGGGTGATGATGGGCGTGATCAGATGCGGAATCCCCTCGTAGGGCGTGAGTTCCACCATCTTCGGGTCGATCAGGATCATCCGGACCTCGTCCGGTGTGGCGCGCTGCAACAGCGACACCAGCATCGAGTTCACGAAACTCGACTTACCGGAACCCGTCGAACCCGCGACCAGCAGGTGCGGCATCTTCGCCAGATTCGCGGAGACGAAATCGCCCTCGATGTTCTTGCCGAGGCCGATCACCAGCGGATGGTGATCGTTGCGGGTCGAGGGCGCCTTGAGCACATCGGCGAGCCGAACCAGTTCGCGGTCGGAGTTGGGCACCTCGATACCGACCGCCGACTTGCCCGGAATCGGGGCCAGCAGGCGCACGTTCTCGGTCGCGACGGCGTAGGCGATATTGCGGGCCAGCGCGGTGATCTTCTCGACCTTGACGCCCGGCCCGAGCTCGACCTCGTAGCGGGTGACCGTCGGGCCGCGCACGAAACCGGTGACCGCCGCGTCGATCTTGAACTGCACCAGTACCTCGGTGATCGCCTCGATCATCGATTCGTTGGCAGCGCTGCGCTTCTTGGGCGGCTCACCATCGGTGAGCAGGGTGAGCGGCGGCAGGGTGTAGTCGCCTTCGACGACTCGCTCCGGCACGAACTCCGGTTCCTTGGGCGGCGGCGGAGGCGTCTGGTCGGTGACCTTGGGCGCGGGCCGCTTGCGCGGTTTCGGCTCGGGCTCCTCGGCCGCGAATTCCGCGGCGGTGGCGAGGGTTTTCGCGTCCCGCAGCGGCGGCTCGCCCAGGGCCTCGGTGACCGCGTCGGGATCACCGAACTCGTCGGCGGGATAGTTCTCCGAGGGAGTACGCCCGCGCCGGCGAGACCGCGTGCGGTGCGGCGGGAATCCCTCGGCGTCGTAGTCGGCGGGATCGAATTCGCCGTGTTCACCGCGGTAGTCGCCGTACTCGTCGCCACCGGCGGCGGTACCGAAGTATTCGCGCAGGCGCTGCGGCACCTCGCGCACGGTGGTGCCGGTGAGCAGCAGCACACCGAAGATGATGGCCAGCAACAGGATCGGGACCGACAACCACGCCGTCAGACCGTGCGTGATCGGGCCGCCGACCACGAATCCCACGAAACCCGCTGCGCGGGAACGACCGTGCGCGTCATCGGGTGCGCCCGCGGCCAGGTGCCAGAGACCGAGCATCGGCAGGCTCACCAGCATGCCACCGAGTACCAGGCGGGGCCGGATCTCCGGATGTGGTTCGGTGCGCATGAGAATCACCGCGAGGCCCGCGCAGGCGAACGGCAGCCCCGCCGAGGCGGAACCCGCCACCCAGCGGATCGCCTCCTCGACCCAGCGGCCGACCGGGCCACCGGCCGACAGCCACACCGCGGCGGCGACGATCGCGCTGACGGCGATCAGGGCCAGCGCGATACCGTCGCGCCGATGGCCGTGTTCGATATCGCCCGCCCGGCTCAGCGTGCGGGTGGTGGCGCCGAGGCCGCGAGCGAGCATGTTCCAGCCGCTGGAGACGGTGCGGCTGAATACGGCCAGGGGCGCGGTGTTGGACGCGCGCGCGGGTGCGCGGCGCGGCGGGGCGCTGCGGGGACGCGGCGTCGGGCCGGTGCGCCGCGCGGTGGCGCGGGCGGGGGTGGAACGCGCTGTGGTCGAACGAGACCGAGACGTGGTGGTCCTCCCTCTGGCCGCTCCCGACTGCTGTGCTTCCCGCCCGGTTCCCGCCCGTGACCGAGGCGTCGCGGAGTTGCGGGACTTACCTGCCATGGCTTCAGGCTAACCGCAAAGGCACCATCCAGACCATCCGCAACACTGGCATCGGAGGTCTCAGCTGCCCGAAAAGGCGCTCGCGCGCAGGTCGAACCCGGCTTCAGACCGATCGGTCGAGTTCGAGCACCGAACGCACGGCCTCGGCCGGACCGGCCGTTTCCAGCCGGACCTCGTCGCGGCCGAAGGCGTGCAGCAGGAGTTCGGAGGGCTGACCGGTCAGTGTCACCTCCGGCAGGGAGTGGGACTTCGCGACCGCCGCCCGTCCGTCGGGTGTGCGCAGCGTCAGTCCCACAGGCGACTTTCGGTAGGCCATCTTGGCCATCTTGGACACCAGCGACCACAGTGTGTTCTCGTCGGCCTCGGGCAGTACGCGCGGCTCCCAGCCCGGCGCGGCCCGGCGCACATCCTCGTGATGGACGAACATCTCGCTCAGATTCGCCACGGCGTCGACCGGCTTGAGCGGTGACCACCACGGCGGCCCGGTCCGCACCAGCTCCAGCAACTCCTCGAACGGCCGGCGCGCGGTCCGCCGCTGGACCGAATCCAGGTGTCCGGCAAACGGTTTGAGCATTATTCCGGGAGCGGCATCGGGCCGGCGTTCCCGAACGATCAAGTGCGCGGCCAGATCCCGCACGGTCCACGCCCCGCACAGCGTCGCCGCCGCCGGGCCCGCCTGTCGCATCGCGACCACCAGTGCCGCCCGCTCCCGCTGCGCCATGCTCATACCGCCGAACATAGCTCAGATCCGGCCCGCCGGACAGCACCGACTCAGACACACGATTCCGCGCTCGGCGAAATCCGGGTTGGCATCTTGGGTGCCCGAAATATACGTTTGTCGCGTATTCCATCGAGGGGGTTGAGATTTGAAGAAGTCGACAACGGTCGCGGCCGTGCTACTCGCGGCGCTCTGGTCACTCATGATGACCGCCGCACCGGCGCAGGCACAGGGCGGCACCTACGGCGGCATCGCGGTAGCCATGTCGAACCACCACTTCGGATTCGATACCGGTGGATCGAGCCACGGCACGGCACAGGAAATGGCCGTCAGCGCGTGCCTGACCTTCGGCGGAAACTCGGACTGCCACCCGGTACTGACCTGGCGAAACGGCTGTGGCGCCCTGGCCATTTCACCAACCCACTGGAGCTACGGCTCGGGCGCGTCGGTCCGGGACGCGAGCAACCGCGCGCGGGCCAACAACCCCGGCCCGAACCCATACATCAGGCACTGGGCATGCACCGAGGGTTATTCGCTGTAGCCGGTCCAGAGCCGGAATGTACGGTGTCAAACGATCCGCGGGTCCGGATCACAAGTCAACGGAGGACGTTCACACGTGAAGAAGTTCATCACCGCAGCAACCACCATGGTGGCCGTCGGTGCGGCGCTTGCCGTTTCGGCTCCTGCCGCGCAGGCGCAGGGCGGCGGCTATTACGGAGCCATCGCCACCGGCAGCAACGGGCGCTGGAGCATCACCAACAACTACGACGGTTACCCGGAGGCCGAGGGCGCCGCGGTGCGCACCTGCGGTAGCGGCTGCTCGGTGCTGCTGTCCTGGCGCAACGGCTGCGCGGTGCTGGTCGCGCGGAAGAACCCGCGTTCGACCACCTGGCAGGCCTCGTCGCGGTCCAGCTACGGCGCCGCGCGCGACGCCGCACTGTCTCGACTGTCGGGTAGCCACGTCGTCACCTGGCGTTGCACCAACGGCTACAGCTAACCGAACCGCACTTCTCATACAGGGGAACACGTGAAACTCCGAACCATGACGCTTCGATCCATGGTCGCCCTCGTGGCAGCCACCTCCGCACTCGCGCTGAGCGCGTGCAGCTCCGACGGCGGCGACTCCGCCAGCCCCAGCGCCACGACCACGGTCGCCGGGAAGTACGAAGAGGGCACCAAAGCCGGCGAGGCCATCGAATCCGACGGCGAGCTGACCACCACGCCGCCGCCGGACCTGCCCAAGCCGACCGTCGCCGAGCTCAACGAGAAGATCACCAAGGCCTTCGACGCCTCGGTCGGTGAGCAGGAGAAGATCAGCTGGGTGCAGGACGCCGAGAAGGATCCGCAGCTGGTCGACAAGCTGGTCGACGCCGCCAAGAAGAACAAGGTGACCGTCGAGATCACCGGCGTGCAGGAACCCAAGGACGGCAAGCTGAAGGCCGACGCCAAGGTCACCATCGACGGCGCGCCGGTCGAGAACGCCTTCGTGGAGTTCGTCGCCGAGACCGAGGGCTGGAAGGTCTCCAACCAGTTCACCTGCAATATCGTGCGCGCGGCCAAGCTGGACTCGGCCGCCTGCCAGGCGAAGTAGCACACACACACGAAAGCGCCGGGAAGCGAATCGCTTCCCGGCGCTTCGTCGTTCGAGCTAGACCCCGATGACGGTGGGCACGATCATCGGACGCCGCCGGTAGGTGTCGGCGACCCACCGGCCCACCACGCGGCGCACGCTCTGCGCGATGCGGTGGGTGTCGGTGATGTTCTCCCCCGCCAGCCGCAGCAGTTCCGCTTCGACGAGCTCCGCGGCATCACTGAGCGCCGTCGGATCGTCGGAGAATCCGCGCCCGTTGAGCTCGGGCGTGCTGACCGCCTTGCCGGTGGTGGCATCGATCGCGACGGTGATCGAGATGAAACCGCCCTCGCCGAGCACCAGCCGGTCCGACAGCGTGGACTCGCCGACATCGCCGACCGACAGACCGTCGACGTAGACGTGCCCGACCGGGTAGCGGCCCACCAGCGTGGCGATGCCGTCGACCAGATCGACCACCACGCCGTCCTCGGCCAGCACCACCCGGTCCTCGGGGACACCGGTGGCCACGGCCAGCGCGGCATTGGCGCGCAGATGCCGCCATTCACCGTGCACCGGCATGGCATTGGTGGGTCGCACCGCGTTGTAGAGGTACAGCAGCTCACCCGCCGACGCGTGCCCGGAGACGTGCACCTTCGCGCTCTGCTGGGTGATGACGGTGGCGCCCAGCCGGGCCAGCCCGTTCACCACGGCGAACACCGAGTTCTCGTTGCCGGGGATCAGCGAGGACGCCAGCACCACGAGATCGTCGGAGCGGATGTGGATCTGGCGGTGCTCGCCGCGCGCCATCCGCGACAGCGCCGAGAGCGGTTCGCCCTGCGATCCGGTGGACACCAGCACCAGCCGATTGCCGGGCAGTGTGGCCGCGACCTCGAGATCGACCTCCAGGCCGTCCGGCACCCGCAGATAGCCCAGATCCTGCGCGATCTGCATATTGCGGACCATCGAGCGGCCGATGAAACAGACCCGGCGCCCGTGCTTCTCGGCCACGTCGACCACCTGCTGGATGCGGTGCACGTGGCTGGCGAACGACGCGATGATGACGCGGTTCTTCGCCTTGCCGATCACCGTGTCCAGCACCCCGCCGATCTCACGCTCGGGGGTGACGAATCCGGGTACCTCGGCATTGGTGGAGTCGACCAGGAACAGGTCGACGCCCTCGTCGCCGAGGCGCGAGAAGCCGGCCAGGTCGGTGAGGCGGCCGTCCAGCGGCAGCTGATCGAGTTTGATGTCACCGGTGTGCAGGGCCACGCCCGCCGGGGTGCGGATCGAGACGGCCAGCGCGTCCGGGATGGAGTGGTTGACCGCGAAGTACTCGCATTCGAACGGCCCGTGGATGGTGGTCTCACCCTCCACGACCTCCATCAGTTTCGGCTGCAACCGGTGCTCACGGCATTTGGCGGCGATCAACGCGAGGGTGAACTTGGCGCCGATGATCGGAATGTCGGAGCGCAGGCGCAGCAGGAACGGCACCGCGCCGATGTGGTCCTCGTGACCGTGGGTGAGCACGACGGCGACGATGTCGTCGACGCGGTCCTCGATCGGGCGGAAGTCGGGCAGGATCAGATCGACGCCGGGCTGCTGATCCTCGGGGAACAGCACGCCGCAGTCGACGATCAGCAGTTTGCCGCCGTACTCGAAAACGGTCATATTGCGGCCGATTTCACCGATACCGCCGAGCGCGAACACCCGCAGGCCGTTCTTCGGGGCCTTCGGCGGCAAGCCGAGCCGATCCTGGGCGGCCTTCACCGGGGTCGGCGCGGGCGCCTGGTCGCGGCGGCCGCGGCCCTGCTGACGTCCGCGGCCACCGCGGCCGTTGGACTGCTGGCCGCCGTCGGACTTCTTGGCCTGCTTGGGCGCGTCGTCGACTGCTCTGGCCTTCTTACGGGCGGGCGGGGTCTCGGATTCGGCGTGCATCACCGGCTCGGGACGGGTCTGCGCGACGGTGGCGGGCTCCGGCGCGGGCGCGGACTGCTCGATCCGCTTCGGTGCGTCGGGCTGCACGGGAGCGGGCGCACCCGCGGGGCGGCTGGCGGCGCGGCGGCGGGCGGGACGAGGCGAAATGGGCTCCATCAGACCTCGACCCCCGCGAGGCGGAGGTCAGCGGCCAGCTGGTCGAGTTGCTCGGAACTCGGCATCAACTGGGGCAGGCGTGGTTCGCCGACATCCACGCCGAGCAGGCGCAGCCCGGCCTTGGTCATGGCGACGCCGCCCAGGCGCGCCATCGCGGTATTGAGGGCCAGCATGCTGACATTCAGCTCCCGGGCGCGCAGCACGTCACCGGCGGCGTAGGCCCGATGCAGTTCGCGCAGGCGCTCGGGCACGAGGTGCCCGATGACGCTGATGAACCCGGCCGCGCCGATCGACAGCCAGGGCAGGTTCAGCGAATCGTCGCCGGAGTAGAAGCGCAGACCGGTGCTGGCGATCAGGTCCGCGCCGGCGTTCAGATCGCCCTTGGCGTCCTTGACGGCGACGATGTTCGGGTGTTCGGCCAGCGTGCGAATGGTGTCCGGGGTGATCGGGACGACCGAGCGGGGCGGGATGTCGTAGAGCGTGACGGGCAGATCGGTAGCGTCGGCGACCGCGGTGAAGTGCGCGATCAAGCCGTCCTGGGTGGGGCGGGAGTAGTACGGGGTGACCACGAGTAGGCCGTGTGCGCCGGCGCGCTGTGCGTTGCGGGCGAGTTCGATGGAATGCGCGGTGTCGTAGGTGCCGGCACCGGCGATGACGGTGGCGCGGTCGCCGACGGCGTCGACAACGGCGTGCAGCAGATCGAACTTCTCGGACTCGGTGGTGGTCGGCGACTCACCGGTGGTGCCGGAGATCGCGAGCAGATCGACGCCCCGGTCGACCAGACGGGTGGCCAGCGCTACGCCGGTATCGACATCCAACTTGCCGTCGGCACTGAAGGGGGTCACCATTGCGACACCGACCGTGCCGGACGCGCTCCGCGGTGCTGGCGTCGATTCACCGTTCGTCATGGTCAGAAAGGCTACCCGGTCCAGAGATCAGGAACGACATCCTGATCGCCGTTCGGCCTGCCCGCACCGGTGATTAACCTCCCACTCCTCGAGCTGTGGCATCAATTCGCCCTTGAATGACATCACTGGTGACGTCACACTGGTGTCATGGATCTGGAGAAGTACACCACCCGCCTTCGCGAGGACCTCATCGCGGCCGCCGCGCTCGGCGACGAGAAGACACAGGCCACCGCCGCCGCACTGGCCACGGCCACCGAGAGCTCCGCCCGGCTGGCCCTGCTGGCCGCGCTGTCCGAGCTGGCCGCCGAGGTCAGCGCCGAACTCGGTGACCGGACCGTGCACGTCTCGGTCGACGGCACCGACGCCACGGTCGACGTCCGCAAGAACCCCGGCTCGAGCGAACCACCGACCTTCGAGGAGATGACCGGTGACATCAGCCGCGTCACCCTGCGCATGGTCGAGCAGCTGAAATCCAAGGCCGAGGAAGCGGCGCAGCAGAGCGGGATGTCGCTGAACGGCTGGTTGCAGAACACCGTCAGCGACGCGCTCCGGCATCAGATGGGCTACGGCAGCTGGAGCAAGCGCGAGGACTGATCGCTCAGAGCAGCGGCGCGAGGTCACCCTTCGCGCCGACCACGATCTCGTCGAGCTCCAGCCAGTCGGCCATTTCACGGAGCGAATCCCGCAGGGCGGCGGCAGTTTCCGGGGTGCAACGGCCGGGCTCGGCGAAGGCCCCCGGCACCAGCAGGCGGCCGGTGGCGCGTTCGGCGCGCAGGTCGACCCGGCCGACCAGCTCACCGTCGAGCAGGAACGGGAAGACGTAGTAGCCGTGTACCCGCTTGGGTTCGGGCGTGTAGATCTCGATGCGGTAGTGGAAATCGAAGATTCGCTCGGTGCGCGGGCGGTAGAAGATGAGCGGGTCGAACGGGCAGAGCAGGGCCGCGCCCTCGATCGCGCGCGGCGTGCGGGCGCCGGTGCGCAGGTAGGCGGGCTGATCCCAGCCGGTGACCGTGACCGGTTCCAGCTCACCGGCCGCGACCAGGTCGGCGATGGCGGGCACGGTCTGTGAACGGTGCATGCGGTAGTAATCGCGCAGGTCGGGTTCGGTGGCGATGCCCAGAGCCGTCGCGGCGCGCAGGATCAGCTCACGGTAGGCCTCGTCGTCGTCGACCTCGCGGGCCAGCGCCTCCGGCGGGAGGACCCGCTCGGCCAGGTCGTAGTAGCGGGTGAAGCCGACGCGTTTGTCCACCGACAGCTCGCCGGTCGCGAAGAGCTGCTCACAGATGATCTTGGTGTCGCTGAGATTCCAGCCCCAGTGGTCCTTGGGGCGCGGCTTGTCCAGCTCCAGATGCCGCTCCACCTCACCGGCCGTGGACGGACCGACATCGCGGAGGACATCGAGAATGTCCTTGCCGAGTGTCGGACTGTGTTCGAGCACCCGCTTCGCCGACTGCCACCGGCCGTCGCGGTACTTCACCATCCGCCAGCGCATGAGCGGCCAATCCCGCACCGGCAGCAGCGCCGCCTCGTGCGCCCAGTACTCCACCAGCCGCCGCGGGCGCCGCGCGCTGTGACTCCAGGACGCCTCGTCCAGCAGGGCGCGATCGTAGGCGCCGATCCGGCTGAACACCGGGGCGTAGTGCGCGCGCACCACCGCGGACACCGAGTCGATCTGAAGTAGCTGCGTCCGGCCGAGCACATCCGCCAGCGTGCGACGGGTCACGACCGCCGGGCGCTTCCTGCCGAAACCCTGTGCCGCCAACGCCGTTCGGCGCGCGGCCGCCGCACTCATCCTCTGCACCAGATGAACTGTGCCACGGAGGTACGACAATTATCGGCCGCTACACCTCGCAACTCTCGGTCATGACCGTCACCGCGCCCGCGGTATCGATCTCGGTGCGGCGATCGGCGTCGGGGGCATTGGCCAGCACCGTGGCCAGGATCCGGCGGCCCATCGGCAGCACCCGCACCGTCACCGAACCCGCGTTGGCGGCGTCCAATTCCTTTGTCGCCGCCTCGATCACGCGTTCGCGCACCCAGTGCGGCACTCCGGCGAAACCGCCGTCGTCGAGCAGCACCACCTCGACGCCGCGGGACCGGGCGCCGCGGGCCGCACTGCTCAGCTCGTCGGTGACCAGCTGCGGCGCGCGCAACCCGTCCCGCAGCTCGGCTTCCAGCAACCGGCACTGCTCGCGCTCCTCCGCGCTCAACTCGGCGCCCTCGGCGATTCGCTCCAGGATCGGACGCGCCACCTTGTCCAGCCGGGCCAGCTGACGATCCCGTTCACTGTTCTCGGCCTCCATGCTGGCCTCGGCGGCGGCGCGCATGGTCGCCTCCTCGCGCAGCAGCCGCAGCGAATGCTGCGTCGGGCGCATGAGCGCCGCACACACCGAGACACCGGCCACCGTCGCGACCGGCACGACCGAGCCGACCATGACGCCCGCGCGCAGATCACCCAGCACTCCCGCGCTCAGGACCACGGCGGCGATGCCCGCGACGCCCAGCCACGCCGCGCCCAGCCGTCCACGCAACACCAGGACCGCCAGCACATAGGAGGACGCGAACGCCGTCCACACCGGCCGCGACCAGCCGCTCTGCACGTCCAAGGTGGTCAGCGCCGTAGCCACCGGGCCCGAGGTGGCCACGAAAGCCGTTGCGGGCCAAGGCAGCGGATCCACCGGGATCACCAGGACCAGCACTCCCGCCACCACCAGCAGCGCGGCCGCGGTCGCCGCCGCCAGTAACGGCACATGCGACAGATTGCGCGCCATGTACAGCACGATCGTCAGTTCCAGGATGATCAGGAACAGCCACGCCGATCCGTCCCGCAGGCCCAGCAGATCACGCAGGCCGAATTCGTTTCCGGTATCAGCCATCACTGCCCCAGACCAGCGTCACCGTCGTGCCCTCCCCCGGCTCGGACTCCACGAACCCGGCGCCGCCGGCCAGCTGACGCATGCGTCCCAGAATGCTCACCGAGACACCCAACCGGTCGACGGGGACCCGGCTCAAATCGAAACCCGCGCCGTCGTCGCGGAACACCACCCGGATACCGCCCGCGCTGACGGTCACCGTGACCGTGCGCTGCACCGCACGTCCCGGCACCGTGGCATGGCGCAGACTGTTGCGCACCGCCTCGGCCAGCGCCGCCGCGATAGTCCCGGCAGCCGGCACCGGCAGACGCAGATCGTCGAAACCCGGCCACTGCCTGGCCGTCACGGTGATACCAGGATTCACCTCCAGCACGGCCCCGCGCAGAAATCCGATCGCCTGCTTGGCATTGAACCGGTCCGGTTCGGCCGCGCTACCGCGCGCCTCGTCGAGCTGGGTCAGCGTGCGCTCGGCCTGCGAACGCAGCACCGGTGATTCGGCGCCCGCCCGCGACGCGTCCAGCAGCGTCGACAGCACCGCGTCGTGGATGAGCGCGGCGAAACGCGCGCGCTCACGATCGCGGGCGGTGGCGCCCGCCGCGATGGCGGCCCGGCTGCTCGCGATCGCCGATTCCCGGTCCACTCGGGCCGCCGCGGCGCGGGCGTAGATCGCACACCACAGGAACAGCACGCACAGACCGGCCGCCCGGGCGAAATCACCGGCCAGCGTCCAGACCGAATCGTGCGGCACCACATACATGTTCGCCACCGCCGAGGCCGTCGCGCCGATGACCAGATAGACCACCGCGACCAGCGGACGCCAGGCCAGAGCAGCCGTGAGCACGCCGAGCGCGAACAACCGATACAGCCACACCGAGGTCGCGTCGATGCGCGGATCGCCGTAAGTGAACGGAACCACCGAGAAGGCCAGCAGATAGCAGATCGCCGCGGCACCGGAAACCCATTGGATGATCCGGGTGTTCACAGTCATCGACACCATCGCGAGCACCGGATACCAGCCGAACGCCAGCGTCACCGTCAGCACGGTCCCGACCAGTGGCGCGGCACGGCTCTGATCGGCTATCTCGGGGATCTCCGCCAGCACGGCGAGCACTCCGGCGATACCGAAGGTCAGCGCCAGCCGGCGCAGAATGCGATCCGAGGCCGGCTCGGATGCTCTCTCCTGGGACACCGCGGCGAATCCTCGACGCCAGCGGGCGACCCGGATCGGGTCGAGCGAGGCGGCACTCGCGGTTGTGGTGGTGTCCAGCGTGCTGGACGCGGTCATGCCCTGGGATGCCGCTCGGGAACCGGCAGCCATCCATCCTCCACCGCCCGCTTGTACAGGTCGGTCTTGGTCGGCGCTGGACGGCCCGCGTCGGCGTACTTCTGGCGGATGCGGCCGAGATAGTCGTTGACGGTCTGCTCCGACAACCCCGTCAGGCGGGCCACGCGCGAGGCCTTCTCGCCCGAGGCGTACAGGGTGAGCACCTCCTCCTGGCGCGGGCTCAAACCGACGTCGGACAGCTGCGGGTCGCCATCGATGGCGGCGGCCCAATCGGTGGTGACGACCTGATTGCCGGACGCGGCCTGGCGCACCGCCGCGACCACGGTGGAAGCGTCCTCGGACTTGCGCACCACGCCCAGCACACCGGCACGGGCGGCCGCGCGCACCAGGAACGCGTTATCGGCGCCGGTGAATACCAGCACCTCGACGCCGCGGTCGCGCAGGGCGCGCACATTGTCTTCCGGGGCGGAGCCGTCCGCCAGGCGCAGGTCGAGCACCACCAGATTCAGCTCGGCGGCGGCGGGTTCGGCCAGCAGCTCCGGCACGGTGCCCGCCGTCAGCACCAGATCGAGGTCGGGTTCCGGCGCCAGCATCGCGGCCAGCCCGATCGCGACGGATTCGTGATCCTCGACCAGCCCGATCCGTCGTGCGGTGCCTGTGATCTCGCCTCCTTCGGCGCTCATCAAACGACACTCCCATCCCGAGCCGGAGCCCGGCCAACACGTCCCCACCGCTACAACGTCACGTCGAGTATGACGTGCGGACGGGCCGAAAGGTCAGACACCAGAAATCGGGTCGCCCTGAGGTCCAGGCATGAATGGCTGAATCTTTGCGAACTGTGTCAATAGTGCCACTGGTGGCAGTTTATCGATTGAACGAAACTTACTGCCATGCAAGCAGTTACCGCCGTCGTCGGCGCGGTTACCACCATGACCATTCTCGGAATTCTGACCGGGACGGCGATGGCGGCCGGGTTGGCGCGGCTCGATGATCAGGAGACTGAGCGATGACCACTCTTACGCACGGAGCGACCGTCGAGCGGACCGCGGACACTCGACTGGGCGTCTGGTTCGCCCGGATCGCCGGATTGTTCGGCGCGGCCGGCGGGGCGGTTCCGTTTCACCGCGGATAGGCGGCGGTGAGTTCCCTCATAAAGCGGGCCCAATGGTTTGCCGATGAGTTGCCAGCTCTCTTACCGTCGAGTCGAAAGTAGTTCGATCGACCCGAGGAAATACCGTGCCACTCATCAATCTGGGTTCCGCCGCCCTCGACCTGGCGAACGTCGTGACCACTATCGCGGCCAACATCACCTACATCCTGCACGCCTGGGGCCTCGCCTGAGGTTCGCGTGCACCAGGGGTGGTCCCGTGTGTGGGACCGCCCCTTTCGCATTCTCAGGCCATGAGCTGCGCGGCCACCGTAGCCCCCAGCTCCCAGCAGGATTCGAGATCCGCCTTGGCCGGTTTGCCCGACACCACCACATAGTCGGCGGCCTGCACCCACCCCAGACCGGTCGTGATCGAGGTGACCGCTTTCTCCGCGCCCTCCGTACCCTCATTGCCGTGCAGGTACAGGCCGAACGGGCGGCCCCGAGTCGAATCGAGGCACGGGTAGTAGAAGGTATCGAAGGCGTGTTTGAGAGCACCGCTCATGTAGCCGAGATTGGCCGGGGTACCCAACAGGTATCCATCCGCCTCCAGCACATCCGCCGATGACACGGCGAGGGCCGCACGACGCACCACCTCCACGCCCTCGATCTCGGGATCGGTCGCACCGGACACCACAGCCTCGAACATCGCCTGCATGAACGGCGACGGGGTGTGGTGGATGATCAGCAGCCGCGGCATCGGATCAGCTTTCGCGTTCGAGCTTTTCGAGCGCGACGGCGCGGCGCATGGTTTCGCGGGCGCGGGTGCGGTCGCCGGCGTAGTCGTAGGCGCGGGCCAGGCGGTAGGAGACCCGCCAGTCGTCCGGGTCGGCCTCCCATTCCCGCTGGACCTCGGCGAACAACTGGTCGGCGGCCTCGCGTTCGATACGACCGGATGGGCGCCGGGGCAGGGCGGAGGTGTCGAGTTCTCGGCCCTCCTCCCGCATGCGCCGGGCCAGATGCTGATGATCCAGCGCGGCGCGCACGGTGGCGACCACGATCCAGACGCCGACGAAAGGCAGGATCAGCACGCCCAGCCCGATCACCATGGCGGCGATATCACCGGAACCGAGGAGCGCCAATGCGATCCGGCCCAACAGCAGGAAATAGAATCCCAGCACCAGCACCAGGACGGCGATGAACGCGACGACCTTGCGGACGTCGCTGCCGGCGGAACCCTGGGTGGTCACAGATCCAGGAACGGGTCGAGGCCGACGGTGAGGCCGGGGCGGCCGGCGATCTCCCGCACGCCGAGCAGCACGCCGGGCGCGAACGATGAGCGATCGATCGAGTCGTGGCGGATGGTGAGCGTCTCCCCCTGGGTGCCGAACAGGACTTCCTGATGGGCGACCAGACCGGCCAGCCGCACCGAATGCACGCGCACGCCGTCGACATCCGCGCCGCGGGCACCGTCCAATGCGGTGGTCGTGGCATCGGGGCTGAGGCCGACGCCCGCGCGTTCGCGGGCCTGGGCGATCAGCCCCGCCGTGCGGTAGGCGGTGCCCGACGGCGCGTCGGCTTTGTTCGGATGGTGCAGTTCGATGACCTCGACCGATTCGAAGAATCGCGCCGCCTGCTCGGCGAACCGCATCGACAGCACCGCGCCGATCGCGAAGTTCGGGGCGATCAGCACGCCGGTGGCGGGCTGCTGGGCGAGCCAGCCGCGCACCTCGTCGAGACGGGCCGCGTCGAAGCCGGTGGTGCCCACCACGGCGTGGATGCCGTTCTCCACCAGGAACTTCAGGTTGCCCATCACCACATCGGGATGGGTGAAGTCGACCACCACCTGGGTGCCGGTCTCGGTGAAGGTCTCCAGCGCGTCATCCTTGTCGACGGCCGCCGACAGCTCGAGATCCGCCGCCGCCTCCACCGCCGCGCAGATCGCCTGCCCGACTTTCCCGCGTGCTCCCAGCACCCCGACCCGAATGGTCACCGCACCTCCTGTGTCCTGGGGCGTTCCACACCCACATCCGAACCCAGCCTAATCGCCACCCGTGCGCGCCCGACCCCCGCGCCACGCTCCGGCCCGGGCGACATCGATCACTCAGCCGGACCACGGACTGACGACAGCGACTCCGGTGGGCTCGAAATCCTTGACGTTTCGGGTGACGACTTCCAGACCGTGGGTTTCGGCGGTAGCGGCGATCAGAACATCGGTTGCCCCGATGGTCAGACCTGCCAATTTCGTTCGCGCCACCATTCGCCCCCAAACATCGGCGACAACTCCGTCGACGGGGAGCAACCGTCGCTCGAACCGATGTGTCAGAGGGCCGGTCAGCCATTCGATCCTGCGACGCTTGCGGGCCCCCTCGGGCATCAACTCGATACCCTTTCGCAGTTCGCCGAAGGTAATCGCGCTCACGTGCAGTCGATCTTCGTCGGCCGCGTGCAACCAGTCCATCAAGCCCGCGTCGGGCAATGGCTTGATCCACTCCGAGATCGTGCATGTGTCGAGCAGGAAACCCGTCACAGGTCCACATCCCTCAGTTCGAGATCGATCCGTTCGACCTCGATTCCCAACCCGCGGAGCGGGGAGACAGCCATGAACTCGGCGAAACTCCCCTGACGCTGAGTCTTTCGCCGCCACTCGTCGATCGGCACGACGACAGCGACCTCGCGCCCGTGCTTCGTCACCACCTGCGGTCCCTCCCTTTCCACACGGTCGATCAATTCGGAGAACTTGGCCTTCGCGTCGGCGAGGGGCCACGCGATATCCGGCCGTTCCGAACCACTCGGTTCTGCCTTTTTCCGCGCCATCGCAACAACCTCTCGGACCAATCTGACTACTCTGGTCAGTTCAGCGTATCGCGTGGTGTCTACGTGCGCCAGATCCGCGCGACGGCACGGCGATATCGGCGGATCATCGTCCGCAGCGTGGGCTCTTCGTGGCGGAAGATTTCGATACCCGAGGCCGCAAGCGGGGAGTTCGCCATGAACTCCGCGAAGCTGCCTTCTCGCTGGTTCTTCCGCTCCTCCTGCGTCATGCGGACTCCTTCCGACCATTCAGACCATTCTGGTCAGAGTTTATCGCCCGACTTCCGCAGTAGTTCGAACAACGCCGTAATACTTTGTGCCCCATACCCTTCCGCGACAGCGCGGTCGAGGAGGTCGTGCATGGGACGGTGCCAGGAGAGGTCGACGCCGGTTTCGGCGGCGAGGGCGGCGTCGGAGGGGAGGGATTCGTGGAAGAGGGCGACCGAGGAACCGAGTTTGGTGTAGTCGCCGGTGTCGATCTCGTCGGCGAGGAGCGGGAGCAGGGAATCGATCATCCCGAGCCACTTGCTGGAGTACGGGACCATGGCGGCGGCGGGGATGCCGCGCGCCGCGAGGACGGCCGCGCCCTCGAAGAAGCCGAGCAGGGCCGGGAGCAGGGTGGCGCCGACGGCGGCCTCGTAGAGGGCGGCCAGATCGGGGTCCGGGCCCAGATGCTCGAGCTCACCGCCGAGCACGCGCAGCAGATCGGCTTGGTCGTCGAAGATCGCGCGCTCGCCGCCGAAGTACAGGAGTGTGTTCGGAGCACCCACGGCGGCGGGCACATTCTTGATCGCGCCACCGAGGAATCCCGCGCCCCGGCCGGTGATCCAGGCGGCCGCGCCCCGGGCCGCGGCCGGGCTCCCGCTGTTCAAGGTCACCACGGTGCGGCCCGCCAGCACGTCGGCGGCGGGGGTGAGCGCGGCCACCGTGGCCTCGAACCCGGTCAGCACGCTGACGATCACAGGACTCGCCTCGACCGCCGCCACCATGCTCACGGCGTGCTCCGCACCGTCGGAGACCAGCGCCGCCGCCCGCTCCGGCGTGCGATTCCAGACCGTCGTCGGATGCCCCGCGGCCAGGAACGCTGCCGCTACGGCGCGCCCCATCGACCCGATTCCGATCACTGTCACCGGTGTGCCGGTCATTGTGCCTCCCAAGCTGATTCGTCGGTACGAACCCAGCTTCGAGGCGGCCGGGGAGGCCGACAAGTACCTACTTTCCGGTTGAGTACTCCCCTCGGCGGTAAGTGTCCAGGTCAGTCGAAGACGATGACCTGCCGCAGCGCGTGCCCGGCGGCCAGTTCGTCCATCGCGTGATTGATCCGGTCGAGCCCGACGTGGGCGGACACCAGCCGTTCGACGGGCAACTTGCCCGCCCGCCACATCCGCACGTACTCGGGAATGTCGCGCGACGGTATGGCCGACCCCAGGTAGCTGCCGACGATGGACCGGCCCTGCGCGACCAGGGCCAGCGGCGAGATGGCGGCCCGGGCATCCGGCGCGGGCAGCCCGACGGTGACGGTGGTGCCGCCGGGCGCGGTGGCGGCGACCGCGGTCTCGAACGCACGGATATTGCCCGCCGCCTCGACCACGATCTCGGCCTGCACCCCCTGTTCGACGAGCTCGCCGGGCGTATGCACCGCGGTCGCACCGAGTTTCGTCGCGAGCTCGAGCTTTTCGGGGACGGTGTCCACGGCGATCACCTCCCGGCCCAGCGAGACACCGACCAGCACCGCCGCCATCCCGACACCGCCGAGACCGACCACCATGATCCGGTCCCCCGGCCCCGGCCGCGCCGAATTCAGCAGTGCCCCACCGCCGGTGAGCACCGCGCAGCCGAGAACGGCGGCCACCTCCGGCGGCACGTCGTCGTCGACGGGCACCACCGAACGCCGATCGACCACGGCGTGGGTGGCGAACGCGGAGACACCGAGATGGTGGTGCACCTCGGCGCCGTCGCGGCGCAGCCGCCGCCCACCGTTCAGCAGCTCGCCCGCGTTGTTGGCGGCACTGCCCGGCCCGCAGGGCGTGCGGCCCTCGCTCGCACAGCCCGCGCATTCCCCGCAGCGCGGCAGGAAGGTCATCACGACCCGCTGCCCGACGGCGATATCGCTGTCACCGGGGCCGATCGCCTCGACCCGGCCCGCGGCCTCGTGCCCGAGCAGCATCGGCACCGGGCGCACCCGATTACCGTCCACCACGGACAGATCCGAATGACACAGCCCCGCCGCCTCGATCCGAACCAGCAGCTCACCGGGGCCGGGCTCCGCCAGATCCAGCTCGCACACGGTGATCGGCGCCGACTCGGCGAAGGGCGCAGGGTCGGCGATCCGTTCCAGAACCGCACCACGAATCTTCATCGGCCCGACGCTACCGGCGCCGGTGGCCTGCGTCACCCGAGGGTTGAAAAATCCCCAGCGGTCGCACTAATCTCGGTCGACGTGACGGTGCTCCTGTCGGCCGCCTTGTACCGAGCCCAGGGTCGGGACCGCCACGAATTCTAGGAGAAATCCCCTGTCAGTTCAGTTCAATCACACCATTGTCGGTTGTCGCGACAAGCAAGTGTCCGCCGAATTCTGGTCGGACCTATTGGGATTGGAGATCGGTCGGGAAGCGGGTCATTTCATCCCGTTGACCACCGCGAACGGTATCACTTTCGATCTGGCGAACGTGCCGCCGTTCATCGAGGAGATCCAGCCCCAGCACTACGCCTTCCTGATCTCGGAAGCCGAATTCGATGTGGCCTACGCCAAGATCCAGCGTTACCAGCTGGATCACTGGGCCGATCCACGCAAGGCCGGCGTCAACGAGATCAATCACAATGACGGCGGTCGCGGCGTCTACTTCGAGGACCCGAACGGTCACTACCTGGAATTGATCACTGTGCCCTACGGTGGTTGGCCGGCGTAGCCCGCTCAGGCCTCCGGCGCGGATTCCAGCGCCGGAGGCCACGGGTTCGGTTGCACCGCAACGGGTTTGCGGGTGAGCACATCATCCCAGTCGAAGCGCACACCGACCCAGGCCGTCGGATTCTGGAACCGGATCTGCCCGGCGACGAAGCGCGCGCCGGCGAACGACACGTCACCGAAGAAGTCGCAGGCGGAGAAGTCCGCGACCCGGCCGCCGATGACGGTGCGCGCGAAAGTGACCGCGCCGTGGAACTGGGCCCTGGCGAAATCGACCTCCCGGGTGCTCTTGGATCGCCGCAGCCCCTGCCCGCCGAAGCGGGCTTCGTCGAATTCGATACTCGCGGCACAGAAGTGCGCCCCGCTGAAGGCGACGCGCGCGCCGCCGAAGACCGCATGCCCGAACGAAACCCGCTCACCATCGACGGTCGCACCCTCGAACGAGGTGAGTTCCGCCCCGAATCGAGCCGCACGGAACGAGGTTTCGGCACCGACGAATCTGACCCCGGTGAAACCCGTCCGGACACCGGCGAATACCGCGTCGTCGAACGAGGTCTGCGGTGATTTGAAGATCGCCTCGTCGAATCCTGCGTGCGCACCCCGGAATTCGGCCCGATCGAACACCGCCGGCGCCTCCCCGAATACGGCGCCGTGAAAGCTGACATGCCGCCCGCTGAACCGGGCGCGCTGGAAATCGGTGCGCAGGTCGCCGACGAAGCGGGCGCCGACGAACAGCGTCCAGCGGCCGCCGAACTCGACGCCCTGGAAATCGGCGTCGTCGAATACCGCTCCGGTGAAGTCGAAGTCGCACTGCGACCACGAGACATCCGAGTAGCGCCGCGACCAGGAATCCTGCGGCGCGCGGCGCAGATGCTCGGCGATGACCCGCACGATGGTGCGCCGGACCTCCCGGTCGTCACGCCGGATATGAAAGACCCGTTCCACCCGGCTACCGGATTCGGCGATCGATTCCGACCGGGAGACGAGGTGATTCGAGCCGTCACCGGGTTCGTAGGGCAATCGGAGATATCCGCAGAGCACGTCCACGCACTGTTGGCGGCGGCGCGGGGTGGCGCCTTCGTCGGCGATGACCGCGACCGCGTACACGCCCGCGATCCGCACCGCCGGGTCTTCGTCGCCGAGCTGGCGGACCGCGCCGCCGATGAGTTCGGCGAACCGTCCGCGTTCCAGGTCCCGTTGACGGCGGTAGGCCACGGTGACGGCGACCGCGCCGCCGATCCCCGCGAGGACGGCCAGCGCGATGGCGGTGAGCTGCACCTGATTCGGTCGTTCGGCCTGGACGCCCAGGCCGAGCCGCAGCAGCCACCAGGTCACCGCGCCGAGCGCGAGCCCGAGCAGTACCACGGCCGAGACCGCGAAGAACAGTGCCGCGCGGCGCATCCGGTCGCCCAACCGCCCCCATCGCATGAGGGGCATGTTAAACGCCGATGGTGCGTCACGCCTATAGGACAGAGTCGGCTATGCCGGTGCCCCAGGCGTTTTCAGATGTCACCCATCTGAATGCCCCGCACCGGCATTCAGGCCGACCGGTCGGCACGGCGATGGCTGCGCAGGCCCAGCGCCGCGGCGGCCAGGCAGGCCACGGCCACCACGCCGACGAACCACGGGAAGACGGCGTCCAGTCCCCAGGTGGTCGCCGCCCATCCGGCCAGAATGGTCGGCAGCGCCATGGCCGAGTAGGCCAGCAGGTAGTACGCCGACATGGTCTCACCCCGTTTGTGCTGGGGCACCACGTCGGACAGGTGGCGCAGCGAGCCGCCGAAGCCGAGCCCGAAGGTCGCGCCCAGGGCGACGCCGGCGCCGAGTACGGCGACCCAGTTGTGGGTGGCCAGCGCGGGCACGGTCAGCAGCAGGGCCAGGGCCATGCCGGTGTCGCCGAGTATCGCGGCGCGCCGCGCGGGAATGCCGGTCGCGAAGAGCTGGCTGGTCGCCCCGGACAGCGCCGTGGAGGCCACCACCGCGCCGCCGAAGACCAGGTTGTGGATGCCGGTCTGCTGTGCGGCCAGCGACGGATACAGCGACAGCAGCACCCCGAGCACCGACCAGGCCGCCATCACACCGATCGCGGAGAACCAGAAGTCGGCGCGAATCTCCTGTGGCACCGCCGGTTTCGCGATCCGGATGCGCCCGGCGGCCCGGGCCAGGTGAGGTTCGCGCAGCGCCAGCACGCCGACCCCGATGATCAGGCACACCACGGTGATCACCACATACGGGGTGCGCAGCGGATACGGCGCGTACTGCGCGAGCAGCGCCGAACCCAGAATCGCCACGGCCATACCGACATTGAAGGCGACGCCGGTGAGCTGACCGGAGCGCGCGCCCCGGTGCGGGCGCAGGTCCAGGAGCGCGGCCGCGCCGGCCACCACGGTGGATCCGACGGCCAGGCCGTGCAGCGCTCTGGCCAGCAGCAGCATCGGCACCGAGTCGGCCAGCACGAACACCACCAGTCCGGCGATCATGGTGGCGAATGCGCCCAGCAGCACCGGTTTCCGGCCGACGACATCGGAGATCCGCCCGGAGACCAGCACCGCGGCCAGGGCCGCGAAGGCGTAGACGGCGAAGACCAGGGTCGTGGTGAGCGGAGACAGATGCCACTGCGTTTCGTAGAGGCCGTACAGCGGCGCGGGCACACCGGAGACGCCGAGGGCGACCCCGCTGGCCACCAGGACCAGCGGATACGCCCATTGCTGCCCGGTCCGCTCGTCGGCGGACACTGCCACTGCGGCTGCCATCATCGCTCCGATCAGGTAAGTTTGATGTCGATCGAACTCGACTCGACCCTACAACCGGCGCGACGAACATCGAACCCTTCTGTGAGGTGAATCATGACCGAGGCTAATGAACCGCTCACGCCGGTCGCCGCCCTGCCCGCCGTGCTGGCCGCCCTACAGGACCCGATCCGCCTGGAGATGATCCGACGGCTCAGCAATACCGCCGCACCCGTCCGATGCAGCGCGCTCTACGACGAGATCAACAAATCCACCGCCAGCCACCACTTCAAGATCCTGCGCGACGCCGGGCTCATCGAGCGTCTGGTCATCGACGGCCAGATCCATCAGCGGCTGCGCGGCGCCGACGTCGACGCCGCGCTGCCCGGCCTGCTGTCCGCCGTCGTCAGCGCCGCCAACCAGACCTGAACCAACGGCTACACACTCCAGGTGACCGGCAGGGCGTGCACACCATAGATATTCATGTCCGTCCGGAGCGGCACCTCCCCGGCCGGGACGGCCAGCGCGAGCGTCGGGAACCTGCGGAGCAGCCCGGCGAAACCAGCCCGCATCTCGATCCGGGCCAGCTGCTGCCCCAGGCACTGATGGATACCGTGCCCGAACGCCACCAGACCGCGGGCCCGCCGATGCACGTCGAGCCGGTCCGGTTCAACGAATCGCGCGGGATCGTGATTGGCGGCCAGCAGCGACACCACGACGGTCGAGCCGGCGGGGATGAGCTCACCGCCGAGCTCGATGTCCTCGGTCGCGTACCGGTAGAAGATGTCGGCGACCGACAGGTAACGCAACAGCTCCTCGACCGCGTCGGGGACCAGGGCCGGATCGGCGTGCAGTTCGGCCAGCTGGTCGGGGTGCTCCAGCAGCGCGAACGTGCCCAGCGCCAACATGTTCGCGGTCGTCTCGTGCCCGGCGAGCAGCAGCAGGAAGGCGATGCCCACCAGCTCCTCGATGCTCAGATCCGGGTCACCGGCCAGGTCGGAGAGCAGATCGTCGCCGGGTTCGGCGCGCTTGCCGACGACCAGCTCGGCCAGATAGGTGTTGATCGCGATCAGCGCGCCCATCTTCTGCTCCAGCGTCTGGTCCTTGACCAGGAACTGAGCGGAGTTGACCTGGAAGGTCGCCCGATCCGCGTAGGGCACGCCGAGCATTTCGCAGATCACCAGCGACGGCACCGGCAGCGCGAACTCCGCGACCAGATCCACCGGCGGTGTCAGCCGCGCCATCGCCTCGAGCTGCTGCTCGGTGATCTCGATGACGCGCTCCTCGAGCTGCTTCATCCGGCGCACGGTGAACGCACCGGTCAGCTTGCGGCGCAACCGGGTATGGTCCGGCGGGTCCATGGCGATGAAGACGCCCGGCATGGTCGGCGAAGGTTCGGTGGCGGCGGGCATGCCCGGCGTCTCGAACGGCACCCGCACGATGCCGATGTCCTGCCGGGAACTGAAGCGGGTGTCGGCCATCAGCTGGCGGACCTCGTTGTATCCCGTGACCAGATACCCCTGGTGACCGTCGGGAAAGTGCATCGGGCTGACCGGATGCGCGTCCCGCAGCCGGGAGATCGCGCTGGGCGGTACGAACGGGCCGGCGTCGCGATCCTGCGGCAGGCCGTCGGGAACGGGAACGATTCTGGTCATGGGAATTTCCTTCGGTAAGTAGATGATTCAGGCGAGAGTGATCGCGCCGGAGGGGCACGCCTGGACCGCCTCCCGGACCGCCGCCGCCTGATCGGGGCCGGGCGCGCGCAACAGCACGACCCGCCCTTCGGTGAGGTCCTGGTCGAAGATCGCGGGAGCGGTCAGCGCACACATACCGGCGCTGATGCAGCACTCCCGATCCACCCTGAGTTCCATGGGTTTCGCTCGCGGACTACGCGGCCGCGTACGGAGCGCGGACGTCGCCGGAGAACATCTCGACGGCAACAGTGATCGGAGTCTGAGAAGTGGTCATTGCCCTGCTCTTTCGAGTAGTCGTTCGGTGTGATGCGACTACTTTCGCGAGCCCGCCTGATACGGACCTGACGCCGAGCTGACACGGCGTCCGACACCCGGAGCAGGGCGACCGGGCGTCCTAGGCGACGAGGCGGCGCACCGCCAGCGGCAATTCTCTCGTGCGCCGGTACGGCCCGGCGACCGACGCGGCGAAGGGCCGGGAGAGCAGGGTGCGGGCGACGGCGGAGACCTCGTCGGTGGTGACCGTGTCGATCCGGGTCAGCGTCTCGGAGACGCTGCGGTGGTTGCCGTAGCTGAGTTCGCTGCGGCCGATGCGGTTCATTCTGGACGCGGAATCCTCCAGGCCCAGCACCAGACCGCCGCGCAGCGAGCCCTTCGCGCGAGCGCATTCGGCATCGGTGATGCCGTTCTCGGCGACCTCGGTGAGCACGCCACGCGCCAAAGCCGCCACCTCGCCGAGGTTTTCGGGCTGGCAGCCGATGTAGACCGAGAACGCTCCGGTATCGGCGAAGGTGTCGACGCTGGAGTACACCGAGTACGCCAGGCCGCGCTCCTCGCGAATGCGCTGGAACAGCCGCGAACTCAAGCCGCCGCCGACCACCGTGTTCAATACCGACAGCGGCCAGCGCCGGTCACCCTCGTGCCGCCCGAACGCGCGCACTCCGAAGGTCAGGTGCGCCTGTTCGCTGTCGCGGTGGTTCCACAGCAGCTCCGGTGCACCCGTCGGACGGAAGCGGCCTTCGCGCCGCGCCGCCGGCGTGGCCACCGGATCGAGCCGGTTGCGGAAGGCGCGATGCACCAGATCCACGGTGTGCTCGTGATCGATATTGCCCGCCACCGCCACGACCATCCGGTCCGGCCGATAGCGACGCAGATGAAAGGACCGCAGCTGCTGCGCGCGCATGGCCTCGATCGACTCGATGGATCCGATCACCGGCCGCCCGATCGGATGATCGCCGAACAGCGCGGTCAGAAACGCGTCGCCGACCATGTCCTCGGGATCGTCGTCGCGCATGGCGATCTCCTCGAGCACCACCTGACGTTCCACGTCGACGTCGACGGCCCGGCACAGACCGTTCAGCACGACGTCGGTGACCATGTCCACCGCCAGCGGCAGATCCTCGTCGATGACGTGCGCGTAGTAGCAGGTCTGCTCCTTGGCGGTGAACGCGTTGAGCTCACCGCCGACCGCGTCCATGGCCTGGGCGATGTCCAGCGCCGAGCGGGTCGGGGTCGCCTTGAACAGCAGATGTTCGAGGAAGTGCGCGGCGCCGGCCACGGTCGGGCCTTCGTCGCGCGAACCGACGCCGACCCACACCCCGATCGACGCGGAGCGCACACCGGGCACATGCTCGGTGACCACGCGTAGCCCGCCGGGCAGCACGGTACGGCGCACACCGGAATCGACGGTGTGCGAAACGGATTCGTCAGTCCTGATGAGGGACGAACCCCCCTGCTCGGTGGTGAGCAAGGGGGTTGTCTTCGTCGTCGTCACAGAGACAAGTACTACTCGGTCGCCGCCGCCGCATCAACGGCGTCGTCGGCGGCAGGCTCCTCGGCGTTCTCCTCCACCGGAACCAGCGAGATCTTGCCGCGGTTGTCGATGTCGGCGATCTCCACGCGCAGCTTGTCGCCGACGTTCACCACGTCCTCGACCTTGGCGACGCGCTTGCCGTTGCCCAGCTTGGAGATGTGCACCAGGCCGTCGCGGCCCGGCAGCAGCGAGACGAACGCGCCGAAGGCGGTGGTCTTGACGACCGTGCCCAGGAAGCGCTCGCCGACCTTCGGCAGCTGCGGGTTCGCGATGGCGTTGATCTGGTCGATCGCCGCCTGCGCCGCCGGGCCGTTGGTCGCACCGACGTAGACGGTGCCGTCATCCTCGATCGAGATGTTGGCGCCGGTCTCCTCGGTGATCTGGTTGATCACCTTGCCCTTGGGCCCGATCACCTCGCCGATCTTGTCGACCGGGATCTTGATCGCGGTGACCCGCGGCGCGTACGGGCTCATCTCGTCCGGGCTGGTGATGGCCTCGGCCATCACGTCCAGGATGGTGGTGCGGGCGTCGTGCGCCTGGCTCAGCGCACCGGCCAGCACCTTCGACGGGATGCCGTCCAGCTTGGTGTCCAGCTGCAGCGCGGTGACGAACTCGCGGGTACCGGCGACCTTGAAGTCCATGTCGCCGAAGGCATCCTCGGCGCCGAGGATATCGGTCAGGGCGACGTAGCGGACCTCGTCCTCACCCTTGTCGTTGGTGATGGTGTCCGACACCAGGCCCATGGCGATACCGGCGACGGGGGCCTTGAGCGGCACACCGGCGTTCAGCAGCGACAGGGTGGAGGCACAGACCGAGCCCATCGAGGTGGAACCGTTGGAGGACAACGCTTCCGAGACCTGGCGGATGGCGTACGGGAACTCTTCCTGGCTGGGCAGCACGGGCAGCAGAGCCCGCTCGGCGAGGGCGCCGTGGCCGATCTCGCGGCGCTTGGGCGAACCGACGCGGCCGGTCTCACCGGTGGAGAACGGCGGGAAGTTGTAGTGATGCATGTAGCGCTTGGAGGTCTCCGGGCCGAGCGAGTCGACCTGCTGCGCCATCTTCACCATATCCAGGGTGGTGACACCCATGATCTGGGTCTCGCCACGCTCGAACAGCGCCGAACCGTGCGCGCGCGGAATGACCGCGACCTCGGCGGACAGGGCGCGGATATCGGCCAGGCCGCGGCCGTCGATGCGGAAGCCGTCGGTCAGGATGCGCTGACGCACCAGCTTCTTGGTGACCGAGCGGAACGCGGCGCCCAGCTCCTTCTCGCGGCCCGCGAAATCCTCGCCGAGCCGCGAGAGCACGTCCAGCTTGATCTCGTCGATCTTGGCTTCGCGCTCCTGCTTGTCGGCGATCGACAGCGCCTCGTTCAGCTCCCGCTTGGCGGTGCCGTCGACGGCCTCGAACACATCGGCCTCGTACGGCGGGAACAGCGGGAACTCGCCGGTCGGCTTGGCGGCCAGCTCGGCCAGGTCCTGCTGGGCGCGGCACAGGCGGGCGATGAACGGCTTGGCGGCCTCGAGGCCCTCGGCCACGACGGCCTCGGTCGGCGCCTGCGCGCCGCCGTCGATCAGCTCGATCACCTTGTCGGTGGCCTCGGCCTCGACCATCATGATCGCGACATCGCCGGACTCGACCACGCGACCCGCGACCACCATGTCGAACACGGCGCCCTCGAGCTGCTCCACGGTCGGGAACGCGACCCACTGGCCCTCGATCAGCGCGACGCGCACGCCGCCGACCGGACCGGAGAACGGCAGGCCCGCGATCTGAGTGGACGCGGACGCGGCGTTGATCGCCACCACGTCGTAGAGATCCTTCGGATCCAGCGACAGCACGGTGACCACGACCTGGATCTCGTTGCGCAGGCCGTCGACGAAGGACGGGCGCAGCGGACGGTCGATCAGGCGGCAGGTCAGGATCGCGTCGGTGGACGGGCGGCCCTCACGGCGGAAGAACGAGCCGGGGATGCGGCCCGCGGCGTACATGCGCTCTTCGACGTCGACCGTCAGCGGGAAGAAGTCGAACTGGTCCTTGGGGGACTTGCCCGCGGTGGTCGCGGACATCAGCATGGTCTCGTCGTCGAGGTAGGCGACGACCGAGCCGGCCGCCTGCCGGGCCAGCCGGCCGGTCTCGAAGCGGATGGTGCGGGTGCCGTAGCTGCCGTTGTCGATCAGCGCGACGGATTCGAACACACCGGGCTCGACCTCGACGGCCGAGGACTTGCGTTCAGTTGTTTCGGTCATTCTCTTCTCTCAACCTCTCGTCTTCGCCGGATCGAGCGCTTTCTGGGCGCGATCCGGCTGTCGTCAGCCGTACCTGGCACGGACACGCGGCAACCATCCTGGCTGCGACGCGCAGACCCGGCCGGTTCTCCTGGGCTGGAAGCTTCCAGCGGCGGAGCGACGCGGAGGCGATCATCGATCGAAGCCCGTCGGTGCAACCGAGAGGCCACTACCGAAGACCGACGCCACGCGGGCGGGTGCTTACGGCTGTGCAATGTTGTGCGCCGGGGAGGTGTTCACCCCGCATACGCAAATAGCCAACGGGGAGATTGTACGTCTCCCCGTTGGCTTGCTTATCGCTGGTCTGGAAATACCAGCGTGTCAGACTGCCTCAGCGACGCAGGCCGAGACGCTCGATCAGCGAGCGGTACCGGTTGATGTCCTTGGCCTGCAGGTACTTCGACAGGCGACGACGACGACCGATCAGGGCCAGCAGGCCGTGGCGGGTGTGGTGGTCGTGCTTGTGCTGCTTGAGGTGCTCGGTCAGGTCCGAGATGCGCTTGGACAGCAGCGCGATCTGCGCCTCCGGGGAACCGGTGTCCTTCTCGTGCAGGCCGTATTCCTTGAGGATTGCGCTCTTCTGCTCGGTGGTCAGAGCCATGCGGCGTCCACTCCTGTATTTCAGTTCCGCGCTCGAAGTTCCGGTTATCCGGGCTGGGCGCCACCGCGGACCGCAGCAAACCCGGGGTGCAACTTTACCGGAGCGGTTCGGCTGCACCGAATCGGGGGCATTCTGCCCCCCGATCGGTGTCATTCAGCGGCAGTGAGCACCTTGCGAGTGTTCTCCACGTCCCGGCCCATCGCCTCCAGCAATTCCTCCAGCGAATCGAATTTGCGCATACCGCGCAGGTGCTCGACGAAGTCGACCGCGACGCGCTGACCGTAGAGATCGGCCTCGCCGTCCAGCACGAAAGCCTCCACGGTGCGGCTCACACCGTCGAACTGCGGGTTGGTGCCCACCGAGATCGCGGCCATGGCCGACTCCCCCGGCGCCGTCGCGCCGATCGTGGGGCCCGCCGGGTCCAGCACGGTGAACCAGCCCGCGTACACCCCGTCGGCGGGGATCGCCGCGTAGGCGCTGGGCGCGAGGTTCGCGGTCGGAAACCCCAGCTCCTTGCCGCGGCCGTCACCGTGCACCACGACGCCTTCGACGCGATGCGGGCGGCCCAGCGCCTCGGCGGCCGCGGCCATATCGCCCGCGTCGACGCAGGCACGGATATAGGTGGAGGAGAAGGTGACCGCGTGCTCGCCCACCAGCTTCACCCCGTCGACCTCGAAACCGAAGCGCTCACCGAGCGTGCGCATGGTGTCGACGGTGCCCGCGGCCTTCTTTCCGAAGGTGAAGTTGTCGCCGACCACGACCTCGGCCACGTGCAGGCGCTCGACCAGCAGATCGTGCACGTAGCTCTCGGGGGTCAGCTTCATGAATTCGGGCGTGAACGGCATGACGCAGAAGACGTCGACGCCGAGTTCCTCGGCCAGTTCCGCGCGCCGGGGCAGCGTGGTCAGCTGCGCCGGATGCGAACCGGGCCGCACCACTTCCATCGGGTGCGGATCGAAGGTCATCAGGACCGCCGGAACACCGCGCGCCGCCGCCGATTTCACCGCTCGGCTGATCAACTGGGCATGGCCGCGATGCACACCGTCGAACACACCGATCGTGAGTACGCAGCGGCCCCAATCGGCGGGCACATCCTCGAGGCTTCGCCATCTCTGCACGGTTGCAGCGTACGCAAACGAGGTGGCGAACAGTATTCCGGCGTCACCCGAGTCACATCACGGCGACCACATCGTGAACAGGCGTTCGGCTCCGGCCCGGTGATGTGTACTTCGGCGAAGGAGTGCATAAGCTCAGGTACGTGCCCGGTAAACGTGATATCGCCACCCGACGCGAGCTGGCCGAGCAGGCCCCGACGGCCGCCGTGCCCGGCGACACCGTGACGGTGGCCCCCGAGCTGACCTCGGTCGCCCAGGACTATCTCAAGGTGATCTGGACCGCGCAGGAGTGGTCGCAGGAGAAGGTGTCGACGAAGCTACTCGCCGAACGCATGGGCGTGTCGGCCTCGACCGTCTCCGAGGCGGTCCGCAAGCTCGCCGACCAGGGTTTGGTGGAGCACGCCCGGTACGGGTCGATCACGCTCACCGAACACGGCCGCCGCGCCGCCGTCGCCATGGTGCGCCGGCACCGGTTGATCGAGACGTTCCTGGTCAATGAGCTCGGCTACGGCTGGGACGAGGTGCACGACGAAGCCGAGGTGCTCGAGCACGCGGTGTCGGAGCTGCTGATGGCCCGGATCGACGCGAAACTCGGCTTCCCCGACCGGGATCCGCACGGCGACCCGATCCCCTCGGTCGACGGCGCGGTGCCGACCCCGCCCGCCCGGCAGCTCAGCGATTTCGGCGCCGGGGAATCCGGGCGGGTCGCGCGCATCTCCGATGCCGACCCGGACATGCTGCGCTACTTCGACTCGGTCGGCATCGCGCTGGACACCAGCATCACCGTGATCGAGCGCCGAGACTTCGCGGGCACCGTCGCACTGCGGATCGGCCCGGCGGCGACGCCGATCGACCTGGGCCGCCCGGCCGCCGAGGCGATCTGGCTCACCGCGTAGGTCAGCACTGTCCGAAGTACGACTCCAGACGTTGCGGTACACCCTCTTTCGCGGCTTTCGACCAGCAGACATCATGCGGGAAGGCCACGTAGGTGGTCCAGCGCTCGAAGTCGTGCTGAACGATGCGCTGGGTGTCGCCGGGGGTGTTCCAGCTGACGATGCCCCACCTGCCCTCGCACTCGCGGACCCGCGCGAACGACGGGTCGGCCTGCCCCGGATAGAGTTCACCGCCCGCCGCCAGGTCGGCGACGATGGTCTCGGCGGAGCAGACCGGCGGCCAGCCCGCGTCCTGGAATCGGAAGGTGCCCTTGACGGTTTCGCCCGCCCGGGTCAGGAACAGCGCGTGCATGCCTTCCGGCACCGGGCGGGTGCCCGCCGGAGGCTCACCCATGATCATCCGATAGCAGCCGACCGGGACGGTGAAGACCGCGCGGCCCTGCGCGTCGGTGACGCCGTCGAAACGCAGGACCTCCCGGGCGCCTTCGGGGATGTCCCGGCCGGCGGCATCGCAGGGGGTGACCTGGCGCAGGCCGACCGGAACGTTCGGGACGGGGTGCTGGGCCTGGGTCAGGGTGAAGACCATGGCGGTGCCGGTCGCCGACGGCGGAATCTCCTGCGGGGGATCCGCGGGCGGCCGCGAGGACGGTTGCGAAACCGCGGTGGTGACCGACGGCTCGGGTTGGCTCGGGACCGGGGTGCTGCTCGTGATCGCCGGCAGGCTACTGATCGGGGTGGCGGGCTCGGTACCGTCGCCACATCCCACCGCCGCCACCGCCAGGACGGCGAGAATCATTGTCTTGCGGGCGATTCCGTACCGCATCGCCTCGGCCTTCCGCTCGAAACCTCCGACCCGCGACATTCGGCGGGTGCTGAGACCAGGATGGACCCGGAATCTAGAGATTTCCTCGAGGATTGCTCCAGGCGCTCAGCGCGACAGGAACTCGAGCAGCGCGCGGAATTCGACGGGTGACAGGAACCCGTCACCGTCGACGTCCGCGGCGTTCAGCAGCGCCTCGGCGGGGCCGTCGATCATGCCCTGCCCGACCTGGCGGATGAGTTGCTCGAGTTCCTCGACCGAGATCTTGCCGTCCTGATCGATATCGAAGACCTGAAAGGCGGCGTCGGCATCGGTGACCTCGATCCGGCCGGCCACCAGCGCGGCGTCGAATTCGGCGCGGGAGATCAGGAAATCGCCGTCGGTGTCGGCGGCGGCGACCATGCGCTCGACCGAGGCGCGGTCGACCTCGATGTCGTGGGCGCGGATGCCGAGCAGAATGTCCTCGACCGAGACCAGGCCGTCACGGTCCAGGTCCCACAGATCGAACGAATCCGGCTGTGTAGTCATCGTCTCGCCCCTCGTCACCGTTTACCGCGCCACGCGCTTCTCCTCGGCGGCGGCCAGCCAGAAGAATACCGGCGGTAGCACGAATTCGATGACGGTGAGCACGATTTGGAACCAGTGCGGCCAGCCGTGCACGGCCAGCGACACCGCCCGGCCGACGGCGCCGAGCAGGAAGATGCCCGCGAGCCAGCGCACGGCCGTGACGGCGACCGGGGTCTGCCGGGCGGCCCAGACCCACGCGAGGCCGTAGCCCACGAAAATCGCGCCGAAGAAACGGCTTTGGCTGTCGGCGGTGACGCCCGCGTCGCCCATATCGGGGACCGAGTCGTTGCCGAGCAGGATGTGCGCGAACCCGATCGCGACACAGGCGTAGCCCATGACCAGCGTCAGGATCTTGAGCAGCTTCGACATGGGGTCCTCCCGACCGATTAGTAGACGCATGTCAACTAGAGCGAGGCTACGACCACAAGTAGACACGCGTCAACTAAGCTGGCGGTGTGCCTCCTCGCCGCCGCCTCACGCCCGACGAACGCCGTCAACAACTCGTGGACACCGGCGCCGGGCTGTTCGCGGCGCGCCAGTACGCCGAGGTCCTGATGGAGGACGTCGCCGCCGCGGCCGGCATCTCGCGGGCCCTGCTCTACCGCCACTTCCCCAGCAAGCGCGACCTTTTCGTCGCCGTCTACCAGCAGGCCTCCGAACAACTGCTGGTCGTCACCGAATTCGACCCCGCGCAGCCGCTGCCCGCCCAGCTGATCGCCGGGCTCGACGCGCACCTGGACTACTTCGAAGCCAACCCGCAGGCGGTCCTGGCCGCCAACCGGGTCCTCGCCACGGACCCGACCGTCCAGGCGATCATCACCGGCGAACTCGACGAACTGCGACGACGGCTCCTCGATGTCCTCGGCCTCGAGGAACCCGCCCGGACCACCGCCTCCGCGGTACTGATGAGCTGGCTCACCTTCGTGCGCGTGCTCACCGTCGAATGGCTGGAGAACCACACCATGACCCGCGCGCAACTCCGCGATATCAGCGCGGGCGCGCTGCTCGGGGCACTGCAACCGCTGCACCCCGATCTCGCGGCCGAGGCGAACACCGTGCGGCGCTGAGCCCGGAATTTCGGCCGCGCGGCACGATCCGGCCGGCCACACGGCAGCGCGCGGTTTGTGGGGACCCGCTCGGAAATCAGAGATTAGCCGGGCGGACCACCATGACCGAGGCGGCACGCTTACCGCTTTCCTCCAGCAGGGCGATGGCCTGCCCGGCGGGATCGATGGCCGCGTAGACGCCGGAGATACCGACCGGGTCGAGCCAGCGGCCGTTGCGCAGATCGTTCGCCTGCGATTCATCGATATCGCGGTGCGGGAAGGCAGTGCGCACCGCCTCGTCCATCTCCAGGCTGAGCAAGCGGGCCTCGGGATCGGATTCGGCGACCGCGGCCAATTCGTCCAGGGTGCGGGCGTGTTCGAGGGTGAACGGGCCGACCCTGGTGCGGCGCAAGGCGGTCAGATGACCGCCGACGCCGAGCGCCGCGCCGAGATCGCGGGCAAGGGCGCGGATGTAGGTGCCGGAGGAGCATTCGACTTCCACGTCCAGGTCGACGAACCCCGCCGAGACATCTCGACGGGCGAGCACATCGAAACGGGAGACGGTGACCGGCCGGGCCGCCAGCCGCACCTCTTCACCCGCGCGGGCGCGTGCGTAGGCGCGTTCGCCATCGACCTTGATGGCGCTGACCGTCGCGGGCACCTGCTCGATGTCGCCGGTCAAAACCTGGACCCGCGCGGCGATCTCGGCGTCGGTGAGATGCAGGGCCGACACGGTCGAGAGGACCTCGCCCTCGGCATCGTCGGTATCGGTGGCCTGCCCGAGGCGAATCGTCGCGGTATACGCCTTGGTGGTCAAGGTGAGCAGGCCGAGCAGCTTCGTGGCCCGCCCCACACCGAGCACGAGCACGCCGGTAGCCATCGGATCCAGGGTTCCCGCGTGCCCGACCTTCTTGGTATGCAACAACCTTCGGCTCTTGGCCACCACATCGTGACTCGTCCAGCCGCCGGCCTTGTCGACGATCAGCAGACCGCCCAGCGCGCCCGCCATCAGGCGTGCACGATCGCGGCCAGAATGCGGTCCTCGGCGATCAGCCAGCGGCCGTCGAACGAAAGCAGCGGTGCGCCACCGTCATTGGTCTGACCGGGAACCAGGATTCGGCTGTGGAAGGTGCCCGCGCCGGTGCCGCCGGCCTGCTCGTCGATCGTGAATGTGATGTGCGCCTCCTCGAAACCGAGCCAGCGGGTCGTCAACGGCCACCAGGCTTTGAAGGTGGCTTCCTTGGCGCAGAACAACAGCCGATCCAGATGCAGGCCGACCGGCGCCGTGGCCAGCCAGTCACGTTCCTCCGGCAGGCTCACCGAATCCAGCACGCCCTCGGGCAGCGTCGCATGCGGTTCGGCGTCGATGCCCACCGACCGGAACCGCAGCCGATGCGCGAGCGCCGCCGCCCGGTACCCCTCGGTGTGGGTGAGACTGCCGACCACACCGCGCGGCCACACGGGCGCGCCCCGCTCCCCCTTCCCGATCGCCACCGGCGGCTCACCCAGCTGCTCCAGCGCCAGCCGGGCACAGTGCCGGGCGCCGATGAAATCTCGCCGCCGCTTCTCCACCGACTTCTCGATGAGATGTTCCTCGGCCGGATGCGCCGTCAGATCCTCCGGAAACTCCAGCAGCTCAGCAGAGGCGACACCACTCGGCAAAATGTTCTCGATCATCGGCTACGAGCCTATCCGAGCGGTGCTCACACGCCGCGGCGGCGGTCGGCGCGTTCACGCATCGCGGCAGCCGCCTGCTCCATTTCGGGCGTGAGCTTGAAATGGCCGCCGAACTTGTTCAGCGAACCCGGTGGGTAGTCGGGGGTCGGGAGAATCTGGCGGAGCAGCCGATCCGGAAGACCGCGGCGCTGCCATTCGCGCGGATAGCCGAGCGAAACCTCCTCGAAACGGACACCGTCGTAGTAGGAGGTGCGCGGAATGTGCAGGTGGCCGTACACCGAACACACCACGTTGTAGCTGGTGTGCCAATCGGCGGTCAGGTCGGTGCCGCACCACAGCGCGAACTCCGGATAGAACAGGACATCCGTCGGCTGGCGGACCAGCGGGAAATGATTGATCAGCACCAGCGGCGTGCCCTCCGGGAGCGCGTCGAGTTTGCGCTGCGTGGCCTGGACGCGGGCGTGGCACCAGGCATCCCGGGTCAGATACGGGTCCGGGGACAGCATGAACTCGTCGGTGGCGACGACATTGCGTTCGCGGGCGATGGCCAGGCCCTCGGCCTTGGTGGTGGCGCCCTTCGGCAGCCACGAATAGTCGTAGAGCAGAAACATCGGCGCCAGTGTGACCTGACCGCCGAACTCCTGCGCACCCGCACCCGTCCACACCGGGAACGGATCCTCCGGGGTCAGCACATCCAGGTCACGGCAGATCGACACCAGATAGTCGTAGCGAGCGGCGCCGTGCATCTGCACCGGATCCTTTGGCGTAGTCCACAATTCGTGGTTGCCCGGCACCCAGATCACCTTCGCGAACCGGCCGCGCAGCACCTCCAGCGCCCACCGGATGTCGTCGGTCTTCTCCCCCACATCGCCGGCGACGATCAGCCAGTCCTCCGGCGAATCCGCCGTGATCTGCTCGACCACCGGCCGATTCCCCTGGTGCCCGACATGAACATCGCTCACCGCCATCAACTTGGGTATCACCACACCCACATTGGCATACGTCCGCCGGTCCGGCGCGCTCACCTCCACGAAACCGGCCCCGGCCCCGGCGGCGGTCGCCGGCTCAGCCGAGGGTGAGGCGGGCTGTTGCCGCGAAAGCCGAGGCAACGACCAGCACGCCGTTCGGGGCGCGACGACATGAGGCGACCGCCACATGACACGGCATCGACGCGGGCCCGATCGGCACTCCGCCATCGATCTGATAGCGCGAGTTCGTCACCTTCCACGACGTGGCCCGCGGGTCCATCGGCGTGCGCGCCGGTGCGTCCCCGCGCACCACTACCATCACCTCGGTCACCCCCGCGGGCCAATCGAAGGTCAATTGCCCGTCGCGCAACGCGAGATTGCCGACCGTCGGAATGCCGTCCGGCTCGGGCGCATCCGGGAGCGGTTCCGGCGCGGGAATCGAATCCGCCTGCGGCAGACCCGAACCCACCTGCTGGGCACCAGCAACCGATGTCCTGGCCATCGAAATCGGTCGATCAGCACCGGCAGACGGGGCCGGAACCCCCGACTCCTCGGTCACGGGTGGCCGCGAGCCCGAGCTCGGCTGATCCGGCGACGCGGACCCGGAGGAAATCGCCTCGGGCGGAGCAGCGGCAGCGGCTTGCTCGGTATCGGGGACAACGGGTTGTACGGGCGATGTCTCGGCCCGCCCCTGCGGCGCGGGCCCCGGCGGAATCAGCTCGGCCGCAACATCAGACACGGACCGCTCAGGACCGGAAGAAGGCGACCGGGGTGTCGACGGATCGGTTCCACCGGGCGTGACCGGAGTGGTCCCCGCGCCAGCTCGAGGTGGGCGGGCCATCGAAATCGGGCCGCTCGGCGACGCGGAATCGGCCGGAATCGCCTCGGCCGTGGCGACGGGCGTTGTTCGGTCAGAGGCCGGTTCTGTGGGTGGTGGCGGGATTGTCGGATCGGGGGATCGCGGGGGCCGGGCCGTGGAGATCGGTGGGGTGGCGGGTTGGTCGGAGCGGGTTTCGGTGGAGTAGCGGCCGGCTATAGCGGCTACCACCGCGTAGGTGGGGGTGCCGGTCGGTGGGGCGCCGCCGTCTTCGAGCTCGGTGGAGCGGGTGCGGCCGACGGTGCGCCAGGAGCCATCCGGTTGCTGGCGGGTGACCTTGTAGTCGGGGTTGCCGGTAGGCGAGGGAGCCCAGATGACCAGCACGGAGCCGTTGGCGAGGCGGGTAGTGGTGACCGAAGGAGGTGGATCGATGGGGGTGGCGGCGAGGGCGGCGGCCGCGGGAGCATGGTCGGCGCAGGCCGATTGGGCGGCGAGGAGAGCACGGGTCGGGTCGGCGGAGGTGGCGGCTTCGGAGACCAACCGGTCGGCGGTGGCTATGGCCTGTTCGGCTTCGGCCACGAGTTGGTCCAGGGAGGTGTCCTGGCCTGTGGGCGGTGGGACGTCGGAGGCGTTGCGGCGCAAGAACTCCAGGTGTTCGGTGGCAGCGACGTACCGTCTTGCGGCACACGCCGTGATGGCTTCACGCCAGTGGGCGGCGGCTTCGGACAGGACCCGTTCGACCTCGTCGGCGACAGGGCGGATGGGGGTCGCGCCACCGTTCGCGCCCGCGTCGAGCTGCCTGGCCTCGGCGACATGACGGGCGGCTTCCTGCGGTCGGCCGCCGCGCAAGGCAGCGCGGGCGGCCTTCAGCGGCCGCTCCCAGTCCCGTGAAGTATGGTGCGGCACACCTGATCTCGACCGGCGGGACATGTCGAAACGCGGTCCGCTGTGCGGCCCACCGGCCGCCGAGTGATGGGCGCCGGACGCGTGATCCGGACCGCGACCTCCGGCCGACCCAGCACCCGCCCCTGACGAGTACGAAGCGCCGCCCCCGGAGTGCGGCCCCTCCCCCGCTGGTTGCGAACCGTGCGGATACGGCTCTCCCCCACCCGAATATGGCGCGTTCTCGATCCGCGCACCGAGCGATCCGGCGATCTCGGCGAGCAACCGGATCGCCTCACCCCGGTCGAGTCCGAGTTCGATCGCCTCTTCGAGCAGATACTCGTAGTCGTCGCCGATCAACTGGTCTTCGACCAGGACCGCGGCGCGAATCTTGGGGCGGAGTTCGGCGGCGACATCCTCGGTGATCGAGCGGACGTACTCCTCGGTGGCCGCGCCGCCCGCTTCCAGCAGGTCGTGGACGTGCACGAGGAGTTCGTCGAGTACCACGCGGACGCGACCGGGCGGCAGTTCGCGGGAGCGAGCGCGCAGGGCCTCGGCGCGCAACCGGATCTCGCCGGTGTGCGTGGCCTGCGCCGGATCGATCTGGAGCAGCGCGAAAAGGGTTGGGGTGGGCGGCCCTTCGAGCAGTCGCTCCCATTCGTTGAGCAGCTGGCGAATCTGTTTGCGGCGCTGTTCGGTGAGCACGCTGACCGGCGCCTGCTCCTGGATCACCCGGTGCCGGTGCAACCGGGTGGCGACTTCGGCGGCGGTGAGCCCGCCCATCGCCCCGATCTCCTCCAGCCCGGCCACCTTCCCGGCGGGCACGCCGCCGTAGCGCTGCACCAGCCGCGAGATCGCGATATCGAGCATCTCGAAACGTTCGGCATCACGCTGTTCCCGCTCGCTGCGCACCCGCGCCGCTTCGGCGCGGCGCGACCCGCTGTGCAGCAACAACTCCGACAGCCGCTCGTGATTGTCGACCAGCAATCCGACCAGTACCCGATACTTCGGGTGGTCCCGCTGTTTCTGCCAGAAACCCCACACGTCCTGGATGCGCGCGGAAACCTCTGCATCGCTGAGGGTTTCGGCTTCGCCGAGCGGAATGTCGTAGAGCTCGAAGGGATCCGAGAAGTCGATCCCGCCACGCCGTTCGACGTCGGCGAGTACCCGCTTGCGGTAGTCGTTGGGGACGAAGGCGTGCATGGCGGCTCAGCTCGCGCGGCGTCGGGAGCGCTGCACCTGGTCCAGTTCCCGGGCCACATCGGATTGGGACAGGGTGGCTCCGGTCTGCGCGGACAGTGTCAACGGCAGGTCGGCGTCGACGTGGTACGCGGTGACGTGCAGGACGCCATCGAAGCCCATCTCGAAGGTGACCCGCACCTCGCTGCCGGCCGGATAGCCCGGCGGAATGCCTCGAATACGTCCTTCTACCAGCACTTTCGTGTCTTCGGGTCGCACCGAGGCGGCCTGGCCCTGCTGTTCGACGATGGTGAGTTCGATCTGATCCTGGTCTTCGCGGATGGTGCCGAAGGACTTGCGCACCCGCACCGGCAGGGTCTGGTTGCGGTGCACCAGCCAGGCCGCGGACAGCCCGTAGTGGGTGTCGAGCGCGAGCACACCGAAGCCGCGCGACACCACGGTGTCGACCTGGATTTCCAGCATGCGCCGGACCAGTCCGACCGGCTGCCCGAAGGATTCGGCGACCCGAGCCACCGCCTGATCGAGATCGCCGGGCGCGGCTTCCCGCAGCGGCGAACCGTCCCGCAGGCGGCCGCGGGTGACCAGATCGGCGGTGATCAACCGTTCCATTTCCAGCTTCTCGCCGTACAGCGCCGCGCCGCGGGCCACCGACAGGTCGGGGTCGCGTAGCTCGCCGGTGAGCCCGAGTTCGGACTGGAGTTCGCGCGCCACCATGGGCATCCGCGCGGAGCCGCCGACGAGCAGCAGCCGGTCGACGGCGGCGACACCGCGTTTGCCGGCGGCGGTCAGGCAGTCGTTGGTGAGGTCGATGGTGCGGCGCATGAGTGAGGCCGTCATCGCCTCGACCTCGTCGCGGGTCAGCGAGATGACAGCGCGAGCACCGTCGTGCGCGACCACCACATCGGTGCGCTCGACCTCGCTCAGTTCGTGTTTCGCACGCTCTGCGGCCAACACCAGCATCTGCGATCCGGCCGAATCGTCCAGCGGGTCTTCGGCGTCGGGGTTGTCGGCGCAGAACTGTTGTGACAGGTGCAGGGCGATGCGCTCGTCCCAGTCGGCGCCGCCGAGCTGGTGGTCGCCTTCCACGGCCAGCACCGAGATTCGCCGGTCGGCGAGCTCGATGACGGTGGCATCGAAGGTGCCGCCGCCCAGGTCGTAGACCAGCACCGTCTCGCGGGCGCCCGTCTTGCCGACGTCGACGCTGTCGTCGATCCGGCCGAAGCCGTAGGACAGGGCGGCGGCGATGGGTTCGGACAGCACGCCCGCCACGTCGAAGCCCGCGTAATTCCCGGCCTGGATGGTGGCGCGCCGCTCTTCGTCACCGAAGTAGGCGGGCACGGTGATGACCGCGCGTTTCACCGGTTCGCCACCGCCGAATTCGGCGTCGGCGGCCAGGCTCTTGAGGATCAGCGCCGACACCGCGGGCGCGGACCAGCTTTCGCCGTGTGCCGTGAACCGCCACTCGGTGTCGCCCATGCGGCGTTTCACCAGCGCGCACACGTGCTCCGGGTCGAGGCGGGCTTGGCGGCGGGCGCCCTCGCCGACCAGATGGTCGAAGGCGGAGGCGAAGAGCACCACCGAGGGCACGGTGGATTCGCCGTTCATCCCGACCATGACTTCTGGCCGGCCGTCCGCGTCGATGCGCGCGATGGCCGAGTTCGTTGTGCCCAGGTCGATTCCGTAGACCCCCATGGGACGCGATGGTAGCAGCCCGATCCGGGTCCGTGTCGTGCGAGCTTTTCCGGCGTTGAGCGGCGAATTCACTTGACGGCCGGAGCCTTCCGGCCCGGCGCGGGTTATGGTGCGGTTATGTCTGAATCAGTCGCGCAGGCCGAGGAGTTCGACGGGCCGACCGGTCCGATCCGGCGGGTCCCGGAACCAGCCGCCGACACCGTGCAGCACACCCTGGCCCGTCTGGTCGAGCAGGTCGGTGATCTGTCGCGGGTGATCGCCCGCCAGGCCGGCACCATCGAGCGGCTCACCGACGAAGCCAAGCTGCGCGCGAAACAGGAGCGGGCCGGCGCGGACCTGCCGCTCGTCGTCGAGATGTTCGCCCTGTACGGCGATGCCGCCGCATGCGCCGCGACCGCCGAATCCGATCGGGAGCGCGCGGCTTTCGGCGCACTCGCGACCCGGATCGAGCGGCTGCTCACCGGTCGCGGTGCGGTGCTCGTCACGCCTCGGCCCGGCGACGCGTTCGATTCGCTCACCATGGAGGCCACAGACGTCCTCGACACCGGCGACGCGGCCGCCGACCGCACGATCGACGCGGTGGTCCAGCCGGGCTTGACGGTGGCCGGACGTTCGGTGCGGCCCGCGGGCGTCGTCGTCCGGCGCCATCGGTCCACCTGACCGGCCGACTCGCGGAACAGGCTGTTCGGCCGCGCGGGGAGTATTTCGCTCGCCGCATCAGAATGCGATCAGCGGACCCGTTCGTAGGGGTGCTCCGGGCGGTCGATCTGCCGGTACTCGGCGACGGTGAGGGTGGGAGTCAGGTCCGGGTCCCGTTGGGCACTGCCGGGTTCCACGCGACCGCGGATTTCGAGCCAGGTGTCCTCCGCGAAGGTCTCCGGGAGCCCGGTGAGATGGACCAGAACGTAGCGGGCGTCGGCGACGCAGCAGGTGATGGCCACGCGAGCGAGATCGCCGCGCATGACGAAACCGCGGAGGGTGACGTCCCTGTTGTCCAGTGAACGCTGCGAATCCAGGGTGGCGCGCGCGACCAGTTCCGAGAGCGACAGGGCCGGGGCGGGTTCGTCGGGCAGCGGCGGGAACGGCCACATCACGGGCCGCTCCGGGGAATTCGGTGCGGCGCGGACCGGGGCGGCGGTGTCGGCGGCGCTCGCGCCGAGCGCGGGCGGGGTGATGAAGAGCAGGGCCGCGACCGGGAACAGGAGCAGCCACTGAGCACGGCCGGTGCCGTGCGCATGGTTGGTGCCGTGCACATGGTCCGTGCCGTGCGCACGATCGAGGTGCACGTGATCGGCGACATGCGTCCGTCGCACAGGGTGTTCATGGCCGGTGCGCCGTGAATTCGTTCGTGCGCCATGGATGTCGCGGATCATGGCGGTCAGCGCCAGCGCGACGATAATGCCGCCGCTGATCAGCAGGTACGGGGCGAGTTCGGGTTTGACGTAATTCAGGTAGGTGCCATCGAGTGTGATGAGCAGGACCACCGCACCGACCAGCAGCAGCATCAGGTTCTGGGTCTCGCGTTTCATCGAGCGCCGCCGAGGAACAGATATCCGGCGATCGACCCGCAGGTGACGGCGACGGCGAAGGTCAACGGCGAGAACCGAATCGCGAACCAGCGACCGAAACTCCCGGCCTGCATGGCGAACAGTTTCACATCGACGGCCGGACCGACCACCAGGAACACCAGCCGCGGCAGCAGCGGCAGGCTCGACATGCTCGCGGCGACGAACGCGTCGGCTTCCGAACACAGCGCCAGCAGCACCGCGAGGACGGCCAGCACGAGAATCGCCAGCAGCATCCGACCGGCGAGCTGTTCGTACCAGGCCGGTGGTACCAGGACATGCAGCGCCGCGGCGGCTACGGCGCCGAGCACGAGAAACGCCGCGGCCTGGAGGAAGTCGTGGCGGGCGGCTTCGGTGAAGATCTCCCAGCGGGTCCGGCCGATGACGCAGTGCTCCGGGCCATCGCTCGGCAGCATCCATCCTGGTCGCCCGATCCGCGACCAGAGCAATCCCATGATGACGGCGGTGGCCAGCGAGCCGACCAGACGTGCGCCCACCATCGCGGGCTCGCCCGGAAACGCCACCGCGGTCGACACCAGGACCACAGGGTTGATCGCCGGCGCCGACAGCAGAAAGGCCAGCGCCACCGAGCTCGGGGCGCCCTGGTCCATGAGCCGGCGCGCCACCGGCACCGCGCCGCATTCGCAGCCCGGCAGCGCCATGCCCGCCAGCCCGGCGACCCCGATGGCCGCGGGTTCGTTGCGTGGCAGCACCTTTCGGAGCAGCGCCGGTGAGACGAAGGCCGCGATCGCACCACTCACCAGCACGCCGAGCACCAGGAACGGCACCGCCTGCACGAACACTCCGGTGAACACCGTGACCGCGGTCTGCAATCGAGCGGTCGCGCTGACTGCCGAAGCGAGCCATGCCTGGACGAGCACACCCAGAACCAGCAACCCGACCAGCAGATAGGTCGACGACACCCGGTCTCGCACCGGCTGTTTCTCCAGCATTCCCCCATCTTGCCAGTGATGAATATCGTTTCCAGGTAAGTCCTACTCCGTCGTGGCGGCCAGCCTCGCCCTCTTCCACACAGGCATGGTGGCCCGACCGCTCCTACAGGCACCGCATTGTCGGTATCTCGTGCGAGGCTGGAGGCGTGAGCGAGAATCCGACCGCAGCCGACTACACGTGGGTGGAAGAGCAGTATCCGCATCTGATGGAGGCGTACTGCCTCACGCTGGTGCGTGGAATCACTCCGGCCGCACTGCTTTCCGAGCTGGACGCGATGCCCGCGCCCACCCTGCGCGGTGTGGCCGCCCTGCGCGAGCCGAGCTACGACGCGTGGGACGACTACGCGGGCGACAAACTGTTCGTCGGCGTCACCGCCGTCGGCGAGTGGGCGCTGATGGTCGAGTTCAACGGATACATCGGGGTCAGCGGCGCGGTCGCGCAGCCGCTGTCACGTGGGCGCACAGTGGTGTCGCACTTCCGGAATGTCAACGCGGTCGATCACTTCTACTGCTATGAGAACGGCACGCTGCGCGTGCATTTCGAGCCCCTGTTCCCGAACGGCCGGGACGGGAGTCATCCGGACGAACTGGTCCCGCAGATGCTCGAGTCCGGCTTCGACCTCAGCGACAGCGACGATCGTGACTACGAGGCGCACACCGAGGCCACGTTCGCTCTGGCCCACCGCGTCAGCGGTGTCGCGGTGACACCCGATCTGTTCGCCGCCGCCGAATTCACCTGCGGTATCGCGCCACTCCCCCACGGCTGACCCGGATTCCGCGCCGAACGGTGCATGATCGGATCCATGCCCACCTTCCAGCTCACGCACGCGCCCGCGGCCTACGCCTGCATGCTGGTGCGCAAACCCACCGACGAGGTGTACCGCGCTTTCGCCGATCCGGCCGTCACCAGCCGTTTCTGGTACAGCCGCAGCAGCGGTCCGATGGTGCCGGACGCCGAATTGCGCTGGGAGTGGGAAACCTACGGCGTCGGTGTCGATGTCAAGGTGCTGGCCGCCCGGCCCGGCCGATCGATCCGCTTCCTCTGGGGCAACGCCACCCAGCCGACCACGGTCGAGCTGCAATTCACCACCCGCCCCGACGGCACTTTCGTCGAGATCACCGAAAGCGGTTTCGAAGGCTCCGGCGACGATCTCCTGCGCTGGGTCAACGACACAGTCGGCGGCTTCACCACCGTCCTGTGCTCCCTGAAGGCCCTGCTCGAACACGACCTCGACCTCGACGCCGTCCCTGATCACCACCCCGCCTGACAGGTCGATTCGCGACATCCCACACGCAAACGCATGTGTGGAGTCACCGACAGCGCAGCACAGTGACCGGCGAAATGCGCGCTTCTGTCGGCCCTGCGCTCCCGATCCGATTCGGGGTTCGTCGACATCGGCGTTCCTCGTGGCCGACGGAGGCGGAATTGTCGGTGGGGTGGTGTTGTATGCAGTGGAGACGGTCGAGTAGTGGGTGAGGTGGTGGATGGCGACGGTGGTGGCGGGGCCGCGGCGGATACTCGGGTTGGCGTTGCCTGCGCTCGGGGTGCTTGTCGCCGAGCCGATCTATCTACTTTTCGATATGGCGGTGGTCGGGCGGCTCGGGGCGTTGGCGCTGGCGGGGCTGGCGGTGGGCGGATTGATTCTGGTGCAGGTCAGTTCGCAACTGACGTTCCTGTCCTACGGGACCACGGCGCGGGCCGCGCGACGGCACGGTGCGGGTGACGACCGGGGCGCGGTGGCCGAGGGAATCCAGGCGACCTGGATCGCGGTGGCGGTCGGGGTGCTGACCGTGGTAGTCGTGCAGGCGCTCGCCGTGCCGTTGACCAACGCGATTTCCGGTGGTGGCGATATCGCGGACCAGGCGCTGCCTTGGCTGCGCGTCGCGGTGCTGGGTGTGCCGCTGATCCTGATCTCGATGGCGGGCAACGGATGGATGCGCGGCGTGCAGGACATTCGACGCCCCCTGCTGTATGTCGTTGCGGGGCTCGCGCTTTCAGCCCTGCTGTGTCCGCTGCTGGTGCACGGCTGGTTCGGCGCGCCCAGGCTGGGCCTGCCCGGATCGGCGGTGGCCAATCTGGCGGGACAGGCGGTCAGCGGCGCCCTGTTCTTGTACGCGTTGGTGCGCGAGCGGGTTTCGCTCGCACCGCACTGGTCGGTGATCAAGGCTCAGCTCGTGATGGGCCGCGATCTGATCGCCCGCAGCCTCGCCTTTCAAGCGTGCTTCGTTTCGGCCGCGGCGGTCGCCTCGCGTTTCGGCGCCGCGTCGGTCGCCGCCCACCAACTCGTCCTCCAGCTGTGGAACTTTCTCGCGCTCACCCTGGACTCCCTGGCCATCGCCGCTCAAACCCTGGTCGGTGCCGCGCTCGGCGCGGGCGACGCCTCCGGCGCCAAGCAGCTGGCCCGGCGAATCACCGAGTGGTCCACGGCTTTCGCGCTCCTTCTCGCGGCCCTTTTCGCCTTGGGCTACAGCCTGATTCCCACCCTGTTCACCGCCGACCCCTCGGTCCTGGAGCGCACCGGTGTGGCCTGGTGGTTCTTCGTCGCCATCATTCCGGTGGCCGGCGTCGTCTTCGCCCTCGACGGCGTCCTCCTCGGCGCGGGCGACGCCGCCTTCCTCCGCAACGCCACCCTCACCTCCGCCCTCATCGGCTTTCTCCCCGCCATCTGGCTTTCCCTGATCTTCGACTGGGGCCTGGCCGGGATCTGGACCGGCCTGGCCGCCTTCATGCTCCTGCGCCTGGCCACAGTCGTCCGCCGCACCCTTTCCGGTCGCTGGGCGCGCACCGGCGCCGAAATCCCGGCGGGCAGCGCCTGAACCTGTCCCGCTTCCGCCGCCACACCGATTCCCCTCCAGCCAGTGGTCCCCACAGCGGAAGCCGCGGCCGCGAACCTCACGCGACGGTCGCAAACGGATACTTGTGGACGGTCAGTCGGCCGTGAAGCTGCTCGGCTTCTCCCCTCGGTACGGTATCCAGCGGTATCCGGGCCGGAACAGGACGTAATCGTCACCGAGGCCCAGCTCGCCGTGGAGCCTCTCGCAGAGAACGAGCCCCGGGAGGCTGCCATCGGCAAGCTCCTCCGACCACTCACCTTCGAGTTCAACGGGGTCCAGCAGCGATTCCGGATCCCAGCCGACCCGTGCGGTGACATACCCGTCGAACGTCGCAAGCAGCTCGTACAGCTGATGCCCCAGCTCGGTGAGCTCGGCTGCGGTGAGCCGGAATTCGGGAAGGCTGCCGTCCAGGGCGACACCCCAGCCGACACCTACCGGAAGGACGGACAGCTCGATGTATGAGCCTGTCGTTGCCAGCACCGGTCGATGAAGGGGGATGCGATGGACACCTGCATGCAGGATCCATGGCTTGGCGGTGGTAAGAGCGGCAGCCTGTGCCGCCTCGACGTTGTCACCGAAGTTCACCACGAGTTCGAAGCAGATCGCCACGGGTCCTTCTTCCCCTCGTTCTTCCGCTATCTACCGCTGCGTGCGATTCGGTCTGTTCGACGAGGACGCCATCCTCGAAGCCCACTCCCGCTCGCAATCGAGGGCACCGGATGGGCTCCGGTGATCGCCCGCCAGCGAGCCCATGCGGACTCGACGAGCTCGACCACCATTGCCAGGGCCTTAGCCGGGCTGCCCGGACCGCGGGCGATACTCATTACCGCGGCAGTGTGGTAGCTCAGCCCAGCACCGCGAGCAGTGCCGCGACAATCCCCTCCGGGTCGCCGTAGGCGGTGTATCCCGCCGCGTACCGGTGGCCGCCGCCGCCCAGCGCGGTGGCGACTGCGGCGACGTCGACGCCGTCGCACATGCCGGGGCCGGAATCACGCGAGCGCAGCGACACCGTCCAGCGGTCCTCGACGGTGCGGGATTCCTTGAAGACGGCGGCGATTCCGGCCTCGGTGGTGGTGCGGACGATATCGATCACGCTCTCCACCTCCTCGGAGCCGACACCGGTTTCGTCGGCCCGGCGGACGAACACGTAGACCAGACCGGTGCCGTCGCGTACGGCCGGCTCCAGTCGCGCGGTGCCCAGCACCCGCGAGAGCATCGGCAACCAGGCGAACGGATGGGTGTCGAGCAAGGTTCGCGCGATCTCCGGACCGTCGATGCCGGTGGCCAGCAGCCGGTCGGCCAGCGCGTGTGTGCCGGGCCGGACCCACCGGAAGGACCCGGTGTCGGTCACCAGACCGGCATAGAGGCAGTGCGCCACAACGGCATCGAGTGGTTCGCCCCAGGCCTCGAGCAACCGCGCGATGACCGCGGTGGTCGATTCGGCATCCGGGTCGACCAGGTTGACGTCGCCGAACGTGGTATTGGATCGGTGATGGTCGATCACCAATGTCGTTGCGGCGCCGTCCATTCGGCCGGCCAGCGCGCCGAGTCGCCCGGCGCTGCCACAGTCGACGGCGATCAGCAGATCGACCTGATCGGGCACGTCGGCGGGCGGCACCAGATGCCACACTCCCGGCAGGGTTCGCATGGATTGTGGCAGTTCGGCGGGTTCGGCGAAGGACACCCGCACGGGAATCCCTCGCCGCTCCAGCACCAGCGCCAGCGCCAGCCCGCTGCCGACCGTATCGGCGTCGGGCTGCACATGGCACACGATGGTCACCGAGCCGGCGGCGTTCAAGGCCGCGATCGCGGCCTCGAACGGCAGTGCGGACCGAGCCGTCCCCGCCGAACTCTCGCTGAGTGTCATGCCCGCTCGTTACTCGCTGTCGCGTTCGACCTTGTAGGGGTCGGCGTCACCCGCGGGTGTGGCATTGGCCCGGGCGGCCGCGACTTCCTCGTCGGCAGCGCGGGCACGAGCCAGCAACTCCTCCATATCGCGGGCCACATCGGGCACCTTGTCGAGCACGAAAGCCAGCGTGGGCGTGAACTTCACGCCGGTGCCCGCGCCCACCTTGGAACGTAGGACACCCTTGGCTTTGTCGAGCCCGGCGGCCGCGGCGGCGAAATCGGGTTCGGCGTCGACCGTCTCACCCATCACCGTGTAGTACACCGTGGCCTCGCGTAGGTCACCGGTGACCTTCGCGTCGGTGATCGTGACGAAACGCAAGCGTGGATCTTTCACCTCGTGATCGATGGCGGTCGCCACGATCTCGGAAATCCGCTTGGCGAGTCGGCGTGCCCTGGCTGGATCTGCCATGGCTTGTCCCTCCTCCAGCTCTAATCTTCGGGTCCGAAGATCCGTCGGCGTACTGCCAGCAACTCTATCTCCGGACGTGCCGCCACGGTGCGTTCACAGCGGTCGAGTACCTCGGTCAGATGGTCCATACCATTGCTGACCATGGCCACACCCAGCAACGAACGGCGGTGGCGGTCGTGTTCCCCGCCTTCGGTGGTACTCACTCCGAAGCGCTGCAATTCGGCCAGCACAGGCTTGATCACCTTCCGCTTCTCTTTCAGCGAGTGCACATCCCCGAGCAGGATGTCGAACTCCAGTGCACCCAGGTACACCCACACACCTCTCAACAGGTTTCGTCGCGCAGCACAGGATCGCGCGGAAATTCCGACAACCTCGCAAGGTTACTCCAGCACCCCCGGCGCCGGCGCGCCGGGCTGGCTGGGCTTCGCCCGCTAGCACACCGGACCGCTGCCGCACTGCCATTCTTTTCTGCCGTATTCGGCAGTCCTGATTCGTTGACAACGCTCGGCCGCCCCGGAAAAGATGATCACACCGCTGTTTTCCAGGCGCTGGGGGTTTCATGGACATTCGCTATCTCGACTACTGTTTCGCCGATAATTGGTTCTACGACACTCCGCGCCCGGACGGACAGGACGAATTCCCGGAGACGACGAAGCCGCTTCCGGCCGGCTGGGTACGGCGTCCGATCAATGCCTGGATGCATGTGATGCCTCCGCATCCGGTACTACCCGGCCAGGGCTGGAAGATCCACGCCTCCGCGACGCCCGGCAGTGTACGGGAGGTTTTGTCGACCAGTTACGCGTATTGCGTCGACAACGCGCTCCCCTTCAAGTTCCTGCCGACCCCGGCGGCTTTCACCATGGCGAACGGGAAACAGGCGAGCCGCAGCGGAAGCGGCAAACTGGTCACCATCTATCCGCGGGATATCCAACAACTCCAGCAGACGCTCGAAGAACTCGGCGGTCGCCTCGACGGCGCCGACGGACCCTATATCCTGAGCGACTTGCGGTGGGGCGCAGGCCCACTGCACGTCCGTTACGGCGGCTTCATCGAGCGCTACTGTACGGACGAAAGCGGTGATCAGTGCCTCGCGATCGAGGACCCGACAGGCCGCCTGGTCCCGGATCACCGCGGCCCGGTATTCAGCGTTCCCGAGTGGCTGGACCTGCCCGGGTTCCTGGTGCCGCACATCGAAGCCCTCGGCGGATCGGAAGCGCCTGCCGACTTCCCGTACCGGATCGAACGATCGCTGCATTTCTCCAATGGTGGCGGCGTCTATCTCGCCGAGGATCAGCGCGACAACACCATGGTCGTACTCAAAGAGGCGCGACCGCATACGGCCATCGACAGTCTCGGGCGGGATTCGGTCGCCCGGCTGCGGCACGAGCATTCCGTACTCGAACAACTCGACGATATTCCGGGCGTGGTACGAGCGCATGGCCTGTTCCAAGTCTGGGAGCATTCTTTCCTGGCCACCGAATATGTCGACGCCAAAAATCTGAACGAGCTCATAGTCGAGAAACTCCCGCTGCTGTCCGAAAATCCCAGCACTGCGGAAAAAGCCGACTATCGGGAATGGGCGCTGCGGATCATTTCGCAAATCGAAGCGGTATTGAATGCCATGCACGAGCGTGGTATCACCTATGGCGATCTGCATCCGATGAACATTCTGGTCCGGGACGACGGCGATATCGAGCTCATAGATCTGGAGCTCGCGTACTCCGGAAAAGAACTGTGCAATATCGGCGCGGGCGCACCGGGCTACACACCACCGCCGGAGATCACCGGTCCCGCCGCGGATCGCTACAGTCTGGCCTGCCTGAAAATCGCCGTCTTCCTCCCCCTGACCCTGCTCTACCAGCTCGACCGGCACAAGGCCGACCTGCACGTCGACCAGATCCGGGACATCTTCGGGCTGCCCTCGGACTACATTGCGGGCATTCGAGCCGACCTGCGCATCGGCCACACCGCTCCCGCGGTCACACCGGCCTCGACCTGCCTCGATTCGCTGACCGAAGCGCAGCCGGACTTCGCCGGCTTACAGCGATCGATCGCCGATGCCATCCTGGCCACGGCGACGCCGAAGCGCGCGGATCGACTCTTCCCCGGCGACATCGAACAGTTCACGGCCAACGCCGCCGGCTTCGCACACGGCGCCGCCGGCACCTTGTGGAGCTTGTCCAACACCGGATTCGGCCGCCATCCAGAGTATGAAGCCTGGCTGATCAGGCAGGTGGAACGCGGCGCGATCACCCAGGTCGGGTTCTACGACGGACTGCACGGAATCGCCTACACGTTCGACCGGCTCGGCCGCACGGCGGACGCCGCCGCGATCGTCGACCAGGCGGCGTATCAGCTCGAAACCTTGTCCTCGGACCTCTATCACGGCTTGGCAGGTATCGGCCTGACCCTGCTGCACCTGGCGGGGCAGGACCGATCCAGCACCTATTTCACCCGGGCGCTCGAAGTGGCCGACCTGCTGGCCGCGCGCATGGACGAGCGTGCGGATCAGCCGAAATCCACCCGGATCGGCCTGCTGCACGGCGACTCGGGACCGGCGCTGTTCTTCCTCCGGCTCTTCGAATCCGCCTCGGACATCCGCTATCTGGATCGGGCACGACGCGCGATCGGCATCGACCTCGCGGGCTGCGTCACTGTGGGCTCCCGGGAGCTGCTCCTGGTGGACGAGGGCCGACGGGCACTGCCCGGTGTGGCGGCCGGCAGCGCCGGTATCGGCCTGGTGATCACCGAGTACCTGCGGCACCGGCACGACCCGGAGTTCGCTGCCGCCCTCGCCGGTATCGTGCGCGCCGCCGGCTCCGACTTCTTCATCCACTCGTCGCTGTTCAGCGGCCGGGCGGGCATGATCGGCCTGCTCGCGCATGTCCGCGATTCGGCCGTGCTCGACATCGACGCGGCACTCATCGACGCGCACCTGCGCAAACTCGCCTGGCACGCCATCGACTACCGCGGCCACGTCGCGTTTCCCGGTGAGCAGTTGCTGCGGCTCTCGATGGATGTCGGCACCGGAAACGCCGGACTCCTGCTGGCGATCCGCTGCGCGCTCCAAGACCAGGACGGAAGCGCCGAGTTGCTTCCGTTCCTCTGAACACGACTCCGACGAAAGGAGGGCAGCGACCGCACTGCCACGCCGTACATCAACGAAAACCTAAGTCACACAAGTAAACATCAACAAGAAGGAATCATCATGTCGTTCGTTCTGAACCTCCAGGCCACCGACGGCGCCGAGGACCGCGGCGCGGCCAACACCCTGCTCAGCATGGTGAGCACCGCCATGTGCGCCGGTGTCGTGGCCCCTGCCGACAACTGACCCTGCCGACAAACTGACACCATAGAGGAGACATCATGTCGTTCGTTCTGAACCTGCAGGCCACCAAGGGCGCCGCGGACCGTGGCCCCACCGAGCCCACCCTGCTGAGCCAGATCAGCACCGCCATGTGCGCCACTATCGTAGTGCCGCCCCAGGGCAACTGACCCTATCGACGAAGGCCCCGGCTGGAGCTACCCGCTCCAGCCGGGGCTTTCCGCTGTGAGTACCTAGTCGCGCGGCTTCTCGCGCAACTCGTAGGCCTCGATGACGTCGCCTTCCTTGATGTCGTTGTAGGTCAAGGTCATACCGCATTCGAAGCCCTCGCGGACCTCGGTGGCGTCGTCCTTTTCCCGCTTCAAGGAGGAGATCGTCACGGTCTCGGCGACCACGACGTTGTCGCGGAGCAAGCGCGCCTTGGCATTGCGCTTGACCGAACCCGAGAGCACCATGCAACCCGCGATATTGCCGATCTTGGAGGACCGGAAGATCGCCCGGATCTCGGCGCGGCCCAGCTCGACCTCTTCGTAGATCGGCTTGAGCATGCCCTTGAGCGCCTTCTCGACCTCGTCGATGGCCTCGTAGATCACCGAGTAGTACCGGATGTCCACGCCTTCGGTCTGGGCCAGCTTGGCGGCCTTGCCCTCGGCCCGGACATTGAACCCGATAATGATCGCGTTGGACGCGGTCGCCAGGTTGACGTCGGTTTCGGTGACGCCACCGACACCGCGGCCGATGACCCGCAGTCGCACCTCGTCGTCGACCTCGATACCGAACAGGGCCTCTTCGAGGGCCTCGACGGTACCGGAGTTGTCGCCCTTGAGGATCAGGTTCAGCTCCGAAGTCTCCTTCAGGGCGGCATCCAGATCTTCCAGGGAGATGCGCTTGCGGCCACGCGCGGCCAGCGCGTTGCGCTTGCGGGCCGAGCGGCGATCGGCGATCTGACGGGCGATCCGGTCCTCGTCGACGACGAGCAGGTTGTCACCCGCGCCCGGCACCGAGGTGAAGCCGATGACCTGGACGGGCCGCGACGGCAGCGCCGCCTCGACGTCGTCGCCGTGCTCGTCGACCATGCGGCGCACGCGACCGTAGGCGTCGCCCGCCACGATCGAGTCGCCGACCCGCAGCGTGCCGCGCTGGATGAGCACGGTGGCCACCGGGCCGCGGCCACGGTCCAGGTGCGCCTCGATGGCGACACCCTGGGCGTCCATGTCCGGGTTGGCCCGCAGGTCCAGCGCCGCGTCCGCGGTCAGGACGACCGCCTCGAGCAGCTGCTCGATATTGGTGCCCTGCTTGGCGGAGATGTTGACGAACATGGTGTCGCCGCCGTACTCCTCGGTCACCAGACCGTATTCGGTCAGCTGCTGCCGGATCTTGTCCGGGTTCGCGCCTTCCTTGTCGATCTTGTTGACCGCCACCACGATCGGCACGTCCGCGGCTTGGGCGTGGTTGATGGCCTCCACCGTCTGCGGCATCACGCCGTCGTCGGCCGCGACCACGAGGATCGCGATGTCGGTGGCCTTCGCGCCACGGGCACGCATGGCGGTGAACGCCTCGTGACCCGGGGTGTCGATGAAGGTGATGAGCCGGTCCTCGCCGTTGACGTGCGAGAGCACCTGGTAGGCGCCGATGTGCTGGGTGATGCCGCCGGCCTCGCCCTCACGGACGTTGGCCTTACGGATCGTGTCCAGCAGTCGGGTCTTACCGTGGTCGACGTGACCCATGACGGTCACCACCGGCGGACGCTGCTCGAGATCTTCCTCGCCGCCCTCGTCCTCGCCGTAGGTGAGGTCGAAGGATTCCAGCAGCTCGCGGTCCTCGTCCTCCGGGCTGACGACCTGTACGACGTAGTTCATCTCGCCGCCGAGCAGCTCGAGGGTCTCGTCGTTCACCGACTGGGTCGCGGTGACCATCTCGCCGAGGTTGAACAGGGCCTGCACCAAGGCGGCCGGGTTGGCGTCGATCTTCTCCGCGAAGTCCGACAGCGAGGCGCCGCGGGCCAGGCGGATGATCTCGCCGTTGCCGCGGGGCAGCCGCACGCCGCCGACGGCGGGCGCCTGCATCGACTCGTACTCGGCACGTTTCGCCCGCTTCGACTTACGGCCACGACGCGGAGCGCCACCGGGACGACCGAACGCACCGGCCGCACCGCCACGACCACCGGGACCACCCGGGCGACCGCCACCGCCACCGGGACGACCGCGGAAACCACCGGCCGCGGGTGCACCGGCACCGGGCGCACCCGTGTTACCGCCACCGCCGCCACGGTAGCCACCGCCACCGCCGCCACCGGGACGACCGGCACCGCCACCGGGACGACCAGCGCCGCCACCGGGACGACCGGCACCGGCACCGCCGGGGCCCGGACGAGCCGAACGTGCGGGCATCGCACCGGGATTCGGCCGCGGCGGCATCGAGCCGGGGCTCGGCCGCGGGCCGCCGGGACGGGGCGCGCCACCCTGGGCCGCGGCCGGGCGGGGACCGCCCTGACCGGGACCACCGGGACGCGGGCCACCCTGACCGGGACGGGGACCGCCCTGGCCCTGACCCTGACCGGGACGCGGGCCACCCTGCCCCTGACCGGGGCGGGGACCGCCCTGACCGGGGGTCGGACGCGGCGCGCGCTCACGCTCGGGAGCCGAAGAGAAGGGGTTGTTACCGACGCGCGGGGTCTTCGGACCCGGCTTCGGGCCGCCCGGACGCGGACCCGCGGGGGCCGCGGCAGCGGGACGCTGCTGCTGACCCGGCTGCGGAGCGGCCGGAGCGGGACGCTGAGCGGCCGGAGCCGGCTTGGTTTCGGCGGCGGGAGCGGCCGGCGCCGACGCCGGGCCCGGCTTCACGGCCGGTCCGGGGCGAGCGCCCTCGGACGGACGCGGTGCGGCCGGGGCGGCGGGTGTCGCCGGGGTGCCGGCAGCCGGAGCCGGTGCGGCCGGAGCCGGTGCGGCGGGCTTGGGACCCGGGCGCGGACCGCCGGGGGTGGGCTTCGCGGCCGGCTTGGCCGACGAAGCGGGACCGGGCTTGGCCCCGGTCTTGGATTCGGTGCTGGGGGCGCTCTTCGCCGCCAGCGATTCGCGCAGACGACGGGCGACGGGTGCTTCCACCGTCGAGGACGCCGACTTCACGAACTCGCCCTGCTCCTTGAGCTTCGCGAGTAGTTCTTTGCTCGTGACACCGAGTTCTTTGGCCAACTCGTGCACGCGGGCCTTGCCTGCCACTGCTCTCCTCACTGAGAGGTCGAGCAGCTCCGCCGTTTCAGGGGACGGCGGCCCGCACGACCTCGGGTTATCTCCGATGGACGTTCATCGTTGGTACTTCACGTTGTGCTCATGAGTGCTCGTGCCTGTTCTCGAGGTAATGCTCCAGGGCTGAGATATCCAGATGTCCGGACACTCGTAGTGCTCTGCCGAATGCTCGGCGTCGCTCTGCCGTGCTCAGACAAGACGAAAGGGGGTGCAACCAGGCACCCCTCCCGGGCAGTCTGCGCCGCGGATCGGGAACGATCGCGACGATACGGGATCCGTCAAGCGATTCCCGATCTTGCGCCACGATCCGCAACAGATCGACGGCCAACTCGCGCTTCCGACATCCGATACACGTGCGCAGTGGAGCTTTCCGAGAGGACTGCTCATTGGTGCGTTCTTGCAAAGGAACCGAAGGCTCGGGCTGAACCTGTGACCACTCTACCGCCGACCCGGTCGGAACGACGAACCCTGCCCCCGGGGAAGTTACCAACATGTCATCCCGGCGACCGGAACGCTTCGCTTCGGTCAACCGCGCTGCGCCTCCGAACGCACCCCTTCGCCCAGGTCAGGGGCGGCATCGCTGCGAATATCGATGCGCCACCCGGTCAATCGGGCGGCCAGGCGAGCGTTCTGGCCCTCCTTGCCGATCGCCAGCGACAGCTGGAAATCGGGCACCACGACGCGGGCCGCGCGCGCTTCGGCGTCGACGATGGTGACCGACACCACTTTCGACGGGGACAGCGCGTTGCCGACGAAGGTCGCCGGATCCTCGGCCCAATCGATGATGTCGATCTTCTCGCCCGCCAGTTCGCTCATCACATTGCGCACGCGCTGTCCCATCGGGCCGATACAGGCGCCCTTGGCGTTCACGCCGGGGACGGTGGAGCGCACCGCGATCTTGGAACGGTGCCCGGCCTCGCGCGCCACCGCGACGATCTCGACCGAGCCGTCCGCAATCTCGGGCACCTCGAGGGCAAACAGGCGGCGAACCAGATTCGGGTGGGTCCGCGACAGCGTGATCTGCGGACCGCGCGGGCCGCGGGACACGCCGTAGACATAGGCCTTGATCCGGTCGCCGTGCTCGTAGGTCTCCCCTGGCACCTGCTCGGCCGACGGGATCAGCGCCTCGGTGCCGTGCAGTTCGCTGCCGATCCGCACCACGACCGTGCCGCGCGCGTTGGCGCGCGCGTCGCGCTGCACCACGCCGCCGACGATATCGCCCTCGTGCGTGGAGAACTCACCGAAGGACTTCTCGTTCTCGGCGTCGCGCAGCCGCTGCAGCACCACCTGGCGAGCCGTGGTGGCGGCGATCCGGCCGAAACCCTCTGGGGTGTCGTCCCATTCGGAGAGCACGTTGCCGTCGGCGTCGAGCTCGCGGGCCATCACCCGCACCACGCCGGTCTTCTGGTTGATGTCGATGCGCGCGTTGGGCTGGTGGCCCTCGGTATGCCGGTAGGCGGTGAGCAGCGCGGACTCGATCGCGGAGATCACCGTCTCGATCGAGATCCCCTTGTCGGCGACGATCGCGCGCAGGGCTTCGATTTCGATGTTCATTCCACGATCCCTTCGGATTCTGATTCGGATGAGAGGTCTTCGGGTGCGGCGCCGGGCTGGGGCTTGCCGGCGGCGATACCGCCCGCCAGCTCGAGTTCCGCGGGGCTGGGCTGGTTGAACTCGACCTGGACGACGGCCTCGGCGATATCCGCGAGCGGGATCGTGACCAGGTGTGGCTTGGCTCTGCCGCCGAGCACCACGGCGATCACCGCGCCGTCGAGGGTCCCGATGCGGGCCTCGAATCTGGCCGCGCCCGACGGATCGGGCGAGTCGGCGCCGGGACGTAGCTTGATCCGGACCTTGCGGCCCTGCGCGCGCCGCCAGTGCCGGTCCGCGGTGAGCGGACGGTTGATGCCCGGGGTGGTGATCTCCAGCAGGTACGCCGTCTCACCGAAGTCGCCTGCCGTGTCGAGCGTCTCGGAGATCTCGTTGCTGAGTTCGGCGATGGCGTCGAGCTCGACCGCCGCGTCGCTGTCGACGACGACCTTGACCCCCGCTTGCGGTCCGGCAGTGGAGATCTCGACGCCCTCGAGGTCGAAACCCCGGCGTTCGACGAGACCAGCTACTAGCTGGCTCACCCTTTCCTCGGTCGGCATCGGCATCTGGGGCGGCTCCTGGTTCAGTTGTGACGCGGGGGGGAAATTATTTCTGTACCGAAGGTCTAGCGTAACGCGCTCGGAGAGTGTAAAGGACCAGCGAGCTCAGGCAAGTTTGCTGGGTGCGTCACAGCCGCGCGTCCCGAAGTATGGGACCGCGCCGCCGCCGGACCGACCGGGGGAATCTGGCACGATGGTGCGCGTGCCCATCCGCCTCCCCGCCCCGCACGCCGGGTGCTCGCCCGGCAACAGTACTCATCCGCCAGGCAGGTCGCACCTGCCGTCCCCGGTTACCGGCGTCTCCCGTCGCGCCGCGTTCCGGTTGGCGGGTGGCGGCGCGCTCGGCGCACTAGCCCTCGGAGCGGCCGCCGCCTGCGGCGAGGAACCGCTACAGGCACCGGATCGGCTTGCGGCACAGGTCACTTCGGCCAAGGCCGATGCCGCCGCCGCGACCGCCGCCATCGCCCTGGCGCCCCAGCGTCAAGATGCGCTCAATGCCATCGCCGCCGAGCGCACCGCGCACGCCGAGGCATTGCAGGCCGAAATCGACCGTGTCATCGGCGTTTACGGCGACGGAACCACCCCGGTGCCACGCACCCGCGCCGCCGCGACCACCGATGTCGCCCACCCCGCAAGCGGTACGTCGGCGGCACCGGCCGCGCCGCCCAGCCTCGAGCAGTTGCGTGATCAGCTCGGCCGTTCCCGGCAGTCCGCCGCCGATCTGGGCCGTCAGCTCTCCGGCTACCGCGCCGGGCTGCTCGCCTCGATCAGCGCCTGCTGCGCGACGCACGCGGGGGTGCTGCTCGCATGACCACCGCCGAGCAGCAGTCGCTGCTGGACGCGCTCGAGGCCGAATACGCCGCCGTCTACGCCTACGGTGTGGTCGCCGCCTACGCGAATGCCGATCGGGCCCGGCTGGTTTCGGAGTGCGTCGGCGCCCACCGCGCCCGCCGCGATTCCACCATCGACGTCCTGAAGGTCTCCGGCGTCGCAGTTCCCGCCCCCGACCCGGCCTACACGACCCCGTTCCCGGTCGATGACCCCATCCCCGCGGCGAACCTGGCCGTCACGGTCGAAAACGACTGCGCCATCGCCTGGCGCGCGGTCGTCGAGCGCACCGACACCGCCGACATCCGCCGCACCGGCATCGACGCGCTCACCGAATCCGCTGTCCGCCAAGCCACTTGGCGAGCCATCCTGGGTACCGTCCCGCCCACGACCGCGTTCCCGGGTAAGCCGGTCTGACCGACCGGCTCACCCGGAGTCGCCTCAGGGGTTCATCTGGTAAGCGCCGTCGTAGGCGACGACCTGGTCCCAGACCCGGTCGAAACGATCGCGGTCGGCCTCCGGGGTGCGTAGCGCCCCGACAGCCCAGTCCAGCTGAGCCTGCGTGGTGGAGGGCTTGCCGTACAGCGTGGTGACGTGACCGTTGAAGTCGCGGACCTGGAAGTCGAAGATCTGGTCCAGCACGTCGCGGTCCAGGCCGGTGACCGCGGCCTGCTCCAGGATCAGCTGACCGTAGACCACCAGCGAGAACAGGTGACCGATGGTGAGCATGAAGTCCAGGTCCTGCTGCTGGGCCTCATCCGGGGCCGCGTGCAGCAGCAGGTTGCGCAGCGCCTTGGCCTGCTCGTAGAAGCGGGCCACGTTCGGGACATCGGCGTGCTGCTCGTACACCGGGGTCCAGTCCGCGAACTGCACCTTGCCCGCGCCGCGCGCTGGGCCCTGCGCCCAGAAGAAGGTGTCGTCGGCGGCGTCCAGGCGGGTGCCGACCTCCGGGTACTCCTTCGGGTTGAACAGGTAGTTCGGCATGAACTTCAGGATCTGGCCGACATTGACGTGCACGGTGCCCTCCAGACGGGGCAGCGTGTTGATCAGGCGGGCGACCTCGGCGAAGTAGGTGTTCTTCTCGAATCCCTTGGCGGCCAGCACATCCAGCAGCAGGGTCATGACGACCTCGCCCTCGGAGGTGACCTTGGACTTGGTCATCGGGTTGAACAGCAGGTAGCGGCGGTCCTCGAGGCTCGCGCTGCGGAAGTAGTCGACGGCGCGGTCGCTGAACAGCTTCATCGCGACGATGCGGCTGTAGGCGTCGACGAAATTGCCACGCACATGCGGGAACCGGGTGACCGGGTTGCCGTAGAGGATGCGGTTGTTGGCATGGGTGATGGCCTCGTAGAACGAGTGCTCGACCATGCCGACGCCGCCGTGGCAGAGGTTGAACTTGCCGACGTTGACGGTGTTCAGCGCGGCGGAGAAGGCTTCGGGACCGGTGTGCAGGATGTCCGCGGCACGCACCGGGTAGTTCTCCAGGCGGAAGGTGCTGACATACATCTGCTGATGCACGACATTGCCGAGCAGGTGGTAGTTCTCGTGCTGGGAGTCGGCGGCGAACCACACGTACCCGTCGGCGCCTTCGATATCGGCGCGGCGGGAGAACACCGACACCATGCTGGCCACGTTGCCGTTGCCGATGTAGTACTTCTCGCCGTTGGCACGGAACAGGATTCCGGCGTCGTGGTCGGCGCTGCCCGGCTCGGTCGGGGTGAGCACCAGGTCGGTGTTGTAGATGTCGGCGCCGTGGGTCTGCTCGGAGAGGCCGAAGGCCATGACTTCGCCGGCGGCGAGGTCGGCTGCGGCTTTGCGCTTGGCGGTGTCGTTGTCGCTCTGCCAGATCGGGCCCAGGCCGAGGATGGTGACCTGTTCGGCGTACCAGTAGGCCAGCCCGTAGAAGCCGAAGATCTCCGAGAGCGCGGCGTTGCGGGCGGCGTCCCAGCGCCGGTTCTCGTCGCCGTCGGCGTAGGCGGCGGGGGTGAGGAAGGTCGCGAACAGCTTCTCCTGCTTCACGAACTCCAGGAAGTCGGCGGTCCACACGGCGGCCGCGTCGTCGGCGAGCAGCCGCGCCTTACCGCGCGACTCGAACCACTCGATCGTCGCGCGCAGCAGCCGACGCGTCTCGGCGTCGAAATGCTGGGGATCGTAGGTCGCCGGATTGAACAGCAGAGGAGTGGTCATGCGGTTAACTTACCAGCGGGTAACAGCAGCGTGCGCCCCATCCGATCATCCGCTGACCTGCAAATCCACCTACGGAAGCGTAGGTAGATTCACGATCGCGCCCGCACCACGCGATCGTGCCAGCTGCGTTGCGGCGACACCATGAGGATCAACGCTCCATCGATGAGTTCGGTATGACGCGGCAGTTCCGGAACGTTGTCGAGGTCTTCGGCTTCCCAGCCGCTGTCTCGTGGTGGGTAGAACCAATCCGGCAGGGCGGCTGACATGGCACCTCCTCGAGTTCTATCCGGCGTACCGGGAAGCCGTCGACCTCAGCCGCGCAGTTTCGCGAGCACCGCGGCCACGGCGTTCTCGGCCGGGATCTCCTGCGCCTCGCCGGTGAAGCGGTTGCGGAGTTCGACCTTGCCCTCGGCCCAGCCGCGGCCGATGACCAGAATCCATGGCATGCCGAGGAGTTCGGCGTCCTTGAACTTCACGCCGGGCGAGGCGGTGCGGTCGTCGAAGAGGACCTCGAGGCCCTGCGAATCCAGGCCCGCGACCACCTGTTCGGCGCCGGCGCGGGCGGCCTCGTCCTTGTTGGCGATGACGACGTGGATGTCGAACGGTGCGATTTCCGCGGGCCAGCGCAGCCCCTTCTCGTCGTGCTGCTGCTCGGCGACGACCGCGACCATGCGGGAGACGCCGACACCGTAGGAGCCCATGGTCAGGCGGACCGGCTTGCCGTTCTCGCCGAGCACGTCGACCTCGAACGCGTCGGTGTACTTGCGGCCCAGCTGGAAGATGTGGCCGATCTCGATGCCCCGCGCCGCGTGCAGGACGCCGCGCCCGTCCGGTGAGGGATCGCCTTCGCGCACCTCTGCGGCCTCGATGGTGCCGTCCGGGGTGAAATCGCGGCCCGCGACCAGGCCGACGACATGCTTGCCCTCGATGTCCGCGCCGGTGATCCACCGGGTGCCGGTGCCGACCCGCGGATCGACCAGGTAGCGAACACCGTTGGCCTGCAACGCCTTCGGGCCGATGTAGCCCTTCACCAGGAAGGGGTTCTCCTTGAAGTCGGCCTCGGTGAGCAGTTCGACCTCGGCGGGTTCGACCGAGGCGCCGAGGCGCTTGTCGTCGACCTCACGGTCACCGGGGACTCCGATGCCGAGGATCTCGGTCTTGCCGTCCGGGTGGCGCAGCTTCACCATGACGTTCTTCAAGGTGTCCGCGGCGGTGACCGGACGGTCGTAGACGCCCGCGCCGTTGGCCCAGTCGACCAGGGTCGCGATGGTGGGCGTATCGGGGGTCTCGTGCACGACCGGATCGGGCAGCCCGTCGATCGGCAGCGGCGCGGGCGCGGGCGTGATCACGGCCTCCACGTTCGCGGCGTAGCCGGATTCGCGGCACACCACGTAGGTGTCCTCGCCGACCGGGCTGTCGGCCAGGAACTCCTCGGACGCGCTGCCGCCCATGGCGCCGGAGGTGGCCGCCACGATGACGTACTTCACGTCGAGCCGGTCGAAGATGCGCTGGTAGGCCTCGCGGTGCGCGTTGTAGGACGCCTTCAGACCCGCGTCGTCGAGATCGAAGGAGTAGGAGTCCTTCATGATGAACTCGCGTCCGCGCAGGATGCCGGCGCGGGGGCGTTCCTCGTCGCGGTACTTGGTCTGGATCTGATACAGCGAGACCGGAAGATCCTTGTAGGAGTTGTATTCGGCCTTCACGGTGAGCGCGAACAGCTCCTCGTGGGTGGGGCCGAGCAGGTAGTCGGCGCCCTTGCGGTCCTGCAACCGGAACAGCGCGTCGCCGTATTCGGTCCACCGGTTGGTGGTCTCGTAGGGATCGCGCGGCAGCAGCGCGGGCAGCGAGATCTCCTGCGCGCCGATCGCGTTCATCTCCTCGCGGACCACGCGCTCCACTTCCCGCAACACACGCAGGCCCAGCGGCAGCCACGAGTACACACCCGGGGCGACGCGGCGCACGTATCCGGCGCGGACGAGCAGTTTGTGGCTGGGCACCTCGGCGTCGGCGGGATCGTCGCGCAGCGTACGCAGGAACAGGTGGGAGAGGCGGGTGATCACGGGTGCTCAGCGTAGTCCCTGGCTTCGCGGGGACTCCACCGCATTACCTCCTGACGCGACGCCGGTACCGTATCGGCTCGTGCTGGTGCTGCTGCCTCCCTCCGAAACCAAGTCCGACGGTGGCGCGGGCGCGCCGCTCGAGCTCGCCGAGCTGGCGATGCCGCAGCTCACGTCGGTGCGCGACAAGCTGGTCACCGAGGTGATCACGCTCGCCCAGGATCCGGACGCGTCACGCGCGGCGCTGGCGCTCGGCAAGGGGGCCGACGCCGAGATCGCCCGCAACGCGGCGCTGCGGAGCTCGCCCACCCGGCCCGCGCTGGAGCGGTACACCGGCGTGCTGTACGACGCGCTGGCGGCGAAATCGTTCAGCAAGGCGCAGCGGGCCAAGGCATACGCGCGGCTCGGGATCGGTTCGGCGCTGTTCGGCGCGGTGCGGGCGAGCGACCCGATCCCGGCCTACCGCCTGTCCGGCGGCTCCAAACTGCCCGGCCTGCCGACACTTTCGGCGCTGTGGCGCGATGCCCTGCCGGAGGCGCTGCTGGCCGAGGCGGCGGGCGAGCTCGTCGTCGATCTGCGATCGGGCACCTATCAGCAGCTCGGGCGGGTGCCCGGCGCGATCACCGCCAATGTGCTCACCGAACATCCGGACGGTTCGCGCACCGTGGTCAGTCACTTCAACAAGCACCACAAGGGTCTGCTGGCCCGGGCGCTGGTACTCACCCGCGCCGAGCCCGGCGATGTCCGTGCCGTGGCGCGGGTGGCGGAGAAGTCCGGACTGCGAACCGAGATCGCCTCGCCCACCGAACTTCTCATCCTCACCTGATCCGCGGAACTGCGGCACGATCGCGGCCTTCGGCGGCGATGTCGTCGTTGCCCGCAACAGGAAGAGCGAACCGGCCCGAAAGCGCCGACCGGCGCGGGACAGGCCGGCTATTGATTATCCGACGGATACCTTTGCTGCACAATTGATCGTATTACCGGCTTTGACCGTGCACGGCTGAAACGTTGCGTAACCTGCAGAGAGGCTGCGGCTGATGGTATTGGAATCACCGTTGCCCTCGGCCCTCACCTTTTCGATCAGCTCGTTGTTCGACTTCTTCCGGATATAACCCTCGACCGCGTAACCATCCGCCTTGGAATCGACAACATGGAATGAGTATCGCCCGGTCCCCTCCTTGCGGTAGTAACTTCCTTCGCAGCCTCCTCCGCAACCTGCGCTCGCACTGGCGTTTCCGGCCGTACCGATGGCTACGCCCACGGTGAGCAGGGAGACAATCGAGGCACCGACCAGACTTCGCTTCATAATTGAATTACCGTTCCTTTTGTCGTATTACGCTCTTCAGCCAGACGCTGCGACTACGGTAACCATCGGAGAACACTCAATTCCACACCGCAGCGAAGAGTTGACAATCCATTGAGGTTCCCCCGCCGAGCGAATCGCCAGTTCAGCGGCGGCTTGCACGTGCGATTCCGCCTCGCGCAATATCTACAACGTCTTTCACACGCGGAACGCTAGGTGTTCTGCGGGAAACCCAGCTCCAGGCCGCCGTGCGCGGGGTCGAGCCAGCGTGTGGTGACTGCCTTGCCGCGGGTGAAGAAGTGCACGCTGTCGGTGCCGTGCGCGTGCGAGTCACCGAAGAGGGAGTTCTTCCAGCCGCCGAAGCTGTAGTAGGCCATCGGCACCGGGATCGGGACGTTGATGCCGACCATGCCGACCTCCACCTCGTGATGGAAGCGCCGGGCCGCGCCGCCGTCGTTGGTGAAGATGGCGGTGCCGTTGCCGTAGGGGTTGGCGTTGATCAGGGCGAGCGCGTCGTCGTAGCTCTCGACCCGCACCACCGAAAGCACCGGGCCGAAGATCTCGTCGGTGTAGACGCTCATCTCGGTGCCGACATGGTCGAGAACCGTTGGGCCGAGCCAGAATCCCTCGGCCGCACCGTCGGGCTGGATCCTGCGGCCGTCCAAAGCCACCGTGGCTCCACTCGATTCACCCGCCGCGATGTACTCGGCCACCCGGTCGCGGTGTGCGCGGGTGACCAGCGGGCCCATGTCGACGCCGCGGGTGCCGTCGCCGGTCTTGACGGTGGCGGCCCGGTCGATGATCTTGCCGACCAGTTCGTCGCCGACCGCGCCGACCGCCAGCACCACGCTGATCGCCATGCACCGCTCCCCCGCCGACCCGAATCCGGCGTTCACCGCGGCGTCGGCGGCCAGGTCCAGATCGGCGTCGGGCAGCACCACCATGTGGTTCTTCGCGCCGCCGAGCGCCTGCACCCGCTTGCCGCTCGCGGTGCCGCGCTGATAGACGTAGCGGGCGATCGGCGTGGAGCCGACGAAGGACACCGCCTTGATCGCCGGGTTGTCCAGCAGCTCGTCCACAGCTTCCTTGTCACCCTGTAGAACGTTGAAAACCCCAGCGGGCAAACCGGCTTCGGCCCACAGCTCGGCCAGCCACAGCGCCGACGACGGGTCCTTCTCGCTGGGCTTGAGCACCACGGTATTGCCTGCGGCGATCGCCACCGGGAAGAACCACATCGGCACCATCGCCGGGAAGTTGAACGGCGAGATCACCGCCACCGGCCCGAGCGGCTGGCGGATGGAGAAGATATCGACCTTGGTGGAGGCGTTCTCGGTGTAGCCGCCCTTGAGCAGATACGGTACACCGCAAGCGAATTCGACCACCTCCAGCCCGCGGCTCACCTCGCCGGCGGCGTCGGCGCGCACTTTGCCGTGCTCGGCGGTGATCAGCTCGGCCAGCTCACCCTTGCGCTCGTTGAGCAACTCCCGGAACCGGAACAGCACCTGGGTGCGCCGCGCCAGTGAGGTGTCGCGCCATTCCGCGAAAGCGGCTGTCGCCGCGACGATCACGGCCCGCGCGTCGGCCTGGTTCGCCAGCGCGACCTGCCCGGTAACGACCCCGGTCGCCGGATTGGTCACCGGCGCCGTACGCGCACTCGTCCCACCGAACGCCTTCCCGTCGACCCAGTGCGCGATTGTCTGCATGATCGTCCTCGATTCCTCGGTGACCAAGACCTCGAGCTCAATCCTGCCCCCGCACGCTCGGGCCCGGGACCGGAATCGATGATCCGCACGGAGCCGCACGGCGATCCTGCGTCAGCAGGTCACGGTGTAGCGTGAAGTGATTTTGTCGATTCTCAACGAAGGAGTGGGTTGTGAGCGGGTTTACTGTCGCGGAGGCCAAGGCGGTCTTCGTGCAGGTCGATGTGAACAGTGACGGCTTCATCACGCTCGACGAGTACGCACAAGCCGTTGAGGCGTACGGGTTTTCGACCGAGATCGCCAAGCAGGCCGCCCTGTCCATCCTGGAGAAGGCCGATCTGAACCGGGACGAGAAGCTCAGCCTGGACGAGTTCCTGACGCTGGTCAGCTGAAACGGAGATGGGAACCAGGGGATCGTGATCCGGGCCTATCTGTTCGCTCTCGAACCCACCGACGCACAAGTCGATTCGATGCGTTCACATTGTGGCGCAGCGCGTGTGGCCTACAACTGGTGTCTGACGCAGGTGCGGGCGAACTGGGCTCAGCGATCCGCCGAGCGGACCTACGGTTTGGCTGAGGACCAGCTCACGCCGTTGATCAACACGTCCGCTTACGGTCTGCGCAAGGCGTGGAACGCGGCGAAGGCAGAGCGTGCGCCGTGGTGGGCAGAGAACTCGAAAGAGGCGTACGCCTTCGGTTGCGCAACTCTCGCGACCGCACTCGGCAATCGCAAAGCCGGGCGAGCGAAGATGCCCCGGTTCAAGTCCAAGCGCCGTGCCCGGCTGTCGTGCCGATTCACCACAGGCAGTTTCGGCCTGGTACGTGATCGTCGACATCTCCGGCTTCCCGTGATCGGGGTCGTCCGCACTGCCGAGTCGACTCGAAAACTCGGCCGCAAGATCGACGCCGGTGTGGCGCGTATCCGTTCAGCGACACTGTCTTTTCAACGCGGACGTTGGCATGTGTCGTTCTCGGTGGATCTGCCCGACCGTGAACCGAAGCCACGCACCCACAACCGGATAGTGGGTGTCGACCTCGGGGTCAGGCAACTCGCCACTCTGTCCACCGGCGTGCAGGTCAGCCACCCGCTGCGCTTGGCTGCCGGACTGCGGAAACTGCGTTGCCTGCAACGAGTCTGCGCGCGCAGACAGGGGCCCAACCGCCGATCCGGTGTGAAGCCATCGAAGCGATGGTGCAAAGCTCGTGCCCGCGCTGACCAAATCCATACCCGCGTAGCGAATCTGCGGCGCGATGACATCCACAAGTTCACGTCGGACCTGGTGCGCGAGTTCGACACGATCGTTATCGAGGACCTACATGTCGCGGGTATGATTCGTAATCGTCGGCTGGCCCGCCACATCGCCGACGCGGGGTGGGCAGAGATCCGCCGTCAACTCACTTACAAGACCGAACGCACAGGCGGCCGGTTGATAGTGGCGGACCGCTGGTTCGCCTCGTCGAAGACCTGTTCCGGTTGCAGCACAGTGAAAGCCAAACTGACGCTGTCGGAGCGGAGCTATGCCTGCACGGCATGCGGGATCGTCCTGGACCGGGACGAGAACGCAGCCTTGAATCTCGCCGCCCTGGCGGCGGACACCGCACAGTTGGTGCGGGAGCAGCCCGACAGAACCGATGTCAGACCAGCGACGCCCGCGTCGTCGGCAATCGGACCGCTGCGGGAAGAGCCACTGGCTCAACGCCGTCGTCGTGAGGTGACGGCTACCGAAGATGTACTCGCCAACGAGCACTGAACGGTAACGGTCTTGCCTTCCCCTGGGTTTCTTGAACGATTCGGCTCCGCATCCGAATCATCAACGGCAAAAACCACATTGCCGGGAGCGGCCGATCTGGACCAGACTGGGCGGATGAAAGGACAGGTAGACACTGAGCTGCTCGCACGCTGGGTGGAACTGGCAGGGTTGAACGCCGAGCCGGTCGGCGCGGAGCTGGTGGGCCGGTACCGGGAGGTGCATCGCCGCTATCACACGGTCGAGCACCTGGCGGCGATGCTGGCGGCGATCGACGAGCTCGCGGCCGAGGCCGACGAGCTCGACGCGGTGCTCTATGCGGCGTTCTTCCATGATGCCGTGTACGCGGTGGACCGGGCGGACAATGAGGAGCGCAGCGCCGAGCTGGCCGAGCAGGAGCTCGAAAAGCTCGGTGCGGCACCGGAACTCGTTGCCGAGGTAGGGCGTCTGGTGCGGCTGACGGCGGGGCACGACCCGGAGCCCGGCGATCGTAACGGCGCGGTGCTCTGCGATGCCGACCTCGTCGTGCTGGCCGCCGACGCGGCCGGCTACGCGGCTTACACAACAGCGGTCCGGGCCGAATATCAGCATGTGCCGGACGACCTGTTCCGAGCCGGCCGCACCGCCGTGCTGGAGGGGCTGGCCCGGCAACCGCGACTCTTCCGAACCGCCGCCGCAGCGCGGTTCGAGGCGGCCGCCCGCGCCAATCTCGCCGCCGAGCTCGCCCAGATTCGCCCCGCTGACCGGGAATAACGGTTCGGGGCAGCACGTTTCACCAAGGCATGACAGCAGAGCTCTCACCGGAACTGAAGAAACATCTCGATGAGTCGAAGGTCTACGCCACCGTCGCCACGAACGGAGCGAACGGTCAACCGCACCTCGGCGTGTTCTGGCTGGAGCGCGACGGGAACGACATTCTACTGTCCACCACGGTGACCCGTCAGCACGCCAAGAACATCGCCCGGGATCCGCGGGTGACCATCCTGATCAACCCGCCGGAGAGCCCGTTCGTCTACGCCGAGATCCGCGGCTCGGCGACCGTCACCGCCGACCCGCAGCGGCAGTTCCCGGACAAGCTCTCACGCAAGTACACCGGTCTCCCCTACGCCGAATTCAATCCGGCGTCGGTGCACGACTCGGACCGCATCATCGTGCGCGTCACACCTCGCAAGGTGGTCGGCAAGTTCTGAACACGCCGAGAGGGCGGGTCGTTCGACCCGCCCTCTCGGCTGATCCGCTACCGCGCGGCGGCCTTCTTGCGCGTCCGCTTCGCCGGAGCGCCCACGTAGTCCGCGAGATGCTGGGCCGTCAGCGTGGCCCGGTCGGCGACCAGGTCGGCGGGCGTGCCCTCGAAGACGATGGTGCCGCCGTCGTGTCCCGCGCCGGGACCGAGATCGATGATCCAGTCGGCGTGCGCCATGACCGCCTGGTGATGCTCGATCACGATGACCGATTTACCGGCGTCGACCAGCCGGTCCAGCAGGCCGAGCAGGTTCTCGACATCGGCGAGGTGCAGACCGGTGGTCGGCTCGTCGAGCACGTAGATCCCGCCCTTGTCGGCCATGTGGGTGGCCAGCTTCAGCCGCTGCCGCTCACCGCCGGACAGGGTGGTCAGCGGCTGCCCGATGGTCAGGTAGCCGAGCCCGACATCGACGAGCCGATCCAGGATCGCATGCGCGGCAGGCAGTTTCGCTTCGCCCTCCCGGAAGAAGGCTTCCGCCTCGGCGACCGGCATGGCCAGTACCTCGCTGATATCGCGGCCGCCGAGCTTGTAGTCGAGCACCTCGGCCATGAACCGTTTGCCGTCGCAGACCTCGCAGATGGTCTCCATTCCCGCCATGATCCCGAGATCGGTGTAGATGACGCCCGCGCCATTGCAGTTGGGGCAGGCGCCCTCCGAATTCGCACTGAACAGTGCGGGTTTCACGCCGTTCGCCTTGGCGAAGGCCTTGCGGATCGGCTCCAGCAGTCCGGTGTAGGTGGCCGGATTGCTGCGGCGCGAGCCACGGATCGGCGCCTGATCGACGGCGACGACGCCTTCGGTGCCGGGGATGGAGCCGTGGATCAGCGAGCTCTTGCCCGAGCCAGCGACCCCGGTGACCACACACAGCACGCCCAGCGGGATATCGACGTCGACATCGCGTAGATTGTGGCTGTTCGCGCCGCGGATCGACAGCTTGCCGTTCGATTCGCGCACCGAATCCTTCAGTGCCGCACGATCATCCAGGTGCTTTCCGGTGACGGTGCCGCTGCCGCGCAGCCCCTCGACCGTGCCCTCGTAGCAGACCGCGCCGCCCGCCGTGCCCGCACCGGGACCGATGTCCACCACGTGGTCGGCGATGGCGATCGTCTCCGGCTTGTGCTCGACCACGAGCACGGTATTGCCCTTGTCCCGCAGCTGGAGCAGCAGATTGTTCATCCGCTGAATGTCGTGCGGGTGCAAGCCCACGGTCGGCTCGTCGAACACGTAGGTGACATCGGTGAGCGCCGACCCGAGATGCCGGATCATCTTGACGCGCTGGGCTTCACCGCCGGACAGCGTGCCCGCGGGCCGATCCAGCGACAGGTAGCCCAGGCCGATCTCGACGAAGGAGTCCAGGGTGTGGGCCAGCTTGTCCAGTAGCGGCGCCACCGACGGCTCGTTCAAACCCCGCACCCAGACGGCCAGATCGCTGATCTGCATGGCGCAGGCGTCGGCGATGCTGAGCTTCTTGATCTTCGAGGAGCGCGCGGCCTCGGTGAGCCGGGTGCCGCCGCAGTCGGGGCAGGTGCCGAAGGTGACGGCCCGCTCGACGAACGCGCGCACATGCGGCTGGAGCGCGTCGACATCCTTGGACAGCATCGACTTTCGCACCTTGGGGATGATGCCCTCGTAGGTCAGGTTGATGCCGTCGACCTTGATCTTGGTCGGCTCCTTGTACAGCAGATCGTTGAGCTGCTTCTTGGTGAACTTCTTGATCGGCTTGTCCATGTCGAAGAAGCCGGAGCCGCTGAAGATCCGCCCGTACCAGCCGTCCATGCTGTAGCCGGGAATGGTCAGCGCGCCGCCGCTGAGCGACTTGTTCTCGTCGTAGAGCTGGGTCAGGTCGATGTCGTTGATCGCGCCGCGGCCCTCGCAGCGCAGGCACATTCCGCCGGTGATGCTGAAGCTGCGGCGCTCCTTGACCTGCTGGCCACCCTTCTCCACGGTGACCGCGCCCGCGCCGCTGATCGAGGCGACATTGAACGAGAACGCCTGCGGCGAACCGATATGCGGCGTGCCGAGCCGGCTGAACAGGATGCGCAGCATGGCGTTCGCGTCGGTGGCCGTGCCGACCGTGGAGCGCGGATCGGTGCCCATACGCTGCTGGTCGACGCTGATCGCGGTGGTGAGCCCGTCGAGCACGTCGACATCGGGGCGGGCCAGCGTCGGCATGAAACCCTGTACGAAGGTGCTGTAGGTCTCGTTGATCAGCCGCTGCGATTCGGCGGCGATGGTGTCGAACACCAGCGAGCTCTTGCCGGAACCCGAGACGCCGGTGAAGACGGTCAGCCGTCGTTTCGGCAGCTCGAGGCTGACGTCCTTGAGGTTGTTGACCCGCGCACCGTGCACGCGAATCAGGTCGTGGCTGTCGGCCGCGGTGGTCATCGAATCTCCTGAGTGGTCGAGCGCCGCCGGTTTCGGTACGGCAGCACGAAAAGGTACAGGCCGGTGCCCATGAGCAGGAACAGCGGCGGCAGCGGCAGATAGAAGATCCACGGTGCGGATTCCAGCGCGCCGAACGGGACGGCGATGAAGCAGATGAGCACGGTGGTCATGAACGTCATCGACAAAGCGCGGTGCCACTGACGGGTCCGCTTGCTCCAGGTCATGGGGGGCTCCTACTCGGTCAGCGCGCGGTCAGTCGGACGAGCGGGTATTGCCGCTCGGACTTGCTCTGGTACTTGGCGATCCGAGGCTGGGCGGCGGCGACGCGCTCCCAGACCCGGTCGCGGTCCGCGCCGTCGAGCTGGCGCACCGTGACCGGGAAGGCATCCCGGCCGGGCAGTTCGATGCTCACCTGATCGGGGTTGGCCATCAGGTTGGCGTGCCAGTCGGGGTTCTGGCTGCCGCCGCCGGAACCGACGAGCACCCAGGAATCCTCGGCGTCGGGGAACCAGGCCAGCGGGGTCTGGCGCGGCTGGCCGCTGCGCCGCCCGACCGTGTTCAGAATGAGCACGTCCATGCCCATAAAGGTGCCATGGCCGCCGCGGATCTTCCGGTTCATCCGGCCGTTCATTTTCTGCTGCATCCACCGCGAGAACGCGCCCGGGGTGCCGGCTTTGCGCTGCTTCTGAGTGCTCATGATTTCTTCTCCGATGCTTTCGGTATTACTCGCTGAATTGGTGCACGCCGGACCTCATCGTTCGACGAGCACCTCGCCGTCCACGACGGTGTGGCCGGTGGTCAGGGTCGCGGTGGCCGCGACCAGGGGGAATTCGAGGGTGTCGCGGCGCGCCTCCGCCGAATCCCAGCGCCAGATATCGAGGTAGGACCCGTCGGCCTGGCGGATCAGGGTGGCCGCGGTGAAGGCGGGATTCATCGAGCGCAGACCCTGGATCAACCGGGCGCGCTGCTCCAGCAACTGCGCCAGCTTGCCGGTCACCACGGTGTACCGGTGGGTCCGTACCACTGCCATGTCCCCGACCTCTCTCGTTCCGTGTTCCTTACGACTCTCAGTTTTCCGTCCCGGCAAGGGGCGAACAATGAGCAATCAGGCAACGCCGGTTGCGCGCGGGGTTAACGATCGCCGACCATGACGGGGTGGAGTTACGCGATATCGAGATCTTCCTGACCCTGGCCGAAGAGCTGCATTTCGGCCGCACCGCCGAACGCCTGCACATCTCCACGCCCCGAGTCAGCCAGACCATCGCCAAGCAGGAACGCCGTATCGGCGCGCCCCTGTTCGAGCGGACCAGCCGCAAGGTCACCCTGACTCCGCTCGGCGAGCAACTCCGCAACGACCTGCAAGCCGGATACCGGCGCATTCTCGACGGTGTCGAGTCCGCCGCGACCGCCGCCCGCGGCGGACCGGAAACCCTCACCCTGGGCGTGCTCGGGCCGATGTGGCAGGATCTTGCCCCGATCACGGCGCTGTTCCGAACCCGTTGTCCCGCAGTGCAATTGCACATGCGTGAGGTGCGCATCGATGATCCTTTCGCGCTGATCCGCAGCGGCGAGGTCGATGTGGCGCTGCTGGCCATGCCGGTGCTGGAACCCGATCTGCTGATCGGCCCGGCGGCCTTCACCGAACCCATCGTGCTGGTCGTCGGCCACGGCCATCCACTGGCCGGGCGCACCGCGGTGACCCTGGCCGAGGTCGCCGAGTACGAGGTCCTGCCCTCAGGCCTGCCGATGCCGGACTACTGGGAGAAATCGTTCTCCCCGCTGCCGCCGCGCGAAGCCGACGCGGCCCAGCCCACCCGCGAGGAAATCCTGTTCGCGGTGTCCGCCGGGGACGCGGTCGCGTTCGCCTGCGGCCAGGCGATCAAGTACTACGACCGGGGTCCGGCCGTCTACGTGCCGATCGCCGAGAATCCCACGCTCAGTTGGGGTCTGGTGCAGCGCGCCGGGGTCCACAACCGCTGGGCCGAGGAGTTCGCGGGGATCGCCGGTGAACTCGGGCCGATCGAATTGGAGCTGGATCTCGACCAGCCCACCCTGCAGCGGCTGCGCTCGGTCAGCTAGCTCTGTTTGATTCGGATCATGTTCCCGGACGGGTCGCGGAACGCGCAGTCCCGCACCCCGTAGGGCTGGTCGGTCGGTTCCTGCACCACCTCGGCGCCACCGGCCTGGAGCTTGTCGAACACACCGTCGAGATCCTTGGTTCCCAGATTGATGCTGGCGTAGGTGCCCTTGGCCATCATCTCGCCGATCACCCGGCGCTCCTCGTCGGTGATGCCCGGGTCGGCGCCCGGCGGGTAGAGGACGATCCCGATCTCCGGCTGTCCGGGCGGGCCGACGGTCAGCCAGCGCATCCCGTTGTAGCCGACATCGTTGCGCACTTCGAAGCCGAGCGTGTCCCGGTAGAAAGCCAGGGCGGCGTCGGGATCGGTCTGCGGAAGATAGCTCTGATAAATGGCGATTTCCATGATGACCAGGCTAGATGCGGCTAGGTCGCCCGCGCTTCTTTATTCCTGATCGGTCGGGTCACCTGTTTGGCCACGCATGGGGGCATGCCCTCGGTGGCGAGCGCCTCCTGCTCCCGGTAGGCGCTGGGCGGCATGCCGACCAGCTCCGTGAAACGCGTACTGAAGGTGCCGAGCGAGGAACAGCCGACCTCGAAGCAGACCTCGGTGACGCTCCGGTCGCCGCGCCGCAACAGCGTCATGGCGCGTTCGATCCGGCGGGTCATCAGATACGAGTACGGCGATTCACCGTAGGCGGCCTTGAATTGGCGGCTCAGATGCCCGGCCGACATGTGCGCGTCCCGCGCCAGGGCCGCTACGTCCAGCGGCTGGGCGTACTCCCGGTCGATCCGGTCGCGGACCCGCCGCAACCGCACGAGGTCGCCGAGGCGTTCCTCCGGGGTGGGCTTGCTGGTCACCTTCGCGAGTCTCCCATGCCGGATCGCGCTTGTCAGGCCTGCTGCGCTTCTTCCTGGGCGTGCTGGGCCTGGGCAACCTGGGCGGCGGAGTAGCGGATCGCCAGCGCGATCAGCAGGGTCAGCAGGACGCCGGCGCCGCACAGGAAAAGGGCGAGGGTGTAACCGCTGCTCAGCGCGTCGAGCTGGGCGGTGTTCATGGCCTTGGGTTTGATCGTGTCGCTGCCGCCGAGCGCCAGCGTTCTGGACACCACGACCGGGCCCAGGAAGCCCAGCGCCAGCGCGGGCCCGAAGGCGAGCAGCATCTGCCCGACCGCGCTCAGCGGGCCGATCTCGGTGACCTCGACACCGACGATCAGGCACAGCGGCACGATCACCAGCACGATGCCGACACCGGCGCCGATCATCAGGAACAGCACCAGCAGGGTGGGCAGATTCGTGGTGCGGTCCAGGGTCGACCCGAACAGCAGAGCGGCCGCGGCCAAGCCCGCGCCGATGGCGATCAGGTAGCGCGGTGCGATCCGCATGGCCAGCTTGGAGGTGAGCGCGCCGCCCACACCCATGCCGATGGTGAACGGGATGAAGATCAGCCCCGACTGTAAGGCCGTGTAGCCCAGCACGTTCTGCACATACTGCGCGCCGAACACCGAGATGCCGCCCATCACGCCGCTGGCCAACAGCACCGCCAGGAAGGTGGCGACCCGGTCCCGGCTGCTGAACAGCGACCAGGGCAGCAGCGGATTGTCCACATTGCGTTCGGCGAGCACGAAACTGATCAGCAGAACGCCACCGGCCACCAGCGAGCCGATGATCACCGGGTGGCCCCAGCCCAGCACCGGCCCTTCCATACCACCGAAGACCAGGGCCGAGACGCCGAAGGTGGCCAGCACGGCGCCGCGCACATCCAGGGTCAGGCGATGATGTTCGGTATCGCGCAGGCAGCGCTGCGCGCCGAACAGGACCAGCAGGCCGATCGGCACATTGATCAGAAAGATGCCGCGCCACCAGACATCGGCCAGTCCGCCGCCGACCACCAGGCCGCCCACCGAACCGACACCGACCATGGCGCCGAAGATGGCAATGGCCTGATTACGCGCCTTGCCGGGCGCGAAGGTGGTGGCGACCAGGGCCAGCGCCGTGGGCGACGCGAACGCGGCGCCGATGCCCTGTAGCGCGCGCATGCCGATCAACATGCCGCCGTTGAGGGCCAGCCCACACAGCAGCGACGCGAAGGTGAACAGGCCGACGCCGACCAGGAACATCTTCTTCCGGCCGAACGCATCGCCGACCCGGCCGCCCAACAGCATCAGCCCCGCGTAGGTGAGCGCATAGGAGGTGATCACCCAGTTGGCGCTGGAAGCGGTCATCCCCCAATCGGCTTGCAGCCGTGGGACCACCAGGATCATGACCGTGCCGTCGAGCACGCTCATCAGCTGCATCCCACTCAGCACGAGAATGGCGAGCCCGAAAGCCCGCTGCGTCACTGGATACTGCATCGGCGCAGTGGGGTTCTGGAGCACAGTCAGCCACTGTAATGGACGCCGTTGCAGGCGTCGGCCCCGATCGGCGACCGGGCCTATTCGACGGCGTCGGCGGAGAATCCGGCCGTGGGGCCGATGACGACGATCGCGGGCGGGCGAATACCCTCCGCGCGCACCCGGGCAGCGACGGTCCCGAGATCGGCGCGCAGCACCCGCTGGGTGCGCAGGGTGCCCTCCTGGATGACCGTGGCCGGGGTATCGGCGGGCCGCCCGCCCTCCAGCAGCGCGGTGGCGAACTGTTCGATCCGCTCGACGGCCATCATCAGGACCAGGGTCCCGCGCAGGCGGGCCAGCGCGGGCCAGTCGACCAGCGAGTCCGGATGATCCGGAGCGACATGGCCGCTGACGACCACGAATTCATGGGTGACGCCGCGATGGGTGACCGGGATGCCCGCGGCGGCGGGCACCGAGATCGGGCTGGTGATGCCGGGGACCACGGTCACCGGGACGCCCGCCGCCACACACGCCTCTACTTCTTCGAAGCCGCGGCCGAAAACGTAAGGGTCGCCGCCCTTGAGCCGCACCACGAACTTGCCCGCCTTCGCACCCTCGATCAGGGCGGTGTTGATCGCCTCCTGCGCCATCGCCCGGCCGTAGGGAATCTTGGCGGCGTCGATCACCTCGACATCCGGGCCGAGCTCGGCCAGCAGCTCCGGCGGCGCGAGCCGGTCCGCGACGACCAGGTTCGCGCGGGCGAGCAGGCGGCGGCCGCGCACGGTGATCAGGTCGGGGTCGCCGGGACCGCCGCCGACCAGCGCGACACCCGGGGTGACCGGCGCCGAATCATCGGTCACCACACCGGATTGCAGAGCCTCGAGCACCGCGTTGCGAATCGCGGCCGAGCGCCGGTGCTGGCCGCCGGCGAGCACGCCCAGGGTCAGTCCGTCGTAGCGCGCGGTCGCCGGGGTGACGGCGGTGCCGAGCCGGGCGGTGTCGGCGCGCACGCAGAAGATGCGGCGGCGGGTGGCCTCCTCGACCACGGCCGCGTTGGTGTCGGGTTCGTCGGTGCAGGCGATGGCGTACCAGGCGCCGTCCAGGTCGCCGTCCGCGTAGGCCCGCAGGGTGACCGTGAGCTGTCCGGAGGTCGCCATGCCCTCGACGGCGGGGGTGACGCTGCGGCTGACGACGTGCACGTCCGCACCCGAGGCGATCAGCAGACCGAGCCGGCGCTGGGCCACCGAGCCACCGCCGACCACCACGACGCGGCGTCCGTTCAAATCCAGCCCGACCAGGTAGTTCGGGTCTCCGGCAGCATGCTCATCGGTGTTGGCAGACGTGTTCGACACAAGGTTCGAGCCTACGGGACGCCGGGTCACCCTCCGCACGGGGCGCGCGCGGGGTGCTAGCGTCGGCGAGTGAACGCGCAGGTCATCCCGGGACGACTGATCGAGGCCCCGACTTCCGACGCCACCGGCATGGACCGCCGGGCGTTCGGTGAATTCATCGGCCCCCGAGGCGAACTCGCCTCCTACGCCTTCGGCTGGACCACCGGATCCGATGCCCGGGCCGGGCGGCTCAGTATCGGTATCGGTGCCGGGAATCCGGGCGGCGCCACCTTCCACGCCGTGCTGTTCGACAACGGTGACTCCTACGCGTACTCCCTGGTCGACGATCCATTCGAGCAGGTACCCGAGGGCGGCCCGGACCTGACGGCCGAGCAGTCCCGCGCCCACGAGGACCTCCCCTTCATCTGGTGGGTGGTCGATCAGGTGATGGCTCGTGATCCGCGAGCCTGGTGGATGCGGCACTGGGTGACCGCGACGATGTGCGTGCAGACACCCGAGGTCTTCGAGCGGCGCGAGCCCGTGCTGCTGGTCTGCAACGACGCCGACGGCGTGTGGCAGCTGATCGGCGATACCGCCGCGGGCAGCGAGGGGCGCGTCGGGCACCTCTCGCACGCCGTCGACGAGGATCCGACGCTGCTGGACATCCTCGATCTGGAAACCGGTGCGCGAGGTGAACGTTCGGGGCCCGGCGGCGAGTGGACCCGGTATCCGGGGTGATCGTTCCTGTACTCGGCGAATGCGACGGGGTCGGCTGATTCCGATTGCGTTCACCGTGAGCGGTGAGCTGGGGCGGCCGTCACCGAACTGGATCAACCAGACGACCGAGCTACGCTGCGGGACGGTCGCGGGGCAGGGTTTCCTGCACCCAGTGCAGGCCGGAGCGTCGGACGGTGAAGTCGTCCAGATCGTGTCGGGCCAGTGCGATGGTCACCGGGCGGCCGCGCAGGTCGCCGTGCAGGGTCAGCAGGTCGGGAGCGGGGCGTTCGTAGGTGAACGATCCGGCATCCGCCAGGCCGAGCCATCCCTGCGCCAGGTCCGCCTCGACCGGCACGAGGGTGTCGTCCATCCGCTGATAGGTGAGACCGGAAATGTCGACGATCAGGCGCTGCCACCGGGTTTCGTCGGTGACCAGCGGCGGCAGCGACTGTCCGTCGACCCGGAACTCGGTGACGTCCCAGATGCCGTAGAGCGCCGGTTTCGGTGCGCCGTAACCCCATTCGTGCCAGCATCGCCACGCGTCACGCAGGCAGGTGGTGACCGCGAGCAGGGCCAGGACGGCGGTGACGATACGGCGGGTGCGCGGCGCGACGGGCAGCGCGGGTTGTCCGGCGGGTTCGGTCGGCCGTTGCAGCACAAGGACATTCGCCAGGTCGCGAGCCTGCGGCGCGAGCACCGCCAGGACCAGCAGCAGCAGATGCAGCGAGTACAGCTTCACCGGCACGTCGTAGCTCAGGTTCAGCACGAACACCTGGGTCAGGCAGACCAGGGCCAGCAGCGCACCCAGGGTGGCGGTCCGCGCCGCCAGCAGCAGCATCGCGGCCAGCACCTCCGCCGCGCCCAGCAGCATCTGATACCCGGGCGCGATCCCGATCTGATTCCACAGCACCTCCATCCTGGTGAACGTGCCGAACGGTTCCAGAAAGGTGGTCAACGGCGGGTAGGGCATCTGGTTCGGGACGAGTTTGGCGATCCCGTACCAGAGCAGTTGCCCGCCGAGGCAGATCCGCGCGACGGCGACGAACCAGGCGCCCAGCCGCCGGTATTCGGTGCGGCGATCCAGCAGGGTCCAGGCAAGCGTCAGGCCGAGCGCCGCCACCAGCAAACAGCAGACGAGTACCCAGATGTAGGCCTGGTCGCCGCTCTCGCTCATCCGCAACGTGACATCGACCCCGACGACGCCACCGGCCCACCGCGGAACCGCCGTCAGCCACGGCACCTGCCACAGCACCGACTCCTCGGACAGGAACCCGGTCACCGATCCGGTGAACACGAACAGGATCTGGGTGAAGACCAGCCCGAACAGCAGGAAGTAGGTCACACCGAACCGGAATCCCACCCGAGCCGCGGGATGCCAGTCCCCCTCCGCCATTCCGAAAACCACCGCACCAACCTACGTGCCCGGGCATCGTGGCTCAGCTGAAGGCGGGCTCGTTCTGCACCCAGTGGAAGCCGGGGCCCCGCAGCCGGAAGGCATCGAGATCCTGCCTGTCCAGTGACGCGGTGATCGGATGGCCGTCGATCTCGCCGCGCACGATCAGCCGATCCGGGGCGGACTCTTCGAAGACGAGCCGGACAGGAGTCGCGGTAATGGTTCGCGCCTGCGGATCGACCTCACCCGGCGCGGCGACCAGGGTTCCGTCCATCTGCTGATAGGTGATCACCCCACGGTCGACAACCAGTCGCTGCCAACGGTTTTCGTCGGTGGTCAGCGGCGGCAACACCTGACCGTCGCGGCTGAACTCGGTGACGTTCCAGATGCCGTAGAGCGCGGGTTTCGGTGCGCCGTAACCGTATTCGTACCAGATCTCGTGCGCGTCGTGCAGGCAGGCGGTGGTCACCCACAGCCCCAGGGCCACCTGGACCGCTGCGGCGATCCGCTCGGCACGGCGCGTGCCGAACAGTGGGCGCTGCGTAGCGGGCGCGGTATCTCGTTGCAACACAAGGAAGTCCAGCATCCGCCGGGTCTGCGGCGCGAGCACGATCAGCGACATGAGCACCAGGTGGAAGGACAGGATCTTGACCGGTACGTCGTAGGTCATGTTCAGCAGGAAGACCTGGAGCATGCTGATCAGCCCGATCATGCCGCCCAGCGTCGCGGTGCGCGGCCAGAACAGCAGCAGCCCGGCCACCACCTCGGCCGCGCCGAGCAGTACCTGATAGGCGGGCGACACCCCGACCTGATTCCAGAGCACGTCGATGGCGCTGAACTCACCGAACGGCCGCAGCAGGGTGGCCAGGCTCGGATACGGCATCTGATTCGGCACCAGTTTGGCCCAGCCGTACCAGAGCAATTGGCCACCGGCGGCCAGCCGGATCGCGGTGACGAACCAGGTACCGAGGGTGCGGTATTCGGTACGTCTTGCCAGCACGGTCCAGATCAGGGTGATCGCGGCGGTGAGCACGACCAGTATCAGGACCATGACCCAGATGGCCGCCTGATCACCGCTGCCGTTCGAGCGCAGGACCGCATCCACGCCGAGGATGTGCTCGCCCACCCACTCGGCCAGCGGCGCGACCCGATCCATCTGCCAGTGGATCGCGTCCTCGGGTAGCCACGCCACCGCGATCCCCGCGAAGACGAACAGGATCTGCGCGAACAACAGTCCGAACAGCGCGAAATAGGTGAAGCAGAATCGGAATCCGATCCGGGCCAGCGGCGACCAGCCGCTGTCGTGTTCTGTCACCTGCACGCCGAGGGCACTCACCCGAAGACCTCACTCTCACCGACCCAAACATCCGATGTTTGTAAGTTATCGACCGCCTCCGAGCGCCACCTCCAGGAAAACCCCCGACTTGCGGTACGTCTCGCGACTTACGTGCCACCCCTAGCACCGTGGGGTGAGAGCACCCGCGGCGCCCGGGTGCCAGCACCACCGTGGCCGGAGATGTCAACCATCGATTCCGGCCAGTGAGCCAGATCGTCCGCGCACCGAACTCGTGGTCCGGGCTGCCCGGATTAGCCTGCGGCGCGGCACTGAGCCGGTTAGATTCGCGCCCAAGTGCAACAGGTTTCAGGAGGACGACTATGGCCGAAGGCCCGGACCCCACCGAACGGGTGCGACTTACCGTCAGTGGCCGCGATCTCGAGACACTCGCCGAGGAACTGTCGCGCTGGCTCGGCGACCGGGTCGCGGCCGACGAACCACCGAAGATCTCGGGGCTGTCGCGGCCGGAAGGTGCGGGCATGTCCAGCACCTCGGTGTTCTTCGACGCCGAATGGACCAGCGGCGGCGAGCACGCCGGCGGTTCGTTCGTGGCCCGGCTCGCGCCGCAGGACAGCGACTTCCCGATCTTCGAGAACTACGATCTGGCCACGCAGTACCAGGTGATGGCCGGGGTCGCGGCCGCCTCCGACGTGCCGGTACCCGGGCTGCGCTGGCTGGAAACCGACGAAACCGTCCTCGGTGCACCGTTTTTCGTCATGGACAAGGCCGAAGGCCGTGTCGTCTCGGACAATCCGCCCTATGTGTTCCTCGGGTGGCTGTTCGACGCCACACCCGACGAGCGGGCGCGACTGGTCGCCGGAACCGTCGAAGCGATCGCCGCGATCCACGACATCGCCGACCCCGCAACGACATTCCCGATGCTCGACGGACCGGGACCGGCGCTGCGACGCAGCGTCGACTGGTATCACGGCTGGTACCGCTGGGGCCTGGCCGACGACGGCTACACCGTCCCGATCATCGAACGCGGCTTCGCATGGCTGGACGCGAACTGGCCGGCGGACCCCGGCCCGGATGTGCTGTCCTGGGGCGACTCCCGGCCCGGCAATATCCTCTACCGCGGATTCGAGCCCGCCGCCGTCCTGGACTGGGAGATGGCCACGATCGGCCCGCGCGAACTCGACGTCGCCTGGCTCATCTTCCTGCACCGCTTCTTCCAGGATCTGGCCGTGCGCTTCGAGCAGCCCGGCCTGCCCGACTTCTGCCGCCGCGCCGACGTGGTCGCGAAATACGAGGAGCTCAGCGGATATACGCTGCGCGACCTCGACTTCTACCTGGTGTTCTCCGCGCTCAAGCACGCCATCGTGATGGCGCGGGTCAAACGCCGGATGATCCACTTCGGCGAGGACACCGACACCCCGGACCGCGACGACTACGTCATGCACCGGGCGAGCCTCGAGGCTCTGCTCGACGGAACCTATCAGTGGGATTGAGAACGACTATGGCCGAACGCATTCCGGGCTCCGCGCCCGCACCGTTGGACGAATACCCGGTGCACCAGACCCCGCTCACCATGGCGCGGGTGGCGACCAGCGACAAGAACTTCTACGACCGCAGCTATTTCAACGCCCACGACCGGGACGGCGGCACCATGCTGATCACCGGGTTCGGCGTATACCCGAATCTCGGTGTCACCGACGGGTATGTGTGCGTGCGGCGCGGCGATATCCAGCGGTCCGTGCGGTTCTCCGACGCGCTCGGTGATCGCAGCCTGGATCTGGCGGTCGGCGGCTACCGCATCGAGGTCGTGGAACCGTTGCAGCGGATCAGGGTGATCTGCGAGCACGAAGACCTCGGCATGGACCTCACCTGGGAGGGCGCCTTCCCGGTCGTGCAGGAACAGCCGCATCTGATCATGCGCGGCGGCAGGCCGATCATCGACGCGTCACGGTTCGCACAGGTCGGATCCTGGTCGGGCACCCTGGCCGTGGACGGCGTCGACATTCCGGTCGATCCGGCCGTGTGGACCGGCACCCGGGACCGCTCCTGGGGTATCCGTCCCGTCGGCGATCCCGATCCGGCCGGGCGCGCGGGCGCGGAACCCGCCGACGGTTTCTGGTGGCTGTATGTGCCGCTGCGGTTCGACGATTTCTCGATCATCGTGATCGTGCAGGAGGAGCCCGACGGCACCCGCACCCTCAACGACGCGACCCGGATCTGGCCCGACGGACGCGTCGAGCAGCTCGGCTGGCCGCGAGTGTCGCTGCGCTACCGGCCCGGTACCCGCATTCCCGTCTCGCTCCGCCTCGAATGCACCACCCCCGACGGGAAACCGCTGGACATCGACGTCACCGCCGGCACCAACGTCCCCCTGCACATCGGCTGCGGTTACGGCGGCGACCCCGACTGGCTGCACGGCCAATGGAAGGGCCGCGGCTGGGTCGACTCCCGCACCTACGACCTCACCGACCCCGCCATCGCCGCCCGCATCCCCTTCGGCGTCATCGACCACGTCGGCCACGCCCGCTGCGGGGACGCGGAAGGCTGGGGGCTGTTCGAGCACGCCAGCATGGGCCGCCACGACCCCACCGGGTTCGCCGACTGGGGTTCGGTCGCCCCCTAGGTTCTCCCTGTCGGCGGGCACTTTACGTCTTGCCCGCCGACAGGCACCCGTACCTTCCGCCCCACCGGCGGACGCCCCGGATTCCGGCCACCGACAGGTGTCCCTACCGCCAGACGCCCTAGCATCGCCCACCGGGCAGACACTTCCAGATTCTGCCCGCCGACACCTTTGATATTCGGCCACCGGCAGACAGCTGTTCGATCTGCGCACCGACGGCGCCCAGGGTTCTACCCACCTAGCGGAGATACCCCCGCTCAGCCGATATCAGACCGCCACGGAGCGACAGCGATCACAACGCCACTGATGGCCCGCTTACCCATCAGCAGCGGCCCGTTCCCTGCCGCCAGCGCGGCTGCCTCCGCGACACTCGCGGTCCCCACCGCGTCTCGAACTCGATCCTGCGGATTCGGCACCACCACCCGATCCAGCTCAGCCGCCGAGAATCCCCGCACCGCGACCCCGAGCTCCTGCGCAACCACCACGATCCCCGGCTCCCCCGCCCGCCGATCGATCGTCGCGATCCCACGAACTACGTTGTTCCCCACGACCTCCCGCAGCGCCCGTCGCACCGCCTCGGCCGTCACCCCCGACCGCGCACCGATCCCCACCACCACCTCGGTCATGCCACCCTCCGATTCGACAACACCCACCCCGCCCACCAACCGACCACTCCGCGCTCGCTCCCCACCCGATCGAAACCGCCCACTATGCGCTGTACCCACCCCGTAGGCGATTCCGGCCCTGGACCACACCACTTTTGGCGACACCACACACCCGACCGGGTGTGCAACCACACCAACTGCCCTGCGAAACCAGGACACCGGCCGCGTCCGCGGCACGTTGGAACGCAGCGCGATCCGGTACGACCAGAACGTGACGTTTCCGCCGCACGTCAAGGGACGACATGGTGCCCGGCGTACTGCTCGGTCGCGGTGACGAAACGGGCTGTGGCGAGGGGGTTTCCGGCGGGGTGGGTGTGCAGGTAGGAGGCGTGGACTCGAGTGATCAACGAACCTTCGCGGACTCGTTCGCCCTGGCTGCCGTGCCAGCCCCAGGCGGCGGGGGCGGTGCCGGCGGCGATCAGGCGGGTGCGGTGGAATTCGTGGCCGCGGACTCGTTCGCCGGCGCGCCAGAGCACGGAGTCGGCAAGAGCTACGGCGTCGCGGTAGCCGAGCGTGAGGCGCGGGCCGAATTCGGCGTCGGCATCGAGGACACCGGCCATCGCGTGACCGTCCAGCGAGCGCGTGAGATAGAGGAGCCCGGCACATTCGGCATGAATGGGCAGCCCGCGACGCGCCAACTCACCGACAGTTTTCAAGAGGCCGGCATTCGCGGCCAGGTCAGCGGCATGCTCTTCCGGGAACCCACCGGGCAACACCAACCCTGCCGCCCCCTCCGGCAATTCATCACGCAACGGATCGAAGACCACCACCTCCGCACCGGCAGCGACCAGCAACTCCCGATGCTCGGCATACCCGAACGTGAACGCCGGCCCACCGGCCATCGCGATCACCGGACCACCACGTGAAGTTCCGAACGCCCGCGACGGACCACCCACGGATTCCGACGAACGGTGGGAAATACCCGAAGCCGCACCGACGCTCTGTGACTGATCGGGTACAACGAAAGACTCAGTGGCCTGCCCGGCGAATAGGGCGGTATCGCCATCACCACCGACCTGCTGTTGTCCGCCGGCAGGCGAGACGGTTCTCGGCGCGACGACCCCAGACACGACGGCAGCCACCGCAGCCCCGGACACAGCAACCCCAGACGCAACGGCAGGCACCGCAGCCTCAGGCACAGCAACCCCAGACACGACGGCAGGCACCGCAGCCTCGGACACGGCGGCGACCTCGGGCACGTCCACGGGCGCGGCGTCCTCAGGCGTGACATCCTCAGACCTGACGGTCCTGGGTGTGGCAACCTCAGGCGTAGCCGTTCTGAGCGTGGAGTCCTTCGGCGTTGCAACCTCGTGCACGGGTTCGTTCGAGTGGTGTGTTGCTACGGGGGCGGTCGCGTTGAAAACCGCGCGGACAGCGTCGGATGGGTCCCAGGGGTCGCCGGTGGCTGTGGAGTGGGCGAGACGCGCGATGGCCGACAGATCTACGTGTGCCGCGACGAGATCCGTCATGGCGGCGACGGCGGCGGTGGCGGCGGAGCCGTGTTCGACCGCGGGGATGAGGCCGAGGTGGCGGGAAGGGACTTCCAATTCGGGCATGCGGGGCAGGGAGCCGAGGACCGGGAGGCCGACGCGGGCGCAGGCGGCGCGCAGCACCTGGTCGTGGCGTTCGCTGCCGACGCGGTTGAGAATCACGCCGCCGAGCCGGATTCCGCTGTCGAAGGTGGCGAAACCGTGCAGCAGGGCCGCGAGGCTCTGACTGTGGCCACGCGCGTCCACCACCAGCACGACGGGCGCGCCCAGTAGGGCCGCGACCTGCGCGGTCGAACCCTCGGCGACCGGCGCGACCTGGTTCTCGTCGATGCGGCCGTCGAACAAGCCCATGACACCCTCGACCACGGCGAGGTCGCAGCCGCGCACCCCGTGCCGGTACAGCGGCACCACTCGTTGCGCGCCGACCAGCACCGGGTCCAGATTCCGTCCCGGCCGCCCAGCCGCCAGCCCGTGGTAACCGGGATCGATATAGTCCGGTCCCACCTTGAACGGCGCGACGCGATGACCGGCCCGGCGCAACGCCCCGATCAACCCGGTTGCCAACGTCGTCTTCCCGCTGCCCGACGCCGGCGCGGCGATCACGACCGCGGGCACGCTCACCGCGCGACCCCGACCAGCGATTCGTTCACGGGCTGAACACACCAACCGGGCCGGATGTCGGTGAACCGCTGTGTCCCGTTGTCCGAGTTCACCATTCGATACCGCGCTGGCCTTTGCGGCCCGCGTCCATCGGGTGTTTGATCTTCGTCATCTCGGTGACGAGGTCGGCGGCGTCCAGCAGTGCCTGTGGGGCGTCGCGGCCGGTGATGACAACGTGCTGGTTGCCGGGCCGGTTCACCAAGGTCTCGACCACGTCGTCGATATCGACCCAACCCCACTTGAGGGGGTAGGTGAATTCGTCGAGTACGTAGAAGCGGTGCTGTTCGGCGGTGAGGCGGCGGGCGATCTCCTGCCACCCTGCGAGTGCGGCGGCCTGGTGATCTTCCTCGCTGCCCTGCTTGCGCGTCCAGGACCAGCCTTCACCCATTTTGTGCCATTCGACCGGACCGCCGGCCCCGGTGTCGGCGTGTACCTGCCCGAGCGTGCGGAAAGCGGCCTCTTCCCCCACTTTCCACTTCGCGCTCTTCACGAACTGGAACACCGCGACATCGAATCCCTGATTCCAGGCCCGCAGCGCCATCCCGAACGCCGCCGTCGATTTTCCCTTTCCGGGCCCGGTATGCACCGCCAGCACCGGCTGGTTCCGCCGCTGCCGCGTCGTCAACCCATCGTCCGGAACACTTTCCGGCACACCCTTAGGCACTACGCAACTCCTCGCTGTCCACTACCACTGACCGTCACCCACGACGGTTACGCCGCCGCATGCCCGGAACTCGCACGGACCACATCGGCGACCGCCGCACCGGTGAGCTCCGCCAGACGCAGATAGCCACCGCGCAGTTCGCGAGCCAGTTCAGCGGCCAGGCCGAGCCGGATCATGCCGCGTTCGCAGTCGACGACCATCGCGGTGACCGCGTCGCGAGCGAGCATCCCGGCCGCTGCCCGCGCCCGGATCACCGGATCGACACCACCGGTGGCGCGCCCGTCGGTGAGCAGCACCAGCATCGGCCGCCGCCGCGGATCGCGCACCCGCTCCCGCCCGATCACCGCACGCGCCTTCAACAGTCCCGCGGCCAGCGGCGTCTTACCGCCCGTCCGCATACCCGCAAGTCGCCGCACCGCGATGTCGACCGAGGAGGTCGGCGGCAGGACGAGTTCCGCGTCCGCCCCGCGCACGGTGATCACGGCTACCTTGTCACGTCGCTGGTAGGCATCCCGCAACAGCGCGACCACCGCCCCGGTCACCGCCGACAACCGATCCCGCGCGGCCATGGACCCGGAGGCGTCGACCACGAACACCACCAGATTCCCTTCGCGCCCTTCGCGATACGCCCCGCGCAAGTCCACCGGCTCCAACAGCAATCCCCGCCGCGCGCCAGCGCCGAATCCGCCACCGATCACCGGGCCGCCAACCCGATCCGACAGTTGATCACCGGAATCGTGCCAGGAGTCCTGGACCGCACCGCCGACATCCACACACGAATCCGCGGCAGAGCGAGCCTCGTCGACGGCGGCTGGATTCGATGCCGGGGCAGCGGTGTTCGTGCGGCCGGGCGATAGCGGCGGGGTGGTTGTGCGGCGGCGATGCTGGTGGGGTGCGGCGGCGAAGATGGTGCCGAGTAGGTGCAGGCCGGCGGTGGTGTCGGTGATCGGGCGGACTACGCGGCCCTGGCGGGTGCGGGCGCGGGAGCGGCGGCCGGGTGCGCCTTCGCCGATGCCGGGGACCTCCCAGCGCGGGGCGACGATCTTGCTGGATGAGGCTGTGCCGGTGCGGTTTTCGCGCGATGGCGCGGTGGGGTCGCTGGGGCGGCGCGGGTCGTCTCCGCGGCCGTCGTCGTTCGCCGAGTCATTTCGACCAGCAGCGACCTCGCGGTCGGGGACATCTGGACCGTTGCCGTCCGGCCCCGCCCCGGCACGATCGTCCGGCCTGGTGCCGTCGGCCCCATCGCGACCATCGGGCCCCGCACCGTCGGCCCCATCGCGACCATCGGGCCCCGTGCCGTCCGCTCCGTCGCGACCATCGGGTCCGTCCGGCCCATCGCCATCCGGCCGCGCCCCTCCGGAGCCGGGGCCGTCGTCGTCCGGATCGTCTTCCGGCCCATCCACCGCGTCCTCGAACTCCTCACTCTCCGAATCGGATTCGCGCGCCGCCTCCTCGTCCGCCGCGCGCATTGCCTCGTCGAGCTGTTCCTCGCTGATCCCGGGTTCGTCGAACGGGTCGCGGCGGCGGCGGTGCGGCAGGGCGAGTTCGGCGGCGACTCGCACGTCTGCCGCGGTGACCCGGTCGGCGCCACGCCAGGCGGCGTGCGCGGTCGCGGTGCGCGCCACGACCAGATCGGCGCGCATGCCGTCGACGTCGAACGACGCGCACAGGGCGGCGATCCGCCGCAGTTCGACATTGTCGAGCCGGATGTGGGCGACGAGATCGCGCGCGGTCAGGATCTGCTCGGCGATCTCGCGGTCGGCGCGGGCGTAGCGGGCGGCGAAACCGGCCGGGTCGGCTTCGTAGTCGAGGCGGCGGCGCACCACCGCCATCCGCACGTCGACATCCCGGGACGCGGCGACGTCGACAGTGAGACCGAACCGGTCCAGCAGCTGCGGCCGCAGCTCACCTTCCTCCGGATTCATGGTGCCGACCAGCACGAACCGCGCGGGATGCGAATGCGACACCCCGTCGCGTTCGATATTCACCCGCCCCATGGCGGCGGCGTCGAGCAGCACGTCGACCAGGTGATCGTGCAGCAGGTTCACTTCGTCGACGTAGAGCACGCCGTGGTGGGCGGCGGCCAGCAGCCCGGGCCGGAAGGCCTGTTCACCGTCGCGCAGCACCCGTTCCAGATCGAGCGAACCCACGACCCGATCCTCGGTGGCCCCGACCGGCAGCTCCACCAACCGCGCGGGCCGCGCGCCGATCTCGTCGACGACGGGCGGCAGCAGCTGCGCGAGCGCGCGCACCACCGTCGATTTCGCGGTCCCCTTCTCTCCGCGCACCAGCACACCGCCGATCCCGGGGTGTACCGCGCACAGGATCAGCGCCAGCTGTAACCGCTCCTGCCCGACCACGGCGGAGAACGGGAATCCCGCCTCGCCGATCGGGGGCGCTAGTGCAACGTCAGCTCGAACCACGCCCCAACTCTAGGCGCGAGCGACCAGGCCGTCGGCAACCACCCACCGACTCGCGACCTCACCCGCGCGTCCTCCACCGAACCCGAGTCCGGCGGAGGCACACCCACCGCGGATCAGCCTTTACGCATCGGCACGTGCGGGATACCGTCGTCGATGAATTCCTCGCCGTCCACCTTGAATCCGAGCTTGGCGTACATGTCCACCAGGTAGCTCTGCGCGCTGAGCCGAATGGTGGCCGAACCCGCCTCGGCGACAGCGGCTTTCACGAGCCGGATGGAATAACCGTGCCCGCGGGCCGCCTTCTCGGTGCAGACCCGGCCGATCCGGAACGATTTCACCCCGTCGGCGTGCTCTTCGCACAGCCGGGCGGTGGCCACGACATCACCTTCGTCGTCGAGCCAGAAATGGCGGGTCTCCGGCAGCAGATCGAGACCGTCCAGCTCCGGATAGGCGCATTTCTGCTCCACGACAAAGACTTCGACGCGAAGTTTCAACAGCTGATAGAGGGTGGCGGTGTCGAGATCCTGGGCCCATGACCGCTTGAGTGCAACCGTTGACATCATCGCATCTTGCTACCACGCCCGGCGGGTCGACGCGAGCCACTTGGCCGAATCGCGCCGCCGGGCAACCGTTCACATCGCGGCGTGCTGCGCGGAGGTGAGGTTGAGCGTCTTGGAGGTCCAGTCCCAGACCTCGCCGAAGAGCGCCTTGTTGTCGGAGAGCTTCACGCCCAGCGACGGCACCATGTTCTGCAGCTTCGGGGTCCACTCGGCGTATTCGCGCGGGAAGCAGCGCTGCAACACGTCGAGCATGGCGGTCACGCAGGTGGACGCGCCCGGTGAGGCGCCGAGCAGCCCGGCGATCGAGCCGTCCTCGGCCGCGATGACCGCGGTGCCGAGCTCGAGCACGCCGCCCGCGCCCTTGCGGCGGATGATCTGCACGCGCTGACCGGCGGTGATGAGTTCCCAATCGCGGCCCTCGGCGCGCGGGATGAACTCCTCCATCGTGTACACCTTGCCGGACTGTGACTTCAGCAGCTCACTGACCAGGTACTTGACCAGCGACAGCTCGGTGAGGCCGACGCCGAGCATCGGCGCGAGGTTACCGGGGCGGATCGACTTGAACAGGTCGGCGTTGGAGCCGTCCTTGAGGAACTTCGGAGTCCAGCCCGCGTAGGGGCCGAACAGCAGCCCGGACTCGCCGTTGATGACCCGGGTGTCCAAGTGCGGCACCGACATCGGCGGCGCGCCGACGGCGGCCTTGCCGTACACCTTGGCCTCGTGCTTGGCGATCAGCGCCGGATCGGTACAGCGCAGGAACTGGCCGCTCACCGGGAAGCCGGCGAAGCCGCTGATCTCCTTGATGCCGGACTTCTGCAGCAACGGCAGCGCGCCGCCGCCCGCGCCGACGAAGACGAACTTGGCGTTGATCGTGCGGGTGCGCCCGGTGCGGGTGTTCTCCACCTTCACCAGCCAGCTGCCGTCGGACTGCTTGGTCAGGTTGCGTACCTCGTGCCCGAAGGCGATGTCGGCGCCGGTGGAGCCGAGGTAGGCGAGCAGTTCGGTGGTCAGCGCTCCGAAGTCGATATCGGTGCCCGCGTCGGTCCAGTTCAGCGCGACCGGGTCGGAGAAGTCACGACCGCGCGCCATCAGCGGTAGTCGCCGCGTGAACTCCTCGGGGCTGTCGATGTACTCCATGCCCTCGAAGAGCGGATGCCCGGCCAGCGCCTCGTAGCGCTTGCGCAGGTACTGCACGTCGTCCTGGCCGTGCACGAAGCTGACATGCGGGATCGGGTTGATGAAACCCGACGGGTCGCCCAGGATGCCGTTCTCGACGCCGTAGGCCCAGAACTGGCGCGAGACCTGGAAGCGCTCGTTGATGTCGATGGCCTTGGTGACATCGACGGAACCGTCGGCGGTCTGCGGGCTGTAGTTCAGCTCGCACAGCGCGGAGTGACCGGTGCCCGCGTTGTTCCACGGGTCGCTGCTCTCGGCGGCGGCGGCGTCGAGCCGCTCGAACATGGCGATCGACCAGTTCGGCTGCAGCTGCCGCAGCAGCGCGCCGAGAGTGGCACTCATGATTCCGGCACCGATGAGGACGACGTCGGTCTTTTCAGTCATGGCAGCGTTCGGCACGGGTAGATCGACTTCCTTGTCACTTCTCGCGCTGCCCACCGGGGTCGGCGGGCCGCGTGGGCCAGGGCTAGGTGAACAAGAGGTTACCCCTGAGTCACCTTGACCCAATTGTGCACCTCACCGCCTCGAATACCCGAAACGAACGCGGCGAATGTGACATAGATAAAGTCGCCCCACCGGTCTTCGATCCGCGCCCGACCTGGCTTAGATTGAGACTCGTGACGGATGAATCGACGGTCAGCGTGTCGGATATCACTGGAGAGTCCTGGCGTCCGGACGTGCTCGGCGCGGGGTACGAGCAGCGCGTGCTGCCCCTCGGCCCGGATCCGGACGGCGAGGGCGAGGCGGTGGCGACACTGATTCGCTGCACCCCCGAGGCGGGCGCGCCCGCGACCGAGGCGACCGTGCTGTACGTGCACGGTTTCACCGATTATTTCTTCCAGCGGCATCTGGCCGAGCACTTCGCGCAGCGCGGCCACCGCTTCTACGCGCTCGATCTGCGCAAGTGCGGCCGCTCGCTGCGCGACGGCCAGACACCGCACTACGTCACCGACCTGGCGCTCTACGACGCGGAGTTGAACGAGGCGCTGCGCATCGTCACGGCGGAGACGGGCGCGCCGGTGCTGCTGGTCGCGCATTCCACCGGCGGGCTGATCACCCCGCTGTGGCTGGACCGGCTCAACAAGTCCACCGGCACGGTCGCCGCGGGCATCATCGGGCTGGTGCTCAACAGCCCCTGGTTCGATCTGCAGGGTCCGTCCTACTACCGCACGATCGGCACTCCGGTCATCAAGGCGCTCGGCCGATTCCGGTCCATGTTCGAACTTCCGGGCGCGCAGGTCAGCACCTACGGCGACAGCCTGCACCGCACCGTCGCGGGCGAATGGGATTACAACCTGGATTGGAAGCCGCTGGCCGGGTTCCCGGTGCGTTTCGGCTGGCTGCGCGCCATCCGGGAAGGGCACGCGCAGTTGCAGCGCGGCCTCGATATCGGCGTGCCGTCGCTGATCCTGCGTTCCCGGCTGACCAAGTTCGCCCACACGTACGGCCCGGCCGCCGACGTCGCCGACGTTGTGCTCGACGTGCGCCAGATCCAGCGCTGGGCCGGCTGCATCGGCGACCGAACCAATATCGTGCCGATCGACGGCGCCCGCCACGATGTGTTCCTGTCGTCGGCGGAGCCGCTGGCGCAGGCGTTCACCGAGCTGGACAACTGGCTGGACTGGTTGACCGAGTATCAGCGCAAGTCGGGCAGCGACGCTCAGCGGTAGAGCGCGGTGGCCGCGGCCGCGACCGTCTCGACGGCGGCCCGAATGCCGTACACGCTGACGGTGGTGCGGACCCGGCCGTAGGCCATTTCCACCTTCGACAGCGGGGAACCGGACCTGTTGCCGTCGACTTCACCCTCGAGGATGAAGTCGGCGAAGCAGTTGTCCGGCATGTCCGGCGCAGCACCGCCGGGACAGTAGAGGGTGCCGGGACGCCCGTTCAGATCGATCGGGGCGCCCAGCGCGGATGCGTCGGCGCGGTCGATTTCCAGCCGGACCCCGAAATACTGCTCCTTGCCGTCGGGACCGTTGGCGTAGAACGTGCAGTCGTAGGGCTGTCCGACCGTTGCCAGACGGGTCAGCCGCCAGCCCGTCGGCAGATGCCCCGCGGCCGCACAGGGATCGTAGAAGCCGCCGGGCACGATCTCGGTGGCGTAGCGACGCAGCGGCAGTTTCAGATCACGCACCGCCGCAAGGATTTTCGCGGCCACATCGGCGGCGGGCGCGCACTCGTCGCCCGCGAACTCCCCTGCCGTGACGCCGATGTGGTCGAGGAACGTATCGCCGGGACCGGCCACACCGGTGACCGGGAGCCGCGCGGGGACGATCAGCTCGCAGCCGCCGACCGTGTCCATCCGGCGCGACACCGTGCCGCCGTCCACCGGATAGTCGGTGACCGTGTCGGGTTTGTAGGCCCCGACCTCGATCATCAGGCTGCCGGTGTCGCTACCGGAGTGCACCAGTGCCCGGCACCGTTCGGGACCGAGATACGGGACCACCTGCACGACTTCGCCGTACTTGCTCAACTGGCCGGGGCTGACGAAACCGCAGGGGTCGATGATGCGCAGCACCGCGGCGGTCTGCAGGTCGGATCGGTCTCGCAGGGAGAGATCCAGTCCGTAGGTGTCGATGGTGACGGGCGCGCGGGCCGCGGGCTCAGGCATCGGGCTGCCCGGTGTCAGCTGTGTGCACCCGGCCAGCAGCACGGCCGTCACCGCGAGCACGGCCCGAATCCCCCGCATGGTTACCTCGTTCTCGATCCGATTCCCTCGAACAATAGAACGGCGGAACGGATTACGGGAATCGGGCGGTTACCAGGGACTGGTGCGCAGCACGATCTCGGTGGCCAGTTCGTGGTCGGCTTCGGTGGCGACATTGTCGACGTCGACCTGCACCACCCGGAATTCACCGTAGATGTAGCGGCCGGAGGTCTCCGCGACCGCGCGCGGCAGTCGCTTGGTCGCGATCACGGTGACCGGGAGTTCCATCGGGCGGCAGCCGGCGTCGGCGATCGCGCCGTCCGGCCCCGCTACCGCCGGGTGACCGTGATCGGCCACGACCAGGCTGATGAACCGGCCGAAGGTGCCCGCGCACAGCTGCCAGGCCAGCAGCGCGCCCGCGCCGCGCCCGGCGACATGGGTGTAGGGCACGGCGAGTTCGTCGAGAATCGCGTGGATGGCCGCCGGATCCAGCCCCTCGATCGATTCCACCGTGAGGGTGCGCAGATCGGAGGTGTGCAGCCGGGCACACACCGCGTCGAACACCTCCGGCGGATCCCCGGCATCCGGCAACAACAGCACGCTGTGCCGAGACTCCGGGCCATCGACCCGCACGGTCCATTCCCGGTCCCCCACCGCGATACGCCGAGCTTCCATGCCGCTGAACGCTACACCGCTCACCTGAACACCTCAGCGCGTCGACTCGGTCAGCGGGTGGTGCTGAGCGTGGGAACGGCGGGAGCGCCGCCGGTGAGCAGGGCTTCGAGGGTGGGGACATCGAGGTGGTCCTCGATCAGGTCGGCCAGGAGGTCCAGTTGGGCGGTGCGGATGGCGGCTACCGAGGTGTCCTCGGCCGGGTGGAAGCCGGGGCGGGCGGCGGCGCGGGCGACCTCGCGGAGCCAGCTGCGGCGGAAGGCGTCGGATTCGAGCAGGCCGTGCAGGTGGGTGCCCCAGATCGCGCCGGTAGCACTGCCTTCGGGGGCGCCTTCGAGGTGCAGCCAGGCGGGATCGCCGGTGTGGGTGACGCGGCCGTGGTGAATTTCGTAGCCGCGCACCGGGATCGACCGATCTGCGGTGGCCCCGGTGGCCTGGCGCAGGACCTTCTCGGCGGCGAATTCGATCTCCAGATCGAGCAGGCCCAGGCCCTCGACCGCCCCCGCGCCGGATTCCACCGGGTCGACGATGCGGGTGGCGAGCATCTGATAGCCGCCGCAGATGCCGAGGATCGGGCGGCCCGCGGCCGCACGCAGGCGCAGCGCGTCGGCGATTCCGTTGCGGCGCAACCATTCCAGATCCGACACGGTGGCCTTGCTGCCGGGCAGCACGACCAGGTCGGCGTCGGCGAGGCGGGACGGCTCGGTGGCCCAGCGCACCGCGACGCCCGGCTCGCAGGCCAGGGCCTCGATATCGGTGGAGTTGGAGATCCGGGGCAGGCGGACGGCGGCGACGGTCAGCCATTCGTCGCCGCGCGGCGGGCGGGGCCGTCCGACGGGGGCGTCGGCGACGGTGCCGAGCGAGTCTTCGGCGTCGATCCAGAGGTCCTCGGCGTACGGGAGGACGCCGAGCGTGGGACGGCCGGTGAGTTCGGTGAGCCGGTCCAGACCGGGTTTCAACAGCTCGACATCCCCGCGGAACTTGTTCACGATGAACGCCGAGATCAGTTGCTGGTCTTCGGGTTCCAGCACCGCGACGGTGCCGAACAGGTGTGCCAGTACGCCGCCGCGATCGATATCGCCGACCACCACGACCGGCAGATTCGCCGCCCGGGCCAGCCCCATGTTCGCCAGATCGGTGGCACGCAGATTGATCTCCGCGGGCGAGCCCGCGCCCTCGCAGATCACCACGTCGAAGTCGGCGCGCAGCGAATTCAGCTCGGCGGCAACAACTTCGCGCAGTTCCCGCCGGTGCACGAAGTAGTCCCGGGCCCCCACGGTGGCAATCGCCTTGCCGCGCACCACGAGCTGGGAGCGCCGATCGCTACCCGGTTTCAGCAGAATCGGATTGAAGCGGACGCTGGGCTCGAGCCCGCACGCCCGGGCCTGTAGTGCCTGCGCCCGGCCGATCTCGCCGCCGTCGAGAGTGACCACGGAGTTGTTGGACATGTTCTGCGCCTTGAACGGCGCGACCCGCACCCCCCGCCGCGCCAGCATCCGGCAGATCCCGGCCACCACAACGCTTTTCCCGGCGTCGGAGGTGGTCCCGGCGACCAGCATCGCCCCCCGCGGGGTCACGGCGGGGTACGGATTTCCGCGCCGGTCGCGGTCACCACCCGAGGGCCCGAGCCTCGAACTGGGCTGCCCACTCGTCACGGCAAGGTGAGGATTTCCGCGCCGGTCGCGGTCACCACCCGAGGGCGTGAGCCTCGAACTGGGCCGTCCACTCGTCACGGCAAGGTGAGGATTTCCGCGCCGGTCGCGGTCACCACCAGGGTGTGCTCGAACTGGGCTGTCCACTTGCGGTCCTTGGTGACCACGGTCCAGCCGTCGTTCCAGATCTCGTAGTCGATGCCGCCGAGGTTGATCATCGGCTCGATGGTGAAGGTCATGCCCTCTTCGATGACCGTGTCGATGGCCGGCTGGTCGTAGTGCAGGATGACCAGGCCGCTGTGGAAGGTGGGGCCGACGCCGTGTCCGGTGAAGTCGCGCACCACGCCGTAGCCGAAGCGGTTGGCGTAGGACTCGATGACGCGCCCGATCACGTTCAGCGCGCGGCCGGGCCGCACGGCCTTGATGGCGCGCATGGTGGCTTCCTCGGTGCGCTCCACCAGCAACCGCACCTCTTCGTCGACATCGCCGGCGAGGTAGGTCCTGTTGGTGTCGCCGTGCACGCCGTCGATGTAGGCGGTGACATCGATATTGACGATGTCACCGTCCTCGATCACGGTGGAATCCGGGATGCCGTGGCAGATCACCTCGTTCAGCGAGGTGCAGCAGGACTTCGGAAATCCCTTGTAGCCCAGTGTCGACGGGTACGCGCCGTGGTCGCAGAGGTATTCGTGGGCGATCCGGTCCAGTTCGTCGGTGGTGACGCCGGGCGCGACCGCTTTGCCGGCCGCTTCGAGCGCCTGCGCCGCGATCTTGCTCGCGATCCGCATCTTCTCGATGGTTTCCGGCGTCTGCACCCAGGGCTCGCTGCCCTCGTTCACCGTTTTCTTCCACGCGTACTCGGGTCGTTCGATGGCGCGCGGCACCTCGCGGATGGGCGACTGTGTGCCGGGGACGAGGGGTTTGCGGGTACCGACTGCCATGGCGCAAGCCTATCGGGCCGGTGGCCGGTGCACCGGCCACCTCCCTCCCACCACCGCGGAATAGATACGGACTAAGGTCCGTTTAATCGGCAGAGCAACGACCACTCACAGACAGGGACACTGCCGTGGAATTGGGAATGACGACATTCGCCGAGGTCATGCCGGTCGGTGACCGGCCCGCACCCAGCGCCGGGCAGCGCCTGCGCGAGGTGGTCGAAGAAGCCGTGGCGACCGAGCGCGCGGGCTTGGACGTGTACGGCGTCGGCGAGCACCACCGCCAGGATTTCGCCGCGTCCGCGCCCGCCGTGGTGTTGGCGGCCATCGCGGCGCGCACCGAGCGCATCCAGCTGACCAGCGCGGTCACCGTGCTCAGTTCGGCCGACCCGGTTCGCGCGTATCAGGAGTTCGCCACCCTGGACGGCCTGTCGGGCGGCCGGGCCGAGTTGATGGCCGGACGTGGCTCGTTCACCGAGTCGTTCCCGCTGTTCGGCTACGACCTGTCCGATTACGACGAACTCTTCGAGGAGAAGCTGGCGCTGCTGCTGAAGATCCGCGACGACGGCCCGGTCAGCTGGTCGGGCAGGTTCCGCCCGGCGCTGCGCGACGCGATCGTCTATCCGCGGACCGACGACCGGCCGCTACCGGTCTGGATCGCGGTGGGCGGCAGCCCAGAATCGGTGATCCGCGCCGGACTGCTCGGCCTCCCGCTGGCCATTGCGATCATCGGCGGCCAGCCCGCCCGGTTCGGACCGCTGGTCGAGCTGTACCACCGGGCGCTGGCCGAGGGCGGCCACGAGAAGCAGCCGGTCGCGGTGCACGCGCACGGCTATATCGCCGAGTCCGACGCGGCGGCGGTCGCCGACTTCTACGAGCCGTACGCGGCGGCGATGAGCCAGATCGGGCGCGAGCGCGGCTGGGGTCCGATGACCCGCCAGCAGTTCGACGCGCTGCGCTCGCAGAGCGGGTCGCTGTTCGTCGGCACGCCCGACTATGTCGCCGAGAAGATCGCCGATGTCCGCGACACCCTCGGCCTGGACCGTTTCATGCTGCACACCAGCGTCGGCACGCTGCCGCACGAGCAGGTGCTCCGCACCATCGAACTGTTCGGCGAGAAGGTCGCCCCGCAGGTGCGCTAACTCGGTAATGCCCTGCCGCGCCGCGTTTCCCACCAGGTCCGCAGCCGCCGCCACGAGCGCCGGATGCGCTTGGCCGCGAACACGGCCAGCAGCACGCCGAGCACCAGCAGGACGGCGGCGATGATCGCCGCGGGCACAGGATGAAAGACCGCGAGCGTGATGACGCTCGCGACGCCGATGTCCTCGGCGACGCTGACGACGATATTGCTCGCCGGTTCCGGCGAGGTGTTGACGCCCATCCGCAGCCCGGCCTTCACCAGATGGCTGACCAGCGCCGTGGTCCCGCCGACCGCGGCCGCGGCCAGCTGCGGCAGCGAGCCGTCCGAACCGGCCAGCAGCGCGGCCACCACCGCGCCCGCGGCCGGGCGGATGACGGTGTGGATGGCGTCCCAGAACGAGTCGAAATACGGGATCTTGTCCGCGACCGCCTCGATCAGGAACAGCACGCCCGCCGCGATCAGCACATCGGTGCGCTGCAAGCCGGCCGGGACGTCGTCGGCCAGCCCCGTGACACCGAGCAGACCGAACAGCAGCACGACGGCGTAGGCGTTGATGCCGCTCGCCCAGCCGGCGGTGAAGATCAACGGGAGCGCGGACATTCGTCGATCCTAGTCACCGCAGGGCCGCGCGGCCCTTCAGCCGGCCGAGCAGTACCAGCGACACCAGGGTGACCGATACCAGCAGGCTGGTGCCGGCCGCGGCGGTGAAGATCTCGCCGCGGTCGGTCTGGCCGAAGATGGTCACCGGCAGGGTGCGCCAGGTGGCCGGGTAGACCATGATGGTCGCGCCGAGTTCGCCCATGGACAGCGCGATCGACAGTCCGGCCGCCGCGCCGAGGGCGGGCAGCAGCAGCGGCAGCGTCACCTGGCAGAGCACGCGGATCGGTCCGGCGCCCAGGGATTCGGCGGCTTGCCGGTAGCCCGGGTCCAGGCGGTCCAGCGCGGCCGAGACCGCGCTGAAGGCGTAGGCCAGCACCAGCACCGAATGCGCCAGGATGACAATCCATTTGGTGCCGCCGAGCAGCAGCGGACGTTCGTTGAACGCGATCAGTACGCCGAGGCCGATCGCGACCGAGGGCACCGCGACCGGCAGGTGGAACACCGCGTCGGTGAGACGACGACACCAGCCGGGCGCTTCGCGGGCCGCCAGCGCCGCCCAGGTGCCGAGCAGCAGCGCCACCGCACCCGCGATCAGCGCGGTCTGCAGACTGACCGCGAGACTCGCCGCGTCGTCGCCGGTCAACGCTTGACTGAAATTGGCCGGCCCGAGATTCGAGGGCAGTGGGCCGATCCAGCTGCCCGCCAGCGCCGCCGCGACCACGGTGGTGATCGGTGCCACGAACACCACCGTCAGCACCAGCCCGAAGACGGTGAGCACCACCGCTTTCCCGGTTCGGGTCCACACCAGCATGATCAGCGTCCTTTCCGGGAGATGAAGCGGGCGAACACGATCCGATACGCCGTGTACAGCGTGAGCGACAGCACCACCTGCACGGTGGCCAGCACCGCCGCACCGGGCAGGTCGAAGGTGACGATGCCCCGGGTGTAGATCATGGCGGGCAGCGTCAGCACGCCCTTGGCCCCGGTGAACAGGACGATCCCGAATTCGTTGAGCGTCAGCAGGAGTACGAGACTGCCGCCGGCCGCCAGCGCGGGCCAGGCTTCGGGCAGCACCACCTGCCGCAGCACCCGCCACGGGGAGGCCCCCAGGCTGGCCGCGACATCGAGTTGCTCCCTGGGCAATTGGGCGAACGCGGCCAGCAGCGGCCGCACCACGAACGGAGTGAAGAAGGTGACCTCGGCGGCGATCACACCCCACGGAGTGGTCAGGAAGTTCAGCAGCGGGGTGGTGCGCCCGGTGAGTTCGGCGATCAGCGCGTTGACCGCGCCCGCCGTCCCGTACAGGAAGGTGAAGGCCAGCGTCACCAGGAACGACGGCAACGTGAGCACCGTATCGATCAGCCTGCCCACCACCTGCGATCCCCGGAACGGGACGAAGGCGAGCACCACCGCCAGAAACGAACCGAGCACCAGGCAGCCCACCGTCGAGGCGATCGCGATGGACACGGTGCGCCACAGCGCATCTCGGAACGCCTCCGAGCCCAGCACCTGGCTCCAGACCGCCGTACCGCGCCCAGCGGGCGTCACTGTCGATTCGGCGAGTACTCGCGTGATCGGATACCCGGCGATGACCAGCACGATCAGTACCGGAGGCAGGGTCCACAGGACCGGCCGCCAGGCGCGCGGGGACCATGCGCTCATCCCGGCGTGCGAGTCGAGCCGATCCGTGGCAGCACCGGTCTGCGGTGAGCCGGTGCGCACGGTCATTCGCCCGCTCCGGATTCGCCCGTCCCAGCGCCCACTTCGGCGGGAATGAGCACTCCCGCCGGATCCGGAAAACGCACGCCGACGATCGAATCCGGCTCGGCGGCACGGTGTCCCGGCACCTCGGCGACGATCTCGTCCGGCAGGCCATCGACCGCCAGGTACAGGCGGGTGGCGGCGCCGCGCCAGACACTCGAGACCACCCGGGCGCGCAGTGCGTCTCGATCCGTGGTCGCGCCCATGATCAGCGTGTGCGGGCGAACGCACAGTAGTGCGTGCGCGTCGGGTACCCAATCAGCCTTGCCCACACCCGGTTTCGGCGCGGTGGCACGCAGCGTGTGTCGCCCGGCGGTGACCAGGGCCGCATCGCCGGAGATGTGGTTCACGGTGCAGGGCACCAGGTTCGCGCCGCCCAAGAAGGCGGCGGTGAAATCGCTGGGCGGGCGCTGCCACAGGTTCTCGGCGGTGTCGATGTCGACCAGTCGCGCGTCCCGCATGACCGCGATCCGATCGGCCAGCGCCAGCGCCTCGGCCTGGTCATGGGTGACATACAGCATCGCCGTGTCCGGCAGGGCTTTTCGCAGCTGCTGCAACTCGCCGAGCATGGATTGGCGTAGCTGCGCGTCCAGGGCAGCCAGCGGCTCGTCCAGCAGCAGCACCTTGGGCCGGATGGCCAGTGCCCGGGCGATGGCGACGCGCTGCTGCTGGCCACCGGACAGTTCGCGCGGCAGCCGTTTCGCGTACGCGCCCATACCGACCATCTCCAGCGCCTCGGTGACGCGCGCGCCGATCTCCTTGCGCGGCACCCGATGTGCCTTCAAGCCGAAGGCGACATTCCCGTGCACCGTCATATGCGGGAACAGCGCATACGACTGCACCACCACCCCGATTCCACGCGCGGCGGGTGAGAGGTCGGTGACCTCACGTCCGGCCAGCCGTACCGCGCCCGAGGTGGGCCGGACGAATCCGGCCAGCGCCTTGAGCGCGGTGGACTTGCCCGAGCCGCTCGGCCCCAGCAGGGCGACCGTCTCCCCGGCGGCGACGCGCAGGGTGAAATCGGCCAGGGCGACAGTGGATTTGCGCCCCGCGCCGTAGCGCACCCCCACCCGGTCGAACACGATCGCGGGTTCGACGACCGCGGATGTTCGGGTCGTGGACGTGGCGGCTTTCGTCCGCGCGTCACCGGCGTTCATGGGATCGGTCTCCTTCTGCTGGTCGCGCCGGTCAGCTGCCGGTGGCCTGCTGGTAGGCGGCGACGTCGGCGTCGAGTTCGGCGATCACCTTCGACCAGTCCGGATGCACCACCTCGACGCCCTGGATCAGCGACGCCGGGGTCGGACCGGTGCCGGTGGGGGTGACCTCGGCGAGGTCCTTGCGCGCCGACACCGCGTAGGCATCCGGCCCCAGGGTGGCCTGCACCTCCTTGCTGAGCAGGTACTCCATCAGCTTCTTGGCAGCGTCGGCGTGCGGCGCGCCCTTGGCCAGGCCCATGAAGTAGGGCAGCGAGACGGTGTGCTTCTTGCCGTCGGCCGAGGCCGGGAAGAAGATGGAGAACTTCGAGCCCTTGGACTTGATCGACTCCATGTTCATCTGGATATCGCCATTGGCGATCAGCAACTCACCCTTGTCCACTTTGGGCTGGAGCTTGCCGGTCGAGCTGGACGGCCCGACATTGTTGGCCTGCAACGCCTTCAGGTACTCGAGCGCGCCGTCCTTGCCGCGCAGGGCTTGGAGCAGGATCAGCACGGCGGTGCCGTCACCGGCCTGGCCGGGCGTCGAGTACTGCACCTTGCCCTTGTATTCCGGCTTCAGCAGGTCGTCCCAGGTCAGCTTGGACGAGTCGACGGTCGAGTTGGCGATGAAGTTGAGGTAGTTGCCCGCGAGGCTGACATACTTGCCCTTCGGGTCGCGCTCGGAGTCGGCGATGGCGGAGGTGTCCACGCCGATCGGCTGGAGCAGCCCGGCGGCGTCGGCCTTCTGGATGAACGGCGGCAACGTCACCACGACGTCGGCCTGCGGGTTGGACTGTTCCTTCTCCACCCGGTTGACCACCTCGCCGGAGCCCGCGGCCACCACATCGACCGAAATGCCGGTCTTGGCCTTGAACTTCTCGAACTGGGTCTTGTACCAGCCGTCGAGACCGTCGGCGGAGTAGACGGTCACGGTCTGCTCGCCGGACCCGCCGGATCCGGTGCCGCCGCAGGCCGCGGTCAGCGATACCGCGCAGACGGCGGCCAGGAGCAGGGCGGTCTTACTGAAGAGGCGCGTTGTGGAAGTACGCACGGTTGAACAACTTTCGCTTCGTCGAAGTAGGGGTCTCGAAGGGACGGGGACGGTCAGGAGTGCTCGGTGAGTACGAGTTCGGCGAACTCGGTGACGGAGGGCACCACGTGGGTGGCGCCCGCCGCACGCAGCCGCGCCTCGTCGTGCGCGCCGGTCAGGGTGCCCGCGACGATCCGCGCGCCGGCGGCCAGGCCGGTCGCGATATCGCTGGTGGTGTCGCCCAGCACGGCGACCCGGTCGACGGCGTCGACGCCGAGCCGCAGCAGCGCGGTCAGGACCAGATCGGGGTAGGGGCGGCCGCGCCCGGCGTCGGCGGGCGCGAGGGTGAGGTCGGCGATATCGGTCCAGTCCAGCGCGGTCAGCAGCCGGTCCCGGGTGCCGCGGCTGAAGCCGGTGGTGAGTGCGACCCGCACGCCCGCCGCCCGCAGCTTCCGCAATGCCGCCGCGGCGCCCGGGATCGGCGTGACCCCGACCTCCTCGATCAAGGCGTCGTAGGCGGCTTCGAAGGCGCGGTCGGCCTGCCGCGCGGTGTCCTCGTCATCGAACAGCGCACGGAAGACCACGATCTTCGACTGCCCCATGGTGTCGAGCACGTACTGCCGCGCCCGATCGCGCCGCGGGCCTTCGGTTTCCATGCCGACGGCGGTGGCGGCGGCGTCGAAAGCGCGCACCACGAGGCCGCCGTCGGCGACCGTGGTCCCGGCCATATCGAAGACGGCGAGCTGAATAGCGTTGTCCGACATCGTGTTCCTCACAGGTTCAGTAGGTCCGCGGTCTGCTCGCCGAGGGCGGGCCCGAGGGTCATGCCACGGCCGCCGGGGCCGGTGATCACCCAGACGTGCTCGGCCGCCTGCGCCCGGGTGACGATCACGTTCGGGTCGACCGACTGGCTGTACACCCCGGCCCAGCGCCGAATCACCTGCGGCAGTTCGCGTCCCAGCAGTTCCTCGGTGACCTGGGTGAGGTGCTCGTAGGGCGCCTCGTCCACGTCGAAGGCGAACGGCTCGGTGTACTCGTGGGTGTCGCCGATGGTGAGTCCGCCGTGCAGGCGCTGCACACAGAGCAACTGCATCTTGTGCTCGGCGGCGGTGGCGCTCTGTGATTGTTCGGCGTTGAGCGCGTCCACCTCCGGCCCGGCGAAACCGGGGTAGTAGCGGAAGCTGTCACCGTCGGCGATGGCGGTGGTGAGCGGTTCGCCCAGCGGCGCGGTCTGCATCATCTGGAGCCGGACCCGGCGGACGGGGAGGTCGCCGACGAGCTCACGAGTCAGTCCGGTGTGCGCGGCACCGGGGCAGTCCAGCACCAGATCGGCGTCGAAGGTGCGCCCGCGATCATCGAGAACCGTTGCGCCGGAACCGGTATCGGCGACGGCGCGGGCTTCGGTGTGCGCGTGGAAGGTGTAGCGTCCGGTGGCGGTCAGATAGGCGCGCAGCGCGGGCAGCGCCTGCCGGGACTCCACCGCGGCGTCGGTCGAGCAGTGCAGACCGGCCAGGAACTTGCCGCGCAACGCCGGGTTCAGAGCGCGAACCCGCTCGGAGTCGAGCAGTTCGAAGCCACGGGCCCCGGCGCTCGGGTGCGCCGCGGCCGCCTCGGCGACGGCCAATTCCTCCGGGGTGCGCACAAGAGTCAGTGACCCGGCCGGGCGAAATCCGACCCCGGGCACCTTGCCGCCGATCTCCTCCCACAGCTGCCGGGAGCGCAGAGTCAGGTCGAGTTCGTCGGCCGAGCGGCCCGAGACCCACACCAATCCGAAGTTGCGCACGGTCGCGCCGCGCGCTTCCGGCTCCCGCTCCAGCTGTACGACCTCGTGGCCGCGGCCGATCGCGGCGAGCGCGTGGGCGGTGCCGAGGATTCCACCTCCGATGATGACCAATCGCATGGAAACCATGGTGATCAATGGTCTAGACCAACGGGTGTTTCCCATGCGAACACCGGGTTAACAATTGGTATAGACCAATGCCGGGTAGGCTGGCGGCATGGAAGCAACCGAGTCGATGGGGGCCGCGGCGGCCGAAATACCCGGTCGGAGCAGGGATTCCGCACTCGCGGGGCGTCAGCTGAAGTCCTATGTGGTGCGCACCGAATTGGAGCGCATCCTCGCCGAACTCGAGGAGGGCGATCCGGTTCCCTCCGAACGCGACCTCGCCGTCCGCTTCGAGGTGGCCCGCGAGACCGTCCGGCAGGCCCTGCGCGACCTGTTGGTCGAGGGGCGGATCCGGCGGCAGGGACGCGGCACCGTGGTCTCCCGCCCGAAGATGGTGCAACCCCTGTCGCTGCGCTCCTACACCGAGGGCGCGATCAGCCTCGGCCGCGTCCCGGGCCGAGTCGTGGTGAGCTTCAACGATGTCCCGGCCGACGCCGACACCGCCGCCGCGCTGGACCTCGCGCCGGGCACCCTGGTGATGCACCTGGAACGCGTCCTGCTCGCCGACGGCGAGCGGATCGGCTTGGAGAGCACCTATCTCCCCCGCGACCGCTTCGCCGGACTGCGCGCCGGATATGACCCCACCACCTCCCTGTACGCGGCGGTCCGCGCCACCGGCGTGGTCTACACCGCGGCCACCGAACGCATCGAAACCGTCCTCGCCTCCCCACGCGAGGCCGGCCTGCTGGAATGCACCACCGCCCTGCCGCTGCTCCTGCTGCACCGGCGCAGTGTCGATCAGGACGGCGCGCCGATCGAACGGGTGCGCGCCCTCTACCGCGGCGACCGCATCGCCTTCGAAGCCCGGCTCGGCGGCTGATCCGCGTTCGACGAGACGGGCCGCCCGCCAGGACAGGGCCGCGTGCTCTGCGTGACGGAGCCGCCCGGAGCAGCGAGACCGCTCTGGATGTCGCAGCCGCACAGCACAACGCAGCCGCCCGGAGCACCGAGACCTCCCGACCGATGGTCGACCCGCACAGGGAATCCGGCGGGCCCGAAATCTCGAATGCGGCGCGGAACCGGTTCACCTAGCATCGCAACGATGTTCGAGGCCGTCGAATCCGTAGAGCGGGACGCGGTCACACTCGATGAAGGGGGTTTGCGTGGCCAGCACCGCGACAAAACTGCTGAAGGAGATCGAGCCGCTCGCGGCGCCCGCGCGTCAGCACGCGGTCGCGGTCTGCGCGCTGCGGTTGCGCGGCACCGCCGAGCTGACCGGCCTCCTGGCCGAACTCGCCGCGGGGGGCCATTACGAGCGGCTGCTGGCGGGTCGGATGGCGACCGTCGCGAACGAATCGGACTTCCTGCTGCGCCAGCTCGATTCGCCGGCCCCCGAGCTGGCGGCGCGGGCGGTGCACGCGCTGGTGCGCGCCCGAATCGAACCGGACGCCCTGCTCGATCGGCTGCCGCGGATGTCGCACCGCACGCGGCGCGCGCTGTACCGCGCGCTCGGCCGGACCGGCCGCGGCTACACCGCCGACCCGCTGCTGCCGGTGATCCGTCGCCATTTCGGTGACGCGGAGGCGGCTCGAATCCTGGCGTACTGCACCGAATCGACGGTCGCCGAGTATTTGCCCGAACTCGATTACGCCGTGCCGGACTGGGCCGCGCTCGGCCACAGGCACCTCGATGTCGTGCTCGCCTATGCCGAGGAAAAAGCCGACATCGCGGGCGAATCCGACTGGTGGGAGCTGTGGCCGCGGGTCGGCGCGTGCGCCCGCGCCGCGGCCGAACATCAGCCGGATCGATTGCTGGCACTGGCCCGGCGGGCCGTGGAATTCACCTCTGTCCAGCAACTTCGGCCGGTCGCCGGGCAGCTGGCCCGGCACGATCCGGCGGCGGTGCAGGCGCTCGTGCTGCACTCGTCCGGCCGCGGCGCGGAGCTGACCGGGCAGGCGCTGTGGGTGGCACTGCGCGAGCTGCCCGATGAGCGGCTGATCGCCCTCGGATCTGTCTACCCCCATTACCACCGCACCCGCTTTCTGCGGGCACTGGCGCCCGCGCGCCGCGCGGTCGTGGTGCGCGCCGTCTGGGCGCGCCCGGGCATCGATCCCGGCGATATCGACGCGACCCTGCTCGATCTGCTCCCCCGCCCGGCGCGCGCCGAGCTGGCCCGGGAGCTGCTGGCCCGGCCCGGCGGCTCCGAGGTGCGTGCGGTGCGTGAGCGCCTCACCGCGCGCCTGTTCTGGCCCGACGCCGAACCCGTTCTGGCCCAGGCCATTCGCCGCCCCACCGCCGACGAGCGGGCCACCGCGTATCCACTGCTGATCGCGGCCGCGTTCGGAGCCCGGGATCCGGAGGTGCTCGGCGACCTGCTCGATACCCTGCGCCGCCTGCGCAACGAACAGGATCCGGTGCGCGCCCAGGCTTTCCAAGCCTTGACCGCGATGCCGCCGACGCTGCTGCGTCCCGACCATCTGCCCGCACTCGAGCAGATCTGCGCCGACGCGCTCGAGGCGCGCGACCGCTCGTACAGCACCACCGCCGCCGTCGCGACGCTGGCCCGGCTGCTGCTCCTGCGCGCCGCCACCTCTACGACGGGCGCTGCCGCCGCCACAACCAGTGCCGCCACCTCCACAACCAGCGCCGCCACCTCCATGGCTGGCACCACCACCACGACCGGTGCCGCCGCCCGCACGACCGGTGGGTTCGCCGCGACCGCCCTGCGTCTGCTGGAACTCCTTGCCGCACAGACCACCCGGGTGCCGCTGGGCCGGATCCACGAGAACCTGCCGCGCGGCGCCGAGCGACACCTGTTCGAGGCCCTGCGCCCCCGGCTGGACAACGACGGCGCCCGCGACGAGTGGGAGCTCGCCCTCGACCTCGCCGCCGGTCTGGACAAACGCGCCCGGAATCTACCCGATCTGCATCGAATGGTGCTGCGCGCCTGCGGCGCCCGGAGCGACTCCACGGTGCGACGCGCCGTCGACCTGGCCCTCGCGGACCCGGCGACCCGGGACGACGCCCTGAACGCCCTGGTGAAACGCGACCGCTCGCTGATCACCCTGCCGCCGGTGCAGCGGCTGATCGGCCTGCGGCGCACCGACCTGCTCGATTCGCTGCTCGGCGCGGCGACACCGGGCCGGTTCCTGTCCGCGAAAGTGCGCTTCGTTCCCAGTTTCCCAGGCGGATTCGGCAGCTGGACTCCCGCTCAGGTCGAGCAGTACGCCCGGCTGCTGAGCGCGCACGCCGACCACCGCAAGTCCTCGCTGTGGGAATCGAGGTGGGCGGTACGGCAATTGGGCCGCCTGCCCGGCGGGTTCGATCGACTGGCCGGATACACCGCGGACCAGCGGCTTTCGGTGGCCGAGGCGGCGCTCACGGCGCTCGGCGAGTGCGCGGATCCCGAGCGCGCGCTCGGCCTGCTGGCCGGACAGGTCGATTCCGACCGGGCCCGGGTCGCGGTGAGCAGCATGGCTACCTGTGCGAAAGGCATTGCGCCGGACCGGCTCACGAGCACCACGGCGGCGCTGCTCGCCTCACCCAAGATCACCGCGAAGAAGGAGGGCGTCCGCCTGCTCGCCGAACTGCACGCCCCGGAGGCGATGGACGTCATCGGGGAGGTGTGGCGCACGCCGGGCCAGCACCGCGATGTGCGGCGCGCCGCGGTCTTCGCGTGCCGCTTCCTGCTGGATCGAGACGCCGCGTGGGCGGTGCTGTCGCAGGCCGCGGCCGACCCGGAGGTGGCGAGCGAACTGTCGGGGTACGCCCCGCGCCTGCTGCCGATCCAGCAACGGCGCCGCATGGCGGGTCTGCTACTCGGCCTGGCACACAACACCGACGAACAGCTGGCGTCCCAGGCGATTTCGCTGCTACCGCTCTGGAGTCGGTGGAGCCCGCCCGAAGCCGGTGCGCAGCTGGCGCGCCGGATCTGCGATCTGAGCGAACTCGGCGTGTGGCGGGGCGCGGTTGCGGCACTGGTGGCCCACACCACGACCACCGGGGATGTGACGGCGCTCGCGGAGGCGGTTCGGCAACTCCTCGCGGCAGAAGACATCGAGCTACCGGGCCGCGACCTCCCGGCGCGACAGCGCCTGTCCGCCTTGGTGACTCAGGTCCAGGCAGTTGCTCGCCGGTCGGCAGCGGGGCGCACCGCGGCGATGTCGATCGCCGTCACACTGGGCACCGCGCCGCTATGGCGACAGGCAGCCATCGATCTGCATCTGGCCGGAATCCGTTGGCACGCACCAGAATCCGCGATCGAAGCGATCCGGCGCGCAGCCGAGCTGGCCGACGGCCTACTGATCTGCCGACCTGCGCGACACTTGGAGCAGGCGCTCTCGACCGCCACGTTGCGTGCCAGCAACCCGGCCACCATGTGGACCATCGCGAACGAGCTGAGTAGCCACGTCGATCTGCCGACCGCCTACGCGGCGGTCACCCTGATCACCCTGTGCGGCAATCATTTCGGCTGGACCGAACCATGGGTGGAATTACTTCGAAGAATGCGTGCACACGACAAGATCGATATTCGCGCGGCGGCCTCCGCCGAATTCACAATTGCGGAATGACCCGGCGGGCGTGCCGCGCCAGTCGACTACGCGGCACGCCGGGCAGGGCGCCCCGTTGCGCCCGCCGTCACGGCCGGTGGCATTCGCTGGAATGCCACCCTCTCGGCACGCGAATCGCGGTGCTGCCGAGTCACTGTTCCGGCAACCGACGCCGCCCGCCGGCCACGTCGGTTACCAGATCAGTGTAGCCGTCGACGAGTTCGGCGAGGTGGTACCAGTGTTTATGGGTGTTGTCGCTGCGCGGACCGTCCGCGTCGATCGCCTGATTGGCATCGACCCAGCTCTGCGCCATGCGATCGACCACCGCGCCTAGGCTTTCGGTGTGCAGCGACGCGCCGTTGCGGTGCTGCGGCACCTCCGCCGCCACCCAGTCGTTGATGTCGTCGACGAGTTCGCCTCGACGGCAATCTATTTCGGCGACCAGAAACGCATCGCGCACTTCACTGCGGCGGGCGTGCAGTTCCGCCAGCGCGTGTGCGGAACGCAGCAGCTCGCGATCCAGGAAGCGCCGCCCCTGGAATGCGCACAACAATTGCGGTGCGGTGGGGAGCGCGCCCACCGTGGGCGCGCTCATTTCGCCACCTCAAAATCACCCGACACCAACACTCTATGTACCAACATGATTGGCTCTCGATTCGGTTATCCGATGTCGCGGATTGGTAGTTTCAACTAATACGCTAGCTGGATCATGCTCCCGGCGGGGGCAGAACGCAAGAGTGCGTCTTCAATCCTGCAACGCGAGTGTGCTTACATCTGCGATCGCAGCAACTCTCAAGCGCCACAGCCCATTCGGATGCCGATCGGTAACCAGCAGGCATACCGTCCGGTCCGTCTCGAGCCGGGCCGACCAGCGCCGACGGACCGCGACGACAAACTCCCGGACGGGCGCGGCACGGGCGCACACCGGGCCGCGCGACCGCCCACGGCCCGGGCGAGCAACCATCGGGTTCCGCACGGCCCACGCCGCCGCGCCCCATTCGGCGGCGTCCATCCGCGACACCCACCACCTCCCCCGGATTCAGCAAATATTCAGCTACGATCCGGTTCGGTACCACCGTCCCGACCGGAGATCGGAGTGCGATGCGCGCGCGACTGCACCGTCTGGCCCTGGCGGGATTGACCGTGGCCGCCGCCCTGTTCCCCGACGCCGCCGCACTCGCCACCCCCGCGGCATCGGCGGTCGGCGCCGACGGCGGGCTCGGCGCCGACTTCCTGTGGGGCGTGGCGGCATCCGGCTCGCAATCGGAGGGCCACGCCCCGGACTCGAACTGGACCCGCTACATCGCGGCCAACCCGGGCTGGGACGCCTACGAGAACGCGGTCGACTTCCACACCCGCTACGCGCAGGACATAGCCCTTGCCGCCGGGCTCGGCGCCAAGGTCTTCCGCGTGGGCATCGAATGGGCGCGGGTCCAGCCGACCCCCGAGACCTGGGACGAGAACGCCTTCGCCTTCTACGAAGCGGTCGTCGACACCATCCTCGACGCGGGCATGCACCCCATGCTCACCCTGGACCACTGGGTCTACCCCGGCTGGGTCGCCGACCAGGGCGGCTGGAACAACCCCGGCATCGTCGAACAGTGGCTGGCCAGCGCACGCATGGTGGTCGATCGCTTCGCCGACCGGAAACCGGTGTGGGTCACCATCAACGAGCCGGTCGCCTACATCATGCACGAGGTGCGCCAGAACGCGACCGACGCCGCCGCCATGCTCGATCGGGTCACCCAGGCGCACAACGAGATCTACGACTACATCCACCGCGTCCAGCCCGACGCCATGGTCACCAGCAATGTCGGCTACGTCGCGGGCGCCGAGGCCGAGGTCAACGGGCCGCTCATCGACCGCATCCGCGACCGGCTCGACTTCATCGGCATCGACTACTACTTCGGCCTCGAGGATCCCGGCTCCGACGCCATGGCCGCCGCCTCCGACGGATCCGCCGCACCGCCGATCGGCATGTGGAACCTGCCGATCCGCCCGGAGGGCATCTACTTCGCGCTCCAGCACTACGCCCGCCAGTTCCCGGACAAGCAGCTGTGGATCGTGGAGAACGGCATGCCCACCGAGGAGGGCATGCCGCGCGCCGACGGCTACACCCGCTCCGCGCACCTGCGCGACACGGTCTACTGGCTGCAACGGGCCAGGGCCGACGGGATCCGGATCATGGGCTACAACTACTGGTCCATTACCGACAACTACGAATGGGGTTCCTACACACCACGATTCGGCCTCTACACGGTCGACGTGCGCACCGACCCCGGCCTGACCCGCCGTCCCACCGACGCCGTGGACACCTACCGCCGGATCATCGCCACCGGCGGCGTGCCCGCCGCCTACCGGCCCACCCGCGGGCCCTCGGACTGCGCACTGGTCGACCCGCCCGCCAGCTGCGACCAACCCGTCACCGTGCCGTAGCGGCGGAGTACGCTCTGCCGATATTCGCCCAATTCCCGTGTGGATCTGCTGCACTGGAGGGGCCCTTACGGTCGCACGAACGCACGGGGGTGCGTTCCCAGCAGTGCGCACGGCGAAAGGATTGTCGACATGGCGGGCAAGCGCACCGTTCTCACCGCGGGCCTGCGACGACTGGCCGCGTTGCTGTTCGAGATGCGCGAAGGCGTGAATCTCAGCAAAGAAGAGGTCAGCGGTAAGACCGGAATCAACGTCACCACGCTGTACCGCATCGAGGCGGCACAGGCCCGCCCGCAGCGGCGCACCCTGATGACGCTGCTCGATCTGTACAGCGTGGATCCGGAGCGCCGCAAGTACGCGCTGGATCTGCTGACCGACGCGCAGAAACCCGGCATGTCGCGGCCCTGGGAGGGCAACCTCACCGAGGTCTACGCCGCGTACATCAACTTCGAATCCGAGGCGCTCTCGGCACGGCACTACCAGACCTCCTTCATCCCCGGCCTTCTACAAACCGAGCAGTACGCGATGGCGGTCCTCGACACCAGCATGCCCAAGGTCGAGGCCGCCGTCATGGAAAGCCGCGCCCAGGCGCGCATGGAACGCGCGCGGGTCCTCAGCAAGGACGACCCGCTCGAACTGTGGGTGGTACTCGACGAAGCCGCCATCAGCCGCGTGGTCGGCGGCCCGGGTGTCATGCGCGGCCAGTTGGAGAAGCTGCTCGAGGAGAGCAAGCGCAAGAACGTGATCCTGCAGATCCTCCCGTTCGACGCGGGCGCGCACCCGGGTATGGCCGGCTCCTTCACCCTGGTCGACTTCCCCAAGCCCGACGATCCGGAACTGGTGTACGTCGAAGGCATCGCCGGCGACGAACTCATCGAGGGCCACGCCGAGATCCGGCGCTTCGGCGTCATCTTCGACCAACTGCGCGCCATGGCGCTGAGCCCGCGCGACTCCTCGGTGCTCATCCGGCAGATCGCCGACCGGATGCAGTAGCGACACGAAAGCCTCTGACCTGCGCATTATTTGAGGCTTCAGCGGGTACCCTCCGTTGTCCGGATGTAGCACAGAGGGGTGTCGCCATGGCCGATGTGTCCGCTGAATCCGCCGCCCAGGAACAACCGTCGCTGAAACGAGTGATCGGCCCGGGACTGCTGCTGCTGTTCGTCGTCGGTGACATCCTCGGCAGCGGGGTCTACTCACTGACCGGCAAGGTCGCCGGGCACGTCGGCGGGGCGGTGTGGGTGCCGTTCGTGGTCGCCTTCCTCGTCGCGCTGGTCACCGGGCTCAGCTATCTGGAGCTGGTCACCAAATACCCGCAGGCCGCGGGCGCCGCGCTGTACACGCACAAGGCGTTCGGCATCCACTTCCTCACCTTCATGGTCGCGTTCGCGGTGATGAGCTCCGGCATCACCTCGGCGTCCACCGCGGCCCGCGCCTTCGCCGCCAACTTCGCCGAGGCCTTCGAGATCGACCTGGGCACCGGAATCGGCGTCACGCTGGTGGCGCTGGCGTTCATGCTGCTGGTCGGGGCGGTCAACCTGCGCGGTGTCTCCGAGGGCGTCAAACTCAACGTGCTGCTCACCTGCATCGAGCTGACCGGTCTGCTGATCGTCATCGGAATCGGGCTGTGGGCCTTGGGATTCGGTAACGGCGACTTCGGCCGCATCACCGAATTCGAGACCGGCGACCGCACCGCGGTGGGCGGGGTCATCGTCGCGACCACCCTCGCCTTCTACGCCATGGTCGGATTCGAGGACTCGGTGAACATGGCCGAGGAATGCAAACAGCCGTCGCGGATCTTCCCACGGGTGCTGCTGGCCGGGCTGCTGATCACCGCGCTGGTGTACGTGCTGGTGGCGATCACCGCGGTCGCGCTGGTCCCGGTCGCCGAACTCTCCGAGGGTGACACACCGTTGCTGAAGGTGGTGGAGATCGGGGCGCCGGCGTTCCCGACCCACCTGTTCGCGATCATCTCCATGTTCGCGGTGGCCAACACCGCCTTGATCAACATGATGATGGCCAGCCGCCTGCTGTACGGGCTGGCCCGCCAGCACGTCATCCCCCGGCCGATCGGCAAGGTCAATCAGGCCCGGCGCACGCCGCATGTCGCCATCCTGTTCACCACCGCGCTCGCGCTCGGGCTGATCTTCTTCGTCAGCAAGGTCGCCGAACTCGGCGGCACCACCGCGCTGCTGCTGCTCGCGGTGTTCACCGTGGTGAATGTGGCGGTGCTGGTCCTGCGCCGGGATCCGGTGGCACACGAGCACTTCCGCACGCCGACCGCCCTGCCCGTAGTCGGCGCGCTCACCTGCGGGTTCCTCGTGACGCCCTATACCGACCGCAATCCCGACCAGTACGCCATCGCCGGCGCACTGCTTGCGGTCGGCGCCGCGCTGTGGGTGATCAACCATCTCGCGCTGCGATTCACCGGCCGAAACACACCGGAACAGAAGCCATTGGACGAATCGCGGGGGTAGGGATCGCGGAGGTGACGGCGGGCGGCCCGGTGGGTAATGTGTGCCCCGATGACCAGCATGGAAGCCCGCTTCGGTGACGCTACCCGGACAGTGCCACTACCGAATCCGTGGAACCTCACCGCGTATCTCGCCGATGTCGCGGCGTACCGTGGGCGCTCGATCTCGCTGCGACCGGTCCCGGCCGAGATGCTGACCGAAAAGGGCTGCCGCGGAAAGGGTTTGTGGGTCGCCCGCAAGCACGACGACATCATCGTCTACGACGACGCCGCCACCGAACGCAACGCCGATCACATCATCCTGCACGAGATCGGCCACATGCTGCTCGGCCACGGCAAGGCCGAGGCGGATCCGAACGCGCCGCTGCCGCCCATGCTGGCCGCCCTGCTGCCCGCCCTGTCGGTGCAGCATGTGCTGGGCCGCAACGAGTTCGGTGCCGAGCGGGAGCAGGAGGCGGAGGTGTTCGCCGATATGACGATGGTGTACGCCACCCTGCCGCGGCGGCGTGGCCGCGGCCTGCGACTATTCGGTCGCGGCCGGTAACCAGTAGCCGCGGGTGGGTGGGCGCAGAGTTCCGGCGCACAGCCCGTCCGCCAGATCCTGATAGGCATCGGCCGTTTCGGCCACCCGCAGCCAGATGTCGTAGAAGATCGAATCGGGTGCGTGGTCGAGCGGAATGGCCTGGGCGGTGAGTTCGGCCAGGCGATCCACCACCCTGCCGACCGATTCGTAGTGCCAGTGCTCGCCGGGCGGCGGAACCGGCGTGGCGAGGGTCATCCAGCGGTCGATCGCCCGCACCAACTGGGTGCGGCGCCGATCGATCTGCACGAGTTCGCACACCGGTGTGCGCTCGCGATCCATATGCAGCTGGGTCAGTTCACCCGCTGCGTCCAGCATCGGGTGATTGTCATGGGGTAGCCCCCGGCAAGCTGCCAGCAGCAGCTCCCGACCGGGCACCATCCAGTTGTCACGAGCCGCCGTCATACCATCGGCCTCCCACCGACCAGCACCTTCTGCCTAGACACTCCCTGACCAGCCCTGCATATGGAAGCGGACAACCGCTTGGTTGCGCGGTTGTCCGCACCGCTCCCCCACACCCGCCGAACCTACTCGCCCCTATCCGGCGGACCCGTCAGCGGGCACCGGCAACCCCTCAGCATCAACGTAATCCGCGCCACCGACATACACCGTGCGGCCCGATTCCCCCGCGCTGTCCGCCGCGTCGGCGACCGCCGTCGCGAACTGCGCCACCGTCGGCAGCTCACCCACCCGCCGCCGGAGGGCGACCGCCTCCGGATCCCGCCGCTCCAACAGCACCACGATGGTGGTCCCGTCGATCATGTCGCCCGACACCACGACCAGATCGATGCCGCGCGTGCCGAGTTCGGGGATCATCGCGCGCAGCGCGTCCTCCCCGGCTCGTTTACTCGCCGCGATCGGCACGTAGTCGGCCGGGACCGGTTTGCGTCCGTGGAAATGCGCCTGGTGACTGGTCACGAACACGATCCGCGCACCAGAACCCATATGCGGCACCGCGAGCCGCACCAACCGCTCCTGCGCGTCCCGGTTCAATCGCATCGCGTAATCCGCCTCGGCGCCACGCTCCAGCCCGCCGGAAGCGTTCAGCACCAGCACATCCAGCCGGCCGAACTCCGCGACGACACCCTCGATCAGCGCGCGCGCCGCCGCCGGGTCGGCGATGTCCGCCCCCGCGGCCGACGCGCTGCCGCCGGCCGCGACGATGTCCGCGACGATCGCGTCGGCGCGCTTGCGCTTCTCCCGATAGTTGACGATCACGTGCTCGCCGCGCGCGGCCAGCACCCGCGCCGTCTCCGCTCCGATACCGCGCGACGCCCCGGTCACCAGGATGATCCGCTGTTCCGAGTCCACTGTTGCCCCTCACCCGTCGTGACGCTTCTAATTCAGAATCACTATGGTGGTTCTGAATTAGAAGCGCAAACTCGGCGGACCACCGCGCGGAAGGAACAGGCCATGAGCACGAGCGGTGCGAAACCGTCTCGGGGCGAGGACGATCCGGCCAACGGCCCCGTGCTGGCGGCCATCGAACTACTGGGGCAGCGCTGGAACCTGCGGGTCCTGTGGGAACTGGAACCCGGGCGGCTCGGGTTCCTCGAGCTGCGGCGGCGCATGGGGCAGTGCTCGTCGAGCATGCTGTCCACCCGATTGCAGCAGCTGCAAAGCGCGCGGCTGGTCGAGAAGAATCCTGACAAGAGCTATGAACTCACCACCGCGGGGCGGCAGCTCGGCGCCGCTCTGGAAGGGGTTTGGGCCTGGTCACAGCACTGGGCGGCGAACGCGAACGAGACGGATACCGAGGCGGGCCGAGCGCGGTGATCCGGTGGGTTCACGGGCGCCGTAAACCGGGTGGGCCTAAGCTGTCGGCCGTGGTGGAACCTCAGTCGTCTGTCGCCGTTCATCCCGAGATCGCGCCGCTCGCGCCGCTGCTGGGCACCTGGCGGGGAGCGGGACGAGGCGAATACCCGACGATCCAGCCGTTCGAATACCTGGAGGAGATCCGGTTCGGGCATCTCGGGCGGCCGTTCCTGACCTACCGGCAGCGCACCCGCGCCGCCGACGGCAGCCGTCCGATGCACGCCGAGACGGGCTACCTGCGCTGCCCGCGACCGGGGCATCTCGAACTCATCCTGGCGCATCCGACCGGCATCACCGAGATCTGCGAGGGCGAGCTCAGCATCGACGACGGCGAGCTGCGAATGGAGTTCGACTCCACCGCCATCGGCCGCTCCAGCACCGCCAAAGCCGTGACGGCGCTGGGTCGTTCCCTGCGCGTGGCCGGCGACACGATCGATTACACACTGCGGATGGCCGCGGTCGGCGAACCGCTGCAACACCATCTCGCGGCCACCCTGCGCCGCGACCCCGCGGCCTGAAACGCGAATCGCCGCCCCGGCAGCAGCCGGGACGGCGACAAGCCGATCGAACGCGCGCTACCGCGGCTTGTTCCGGAGCAGCGCGTCGCGAATCAGGATGCCGGCCAGCAGCGCCGCGAACCCGATCAGGAAGATGTAGCCGACATTGCCCGAACCGGACGAGCTGCCCTGCGGACCCTCGAACAGCATGCCGAGCAGGATCAGCGCGACGACCACACCGGCGATCCGGAAGGTACGCGGCGACTCACCGCTCCACCCCCACGCCGCCGAGGGCACCTCGGCCGTGTCCACCTGGGTGGCGACGCGGCGCTCGGTCGTGGTGGTTTCGAGTTCCGTGGCGGCCACGATCGCTCCTCGACTGGTTCGGTACCTCGCGGGTACGGGACTGTTGCCGGATATCGTGACATACGACGGTCTGTCGTTGGAAGTCGGCCGGGCCGGTCACACCGGTCTCGAGTAAGCCACAATGAGGTTCGTGTCCGACATCGTGAGAGTCCTGCTGCTCGGCAGCACCGGATCCATTGGTACCCAAGCCCTCGAGGTCATCGCCGCCAACCCCGAGAAATTCGAGGTGGTCGGACTGGCCGCGCGGGGTGGCAACCCCGCGCTGCTGGCGGAGCAGATGACCGCCACGGGCACCCGCAATGTCGCGGTGGCCGACCCCGCCGCCGCGCGAACGCTCGACCTCGCACTCGGCGGTCCCGGCGCGGTCACCGAACTCGTGCGCCGCACCGAGGCCGACGTGGTGCTGAACGCGCTGGTCGGCTCGCTCGGCCTGGAACCGACGCTGGCCACTCTGGAATCGGGCACCCGACTCGCGTTGGCCAACAAGGAATCCCTGGTCGCGGGCGGCTCCCTGGTGACCCGTGCCGCCGCACCCGGGCAGATCGTCCCGGTCGACTCCGAACACTCCGCGCTGGCCCAGTGCCTGCGTGGCGGGCGCGCCGAGGAGGTGGATCGGCTGGTGCTGACCGCCTCGGGTGGCCCGTTCCGCGGTTGGACCGCCGAGATGCTGGAATCGGTGAACCCGTCCGAGGCCAAAGCGCATCCGACCTGGTCGATGGGGTTGATGAACACGCTGAATTCGGCGTCGCTGGTGAACAAGGGCTTGGAACTGATCGAAACGCACCTGCTGTTCGGCATTCCGTACGACCGCATCGATGTCACCGTGCACCCGCAGTCGATCGTGCACTCCATGGCCACCTTCACCGACGGCTCCACACTGGCCCAGGCCAGCCCGCCGGACATGAAGCTGCCCATCGCGCTCGCACTGGGCTGGCCGGATCGGGTGCCCGGCGCGGCGGCGGCCTGCGACTTCGGTACCGCGTCCACGTGGACGTTCGAACCGGTCGACAACACCGTGTTCCCGGCGGTGGATCTGGCCCGCACCGCAGGCCAGGCGGGCGGCAGCGTGACCGCGGTGTACAACGCCGCCAACGAGATCGCCGTCCAGGCGTTTCTCGACGGCGCCATTTCGTTCCCCGCGATCGTGCGCACCGTCGCCCGAGCCGTCGAAGCCGCCGATCAGTGGCGTAGCGAGCCCCGCGAGCTCGCCGACGTGCTCGCCGCCGACTCGTGGGCACGCGAGTTCGCCCGCCGCCTCGTGGCATCCTGAGCGAGGCGAGACAGTTCGTTTGGCAGACTGCCAAACCCGCCTCGAAGTGTTGACTCCGTTCCCGCGTGCTGCTGAAATCTGTTGCGGGACGGAGTTATTCAATTCGAGATTCGATGGAAGCCCGTTTCCGGCTTCCGCTCATCCGTGGAAAGTCGCGCATTCTGTATGTGCGCAGCAATTTTCATCGGCCGAGTAGATTCTCCGATCAATTCGAGGATGGAACTCTTATGTCGAAAATTCGACGGAACACAATTGTCGGGTCCTTACTGCTGTCCGCTTTCGCGGCGACGATGTCCGCGGCGCCCGCGCTGGCGAGCCCGGCTCCGGCACGGGCCGCCGAGGCGGTCTCGCCCGTGCAGGCCGTCGTCGGCGCGATCGAGTCGGGCGACCTGGCACTGAGTGTGCTGGACTCCGACCGCCCCGATATCCTGCGCGCCGCCGTTCGCCAGGTGGACGCGGCGACGTACTTCGTCTCGGTTCCGCTGCAGGGTTCGGGAGCCGAAACCGAAGTGGTCGAGGCCCTCGTCACCGCACGCGGCGAGATTCTCGACCACGTCGAGAACGAAATCGTCCAGGTGTCGCCGACCACAGCGAATTCCACGGTGTGGCAGAACGGCGTCCCCGTGGCGAATCGTGTGCTCGCGGCCGGCAGTGCGGCCGAGGCGGCGTTCCGCGCGTGCCTCGAGCGGAACGGCGTGCGCGGCGATATCGCGGAGAAGTACCTCACCAAGTGCAATTTCGGCACCATGATCTCGCCCGCGAAGGCCCTGGGCTGCATGGCAGGTTTCGGAATTTCCCGGGACGTCATCAACAATTGCGCGAACGAGGCCGCACCGCTCGACTACGCGTAATTCGAAGCCCGAGATCGTGCCCGTGATCCGGTTGCGGCCGGACCGCCGGGCACGATCTCCGCTCCTGCGATCGGATCGGCGAGGGCCCGGACAGTCGGTCGGCGCCCTGCTTGCCGGACCCGCTACCGTAGACCGAGTGTTCGGCCGGTGTAGCGGGCGCACAGGTGCACGCACGTGCGAACGCGAGAAGCAGGAGGGTCCGACCGGATGATGTTCGCGATGGGGGTAGTGCTCTTTGCCGTGGGCATTACCCTGTCGGTCGCTCTCCACGAGTGCGGGCACATGTGGGCGGCGCGGGCAACAGGGATGAAAGTACGCAGGTACTTCGTCGGTTTCGGCCCGACCGTGTTCTCCTTTCGCCGTGGTGAGACCGAATACGGCCTGAAGGCGATTCCGCTCGGCGGCTTCTGCGACATCGCCGGGATGACCGCGATGGACGAGGTGGCGCCGGAGGATCTCGACCGCGCGATGTACCGGCAGGCGACCTGGAAACGGCTCGTGGTCATGTCCGGCGGGATCGCCATGAACTTCCTGCTCGGCTTCTTGCTGATCGTCCTCGCGGCCGTCGTGTGGGGCTTGCCGAATCGCACCGAGCCCCCGGCCCGGATCGACGGATTGAGCTGCATCGCCTCGGAGAACCCCGACGGCACCATGCGCGAGTGCCGTGGCAGCGGCCCCGCGCAGGCGGGCGGGCTCCAGCCCGGCGATGTGGTCACCGCGGTGAACGGAGTCCCGGTCCGGACCTGGCTGGAGTTCCAGCGGCAGACCCAGCAGCAGGAAGGCGTCATCCGCTACACGATCGACCGGGATGGCAGCGAGGTCGTCCGGGAGGTGGTTCCGGAGCGGGTCACGCGATACCGCGACGGAGTCGCTCGGCAGGTCAGTGCCGTGGGTGTGTCCATCGACCACGACTACGTCATCGACTACAACCTGGTCACCGCGGTGCCGGGCGCTGCCGCTTTCACCGGCGACATGGCGGTGAGCACGGTGCACGCGCTGGTGCAGATGCCCGCCAAGGTAGCCGCGCTGTGGGATGCGGTGACCGGCGGCGAGCGCGACCTGGATACGCCGGTCAGCGTGGTCGGCGCCAGCGTTATCGGCGGTCAGACGGCCGAACGCGGCCTGTGGGACTGGTTCGTGGTGCTGCTCGCGAGCCTCAACCTCTTCCTCGGAGCCTTCAACTTGCTGCCACTGCTGCCACTGGACGGCGGGCACATGGCAGTGGTGCTGTACGAGAAGGTGCGCAACACCGTGCGCGGTTGGCGCGGTCTCGCACCCGGCAGCCCCGTCGACTACCTGAAGCTGCTGCCGATGACCTATGCGGCCGTGGCACTGGGCGGCGCGTACATGTTGCTCACCCTGACCGCCGACATCGTCAATCCGATCAAGCTGTTCCCCTGAGGCAACCGCGGACAAGCATTCGTCCTCGGCATATCCCCCGCTCCAGCGGCCCTGACCTCGGACGCGGCGGAGTACGCTGTCGTACGCGCCATTTCGCGCGTCACCGGCGCGACGTTCGATGTTGTCATTGTCATGGGTGTCACAGAATGCCCGTCTCGGGCGCGACTAAGCTCGGAAGAGCGAACGGCCCGCAGCGATGTACGAAAGTAGGCAGCCGAAGGTGACCAGCACGATCGGATTGGGGATGCCCGCCGCACCGGCGGCCGTTCTCGCGCCCCGACGCAAGACCCGTCAACTGATGGTGGGCTCTGTCGGAGTGGGCAGCGACAGCCCGATTTCGGTGCAGTCGATGACCACCACCAAAACCCACGACGTCAACGCCACCTTGCAGCAGATCGCCGAGCTCACGGCCAGCGGCTGCGACATCGTGCGCGTGGCCTGCCCACGTCAGGAAGACGCCGACGCGCTGGCCACCATCGCCCGCAAATCCCAGATCCCGGTCATCGCCGACATCCACTTCCAGCCCAAGTACATCTTCGCCGCGATCGATGCCGGTTGCGCCGCGGTGCGCGTCAACCCGGGCAATATCAAGGAGTTCGACGGCCGGGTGGCGGAGGTCGCCAAGGCGGCGGGTGCGGCCGGTATCCCGATCCGGATCGGCGTCAACGCCGGGTCGCTGGACAAGCGAATGATGGAGAAGTACGGCAAGGCCACCCCGGAGGCGCTGGTCGAGTCCGCGCTGTGGGAGGCCTCGCTGTTCGAGGAGCACGGCTTCGGCGATATCAAGATCTCGGTGAAGCACAATGATCCGGTCGTCATGGTCGAGGCGTATCGCCAGCTGGCCGCCCGGTGCGACTATCCGCTGCACCTCGGTGTGACCGAGGCGGGCCCCGCCTTCCAGGGCACGATCAAGTCCGCGGTCGCCTTCGGCGCGCTGCTCAGCGAGGGCATCGGTGACACGATCCGGGTCTCGCTGTCGGCTCCGCCGGCCGAGGAGGTCAAGGTCGGCGGGCAGATTCTGCAGTCGCTGAATCTGCGGCCACGCAAGCTCGAGATCGTCTCCTGTCCCTCCTGCGGGCGTGCCCAGGTCGATGTCTACACCCTGGCCAACGAGGTCACCGCCGGACTCGAGGGCATGGAGGTGCCGCTGCGGGTCGCGGTGATGGGCTGCGTGGTGAACGGTCCCGGCGAGGCGCGTGAGGCCGATCTGGGTGTGGCCTCGGGTAACGGCCGCGGGCAGATCTTCGTCAAGGGCGAGGTCATCAAGACCGTGCCCGAGGCGATGATCGTGGAGACGCTCATCGAAGAGGCCATGCGGCTCGCGGAGACCATGGAGGATGTCCCCTCCGGTGAACCCACCGTGACCGTCGGCTGAGTCACGTTTCAACATAGCCGTACCAGACGGCCGCGGTACGTGGCAGGCTGTCGTTGTGCGGAGTCTGCTGGAGCCGACGTGGTCCAAACAGAAGCAGGGGCGGACCCGATATGTTCCCGCCCGCCAGCTCGCGAACCGTGACCTGGCGCAGGTCCTGCGTGTGCTCGACGCCGATCCGGTGGCCTCGTGCATGATCGCCGCGCGATTGCAGGAATTCGGCCTCGACAATCGCGCGGGGCACGGCGAGCTGTGGAGTCGCGGTGCGCCTTCGGAGTCGCTGTGTTTCTCCGGTGCCAATCTGGTCCCGCTACGGGGCGACCGGGATGCGCTGCGCGCGTTCGCCGATCGCGCCGTCCGCTGGCCGCGGGTCGCCTCCTCGGTGGTCGGCCGCCAGGAACTCGCGTTGCCGCTGTGGGAGATGCTGACCGTCCGCTGGGGTCCGGCGCGCGAACTCCGCAGTGCGCAACCGCTGCTGGCGCTGGGCCAGCCGCCGCTGGCCACCCCCGATCCGCTGGTGCGCCGGGCCCGGCCAGACGAACTGGAACGGTATCTGGAAGCGGCGATCGCGATGTTCATCGAGGAGGTCGGCGTCGACCCCCGAGCCGGGGACGGCGGACGCGGTTACCGCCGCCGGATCCAGAGTCTGATCGAATCCGGCCGGGCCTGGGCACGTTTCGAGGACGGCGAGGTGGTGTTCAAGGCCGAAGTGGGTTCGCTGTCTCGGCGCACCGGCCAGATCCAGGGGGTGTGGGTACGCCCGGATCGGCGCGGGCAGGGCCTGGGCACCGCGGGCACCGCGACGATCGCCAACGCCGTGGTCGCGTCGGGGCGCACCGCCAGCCTGTATGTCAACGACTACAACACGGTGGCCCGGCGAGCCTACGGCCGCATCGGATTCCGGCAGATCGCCACCTTCGCCACGGTGTTGCTCGACTGACACACATCGGTATCGCGGTGCGCTGTCACGGTTAGCTGATGCCGCGCTACGATTCCAGCCGATGGCACCGACACGCTGCTCGATTCGCCGTATCCGCGCTGCCCTGCGGGCTGCGCTACCACCCGCGAGCGCTGTGCGCGCGCGGCGCCGGCTCGCCTTCACCGCGACCGTGGCGGTCGCCGTCGCGGCGGCGGGCTGTTCATCGAACCCCCAGGGCCCGGTCGCGGCCGCGGAGGGATTCATCACCGCGTTCACCCAGCGTGACTTGGCCCGCGCCGCGGAATTCACCAGTGCGCCCGAGACGGCCGCCGCCGCAATGGATTCGGCCTGGACCCAACTACAGGCCGAGGAGCTCACGGCGCACACCGGCGCGGTCCGAATCAACGGCGACGCCGGCACCGTCGAGTACACCTACCGTTGGAAGCTGCCGAACAACCGGATCTGGACCTACCCGGTGCAACTGCACATGGGCCGCAGCGAGGGCCGCTGGAAGGTGCGCTGGACCGCCTCCGACATCCACCCGAAACTCGGCGACACCCAGTCCATGCAGCTGCGCGTCACTCCCGCGCCGCGCGCCCGGGTCAACGAGCAGTCCGGCAGCGATGTACTGGTGCCCGGCAAGGTTTCCCGAGTCACCTTCACCGCGGCCGAAGCACCCGATCCGGGCTGGGTATCGATCGTGCTGTCCTCGGCGCTGCGCCGCTACGACACCCGGCTGACCGCCGAGGCGATCCGGGACGCGGCGCTGGACACCGAGGGCGCCTATCCGGTCGCGGATCTCAGCGAGGCCGAATACGACACCGTCCGTGACGATCTCGCCGCACTGCCGGGCGTCCGGGTGAGCGAGCAATGGGATCTGCTGCCCACCGACCGCTGGTTCGCGCCGGACTTGATGACCCAGATCCGCAAGACCGTCATCGCCGAGGTGGACGGTACGGCGGGCTGGAGCGTGGTCACCCGCAATGCCAACGGCATGGAGACCGACGTGCTCACCGAGGTGCCCGCTCAGCCCGCCCCCTCGTTCGCGCTGAGCATCGACCGCAATGTGCAGAACGCCGCCCAGCGCGCGGTGGACGCGCGCACCGAGCAGACCATGATGGTGGTGCTCAGACCGTCCACCGGCGCGATTCTCGCGGTGGCGCAGAACCCGGCGGCCGACCGGGACGGCCCGGTCGCCACCATCGGCACCTATCCGCCCGGCTCGGTGTTCAAGACCGTCACCGCCGCCGCGGCCATGTCCACCGGCCTCGCCACGCCCGATACCGTGCTGCCGTGCCCGAGCCGAATCACCATCGGCGAGCGCATGATTCCCAACTACAACCTGTTCACCATCGGGGACGCGCCCATGAGCGCCGCCTACGAGCGCTCCTGCAATACCGCCTTCGCCAAGCTGGCCAGCACGCTGCCCGCGGACGCGCTGCACGTCACGGCCGCGAAACTCGGCCTGGGCCCGGACTATACGGTGCCCGGCATTCCGACCGTCACCGCGAGTGTGCCGCCCGCAACCGATCTGGTGCAGCGCACCGAGGACGGTATCGGGCAGGGCCGGGTGCTGGTCAGCCCGTTCGGGATGGCGCTGCTGGCGGCGACCGTCGCGCGCGGCTCGGTTCCGGTGCCGTATCTGATCGCCGGGCGCGAGACCACCGTCGAGAATCCACCGCCGCCACTCGAGCCGAAGGTGGTGCAGGGGCTGCGGGCCATGATGCGCAAGGTGGTCACGGGCGGCACCGCGGAGCGGATCGCCGATCAGGGGGAGGTGTACGGCAAGACCGGGGAGGCCGAGGCGGGCGGTGGATCGCACTCGTGGTTCGTCGGGTATCGCGGAGATCTGGCGTTCGCGACGCTGCTCGTACAGGGCGGCAGTTCGGACAACGCGGTCGCGGTGACCCGGGAGATGATGGCGGCCTTACCGAAGAAGTACTAGCGACGACCGGGCCCGGCTAGCGGTAGAGCAGGCCCCAGGCGTCGGGGAGCGGATTGTCGGCACGCTCGTTGTGCGACAGCTCGACCCGGCTGTTCGCGGTCTCCAGGATCAGGGGGTGCGGGCCGCCGGCCTCGCCGCTGCCGAGCAGTTGGACCGCGATGGTGCCGCCGGTCAGGAGACCTACGGTGGCTAGAAGTGCGCTGGAACGCTTCATGATCGGTCTCCCTCGAACGCGAATTGACCAGGCGAGGACGCCAGGGGACTTCAGGGTGAAGGTACGAAACTAGCTTGCAGGCAGATTGCCAGACATTAGCTGATAATGCCAAGGAAAGTGTTCGATCCGTAACCCGACACCTGAACCGGCTACGGTGCGACCGGACGTTCCGCGTGCAACTCGAAACGCAGCGTGGTGGACCCGACCCGGATGACATCACCGTCGGCCAGCGCCGTATCCGCGCCGATCGGTGCGCCGTTGACGTACACGCCGTTGGCGGAATCTCGATCCCGGATGAACACGCCACCCTCACGGTGCAGAATGCGCGCGTGTTTGCGGCTCACCCGGTTGTCCTCGAGGACCACGTCATTGTCCGGCGCGCGCCCGATACGCAATCCCGCGGGCGGAATCGGCAGCGGGGCCCGATCGCCGACGCGCAGCCAGGCCCGGCGGCGGATCTGCGGTGCCTCACGGGTGGTCGCACCGGGGCGTACCCCCTCGGTGTGCAGTTGCTGCTGGCCGCGGACCGCCTCCTCCAGTGCCACCGTGCGCGGATCCGGGTCGATCCCCTGCTCCTGCGCCAGATTCCGCCGAATGCGCAGACAGGCGGCGAGCGCGTCGGCTTGCCGCCCGGCCCGGTACAGGGCGGTGATCAGCAGCCGCCACAGCCGCTCGTTCACCGTGTGCTCGGCGGTCAGCGCGGTGAGCTCACCGATCACCGCACCCGCTCGGCCGCAACCGATATCGGCCTCCAGCCGGTCGGTGAGCGCGTTGATCCGCCGCTCGGCCATATCGGCGGCGAAATTCGCCGCGAATCGCAATTCGCGCAGACCCGCGACCGGTTCGCCGCTCCACTGCGCCAGCGCCGCCGCGAAATGCCGTGCCGCCGCCGCCGAATCCCCGGCCGCCACGGACATGCCACCGCGGGTGCGCGCCTGCTCGAATCGGCCGACATCACACGCCTCGTCGCGGATCTCCAGCAGGTACCCATCGGGCACCGTGCGCAGCACCGCCCGGTCGTCGACCCCGGCACCACGCAGCACCGTCCGCAGATTGGACACGTAGGCGTAGAGCCCGTCCACCGAGCGGGCCGGCTGATCGGACTCCCAGAGCGCTTGCACCAGCACACTCTTGGGCACCGCCCGGCGTCGGTTGATCACCAGAATGGCCAGCAGCGCGCGCAGCTTCACCCCGGGCACCGCTACCTCGCCGCCGTCGAACAGCAGCCGTACCGGCCCGAGCACCCGGATATCGAGCGCCGACCGCTCGAAGATGGTCGACTCCATCGGAGTTCCCTCCCAACCGCGCCAGCGTGGCCGGATCGCCCACTCGGTGCGCGAATCTCACTCGCGGCCTGCCCGTTCCACGAGTGAGTCCAGCATACGCAGCCGCACCGACACGGCGGCTACCCGTTAATCGGCCTAACGACCCCGGCGTTTCACCGATTTCTGCTTGGCGTGCGCCGGTTTGGCGGATTTGCGCGCCTGCGCGGGTTGCTTCGCGACGCCGGACTTCTTCCCCGCACCGGACTTCTTCGGCGTGGCTACCGGCTCGGACCGACCCGACGGCGAGCGCGAACTCCGTTCCGAACGACCGCGCACCACGCCGACGAACTCCTCGCTCAGCTCACTCGCGTTCGCGATCGGCCAGGCCAGGGCGATTTCGGTATCCGGCGCGTCGGTGACCGTCCGGTAGACGAGATCACGGCGGGCATGCAGCCGCGCGATCGAATGCGGCACGACGACCGGCCCCACACCCGCCGCCACCATCTCCAGGGTGACCGCGGCCGCGTCGAGATCACCCCCGTCCTGCAACTTCTCGTCGGCGAGATCGGCCAGCCGCACCGCACCGAACAGCGAGATCGGATGCTCCTTCGGAACCACCACCACCGGCAGCTCGCGATACAGCGGAATCGCGTTGAGCCCGTCCCGGTCGATGGGCAGCCGCACGAAACACATGTCGACCCGGCCCTCGCGCAATGCGCTCAATTGGTCGGCGGCAGCCAGCGCCACCACCTCGAGCGCCGTCTGCGGGAACCGTTCGGCCCAGATCCGGGTCCACTTGGACACCGTCACACCGGGCACGAAACCCACCCGCAACGCCACCGGGGTCGCGGAAACCTGTTCCTGCGCGGCCGCTTCCGCCCGCACGATCAGCTCGCGAGCCGCCAGCAGCAGTTCGTGGCCGTCCGCGGAGAGCTGGGTCGGCGACACCCCGGGCACGAACAGTTTCGTGCCCAGCTCGTGTTCCAGATCGATGACCGTCTGACTCAAACGCTGCCGCGAGATGCGCAGCGCCTTGGCCGCGCGCGCGAAATGCAGTTCCTCGGCGACCGCGACAAACCACCGCAGGCGCACCACGTCGATCGCGGAGAACCGGTCCATTCGGTCAAGGGTATCGGGTCGCCCCTGCGGGCCGCCCGGTAGCTCCGACTATGCTGACCGGGTGAGCCAGGAGCAGAATTCGCAGACGATGAAGCCGTTGACGGCGGCCAGCAAGCTCGGCATCTACCTTCCGGCGACCCCCGAGGAGTTCCGCAACTCCACGATCACCCGCGCCCAGCTCGAGGCGCTGCGCACCGATCCGCCGCAGTGGCTGACCGAACTGCGCCGCACCGGGCCTTTCCCGCGCGATATCACCGCCCGCAAGCTCGGCGTCTCCAACAGCGGCCTGCAGCGCGCCGAGGTATCCGACGCGCTCACCGCCGTCGAGATCGAGGCGCTGCTCGCCGACCCGCCCGAGTGGCTGGTCCGCGAGCGCGCCAACCTGGTCGCCGTCCGCGAGGAAGCCGAACGCGTCAAGACCAAGGACGCCGAGCGCCGAGCGGCCACCAACCGCCCGGCCAAGCGTCGCGGCTAGGTCTGTCCGTCTGGCTCAGGTCTCGATTCTTGGTATCATCACCTGCCCGAAACGGTTGCGCGGCCACCGCCGTAAAGTCACCAGGTACCGCGGAAGATTCTCGGCGGCAAATCGGTGATCCTTTCGTTCACGTCGAAACCCTCGTCATGAGGCATCAGATACCTCCGCTCGACGATCCGATCCGATGCTGCCCGCAGATCGTCGGCTCCAGCCGAACGGATAGCAGGTGTTGCAACTCTATGGCGCCACATACTCCGCCACTACCGCAATGGGCACGGCCTGCCTGGTGCAGGGCCAGCGGATAAGCAGCAGTAAGGGCATGAACAACCGCCACACCTGACGCGCCCACCAGGGCAGATCTTGTTGATGGCAGCGGCGCGACGATCATCGACCATCCCGGTCCGAGGTGTCGTTGAATATAGAGCGGCGCAATGCCCAGTTCGTATGAGCGCACCGAACCAGCGAGTCGTTCCCTTGATCCACCGCTCCCAGTCGGCGCCGTACGCGGCCTCCTCCTGCCGGGTCAAACGTTTGCATCTGCAAGCCCGGCAAGTCCCGCCGCAGATCGAGTGGCAACGAGTTCGTCCAGCGACTCCTCGTCCTGCCGAACTCCGAGCCGCTCACCTTCGGCATTCGCCGCCCCGCCCAGCGCGCCTAATAGCCGAGCCGCAAAGTCACCTGCGGCTCCATCACGTTGCGCTGCACCCAGGTCGACCAAACCCGCACCGTCGATCGCATGACACCCAGTTGCGGATACCGCGTCGGCCTTGGGGCGAAGTTCAACTATTATTGTCGGTCGCACGTGCCTCGCCGAGAAACGGTGTGCCCCAAGCCGATAGCGATCGCCGAACATGATCTGAGCGCATCAACTCCTCAAACATACATCCACACTAAATTGCCGGCCAATCGGCCATTCTTTGTCTTCTCACACACGATCGGCAGACCGTCGGGATCGGTCCACCGCGCACCTTCATCAAGACATGCATCCCCCGGCGTGACACGAGAGTTTGGATCGGCAGGCACAGGATCAGGTGAACGCCACCATACGAAGGCATCTGTGTGCAGTACCTGAACGCAGTACACAACATCGCCCTCGACAGTTCGCCCTGTTCGAACCGGGGGTGAATAGGTCGAGCCACAGTAATTGCCGATCATAACTGTGGAATCCATTGAATCGGCCCGCCCGAGCGTGTTACCGCCGCCAGGAAATACCATCGGTGTCAGACCTGAAATAGATGTTCCTAGGACTGCCACCGTAGCGATAGAAGCTAAACGCATACGCATGAGGACTCCAAAAAACGCGATCTACGCATTCATCCCCGACTAACGCACATATCACCATCTTCCTCGCACACGTTAATCCTGGCAAGCAATGTCGGTGTTCCTATTCTTGGTGACGCATGGAAGGCTGCGGCCTTCATATCCCCGCCTGGCCTGTGATACCAGAGTTGGGCGCAGACGGTAGCTCCGGAATAACAGGCGCTTGTTCAGGCGGAACACTAGGCGGCCGCCGCCCAGATCAACGCGATCAGCACCAGGACGATCACCCCGGCCAGCACACCCAGCAGCACCTTCATGTTCGAGGCCATGCCGTCCTGCGGCTGTTGCGGGTGGTAGCCGCCCTGCTGGTACCCGGTGGGATAGCCGCCCTGCGGCCCGAAGCCGGCCTGCGGCATCGGGCCCGCGGTGGGCCGCGGCTGCTGATACTGCGGCTGCGATTGCTGGCCCGTGAGCGGCTGCGCGATCGGCATCGGATGCGGCGTGTGCGCGGCCACCGGCATGGGCATCGGGGTCGGGCCGGTCGCGGGACGCTGCCCCGACCCGCCGGAGAGCACCCGCTGCACCTCCGCCGCGAATTCCACGCACGAGCCGTACCGGTCCGCGGGCCGCTTCGCCAGCGCGCGACCGATCGCCTGATCGAGCCCGGCGGGCAAGTCCGCGCGCAGTGAGCTCACCGGTGGCGGCGGCTGCTGCAGGTGCCCTTGGATGACCGCCGCCGCGTGCGGCGAATCGAATGGCACCGAACCGCTGAGCAGCCAGAACAGGGTGCACGCCAGCGAATACTGGTCGGTGCGGTCGTCCAGTTGCGCGCCGGTGAGCTGTTCGGGCGCGGCGTAAGCCAGTGTGGCGGTGAAGGTTCCGGTCTGGGTGAGCTGTTTGGTGTCCTCGCGCGGGCGCGCGATACCGAAGTCGGTGAGCAGCACCCGCTCCCGGCCCGAACCCCGGGCCAGCAGGATGTTCGCCGGTTTCACGTCGCGGTGCAGCACGTTCATCCGGTGCGCGTAATCCAGGGCCGCGGCGGTTTCGGCGATGATCTGCACCGCGCGCTGCGGCGGCAGTTTGGCCGGATCCACCGAGGACGCGTCGATGCCGTCGATGTACTGCATGGAGATCCACAGCTGCTCGTCCTCCACACCGCGGTCGAAGACCGTCACGATGTTCGGGTGATCGAGCTGGGCGACGAGATCGGCCTCGCGTTCGAACCGGGCCCGAATCTCCTCGTCCTCGTACAGTTCTCGGCTCAGCAGTTTCAATGCCGTCTGCCGGGGCAGCCGCGGATGCCGCGCCAGGTACACCGAGCCCATCCCACCCCGACCGAGCAGCCGTTCGATGGTGTAACCGGCGAACACATCACCAGGTTCCAGCACGCCTATCTCCACTCTCCACACTTCCACCGGTCCGCTGGGATGCTACCCGTTCGACCGGTCCGAGTCGCCCGACTAAGTGAGCAGCCGGTACGCCCACGCGGCGGCGATGACCGAGACGGGGATGGTGACGAGCAACCCGAGCCCGCACAGCAGTGCGCCCAGGATGTTGAGCGCGGCGAGGGTGACCGTGAGCAGCAGCACCGGACCGAGATTCGCGCGCACCGCGGTCAGGCTGGACTTCATCGCCTCGACCGCGCCCAGCTCCCGGTCGATGATGAACAGGTAGGTCCATTGCAGCAGGAACGCCACCACCAGCGCCGCCACCGCGCAGATCACGCCGATCAGCGACAGCAGCAGGTTTCCCGAACCGACGAGCGGCTGCGCGACGACACCCAGCACACCGAGCACCACCGACGCGATCAGGAACGGCCCGAGGTTCTTCAGCTTCGTGAACTCGTTCAAGCTCGGCCGCTGTCCCGCCACCTCCGCCAGCGCCGCCTGCGTGAACACATTCCAGAACAGCGTGGTCAGCAACCAGGTGAGCACTGCGCTCAGCGTCAACAGCCCCGCGGTGTCGGCTTCATCGTCGAATCCCCCGGTCGCCCCTGTCACCACCCCGAGCAGAATCCCGAACAACGCCGTCGCCCCCACCCACGGCACCGGGTTCCCTTTGAACCGCTGCCACCCGAACGACACCGCGTTGCTCACCGAGAACCGCACCGGCACCCCCGGCTGTTCCGGATACTCCTCGTACTGCCCGCCGGGATAGGTCATGCGGTGCTCCTTCGCCTGAACGAACGCTCCCGATACCCACTACCTCGGACATTACCGCGCCCAGGCACCCAGCCCAGTTCACGACACCACCGGAGCTATCGTCGCGATACCAACGCCAGTATCCGAAGCTTCGAGCGTCGCCCTTGAATTCATTCGCTATCATCGAAATAGCAGCGTTAAGCGTTGCTGCCGGTACTTCTTCCGATATTGCCCGAACTAACGTTGCGATAGGAACGATAGGTGGCACACGTGACCAAGCCACAACCCAGACGCCGATCACGCACCGAAACCGGCCCACTCGTCGGCTTCGGAGCGTTCCTGGCCGAGCGACGCCTCCGACTCGGTCTGACCCAAGTCGAACTGGCCGACCTCGCTGATGTCGGCCTCTCCTCGGTTCGCACCCTCGAAGCCGGTCAGGCCAGCACTACCATGGCCGTCGCCCTCCGCGTTCTCGATGCACTCGGCCTCTCACTACTCGCCGTGCCCCAGATCGATGCTCGAACAACCGGGGGCGATGCTGTCGAAGTACGCGGCTTCGGATCCGAACGATGACCTCCCCGGACCCAGCCCAGCTCCGGGATATCGATGCGGCGGACGTTTACAAGTCCGGACGCCTTGCCGGGCATTTCCGGCGCGAACGCGACGACGTCGCATTCACATACGACCGGGCGTATCTCGCCGATCCGACTGCCCCTCCGGTCGCATTCACCTTGCCGAAGGCCGCGGGAGATTTCCGCGCTACCGGCGGGTCGGTGCCGCCGTTCTTCGCCGGATTGCTGCCAGAGGGATTGCGCCTGACTGCGATCACGACCGCCACGCGAACCAGTGCGGACGACCACCTCAGCATCCTGCTCGCAGTCGGAGCCGACACCATCGGCGACGTCCAAGTAGTGCCCGCCGGACAGCACCCCGTCGACCCGGCACCGGTTCTCGCCACCGACCCAGCATCCGCCGATTTCGTCGAATTGTTCTCCCGGGCGACCTCGACCGATCTCGCGGACCTGGACAGGGCCGGGCTGCCCGGCGTCCAGATCAAGGTTTCGGCGCAGATGATCTCGACACCGATCGCTACAGCGACGGGTCCTGCCATCCTCAAACTCAATCCGCCCGACTATCCCCTGATGGTCGAGAACGAGAGCTTCTTCATGACGATGGCCGGCGCGTGCGGAATCCGAGTCCCGAACCATCATCTTGCCGCCGACCGGCACGGGCGGAAAGCCCTGTTCGTCCACCGATTCGACCGCAGCGTCGTATCCGGCGACATCCGACGGTGGGCACAGGAGGATTCCTGCCAAGTCCTCGGCCGATATCCGGCCGCGAAATACCGAATCACCCTGCAGGAGGCAATTTCTGGACTCGCCGACGCGGTCGCCGCAGGACGCGGCTCCCACCGATTGGCGGTCCTGCAACTCTTGGAGATCGCGGCCTTCAGCTATCTCATCGGTAACGGCAACCTGCATGGCAAGAATCTGTCCATCCAGCAGCAAGCCGATGGCATCTGGGCAGTCACCCCGGCATACGACCTGCTCAGCACCCAGCCGTACCTCAGCTGGCGCGACCCGATGGCTCTTCCGCTCTATGACCGCGACGCGAAACTCACGCATCGCTGGTGGATCGAGGCAGCTACCCGCCTCGGCGTTCCGGAACGCGCGATGAACCGTAGCCTGACCCGCATCACCGGCGCGGCCGGACCGTGGGTCGCAAGGGTGCGCGAAATCGGATTCGACCAGAAGACCACTGATCGCCTCGCCGCCCTGCTCACGCAGCGCAGCACAGAACTGCGCAAGCCATCGCAGTAGCACTCGGTCTCAGCCACAGCGGGCGGCGATGTCGGTGGCGAGGTGGACGGCCGCCCGGTAGGAGTCCTCGTCGTCGATGTCCAGGTCGCCCATCATGGACAGGCTCCAGCTGATCGCCAGAAGTGCTTGCCGAGCGTGGAATACGGCCAGGGGGCTGGGATTCGGGGCGACCATCAGGTCGGCCAGGACGCGGAACTGGTAGCGCAGGCTGGTGCCGAAACCGAGATCGCGGAACGCGGGCTGGTTCTCCGCCCAGAAACGGATCATGTCCCGGCCCGCGCTGTGCAGCAGCGTTCCGTACCGCAGCACGATCTCGTTCGCGCGTTCGGCTCCCGGCGGCGCCGTTTCGGCCCATTCCACGATGTCGTCGATGCCGCGGCGCAGGTCCTCCGACAGGCTCGACACGATGTCTTCCTTGGTCCGGAAGTGGTAGTACAGCGCGGCTTTGGTGATATCCAAGCGCTCCGCGATCTCGCGCAGCGAGGTCTTCTCGTATCCCCGCTCGGCGAACAGTTCCATCGCGACCGACCGGATCCGCTCCCGCGTGTCGCTGCGCCGCCTGTCTGTGCGCTCCTCCATCGAATCCTCTCGATTGCTTGACGACCGGCAAGGAAAACCTTAGCGTCTGAGCTGTTCGCAATTAGCTAGCCGGTCGGCAAGCTATCTAGAGATTCAGGGGTGAAGTATGGCCGAAGCAGCATCGAATGTCCCGGTCACGGGCGTGGCGGTGACCGCCCTCGGGGTCGCGCTCATCCGCGCGCGGGAATCCGCCCGGGCCGATCGGCTCTACGACGATCCCCCGGCCCAGGTCTTCGCGACCGCCGCCCGAGCCGGTTTCGACGACGATCACTGGACCGGCCTGCACCGCCTGGCCGACCAGTTCTATCCCGGCCGCACCGTGGCAGTCCGCCTGGTCGACGACCGGATACAGGCCGCAGCAGACGCCGGTATCCGCCAATTCGTCCTGCTCGGCGCGGGTTTGGACACCCGCGCCTACCGCATGCGCCTGCCCGCCGACCTGCGCCTGTTCGAAATCGACCTACCCGAACTGTTCGCCTTCAAAGAGCCGGTCCTCGCCGCCGCCCGACCGATCTGCGACCGCCGCGTGGTCATCGCCGATCTCCGCGCAGACTGGCGAAAGAACCTACTGGACAACGGCTTCCAGCCGGACACACCCACCTGCTGGATCGATGAAGGCACCCTCGGCTCACCCGCCCAGGACTGGGCCCAGCAGGTGATCCGCACCCTCACCGAGCTGTCGGCCCCCGGCAGCTGTTTCGACGTCTCCCGATTCGACGTCGACCACACCTCCGCCCCCTACCGCGAACTCCGAAACCTGGTCTCCGGCACCGCGACCCCACCCGCCCCCGAACCACCCTTCGACCCCGAACCCTGGCTCGACAGCCTCGGCTGGAACACCGAGTTCCGCCGCTGGACCGACATGGTCGCACCCCTGGGCCGCGACCTCGGCGACCACGCTCCGCACAGCGGCTCCATCGCCGCCATCCGCCGCTGAGCCTCGCGACCAAACCGTGAAATGGGGAGCGCCCTACGGTAGGCGAGTAGCGCCGACCCGCGATCGTCGAACCGAAATGGTCGAATCATGCTGTGCGCGAGCCACTTCCGATACCCGAGCCGCACGTTCACCACAACTGGTGAAGCGGTCGTCCGAACCCCTTGGCGAGAGCCCGAGCGATTACCTTGTCGAGCCAGGCGGGAGGTCTGGCCGCGCCTGCGTGCACCGTGGACTGTTCGGAATAGTTGAATAGCGTACTGCCGGTGAGTAATTCATACAGCGAGCAGCCCAGCGAATAGACATCGGCGCACTGATCGGCTGCCGGACCGAGGAAGCGCTCGGGTGCGGTGTAGGCGAAACTCGCCATAATGCCCGACGTCGTTACCGTGCGACATACCACCGGACGTCACCACTGCCATGCGCCGCCGATTCGCCGCCTGGCGACGGGAACTTCAAAGCCGTGAGTAGTCCATCCAATGAAGCAGCTCGATCAGCCGTTTAGCCCCGCGACAGGAAACGCACAGCTCGCCAATGCAATCGAGCGCCCGGATAGCAAAGCCTGCGGCTCGCAGCGTCGCGCCAGCAACCACTCGTCAACCGCTGCGTCGATTGCCGACTCGTTCGTATCCGGGTACACCACGAAACTGCGCGCGTTGCATTCCCAACCGAACTCGAACACCGTTCGTTTCTGAGGATTCTCGAAGGCCTCGACCAGGGTGCAGGTCCCTGCTATTGTCGTCGGCACGCCACCTCGGACACGATGCCGAGATGGACAAACTCTGAATCCATGCCGAGCCGGACACCATGCCGCATCGGATCCGATCAACCACTCCACTCACCGGGGCGCTGGCTGCGCAATCGGCTCTACTCGGCACCACAAGGAGCAACTCGATCATGCTCTACTTCATTGCATATCCGACCTCAGCGCGGACTCAGATCTTCGCACTTTCCATCGACAGTACGGCAGGCATCCCGGCCCCGAACCTGGAGTTGGTCACCACAGTTGGGGGCGACCACTTGGGGCTGGTTCCGGATCTGCTGAACAGCCTGAATCACTATCTCCAAACGCAAGCTCACCCCGATGAGGACATGCAGACGCGGGAAGAGCCGATGCACCCCGATCTCGACATGTTCCCGGAAGCGGTCGCCCGGTCAATCCGGAGATATCTCGAATCGAAATGCGCCACACCATCTTACGGCGAATGGAGCTGGCGTGGCCCCATCTACTCGGTGCCAGACTACGTCGATCGACTGCGGAGCCCCCAGGACACTGCCGACCTGTACGAATTCATGCGCGGCCCGAACCCGGGCGAGGTGGAATTGCCAGTGCGCCTGGAGAACGCCATCGAAACAAGATGGCGAGGAGGGAAGTATTGGGACTTGGACGGACGGACCGATACCCCGGATGTCGGCTACGACGATCCCAGACCGGGCCGCTGGAGCTACCCGGATGGTCTAACCCCTGAAATGGTATGGACCAGCTGGATCATCGGGGAACTGAATGAGAAGCACGAGCTGATAGAACGAAAGTTGCGTGACGGCGTCCAACTGGCCATGGCTGCACACGACGCTGACAAACGCGTCCGCATACACCCGGTGACGGTCTGGATTCAAAATGCCGAGCGCGACGAGGACGGCTTCTCGACCGGCGGGATCGGCAGTAACGGCTGGATTGTTGAAGTATTCGATTCACCGATCACGGATTACACCGATCTCGACGAGGAGGAAGAGACCAGCTAGAGCAACCTATCCTTCGGCGGCGAGTTGCCCGCAGGCGGCGGCGATCTCCTGGCCGCGGGTGTCGCGGACGGTGCAGGGCACGCCCTGCTCGTTCACGCGCCGGACGAACTCGCGTTCGACCGACTTGGGGGCGGCATCCCATTTGCTGCCCGGGGTGGGGTTCAGCGGAATCACGTTGACATGCACGCGCGAACCCAGGGCCTTGTGCAGCTTCTTGCCCAGCATGTCCGCACGCCAGGGCTGATCGTTGACGTCACGGATCAACGCGTACTCGATGGAGACCCGGCGGCCGGACTTATCGGCGTAATACTTTGCGGCATCGAGAACTTCGGCGACCGACCAGCGATTGTTGACCGGCACCAAGGTATCTCGCAGCTCATCGTCCGGAGTGTGCAGGGAGACCGCGAGGGTGACCGAAAGATCTTCGTCGGCGAGTTTGCGGATGGCGGGGGCCAGGCCGACGGTGGAGACGACGACGTTGCGCTGGGAGATTCCGAAACCGTCCGGCGCGGGTGAGGTGATGCGGCGTACGGCGGCGACCACGCGCTTGTAGTTGGCCAGCGGTTCACCCATGCCCCCGTTTTACAAATGCCGCGACCTGCGACAATACTCAATGACCTCTTTTGCGAGGCGTGAGGCAAACGCAACCCAGGCTCTCGAAAATATCTTCGATCTCCTGCTGGGCTTCGGTCGTGAGCTTGCCTAACATGCGGCGGCGACTCCGGCGGCCGGTGGCACACCGCAATTCAGTCGAGACGCCTGCGTACCTCGGCGGCGAAGCCGGGCACCCCGGATCGGTCCAGTACGTCAAGGAGCCCCTGAATTCGCTTTGGCGGCCGCTTGTGTTCGGCGACCTGTTTGTACAGAAGTCTGAGCACCTGGCCGGGAGCCAGATCCAACACGTCCAGTAGAAAAGGGTCCGGGTGACACAATTCCGGGAAACCCTCGCCGATGGGCCTGACTGCGAAATCCTTGAGGTTGAACGTCAGGAGCACATCGGCGTTGCCATGCAATGCCGCCGCGAGCACATGACGATCCTTGGGATGGTTCTCCATCCTGTCGACCAGCTTCTCATATCCCTCGACCAGGGCATCGGCAAAGAAGCCGTTCAACGTGCTGATCAGCCGATCGATCTTCGCCGCCGATTCGTCGCCCGTATGCCGCAGACAGAGATTCCGCCGCAGCTCCGCCAGCACATCAGCCGACCACAACGGTTGGACCAGGTCCGCCTCGGCCAGACGGAGAACGGTGTCGCGCAGATGGGCCGGGTATAAGACGCAGGTATCCAGGAACACCCGTTGCATCAGTCGTGCCGCCGCAACGGCTCGGGCGGCTCGGCGTCATAAAGCCCCAGATCCTCGGAGATCCGCGTCAACTCGGACAATCCCGCAGCGCGTTCGGCGCGCCGGTACTCCCGAAACGCCAGTACGTCGGTCAAACGCACGCGCCGATGTCGTCCGGGCCGTGTGAAGGGAATCTCCCCCGCATCCAACAACTTCACCAACGTGGGCCGGCTCATCCCGAGCAACTCGGCAGCCTCCTGCGTGGTCAACGTGGTGTGCAACGGCGCGACCGTGACCGCCTTGCCTTCGGAGAGCGCCAGCGCGACCAAACGCAGCCCCTCGAACACCTCAGCAGGCAATGTCACCACCTCACCGTCGGCCGACCTCAGCACAGTCGCGCCGGTCGACGTGAGCGCAGCGTCCAAGAACCTCCGCACCTCGGCAAGCTGGTCCAAGTGCTCAGGCAGCAGCGTGCGCTCATTCAGCGTCTCGGTCATTGCACCTCCATGACAACCATCATGCCCTGCTTTCGAATAAAACGAAAGCGCTTCGGCCGGTGCTCGCGGAACCAACCCATCCGTGCCGCTGCCCGCGCAGATGGTGGAAACCCGATCGGGCAGACTGGCCCCGTGGAGCGATATCCCGGCGAACTCGACACCCTCCGTGCCGAAAACGTCCGCCTGCGGAACTTGCTGCGTCTGACTCCGGAGCAATCCGGTGCCGTCGATCCCGACCAGACCAGTGCCAATACGCCGGTTGACATGCGTTCCAGTCCCGAGGACGAGGTCCGCTTCTACACCGATCTGTTTCGCTGCCGCAAAGACGTCTACGCGGTGCGTTGGGAGAAGACGCGCAACGGACGGTCTGGATGGATGCCCACCATCAACGGCCGCTGGATCAAAGAAGCAAGTCGGGAAAGTCTCGACTGAGTTTGGTCACCGCGTGATCCTGCCTACGCATCGCCGCGAGTTGGTCCAGCTGCTCCGGTGGCAATGTGCGTTCGTTCCCTGACTGGTCACTCGCTGGTGAACAACCCAGCAGGCCCACCGCTTCCAAGCGACCGACTATCCGCGCGGCCGAGCTACTCGACGGTCGCGACCAGGACCGCGAAATTCTCGATGACACAAGCGGAGACGAGCTTTCCCCGCCGATCGAACAGTGGATCGACGAGCACCCCCATCCCGGCCAGGAACGAGCTCGCCACCAGAGCATCGAACTGGTCGTCGGACTCAAGGATAACGGTGGACAGCGGCGGCGGATCCACGCCCGCAGCAGCCCAATTGGCGACCGAATCCGCCAGCGCCAATGGATCGGACAGCATTACGACCGCTCCCGCGATCTCGAACGGTTCACCGCGATCCGCACCCACGGGCACCACCAGCGGGGCATAGAAGTTCTCGACTGTCTGGTGCGCCATCACCGTCGCCCGGTCGAGCCGACATGGTGAGGCCGGTCATCACCCCGGTCTATGGGTGAACTACACCTGATTGATCACCATGACGATGCCGAGCGCAGCCCGAACCGAACAACCACCCGGTCTTCGCTGCGATTCAGCCTTCGGCAGCAAGCTGGCCGCAGGCAGCGGCGATCTCCTGCCCGCGGGTGTCGCGGACGGTGCACGGGACGCCCTGCTCGTTGACGCGCCGAACGAACTCGCGTTCAACAGGTTTCGGGGCCGCGTCCCATTTGCTACCCGGTGTGGGGTTCAAAGGGATGACGTTGACGTGCACGCGCGAACCCAGAGCCTTGTGCAGCTTCTTGCCGAGCATGTCCGCGCGCCAGGGCTGGTCGTTGACGTCGCGGATCAGCGCGTATTCGATCGAGACGCGGCGGCCGGATTTGTCGGCGTAATAGCGTGCGGCGTCGAGGACTTCGGCGACGGGCCAGCGGTTGTTGACCGGGACCAGAGTGTCGCGGAGCTCGTCGTCCGGAGTGTGCAGGGAGACCGCGAGGGTGACCGAAAGATCTTCGTCAGCGAGTTTGCGGATGGCGGGGGCCAGGCCGACGGTGGAGACGACGACGTTGCGCTGGGAGATTCCGAAACCGTCCGGCGCGGGTGAGGTGATGCGGCGTACGGCGGCGACCACGCGCTTGTAGTTGGCCAGCGGTTCACCCATACCCATGAACACGATGTTGGACAACCGTCCCGGCCCGCCGGCGACGTCACCGTCGCGCAGGGCGGCAGCCGCCGCACGCACCTGGTCGACGATCTCGGCGGTGGAGAGGTTGCGGGTGAGACCGGCTTGGCCGGTCGCGCAGAACGGGCAGGCCATGCCGCAGCCCGCCTGGCTGGAGATGCACAGGGTGTTCCGGTCGGTGTAGCGCATGAGCACGCTCTCGAGCAGGGTGCCGTCACCGGCTTTCCAGAGCGTCTTGCGGGTCTCGCCCGCATCGCAGGTGATGTGTTTCACCACGCTGAGCAGCGGCGGGAACAGAGCCGCGCCGATTTTTTCGCGGACCGGCGCGGGCAGGTCGGTCATCTGCTCGGGGTCGGCCTGCAATCGCCCGTAGTACTGGCGGGCGATCTGATCGGCCCGGAACTTGGGCAGACCCAGCTCGGCGACCGCTTCCTTGCGCCCGTCCGCGTCCAGATCGGCGAGGTGTTTGGGCGGCATACCCCGGCGCGGGGCATCGAAAACAAGGGGGACGGCGGCCATAATGTGCTCCAGTCTCCCATATCGCCGATTCAGAGACCGAGCACGTGCGCCCCGATCGTGGCCGCCGCCACATCCATGCCCGCCTGTGCCCGCAGGTGCGGGGTGCGGGCGGTGTCGTTGACCATGACCTGAACGGCCTGGACTCGGACCCGGGCAGCCACCGGCTCCCACTCCGGATGCACCTTGCGCAGCAGATACACCCACTCCGCGATGTAGGCGCGCTGCGCGGCCCGGGCGCGGTCCTGTTCAGCGGTGGGCAGATGCCGGGTCTCCGACACCAGGGTCTGCACCAGATGCGGGTTCTCGAATCCGAAAGCGCAGTAGCTGTGCAGGATTCGGCGTAGCGCGTCCTGGGGATCGGCGGCGCGGGCCAGGGCGCGGTTCAGGTCCATGCGCAACCATTCGCCGCCGCGGACGATGGCCGCGGCGAGAATATCGGCCTTCCCGGCGAAGTGGTTGTAGACGCTGGGACCGGCGATGCCCGCGCCGGCTCCGATATCTTCCACGCTGACGCCCGTGAAGCCCTGCCGGGCAAAGAGTTTCGTGGCTTCTACGAGTATCGCCTCGCGGCGCGAGCGTGCGGCCAGCGGCGCGCGCCGGGCCGGCTCGTCACTCGCGCCGAGCGCGGTCGGCGTGGCGTCGAGCACTCGGCCGACGAGATCGGTGAGCAGCGCCGAGAATTCGGGCTCGGGCAGCGAAAGACTGTGGAACGACACACTATTGGCGACCGACAGCGCCGACCAGGCCAGGACGTCTCGCTGCTGGGCGGCCAGCTCGGGACGCGCGGTACCGACGAGTTCGGCTGTCCGCCCTCCGATCCGGCGTGCCTGCACCCGAAACGCGGCCCGCTCGGCGTCGACCAGATGCCGGGATTCGCGCCGCCACAGCACCCCGACCTGGCGATGCCCGAGGACTGTCGTCGCCAGGGTCGCCGCCACCTGGTCGGGGCGGGCCACGGCCAGCGCATCGTCGAGGGTTTGCAGCGCGCCCGCCACCACCGTGGCGAGCAGGCCGTGTTTACCCCGGAAATGCCGGTACAGCGCCGACGGCCCGATGGCCACGGCCTCGGCGACCTCGCCCATCGCGACATTGGCGTAGCCCTTGCGATAGAACAGTTCGCTCGCCGCGGCCACGATGAGTTCGCGCCGGTTCGCGGGCCGGGTGCCCCGGGCCGGGCGGGCCACCGCCGGCCCGCTCATTGTCCGATCTCCACGACAGCGTCCTCAGATGGTGAAACCGCCGCCGCAGACCACGGTCTGCCCGGAGATGTAGTTCGATTCGGGCGTGCACAGCAGATACACCGCGCCCGCGGCCTCGGCGGGGGTGCCCGAGCGGCCGAGCGGGATCATCTGTTCCATGGCGGCCATCAGCTGGGGATTCACGCCGACTTTGATCTCTTTGCCCTGCACGTCGATGGTGCCGCCGCTGCCCGCGGGGGCCTCGGTGAGCCTGGTCTTGATCATGCCGAAAGCGACCGCGTTGACGGTGACGTTGTAGCGCCCCCACTCCTTGGCCAGCGTCTTGGTCAGGCCGAGCAGTCCGGCTTTGGCGGCGGAGTAATTCGCCTGTCCCGCATTGCCGCCCGTGCCCGCCATGGAGGAGATGTTGACGACCTTCCGGCACGGAACCGGCTCCCCCGCGGCTCTGGCGCGCTTGACGGCGTCGGCGATCACCGGTTGCGCGGCCCGCAGAATCCGGAACGGCGCCTTGAGGTGCACGTCGAGGATGGCATCCCACTGTTCGTCGGTCATCTTCTGGATCACCGAGTCCCAGGTGTATCCGGCATTGTTGACGACGATGTCCAGGCCCCCGAAGCCGTCGACGGCCGTCCGCACGAACCGTTCGGCGAACTCGTCGTCGGTGACGCTGCCGAGGCACGTGAGCGCGTGCCCGCCGGCTGCTTCGATCGCGGTGCGGGTTTCCTCAGCGGGTTCGGCGTCGAGATCGTTGACCACCACCCGCGCCCCCTCGGCAGCCAGTTTGAGTGCGATCTCACGCCCGATACCTCGGCCGGAGCCGGAAACGAGCGCGACCTTGCCGGCCAGAGTCCCCATGCGAAATCCTATGAATCGAACCTACGAAGAATTCACTTAGTAGATCGAACCGGGCCAGCTGACGCAATACCAGCGCATGGATGAAAGCACCTTGGCAGGAGTGTGACCGGTGTTACGCTACGGCCGATTCACATCGAAGGTTCGGAGGAATATCCATGTACCTCACCCGAGGCCTGCACCGCGCGGTCCAGCAGAACCCCGACGGAATCATGACGATCTGCGGCGACCGCTCCCGCACCTTCGGAACGGCAGCCGAGCGCGTCGCCCGGCTGGCCGGAGCGCTGCGCGAACTCGGCGTCGGCACCGGCGACCGAGTCGCCATGCTCGGCCTCAATTCCGACCGCTACAGCGAATACCTGCTCGCGGTGCCGTGGGCCGACGCGGTCCTGAACCCGGTCAACATCCGCTGGAGCCCGGCCGAGATCACCTACAGTTTCCGGGATTCCGGAACCAAGGTGCTGTTCGTGGACGACGCGTTCGCACCGATGCTGCCCGCGATCCGCCAGTCCTACGACGGCCTCACCGCGGTCATCCACTGCGGTGACGGACCGACCCCCGAGGGCACTCTGTCCTACGAGCAGCTGATCGCCGACACCGCGCCGATCCCGGATGCCCGCCGCGGCGGCAGCGAACTCGCGGGCGTCTTCTACACCGGCGGCACCACCGGCTTCCCCAAGGGCGTCATGCTCAGCCACGACAATCTCTTCGCCTCGGCGCTGGGCTCCATCTCGACCGGCTACCTGTTCGCGCCCGGCGGCCGATACCTGCATGCCGCGCCGATGTTCCATCTCGCCGACCTCGCCGGATGGACGACGATCGTATTCCTCGGCGGCACCCACATCACGATCCCGATGTTCGAGCCGGTCGCGACCATGCGGGCGATGGCCGAGCATCGGGTCACCGACACTCTGCTCGTGCCGGTCATGTTGCAGATGCTGGTCGACCACCCCGAGGTCGGCGAGCACGATCTGTCGAGCGTCGCCCGCATCCTCTACGGCGCGTCACCGGTATCGCAGGCCGTCCTGGACCGGGTGATGAAGGCGTTCCCGAACGCACGTCTCACCCAGGCCTACGGCATGACCGAAGTGGCGCCCGTCGCCACGCTGCTCGGTCCCGACGAACACACCGGCGCCCGCATGCGCTCGGCCGGACGGGCCGCCCCGCACTCCGAGGTGCGCATCGCCGACCTGGACGACAACGAGGTGCCGCGCGGCACCGTCGGCGAAATTCAGGTGCGCGGCGACCACGTCATGCTCGGATACTGGAACAAACCCGAGGAGACCGCGGCCGCATTGCGCGGCGGCTGGATGCACACCGGCGACGGCGGCTACATGGACGACGAAGGCTTCGTCTTCGTGGTGGACCGGCTCAAGGACATGATCGTGACCGGCGGGGAGAACGTGTACTCCACCGAGGTCGAGAACGCGGTCGCCGCGCATCCGCACGTCGCGGCCTGCGCCGTCATCGGCGTCCCCGATGCCGACTGGGGCGAGCGCGTGCACGCCGTCATCGTCTGTGTCCCCGGCGCGACGGTCACCGTCGAGGAAATCCGTGAGCACACGAAAACCCTGATCGCGGGCTACAAGGCACCGCGCACCATCGAACTCACCGACGCCCTCCCGGTCTCCGGGGCGGGCAAAGTGCTCAAGCGCGAACTCCGCGACAAGTACTGGCACGGTACCGACCGCGCCGTGCACTGACGCGCTAGATCAGGGTGCTGAGCACCAGCCAGGAGACGAAGGCCGACGGCAACATGGAATCGAGCCGGTCCATGATGCCGCCGTGCCCGGGCAACAGCGTGCCCATGTCCTTGATCCCGAGCTCACGTTTGACCTGCGATTCGATCAGATCGCCGATGGTCGCGACCACCACCAGGCCGACACCCAGCAGTACGCCGATCATCGAATTGGCTTCCAGCAGCAGGGTTACCGTCAGCAGACCGCCGATCACCGCGAATACCAGCGAACCGCAGAAACCCTCCCAGGACTTCTTCGGGCTGATCGACGGCACCATCGGATGCTTGCCGAACAGCACACCCGCGACATAGCCGCCGACATCGGAGCAGACCACCAGAATCATGAAGGTCAGCACCTTCAGATTGCCGTCGGGTTCCAGCAGCAGCAAGGTGGCGAACGATGCCAGCAGCGGAATCCAGGCCAGCGTGAACACCGTGATCGCGGTGTCCCGCAGGAAGTTTCGCGGTGCCTGACGCAAGCCGTGATCGAACAGCCGCCACACCATGCAGATCAGGGTGGTCCCGGCGAACGCGCCGGCGACGCCGCTGGCGCCGAACGGCCAGCCGAACCAGAACACCGCCTGCCCGCCCACGATCAACGGAATGCGCGGCACCAGCACATCGGCCTCACGCAGCCGCTTGGCGACCTCCCAGGTCGCAACGCCGACACCGGCGCCCGCCACCGCGATGAACACCTTCGGGACGAACAGCAGAATCGCGATCAGCGACAGACCTAAACCGAGACCGACCGCCAGCGCGGCGGGTAGGTTGCGGCCCGCCCGCGATTTGGGGGCCGCGGCGGGTGTGGCCGCCGCGGCGGCGGGCGGCGGCGCGATGCCGGGATGCTCCGGCAACGCTTCAGGGGTGCCGTTGGCCGGTTTCGGCTCCTCGGCCGCACCGGTCGCGGCGGCTTTCTCGGCCACGATTGTCCCGTCGCTCAACTCGTCCAGTTCCGTTCGTTCCCCCACCAAAGAGCCGCCGCCCGAGGCGCTCAGACCTCGAGCAGTTCCGATTCCTTGTGCTTGACCAGTTCGTCGATCTGGCTCACGTACTTCGCGGTGGTCTTGTCCAGGTCCTTCTCGGCCCGCCCGACCTCGTCCTCGCCCGCCTCGCCATCCTTCTGGATGCGGCCCAGTTCGTCCATGGCCTTGCGGCGCACATTGCGAATCGAGACCTTGGCGTCCTCGCCCTTGCTCTTGGCCTGCTTGACCAGTTCGCGGCGGCGCTCCTCGGTGAGCTGCGGCACCGAGATCCGAATGATGTCACCGTTGTTGGTCGGGTTGACGCCCAGATCGGAATTGCGGATCGCGGTCTCGATCGCGCCCAGCGTGGACTGCTCGTAGGGCTTGATCACCACCATGCGCGGCTCGGGCACCGTAATGCTGGAGACCTGGGTGATGGGGGTCATCGAGCCGTAGTATTCGATGACGATTCGGGAGAACATGCCGGGATTGGCCCGGCCGGTCCGGATGGTCCCGAGATCGTCCTTCGCCACCGAGACGGCTTTCTCCATCTTCTCCTCGGCGTCGAAGAGCGCTTCTTCAATCACGACCATGTCCTTCCTTGACACCGGCTCCACAGCGTCGTCATCGTCCTGATCCCCGAATTACTGAGTGTCGGGGTCGGTCCGAACCAATGTGCCGATCTTCTCACCGGCGACCGCGCGGGCGATATTGCCCTTCGTCAAAAGATTGAACACCAACATGGGCATCTGGTTGTCCATACAGAGACTGAAGGCGGTGGCGTCGGCGACCTTCAGACCCTGTTCGATCACTTCCCGATGCGAGATCTCGGTGAACAGCTTGGCGTTCTCGTCCACTCGCGGGTCGGCGTCGAACACACCGTCCACCGCCTTGGCCATCAGCACCACGTCGGCGTCGATCTCGAGCGCGCGCTGAGCGGCGGTGGTGTCGGTGGAGAAGTAGGGCATGCCCATGCCCGCGCCGAAGATGACCACACGGCCCTTCTCCAGGTGCCGCTTGGCGCGCAGCGGCAGATACGGTTCGGCGACCTGGCCCATGGTGATGGCGGTCTGCACACGCGTATCGATGCCCTGCTTCTGCAGGAAGTCTTGCAGCGCAAGGCTGTTCATCACGGTGCCGAGCATGCCCATGTAGTCCGAGCGGGCGCGGTCCATGCCGCGCTCCTCCAGCTCGGCGCCGCGGAAGAAATTGCCGCCGCCGATGACCACGGCCACCTGGATACCGTCGGAGACCACCTCGGCGATCTGCTCGGCCACCGTCTGCACCACATCCGGATCCAGCCCGACCTTGCCGCCGCCGAACATCTCGCCTCCCAATTTGAGAAGCACCCGGCGATATCCTGGGCGGTCGGTCCCCGGGTCGGTCATCGGTGCTCGTCTCCTTCGGCGATGGCGTTCGATAATCCTGCGCGAGTGCGCAACACAGCGTTCCTATCCTGCCTCATCGGCAATCCGACGCGGCAGATGCCCCCGGCTAGGCGGGGATTCGCAGCAAAAACCCCTCGCGCACACGCGGTGCGCGAGGGGCCTTTCAGCTGTTCAGGCGGATCAGGCCTGGCCGACCTCGAAGCGGGCGAAGCGGGTCAGGGTGACGCCGGCCTCGTCCAGCAGGGCCTTGACGGTCTTCTTGGAGTCGGTGACCGAGGGCTGCTCGAGCAGGACGACGTCCTTGTAGAAGCCGTTGACGCGGCCTTCGACGATCTTCGGCAGGGCGGCCTCCGGCTTGCCCTCTTCCTTGGCCGTGGCCTCGGCGATCTCGCGCTCCTTGGCGACGAGGTCGGCGGGCACGTCCTCGCGGGTCAGGTACTTGGCCTTGAGGGCCGCGACCTGCATACCGGCGGCGCGCGCGGCGGCCTCGGCGGCCTCGCCCTCACCCTTGTACTCGACCAGCACGCCGACGGCGGGCGGCAGGTCGGTGGCACGCTTGTGCAGGTAGACCGCGACCGGGCCTTCGAAGGACGCGACGCGACGCAGTTCCAGCTTCTCACCGATCTTGGCGGCCAGTTCCTGCACGGCCTGGTCGGCGGTCTTGCCGCCCAGGTCGACGGCCTTGAGCGCATCCAGGTCGGCCGGGCGGGCCTTCGCGGCCGCGGCCACGATGCTGTTGGCCAGCTCCTGGAACTCCGCGTTCTTGGCGACGAAGTCGGTCTCGGAGTTGATCTCGATCAGGACGCCGTCCTGCGCGGCGACCAGGCCCTCGGCGGTGGCGCGCTCGGCGCGCTTGCCGACATCCTTGGCGCCCTTGATGCGCAGGAACTCGACAGCCTTGTCGAAGTCGCCGTTGTTCTCCTCGAGCGCCTTCTTGCAGTCCATCATTCCGGAGCCGGTCAGCTCGCGGAGCCGCTTCACATCGGCAGCGGTGTAGTTCGCCATCTCGGGCGAGCCTCCTTGAAAGTTTTGGTTACTGGGCAGCGGTGGTCACGTTGACACATCGACGTGACCACCGCTGAAACAGCTGGTGACGAGGACTCAGGCCTGGGTCTCGGCGGGAGCCTCGGCCGGGGCCGCCTCGGCGGCGGGGGCGGCCTGCGCGAGCAGCTCCTGCTCCCACTCGGCGAGGGGTTCGCCCGCGCCGGCCTCCGGCTTGTCGTCGGAAGCGGACGCGCCCGCGCGGGCCTGCACGCCCTCGGCCACCGCGGAGGCGACGACCTTGGTCAGCAGGGCGGCGGAACGGATCGCGTCGTCGTTACCCGGGATCGGGTAGTCGACCAGGTCGGGGTCGCAGTTGGTGTCCAGGATCGCGATGACCGGGATGTTCAGCTTGCGCGCCTCGCCGACGGCGATGTGCTCCTTGTTGGTGTCGACGACCCAGATGGCCGAGGGCACCTTGGCCATGTCGCGGATACCGCCGAGAGTGCGCTCCAGCTTGTTCATCTCACGCGTGAGCATGAGGATTTCCTTCTTGGTGCGACCCTCGAAGCCACCGGTCTGCTCCATGGCCTCGAGCTCCTTGAGGCGCTGCAGGCGCTTGTGCACGGTGGAGAAGTTGGTGAGCATGCCACCCAGCCAGCGCTGGTTGACATACGGCATACCGACCCGAGTGGCCTCGGCCGCGATCGACTCCTGGGCCTGCTTCTTGGTGCCGACGAAGAGAACGGTGCCACCGTGGGCGACGGTCTCCTTGACGAACTCGTAGGCCTTGTCGATGTAGGTCAGCGTCTGCTGCAGGTCGATGATGTAGATGCCGTTGCGGTCGGTGAAGATGAACCGCTTCATCTTCGGGTTCCAGCGACGGGTCTGGTGCCCGAAGTGCGCGCCGCTGTCGAGCAGCTGCTTCATAGTTACGACAGCCATTGCTCTCGTACTCTCTTTCGTTGCCGGTTGACGCCGCGAATCGGTGATCCACGGCCCTGGCGCCTCCGAACCCTCGGACCCAGGCCTTACGCAGGCTCGGGACCAGCCGAGGAATTCACTGTTTTCCAGCACGGATGGCGCGCGAAGTCGGTCCATGCCAGGCACAGACCGCTCGATCAGTCTACGGCGTGGGTGCCCGCGGTTCTAAATCGCCCGGGACCCGATCCTCTGACCAGGAGAAATAGTGAATCTCCACACCGGGGGAAGTTGTCCACACTCGCCGGGAACGGGCTTACGGCACGCCGGTCGCGAGGACGACTCTCGACGGCATGAACCGAACCTCGATCGCCACGACCATGCTCCTTCCACTCGCCTTCGCCGCGGCCGTCGTCACCGCACAACCGGCTCGCGCCGAGGCGTCGTGCACCGGCTCGGTGTGCAGCACACCGCGGCGCATCGCCACACCCGAGGTCGAAAGCCTCATCGCCCAGCTCGGGCCGCCCCTGGCCCAGCTGGTCCCGCTCGCCACCGAACTGGTGCCGCATATCGCCGCGGCCCTCGGCATTCCCGCCGCCGAGGTCAACCGCCTCATCGCCGAATTCGGCCCGCCGCTGGCCCAGCTCGTCCCGCTCACCACCGAACTGGTTCCCCGTCTCGCCGCGGCACTCGGCCGCTCCGCCACCGAACTCGAACACCTGATCACCCAATTCGGCCCGACCCTGGCCGAGCTGATTCCCGTCACCGCCGAACTGGTCGACACCCTCGCCCACACCGAGCGCAAACCCCTCGATATCCCGGCACCCGAGCCGGCCCCGGCACCCGAAACCGACCCGGCCGAAACGACCACCCCGAAACCGAAGCCCAAGCCGAAGAAGCGGGCGTCTCCCCCGCCGGTCCTGCGCCTGGCAACTCCCGACCCGGCCGAGTGCACCGAGCCCTGCTCTTCCGGACCGGTCACCATCCTGGTCACCCTGGCGTGGGAACCGCGCTGAACCTGTCTCGCATCCCGAGTGAGCGGTGGGCGGGGACCGCTCACTCCGGGCGGTTCGCAGGTGAAACCTGTTCCGCAAGTATGGCTTCCGATACGACCGGCATGAAGACTGCGCGGTCTCACGGTCACGCACAGCCAGCACCGGGAGGTCGGCCGCGAATGGGCCTGTGCGCTATTCGTCCGTTCGCGGCAAGGCGGTTTCGGCACGTCGGCATGGTTTTGTGCGCGCTGGCGGCAACCGTAGCGGTACCACCGTCGGCCGAGGCCGCACCGACCGGCGAGTTCGGGTGGCCGCTGCGACCGCGGCCGACCGTCGAACGCCGATTCGACAGGCCCGCGCACAACTGGTTGCCGGGCCATCGGGGCGTCGACCTGGCGGGCTCCCCGGGGCAGGACGTGCTGGCGGCGGGTGACGGGATCGTGGCGTTCGCGGGTGAGGTGGCGGGTAAACCGGTGGTGTCGATCGATCACCGCGGCGGCTTGCGCACCACCTACGAGCCGGTCGACACGACAGTGCGCGAAGGAATGCGCATCACCCGCGGCACGGTGTTGGGCACGCTGCGCCCCGGCCACGAAGGCTGTGTGGCCACTGCCTGCCTGCATTGGGGCGCACGACGGAATGGTAGTTCGAGGAATGGTCCGGAATACGTGGATCCGCTTGCGCTACTGCGTATTTCACCCTTGCGATTGAAGCCGGTGGTGCCCGGATCGGCGGCATGACGGTCCGGAGCAGTTGGGCGTCAGGGCCGGATCACTTGCCCGTTGGCCGCCCCGTCGATCAGTCCGAGGTAGGCGTCGACCACTTTGTCCGCTGGGGTGCCCGCCGCACCGTCGCGCCCCAGCGCCTCGAGCGTCTCCGAAATCCAGCCCGGGCGCACCGAATTCACCCGAATCCCGCGCGGCATTTCCGGCCCATGGGTTTCGGTCGGTGCCACGCGATCCCAGCGGATGAAGCGGAGCGGCTACGTGGAGTTGCTTGCACCGCCGCGGATTTCGCCCATCCGCCGACAACTGATAGCGCACAGATCGGCCGGTTGATGTCGACGGCTAGGGAGTCGACATCAACAGCTCGAAGCAGTCGATATTCAAGGGCCGAGCCGCTCGGCGGGGGCCGAGACACCCTCAGACCGTGGTCTGGATCATCGTTGCTGTGCTCACCACCCTCGGCGGGGCATGATCGCGTTATGGATGGTGACGGGTTTACCTATGCCGAGATCGGGGCGACGCGTGGTGAGTCGACGGAGGGCTTTCATCGGTTCCGGTTGCGGCAGCGGATCGGACAGGGCCGGGAGTTGTTCGAGCGGGCCGGGGCGGAAATCCTGACCTACCGAATGCAGAAGGGCACCGGGATCTTTCGGGAGGCGAGCGCGGCGGCGGCCGAACCCGGCAGCACACTGACGGTGCGGCTGGGCGTGGGCCCGATCGGGGTCATCGCCCCCTGCCGAGTGGTGTACGTGCTGGACGAACCGGACCGGCGCGGGTTCGCGTACGGGACACTGCCCGGTCATCCCGTATCCGGCGAAGAACTGTTCGCGGTGGAATACGATGCCGCCGACGACAGTGTCCATGGGATCGTTCTCGCCTACTCCCGCCCCGCCACCTGGTATACCCGCCTCGGCGGGCCGGTTGTCCGGATCATCCAGCGCTTCGTCGCGGCGCGATACATCGCGACCCTCTCGACCAACTGAGCTCACAGCCGGTTTCGACAGTCCACCGCGGTAGGCGGCCGCCCAGTTCAATCGCCACCGGCCCGACCGACCGCGCTGACGGTCGGCGTTGGCTCAACCGAGGGCGCCGTGCCGGATCGGTGCACTACCGGGTCGGTGCGGTGGGGATCTGCACAGGGGTTCCGCGAAGCCTTGACCGGCAACGGATCCCCGGCCGGGTCAGGCACGATGTCGTAGTGGAGCAACCTCGAATCAGGGTGGCCGCCTATGTGATCAGGCGACGCGTCGTGCCGGAACTCCTGGTTTTCGATCATGTCGGTATTCCCGAGGCAGGCACCCAGATACCCGCGGGTGGCGTGTACCCGGACGAAGACCTCGAACGGGCGGTGCTCCGAGAAGTAGCGGAGGAGACCGGGCTGCTCGATGTCACCGTGATCGGTCGAATCGGGGTGGACGACCGACCGCACCCACAGTCCGGACGTCCACGGCGAACCACCTTCTTCCATCTCGATGCCGGGATCGACATTCCTGATACCTGGACGCATCGGGTCGGTGGAACCGGCGCGGACCACGGCATGCTGTTCGCCTGCCGCTTCGTGGCGCTACCACTGGATCGGCCGCTGGCCGACTGGCAAGATGCCTGGCTGGACCGAATTCCGAACTGCCCGATCCGCTTGGAATAGCACGGTTGTGCGATTCAGGCGGCGTTGGCCAGAGCGGATTCGAGTTGGGCCAGCCCGGCCCGGATCCGGGATTTGACGGTGGCCAGGCCGATGCCGAGTTCGGCGGCGACCTGGGGGTAGGTCAGGCCGTAGTAGTAGGCGAGGATCACCGATTCGCGTTGCAGGGGTGTGAGAGCGACCAGGCCGCGGCGGACATTGCGGTACTCCTGGCGGCGCAGCACCTCCTCGGCGACGGTGTCGACGGGTGGCCCGTAATCCCCTACGGCCCAGGCCTGATCGTGGGCGACGGCGGCACGTTCGCGGCGGACCCGGTCCACCGCCTGACGGTGCGCCAGCGTCCACAACCAGGTGGTCGCGGAACCGCGCCGCTCGTCATAACTGGCCGCGCTGCGCCAAACCTGTAGGTAGACCTCATGACAGGTTTCCTCCGCGTATCCGGGATCGCGCACGATGGCCAGCACGCGATGGAAGACGAGATTGCGGGTGCGGTGATAGAGCTGTGCGTACGCGTCACGGTCGCCGGCGCCGGTGCGGCGCAACAACTGGGCGAGAGAATCGGTGCCGACCGGTTGCACAGCGCCGTGCTGGCGGCAGGTGGAGATGACGTGCGAGACCATGATGCCCCCATGGCTGCGTGGTGGTGTGGGAACCGACCATCAGGGGGCAGGGATGCTCACGTCGGTGCGGCGATTTCGCCCCGGGGGCAGGGGTGACGAAATCCGCCATTCGCCAGATTACCGACCGCCGGAGGGCCGTGCGAGCGCATTTGCGCGATCAGATCCGCAACCGCAACTCGACGATGCCGGTAGCGACCGCAGCCACGCTGATCCGATTGCGCCGCGCGTGCGCCCGGATGAGTTTGTAGGCGGCATCCGGCGCGATATTGCGGGCATTGGCGATCACGCCCTTGGCCTGTTCGATGACGACACGCGCGTCGAGGGCATGCTGGAGTTGATCGGCGAGGAGCTGCTGTTCGCGCAGGCGCTCCACGGTGACCAGGTGTCCGGCGGTCATTTGCGCGAGCAGTTCACCGACCGACAGATCGGGCAGCGCCCAGTCCCGGCGTTCGGTCGAATAGATCGACAGCGCGCCGATACTGACCTCGCAATGGCGCAGCGGGAAGCTGGCCACCGAGAACACGGCGTGCTGTGCGGCGGCGGTCGCGTATTCCGGCCACACGTCCAGATATTTGCCGATCTCGGTGACGGCGACCGAATCGCCGTGCCGCATGGCTTCCAATGCGGGGCCGCGAGCCGCGTCGAACTGGCTGCGCTCCAAGGCTTCCAGCCGCACCGGGGATGCGGTGATCGCCCCCGGCTGTCCGTCCTCCGGTCCGTCCGAGACCCGCAACACTCCGGCACCGGTCGATTCCAGAAGTTCGGCGGCGCTGACGATCACGTGCCGGAGCAGTCCGGTGGTGTCGTCGGCGGCCATCAGACGCGCGAGCTCGGCCAGCGCCGTGACCAGCAGCTCGCTGTCAGACATCCGAACCACCCCTGTACCGGCGAACCCTCGGCATCCGCCACGGAGATCCTGTGCCGCATCGTGCCCAACACATCATGGTATGGACTGGCGGGGCCCGAATGAAACCCTCAGTCGCCGTGTGGATTCGGCGGTCGAGCATCGAGCGCGGCGGCGATCGGCAGTCGGCGGGCGATTATCCGCTCGGCGACTTCGGACAGCGTCAGGCCCTGACGGGCCGCCAGGGCGCGCAACCGCGCGTAGGCGTCGGCTGCGCCGACGTTCAGATGCGCGATCACCATGCCCGCGGCCTGGTGGATCGAGACGCTGGCCGGTGGCGGTGTGAGCCAACCCGGCGCCCGCGCGGACTGGGCCGAAACCAGCTCGGCGGTGACGAGTGCTGCGATGCGGCGGGCCGCCGCGATGGTCGACGGGGCCGGCATCCCAGGATCCGGATCGAACAGGTCGAGGGTGCCGAGCCGGGCCATGCCCAGCCGCAGCGGTATCGACACCATAGCCCCCGTGATCGACTCCCGGGTCACAGCCGCGGCGAACTCGGGCCAGCGCGGGCAGGGGGTGGTGACATCCGGCAGCGGTACCGGGATGCCGGTGGCGTGGGCGTATACGGCGGGACCCGCGCCCGCGACCGCCTGCAGCCCTTCGATGCGGGCGGCGTTGTCACCGGTGACCGACCACGGCCACAAGCCGAGATGCCGTTCACCGATGAGGATCGCGGCGCCCCGCACGGGCAGTACTTGCACGCACGCCTGGCACGCGGCGGAGATATCGCCCCCGCCGAGCCGCAGCGCCGAGCCGAATCGCTCGGTCATTCGATCGATCTGTGCCACGTCATCCTACGAACCGCTTGCGCCTGACCGGCAGCGTCAGAATAGCCGAAATTATCCGACTACCGTCCGGCAAAACCCAGCCGGTTCGACTTTGTCGACTCACGTATTCGACTGCGGCGCAGCCCGGCTCAGCGATCTTGCACCGGCGTCGACGAATCCGGTACTACGCCTGCCCGCCCCGGTGGACACGCCGGTCCGGATCCACAGCCACGCGACCACCCCAGCGGACACACCGGTCCGGATCCGCAACCACGCAACCACGCAACCGCCCCAGCGGACACACCGATTCAGATCCGCAACCACGCAACCAGCCCGGTGGACACGTCCACCCCGACCGGAACCCACCCCCAACCCGATAGTCACACCCGACCAGAACCCACCCGCCCGGACAGGTGGTCGCACCGATTCCGACCAGAAGTGCGCTGCCCGGACAGGCGTCACGCCGATCGCGAATCGAGCCCACACCTGCCCACCGACGTTCACGCTGATCACATCCGGGTGCGCGCGTATGGATCGGTATCACGGGTGCGGCATGGTTGCGCCGAGAATTGCCGCGACGGCGGTCACCGCGATCACGGCGACCGTGGTGACAGCGATGGCGGCTCCGGCGTGGCCGGGTTTTCCTTCGCGCAGTGCGTGATTGCGGGAGTAGCAGAGCACCGCTACGGCCGTCAAGGTGGCGGCGGCCGCGAGGGGTGCGAATTCGGCTGGACGCCAGGCACTTCCGACAGCGTGGTTGAGGAACAGCGCGGCGCAGACCATGGCCGAGACCGCGGTGCGGCGCCAGGCCAACGCCGTGCGTTCGGCCGCGAGACCGGGATCGCGGCCGCTCATTTCAGCAGGACCGCGACGGCGGCGAGCACCGAGATGACGGCGATGCCCGCGGACAGGATCGGCACCATGACGGTGCGGGGCAGCATATCTCCGCGCCGCATGGCGGTACCGACCCGACGCCAGTGGCCGTACGCGCCGACCGCCACGATCACCGCGAGCACGATGCAGCTCAGCGCGAGTGCGCGCCGTAAGCCCGCCGTCCGGAACGGCTGCACCAGCGTGTGCACCGCGACGCCGCCGGCCAGCAGGCCGAGGGAGGTGCGCATCCAGGCCAGGAAGGTGCGTTCGTTGGCGAGGTCGAAACGGTAGTCGAGCCGCACCTCCTCCGCGCGCGTCGGTGATTCGGATTCCACCTCACCTCTCCAATCGGCCGGGGTTATCACCCTAACGCCGAGAAGTCGCGCACCGGAGGATCACACCGGGGTGGCGTCCTGGAAGGTCATCCGCAGCCGGGCGATCGTCGAGGACATCGACGCGCGCTTGGGCAATCCGAGGGTGGCGAGTTCGCGTGCCCATGGATGCTCGCCCAAGACGAGATCCGCGCCGCCCGGTCGAGCATGCATACCGCCCGGCATCATCTCCCACTGAGTGCAGCGGGTGACACCGTCGATATGGGAGTAGGCGTCGAATGAGGTGCTCGCGCCGCGGCGAGCCGGGGTCGCGAAACCAGGACGGACAGTGAGGTCGACGACCAGTTCCCCGTTGTGATGCACGGCGCCGCGCCGGGCCGTGCCCTCGTAGTCCATCCGGAAATCGGCGATCTCCTTGGGAAACCCCCAGATCTCGCGGCCCGCGGCCAAGGTGAACTCCCCGTCGACCGGCAGGCGGTGGATGAACACACCGGCCGCGCCCGCCGCCAGGGCACGGATATCCGCCAGCCCGCCGACGGATTCGGCGGTGTGGTGGCGGACCATGAACGAGATCCCGAATTCGTGGTACGGGCCGAGATCACCATCGACGTACTGCACGAACACGAGCGTGCACAGGGCCCGGTCACCCGGCACCCGGATGACTTGCAGCCCCGAATAGTCGATGGCCCGCTGCGCGGGGCCGGCGGCGACGGTGTAGGACGCCATGAAGGCGCGCGCCTGCCGGATCCGGACCGGCATCTCGACCGGTTTACCGAGCACGGTGTGCACGGCGCGTGCATCGTTCACGAAGCCTCCCGAAACTGGAACTGGTTTCAGAATAGGGGTTTCGGGACGAACACGGCGGCTTTCGCTCAGGCGCGCGGATGGGCCTGATCGTGCACGGACTTCAGGCGCTCGATCGAAACGTGGGTGTAGAGCTGCGTGGTGGCCATGCTGGCGTGCCCCAGGAGTTCCTGCACCACACGCAGATCGGCGCCACCCTCGAGCAGATGGGTGGCCGCACTGTGCCGCAGACCGTGCGGGCCCAGGTCCGGGGCTCCCGGGATCGCCGAAACCACCTCGTGGACAACGTCTCTGGCCTGACGCTGGTCGAGCCTGCGGCCGCGGCGGCCGAGCAGGAGCGCGCGCCCCGACGCGGAATTCACCAGCGCGGGCCGACCATGCCGCAACCACAGTTCGATGGCTCGATCGGCGGGCCCGCCGAAGGGGGCCGACCGCTCGCGGTTGCCCTTGCCGAGCACCCGGACCAGGCGGCGTTCCCGATCGACGTCGTCGAGATCGAGGCCGCACAGCTCGCTCACCCGAATGCCGGTGGCGTACAACAACTCCACGATCAACCGGTCGCGCAGTGCCACCGGGTCCCGTTGCGCCGCACCCGATTCTGCCGCCGCCATCGCTTCCGCCGCCTGCTGCTTGCCCAGCACCGCGGGCAAAGTGCGTTGCGCTTTCGGTGCACCCAGCCGCAGGCCCGGATCCACGTCGAGATGTCCGTTCTGCGTCAACCACGCGGTGAACGTGCGCGCCGAGGAAGCCCGCCGCGCCAGCGTGGTGCGTGCCGCACCACGCGCCGACTGTTCGGCCAGCCAGGACCGCAGCAGCGCCAGATCGACTTCGCGCACTGCCGAATCCGCCGCTCGCGCGCACAGGTGCGCCAGCAGCGACCGCGCGTCCCCGAGATAGGCGCGCACGGTATGCGCCGACCGGTTCCGCCCCAGCCGCAGATGCCGGGCGTACTCCGCCACCAGTGCCTCGAGATCCTCCGGCAGTTCCTCCATCGCACCACCGTCGCGCGCACCCCACCCCTCGTGCAAGCCCCCGCGCCCGGACCGAAGAACCTCGCACGGTCGAACCAGTGTCGACGTTGGATATTCTGGCCGATCTGCGACCACCGACCACCCCATCCCGGCCGCGCCCCGACCCGCTGTCGCCCAGCGTTGCTGCTGCCACCGATCGGCGCTGCCGCCACCATCAACACCGCCGCCCCCATCGCCGCTACCGCTACCCATCAACACCGCCGCCACCCAGCGCCCACTACCCATCAACACCGCCACCCAGCGCCCCGCCACCCATCAACACCGCCACCCAGCGCCCCGCCACCCATCAACACCGCCACCCAGCGCCCCGCCACCCATCAACACCGCCACCCAGCGCCCCCGCCACCCATCAACACCGCCACCACCCCACCGCCGCTACCACCTCCTATCAACACCGCCGCCACCATCGGAGCCCGGAATCAGAGCACCGTGAAGCCGGTATCGCGACCGGAGTGTGGGTCCCAGGCATGGAATCCGACCCGCACCCGGCCTGGCAGGTGCCGTCAGCCTCGCTCCACGACAGCTGCTCGCCAGATCGACGCCGGGCGAGGCTGCAAGGTGTTAGGCGACGCTGAAAATGCCGATCAACCAGGCGTTGAAGATGCCGACCATCAGAGGCAAGAGAACCCCGCCGGGCATAGCCGCAGCGGGGTC
>NZ_JBHXVZ010000005.1:0-514481 GCF_042672005.1 Nocardia sp. NPDC127579 | reverse complement strand
TGATAGGCCGGAACTGGAAGCACAGTAATGTGTGGAGGTGACTGGTACTAATAGGCCGAGGGCTTATTAACGAAGAGGCTACGCGTCCACTGTGCAGTTCTGAGGCAACATGGTATGTCTCATAGAGTTACGGCGGCTATAGCGGTGGGGAAACGCCCGGTCCCATTCCGAACCCGGAAGCTAAGGTCACCTGCGCCGATGGTACTGCACTCGACAGGGTGTGGGAGAGTAGGACACCGCCGGAACATTTTTGCGGAAGGCCCCCAGCATTTTGTTGGGGGCCTTCCTGCGTTTACGCTACTCAGTAGAAGAACGTCAGGTCGACATCGACTTGCCGTGCCAGATACTGGAGCTCTCTGAGATCGTCGTCCGGTATGAATCCGAGGCAGTACCCTTCGTGGTCGACCCAGAAGCCGACCAGCGACATATTGTGCTCACCGAGATTGGCGTCTATAGCTGACAGGAAGCCATAGAGCGGATCGAGCGGCGAGTCGTAGACCCGGTGGCCCAGCGCCGTCCAGTCGTGCCACTCCCAGCTGAATTCCTGTGGATACGTAGGCAGTTCGCTCAAGCCCTTCTGAATCTCCACATCCGCCGCCTTCCAATCGAAGAACCTCAGCGTGCCGACGTAGTCGTCACCGCGGTCTCTTGCCAGCGCGTGGAACAGCGCCGCTTGCGGAGGAGCCGTGTCGAAGACTCGGTCCAACCGCTCCAGCGCAGCAGGACAGTCCAGCGCCAGCATCTCGACAATGTCGGTCAACGCACCGCAGTCACGATATTCACCAGTCACAACGCGAAACTATCGAATCACGCGCCCTCCCCAGCTCTGAGAATGAGCGGGGGACTTCCGACGATGCCCTCGCGTGAGTGACCGATTGCTGCGGTGTCAGCAGAGTATGAGGCCGAGATCGCGGGCTGCTGCAAGATCCTCGAATCGGTCGGCGTAGGCGATCGAAGCGTGGCCCTGGCCCGGTGATTCGCAGTGGCACCAGTTCCAGTCGAGTGCTGTGAGGCCAGTCACTATGCGGCGGCGGGTGCCGAGTGTGTACTCGCCGGTTGCCACGGTGGTATCGACCCGTGGTGTTCGAGCACCTTTCGGCATGTTCGAGGTATCGGCAGAGTCGGAGCCGTCTGGGATTCGGATCTGTCCAGCACTCAGGTGCCCGCAGGGGCCGACAGATATAGCCGGATCGAATTGAACCGGGTGCCCGGCGACTCTGCACGGCATCACAGAATTCGCCACCGGGTCCGACCCGCAGGAGTCTCCAATTCCTTCCTGCCCGCATGTGGAAGTGCGGATCCCGGATGCGCTGCACTCCCAAAACTGTTTGCGCCCATCGACATCCGCGGCCCACAGCTCCGTGCGCACGGAACCAGCGGTCCGATCCGCGGTCCTCCGGCCGTTCGACAACAGCTGCTCGGCAACGGAACGCGCAGTCCGGATCGCGTACCGGCTCAACCGTGCCGGTGTGCGGGTGGACGTCAGCGCTGACCGACAGCCGCGGGAGTCTGGACGACACACTCCCCGGAGCAGACCGGCGCGGTCACGAGACGCGGTTCACCAGACATCCACGAATGGATTGCACGGCCGCTTTCGACCGCCCCGCATGCCCTGCGAACACCGATTCGACGACCGGGCACCAGAAGCTGATCTGACGTATCACGCCCCGAACCTGTGACGATTCGCTGTCCGGTGGCGTCTCGGAGTGTGAGACCGCGGAGTCGCCGGCGGCATTGATCAAAACGTTTGTGCTCGGTGAAGACCTGGCTCGAACAGGTCGATGATGACCTCGGCATCGGCCGCCTCGGGCCAGACACCCGCGAAATCTCCTTGGCTCCGCCGCCGATGGTGCGCATCCCGGCGGGGAGCGTCGCGGCGGTAGCACGATCATCGGTCCACCCAGCGCCGCCACGGGGGTACTCGGCTGGTTGCCGTATCGCCTGCGACCGAGGACACGTTTGCGGTGGCCTGCCCGAGGACGGTGGAACGCCGGGTAGCAACTAAACTGCTACGAGTGAGTCTTGTGCTGCTGCCCGCTGTCGATGTCGCCAATGGTGAGGCCGTGCGCCTCGTACAGGGGGAGGCCGGTAGTGAAACCAGCTACGGGTCGCCGTTGGAGGCGGCCCTGGAGTGGCAGCGCGGTGGTGCGGAATGGGTCCATCTGGTCGACCTGGACGCGGCTTTCGGGCGTGGCTCCAATCGGGAGCAGCTGGCCGAGGTGATCGGGCAGCTGGACGTGAAAGTCGAGCTGTCAGGCGGTATCCGCGACGACGAATCGTTGAAGGCGGCGCTGGCCACGGGCTGCGCGCGGGTCAACCTGGGTACTGCCGCGCTGGAGGACCCGGTGTGGTGCGCCCGCGCGATCGGCGAGTACGGCGACCAGATCGCGGTCGGCCTGGACGTGCGGATCATCGACGGTGAGTACCGGTTGCGCGGCCGCGGCTGGGTCAGCGACGGCGGCGATCTGTGGGAGGTGCTGGAACGTCTGGAGCGCGACGGCTGCACCCGCTACGTGGTCACCGACGTCACCAAGGACGGCACCCTGACCGGCCCCAACCTGGATCTGCTGCGCGAGGTGTGCGCGGCCACCGACGCCCCGGTCATCGCCTCCGGCGGTGTGTCCACCGTCGAGGACCTGATCGCGATCGCGGGCCTGGTCAACGACGGTGTGGAGGGTTCGATCGTCGGTAAGGCGCTGTACGCGGGCCGGTTCACGCTGCCCGAGGCGCTGGCCGCGGTGCGCGGACAATGACCCGATGACCGCCGACGCGATCGCCGACCTACCCGGGCTGCTCGATACCGCGAGCGAGATCCTCGATGACGCGATCCCGCGTTTCCTGGAGGGCATCGGCGCGCCGAGCGCGGTCACCAAGGGCCGCAACGATTTCGCGACCGAACTGGACCTGGAACTGGAACGCACGATCTCCGGTCAGCTCGAGCACCGCACCGGGATCGGGGTGCACGGTGAGGAGTTCGGCGGCCCGCAGCTGAACGAGGGCACCGCGTGGGTGCTCGACCCGATCGACGGCACCTTCAACTATTCCTCGGGCCATCCGCTGGCGGGCATGCTGCTGGCGCTGGTGCACGACGGCGTCCCGCTGCTGGGTTTGACCTGGTTGCCGGTACTCGGCCAGCGCTATGCCGCCACTGTCGAGGGCCCGCTGCTGCTCGATGACGAACCGATGCCCCGGCTGCCGCACGGCAAGCTGGCCAAGGCGATGATCGGGTTCGGCGCGTTCAATGTCGATTCACACGGCCGGATTCCGGGCCGTTTCCGTTTCGACCTGCTCGGCCCGCTGAGCAGCCTGTCCTCGCGGGTCCGCATGCACGGTTCGACCGGTATCGATCTGGCGTTCACGGCCGCCGGAATATTGGGCGGCGCGATCGTGTTCGGACATCATCCGTGGGACAACGCGGCCGGTGTCGCGCTGGTTCGCGCGGCGGGTGGCGTGGTGACCGATCTGGCGGGCGCACCCTGGACCATCACCTCGGGGTCGGTGCTGGCCGCCGCGCCCGGGGTGCACGACGAACTACTCGAGATGATCTGCACGGTTGTCGCCGAAGAAAGTGAAGGATGACGAATGAGCCTGGCGGTACGCGTGATTCCGTGTCTGGATGTGGACGCGGGCCGGGTGGTCAAGGGCGTCAACTTCGAGAATCTGCGTGATGCCGGCGATCCGGTGGAGTTGGCCGCCGCGTACGACGCGCAGGGCGCCGACGAACTGACCTTCCTCGATGTCACCGCCTCCACCGGTGATCGCGGCACCATGATCGATGTGGTGACCCGGACCGCCGAGCAGATCTTCATCCCGTTGACCGTCGGCGGCGGCGTGCGCACCGTGGACGACGTGGACCGGCTGCTGCGCGCGGGCGCGGACAAGGTGTCGGTGAACACCGCCGCGATCGCCCGGCCGGAGGTGCTGCGGGAGATGTCGGAGCGGTTCGGTTCGCAGTGCATCGTGCTGTCGGTGGACGCGCGCACGGTGTCGCAGGGGCAGCCCGCGACGCCTTCCGGCTGGGAGGTCACCACGCACGGCGGTAAGCGCGGTACCGGTATCGACGCGGTCGAATGGGCGGTGCGCGGCGCCGAATTGGGTGTGGGTGAGATCCTGCTCAACTCGATGGACGCCGACGGCACCAAGGCCGGTTTCGATCTGCGGATGATCGAGGCGGTGCGGGCCGCGGTGACGGTGCCGGTGATCGCCAGTGGCGGCGCCGGTGAGCTGGCGCATTTCGCGCCGGCGGTGCACGCGGGCGCGGACGCGGTGCTGGCCGCGAGTGTTTTCCACTTCGGTGATCTGACCATCGGCCAGGTCAAGGATTCCATGCGCGCGGAAGGGATTGTCGTTCGATGACCGCTTTGGATCCCGCTGTCGCGGCCCGGCTCAAGCGTAACGAGGCCGGGCTGGTCGCCGCGGTCGCGCAGGAGAAGAGTACGGGTGCGGTGCTGATGGTCGCCTGGATGGACGACGAGGCGCTGGCCCGGACGCTGGAAACCCGGCGGGCGACCTACTATTCGCGGTCGCGGCAGCAGTACTGGGTGAAGGGGGAGACCTCCGGGCACACACAGTATGTGCACGAGGTGCGGCTGGACTGTGACGGCGACACGGTGCTGCTGGTCGTGGATCAGGTGGGTGCGGCGTGCCACACAGGAACGCACACCTGTTTCGACACCGATGTGCTGCTGGGGGAGCCGAGCTAGTCGTCGGGGGTTTGGGTGAGCGCGTCGCCCAGGCGTTTGGACAGGACCTCGCTGAGTTCGGCCAGCTGGGTCTTCTCGTCGTCGTCGAGGCCGTCGAAGACCAGGTGCCGGACCGCGTCGAGGTAGCCGGGGGCGGCGGTGACGACTTTCTGATATCCGGCGTCGGTGAGTACCGCCTGCACGCCGCGGCGGCCGGCCTGTGCGGAGCGTTCGGCCCAGCCCAGCCGCTCCAGTTTGGACACGACATGCGACAGGCGCGATAGCGACGAATTAGCTTTGCTGGCCAGCTCGCTCATCTGTAGCCGATGGCCGGGTTCTTCGGACAGCAATGTCAGAACCCAGTACTCGAAATGGGTAACCCCGGACTCGCGCTGCAAATGGGTATCCAGGGCGCTCGGCAGCCGAGTCATCAGCGCGACGAGCGCCCGCCATGCTCGCTGTTCAACGGGGTTGAGCCAGTTCGTCACCATGCGCCTTCTCTCGAGCGAAGTGACGTGATTCCGTCGGATGGTGCACAGTCACCCGCGCCCACGAGTTTGCCACGATTTCGCTCGACCGGCATGCGGTTGCTCCGGACGGTGAGGGCACTCACAGTGGGTCAGGGCGTGTCGGCCCCGTGTTCGGGCTCGGCCGCCATGGTCTCCGGCGCCGCCTTGGCGGCTTGGCGTCGCCGCCAGCCGCGCCGCACGGTCAGGAAGGCCACCAGCAGGAAGACGACGACCGCGATGATCACGCCGACCAGGGTGGCGCCGCGGAAGGCGGGCGCGTCGACGTCGAGGATGCGCTCGCCGGCGTGCGCGGCATTGTCGTTGCCGGTCACGATGGCCAGCGTCATCAGATTGGGCAGGGCGATCACGATGGCGAGGACGCCTGCGGCGCCCGCGAGGAACTTCCCGCCGCGGCGACGCCACATCACCGCGGCGAACAGCAGCAGCAGAGCCGGGATCAAGGTGCACAGGCCGCCCAGAAGCAGGCCGTACCAGATGCCCTTGGAGAAACTGCCGTGGATCGACTCGCCCAGGCGCTGGGCCCACCAGCGTGGAATGAACGCCTTGAGGATGAAGTAGGCCGCGACCAGGACCGCCAGCACGGCGAGTCCGCCGAGGATTCGCGTGCGCCATGTGGCCAGGCTGGATTTGGTGCCGACCGGCTGCCCCTCGCGCATCGTCATGCATGCAGCGTATGCCGCTGACCAGCCGTTATTGGAGCAGCGCGCTCGGCGTTTCGTGCACCGGGCGGTGATTTACCTACGGTCTGCTCGCAGATATTTCAGTGCCTCGTCGGCATGCACGTCGGCGCCGAGTTCACTGGAGATCACCTTGGCGACGACGCGATCGGTGGTGATGACGAAGGTCTGCCGCTTGACCGGGGCGAGCTTGCCGAGCAGGCCGCGCTTCACGCCGAACTCCGCCGCGACGGTCCGGTCGACATCGGACAGCAGGGGATAGGTCAGCCGCTGCGCGTTGGCGGATCCGGCCTGGGTCTCGACGGGGTCGGCGCTGATGCCGACGCAGGTCGCGCCGAGTTCGGCGAATTCCGCGGCCAGATCGCGGAAGTGGCAGGCCTCCTTGGTGCACACCGGGGTATTCGCGGCCGGATAGAAGAACAGGACAACGGGTCCGTCGGCGAGCAGGGCATCGAGTGAGCGGAGGGTGCCGGTCTGATCGGGGAGTTCGAACTGCGGGGCGAGCTGTCCTGTCTGCATGGAATCGGACACTACCCGCGATCCCCGCGGCCACGGCCGTGACGAGGGAGGCCGGCCGGGACGACGGGGACGCGTGGGCAGCGGTCAGGCGCCGATGAGCGCGGCGACCTCGGGATTCTTGATCTCCATGACATCGAGGATGCCGTGCGCGCGCAGGAACGGCCGGAGCTCCCGGATGCGGTCGCTGTGATCGGCGTACTCGTCCGGGAAGTGGTTGCGGTCCAGCGATTCCAGGGCTTTCACATAGGTGACGAACGAGGCGAGCGCGCTGTAGGTACCGGGGTTCTGGCCGCTGCCCATGCCGTTCATTCCGATCCGCGGACCGTGGCCGGACATCGGGCCCGGCGCGGCGTGCCGACCTTCCGCCTGTTGCGAGGGGTACATCCATTGTCTCCTCTCGGGATCCAGCTAGCTGTTGTGAACGCCGCGAGTGTAGTGACGCCCGCCACAGCTTTGTGCAGGGCATGAATACCGGTCGGTCGGACATGACCGAGTCGGGCGGTTTGCCAGGCTGTACCGGCCCGAGCGCAGGCCGGACCGGCGCACTTGGGATGATGGTCGAATGGCTGCCGCGTCCACACCCACCACCACGACCCGCGCTCAGTTCCATCTGCTGGCCGCGGAGCATCGGGTGGTTCCCGTAACCCGAAAGGTGCTGGCGGACTCCGAAACTCCGCTGTCGGCCTACCGCAAACTGGCGGGCGACCGGGCAGGGACGTTCCTGTTCGAGTCCGCGGAGAACGGGCGGTCCTGGTCGCGCTGGTCGTTCATCGGCGCGGGCAGCCCGTCCGCGCTGACCGTGGTCGACGGCGAAGCCGCCTGGCTCGGCAATATCCCCAAGGACGCGCCCGCCGGCGGCGATCCGCTGGTCGCGCTGCGCGAAACGCTGGAACTGCTGCAAACCGAGCGCCTACCGGACCTGCCCCCGCTGACCGGCGGCATGGTCGGCTACCTCGGCTACGACGCGGTGCGCCGGATCGAACGCCTGCCCGACCACGCCGTGGACGATCTGCACCTGCCCGAAATGGTGCTGCTGCTGGCCACCGATCTCGCCGCGTTCGACCACCACGAGGGCGCGATCACCCTGATCGCCAACGCGGTCAACTGGAACGGCACCACCGAGGGCGTCGACGAGGCCTACGACGACGCCCTCGCCCGCCTGGACCGCATGACCGAGGCGCTGGCCGCGCCCGCCGCGTCCACGGTCTCGATCTTCGACCAGCCCGAACCCGAATACCGGCGCCGCCGCACCACCGACGAGTTCGGCGCGGGCGTGCGCCGCCTGGTCAAGGAGATCGAAGCGGGCGAGGCCTTCCAGGTCGTGCTCTCGCAGCGCTTCGAAATGGACTACGACGGCTCCCCGCTGGATCTGTATCGCATGCTGCGCGCCTCCAATCCGAGCCCGTACATGTACCTGATCCACCTGCCCGACGGTGACGGCGGCACCGCCTTCTCCATCGTCGGTTCCAGCCCGGAGGCGCTGGTCACCGTGAAAGAGGGGGTGGCGACGACCCATCCGATCGCGGGGACGCGCTGGCGCGGGGTCACCGAGGAGGACGACCTGCTGCTCGAGAAGGGCCTGCTGGCCGACGAGAAGGAGAACGCCGAGCACCTGATGCTGGTCGACCTGGGCCGCAACGATCTGGGCCGGGTATGCCAGCCGGGCACGGTGCGCGTCACCGAGTACCGGCACATCGAGCGGTACAGCCATGTCATGCATCTGGTGTCGACGGTGTCGGGCCGGCTCGCGCCCGGCAAGGTCGCGCTCGACGCGGTACGCGCCTGCTTCCCGGCCGGTACGCTCTCCGGCGCTCCGAAGGTGCGGGCGATGGAGCTGATCGACGAGCTGGAGCCGACCCGGCGCGGCATCTACGGCGGCGTGGTCGGGTATCTCGATTTCGCGGGTGACGCCGATACCGCGATCGCCATCCGCACCGCGCTGCTCAAGGACGGCATCGCCTATGTGCAGGCCGGGGCGGGCGTGGTCGCCGACTCCGATCCGGACTACGAGGACGTGGAGTCGCGCAACAAGGCGATGGCGGTGCTCAAGGCCGTCGCCGCCGCCAAGACGGTGCGCGCGTACGGCGCCGAGAACCGAAGTGAGAACGGCTGATTCGCGATGGCAGAACCTGATCGACCCGCGCCGAGGGCCGGTGTGCGGCTACCCGTGGTGCTGCTCGCCCTGGCTGCCGCGCTGATGTGGGGCGCGTCCCGGATGATCTGGGTGACGGTGTCCTCCGCGGACGGGCTCACCGAACCGCGCACCGACGAGCTCGACGGCGGTGTCTGGTTCGGCGCGCTGACGCCGCTGGCGCTGGTGCTGCTGGCCGCTGTCGCGGCCGTGCTGGCCACGCGAGGCTGGCCGCGTCGGGTGATCGGCGTGCTGGTCGCGCTGGTCGCCGCGGTGACGGCGGTGCCGTCCTTCGCGCTGCTCACCGGATCCGGGAATCTGGAGCAGCGGGCCGCGACGCTGGCCGAGCTGCCTGCCCGCGCCACCGTCACCGCGGCGAGCGCCGCGCCGTTCCCGGCCGTGCTCGCCCTGCTGGGCGCGGTGGCCGCCTTCGTCGCGGCGCTGCTGCTGACCCGGATGCCGCGCGACACCGCGCAGCTGTCCGGTAAGTACGACAATCCCGTGACGCGCCGGGCGGCGGCGACCGAGCAGGTGGCCAGACAGCGTGACGCGGAGCAGCCTGGTGGCCCGCTGTCGGAGCGCGTGCTCTGGGACGCGCTCGACGCGGGCACCGATCCGACCGAGGAGTCCGCGGATCCGCCGGGCGGTAAGGCGCCCTGACGTGACCGGCACCACGGTCGGCGGCCGGTTGCTTCGGATTCGCGAGCGGCCCGCCCGCCCGCAGCCCAACCCCGGCGCGACCGGGAAACTGCCCGCCATTTATTCTTTGTCAGCATCGGTGAGACAGCGCCTGGGGGGATTCTCAGGCAGCAAGTCCGTCTCCCCAGAAAGGATTCGAGCCAGATGACGGTACTCGACTCGATTCTCGACGGGGTCCGCGCGGATGTGGCCGCTCGAGAAGCCATCCTGGACTTCCAGTCCATCAAAGCCGCCGCGACCAAGGTCCCCGCCCCGCTGGACGCCCGCGCGGCCCTGCTCGAGGACGGTATCGGCGTGATCGCCGAGGTCAAGCGCGCCTCGCCCTCCAAGGGCGCGCTGGCCGACATACCGGACCCGGCCAGCCTGGCCAAGTCCTATGAGGACGGCGGCGCCCGGATCATCTCCGTGCTGACCGAGGGCCGCCGCTTCGGCGGGTCGCTCGACGATCTGGACGCGGTGCGCGCGAGCGTGTCGATCCCGATCCTGCGCAAGGATTTCGTGGTCGGGCCCTACCAGATCCACGAGGCGCGCGCGCACGGCGCCGACGTCATCCTGCTGATCGTGGCGGCGCTGGAGCAGGACACCCTGTCCGCGCTGATCGATCGCACCGAATCGCTGGGTATGACCGCGCTGGTCGAGGTGCACACCGAGGAGGAGGCCGACCGCGCGCTGTCGGCCGGTGCCTCGGTGATCGGCGTGAACGCCCGCAATCTCAAAACTCTCGAGGTGGATCGCGACGTCTTCGCGCGGATCGCGCCCGGCCTGCCCACCGAGGTCATCCGGATCGCCGAATCCGGGATTCGCGGCACCGCCGACCTGCTCGCCTACGCGGGCGCCGGCGCGGATGCCGTGCTGGTCGGTGAGGGGCTGGTGACCAGCGGTGATCCGCGGGCCGCGGTCCTGCAGCTGGTGACCGCCGGTACGCACCCGTCCTGCCCGAAGCCCGCGCGGCGGGGCCGGTGATGAGCGCTCTTCCCAAGGCGAGCGACGGCGTCCACGACAAGAGCACCCACGAGCCGGATTCCGGCGGGCACTGGGGCGTGTACGGCGGGCGGCATGTGCCCGAGGCGTTGATGGCCGTGATCGAGGAGGTCACCGCCGAATACGAGAAGTGCCGGACCGATCCGTCCTTCCTCGACGAGCTGGACCGGTTGCAGCGCGACTACACCGGGCGGCCGTCGCCGGTGTTCGAGTGCACCCGGTTGGCCGAGCATGCCGGTGGCGCGCGCATCCTGCTGAAGCGGGAAGACTTGAACCACACCGGTTCTCACAAGATCAACAATGTGCTGGGCCAGGCGTTGCTGGCCAAGCGGATGGGCAAGACCCGGGTCATCGCCGAGACCGGCGCGGGCCAGCACGGCGTCGCCACCGCCACCGCGTGCGCATTGCTCGGCCTGGACTGCGTCATCTACATGGGCGCGGTCGACACCGCCCGCCAGGCGCTGAACGTGGCCCGTATGCGGCTGCTCGGCGCCGAGGTGGTCTCGGTGGAGACCGGTTCGCGCACCCTGAAGGACGCGATCAACGAGGCGCTGCGCGACTGGGTGTCCAACGCCGAGGACACCTACTACTGCTTCGGCACCGCCGCGGGTCCGCACCCATTCCCGACCATGGTCCGCGATTTCCAGCGCATCGTCGGCATGGAGGCGCGCGCCCAGGTGCGTGAGCGGACCGGGCGACTGCCCGACGCGGTCGTGGCCTGTGTCGGCGGCGGCTCCAACGCCATCGGCATCTTCCACCCGTTCCTCGATGACGCCGAGGTCCGCCTGATCGGTTTCGAGGCGGCCGGCGACGGTGTCGAAACCGGAAGGCACGCGGCCACTTTCACCGGCGGCACGCCGGGTGCGTTCCAGGGCGCGTACTCGTACCTGCTGCAGGACGAGGACGGCCAGACCATCGAATCGCATTCCATCTCCGCCGGTCTGGACTATCCGGGCGTCGGCCCGGAGCACGCCTACCTCAAAGATGTGGGCCGCGCCGAATACCGGCCGGTCACCGACACCGAGGCGATGGACGCGCTACTGCTGCTGTCCCGCGCCGAGGGCATCATCCCGGCGATCGAGTCCGCGCACGCGGTGGCGGGCGCGCTGCAACTGGGCAAGGAACTCGGCGAGGGCGCGATCATCCTGGTGAACCTGTCCGGCCGCGGTGACAAAGATATGGATACCGCAGCAGAATGGTTCGGCCTGTACGGCGAGGAAGCACAGTGAACCCGGTGTCCGGCCGCGGCGACAAAGATATGGCAGTGACATTGAAATACGCCGCAGCCGAATGGTTCGGCCTGTACGGCGAGGAGCCCCAGTGAGCCAGCAGTCCCGACTCGCGAACACCTTCGCCGCGGCGCGCGCGGAGAATCGGGCCGCGCTGATCGGGTATCTGCCGGCCGGATATCCGGATCTGGCGGGTTCGATCGCGGCGTGCACGGCGATGGTCGAATCCGGTTGCGACATCATCGAAGTCGGTGTCGCCTACTCCGACCCGGTGATGGACGGCCCGACCATCCAGCAGGCCGCCGAGCAGGCGCTGCGCGGTGGCGTGCGGGTCAGGGACGTGTTCACCGTCGTCGAGGCGATCACCGGGGCCGGTGGTCAGGCCGTGGTCATGAGCTACTGGAACCCGGTGCTCAAATACGGTGTCGACCGCTTCGCGCGGGATCTCGCCGGCGCCGGCGGCGCGGGCATCATCACCCCGAATCTCATTCCGGAGGAAGCCGACGACTGGTTCGTCGCCTCCGCCGCACACGATCTGGACCGGATCTTCCTGGTCGCGCCGTCCTCCACCGAGGAGCGGCTGGTGAAGACGCTGGAAGCCTCGCGCGGGTTCATCTACGCGGCCTCCACCATGGGCGTCACCGGCGCTCGCGACGCGGTGTCGTCCATGGCGCCCGCGCTGTGCGCCCGGGTCCGCGCGCACTCCGACATTCCGATCGGCGTCGGCCTCGGTGTCCGCTCGGGCGCACAGGCGGCCGAGATCGCGGCCTACGCCGACGGCGTCATCGTGGGGTCGGCGCTGGTCAGCGCGGCCGGCGAAAGCCTGGACGCGGTCCGCGCCTTGACCACCGAACTCGCCGAAGGCGTCCGCTCGGCAATGACGTCCACCGGATAAGCTCGAGTCATGAGCGCAATCCGACGTACCGTTGTGCGACGGCGTCTCCACGACGCCGATCCCGACCGGAAGTGGTGGCGGGCTCGGTCATCGGTCGAACGCGTCGCACACGTCGAGGAACTTCGATCTGACTACTACGGCTGGGGGCCGGATGGAGCTGGACCGCGACTTCAGCGAGTTCATCGAATCGTGCGTCGCGCATGAGGTCCGGTTCCTGATAGTCGGCGGATATGCGGTTGCCGTCCATGGTCATCCGCGATTCACCAAGGACCTGGATGTCTGGGTGTGGATCGATCCGCAGAACGCGGATCGCCTGGTCGCGGCGCTCGCCGATTTCGGATTCGGCTCACTCGGTCTGCGGGCGGCCGATTTTCTCGAGGAGGGCATGGTCGTGCAGCTCGGACATCCGCCGAAGCGTATTGATCTGTTGACCTCGGTCGATGGCGTGGAGTTCGAGACCTGCTGGGAGCGGCGGGTGGATGTCACCCTGGGTAGCCAGGTCGTGCCATTCCTGTCGGCGGCCGACTTGATCGCGAACAAGCGAGCGTCGGGGCGTCCGCAAGACATCGCCGACGTGGCGGTGCTCGAGGATACGCGCGAAGGTGAGCTCGGCGGGAACTGACCGCGGCGCTTGCGGCTGTCGCTCACTCGGCTACGGTGGCCTGCGTGACCGTACAAGTCTTGGCAGACACCGCGGCGGCCGGAACCAGCCTGCTGGCCTATATTCCCAGCCCGCCCCAAGGGGTGTGGCAGGTCGGCCCGGTGCCGCTGCGGGCCTACGCCCTGTGCATCATCATCGGCATCATCGTCGCCATCTGGTGGGGTGACAAGCGCTGGGTGGCGCGCGGCGGCCAGCAGGGGACCGTGCTCGATGTCGCGATGTTCGCGGTGCCGTTCGGCTTGGTCGGTGGCCGCCTCTACCATGTCGCCACCGATTGGCAGAAGTACTTCGGCGCGGGCAAGAACCCGGTCGAGGCGCTGTATATCTGGCAGGGCGGGCTGGGTATCTGGGGTGCGGTGTTCCTGGGCGGTATCGGCGCCTGGATCGGCTGCCGGGTTTACCGGATTCCGTTGCCTGCCTTCGGCGATGCCATCGCGCCGCCGATCCTGCTGGCCCAGGCCATCGGCCGGCTCGGCAACTGGTTCAACCAGGAGCTGTACGGCCGCGAGACCACGGTGCCGTGGGGCCTCGAGATCTATCCGCGCTTCGACGACGACGGCCGCCTGGACATGATGAACGGCGTCTCCAACGGGGTCGCCGAGAAGGTCGTGCAGCCGACCTTCCTGTACGAATTGCTGTGGAACGTACTGGTGGTCGTGCTGCTGGTGCAGATCGACAAGCGCTTCCGGATCGGGCACGGGCGCCTGTTCGCGCTGTATGTCGCGGGCTACTGTGTGGGCCGGTTCGTGGTGGAGCTGCTGCGTGACGACGAGGCCACACATATCGCGGGTATCCGGATCAATTCGTTCACCGCTGCGCTCGTATTCCTCGCCGCCATCGCCTATTTCGTCTTCGCGACCCGTGGCCGGGAGACACCGGAGCAGCTGCAACCCGGCGGGATGCGTCGGCCGTGGCCGTGGCAGTTCGGTGAATTGCGCCGGGCGGGTGCGGAATCCGCCGCCGCGCCGACTGTGGTGCTGGAGAAGCGGGACGCCGATTCCACCGAATCCGACACGGTTGTCAACGAATCCGATTCCGACGACGATAAGGAACCGGAATCCGGCGAGTCGACGCCGGAGGACGCGTCGTCGGAGACCGATGCGACAAAAACGGGTGATTCGGGCAAGAATGTCACCTGATCGTCGCGGGTAGCGTGTTTCGCCCCGGTCTGCCGATCGAATCAAGCCGGGGCCGGAGGGGTGCCCGCGCACGAATGAGGAGGACATGAGTGACCGACCCTTACCAGAACAATCCTGGATTCGGTGGTCCGCAGTACGGCCCGCCCGGTACGGGTCCTGATCTGAACAAGCCGGCGTCGGATCCGTACGCGCAGCAGCAGCCGCAGTACGGCCAGCCCTCGGATCCCTACGCCCAGCAGGCGCAGTACGGCGGCCAGCCGCAGTACGGCCAGCCGGCCGGTTACCCGCCTGCGCCCTACGGCGGCATGCCGGGCATGGATCCCGAAGCGCCGTACGGCCGCGACATGTACGGCACCCCGTTCTCCGATAAGCAGAAGCTGACCGCAGGTCTGCTTCAGCTGTTCCTGGGCCAGTTCGGTGTCGGCCGTTTCTATCTGGGCGACAACACCACCGGCATCCTGCAGCTGATCACCTGCGGTGGCTGCGGCATCTGGGCTCTGATCGACGCGATCATGATCCTCACCGGCAAGGTGCCCGACGCGATGGGCCGTCCGCTCCAGGAGTGACGATCAGGCATTCGAACGCCCCTGCCTCGAGACACGAGGCGGGGGCGTTTTCGGTTACACCGCATCGTGAACCGAATGTGATGCTTGTCACTCCAATCGGTGGAACCTGCTGCGTCGCAGATGAATCCAAGTAAGTGACAGAAGATCTCGCGACCGGGTCCGACGGAGGATGCCGGGAGGTAAGGCTCGAGCGAGATGCGCATCAGCACACCTGGAGGATTCAATGGAGATCAGAGCTGTTCATAAGATCGGCGCGGCCGCCTCCATCGCAGTGGTACTCGCGACAGCGTTCAATCCGGCCAGTGCTGCGGCCGAGGTCGGCAGCAGAGTGCCGGGGATCCTTCCAGACGGCGCGATGTCATTTCTCGGTGACCTGAAGCGGGACCGCTGCACGCTGCGGGCATCTGCTTCTGTGGTTGTTGCCGAGAATGCGGTTTACGTGGCAGATCTGTGCGATGACGGTCAAGCCGTCGTCAGCAACGTAACCTGGAAGGACGGCTCGGTTCAGAGCTTCAGCTGCTCGAATCCCTATGGGGTGCAAACCATGGTGAAATGCTCGCTGGGTAACTCCAAACCCGGCCAACGGACCATGGTCGTCGGCTTGAGCGAACCTGTAGGGGGCGGTCAGCCTCAGTGGGGTAGCTTCGTCCACTACAACGTGTAGAAGGTCAGCGAAGGCTGCGCTGCTCCAAAGCCCCCCGCTTCGACACACGAGGCGGGGTGTTTTCGTTGTCGAGTGTTTCGCTCGGCAAGATCGCGATACTGTGCTTCGCAATGGACCCCGCGTAGGTTGGGTCGAATTGTGTGGCTCGAGAGAATGAGGGATCCCGATGCGCCGCAAGTTCTTCACTGCTGTCCTTTTGGCCGTTGTCGCCGCTACCGGGCTTTCTGCCTGCGGTGACGGTGACTCGGGCACGTTGAAGGTCGGCACCGAGGGCACCTACGCGCCCTTCAGCTTCCAGGGGCCGGGGCTCAAGCTCACCGGATACGACGTGGAGGTCATCGAGGCGGTCGGCCAGAAGCTGGGCCGCAAGGTGGAATTCGTGCAGACCCCGTGGGACGCGATCTTCGCCGGGCTGGAGTCCAAGCGCTTCGATCTGGTCGCCAACCAGGTGACCATCAACGACGAGCGAAAGAACAAATACGAACTCTCCCAGCCGTACACCACCTCGGAGGGCGTGATCATCACCAAATCCGACAACAGCGCCATCAGCACCCTGGCCGATCTGAGCGGCAAGACCTGCGCTCAGACCGCCACCTCCAACTGGGGCAAGGTCGCCGCGCAGGCCGGTGCGAAGGTCGAGGCCGTGGAAGGCTTCGTGCAGGCGATCCAGCTGCTCAAGAACAACCGCGTGGACGCGACCCTGAACGATTCGCTCGCCGTCGCCGAGTACAACAAGAAGACCGGCGATACCGCCGTCAAGGTCGCGGGCAAGACCGGCGAGACCAGCCAGCAGGCCTTCGCCGCCCGCAAGGGTGACGCGCTGATCGGCGAAATCAACACGGCGCTGGACCAATTGCGCGCCGACGGCACGCTGGCGCGTATCTCGGAAAAGTACTTCGGCACCGACGTCAGCAAGTAACCGCTGGTGGATGCCGCGACAAAGGAGCTGATCCAGCAGAACCTGTGGCCGATGCTGAAGGCCACGGTGACGATGACGCTGTCGCTCACCGCGATCAGTTTCGTCATCGGTTTGGTGATCGCGCTGTTCGTAGCGCTGGCTCGGATGTCCCCGGTGTGGCCGCTCTCGGCGGCCGCCCGGTTCTACATCTCGATCATCCGGGGTACGCCGCTGCTCGTGCAGCTGTTCATCATCTTCTACGGCCTGCCGCAGTTCGGGATCACGCTGGAACCGTTCCCGGCCGCGACGGTGGCGTTCAGCCTGAATGTCGGAGGGTACGCGGCCGAGGTGGTGCGCGCCGCGATTCTCTCGGTGGCCGACGGCCAGTGGGAGGCGGCGCGCGCGCTCGGCATGTCCTACGCGCAGCAGATGCGGCTGATCATCCTGCCGCAGGCGTCGCGGATCGCGGTGCCGCCGCTGTCCAACACGCTGATCTCACTGGTCAAAGACACCGCGCTGGCGTCCACCATCACGGTCACCGAGCTGTTTCGGACCGCGCAGGTGGCCGCGGCGCCGACCTTCGACTTCTTCGCGCTCTACGGTGTCGCCGCTATCTACTATTGGGTGATCTGCCTGGTTCTGGGCTTCGGGCAGACCCGGTTGGAGACCAGATTGTCCCGGCACGTGGCCCGTTCGTAGCTTCGACCGACAGCGGTTCATTATTTTCACCCACTTTTCACCGAGGCCACGGCGTCACCCACCACTGGGACGGGATTAGGCTTAGTCCGTGATGCGACGGACGAAGATTGTGTGCACGCTCGGCCCGGCCACTGCCACCGAGGAACGGATCCGCGAACTCGTCGAGAGCGGCATGGACGTGGCTCGGCTGAATTTCAGCCACGGTGAGCACGCCGACCATGCGGAGAACTACAAGAAGGTGCGCGCGGCCTCCGACGATCTCGGCCGCGCGGTCGGCATCCTCGCCGACCTCCAGGGGCCGAAGATCCGCCTCGGCCGGTTCACCGAGGGCAAGACCATGTGGGCGACCGGCGAAGAGGTGCGCATCACCGTCGATGACATCGAGGGCACCCACGATCGTGTCTCCACCACCTACAAGGAGCTGGCCGCCGACGCGAAGCCGGGTGATCGCCTGCTCGTCGACGACGGCAAGGTCGGCCTGACGGTCACCGCCGTCGACGGCAACGACGTGGTCTGCCGGGTCACCGAGGGCGGGCCGGTCTCCAACAACAAGGGCGTCTCGCTGCCCGGCATGGACGTGTCCGTGCCCGCGCTGTCGGAGAAGGACATCGAGGATCTGGAGTTCGCGCTCGAGCTGGGCGTCGACTTCATCGCGCTCTCCTTCGTGCGGTCCCCGTCCGATGTCGAGCTGGTGCACGACGTGATGGATCGGGTCGGCCGCCGGGTTCCGGTGATCGGCAAGCTGGAGAAGCCGGAGGCCATCGATAATCTCGAGGCGGTCGTGCTCGCCTTCGACGCCGTCATGGTCGCGCGCGGCGATCTCGGTGTGGAGCTGCCGCTGGAGCAGGTGCCGATCGTGCAGAAGCGCGCGATCCAGATGGCCAGGGAGAATGCCAAGCCGGTCATCGTGGCCACCCAGATGCTGGAGTCGATGATCGAGAATTCGCGCCCCACCCGGGCCGAGGCCTCCGATGTGGCCAACGCGGTGCTCGACGGCGCCGACGCGGTGATGCTCTCCGGTGAGACCTCGGTCGGCGCGTACCCGATCGAGACGGTGCGCACCATGGCCCGCATCGTGAGCGCGGTGGAAGCCGAGTCGACCCGGGTTCCCCCGCTGACCCATGTGCCCCGCACCAAGCGTGGCGTCATCTCCTACGCGGCCCGCGATATCGGCGAGCGGCTCAATGCCAAGGCGCTGGTGGCGTTCACCCAGTCCGGTGACACGGTGCGCCGCCTGGCCCGCTTGCACACCCCGCTGCCGCTGCTGGCGTTCACCCCGCTGCCGGAGGTGCGCAGTCAGCTGGCATTGACCTGGGGCACCGAGACCTTCATCGTCCCGACCGTGGACAGCACCGACGAGATGATCCATCAGGTCGATGTGGCGCTATTGTCGATGGGCCGTTATCGGAAAGGTGATCTCGTGGTCATCGTGGCGGGCTCCCCGCCGGGTACTGTCGGGTCCACCAACCTGATCCACGTGCATCGCATCGGCGAGGAGGACCACTGATTTGTCTACATCGCTAGGCGGTTCCGTCGGGATCGGAGCCACCGGCTCCACCGAGCTCGACGTGCTGCTGGGCCTGCTCGATCTGGAGCAGGTCGACGAGGACGTCTTCGTCGGCCAGCATCCGGAGAAGGTGTGGAGTCGCACCTTCGGCGGGCAGCTGGTCTCGCAGGCCATCATGGCGGCCGGACGCACCGTCGGTGACCGTCCGGTGCATGCCGTCAACGCGCATTTCGTGCGTGGCGGCGACACCAAGCAGCCGATCCAGTATCGAGTGGATCGGCATCGTGACGGGCGCGCGTTCGCCAACCGCACGGTCACCGCGACCCAGGACGGGCAGGAGCTGTTCGTCATGCTCGCCGCGTTCCAGGATTGGGGCAAGGGGCTGGAGCATTCGCACGAGCAGCCGCAGGTCCCGGATCCGGAGACGCTGCCGCGGGTGGAGGAGAGCTTCGAAGGCTTGGAGGACAAGCTGGAGATGTTCGTCAAGGCGCCGCATCCGATCGATATGCGCTACACCAATGACCCGGCCTGGATCCTCAAGGGCACGGGGGAGCGGTTGAACCACAACCGCGTGTGGATGAAGGCGGACGGGCAGTTGCCCGACGACCCGCTGATTCACGTTGCGACGCTGGGTTATTCGTCGGATACCACGGTGCTGGATTCGATCATCACCACGCACGGGCTGTCCTGGGGGCTGGATCGGATCGTCGCGGCCACGGTGAATCACTCCATCTGGTTCCACCGGCCGTTCCGATTCGACGACTGGGCGCTGTACTGCACCGAGTCGCCGGTGGCGGCGGGCTCGCGCGGACTGGCCACCGGGCGGTTCTACTCCCGCTCGGGTGAGCTGCTCGCGACCACCGTGCAGGAGGGGCTGATCCGGCACTTCCCGTCCCGGCGGTAGCCGGCCGATCGACCGCGACCCCGTCGTCCCACCCGGGCGGCGGGGTCTTTTCAGAGGTATTCGCGTTCGTATTCGAAGTCGTAGCTGTCCCGGTGTTGCGTGCGGATGGTCCGGGGAATTGTCGAACCGAGTGCACTGCTTGCGGTTTCGAGCATGAGTCTGCGTTCGAGGGCGGCCAGGCCGCCCGCGGTGAGATCGCGCGGCGCGCCGACGAGGCTGAGCGCGATTTCATAGGTGCGCCTGGCGCCGGGATCGGTATTCGGTGACTCGGCGCGCCAGCGTGATTCCAGGTCGGCGTGTTCGGCGTCCTCCGGATCGACCGGCAGCGTGAATCTCCACGCGAATACATCCCGATCCTGGAGATGGTCATCGACGACAGCGCGGACTGTCTCGACGACATCGTCGAGCGTTTCCGGTGTCACGTAAACATGGAGCGAAACATCCGAAATGCGTTTCGGCATGTCGATTCCTGTCCGGTCCGAACCAGCAACTGCGGCAAGTGTCCGCCCGGGAGTGTAATCCCTGGCTCGGTATTAATCACAGAGGCGGCGGCGATTTGCCCGGCGGGTCCGGTGTTTCGCCTCCGGCGTCACCGGATGCGCTGTGCCGCCAGGAAGCTGGCGAGCGGTGCGGGACGCGTCTCGGGCCCCACCACCAGTCCGGGCTCGTCCTGGGCGGGGCGGCTGTATTCCTGCGGCGCGAGCGCGACCAGCAGGGGCACAAGCGCTTCAGCGATCCGATCGCCCACCTCGCAGTAGGCGGTTTCGGACAGGCCGACCGGGTCGGCGATGTTCTCGCGCCCGACCAGGGACAGATCGTTGCGGGCCGTATGCAATTCCGCGATGGTGTGCGCGCCGGTCACTTTCGCGATCCGATGCGCTTCGAGCAGGGTGAAAGTCCGGGCGCCGACCCCGAAACCCATCTCGGTGACCTGATCGCGGATCTGTACGGTCATCGCCAGCACCAGATCGGCCCGGTCGATCATGTCGGGTCGGAGTTTGCGGGCTTTGAATCCCGCCGGGTCCGCGCCCAGGCCGGTAATGGTCTGCGCGGCAAGCGGTTCGACCGGAAAGCCGACCAGTGCCCGCGTTCCCGCGCTTTCGGCGGTCAGTCCTGTCAGTTCGTATTCGCGCGCCACGGCACGCGCCACTCGCTCGGCAATCACCGACCGACAGACATTGCCGTTGCAGACGAACAGGACGTGCATGGGCTCACGCTAAAACGCGCGTCGGCGTCGCAAAACCTTCCCGGCGACGAATCACACCTCCGGTGAGGCATATTCATCTCGACGTAGCGTGCCGTATACCGGGCGAGCCGCCCGGGGGCAAAAGAAAAGAGGGCGGTAGGTGTACCGCCCTCTCAGCCTCGGTGCCGATGGTGGGACTCGAACCCACACATCCTTTCGGATAACGGTTTTTGAGACCGTCGCGTCTGCCAGTTCCGCCACATCGGCGAGCACCGGATGAGAACTATAGCGTGCCGGGGGCCGTGGAGGCGAACCGGTTGCGTCGTGGCGCAACCGCACCCGGTTTGCGCAGGGTATATACGGTCTCGGCCGGGGTGAACGGTACTCTTTACATCACTCGACGCCCGCGACGGGCGCGCGGAGGCTCGGGTAGATCGGGTCTCGGCGTGCCGGCCCGGGCGTGGAGGAGTCAGGCATCGGAACAGAGGGGTCTACCTATGAGTGAAACAGCAGGGGGCGCTGCCGCGAAGCGCGACGTCGCGGCGAAGCGTGTCGTCGTTGCTGAGGATGAGGCGCTCATTCGGATGGATCTGGTGGAGATGCTGACCGAGGAGGGCTATCTGGTCGTCGGCGAGGCGGGCGACGGCCAGCAGGCGGTGGACCTGGCGGTGGAGCATCGGCCGGATCTGGTGATCATGGATGTGAAGATGCCGCGCCGCGACGGTATCGACGCCGCCGCCGAGATCGCCTCCAGACGCGTTGCGCCCGTGGTGATTCTGACCGCGTTCAGCCAGCGTGACCTGGTCGAGCGGGCCCGCGATGCCGGGGCGATGGCCTATCTGGTCAAGCCGTTCACCAAGTCGGATCTGGTGCCGGCCATCGAGCTGGCCGCGAGTCGCTTCCATGAGATCGCCGCGCTGGAGAGCGAGGTCGCCAATCTGGCCGACCGCTTGGAGACCCGCAAGCTGGTGGAGCGCGCCAAGGGTGTGCTCATGCAGACTCACGGTCTGTCGGAGCCGCAGGCCTTCAAGTGGATTCAGCGGACCGCGATGGATCGTCGCACTACCATGAAGGCGGTAGCCGAGGTGGTGCTGGAGAATCTCACGCCGAAGTGATCGAACTGCCAGCCCTCGGGGGCCGAGGGCTGGAAAGTTTGCACCGACTTCACATGCTCTTTATAAAATCTTCGAAATCAAGTCATCCGCATCACCCGAATGTGATGCGGATCTAACGTACCAACGCTATGTTCTGGACGGGCCAACGTAGTCGGTCCACCCTGATGAGGGTTCAGCAGGACGTAGAGGTGAGACGTGCTTAGTTCGACATGGCGCAGTCGTTCCACGCGAGGCGCATTGGTTATCGGCGCTGCCGCCGCGCTGGTGCTGTCCGGATGCAGTGATAAGTCGACCAGCGACGGAAAGACCACGGGGACCGATTCCGGTGGCCTGACCATCGCTCCGGTGGTTCAGGTCGACACCGACGGCAAGGAAGTGCCGGCGGCGTCGCAGTCCAAGGCGGCCGATCCCGCCGGTGACGGCAAAGCGACCTGCCCCGCGGGCACGGCCATCGCTTTCGCGGGCCCGCTGACCGGCCCGAATGCTCAGCTGGGCATCAATATCGACTTCGGCATCAAGGTGGCGTTGAAGGCGCACAACGACGCGAACCCCGGGTGCAAGATCGAGTACAAGCCCTTCGACACCGAGGGTGATCCGCAGAAGGCCACCTCGGTGATTCCGCAGATCATCAACGATCAGTCGATCATCGGCCTGGTCGGCCCGACCTTCTCCGGCGAGACCAAGGCGACCGGCAAGCTGCTCAGCGACGCGGGCCTGGTGGCGACCTCCGCCTCCGCCACCAATGCGACGCTCACCCAGAACGGCTGGACCAGCTTCTTCCGCGGCCTGGCCAACGACGACGTGCAGGGCCCCTCGGTGGCCAAGTACCTGGTGAACACCGCCGGCTACAAGAAGGTCTGTGTCGTCGAGGACAACACCGACTACGGCACCGGTCTGGCCAAGAGCATCAAGGCGGGCCTGGGCGCCGCCGCCGATCCGAGCTGCGCCGCCGCGATCAAGGCCGGTGACAAGGACTTCTCCGCCACCGTCACCAAGATCAAGGCCGCCAACGCGGACGCGGTGTTCTACGCGGGTTACTACGCCGAGGGTGCGCCGTTCGCCGCGCAGCTGAAGTCCGGCGGCGTGAACGCGGTGTTCGTCGGCCCCGACGGCGTCAACGACCCGCAGTTCGTCAAGCAGGCGGGCAACGCCGCCAAGGGCGCCACCCTGACCTGCCCGTGCGGTCCGGCGCCGGAGAAGTTCGCCAAGGACTACCAGGCGCTGAACAACGAGGCGCCCGGCGTCTATTCGGTCGAGGGCTACGACCTGGCGACGATCCTGTTCAAGGGCATCGACAGCGGCAAGGTGAAGCGCGCCGACCTGCTCGAGTTCGTGCGCAACTACGAGGGTGACGGCCTGGCCCGCACCTACAAGTGGAGCCCGAACGGCGAGCTGTCGAAGGCGCTCATCTGGATTTACACGGTCAAGTAGTCGAGTAGCCCGCGGGCACTTCGAAGCGCAGCACGCATGGGGTTCGTGCGAATCCCATGCGTGCTGCTTTCGTGACCTGGGCGATTGGATGAGGGCGAAATACGTATGACAACAACAGCATTGGCCGGGGGAGTACAACTCCTCGGCGCATCGATCGACTTCAACTACAACGGGGTGATCGACAACTTCTGGCAACTGACCGTTGACGGAGTGACCTACGGCGCTATCTACGCTCTGGTCGCCGTGGGCTACACCTTGGTCTACGGCGTGCTGCGGCTCATCAATTTCGCGCACTCGGAAGTCTTCATGCTCGGCATGTTCGGGCAACTGATCGGTCTGATGATCTTCGGCTTCGCCGCGGCGCCCAATCCGTACGCGCAGGGCGCGGTGCTGACCATCGTGTACCTCGTGCTGGCGGGCATCATCGGCGCGACGATCTCCGGCGCCGCTGCCGTCGGACTGGAACGCAGCGCGTACCGGCCGCTGCGCCGACGCGGTGCGAAACCCCTGGCCTTCCTGATCACCGCGATCGGCATGTCGTTCGTGCTGCAGGAGTTCGTGCACTTCATCCTGCCGAAGCTGTGGCCCGGCATGGGCGGCACGAACGCGCAGCAGGGTGTTCAGCTGGTGGAGGCGACCGAGCTGCTCGGCTTCGGCGGTGCCAGCGTCACCAACATCATGATCATCATCGTGCTCGCCGCGATCATCCTGGCGATCACCACCGAATTCCTGATCAACCGAACGAAATTCGGCCGGGGCATCCGTGCCGTGGCGCAGGACCCGGACACCGCGACACTGATGGGAGTGTCCCGGGAGCGGGTCATCATGCTCACGTTCTTCATCGGCGGCATTCTCGCCGGTGCGGCGGCGCTGCTCTACACGCTCAAGATCCCGAACGGGATCATCTATTCGGGTGGCTTCATCCTCGGCATCAAGGCGTTCAGCGCGGCGGTGCTCGGCGGTATCGGCAACCTGCGCGGTGCGCTGCTCGGCGGCATCATCCTGGGCGTGGTGGAGCAGTACGGCCAATTGTTCTTCGGTACCCAGTGGCGCGACGTGGTCGCGTTCGTGGTGCTGGTATTGGTGCTGATGGTGCGTCCGACCGGCATCCTCGGCGAGAGTCTGGGAAGGGCACGGGCATGACGGATACCGTTGAGCGTCACGGTATCGGTGACGCCATTCGCACCTGGTGGGAGGGGCTGAGCCGCCCGGGGCAGTGGGCTGTCGGGGTGCCGTTCATCGCGCTGCTGGCGCTGCTGCCGCTGTTCCCGCCTGGACTGGTGGACACTCCCTCCTACGACTTCGGCACGGTGATGGCCCGGGTCGCGATGTTCTGCCTGGTGGCGATCGGCCTGAATATCGTTGTCGGGCAGGCGGGGCTACTCGATCTGGGCTATGTCGGCTTCTACGCGGTCGGTGCCTACACCGTCGGCCTGCTCACCAGTCGGGACAGTCCGTGGAACCAGGTCGGCGACGGCTGGCTCGATCCGAAATGGGCTTGGCTGGCTTGTCTGCCACTGGCCTTGCTGGTGACCGCACTCTCGGGTTTGATTCTCGGCTCACCGACACTTCGCCTGCGCGGCGACTACCTGGCCATCGTCACGCTGGGTTTCGGCGAGATCGTCCGATTGCTCGCCGACAATCTCGGTGAGATCACCAACGGCAGTCTGGGCCTGCAAGAGGTGGCGTATCCGCGCGTCGGCGAATCCGAGCAGAATCCCAACGGCGTGTTCTCCGCGGGCAATCTCGGCGATCCCGACGCTTCCAACCTGCTCGACCGGGCCAGCTACGGAACCTACTGGTACTGGCTGGGTATGGCGCTGATCATCGTCATGCTGCTGATCGTCGGCAATCTGGAGCGCAGCCGGGTGGGCCGCGCCTGGGTGGCGATCCGCGAGGACGAGGATGTCGCCGAGATCATGGGCGTGCAGACCTTCAAGTACAAGCTGTGGGCGTTCACGATCGGTGCCGCCGTGGGCGGTATCTCGGGCGCGATCTACGCCGGGCAGGTGCAATTCGTGAACCCGACCCGGTTCGACATCGTCAACTCCATGCTGTTCCTGTGCGCGGTCGTGATCGGCGGTCAGGGCAACAAGCTGGGGGTGCTGGCGGGCGCGTTCCTCATCGCCTATCTGCCGGACCGGCTGGCCTCGGCCAAGCTGGTGTCCGACGAGGCCACCGGGTACACCCTGCTGATCCTGGATGTCGCGGCGTTCATTCTGCTGGCCCTGTTCTGGCGGTTCAAAGCCCGGAACATGGTCGGCTGGGGCCGACGCGGCGTCTCGCTCGGCATGGTGGTGACCGGCGTGCTGGGCGCCCTGTTGATCGGCAGCGTGCTGCTGTATCGGCCGGGTGGTGCGCAGTCGCTCGGCGATCTCAAATATCTGTACTTCGGTATTGCGTTGGTGGTGATGATGATTCTGCGTCCACAGGGTCTGTTCCCGGTCCGGCAGAAACTGCTCACCTACGGTCGGCAGGTCTACCAGGCGGTGCGCCGCCCGGCCGAGTCCGAGACGATCGGAGCGGGACGATGACCGGCCCGGGCGCGGGTGACGCGCTGTTCGACAACGAGGACATGGGTGCGGGTTACGCGCCGCCGCCCGAGGAGCAGTCCGCGGGCGAGGTGGATCTCACGGCGGTGATTCCGGAGCTCGGCGATGCCGAGACCGTCGCCGAAGTGGTTGCGCCGCACCGTGATATCGAGACCGAGGTCGGTGCGCCGCTGCTGCGCACCGAGGGCCTTACCGTGAAGTTCGGCGGGCTCACCGCGCTCGACTCGCTCGACTTCGAGATCCGCCGCGGTGAGATCCTGGGCCTGATCGGGCCGAACGGCGCGGGCAAGACCACCTGCTTCAACGCGATCACCGGTGTCTACAAGCCGGCGTCGGGTCTGGTCTATTTCGACGGCAAACCGCTGACGAAGTCCAAGCGCAACGAGATCACCCGGCTCGGTATCGCCCGCACCTTCCAGAACGTGCGGCTGTTCAACGAGATGACCGCGCTGGAGAACGTGGTGGTGGGCACCGACGCCCGGCACAAGACCTCGGTGCCGGGCGCGATCATCCGCACCTCGCGGCATCGGCGCGAGGAACGCGATGCCATCGAACGCGGGATGGCGCTGCTCGAATTCGTCGGTATCGCGCCGCGGGCGGTGGAGAAGGCGCGCAATCTTTCCTACGGCGATCAGCGTCGGCTGGAGATCGCGCGTGCGCTGGCCACCGAGCCGAAGCTGCTGTGCCTGGACGAGCCCGCGGCCGGGTTCAACCCGGCCGAGAAGGCCGCGCTGATGGATCTGATCCGTAAGATCCGCGACGACGGGTTCACCGTACTGCTCATCGAGCACGATATGCGCCTGGTCATGGGTGTGACCGATCGAATCGTGGTGCTGGAGTTCGGCCGCAAGATCGCCGACGGCCTGCCCGCCGAGGTGCGCGAGAACCCCGAGGTGATCGCGGCCTACCTGGGTGTGCCGGACGAGGAGGTTCGCGCGGCCGAGACGAAAGCCGAATCCGACGCTCCCGCGCCGCAACTGCTCGACGATCAGCCGACGCAGGTGCTGCCGATCCCGGAACCGGGACGCGGCCCGGAGCAGGTCTCGATCACCAAGGAACGCGCCGAGGACTCCTCGGAGCCGGCCCCCAGCGCCGCCCCGCCGCTGCTGGAAGTGCAGGACATGGTGGTCAACTACGGCAGAATTCAAGCGCTGCACGGTATTTCGCTGAAGGTGGCGGAAGGGGAGCTGGTCACCCTGCTCGGTGCCAACGGCGCGGGCAAGACCACCACCATGCGGGCGCTGTCCGGGCTGCTGCCGCTGACCCGCGGCAAGATCCTGTTCGAGGGCCGCGACATCACCGGTGTGAAAGCGCACGACCGGGTGACCGAGGGACTGATCCAGGCGCCGGAGGGCCGGGGCATCTTCCCCGGCATGACGGTGCAGGAGAATCTCGATATGGGTTGCTACGGGCGGCCTTTCAAGCAGAAGGCGGACTACGACAAGACCTTGGACTGGGTCTTCGAGCTGTTCCCCCGGCTGTCCGAACGGCGTAAGCAGGTCGGCGGCACGCTCTCCGGCGGCGAGCAGCAGATGCTGGCGATCGGGCGGTCACTGATGGCCAGGCCGCGGTTGCTGCTGCTGGACGAACCGTCGATGGGGCTGGCGCCCATGGTGATCCAGCAGATCTTCAAGATCATCAGCGAGATCAACCGGCAGGGCACCACCGTGCTGATGGTGGAGCAGAACGCGCAGCAGGCCCTGGTGCGCAGCGACCGGGCCTACATCCTGGAGACCGGTGAGGTCACCAAGTCCGGCACCGGCGGCGACCTGCTGGTCGACTCGGCGGTGAAATCGGCCTACCTGGGCGTCGGCTAGATCGAGCCAATCCAGCGGCGGCGCATCCTATTCCGGTGCGCCGCCGCTGTCAGGAGAGCATGATGGCGGCCATGAACTCCCACGAAGAGTTGATCCACCTCGCCGACCGATACTGGGACGCCAGGCTCGAGAGCGCGCCCACCGTCGCGACCATGCTGGGCGACCACCGGTTCGACGACCGAATCGAAGATCTGTCCGAGGAAGCCGAGAACCGCCTGCTGGCGGCCTATCGCGAGCTGCTGGAGCAGGTGCGCGCGCTCGCGCCCGAGCAACTCGACCGGCAGGACCGGACCACCCGGGCCCTGCTGCACGCCGAGCTGACCGACGCGGTCGACCGATTGTCCTGGCGCCCACTGGAATTGGCCTCCGATCAGATGATGGGCGTGCACGCCGAACTGCTCACCGTGGCGCCGCAGTTCAGCGCGCCGCACCCGGACAACGCCGCGGCGCTGGTGACCCGGCACCGCCGGATCGGTGACATGCTCGAGCAGGCGGTGCGGCGATTCCGGGCCGGACTGGCCGCGGGCCGCACCCCCGCCCGACTCGCCGTCGAGCGGTCGCTGAATCAGCTCGACGGCTACCTGAACTCCGACCTGGCCGGTGACGCGTTCGTCACCCTCGCGGGCCCGGCCGACTGGCCCGGCGAGGAGGCATGGCGGGCCGAATTGACCCAGGTGGCGGCCGAAGTCATCCGCCCGGCCTTCCGGCGCTACCGGGCGGCGCTCGCCGACGATCTGCTGCCCGTCGCCCGCCCGGACGACCGGGCCGGCCTGTGCTGGCTCGGTGACGACGGCGCCGATATCTACCGCCGCCTGCTGCGCGAGCACACCACCCTGCCCGACCTCGGAGCGGAGGAGATCCACCGGACCGGCCTGGCCGAACTGGAGTCGCTGAGCGCGGAATACCGGGAGATCGGCGCCCGCCGCTTCGGCACCTCCGACCTGGCCGAGATCTTCACCCGGCTGCGCGCGGACCCGGAACTGCGCTACCGCGACGGCGAGGAGATCATGGCCGATGCCCGCGCCGCGCTCGCCGCGGCCACCGCGGAGATGAAGAACTGGTTCGGGCGGCTGCCCCGCGAATCCTGCGACATCGTGCCGGTCCCGGAGTTCATGGAAGCGGATCAGACAGCGGCGTACTACTTTCCGCCGCCCGCGGACGGCTCCCGGCCGGGCACCTACTACGTCAACCGCTACCGCCCGACCGAGCAGTCGCGATTCGAGACCGCCTCGGTGGCCTACCACGAGGCGATTCCCGGTCACCATTTGCAGCTGGCCATCGCGGCCGAGCTGGACCATCTGCCGCGCTTCCAGCGCCTGTCCTTCGCCAATACCGCTTTCGTGGAGGGGTGGGCGCTCTACGCCGAACGGCTGGCCGACGAAATGGGTTTGTACACAGATGATCTGGGGCGTCTCGGGATGCTGGCTGGGGATTCGTGGCGGTCCTGCCGGCTGGTCGTCGACACCGGCCTGCACGCCATGGGCTGGAGCCGGCAGCAGGCCGTCGATTTCATGCTCGCGCACGCGCCGGTGGGGGAGAACAACATTCGGGTCGAAGTCGACCGGTATGTGGCGATGCCCGGTCAAGCCGTCTCCTACAAGGTCGGTCAGATCGAGATCCGTTCGCAACGTGCGGCCCTCGCGGCGAAACTCGGAAACGCCTTCGATATCAAGGCATTCCACGATGTGGTGCTCGGGTCGGGTTCGGTGAGCCTGCCGGTGCTGCGCGAACTCGTTGCCACACTGTGACCCGGTGGGGGCCTGCCCGAGTTGCGGGCGGCTCCCGGGTCGGGTTCCATGAAAGAGCGTCAACGGACCTGTGCTGAGGGGGAAACATGCACCAGCCGTTGGCCTCTCGCTTCGGGTCCCGGAACCGGCGCGGGCTCCCGATCGCCGCCGTCTGCGGCGCCATCGCGCTCATCGCACTGGTCGGATTCGTGGTGGCGGCCGGCTGGCCCGCGGGTGCGCCGCGGCCGAGCGAACGAGCCGCGATGCACACCGGCGCCGGGCTCGCGGTCGGGCCCGGTTTCACCGGCGCACCCACCGATCCGGCGAAACCGGCAGGCTACGCCGCACCGCCGGTCGACCCGGTCCGGCTCTCGGGTGCGGCCCAATTCCCCTCCAGCCGACCGGTGTACGCGCTCGCCGATCATCCGCTGTTCGCACAGCACGTCGGCTTGAGCCGCGTCCAGTGCGCGCTGCCGAGCTGGGGGGCCGACGAGGCGGGCGCGCGCGCCTTCTATCTCGCCGCCATCGACTGCCTGAACGCGGCCTGGGAGCCGACCCTGCGCGGTGCCGGGCTGCCGTTCCGGTCGCCCCGGCTGGCCGTGCCCGACCGGACCGGCACGAGTCCGTGCGCCCGAGCCGACGGCGACACCGCCGAGAGTTTCTACTGCGCCGTCGACGAGACCATCGTCCTGCCGCTGGCGGAACTGCGCGCGGCGCAGGCCGGCTCGCGGCGCGGCGCGCAATTGGCCGCGCTCACCCACGAATACGGCCACCACATCCAGTCGCTGATCGGTGTGATGCGCGCCTACCACGAGAAACGCGGCAGCCTCGGCTGGGACAGCGGCGCCGGACAGGAGCAGAGCCGCCGCCTGGAATTGCAGGCCGCGTGCTTCGCCGGCATGTTCTTCGGCATGGCCTACGGTCGTGCGTCGCTGGATCAGCAGACCTGGGACGAGGCGGCGCGCGTCAACCGGACGGCCGGCGACCGGCCCGGGTACGCCCGGCTGCACGGCACCGACGCCAACGTGTGGGGCTGGTGGAAATGGGGCGCCGATTCCGGAGACACCTGGGAATGCAACTCCTGGTACTCGGCCGCGCCCTACGTGGCGTGAGCCCTGCCGTGGACTTGTCGGTGGGTCTCAATAGACTCTGAGCCGTGACTCCAGTGACCACTGATCAGCGTCCGGGTTCTGCCGCCAGCTCCGCCGAAGCTCCGGGGGAGCGGCCGACGCTGCTACTGCTGGATGGTCACTCCATCGCCTATCGCGCGTTCTTCGCGCTGCCCGCCGAGAACTTCAAGACCGTCACCGGGCAGACCACCAACGCCGTGTACGGCTTCACCGCCATGCTGATCAATCTGCTGCGCGACGAGAAGCCCAGCCACGTCGCCGCCGCGTTCGACGTGTCCCGCAAGACGTTCCGCACCGAGGCGTATCCGGAATACAAGGCCAACCGCAGCCAGACGCCCGACGAGTTCCGCGGCCAGGTCGAGCTCACCAAGGACGTGCTGGGCGCGCTCGGCATCCCGGTCATGGCCATCGATGGTTTCGAGGCCGACGATGTCATCGCGACTTTGACCACCCAGGCCGTCGCCCAGGGGTACCGCGTGCTCATCGTCTCGGGTGATCGCGATTCCATTCAGCTGGTCAACGAGAACGTCACTGTGCTGTACCCGCGCAAGGGCGTCTCCGATCTCACCCGTTTCACCCCCGACGAGGTGCTGGCGAAATACGGTCTCACCCCCACCCAGTACCCCGACTACGCGGCCCTGCGTGGCGACCCGAGCGACAACCTGCCCGGCATCCCCGGCGTCGGCGAGAAGACGGCCGCCAAATGGGTGCGCGAATACGGCGATCTGAACACCCTGGTGGAAAAGGTCGACCAGGTGAAGGGCAAGGTCGGTGACGCGTTGCGCGCCAATCTGTCCAGTGTGGTGCTCAATCGGCAACTCACCGAGATGATCCGGGATGTGCCGCTGCCCTACACGCCCGATCAGCTGGCCCAGCAGCCCTGGGACCGCAACAGGATCCACCAGCTCTTCGACGACCTCGAGTTCCGGGTGCTGCGCGATCGGCTGTTCGAAACTCTCGCCCCGAAGGAGCCCGAGGCCGAATCCGGGTTCGAGATCAGCGGCGGCGCGATCGAGGTCGGTGGCGTCGCGAGCTGGCTCGCCGAACACGCGAAGGCCGGTGTGCGCCACGGTGTCTCCCTGGTCGGGCGCGGCACCCCGGGCGACGGTGACGTGCAGGCCCTCGCCATCGCCGCCGCCGACGACGAGAGCGGCTATATCGACGTCACCGTGCTCACCCCGGAGGACGAGGCGGCACTCGGCGCGTGGCTCGCCGACCCGCAGGTGCCCAAGGCGCTGCACGAGGCCAAGGCGGCCATGCACGCGCTGCGCGGGCGCGGTTGGGTGCTCGGCGGGCTCACCAGTGATACCGCGCTGGCCGCCTACCTGGTCCGGCCGGGTCAGCGCAGTTTCAACCTCGACGATCTCTCGCTGCGCTACCTGCATCGCGAGCTGCGCGCCGAAACCGATGAGACCAAGCAGCTCTCACTGCTCGACGATGCCGAGACAGTCGACGCCGAGGCCGCGCAGACCGAGATGCTGCGCGCCCGCGCCGTGCTCGACCTGGCCGCCGCGCTGGACACCGAACTCCAGCAGATCGAATCCGTGGCGTTGCTCGACGATATGGAGCTGCCGCTGCTCGGGGTGCTGAGCCGCCTGGAGGACGCGGGCATCGCCGTCGACGTCGACCAGCTCGAGACGCTGCAGCGGCAGTTCGCCGACAAGGTCGCCGCGGCCGCCGACGCCGCCTACGCGGTGATCGGCAAGCAGATCAACCTGGGCTCGCCCAAGCAGTTGCAGGTGGTGCTGTTCGACGAGCTCGACATGCCGAAGACCAAGCGCACCAAGACCGGCTACACCACCGACGCCGACGCGCTGGAATCGCTGTACGAGAAGACAGAGCACCCGTTCCTCCAGCATCTGCTCGAGCATCGTGATGCCACCCGGCTCAAGGTCACCGTCGACGGCCTGCTCAAATCGGTCGCCGCCGACGGGCGGATCCACACCACCTTCAACCAGACCATCGCCGCCACCGGCCGGTTGTCCTCCACCGAGCCGAATCTGCAGAACATTCCGATCCGCACCGACACCGGTCGCCAGATCCGCGACACCTTCGTCGTCGGTCCCGGCTTCGGCGAGTTGATGACCGCGGATTACAGCCAGATCGAGATGCGGATCATGGCGCACCTGTCCGGCGACGAGGGCCTGATCGAGGCCTTCAATTCCGGTGAGGATCTGCACACCTTCGTCGCGTCCAAGGCGTTCGACATTCCGCTGTCGGAAGTGAATCCGGAGATGCGCCGACGGATCAAGGCGATGTCCTACGGTCTGGCCTACGGCCTGAGTGCGTTCGGCCTGTCCGCGCAGCTGAAGATCAGCACCCAGGAAGCCAAGGAGCAGATGGACGTCTACTTCGAACGCTTCGGCGGTATCCGCGATTACCTCCAGGACGTGGTCGATCAGGCCCGCAAGGTCGGCTACACCGAAACCCTGTTCGGCCGCCGCCGCTACCTGCCCGATCTGGATTCCAGTAACCGCCAGCGGCGCGAGGCCGCCGAGCGCATGGCCCTCAACGCCCCCATCCAGGGCACTGCCGCCGACATCATCAAGGTGGCCATGATCAATGTCCACCGCGCGATCGACGCTGCCGGCCTGCGCTCCCGCATGCTCCTGCAAATCCACGACGAACTCGTCTTCGAAGTAGCCGACGGCGAGCGCGAAACCCTCGAAGCCCTTGCCCGCCAGCACATGTCCGCCGCCATCCACCTCTCCGTTCCCCTCGACGTCTCCGTCGGCACCGGCCGCAGCTGGGACTCCGCCGCCCACTGACCTCGCCCGAGCTCGCTCCGGTTCACAGGAGACGGCGCACCGCTTCGATGATGGCGCGGCGACGGACTTCTGTGGTCTCGGCTCGGGTTTCGGAGGCGGACAGGCCGGCGGTATTGGTCGGGTTCCACGCGAGCGCGATGCTCAGGACGAGGGTCAGCAGTGCGGGCGGTGAGAAGCCGGAGCCGATGCTGTCGGTCTGCTGCACGGCGGCAAGCGCTTCGAGTTCGGCGTTGCGCGCTGTCGGCGTCGCGTCGCCAGAGTTCTGGTCGCCGCGCTCGAGGCGGTGCCAGGTGGCCAGCCGGACGACCTCGGGATGGGCCTGGCAGTAGTCGAAGAGCCGTCCGGCGTACTCGGGGAGGTCGTCGGGGGTGAAGGGAACCGAGTGCAGGCCGTGGGTGACGTGGGTGTCGAAGACCGCGTCGAAGAGCTGGTCCTTGCTGCAGAAGTAGATGTAGATGAGGTTCTTGTTGGCCGCCGCGTTCTTGGCGATCCGGTCGACGCGGGCACCGGCGATGCCGTATGTCGCGAACTCGGCGGTGGCCGCCTCGAGGATGCGCGTCTTGGTGGCGTCGGCTCGGGACATGATGGCCATCGTAGTGACGGCCGACCGGTTGGCTCGGGCTCGGTGGGCACCGGCTCGGTCCCGCGGTGTCATCCGATTCCGAAGAGGCCGAAGGCCGCATCCGAGGCGACCAGCAGCACCGTGCACCACAGGGCGACTCCGGTCATCAGCCAGCGGATGAGCCGCCAGCGGGGGATACCCAGCGCCGCACCGAGTAGGGCCGAGCCCCAAGTGCCGAACAGGGCTGGGCCCAGAATTCCGAAACCCGCTGTGCCGAACCGGGCGAGGACTCGTCGTGCCCGCTGCCCCGCGGCGCTGGACAGCCGGGCCTGCGTTGCCGCGGGAATCGTGCCGGGAGCGGTCCTTTCGTCGGCCGCCGTCGCCGTATCGGCTTGTTCCGCAGCCGGTGTGTAGCGGGCACGCCAGGACTGCCAGCGTAGGCGCGTTCGTTCCATGGCGAACACCGCGAAAACGACACCGCACGCCGCTCCCAGCAGCACCGCGAACAGCGCGATCGGGCCGGGGAGGGACAGGGAAAGACCGATGGGGACAGCGGGGGTGCCGAGGGCGAATCCGGCGAGCAAGGTCCAAACGAATCGCCCCATGCGGAGTCCTTTCAACTGCGTCGTGCTCGTCATGGAGCGGGTCCGGACGGCAAACTAACTAACTGGTTAGTATTCTCGCATGGAGAACATCGACACGGTGCTGGACGATCTGGCGGCCGGAAAGTATCTGCTGCTCACCACTTTTCGCCGGGACGCCACGCCGGTCCCCACCCCCGTCTGGGTGATGCGTGACGGAGCGGCGCTGGCGGTGTGGAGCGCGGCGGACGCCGGAAAGGTGCAGCGAATCCGCAACAGCGGCCGGGTGACCGTCGCTTCGTGCGATTGGCGTGGCAAGCCGCTCGGCGCTTCCGTCTCCGGCATCGCCGAGGTGCTGACGCCGGGCGCGAGTGCGCACTTCGTCGCTCTGATGAAGCGTAAGTACGGACTGGCCGCCCGGATCGGGCTGGCGGGCAGCGCGCTGCGCGGCGGCTCGAAGCGTATGGCGGGCATACGAATCCGGCTGGACCGGTAGCGGCGTCGATTCCGCGTGGTGCGGCGTCAGCGGGGTTGCAGGCCCAGGGTGAGGTGGGTGACGAGGTCGTCGAGCCACTCGTCGGTGGCTTCGGGGACGACGAGGCCGGAGCCGAGGAAGGTGGCCAGGCCCTGGAGGGCGGCTACGGCGGTGAGGGCGATGCGGCGGGGGTCGCCGGGGATGATCTCGCCGCGGGCCTGTGCTTCGGCGATGAGGGTGACGGGGACGGCGAACGCGCGGTCCACCGCCTCGGACATGGCGTCACCGGCGACGGGGCTGTGGCGTCGGGCGAACATCAGGGCCAGCAGCGCGGACTCCTCGATGGCGAACCGTAGGTAGATGCGGGCCATGCTGCGCACCGTCGCGGTGGGCGTGTCGGCGGCGGTGAGGTTCTCGAAATCGGCTGCGAGCCGTTCGAATCCCGCGACCGCGAGCGCGTCGAGCAGAGCCTGTTTGTCCCGGAAGTGGCGGGTGGGTGCGGCATGGCTGACTCCGGTGTCGCGGGCCAGTTGCCGTAGTGACAGCCGGTCGGCTCCGGATTCGCGCAGCGTGGTCTCGGCGCGCTGCAGGAGTTCGGCGCGCAGGTCGCCGTGGTGGTAGGAGCGGGAGCGGGATCGGGACATGGTGAGTGCAGGATAACAAGAAGTAGGCATTGACTACTTTGTAGGCACTGCCTACATTCATGGGCATGACAGTTCGGAAATTCACCGCGCCGGTCGCCCTGCTGACCGTGTTCGCCGCGCTGCTCGCCACCATGTACCTCGGCTATGCCAGCAATACCGAAAAGAACCTGCACGACTTCCCGGTCGCCCTGGTCGATCAGGACCTCGGCGACACCATCGACGGCAAGCCCGCCAATTTCGGCGCCCAGATCGCCGAGGCCCTGGCCGCCGGCATCCCGGCCGACAAGGTTGACCTGCGCGTCGTCGGAATCGCCAGTGCGCGTGCGCAGTTGGAGAACGGCGAGGTCTACGGCGCGATCGTCATCCCGTCCGACTTCACCAAGCGCCTGGCCATACTCGGCGCCGCCGCGGTCGTCCCCGGCGACGTGGAACGCCCGGTCATCACCGTGCTGAACAACCCGCGCATGGGCCCCTACACCGCGGGCATCATGACCCGCATCGCCGATCGCGCCCTGGCGCAGGTCCAGCAGACCGTCGGCGCGAATCTCACCGACCGGGTGCGGACCACCGTGGGCCCCGAGGGCGCGGCCGAGATCAGCGGCGCGGCGCGCCTGGCCATCGCCGACCCGGTCCGCATCATCGAGACGCCGTTCCGGCCCATGCCCGACGGCGCGGGCCAGGGCCTGGTGGCCTTCTTCTACACCCTGATCCTGCTGCTCGCCGGGTTCACCGGCGCGATGATCATCCACACCCTGATCGACTCGGACCTCGGTTTCACCCCGACCGAATACGGCCCGCTGTTCGTCCATCCGCCGCGCGCCGGCGTCAGCCGCCTGCGCACCCTTTTCATCAAGTGGGGGGTGATCGGCGCCGCCGCCCCGGTGTTGTCGGCCGTATTCCTCGGCGCAGCGAAGCTGTTGGGTGTGCCGGTGACCAGCCCGCTGCTGCTGTGGCTGTACGGCACCCTCGCCATCGTCGCGGTCGGGTTCACCGCACTGGCGGTACTGGCGACCTTCGGCACCGCGGGTCTGATGATCAACCTGGTCCTGTTCGTGGTGCTCGGCCTGCCGTCCTCGGCCGCCACCGTCCCGCTCGAGGCCGTCCCCGGCTATATCGAGCCGCTGGCCCGTTTCGAGCCGATGCATCAGATCTACCTGGCCGTGCGCGCTATCCTGCTGTTCGACGGCAATGCGGAAGCGGGTCTGTCACAAGGCTTCTGGATGACCCTGGTGGGCTCGGCCGTCGGCGTCGCTCTCGGTATCGGGGCCACATCCGCCTACGATCGCCGCGGCCTGCACCGCGACGTCCGCACCTCGGAGCCGGTACCGGCCCCGGCCTCCTGATCGTGCTGGTCAGGAATCCTGTTGTAACCGAACAAGTTTCGCGGACCCCGTGACGAGATCGATCTCGTCACGGGGCGGCGCGCCGTCCCCGGCCTGCTCGCGGTGCATGAGCGTGGTGAGCCGCTGCTCGAATTCGATGTGCTTGGACCCCTGGAACGCCGCGGTGACCTCCTCGAACCCGGTGGCGGCGACCGGGTGTCCGCTGCGGCGTCTGGTCCAGGGCAGGATGCGGGTGCCGGTGAGCCGATTCCACGCGACCTCGGCGAACGCGGCTGCGATCAACGCGATCGCGAGCCCGGGGATGGTCATGGCGATGAGACCCATGGCACACAGGCTACCGAGCGCCCGCTCCGCCCGCATTCCCGCTGTGAGCTGCGCGGACGATACTCGCGGGTAGTGAAACCCGCTGCGGAATGTGGTTGCCAACGAGTGGGTTTGTGCCTATTCTCGATCGCGTGCCGAATCCCGCCTGCCGCCACAGCAACGTGCTGACCGTCGCGACCCGCGACGCCCTCGGTGCTGTGCTCCCGCTCACCGCGATGGTGGCGCAGGCGCGACTTCTCGTAGTAACCCGCCGTAGCGGGGTCTGATTCGGACCGGCCCCCTCGCTGCGGGCTGTTGATTGTTGAAGCTGGTCCCCTCCACCGACATTCTTCGGGAAGACCTGACATCGCAATGAGCACACTGACTTTCGATACAACGACGTTCATCGCCGCTGCACCCCGGGCCCTGCGGGCCGAAAGCGCCGGCATGACACCGGAACAGTTCCATGAGCGGTACTGCGGCCACGACGGCCCGATCCGCATCAGCGACTGGGCCGCGACCGGCGGTCGGATCGCCGCCTTCACCGCGACGCTCGAATTCGCTGATCGCCTGCGGTCCGTCGCCGCCATCGGCAGCCCGGTCGCGGCGCTCACCTCGGCCCTCTACGAAGAGGGCTTTCCGGTCGAGATCCTGCAATTCCATCAGCGCCGCACCGAGCTCGGCACCGCCACGTTCGTGCAGTGCGAGGTCAACGGGCGGCGTGGCTGGGGTGCGGCACTCGCCCATGACGGCGCCGAGTCCACCGCTCGCGCAATGATTTCCGGTGTGAACCGGCTCGGCGGATAGCTCGGTGCAGACAGACAGGCCGTTCACCGCGTGGGTGAACGGCCTGTTCGTCGGACAGCCTATTCGGCAGTGGGCTGCTGGGCGGCGATCTGCTGACGCACCTCGTCCATGTCCAGGCCCTTGACCTGGGTGACGAGATCCTCCAGCGCGGCCGGCGGCAGCGCGCCCGGCTGTGCGAACACCAGCACGCCCTCGCGGAACGCCATGATGGTCGGGATCGAGCGGATGTTCGCGGCCGCAGCCAGGCCCTGCTCGGCCTCGGTGTCGACCTTGCCGTGTACGACGTCGGGATACTTCTCCGAGGAGGCCTCGAAGGTCGGTGCGAACTGCTTGCACGGACCGCACCAGTCCGCCCAGAAATCGACGAGTACCACGTCGTTTCCGGTGACTACCTCATCGAAGTTCTGCTGGGTCAGCGTCTGGGTCGCCATGACGTCCTCTCGTCTAGTGTTTGCCAGCTGTAACGCCCGGCTCGAGCTCTATCTTCCCTGTCAACGGTGGGCGGCCGTCCACGTGTTCCATCTCCCGCGCCGATTACCCCGTGGGGTCGTTCGGCAATCCCGCCCGGCGTGTCCGTGGGCCCGAGGGCCGGTCACGGACCGGGCACGGGCGAGGATGATGCGGTGAGTACAGCTGTGCGACCGCTACGACTAGGTCTGATCGACGGTGACGGAATCGGCCCCGAGGTGGTGCCGGCCACCCGGCAGGTGGTGGACGAGGCACTGGCCGCGGCGGGCGCGCCGCCGGTCGAGTGGACGCCGCTGCTGATGGGGCAGCGCGCGATCGAGGAGTTCGGCACGCCGCTGCCCGAACCGACGCTGCACGCACTCGAGGATCTGGATGCCTGGATTCTGGGTCCGCACGACAATGCCTCCTATCCGGCCGAGCATCGCCGAGCGGTCGCCCCGGGTGGCGCGATCCGCAAGCACTTCGGGCTGTACGCCAATGTCCGCCCCGCCCGGGCATTCCGCGGTGTGCGCGCGACCGCCCCGGATATCGATCTGGTGATCGTCCGGGAGAACAGTGAGGGCTTCTACGCCGACCGCAATATGTTCGCCGGATCGGGGGAGTTCCGGCCGACCCCGGAGGTGGCGATGGCCGTCGGCGTGGTCACCAGGCGGGCCTGTGAGCTGATCGCGCACGAAGCGTTCCGGCTCGCGTCGGCGCGGCGCAAGCGGGTCACCATCGTGCACAAGGCCAACGTGCTGCCGATGACCATGGGCCTGTTCCGCGACGTCTGCTATGAGATTGCGCACTCCTATCCCGGCGTTCAGGTCGATGACGAGCATGTCGACGCGATGGCCGCGCATCTGGTCCGGGCGCCGGGCGAGTTCGATGTCGTGGTGACCGAAAACCTCTTCGGTGACATCCTTTCCGACCTCGCGGGCGAGCTCAGCGGCTCGCTCGGCATGGCGCCGTCACTGAATTGCTCCGCGTCGCGCGCCATGGCGCAGGCGGTGCACGGCGCCGCGCCGGGTCTGGCCGGACACAATCGGGCCAATCCGGTCGCGCTCCAGTTGTCTGCTGCGATGTTGCTGAACTGGCTGGGAACCCGCGACGACACGGCGGTACTGGTGCAGGCGGGCGAGCGAATCGAGCGTGCCGTTGCCGCCGCGTTCGAGGCCGGGATCGCCACCGCCGATCTCGGCGGCATGGCCTCGACCAGCGAATTCACCGAGCAGATCTGTGCTAGGGTCCACCGCCGGTAGTCGATTGCCCGGTGAGAGAAGTTCTGCGCAGGGCGGAGTAAATCTTCCGTTTCTTGCCAGCGCGAAGCGTCTCGGTCGCTTAGATTGCCAAACGGGTAGTAAAACCCGGGTTTCCAGTATCCGAAATGTGGAGGGCTGCTGTGTCTGTTCGTACCGTGCTTGGCAGGCGCGCGTTGGAGGTGATGTGCGTACTCACCGGTGGCGCACTGATCCTGACGGGTTGTTCGAATACCGAGGAGACCGGAGCCCCGGTGTCCAAGGAGACCGTGGAGAAGGTCGATGCCATCGCCTCGACGCTCCCCGACAAGATCAAGTCCGCTGGCAAGATCGTGGTCGGGGTGAATGTCCCCTACCAGCCGAACGAATGGCGCGAAGGTGACAAGATCGTCGGCTTCGATGTCGACCTGATGGACGCGATCGCCGGCGTCCTCGGCGTCAAGGCCGATTACGTCGAATCCGGCTTCGACAAGATCATCCCCGCGATCCAGGCCGGCACCTACGACCTCGGCATGTCCTCGATCACCGACACCAAGGAACGCGAGCAGCAGGTCGATTTCGCCAACTACTACATCGCCGGCGTGCAGTGGGCACAGCAGACCGGCAAGCCGATCGACCCGGACAACGCCTGCGGCAAGCGCGTCGCGGTGCAGGCCACCACCTACGAGCACACCGAGGAAGTGCCCGCCAAAAGCGCCAAGTGCGTCGCCGACGGCAAGGCCCCGATCGACATCAAGGCCTTCGACGAGCAGAGCGCGGCGACCAATGCCCTGGTCCTGGGCCAGGTCGACGCCATGTCCGCCGACTCACCGGTGACCGCGTACGCCATCAAGCAGAGCGGCGCCAAGATCGAAGCGGCCGGCGCCGTCTTCGAATCGCAGCCCTACGGCTGGGCCGTTCCAAAGGGCTCGCCGCTGGCGCCCGTGCTCCAGAAGGCGTTGCAGCATCTGATCGACAACGGCCAGTACAAGAAGATCTGCGAGAACTGGGGCGTGCAGCAGGGCGCGATCGAGAAGGCCTCCATCAACGGAGCCGTGAGCTGATCCATGTCCAACCCGAATACCGACACCGCGCCCGGCGATCCCGGGCACGGTGCCGACCCGGCCGAGCCGGAACCGATCAAAGCGGTTCCCCTGCGCAGGCCGGGCCGTTGGATCGCCGCGGCGATCATCCTCGTTCTGCTCGGCCTGTTCGTCTACGGCGCCGCGACCAAAGAGGAATACCAGTGGTCGACCTTCGGTAAGTATTTGTTCGATACCCGCATCCTCAGCGGTGTGCTGGTCACGATCGAGCTGACGGTGCTGGCGATGGCGCTGGCTGTCACGCTCGGTGTCCTGCTCGCGGTCATGCGGCTGTCGCCGAACCCGGTGCTGCGGTCCGTCTCATGGGTGTACATCTGGATCTTCCGCGGGACCCCCGTGTACGTGCAGCTGGTGTTCTGGGGTCTGTTTCCCTCGCTGTACAAGCACATCGTCCTCGGTGTGCCGTTCGGCCCGTCGTTCGTCGACTTCAATGTCCAGGAATTGCAGGCCGCGTTTCTCTTCGCGGTGATCGGCCTGGGCCTGAACGAGGCCGCCTACATGGCCGAAATCGTCCGTGCCGGAATCAATTCGGTCGGCGAGGGACAGCGCGAGGCCTCCGTCGCGCTGGGCATGTCATGGAGCCAGACCATGCGGCGCACCGTGCTGCCGCAGGCCATGCGCGTCATCATTCCGCCGACCGGCAACGAGCTCATCGGCATGCTCAAGACCAGCTCCCTGGTCACCGCGCTGCCGCTGTCGCTGGACCTCTACGGCCGCGCCCGGGAGATCTCCAGCGTCAACGCGCAACCGGTGCCGCTGCTGCTGGTGACCGCGGCCTGGTATCTGGCGGTGACCAGCGTGCTGATGGTCGGGCAGTTCTATCTGGAGCGGTACTACTCGCGCGGGATCTCCCGGCAGTTGACCGCCAAGCAGTTGCAGGATCTGGCCGATGCCCAGGGCACGGCGGAGGGCCCCGTGGAGAAGGCGAAATGAGCGAAGCGGTGAAGCCCATGATCGTCGCCGATCGGGTGTGCAAGAACTTCGGCGCACTCCAGGTGCTCAAGGGCATTTCCCTGGAGGTGGGCCGCGGTGAGGTGCTGTGCCTGATCGGGCCCTCGGGGTCGGGCAAGTCCACCTTCCTGCGCTGCATCAATCACCTGGAGCAGGTCAACGCCGGTCGGCTCTATGTCGACGGGGAACTCGTCGGCTACCGCCAGAAGGGCGACAAGCTCTACGAGCTGCACCCGCGCGACGCCGCCCGGCAGCGCCGCGATATCGGCATGGTGTTCCAGCACTTCAACCTGTTCCCGCACCGGACGGCGCTGGAGAACATCATCGAAGCGCCCACCCAGGTGAAGAAGATGAAGAAGGCCGACGCGGTCGCCAAGGCCAAGGAGCTGCTGGAGCGAGTCGGCATGGCGGACAAGGCGAATGCCTATCCCGCGCAGCTGTCCGGTGGTCAGCAGCAGCGGGTCGCCATCGCGCGGGCACTGGCCATGGACCCCAAGCTGATGCTGTTCGACGAGCCGACCTCCGCACTGGATCCAGAACTCGTCGGTGAGGTGCTGCAGGTGATGCGGGAGCTCGCCGCCAGCGGCATGACCATGGTGGTGGTGACCCACGAGATGGGCTTCGCCCGCGAGGTCGCCGACCAGCTCGCGTTCATGGACGGTGGCGTGGTCGTCGAAGCCGGTGTGCCGCGTGAGCTTTTGGCGGATCCGAAGCACGACCGGACCAAGTCGTTCCTGTCGCGATTGCTCTGAGGACACCGGTGTGCGGGCGCCGATCGCCCAGCGCCCGCACACCCTCGGCTCAGCAAGGCACGGCCTGCCAGGTTTGATCGTCAGGGCAGCGGTTCCCGGATCGGGTCGGCGGTAGCGGTTTTCGCGGGCCGGGTGCCATGATGTCGAACCGGGTTCTAGCGGCGATCCGTCAGGGCGATGCGGAGTTGTCCCAGGAGGACTTTCGTCGCCGGGTTGCCGGTGAGTTCGCGCCGCCAGACCAGGGCGAGCCGGCCGCGCAGCCGGGGTTCGGTGATTTCCAGGGTGCGGACGCCGAATTCGGCCGCCTCGGGGGCGGTGAGTTCGGGGACGACGGCGGTGCCGAGTCCGTGGGCTGCCAATTGCAGCAGGACGCCGGGGTTGGCGGCTTCGAAAGCGATCTCGGGGACGAGTCCGGCTGCGGCGCAGGCCCGTTCGAGGACGCCACGGATGCCGGTACCGGGCGGCAGACAGATCAGGCGGCGATCGGCCAACTCGGCCAGGGTGATCCGGGTCCGGCCGGATTCGCTGTCGGGTGCGACGGCGGCCACTACCGCCGTATCCAGGACGATGTCGCGTTCGAGGCCCGGATCGAGGTCGCCGCCGGGCAATCCGACCAGTGCGATATCGAGATCGCCGCGGCGCAGCCCGTCCAGCATCTCCTCGGAGGTGTGCTCGCTCAGGCTGATACCGACCTGCGGATGGTCGGTGTGGAAGGCGGCCAGCACGGCCGCGAGATCGAAATCCTCGCCCGCGATCCCGGAGACGAAACCCAGGCGGACCTGCCCGCGCAGCAGCCCGGTGAATTCGTCGACGGTGTGTGCGACCTGTTCGACCGCGGCCAGGGCGGCGCGGGCGTGCGGGAGGACCGCCGCGCCGACCGGTGTGAGCGTGACCGACCGCGCCCCACGCTCCAGCAGCGGTTGCCCCAGCTCACGCTCCAACTGCCGGATCTGAGCGCTGAGCCCGGGCTGGGCCAGGTGCAGCCGGGCCGCGGCGCGGGTGAAATTCGCTTCTTCCACCACGGTGACGAAGTAGCGGAGTTGACGTAGTTCCATAACTGTCGATTCTAGTTTCGATAATAACTATCTGTTGTACTTCTGATTGCGGGCGGAGCACAGTCGAAGACATGGCACACACGACGAAGTTCATGGACGGTACGGTCTTCCGCCTCGGCGAGGCCGGATACGACGACGAGATCGCCGGCTTTCAGACGGCCTACACCCATCGCCCCGCGGTGGTGATCGCCGCCCGGCACGCCGAGGATGTGCGCTCGGCGGTGGAATATGCGGCACGGCAGGAACTTCCGATCGCCGTACAGGCGACGGGACACGGACTGTCGATCCCGGCCGACGGCGGTGGCATCCTGATCAGCACCCGCCGGATGACCGACATCCACATCGACCCGCGGACGCGAACCGCGCGCGTCGGTGCCGGCGTGCGAGCCGGTGCGCTGATCGAGGCCGCTGCCGAACACGGGCTCGCGCCCCTGACCGGGTCCTCGCCCTCGGTGGGCGTGGTCGGATACCACCTGGGTGGCGGAATCGGCCTGCTGGCACGGGAATTCGGCTACGCCGCCGATCATGTCCGGCGGATCGAGCTGGTGACCGCCGAGGGGCGGATGCGCACCCTCACCCCCGAGGACGAACTCTTCGGCGCGGTACTGGGCAGCGGCGGCAACTTCGGAGTGGTGACCGCGCTGGAACTGGACCTGGCACCGGTGGACACCGTGTACGGCGGCCAGCTGGTCTTCGACACCCCGCTCGTCGAACCGGCGCTGGCGGCTTGGCGGGAGTGGACCGCGACCCTGCCCGACGAGCTCACCTCGACAGTCGCGATGCTCACCTTCCCCGATATCCCGCAGGTGCCCGAGCCCATGCGCGGCCGGTTCGTCGCGTCGATCCGCGTGGCGTTCAACGGATCCCACGAGGAGGGGGAGCGGCTGGTCGAGCCGCTACGCGCGGTGGGCCCCCGTCTGAGGGACGACCTCCGCACCATGCCCTACGCCGAATCCGACACCATTCACAGTGATCCGCCGCACCCGCACGCCTACGCCGCCACCAACGCCCTGCTGTCCGAGCTGACACCGGAAACGTTGTCCGCCTTGCTTTCCGTGGCCGGGCCGGGCGGCCCGGTGCAGGCGGTGCTCGACATCCGGCATCTGGGCGGGGCCCTGGCCGCCGCGAGTCCGACCGGAGCCGTGGTCGAGCACCGCGACGCTGCTTACGTCGTGCGGGCCATCGTCATGACCGAGGGCACCGCGTCCCCGGACGGACTCGTGGCGATCCGTACCGCGTTGGAGCCGTGGACGATCGGCCACAGCCTCAATTTCCTGTACGGTGCGGGCGCCGCCGCCGGTGCGTCCCAGACCCGCGGCGGCTACACCCCGGCCACCTACGGCCGACTCGCCGACCTGAAGCGAAAGTACGACCCCCGCAACCTTTTCCGCTTCAACCGCAACATCCTCCCTGCCTGATCCGGCACCCGGGTGGGTGTTACCTGCGCCGGGTGAGGACGACCCGATCGATCAGCCGCTCCGGTTCACCGGGCGGGGTGAACGAAATCTCCATGACCGTTCGGTCCACGGACTCCAATCGGATCACCGTGCGCATCGGAATCGTCGCGCCGGGGTGCCCCGCGATCCCCGGATCGGTGAAATCGCCCACCATGACGATCTCGCGGGCGCTGCCGCTGCCTTTCGCGCCACGGTAGGTCATCATCATCGGTGTCACGCTGTCGACGGTGCTCCACTCGTAGCGGTCGTCGGTGGGGGAGTAGCCGAGCGTGCCGAGCCGGTAGTAGGTACGGTCACCCTGTATGCCCTGCACCTCCTCCTGGAGGAAGTTGTTGCCGGTCTTGGTGATCCAGCGCCAGCGCGACACCACATCGCGGTAGATCAGCGGCCGTTCGGGTGTCCCGCCCGCCACGAATGTCTGCTTCTCGGCGGTCCATTCACCGGCCAGCTGGTCGAGCCGGGTATGGCCGGGGAACTGATGCTCGGGCTTACCGGTTTCGGCCGTGGCGCTCGAAGATGCTGCCGCGGAATCGGTTCCACTGCAGGCGGTGGTCAGCAGGGCGACCGCCACCAGCGCCGCCGGTAGTACCTTGTGGAATCTGTTCATGTGAATCCTCGATCTGGCCGGGTGACCGCTGCGGCCGAATCGCGATGTCCGAGAACGGAGGTGGCGATTCGGCGCGGAGTCGCTGTGGTTCGAATGCAGTCAGTTCTCGTCGAAAGCGGTCGCGCGCGCGACCTTTTCCCACTCGTGCAGTTCACCGCGCACGGCGTCCAGGTGTCCGAGCAGGGAATCGACGGAGTCGCTGCCGAGCGGCAGGCGCAGGGGCGTGTTCTCCGCCTCCAGCGCGGTGCGGATCGCGGCGGCCGCCTTGGCCGGGTCGCCGGGCTGGGTGCCGTCGCCGCCCTGCACCATCCTGCGGGTGGCGCCTGCGGTCGCGTCGTAGGCGGGGTGCTCGGCACTGAAATAGGCCGCGCCCGGCCCGAACAGGCCGGTGCGGAACGCGCCCGGCTCGACCACGAGCACCTTGATGCCGAAGGGCCGTACCTCGTCGGCCAAGGCCTCCGACAGGCCCTCCAGTGCGAATTTCGTTGCGCTGTAGGCGCCGAAGCCCGCGAAGGACAGCTGTCCGCCGACGCTGCTCAGCTGCACGATCGCGCCCGAGCGCTGCTCCCGCATGTGCGGCAGCACCGCTTTGATCAGCGCCGCCGGGCCGAAGACGTGCAGGTCGAACAGCTGCCGCAGTTCCTCGTCGGTGGTCTCCTCGACCGCGCCGACCTGGGTGCGTCCCGCATTGTTGACCAGCACGTCGATCCGTCCGTGCCGGGCGAGGACATCCGCGACGACCGTGTCGATGCGCGCGGTGTCGGTGACGTCCAGGCTGATCGCCTCGATCCGGTCGGGGTGCGCGGCGACCAGGTCGTCCAGTGCGGCCGTCCGCCGGGCCACCGCGATCACCGTGTCGCCCGCGTCGATGGCGTTCTGGGCGATGGCCTTTCCGAAGCCGCTGCTCGCGCCGGTCACCAGCCAGATCTTGGGGTTGCTCATCAATCTCTCCTTCGTTGTTACCTGACTCAGCTTCACAGTCGGCAACGGTTGTCGTCCAATACCTGTCGTGATAACCGTTGGTTATGGATGTGCACGGCAGGGATCTGCGCTATTTCGTCGCGGTGGCCGATCAGTTGAATTTCACCCGCGCGGCGGAAGGGTTGTTCATTTCCCAGCCCGCGCTCAGCAAGCAGATTCGGATGCTCGAAAAGCAGGTGGGCGCGGTGCTTTTCGACCGCGACGGCCGCTCGGTCCGGCTGACTCCGGTCGGCGCGGCGCTGCTGCCGCAGGCTCGGCTGGTACTGGCCGCGTGGGAAACCGCCCGCGTCGCGGTGGAATCGGCGAAGGCGGCCCAGGCGGCGACACTCACCATCGGGATCAGTACCAGTCCGGGCCGTGGGCTGCTCCCAGCGGTCCGCTCCCGGTTCACCGCGACTTATCCCACGGCGAAAACCGTGCTGCGCCAAGTGGGTTGGGCCGATCCGACCGCCGGTCTGGCCGACGGCAGCGCCGATCTGGCCTTCGTCTGGCTGCCGCTCGCGGACACGCGGCGCTATCAGTGGATCGTCGTCGCGCACGAGCCGCGACTGGTCGCGTTGCCCGAGGCGCATCCGCTGGCCGCCCGGGAGTTCGTCGATTTCGGGGATCTATTGGACGAGCCGTTCCTCGCCCTGCCCGCGGCCGCGGGCGTGCTGCGCGACTATTGGCTCGCGCTCGATGCCCGCGACGGCCGCCCGCCGCGCATCGGCGGCGAGGTCGCCAGCACCGAGGAGACCTACGAGGCCGTGCTCGACGGTCGCGGCGTGGTGCTGCTCGCGACCGGCAATGCCCCGCTGATCGCCAGGGAGGGGGTGGTGGTCCGGCCGGTCCGTGGCATCAGTCCGAGCGAACTCGCTCTGGCCTGGCGGCGTGCGGATCGACGGCCGCTGGTGCGCGGCTATGCCGAAGCGTGCCGCAGGGCCACTGGACGCTGAGCGACGTCGGCTGCTATCTTAGTGATATCACTTTGATACTGGGAGGATGTCATGAAGCTCAGGTCCGCATTCCACATCGACGGCTTTCTCGTACTGGTGGGCTGGTTGGTGCTCACGCTGTTCTTCGGCGGTGTGGCCGCATTCGGATTCGTCGCCGCCAAGGACGGCAACATCGCCGCGCTGATCGGCGCGATCGCGTCCTGTGTGGTCGTCGTGATACTCCTGCTGCTGGCCACCGGGCTCACCGTGGTGAACCCGAACGAGGCCAAGGTGGTGCAGTTCTTCGGCCGCTACATCGGCTCGATCAGCGCGCCGGGCTTCTACTCCACGGTGCCGCTCACCGACCGCAAGAGCATCTCGCTGCGCGTGCGCAACTTCGAGACCCAGAAGCTCAAGGTCAACGACGCCGACGGCAACCCGGTCGAGATCGCGGCCGTCGTGGTCTACCGCGTGGTCGACAGCTTCAAAGCGGCCTTCGCCGTGGACGATTACGAGGAATACGTCGAAACCCAGTCCGAGGCCGCCGTCCGGCACCTGGCCACCTCGCACCCCTACGACGCCCACGACGACGCCCGCACCAGCCTGCGCGATGGTGCCGAGGTCGCCGAGGAACTCACCGTCGAACTGCGGGAACGGACCGAGCTGGCCGGCATCGAGGTGCTGGAGGCGCGCATCACCCACCTGGCCTACGCGCCGGAGATCGCCCAGGCCATGCTGGTCCGCCAGCAGGCCGCCCAGGTCGTCGCCGCGCGTACGCACATCGTCGAGGGCGCGGTCGGCATGGTCGGTCTGGCACTGGAGCGGCTCACCGAACAGGGCGTGGTCGAACTCGACGAAGAGCGAAGGGCCGCAATGGTTTCCAACCTGCTCGTGGTGCTCTGCGGTGACCGAGCGACCCAGCCCGTCGTCAACGCCGGCACCCTCTACAACTAGAGGTTCGGCCCATGCCCGCCGAACGCAAGAAGCTCCTGTTGCGGCTCGATCCGGCCGTCCACGAAGCCCTCGCCAAGTGGGCGGCCGACGACCTGCGCAGCATCAACGCGCAAATCGAATACGCACTGCGCCTGGCCTTGAAGGAAGCGGGCCGCGACCCGAAATCGAAATAGGAACCGGCCTGGCCCCTCAGGCCGGTTTCTCGGTGACGAAGATGGCGGTGCCTGGGAAGAGTTCGCCGCGCAGCGGGCTCCACTGCCCCCACTCCCGGTCCAGCCACTCCGGCCAGTCGGGTTCGAGAATGTCGGTCACCAGCAGACCGGCCGCGACGATTTCCCGGACACGGTCGCCGATCGTGCGGTGATGCTCGACGTAGGTGGGTTCGCCGTCGCTGTCCACCTCCACATACGGGGTGCGGTCGAAATACGGGATGGTCGCGGTGAGCCCGGCCGGGCCCGGATCGTCGGGGAAGATCCAGCGCATCGGATGATTGACCGAGAAGACCCAGCGCCCGCCCGGCCGCAGCACCCGGGCCACCTCCCGCATCACCTGGGCGGAATCGGCGACGAAGGGCACCGCGCCGAACGCCGAACAGGCCAGGTCGAAGGATTCGTCGGCGAACGGCAGCGCCTCGGCGCCCGCCTGGACCAACGGGACACGCGGCCCGCCCGCGGCCATCGCGGCCAGGCCGCGGGCCAGCATCTTGCCGGACAGATCCAGGCCGACCGGGTGCGCGCCCTGACCGGCCAGCCAGCGCGCGCACGGCGCCGAGCCGCAGCCGATCTCGAGGATGCGCTTGCCCGCGATCTCGCCCAGCAGACGCATATCGCCCTCGTGCAGGCCCTCGGGGCACCAGACGAACTCGCCGCCGGGGGAGTCGACGCCGAGGAAGTCGGCGTGGGTCTGGTGATACTGGTCGGCGTCGGCGTCCCACCAGCGGCGGCTGGCACGCTGGCTGTCGGCCGAGCCGATCCGGGTGCGCGCCGTCCCGGCGGTTCCTAGCAGTGCGTTTGCTTGCGCATGACGATCTTCCGACACGCCGACACCTTAGTACGGCGTGGCGTCGACACCGGTTTGCCCGTGCCGACCAAGGTCGCGTACGCTGAACGTCGCGAGTGGCTTATATCTTGCTGTGTACCTGTCCGGAAGTAACGATCCACCGACAGATACAGAGTACTGAGTATCAGAGCGCCCGTGCTGAGTTTCACGAGTGGGGTTTGCGGTACGTTCCTATGTGTCCGTCGTCGCATCGTCGCGGTGAGAACGCAGCGTACCGAAAGTTCCAATGTCCGCAACCGACCACAATCCGTCCGGAGCAAACCGACACATGCCCACCACCGTCACCTCGCCGCAGGTAGCCGTCAACGACATCGGCTCTGCCGAGGATTTCCTCGCCGCCATCGACGCCACGATCAAGTACTTCAACGACGGCGACATCGTCGAAGGAACCATCGTCAAGGTCGATCGCGACGAGGTCCTGCTCGACATCGGTTACAAGACCGAAGGCGTCATCCCCTCCCGCGAGCTCTCCATCAAGCACGATGTCGACCCCAATGAGGTCGTTTCCGTGGGTGATGAGGTCGAGGCCCTCGTTCTCACCAAGGAGGACAAGGAAGGCCGCCTGATTCTGTCGAAGAAGCGGGCGCAGTACGAGCGTGCGTGGGGCACCATCGAGGAGCTCAAGGAGAAGGACGAGGCCGTCAAGGGCACCGTCATCGAGGTCGTCAAGGGCGGCCTGATCCTGGACATCGGCCTGCGTGGCTTCCTCCCCGCCTCCCTCGTCGAGATGCGTCGCGTCCGCGACCTCCAGCCGTACGTCGGCAAGGAGATCGAGGCCAAGATCATCGAGCTGGACAAGAACCGCAACAACGTGGTCCTGTCCCGCCGCGCCTGGCTCGAGCAGACCCAGTCCGAGGTCCGCAGCGAGTTCCTGCACCAGCTGCAGAAGGGCCAGGTCCGCAAGGGTGTGGTCTCCTCGATCGTCAACTTCGGTGCCTTCGTGGACCTGGGCGGCGTCGACGGCCTGGTGCACGTCTCCGAGCTGTCCTGGAAGCACATCGACCACCCGTCCGAGGTCGTCGAGGTCGGCACCGAGGTCACCGTCGAGGTGCTCGACGTCGATCTGGACCGCGAGCGTGTCTCCCTGTCGCTGAAGGCGACCCAGGAAGATCCGTGGCGTCAGTTCGCCCGCACCCACGCGATCGGCCAGATCGTGCCGGGCAAGGTCACCAAGCTGGTTCCGTTCGGTGCGTTCGTGCGCGTCGAAGAGGGCATCGAGGGCCTGGTGCACATCTCCGAGCTGGCCGAGCGCCACGTCGAGGTGCCGGACCAGGTTGTCGCCGTCGGCGACGACGCGATGGTCAAGGTCATCGACATCGACCTGGAGCGTCGCCGGATCTCGCTGTCGCTGAAGCAGGCGAACGAGGATTACCACGCCGAGTTCGACCCGTCGAAGTACGGCATGGCCGACAGCTACGACGAGCAGGGCAACTACATCTTCCCCGAGGGCTTCGACCCCGACACCAACGAGTGGCTCGAGGGCTTCGACAAGCAGCGCGAAGAGTGGGAAGGCCGTTACGCCGAGGCCGAGCGTCGCCACAAGATGCACACCGCTCAGATGGAGAAGATGGCGGCCGACGCTGCCGCCGAGGCCGCCAATGGCACCGCCTCCGGCAACTACTCCTCCGAGAGTGGTTCGCAGGCGTCCACGTCCTCCAGCTCCAGCGAGTCGGCCGGCGGTTCGCTCGCCAGCGACGCGCAGCTGGCGGCACTGCGGGAGAAGCTCTCCGGCAACGCCTGATTTCACATACCTCGAAGGCCCCGATCCACTGGATCGGGGCCTTCGGGCATTCAGGGGGAAGTTCCCGTCAGGCTGCGGCGACGGTGAAGCGGCGCTGGAGATAGCGGGGGTGCTCGGCCTCGTCGAGGAGGGCGACCGCGAGGTCTTCGGCGGAGATGTCGGTGTCGGCGGGCAGGATCTGATCGTCACCGACGCGGTAGCGGCCGGTGCGGGTGCCGGGGTCGATCCGTCCCGAGGAGGGGCTGAGATAGGTCCACTTGCGGTTGGACAGTCGATAGACGTGCAGTGCTTCGCGCAGTGCGAGGATCACGGTCCGGTATTCGGCGGGCACGCCGAGCACATCGGTCAGGATCGTCGTGAATTCCGTTCCGGTATCGACCAATTGGAGCCCGGGCGCGACTTCCAGGCTGCCGCCGCCGCCCACCGAGATGACGCGGGTTTCGGGATGCCGTTCCAGAGCGCGCACCATCGCCCGCGCGCCGATCACGAAATTCTGTGCGTTGACGATGGTGTCGTCGATGCCGTGGCCCGCGTTGACCGCGCTGATCACCACGTCCAGGCCGTCGATGGCGTCGGCGATGCTGTCGGCGTCCAGCCAGTTCGCCACCTGCCAGGTCGTGTCCGCCGTGGCGGCGGGGAATCGTGCGGCGTCGCGGGCGAAGGCGGTGACCTCATGGCCGCGCCGCCGTGCTTCGATCGCCACCCGGGCGCCGATGGTGCCGGTCGCGCCGAATACTCCGATTCTCATGGATCGCTCCTGTTCTGCATGCAGTTCATTTACTACACGGCGTTCAGCATTTGCACGGCTGATAGTAGCGAAACGCTGTAGAGTGTCAACCGTGATGCTGACCCGACGGGAACGACTGCGGGCCGAGGCGACCCAGGAGATCAAGGCGATCGCCATGCGCCTGCTCGCCGAAAGTGGCCCGGACGCAGTGACTCTGCGCGCTATCGCGCGTGCGATGGGCATGACCGCGGGCGCCCTCTACGGCTACTTCGCCACCCGCGACGACCTGATCACCACCCTGATCTCGGACGTCTACACGGCCCTCGTCGACCGCGTCGAGGCCGCCCGTGACGCCATCCCCCCGGACGATATCGGCGGCCGAATCATCGCCTGGGGCACCACCGTTCGAGACTGGGCGGTCGAGAATCCCGCCGGGTTCCGCCTCGTCTACGGCGACCCGGTCCTCGGCTATCAACCGCCGCCGGGCGGCCCCGCGCGCAGCGCCGAGCTACGCGCCTGCACCGGACTCGTCGGCTTGGCGGCAGCCGCGTGGCCGCGCGCCGCACACCGGCAAACCATCGGCGACGCGACCTGGACGGATTTCGACCCCGACCTCGTCACCCATGTCCGCCAGGACTTCCCGGACCTTCCCCCCGCCGCCCTGGCCCTCGCCCTGCGCATGTGGGGCCGCATGCACGGGCTGCTCGCCCTCGAGATCTACGGCCACCTCACCCCCCAGTCCCGCGACCCCGCCAAGCTCTACCACGCCGAAATGCTCGACCTGGTCCGTTCACTCGGCCTGTGAGCAGGCACGAAGCCGGGTATTCGAACGGTCCGACGATAGGGTGTGACGGGTAGGAGGTGCACGACTGTGGAAGCACTGGGCTTCACGTGGGATCCGGCCGCAGTGCCGACCGATATCGAGGTGTCGTCGGTGGAGCGGGTGCTGTGGCGGTACCGCAAAGCCATGCCCGCATCGGTGTGGGACGCCGCCCAGCTGGAAGGAAACCCGTTCACCTTTCCGGAGGTGCAGACCTTGATGGAGGGCGTGACGGTAGGCGGCCGAAAGCTCAGCGACGAGCGACAGGTGATCGGACTGGCCGATTCGGCGCGATTGCTGGACGAGTTGGTCAAGGCAGGGCAGTTCGGGCTGGACAAGGCGACATCCGACCGTTTGCAGTATCTGATCGCCAAAGACGAAGCGCTGGAAGCCGGATGCTTCCGAGGCGAGGGCCGCGAGCGCTCGAATGTGGCTGTGAACCTCGGCGAGTACGGCGCACATATCCCGCCTCCGACCGAACCGGGCGGCGATAATCTCCGTGAGTTGTTCGAGCGGGGTGTCCTGGAGTTGTCGGCTGCCGCGCCCTTCGAGCGCGCCATCGCCTACTTCTTGTTCGCTGCGTACCGGCAGTTCTATTACGACGGCAACAAGCGCACCGGCCGCGCGATGATGAACGGTGTCCTGTTGTCCCACGGCATGGATGCCATCAGCGTGCCTGCCGCGCGCCGCCTGGAGTTCAACACCCGCATGGTCGACTTCTATCGCTCTGCCGACGCCAGCGAGATGTTCGCATTCATGGCGTCCTGTCGCATGCCGTAGTTCGATGCGGTCGCTGATTCGCGTCGGAGCTGGAGCGCCGCATATGCTGTGCCCAGGCTCGACAGGGAGGGGTGCCGGTGACCGGGTTCGGGGCGGGCGGAGCAGCGGGATATCCACCGGCGAATCATGTTGGGGCGGGCGGGTATCCGCCGCAGCCCGGCGGGTACCCGATCGGGGGCACGCCGTATCCGCTTCCGCCGCCGGGCAATTCAGGTATGAAGGCGGCGCTGGCCGCCATTCCGGTCGTGGTCGTCCTGGTCATCGGGATCGCCGTATTCGTGGTGTGGCAGCAGCGGTCCGAGGCCCGGCAGGGCTTTCCCTGGGCCGCGATGGATCAGACGATCGCCGATACGTTCCCGGGCCTGGTCTCCCGCAACGATCAGGGCGTCGGGTGGGATGGGACGACCTGCGGCAAGTTCATGGTGGACGGCAACCGCAAGGAGCTCGCGTCGGTGAAATGCACGACCGAGGATCCGGAGAAGGTGTCGTTCATCGTGCGGCAGTGCCAGGACGAGGCCAGCGCCGAGTACCACCGGGAATATGGGGGTGCGACGGCCGAACTGAAGCATCCGGGTAGCGCCGTCCCGCTGCGGGTGACCGGCGATCGTACCGACACCCCGTCGATGTACATCGGCTTCCCCGGGGATCCGACGCGAGCGCTGTTCGTCATCGAGATCTTCTTCGGCAGCGAGGCGTACGGTGCGGCGTCCAAACGGAAGACCGTCGGGGATCTGATCCGCGACTGGGTCCAGACGGCGCCCCTGTTCGGGCGCTGAAACCCCTTGGGGAGCATGCTGTTTGCCGGGTAGGGTGCCGCCATGGGGAGCAATCCGGGTAAGAATTCGTATTTGGATCAGGTGGTCGCGCAGTCGGCGGCGCTCGAGGATGATCTACGCACCCGCAAGCCGGCCGCGCCGGCGCCGGGGGCGCCCGCGCAGCGTGGGGCGCTGGCCAAGCGGGCCGAGCGGGTGGTGGCGCCGCCGGTGGGTGAGGGGACCGGGCCGGTCGAGGTCCGGGTGACCGGCTTCTGGCGCTGGCGCACGGTGCTGGTGCCGCCCAACGCGTTCGTCGTGCACACCCGGCGCGGGCGCGACGCGCCCATGCATATCGGTCTCGGGGTCTCGTTCGGCTACAACCCTGCGACCGATTCGTATCTGGTGGTGCCGGGTGCGATGCAGACCATCCTGATCAACGCCTACTGCATCTGCCGCGAATTGCAGGGCGTGCTGGTGCAGGGCTATGTGCAGTGGATCATCGAGGATTTTGCGACCGCATATCGCAAGCTGGATTTCTCCGACCCGGAAGATCCCATGCGGCTGGTCAATATTCAGCTGCGCGAGCAGGCCGAGGCCGCCATCAAGGACAAGGTGTCCACCATGGGTGTGCGCGATGTGCTCAGCGACAAGCAGCCGATCATCGAGGAACTGACCGCGCGGCTGCGCGCGGTGGCCGAAGGCTCGGAGAACGGGCTCGGTCTGCGCATTGTCACCGTGCAGATCAAGGAGGCGGTGGTGAGTTCGTCCACGCTGTGGGAGAACTTGCAGAAGCCGTATCGCAGTGAGCAGAGTCAGGTCGCCCGGCTGGCGGAACTCGCCGCGCAGGAGGTGATCTCGGCGCGGGAGACCGCCGCGCACCGATCCGCCGAGGAGCGCCGGATCGAGAACGAACGCGAACTCGCCGAACTACGCGCCCGCAACGAAGCCACCCGATTCGACCGCGAAACCGTCGAGCAGTTGCGCCGCACCACCCGCGAACACGACGATCAACGCGCGGTCGCCGAACTCGCGCAGGAAACCGCGGTGCACGCCCTGCGCCTGGAACGCGAACAGCACGACCTGAAGGTCGAGAATCTGCGGCGCCGGCTGGAATTGCGCAGTCAGGAACTCGACGGTGAATTGGATCGCGCCGCCGCCGAATCGCTGGGCCGGCACAACGACGAATTGCTGGCACTGGACCGTGAGCGGATCCGGGTCGATACCGCGAACGCGCAGAACCCGGCCAATCTCCAGGCCCGTCTGGTCGAAGGTCTGCCGGAGATCGTCGCCCGGCTGCCCAAACCGGCGGAGCTGAAGTCCTATCAGATCGGCGGCGACCTCACGGCGGTCTCGGCGCTGCTCACCCAGATCGGCGCGGTCGTCGAATCCTGGTCGGCGACGAGGAATCCCGGTCCGGGCGGGGAGCCGCCGCGGTAGGGGCCGGCTATGGCGTAGGTCACGATCTTACTGACAATCATTGTCGGTAAGCATACGATCCTGCCGCGGGTTTGTCGCGCGGAGCCGAGCTTCGGTGTGCGGCAATCGCATTCGCGCCCGCATCGGATCCGCACGACATCGGAGCCCTATGCCCAAAGCCATGCATGTACTCACCCGGTCCGACCTGGAAGACGTCGAACTCACCCCGGCCGATGTGCTCGACCTGGTGGCGGAGGCCTATCAGGCCTTCGCCCAGGGCGATTCCCGCTGTCCGGTCAAACTCATGATGCCGATCCCGAAGGCCGAGCGGGACGCGGTGTCCTACTCGATGCTCGGCTACGACGGCTCCCTGGAACAGGTCGGATTCAAGACCTCCTACCGCCAGGGCGGCGACAGCGCCGAGAAGTACTACACGACAATCAGTTTGTACGACGACGTGACCGGGCTGCCGTTCGCGTTCATGGACTGCCAGCGCGTCGGCGCGGCCCGCACCCCTGCGACCACCGCCCTGACCGCCCGGTACTGCGCCCGGCCCGGCGCGCGCAGCGCGCTCATGATCGGGACCGGCGTACAGGGCCGGAACACGCTGCCGTACCTGCTCACCGCCCTGCCCGGGCTCGAGCGACTGCGCTTGTTCGGCACCCATCCCGACGGCATCGCCGACAGCATCGCCACCCTGCACCGCTGGTTCCCGGACCGTGCGGTCGAACTGGTGGACGACGTACCCGCGGCGGCGGCCGAATCCGATATCGTCGTCGTCGCTTCCGGCCGGGCCGCCCATCCCGAGGTTCGCACCGACTGGCTGCCGCCGGGCGGTCTGCTCATCTCCGTAGCCAGCAAGGGGGTCGCGAGCGGCGCGCTGCGGCAAGCCGACTACGCCATCGCGACCAGCACCGGCCAGCTGGGCGTCACCGGAACACGGTTGGCCGGCCCCGGCGGCGAGGTCCGGATCGATGCCGAACTCCCCGAGATCATCGCGGGACGCGCACCGGGCCGGCGCACCGATACCGACCGGGTGTTCGCCTTCTCCAGCGGCATGATCATCACCGACATCCCGGTGGCGCACGCATTGGCCACCCGGGCGGTGGCCGCCGGACGCGGACAGCGGGTGCGACTGTGGAGCTGAGCACCTCACCGGTGCGCCTGCCCGCGCTGGAACAGCCGTGGCAGCGGCAGGTGCGCGCCGATCCCGATTTCCTGTTCGACATCCACCACGCCGTCGGTGGCCCGTTCCACGTCGTCCATCCCGAACAGTTCGCCGCGAATCTGCGCGCCTTCCAGAATGTGCTGGCCGCACATCGGGTTCCGGGCCGGGTCTACTTCGGTAAGAAGGCGAACAAGGCGGGCTGCTGGCTCGATGTCGCCGCCGATCTGGCCGGCTCGGTGGACGTGGCGAGCACACCGGAGTTGGTCCATGCCCTCGCGCACGGTGTGCGCGGCGCGGACATCGGCGTGACCGGCGCCGCGAAGAGCCCCGAGTTGCTCCGGTTGGCCGCCCGGCACGATTGTGTGGTCGCGGTCGACGCGCTCGACGAGCTGGAACGGCTCGCCGCTATCGCCGCCCGGTCGGGCCGGGTGCGAATCCTGCTGCGTCGCTTGCCACCGGGCGCGCCGCACAGCCGGTTCGGACTCGCCGACGGCGAGCTCGAGCGGGCGATCCAGCGCTGCGGCGAACTCCCCGAGATCGAACTGATCGGGTTCTCCTTCCATCTCGACGGTTACCAGGCCCGCCCGCGCGCCGAACTCGCCCACGACCTGCTGCGGTGGTGTGCGGCGGCGAAAGCCCAGGGCCATCCGATCTCGGCGCTGTCGCTGGGCGGCGGCTTCGCCTGCTCGTACCTCGGCGCGGACGACTGGTCGGCTTTCCTCGCACGCGACCACGCCGAGTTGTTCCATGCCGGTAGACGTTTCGAGCGGTTCTATCCGTATGCCCAGGCTCCGACCGGAGCGGCCATGCTGGAGGCGGTCCTGACCACGGAATTCGACGGCCGCCCGCTGGCCGCGCATGTGCGCGCCGCCGGGGTCGAGCTGTTTCTCGAACCCGGCCGCGCGTTGCTGATCGATGCCGGATTCACCGTCTTCCCGGTACTGGGTTTCAAGCGCAACGCCGACTACGGCATCACGACCGTGCAGGGGCTGAGCATGAGTGTGTCCGAACAGTGGAAGGGCAGCGAATTCCTGCCCGATCCGATCCTGGTGCCGCGCCGGATCGACGCGGGCGCGAGCCCGATCGCCGCCTGTGTCGGTGGCTCCAGTTGCATGGAATACGACATGCTCACCTGGCGCAAGGTCGTCTTCACGCAACGGCCCGAATTCGGTGATCTGCTGCTGTACCCGAATACCGCCGGGTATCAGATGGACAAGAACGAAAGCGAATTCCATCAACTGCCGTTGCCCCCGAAAGTCGTGGTCGACGTGAACGGCGGGCGGCCGAGCTGGCGGCTGGACCGATGACGCGTCCACGCCGCGCCCGCGAGAACATCGTGCGACACGCGTCCGAATTGATCGGTGCCACACCACTTCTGGAACTCATCCGGACCGGCGCGGGCACCCGCCTGTTGCTGAAACTGGAGCAGTTCAATCCGACCGGCTCGGCCAAGGTCCGGATGGCCCGGGAGATGGTGCTGCAGGCCGAACGCGACGGCCGGCTCCGCCCCGGCGGGCATATCGTCGAACCCACCTCCGGCAATACCGGAACCGGGCTGGCGCTGATGGCGCTGGAACGCGGCTACACCTTCACCGCCGTGGTCGACGGGCACGCCGCCGTGGACAAGCTGCGCGCGATGGAAGCCATGGGTGCGCGGTTGGTCCGGGTGGACAGCGCGGGCGCCGGCGGGCCGAGCACCGTGCAACGCCGGCGGGTGGCGGCCGAGATCGCCGCGGCCACCGGCGCGTATCGCCCGGACCAGCACAACAATCCGCACAACAATGCCGGATACCGCGAGCTGGCGGGCGAACTGCACGCGGATCTGAACACCGATATCGACTATCTCGCCGGGGCAGTCGGCACCGGCGGCTCGCTGTGCGGCACGGTCGACGAACTGCGCCGCCTCGGTTCCGGGGTGCGCGCGCTCGGTGTCGAACCCGCGGGGTCGATCATCTTCGGCGGACCGCCGGGACCCTACTGGCAGTCCGGTGCGGGCAGCCCCGCCGGATTCCCGATCGGCGGCAATGTCCACTACGCGGCCATCGACGAGACCTGCCGGGTGGGTGATGTCGACGCGTTCGCGACCGCGCGGGTGGTCGCGCGGCGCACCGGCATCCTGATCGGCGGCACGGCCGGCGCGGTGGTGTTCGCGGCGCTGCGCCGGCTGGTGCAGTTGCCCGCGGGCATTACCGCGGTGGCGCTGGTGTGCGACGCGGGGGAGAAGTACCTCGACACCGTCTACGACGCGGGCTGGTTGCGCGACCGCGGATTGTATTCGGAATCGGCACAGCGGCGGGTCATCCGGATGCTCGATGCCTACGACGCGTCGGTGCAGCTGGCCGCCGCCGACGTCCACCGCGCCGAACGCGCGCTCGCGACGACGGGAAGCTGAGGGACTCACGATGATTCGAAGAAACGACTATCGCGAGATCGTCGCCCTGGCCGCGCCGCTCGCGGGTATCCAGCTGGCCCAGGTCGCCTCGACCACGGTGGATCTGGCCATGATGGGTCTGCTCGGGATCGAGGCGGTAGCGGCGGGCGGATTGGCGCTGCTGCTGTACAACCAGGTCCGGACCATGTGTGTCGGCATGGTCACCGGGGTCGGCAACCTCGTCGCCGGTGCGGTGGGTCAGGGTGAAAAGCGCACCGGGACCGGTGAACTCGACGAACCCGCGCGAGCGGAGGTGCGCGGGTACGTGCGAGCGGCGCTGGCCGTGGCCACGCTGACCGCGGTGGCGGGCGCGCTCGCCCTGTGCGGGCTCGGCCTCGCGCTGGCCTGGCTCGGCCAGGAACCGGTGGTCCGGGACCTGGCTCGGCCGATCATCTGGGCGCTGGCACCGGGACTGATCCCGATGCTGTGGCTGAATGTGTTGCGGCAGTACGCGGTCGGCATGCGGCGGGCCGGATCGCTGCTGCGCGTGACGCTGCTGTCGGTCGGAGTCAATGCCGGATTGAACGCGCTGTTCGTCCTCGGCTGGTGCGGGTTACCGAAGCTCGGCCTGGCCGGAATCGGACTGTCCACCACTCTGGTTCAGCTCTGGACCTGCGCGGTGTATCTGGCTACTGTGCGCCGCGACCCGGTGCTGGGCGAGTTGCTGTCGCTGCGGGCCTGGCGCGCCGACCGCACCACGATGCGCCGGATCACGACAGTGGGCACGCCGATCTCGTTGACCTATGGCGCCGAAGCCGCCGTCACCTCGGTGGCGACGCTGCTGCTGGGCGGACTCGGCCCGGCGGCGCTGGCCGCCAGCAATATCGTCAACCAACTGGCCTACATCGTGTACCAGGTGAATATCGGATTGTCGCAAGGCGCGTCGATTCTGGTGAGCCGGACGGTCGGACAGGGCGAATGGGTGCGGGTGCGCGGCATCGCGCGTCGCACCTTCACCCTCGGGTTCGGATTCATGACCGTGGTGGGCGGCTGCTACGTCCTGTTTCCGGACGCGGTGCTACTGCCTTTTCTCGGGTCGCACCGCGCGGACACATCGGTGCTCGCCACCGCCTCGACATTGCTCTGGTTCGCCATCGCGCAGCAGTATTGCAAGGGCTCGCAGAATGTGTGTATCGGGCTGTTGCGCGGGATCGGTAATACCGTCGGGGGGCTGCGCAATACGCTGATCGGCTATTTCCTCGTCGGCGTCCCGGCGATGATGCTGTTCGGATACGGCCTGGACTGGCGGGCACCCGGAATCTGGCTCGGCCTGTGCCTGGGTTTCGGCGCTACAGCCGCGCTGGTCTGGCGGAGCTTTCTGCGCGGATTGCGGGCACCGAGCCCGGCTGCGGTACCGGTCTGAAACAGCGCGGTGGCCCAGCCGGAACGGGCTGGGCCACGGTGGAATTCGGATCAGGCGGCAGTCGCCGGGGCGGGCGCCCAGTAGACGGCAGCGGTAGAACGCTTACGCATGGCGGCGAAACTGTGCCGGGCGGGATTGAGCAAGGTGCTGACCCACGAGCGGCGATGCTCGGCGAGCGCGGCCGCGACGGCCGGAATCTGGGTGCAGTGCACGCCCCCCGTCATACCCAAACGGTGGCGACCCGTCTGGTGGATTCTGGTCCTCAATGGTGTTCCTTTGCTAGCTGGTCCTCTGGCCTGGATCGCCTGCGCCGAAGATTAGCCGAAGAAATGGCTCGGACAGAGTATTTTGCGGAAGTAATTGCCTGGGCGTGTCGGAAAGTTCGTGGGTCGAAGGCCGTTTCTGCCGAAAATGTTGCGAAACGGTATCGGCCTCGTCACGGAACGGGCAATTGGGTGAAACCGGGTGTCACAGTGGGTAATCCGCGCCCTCGGATCCGGGCCCGCAGGGGGTGTGCGGCGGTGTGGGCGGTGGATGCGAGACTGGTCCGATGTTGCGGATCGGCCTCACCGGAGGCATGGGAGCGGGCAAGTCGACGGTGGCGCGGATTCTCGCCGAGCAGGGCGCGGTCATCATCGATTCCGATGTATTGGCCAGGGAAGTCGTCGCACCCGGTTCCGAGGGATTGGCCGCACTGGTGGCCGCGTTCGGCGACGGTATTCTCGCGGCGGACGGCAGCCTGGACCGGCCCGCGCTGGCCGCTCGCGCCTTCGCCGATGACGAATCCCGCGCCACGCTCAATTCCATCACTCACCCGCTGGTCGGCCGGCGCACCGCCGAATTGATCGCGGCGGCGCCGTCCGACGCGATTATCGTGCAGGATATTCCGCTACTCGTCGAAAACGGGTTGGCGCCATTGATGAATTTGGTGGTGGTCGTCGACGTCGACGCCGAGACCCGGGTGCGGCGCCTGGTCGAATTCCGCGGGGTCCCCGAAAGCGATGCGCGCGCCCGCATTTCGGCCCAGGCCACCGACGAGCAGCGGCGCGCGGTCGCGGATGTGCTGCTGGACAACAGCGGCGGACCGGGGGAGATCGACGCCGCGGTGCACCGGCTGTGGACCGAGCGGCTGGTGCCGTTCGAGGCGAACAAGCGTGCGCGGACGCCCGCGCCCAAGGGGGAGCTGCGGCTGGTGCCTGCCGATCCGGCGTGGAGCGTACAGGCGGAGCGGATCATCGCCCGGCTCTGGGTGGTCTGCGGCGCGGCGGCCGAGCGGATCGATCACATCGGTTCCACCGCGGTGCCCGGCCTCGACGCCAAGGATGTGATCGACATCCAGATCACGGTGGCGGATCTGGCCGCCGCCGACGGCCTGCGTGACGCCCTCGCCGAGGCCGGGTTCCCGCGCCGCGAGCACATCACCCACGACAACCCGAAGCCGACCGCCGCCGACCCCGGGCTGTGGGGGAAACGGTTGCACGGCAACGCCGATCCGGGCCGCCGCGCGAACGTGCACATTCGTGCCGCGGGCACACCCGGTCAGCAGTTCGCGCTGAATTTCCGCGACTGGCTGCGGTCGGACGCCGAGGCGCGCGCCGAATACCTCGCGGTCAAGCGCGAGGCCGAGGCCAAGGCCGCCGGACTCACCGGCCCTGCGGCCTCCGACGCGTACTACGGCGTCAAGGAACCCTGGTTCGACTCGGCCTACGAACGCCTGCGCTGATCGAGACTGCCACTGACCACCCGCGCTGTTCGGCACCGCAACCGCCCCGTTGTGGTCGTCGGCAGCTGTCAGCCGGGGACGGCCGACAGCAGGCTGCGCGGGCGCTCGTGGCGTCAGCGCCAGGTCAGGACGATGTCGTGGGTGGCCAGCCAGCGCTCCAGTGAGTAACCGTGGGCGGCGATGCCGTCGATGGTGGTGGCGGCGTGTTCCATGGCCGCCTGGGCCTCGCTCAGCGACAGGTAGCCCGCGGCGTGGGCGGCCAGTAACTCGTCGACATCGAGCAGTTCGGTATCGCGTTCGGTGCGCACGGTGATATCGAGGTAATGGTCGACCGATTTCCAGCGCTGCGGGCCGATCTGGCTGTACTCGCCGAGATCGAGGTAGTAGTCCTGGTCGCGGCGGTGTGCCGGGTTGTAGTGGAAGACGGTGGCGCGTAACGACAATTCCGGCAGCAGCCAGGATTCGATGTAGTGGAATTCCACGTGGTCGGAAGAGCGCGCCATGTACAGGCCCCAGGGTGCCACCTGGTAGCTGTCGACCTCGCGGACGAACCCCTTGGGATCCGTATTGGTCAGGCTCGCCAGATCGAAGTACTCGACTTTGGGCGGGTGTAGATCCACTGCCGGTGCCTGTGTCATGCACCCAGAATCTACTGTTCCGGGGCCGCCGTCGAGCCCAGCGCGGGAATTCGCGAGATCACAGCCAGGTCAGCGTGACGCCGTGCACGGCGAGCCAGCGCTCGACATCGTGGTCGCAGGCGGCCAGGCCGTCCACCGCGGCGGTGGCGCGATCCAGTGCGCGGTGCGCCGGTTCGGTGTCGATCAGCCCGGCCGAATGGGCCGCGAGCAGGTTGCCGATGCCGCGCAGCTCGGCCGAACGGCCGTGCCGGACGACGATCTCGAGATAGTGGTCGACCGCCTTCCAGCGGCGCGGGCCGGCCGGCCCGTACTCGCCGATGCCGAGCCGGTAGTTCTGCCCCCGATGATCACCGAGTCGGGGCTGGATCAGATCGACCCGCACGGCCAGCTCCGGCAGCAGCCAGGACTGCAGGAATCGGTGCTCGGCGACCGACCTGGCCATGTACAGCCCCCACGGCTCGACCCGGAAGGTCTCGACCTGGCGGACGAAGCCCCGCCGGTCGACCGTGGTGAGTTCGGAGGGGTCGAAATACTCGACGCCGGGTCTGCGGGCCGCCACCGGCGCACGCGGCGCGGCCAGTTCGGCGAGGGTGGGCACCCGTAGTCCTCTGGCCATGTAGCCGGCGACCCCGGTCACAGTCGGTACCGCGACAAGCAATGGCAGTAGAGCGCTCATGATGGCGGCTCCTTCACCCGGGTTGATCGGACAAGGATTCAGGCTACTCCTGGAGTGCCCACCCCGAGCGGTCGCGAAGGTTTCGTTTCGGTTATCAATTGTGTTGCCGCATTGGACATTTCAGATAATGGTTGCTGATGTATTGCCATGCGTGCGGGCTGGCGCCGGGTAGCCCGATCGAGGGCCCGGTGGGGAAGGCACGAGACGCGATGCCCTGATGATTGCCCGGCTCCGGGTCTCGCGGGCGCGAAACTTGTCGGTGGGTGCGCTTAGGCTGGATGCATGGCTTTCGCTACCGAGATTCCCGCTGAGGGTCAGCAGCCGCTCGCGCACTCCGAATTCCGCCCGGTCGGGGCGATCGAGCGTGCCGAGGGGCAGTTCCAGGTGGTCAGTGAGCACAACCCGGCGGGTGATCAGCCGGCCGCCATCGCCGAGCTCGAGCGGCGGATCACCGGTGGCGAGCGCGATGTGGTGCTGCTCGGCGCCACCGGTACCGGCAAGTCGGCCACCACGGCGTGGCTGATCGAGAAATTGCAGCGGCCGACCTTGGTGATGGCCCCGAACAAGACGCTGGCCGCGCAGCTGGCCAACGAGCTGCGGGAGATGCTGCCGAACAACGCGGTCGAGTACTTCGTCTCCTACTACGACTATTACCAACCCGAGGCCTACATCGCCCAGACCGACACCTACATCGAGAAGGACAGCTCGATCAACGACGATGTCGAGCGGTTGCGCCACTCGGCCACGTCCAATCTGCTGTCCCGGCGTGATGTCGTGGTGGTGGCCTCGGTGTCGTGCATCTACGGTCTCGGCACACCGCAGTCCTATCTGGATCGCTCGGTCCCGCTCGAGGTCGGCCAGGAGATCGACCGCGACGCGCTGCTGCGGCTGCTGGTCGATGTGCAGTACACCCGCAACGACATGTCCTTCGCGCGCGGCTCGTTCCGGGTGCGCGGCGATACGGTCGAGATCATCCCCTCCTACGAGGAGCTCGCGGTCCGGATCGAGTTCTTCGGCGACGAGATCGAGGCGCTGTACTACCTGCATCCGCTCACCGGAGATGTGGTGCGCCAGGTGGATCGACTGCGCATCTTCCCGGCAACCCATTACGTCGCGGGTCCCGAGCGCATGGAGCGCGCCGTCCGCGATATCGAGGCCGAGCTCGAACAGCGCCTGGCCGAATTCGAGCGCCAGGGCAAATTGCTCGAGGCGCAGCGGCTGCGGATGCGCACCCAGTACGACATCGAAATGATCCGGCAGGTCGGCTTCTGCTCCGGTATCGAGAACTACTCGCGCCATATCGATGGCCGGGCCGCCGGGTCCGCCCCGGCCACCCTGCTCGATTACTTCCCCGAGGATTTCCTGCTCGTCATCGACGAATCGCATGTGACGGTGCCGCAGATCGGCGGCATGTACGAGGGCGATATGTCGCGCAAACGCAACCTGGTCGAATACGGGTTCCGATTGCCCTCCGCGGTCGACAACCGGCCGCTCACCTGGGAGGAATTCGCCGACCGGATCGGTCAGACGGTGTATCTGTCGGCCACGCCCGGCCCGTACGAGCTGGGCCAGGCGGCCGGTGAGGTGGTCGAGCAGGTCATCCGGCCGACCGGATTGGTCGATCCGCAGGTTGTCGTCAAGCCGACCAAGGGCCAGATCGATGATCTGGTACACGAGATCCGGCTGCGCACCGAGCGCGACGAGCGCGTCCTGGTCACCACCCTCACCAAGAAGATGGCCGAGGATCTCACCGACTATCTGCTCGGTCTCGGTGTGCGCGTGCGCTACCTGCATTCCGAGATCGACACGCTGCGCCGGGTGGAGCTGCTGCGGCAGCTGCGCCTGGGCGAGTACGACGTGCTGGTCGGCATCAACCTGCTGCGTGAGGGCCTCGACCTGCCCGAGGTCTCGCTGGTCGCGATTCTGGACGCCGACAAAGAGGGCTTCCTGCGCAGCAGCACCAGTCTGATCCAGACCATCGGCCGCGCGGCCCGCAATGTGTCCGGTGAGGTGCACATGTACGCCGACAAGATCACCGATTCGATGCAGCACGCCATCGAGGAGACCGATCGCCGCCGCGCCAAGCAGATCGCCTACAACGAGAAGATGGGCATCGACCCGCAGCCGCTGCGCAAGAAGATCGCCGACATCCTCGATCAGGTGTATCAGGAGGCCGACGATTCCGAGGTCGCCGTCGGCGGGTCCGGCCGCAATGCCAGCCGTGGCCGCCGCGCCCAGGGCGAGCCGGGCCGCGCCGTCAGCGCGGGGGTGTACGAGGGCCGCGATATCAAGTCCATACCCCGCGCCGAACTCGCCGATCTGGTCAAGGAATTGACCGCGCAGATGATGAACGCCGCTCGCGAACTCCAGTTCGAGCTGGCGGGCCGGCTGCGCGATGAGATCGCCGATCTCAAGAAGGAACTCCGCGGCATGGACGCCGCGGGTCTGAGCTGAGGCGCTATGCGCATCGGCTGGATCGGCGGCAACCCGGACGCCGCGCCGTGTCCACCGGGCGCAATGGCCGGACCGGCCCTCCGGGGCGGCCATGCGCCGGTGCGTGGTCGGTGCTGGAACAGTAAGCGCGGCAAGGTTTTTCGTCCAGACGGCGACGCGTATCGCCGTCTGGACGGCCCCGGATTACTGCGTCGCCATCCACTCGTTGACGCGGCGCTCGGCCTCCTCGGGAGAGACGTCCTCGACGCGGGTCAGGACGGCCCAGCGGTGGCCGAACGGGTCGATCACCACGCCGAAGCGGTCGCCCGTGACGAAGGTCTGAGGCTCCTCGGCGGTACGGGCGCCGTGCTCGCGGGCACGGGCGATGGTGGCGTCGACATCCGGGCAGTAGTGCACGATCGAGGTGTGCACCCACTCCCCGTTGGGGGCCAGCACGTTGTTGTCCGGAATGGGCATGCCGAGCTGGAGGGTGGAATCGCCGATCTTCAGCTCGGCGTGCGCCGGCTGGCCGTCCGGCAGATCGTTGCGGGTGAGCACCTCGGCGCCGAAGACCGCCGAGTAGAACTCGATCGCCTTGTTGGCGTCCGGCACGGCCAGGAAACAGGTGATGGAGTGGTATCCGGCGGGAATCGGGTTCACGTTTTCGGTCATGGGAATCAGTCTTGCCCGTGGCGCGGAATTGCTCTTGTAAGAACGCGACAGCCCGATCGGCGGGTGCACTGATGCCGAAATGGACGCCCGCCACCGCGCCGCTGGACGACGTGAAGGGAATCCTGCATCCCGGCGAGCAGGCCCGCCACCGCTCGCTGGCCCGGCTGCCGGTGAGCCCGACGATCAGCCGGTATGTCGACCGTTTCTGGGCCGTCCGCTGGGATCTGCGCGGCAAACCGCCGTACGCGGCGCAGGTACTGCCGTTCCCGTGCGTGAACATCACCTTCGAACGGGATGGCGAACGGGTGGGCGGCTTCGTCAACGGTGTGTGCACCACCAAGTACGTGCGTGAACTGACCGGCGCGGGTGAGACTTTCGGCGTGCGATTCCGTCCCGGCGGTTTCGGCGCGTTCACGGGTCTGGACGTGGGGGCACTGCGCGACCGCGTGGTCGACCTGACCGAGGTCTTCCCCGATGCCGCCGATCTGACCGCCGCGGTGCTGGCCGCCGACACCGACGAACCACGCCGCGCCCTGATCGAGGACTATCTGCCCGCGCGCGCCGCCGCGCCCGACGCCGCCTACGAACTGGTACTAGAGATCATCGCCGCCATGGCCGATGATCCCGAGCTCACCCGGGTCGACCAGGTGACCGACCTGTTCGATATCCCGATCCGTACCCTGCAACGCCTGTTTCGCCGCTATGTGGGCGCCGCCCCGAAATGGGTGCTGCGCCGCTACCGGCTCCAGGACGGCGCGGATCTGCTCGCCAAAGGCCGCACCGCGGATTTGGCGGCTCTCGCGGTGGAACTCGGTTATTTCGATCAAGCGCATTTCTCCCGCGAGTTCGCCGCCGAAGTCGGAATGCCTCCCCTCGAATACGCGCGCAATTCGTTACGCTCGGCCGAGGAGGTTCGCCAAATACTCGGAGAGGTGTGACTGTGGACGCAGTAGTGCTGATCGGCCGGGTGTTGTTCTCGGTGTTGTTCCTGGGGTCGGCGTCCGGGCATTTCATGAATGCCGACGCGATGGCCGGCTACGCCAAGAGCCAGGGTGTGCCGTCGCCGAAGGCCGGGGTGCTGGCCTCGGGCGGGCTGATGGCGCTGGGCGCGCTGAGTGTCCTGCTCGGCATCTGGGCCGACGCGGGCATGCTGCTGCTGGCGATCGTGCTGCTGCCGATCACGTTCCTGATGCACGCCTTCTGGAAGGAGTCCGATCCGGAGGCGAAGCAGAATCAGATGGTCCAGTTCAACAAGAACTTGGCGCTGATCGGTGCGGCGCTCATGCTGTTCGCGTTCTTCGCGCACACGCCGGAACTCGGTCTGACCATCACCGGCCCGCTTTTCGACCGGGGCTGAATAGGCCCCTGTGATGAATCTCCCAGGGCGGCAAGGAGGTTCGTCGAAGGCTGTGACGCGTCACAGAATTGGTCCGGAACAATTGGATCGGCGCTGGTAGCTTCGGCCGCAGTGTGATTCACCCGACCGGCGCGGTCCGAAAATGTCCGACACCGCCGAGTGTGATGTGTTGCGATTTCTGATAATTCCTCGCGTTTTGCGGCTATGGTCGACCGCAGTCGCCGCGACGGTGCTCCGACTTGCCCGGACGCGCCGTAGGCACCCGACCCAAAGTTGGAGGAAAGATGACCGCCTACCGGACCATTGTCGTCGGTACCGATGGCTCGGACTCGTCGTATGTCGCCGTCGAGAAGGCCGCCGCGCTGGCGGGAGCCGCCGATGCCACGCTGATCGTCGCCTGCGCCTACTACCCGACCGACGACCGCGATGTCGCCGCCGCCGCCGATGTGCTGAAGGAAGAGGCCTACCAGGTGCGCGGGTCGGCACCGACCAACGAGATCCTGCGGGTGGCCCGCGACCGCGCGGTGGCGGCCGGGGCCAAGGAGATCGTCGAGCGCGCGATCGTCGGCGAGCCCGTCGAGTCGCTGCTCACCCTGGTGCGTGATGTCGAAGCCGATCTGCTCGTGGTCGGCAATCGGGGGCTGAACACCCTGGCCGGGCGGCTGCTCGGTTCGGTGCCCTCGGATGTGGCGCGCAAGTCCGCGTCGGATGTGCTGATCGTGCACACCGTCCGCTAGTCCTGACCCACCGAAGCCCTGTACCGCTCCGGCGGTACGGGGCTTCGGTGCGTTCACCCCAGCTGTCCGAGCACCTCCGGCAGGTCGCCGGTGTGGAATACGGTCAGCCGCTGGGTCGCTCGGGTCAGCGCGACGTAGAGATCGTTCATGCCCCGCGGCGACTCGTCCAGCATCCGCTGCGGTTCCACCAGGAACACGGCGTCGAACTCCAGGCCCTTCACATCGTGCACGGTCAGCACCGAGACCGATTCCCCGGCCAGTTCGGCGAAGTCGGGCAGCAGATCGCGCGGGACCAGCACCGCGGAGGTGCCGGGACCCTGCTCCCGCGCCACCGCTTCCCGCGTCGCGGCAGGCAGTTCCGTGGCGGAAACTCGATGCGCGACAGGTGGATTCCCGCTCTCCCGCACCGAACGGGGCGGCGTCGCGGCCGGATCGATTGCGGCGAGAACCCGGGCGGCCACCGCCATGATCTCCGCGGGCGTCCGGTAGTTCACGGTCAGCTCGGTCAGCTTCCACCGTTGCGCCACATAGGGTTCCAACACCCGCTGCCAGGAGGACGCGCCCGCCGGATCGCCGGTCTGCGCGACATCCCCGACCGCGGTGACCCAGCGATTCGGGATGCGCCGCATCACCATCCGCCAGGCCATCTCCGAGAGTTCCTGCGCCTCGTCGACGATGACGTGACCGTAGGTCCAGGTGCGGTCGCCGGCGGCGCGTTCGGCGGTGGTCTGATTGCTGCGATAGGTCTGCCGGTCGGCGAGCTGGGAGGCGTCGATCAGGTCGTAGGCCATGAGGATCTCGTCGGCGTCGAGCACGTCCTCGACCTCGGCGGCGGCCGATCCGGCCAGAATGTCCAGTGCCTCTTGGGCTTCGGCGATCTGCGCGTGGCGCCGGCGCCGGGCGCGTTCGCGCTCCTCGCTGTCGTCGACGCCGAGCAGTTCGGCCAGCTCGTCCAGCAGGGGTGCGTCGGCGGCGCTGAATTCGCCGGTGTCGGGACGCAGCAGTTCGGCGCGGTCAGCGGCGGTCAGTGCCGAGGCCACCCGGTCCAGCCGGGCCGGATCGGCCAGCAGATCGCCCAGCACCTCCTGCGGCGACAGGATCGGCCACAGGGTGGTGATCGCCGCCTGCACCTCGGGATCGGATTTCATCTCGTCCCGGATCTCGGCAAGATCGGTGCGGCTCAACAGATTGTGTCCACCGGACAGATCCGCGCCCATGGTCTGCGCGACCTGATCGGTGAGCGCGTCGATCACCGAGGCGGCGAAGATCGGGCGGGCCAGATTGTGCGGCCGCCGCGAGGACCGCGCGCGGCCGCGGGCCCTGGTGGCGATCTTGCGGTCCAGGGTGACCGGATAGCCGTCGAAGCCGAGCCGGATCGGTGCGGCGGGGACCTCCTGCCGGTCGCGCACCGCCTGTTTGAGCACCTCCAGGATCGTCAGCGCGCCCTTGATCTCACCGGCTCGCAGCGAATCCTCGCGGGTGGCCTTCACACCCGGGTACAGATCGCCGATGGTGGACAGCAGGACGCCGGTTTCACCGAGTGAGGGCAGCACCTGTCCGATGTAGTCCAGGAAGGTCGCGTTCGGACCGATGATCAGCACACCGCTCTTGGCCAGCTGCTGTCGGTAGGTGTAGAGCAGGTAGGCCGCGCGATGCAGGGCTACGGCCGTCTTGCCCGTTCCCGGCCCGCCCTGCACCACCAGCACGCTCTTGTGCTCGGAGCGGATGATCGTGTCCTGTTCGGACTGGATCGTTTCCACGATGTCGTTCATGTGGCCGGTGCGCGCGGCGTTCAGGGCCGACAACAGCGCGCTCTCGCTGCCGACGCCGCCGTCGCCGGAGACCATGTCGTCGCGTTCGGCCGCCGCGAGATCCAGGTATTCGTCGTTGATCGCGGTGACCCGGCGATTACGGGTGCGGATGTGCCGTCGTCTGGTCACCCCGTCCGGCGCGGCGGTGGTGGCCAGATAGAACGGGCGGGCCAGTGGTGCGCGCCAGTCCAGTAATAACGTCTCGTAGTCGTCCTTCTCGTCGAGAATGCCGAGGCGGCCGACGTAGCGGGTGGCCTCGTCCCCGTCCAGATCGATCCGGCCGAAACACAATCCGTGCTCGGCCGCGTCGTATTTGGCGAGGTCCTCGTTGTAGAGCTGACTGAACGATTCGCGCTCACTGCGGGCCTGCGGTGTGCCACCGGTTTCCAGCAGGACCGTCTTGAGCCGGTTCTTCGCGTACGCGCGCATCCCGTCGAGCCTGTCGTACAGCACCGACAGGTGCGCCTGCTCGCGTTCGATCTCGCGGTCCTGGACGACGGGGTCGGGCAAACTGAACTCCTTGGGTCACCGCGTGAAAACAAGGTTGTCGAGTCTACTGCGGTTTTCCAGGGCGCGCCGCCACGGCAGGTCAGGCCGCCTTCAGGACGCGTGCGTGCTGTCGGTGCGGCGGCCCTGCACGGTGGCTTCGCGGTCGCCCACCGGTTTGGCTCGATACATCGCGACGTCGGCGTCGTGCAGGACGGCCTCCGGGGTGCGGTGGTCGCCCTGGAGGAGTTCGGTGACGCCGATGGAAGCGTTGACGGCGATGCGGTGGCCGCGGGCCACGATGGGCTCGGACATGGTGGTGCGCAGGCGCTCGACCAGGGCGTCGAGATCCTCGCGGCGGGTGGGGCCGGAGAGCAGGACCAGGAATTCGTCGCCGCCGAGCCGCCCGACCAGGTCGTCGCCGCGCAGGGCGCGTTGCAGACGCTGGGCGACGATCTGCAGGACGGTGTCGCCGATGGCGTGCCCGAGGGTGTCGTTGATCGCCTTGAATCCGTCCAGGTCGATGAAGAGCACGGTCGAGACCTGCTGGTTCGCGCCGCCGCGCCCGGTCCCGCCGGTCGCGGTTCCCGAGAGGGCGAGCGCGGCCGTCAGCTGGGACAGGATCAGCGACCGGTTCGCCAGCCCGGTGAGCGAGTCGTGGGTCGCCTGGTACTCCAATTGCCTACGGCTGGCCCGGAATTCGGTGACATCGGCGAACGAGGACACGGCGGGGGAGTCGGGGTCGTCGGGATTCATCAGGCGACTGGAACCGGCCAGCCAGCGACGCTGCCCATCGGCGCGGTCGACGCCGAAGGTGTAGCCGGTGATGGTCTCGCCGGTTTCCAGGGTGCGCGCGATCGGGTGCCGCGACGGCGGCAGCGGCTGGGCGTTGGCGTCGAGCAGCACGATCGGCAGTTCGTGGATGCTCAGCCCGACCAGGTCCTCGGCGTGCTCGGGTTTGCCGAAGATGCGGCCGGCGGCGGGGTTGGCCGATTCGATGCGGCCGTCCCGGTTGATCACCACCACGCCCTCCTCGAGCTGGGAGACGACGGTCGTGAAGTGTTCCTCGGCCAGCCGCTGGGCCCGCTCGGCGGCGCGCTGCGCGCTCAGATCGCGGATGACGACCTGGTAGCCGAACCGGTGGTGCCAGGGCGTCAGCACCGAGACGGTCTCGACCGGTACCGTGCCGCCGTCGAAGCGCAGCAGGCGCATCTCGCTGGGGGGCGAGGCGTCGCCGACATTGGTCAGATGGCTGATCCGGTCGAGCATGGCGGGCACGGAGTCGGGGTGGACGAACTGGGTGACGGGTTTGCCGATGATGTCGGCGACGGTGGAGGCCCCGAGTAGGCGGACGATGGTTCGGTTCGCGTAGACGACGAGCCCGTCCTGGTGCACGCACATCCCGTTCGGGCTGTGCTCGACCAGCGACAGGTACCGCTGCGCGACCTCCTCGGCATCCGAGGTGGCCGCCAGGGTGGTGGTGTCGTCTATCCGCTCCGAATCCAACTTTCGAACCCCCGATCGTTCGACCGACTCATGGGCATTGGAACATGGGAATTATCGTGTGCAGCGATGGTTATTTGCGGTACTCGCTCGCAGTCCGGCTCTTCATCGGGCGCGGTGCGGTGATCATTACAAGTTTATTCAACAGCGACAGCGCAGGCCGAGGAGCAAGGCTATGCCCGACGTCAGTGCCAGAACCGTCACGCACCAAGATCATATGACGGTTGCCGGGATCGGTGCGGTCACCGGTTACGGCTGGGGCCGTGCGGCCCTCTGGCAGGGACTGCTCAGCGGCAAATCCGCAGCGACCCTCCAGCCAGGGTACGGGCCGGGCCGCGATCGGCAGGCGTGGGTGGCGCTGGTGCCCGACGGCGGCGACCCGGCGATCAGCCGCAGCCGTTACGGCCGCGCCGTCCACGAGGTCGCGCGCGAGGCCATCGACGACGCCACCGCCCGCGGCTGGCGTCCGGGCCGCACCGTGGGGCTGGTGCACGCGATCGTTCTGGGTGACGTAGTGAACTGGCGTGATTTCTATCTCGTCGACCGCGGGCACCGCCGTTCCCGGGACTATCTGCCGCTGCTGCCGTCCACGCCGATCTCGATGCTGATGCAGGAATTCGGTTTCCACGGCCCGTCGATGAACGTCTCGGCGGCGTGCAGCACCGCCAGCGTCGGGCTGCTCACCGCCAAGCTCTGGCTGGACGCCGGGCTGGCCGACGACGTCATCTGCGTGGCCTCGGACATGTCCGCGACCCCGGACATGCTCGAGCATTTCGTCCAGCTGGGCGCGGCGGTGTCCGATGCCGAGCCGATGGACGCCTGCCGCCCGTTCCAGCGCGGCAGCCGCGGGTTCAGCATGGGCGAGGCGGCCACCGCGTTCGTGCTGACCAAGGCCGAGGCGGTGGACCGGCCCTACGCCACGGTGCTCGGCGGCGCCATGACCAACGACGCGTACCACGTGGTCTCGGTCGAACCCGACCACACCCAGATCTTCGACTGCGCCCGCCGCGCGCTCGACCAGACCGGCCTGACGCCCGCGGACATCGCCTACTTCAACGCGCACGGCACCGGCACCCGCCAATGCAGCGCCGCCGAATGCGATCTGATGGCCCGCATGTTCGACGACGGGCCGCAGATCTACGCGCTCAAACCGCTGACCGGGCACAGTCAGGGCGCGGCCGCCGGGGTGGAGATCGCGGCCGCCGCGCTGGGTTACGAACACCGGGTGGTGCCGGCCGCGCCGATCGTCGCGCAGGCCCATCCCCGGCTGATGGACGGCCCGCAGCCGTTCCGCGGCGGCTACACCCTCAAGGCGGCGCTCGGAATGGGCGGGCACAATTCGATGCTCGTGCTGGGTGAGCCGCACTAGCCGGTCGGCAGCGGCACCGACCAGCACAGGCGAGTGCCGGGCAGCGCTTCCGGATCGGCGCTGGGCCGCAGCGCGGGGCCGACGATGAACTCGCCGTCGGCCTTCTCGGCCCGCTGCTCCAGATTGCGCAGCCCGCTGCGGATGACGTGATGCGGTATGCCCCAGCCGTCGTCGACCACCACGATGGTCAGGTTGTCGTCCACGCTGATCTCGACGGTGACCGTGCTGCCCCCGGAGTGGCGTACCGCGTTGCTCACCGCCTCGCGCACCACCGCCTCGGCGTGATCGGCGAGCTCGGCTTCGAGCACCGACAGCGGGCCGGTCACCTGGAGGCTGCCGCGCAGCGGGGTATCGGAGGTCTGCTGGCGCACGGCGAGTTCCAGGCGCTGTTGCAGCCGGGCGACCTGCGCGTCGCCGCCGTGCAGGTCGAAGATCGAGGTGCGGATCTCCTGGACCACCTCCTGGAGATCCGCGACGCCGGTCGAAATCCGTTGCCGGACATCGGGAATCTGAGCCTGCGGTACCGCGGCCTGCAAACTCAGCCCGATCGCGAACAGCCGCTGGATCACGTGGTCGTGCAGGTCGCGGGCGATGCGATCGCGGTCGGCCAGGATGTCGAGTTCGCGCATCCGGCGCTGGGTTCCGGCCAGCTGCATCGCCAGTGCCGCCTGGTCGGTGAACGCCGCGGTGAGTTCGACGAGTTCGTCCGGATAGGGCGCGGAACCGTTCGGGCGCACCGCGACCAGCACGCCGAGCGTGGCGTCCGGTGTGCACAGCGGCAGGATCAGCACCGGTCCGACATCGTCGATCGGCACACCGAGATCGATCGCCGCGGCATCGTCGAATCGCAGCGGCGTACGCCGCTGGAACGCCTCGCCGAGCGCGGTGCCGTCGGTGACCACCAGCCAGCCCTCGTGCCCCGCGCCGGGACCGGACCACTGCGTCACCGTGAGCTCGTTGATCTCACCGGCACGCCGCACCGGGCCGGTCGCACCGGCCAGGAACGCGCGCTGGGATCCGGTGAGCGTGCGGGCGTGATCGACGACGTGCGCGAGCACCTGCTCGGATTCGGTGCCCGCGAGGAACTCGGTGGCGATATCGCGTGTGGCCTCGATCCACGCTTGCCGGGTGCGCGCGGATTCGTAGAGCCGGGCATTGTCCACGGCGATGCCCGCGGCGGCGGCCAGCGCCTGCACCAGCATGTCGTCGTCCTCGGTGAACGGCAGCCCGCCCGCCTTCTCGGTGAGATACAGGCTGCCGAAGACCTCGTCACGGATCCGTACCGGCACGCCGAGAAAGGTGTGCATCGGCGGGTGCCCCGGTGGAATGCCCACGGACTCGGGGTGTTCGGTGAGGTCCTCCAGGCGCAACGGCTTGCTGCGATGGAAGACCGCGCCCAGCACGCCATGGCCTGCGGGAAGTTTGCCGATGTCCGTGCGCACCTGCTCGTCCATGCCCTCGTCGAGGAACTGCGCGACCTGGAGATCATGTCCGAGTACGGCAAGCGCGCCGTAGCGGGCGTCGACCAGGCTGGTGGCGGTGCGCACGATGGCGCGCAGGGTGTCGTCCAGATCCAGGCCGGAGGTGACGGTCAGCATCGCCTCGACCAGACCATCCATCCGGTCGCGGGAGTCGATGATCAGCTCGACCCGCTCCTCGACCTCGCTGAGCAGCTCGCGCAGACGTAGCTGGGACAGTGTGTCGCGCACCGAATACGACAGGTCGTGACTACGCTCGTCGGCCATCTCGACTTCCTGTCGCTCGGGGATGGCAAGGTGGGCAGGCAGTTCGCCCGGGGGCGCGAAGTGCGCTCGTACCAGTCTAATTCGCGGATCAAGGACTTTCGGCCCTGTTCGCGGCAACGTTGCGGGGGTGGGATAGGGGCACAAGGTGAATAGAGAGTAGAGGTGTCCTATGAATTCGTCGCAGGCGTTGTATTCGGAGCGCGGTAACGCGCGGGGCAACTCGGAGCAGTGGACGACAGCTGCCGATCCGGGGCTCGCCGTGACCACGCGCGGGGCCGTGCCCGCCGCGGACGTCACCCGCGCGGTGCGCGCCATCGGGCGTGTTCTGCGCCGCCACCACCTGGATGTGCCCGCCCGCGTGCGGGTCACCGCGCCCGCCGATATCGATCAGCCCACCGTGGTGCAGGCCAATGTGCGCCTGCACGACACCCCGGCCCGCGTGCAGGTCACCGGGCCACGAGGGTTCGCCGTCACCTTCGCGGTGGAGCGGCTGGACCGTCAGATCACCCGCCTGTCCGCCAACGAGACCCGGGCCTGGCCGGATCCGGCCCGCCCGCCGCTGGCCCGGGTCACCGAGCCGCGTCCGATCGTGCGCCGCAAGTCGGTGTCGCTGCTCACCGGCACCCCCGGTGAGGCGATGGCCATCCTGGACGCGATGGACTACGACGCCTATCTGTTCATCGATCAGACGACGGGCGAGGAGGCGATCGTGCACTGGAGCGAACTACTCGGGGTCGGTGTCTCCCGGCAGCACAGCACCGACGCCGAACTGGCGGCGAATTCCCTTCCGCTGACCGTGGATTCGTCGCCGGCGCCGCATCTCACCGAACTCGACGCCGCGGCCTGGCTCTGCTGTACCGGCCTGGCCTACCTCTTCTACACCGACGCCGATACCGGCCGCGGGCGGCTGCTCTACCGCCGCTACGACGGCGACCTCAGCATCGTCGTCCCCGCCGACTAGCCCCGCCTAGATCTCACGAAGCTTCGACGCCAGGACAGCCGCCTGGGTCCGCCGCTCCATGCCCAGCTTGGCGAGCAGCCGGGAGACGTAGTTCTTGACCGTCTTCTCGGCCAGGAACATTCGGGCCGCGATCTGCCGGTTGGTCAGCCCCTCGCCGAGCAGCGCCAGCAGACGACGCTCCTGGTCGGTCAGTCCGGCCAGGGGCCCGTCGTTCTCCGCGCTGTTGCGCAGCCGCGCCTTCAGCGCCGCCGCCGCGCGATTGTCCAGCAGCGACCGCCCCGAGCCGACCGCCTTGATCGCCTCGGCCAGTTCCATCCCCTTGATGTTCTTCACCACGTAGCCGCCCGCTCCGGCCAGGATGGCGTCGAGCATGGCGTGCTCGTCGGTGTAGGAGGTGAGGATGAGACAGCGCAGCCCTTCGTTTTCCGCGAGCAGATCGCGGCACAGCTCGATGCCGTTGCCGTCGGGCAGGCGTACGTCCAGCACGGCCACATCGGGGCGCAGGGTGCGGATCCCGGCCATGGCTTGCGCGACATCGCCCGCCTCGCCGATCACCGACAATTCCGGATCGCTCTCCAGCAGATCGATCAGTCCGCGGCGGACGATCTCGTGGTCGTCGACGAGGAACACTGTGAGCACGGCGGCCTCCCAGCAGCGAATGGGCTACCCCGCCAAGGTATCTCGTCGCGACGCGGGCGGCCACACCGGAGTGCGGTGCGGCGGCGGATTTCGAGTAATGCCGGTTCGAATTGCCCGACACGCCAGATTATTTCCCATTCGGAAACATCGGTATTCGCAAAGTCCGTGCCGACGACGCGGTTTCGACCATCATGGAGCCGAAATCACTCGACCAGGGCTTCGGCACCGGGGCCGCAGGGCCCGTGCACAGTAATCTCGGACAATGGCATATTCAGCTAGGCTTGATTTCGGTAATATCTTCGCCTTCCCGCGCGACTGCCCCGGATGTGGTTCGGGTGCCGTAGCCGTCCACGACGCAGCCGACGAAGCCTGCTTCCACTGCACCGACTGCGGGGTGCGCTGGCGGCTGGCCCACGGTCGCACCGTACTGGAATCCGTCATCCGATGACGATCGGGCTCCGGAGATCGTCGAACCCGGTCGCACCGGGTTCCTGTGCCGCGATATCTCGGACATGGCCGACGCGCTGGAGCGTGTCGGCGGTATAGATCGGCGCGTTTGCCGGAAAACGGCCGAACGACGGTTTAGCCTGCTCCGCATGGCCCGTGACCATGAGCGGCTCTACCGCCGCACTCTGACCGGTGGACGGACGAGCCGGGCGATCATGCCCGAAACGGTGTCGTGAGGCCGGGCACCGCGCGACCCGAAGTCCCTGTGGGAACCGAAGACTCGGCCCGAGTCGCCGGCCCGGCGCACGGCGGTGCGCCATGGTGAACAACCCCTGGGGTGACGCCACCGGCGAGGTCGGCGAGCCCAGTGTGGTCGGCGCCGGGGTGACGCTGGTGGAGGGTTCCACCTTCTGCATCAGCGAGAGCGGCGGCGCCATCACCGCGAACCGCCCGGAGGGGCTGTTCGTGCGCGATACCCGGGTGGTCTCGCACTGGCGGCTGACGGTGGACGAGCAACCGCCCCAACCGCTTACGGTGCAGTACGCCGACCCCTACAGCGCGACGCTGCTGGCGCGCACGCCACCGCGACCCGGTCGCGCGGACAGCTCGGCCCTGGTCGTGCTGGGCCGCCACGTCGGCGACGGCATGCGCGAGGATCTGAACGTGCGCAACCTGTCCGGTGATCCGATCTCCTGCACGGTGGTCCTGGAGATCGACGCCGACTTCGCGGACCTGTTCGAGGTGAAGGAGGGCCGGATCGGCGAGGGCGTGGTCACCGAGCGCCGGGTGGTCGCCGAGGGCGCGCTGGAGATCAGCCGGCCCGACCTCCAGCTGGCCGTGACCGTCGCCGCCTCCGGCGCCACCGCGACCGAGAACGACCTGCGCTGGAAGATCCAGCTGCCCGCGCGCGGTGAGTGGTCGGCCTGTATCCAATACCGTCCGGCGCTCGGCTCGGTGCCGGTGGAGCCGCGTTACGGCTGCGGCAGCCCGGTATCGCACAGCGAGCCCTATCAGCGGCTGCGCGACTGGTATTCGAATTCGCCGATCGTGCTCACCGAGGACGAGACTTTGGCCGCGGTGCTGCAACGCGCGGTCGGTGATCTGGGCGCGCTGCGCATCTTCGACCCCGGCCATCCCGAACGCGCGGTCGTCGCCGCGGGTGCGCCCTGGTTCATGGCGCTGTTCGGGCGGGACTCGCTGCTCACCTCGTGGATGGTGCTGCCGCTGGACCGGCAGCTCGCGGTGGGCACGCTGCAGAGCCTGGCGGGCATGCAGGGCAAGGAGATTCGCCCGATCCAGGAGGAGCAGCCGGGGCGGATCCCGCACGAGGTGCGTTTCGGCCGGGCCGCGACGCTGCTGCTCGGCGGCGACACCGTCTACTACGGAACCGCCGACGCCACACCGCTGTTCGTGATGTTGCTCGGCGAGCTGCATCGCTGGGGCCTGGATCCGCAGACCCGCGACGAACTCCTACCGCACGCCGACCGCGCGCTGGAATGGATCGAACAGTACGGCGATATGGACGGCGACGGTTTCGTCGAATACGCCCGCACCGCCGAGCACGGTCTGGCCAACCAGGGCTGGAAGGATTCCTGGGACGGCGTCAACTTCATCGACGGCAGCATGCCGCACGCCCCGATCGCGCTGGCCGAGGTGCAGGGCTACGTGTACGCGGCGTATCTGGCGCGTGCCGCGCTCGCCGAGGACACCGGCGACGCCGCGCTGGCCGACCGGCTGCGGGCGAAGGCCGCGGGGTTGAAGGTCACCTTCAACGAGCAGTTCTGGCTGCCCGACAAGGGCTGGTTCGCCATCGGCCTGGACCGCGACAAGCGCCCGATCGACGCGCTCACCTCCAATATGGGCCACTGCCTGTGGACCGGCATCGTCGACGAGGACAAGGCGCGCTCGGTCGCCGATCATCTGCTGTCGCCGGAGATGTTCAGCGGCTGGGGCATTCGCACGCTCGGCACGAACATGGGCGCCTACAACCCGGTCAGCTATCACAACGGGTCGGTATGGCCGCACGACAACGCGATCTGCGCGGCCGGTCTGATGCGCTACGGCTTCACCGAGCACGCCAACCGGGTCATCGAGGGGATTCTCGACGCCGCGGTGCGGTTCGGGCACCGGCTGCCGGAGCTGTTCTGCGGTTTCGACCGCTCCGAGTTCGCGTCCCCGGTGCCGTACCCGACCTCCTGCTCGCCGCAGGCCTGGGCCTCGGCCACACCGCTGCTGTTCATGCGGAGCATGCTGCGGCTGGAACCGGGCAACGGCGCCAAGGTGGTCGACCCGGTCGTTCCGGAGCGGTATCTGCCGCTGCGGGTCAGTGGGTTGCGGGTCGGCGAGGATGTGCTGACCGTCACGGTCGACGACGCCGGTTTCCGCGTGCACGGTCTGGCGCCGGACCGGCACTGAGCCCGGTCATCCCCGCAGCCGGTGCTGCGGGGAATCCGCGCGTGCGGCATCCTGTTGAAAAGGGGAGGTCACGCGGGCGAGGTGGTCGCTCGGCAAAACTTGTCGGTGGGTCGGCCTAGCATGACGGCGGGGGTACGTCCGGGCTCTTCCAGAGGCCGGGTATCGACAAGCTGACACGCCGACACGTTCGAGAAGGGACTCACCTGGTGGCGGAACGCCTCACTGTGCGCGGAGCTCGGGAGCACAACCTCAAGGGGGTCGACCTCGATCTGCCCCGCGACAGTCTCATCGTGTTCACGGGCCTTTCCGGTTCGGGCAAGTCCAGTCTTGCCTTCGACACGATCTTCGCCGAGGGCCAGCGGCGCTATGTCGAGTCGCTGTCGGCCTACGCGCGCCAGTTCCTCGGTCAGATGGACAAGCCGGATGTCGATTTCATCGAGGGCCTCTCGCCTGCGGTCTCGATCGATCAGAAGTCGACCAACCGCAACCCGCGTTCGACCGTCGGCACCATCACCGAGGTCTACGACTATCTGCGGCTGCTCTACGCGCGCGCCGGTACCCCGCACTGCCCGACCTGTGGTGAGCTGATCGCCCGGCAGACGCCGCAGCAGATCGTCGACCAGGTGCTGGCCATGGACGAGGGCCTCAAATTCCAGGTGCTCGCGCCGGTGGTGCGCACCCGCAAGGGCGAGTTCGTCGATCTCTTCGAATCGCTGAACGGACAGGGCTATTCGCGCGTTCGCGTGGACGGGGTGGTCTATCCGCTCACCGATCCGCCGAAGCTGAAGAAACAGGAGAAGCACGATGTCGAGGTGGTCGTCGACCGGCTCGCAGTCAAGCCGAGTTCCAAACAGCGCCTGACCGATTCGATCGAGACGGCGCTGCGCCTGGCCGACGGCATCGTCGTGCTCGACTTCGTCGATCGCGACGAGCACGCGCACGATCGGGAGCGGCGTTTCTCCGAGCGGCTGGCCTGCCCGAACGGGCATCCGCTCGATATCGAGGATCTCGAACCGCGCTCGTTCTCGTTCAACTCGCCCTACGGCGCCTGCCCCGACTGCACCGGCCTCGGCATTCGCAAGGAGGTCGATCCGGAACTGGTGGTGCCCGATCCGGAACTGAGCCTGGCCGACGGGGCGATCGCGCCGTGGTCGCGCGGGCAGACCGCCGAGTACTTCAACCGGCTGCTGTCGGGCCTGGCCGAATCGATCGGCTTCGCCATGGACACCCCGTGGCAGGACCTGCCGCCCAAGGCGCGCAAGGCGGTGCTGGAGGGCAGCTCCGATCAGGTGCATGTCTCCTACACCAACCGCTACGGCCGGAAACGGTCCTACTACGCCGATTTCGAGGGCGTGATGCCGTTCCTGCAGCGGCGCATGGAGAACACCGAGTCCGAGCAGATGAAGGAGCACTACGACGGGTACATGCGCGATGTGGCGTGCCCGGTCTGTGCCGGTGCCCGGCTGCGCCCGGAGATCCTCGCCGTCACCCTCGACGCGGCCGGTGAACGCAAGTCCATCGCCGAGGTCAGCGATCTGTCCATCGGTGACTGCTCGCACTTCCTGAACGCGCTGACGCTGGGGGAGCGCGAGGCCGCGATCGCCGGCCAGGTACTCAAGGAGGTGCAGGCGCGGCTCGGCTTCCTGCTCGATGTCGGCCTGGAGTATCTGACGCTGTCGCGGGCCGCGGCGACCCTGTCCGGCGGTGAGGCCCAGCGTATCCGCCTGGCCACCCAGATCGGCTCCGGTCTGGTCGGCGTGCTGTACGTGCTCGACGAGCCGTCCATCGGCCTGCATCAGCGCGACAACCGCCGCCTGATCGAGACCCTGACCCGCCTGCGCAATCTCGGCAATACGCTGATCGTGGTCGAGCACGACGAGGACACCATCCGAGCCTCGGACTGGGTGGTCGACATCGGACCGCTCGCCGGCGAGCACGGCGGCCGGGTGGTGCACAGCGGCCCGTACCAGGAGCTGCTCACCGATCCGAATTCGCTGACCGGCGCCTACCTGTCGGGCCGGGAGCGGATCGAGGTGCCGATGGTCCGGCGCCCGATCGACAAGAAGCGTCAGCTCACCGTGGTCGGCGCGAACGAGCACAATCTGCGCGGCGTCGACGTGAATTTCCCGCTGGGCGTGCTCACGTCGGTCACCGGCGTCTCCGGTTCGGGTAAGTCGACCCTGGTCAACGACATCCTGGCGACGGTGCTGGCGAACAAGCTGAACGGTGCGCGTCAGGTGCCCGGGCGGCATCTGCGGATCAAGGGCCTGGATCACCTGGACAAGCTGGTGCAGGTGGATCAGTCGCCGATCGGCCGCACTCCGCGCTCGAACCCGGCCACCTACACCGGCGTGTTCGACAAGATCCGCACCCTGTTCGCGGCAACCACCGAGGCCAAGGTGCGCGGCTACCAGCCGGGCCGGTTCTCGTTCAATGTCAAGGGCGGTCGCTGCGAAGCCTGTTCCGGTGACGGCACTTTGAAGATCGAGATGAACTTCCTGCCGGATGTGTATGTGCCGTGCGAGGTGTGCCACGGCGCGCGCTACAACCGCGAAACGCTCGAGGTGCACTACAAGGGCAAGACCATCGCCGAGGTGCTGGACATGTCGATCGAGGAGGGCGCGGAGTTCTTCGAGCCGATCACCTCGATCCACCGCTACCTGAAGACGTTGGTCGATGTCGGCCTGGGTTATGTGCGGCTGGGGCAGAGTGCGCCGACGCTGTCCGGCGGTGAGGCGCAGCGGGTGAAGCTGTCGGCGGAGTTGCAGAAGCGGTCGACCGGTCGCACCGTCTACATCCTGGACGAGCCGACCACGGGCCTGCACTTCGAGGACATCCGCAAGCTGCTGAAGGTGATCAACGGCTTGGTCGACAAGGGCAATACGGTGATCGTGATCGAGCACAATCTCGATGTCATCAAGACCTCGGACTGGGTCATCGATATGGGCCCCGAGGGTGGTTCCGGTGGCGGCACCGTGGTCGCCGAGGGCACCCCGGAGGATGTGGCGGCCGTATCCGGCAGCTACACCGGGCAGTTCCTGAAGGAAGTGCTCGATGCGCCCGCCGCGAAGGCTCCGGCCAGGAAAGCGCCCGCGAAGAAGGCCGCGGCCAAGAAGTCCGCCGCCAAGGAACCGGCGAAGAAGACGCCGGAGCAGACGGCGAAGCGCTTGGCCCGCAAGGCGGCCGCCCTGCGCTGAGTACGCACGGTCATGGAAACGGGATCGGCGCCAGGCCGGTCCCGTTTTCGGTTTCAGTACACGGGGCCGGTGTACTTCTCGCCCGGGCCCTTGCCGGGCTCGTCCGGATGCGCCGATGCTTCGCGGAACGCGCGCTGCAGGGACTGCAGCCCGTCGCGGATCGGGCCGGCGTGCGGGCCCAGATATTCCACCGACGACGTGACCAGTCCGGCCAGCGCCGTGATCACCCGGCGCGCCTCGTCCAGATCGCGGCGCGGGCTGTTCTCCGGATCCGGATCCGCCAGCCCGAGCTTCTCCGCGGCCGAGCTCATCAGCATGACGGCGGCGCGGCTGATCACCTCCACCGCGGGGACGTCGGCGAGTTCGCGTACGGAGAGATCGGACTGTTCGGTCATGTGTGAAAGGCTAGGCGGCGGCCCGGCCGCGCTGTCGAGCGGGGGATCGGACTCGATTTCGGCTATAGCGTTCGGCAATGCTAGACTTTCCGCTGACGACCGCCTCGGTCGTTCTTCTGTGTGAGAACAGCCGAGGCAGATAAGTGGAGCCCGACTCCCACCGTTACCCGCGCAGGGTCAGCGGTCCGGTCGCCCCGCCATGACAGCGGGGTTCCTGTGTGGAGCATGTCTCGCGCGGGGTAGACGCCATTCGTGCGCGTCCGAAGACCGGTCGACTCGGGCCCCGTCGCGGTAGAAATACCGTACCGGGGCCTTTGTGTTGAGCAAGGGGTTGCAGTTATTGCGTGCGGTCGTCGGACGACACCGCTTGACCTAGGAGGCCCCATCAGCACTGAGACCCGCATCAACGATCGCATCCGTGTTCCCGAGGTTCGGCTCATCGGACCCAGCGGCGAGCAGGTTGGGATCGTGCGTGTTGAAGATGCACTACGCGTCGCCCTCGAAGCCGACCTCGACCTGGTCGAGGTGGCCCCGGATGCCCGTCCGCCGGTCTGCAAGATCATGGACTACGGCAAGTTCAAGTACGAGACGGCGCAGAAGGCGCGCGAGTCTCGGAAGAACCAAGTACAGACCGTGATCAAGGAGCAGAAGCTCCGTCCCAAGATCGACGATCACGACTACGAGACCAAGAAGCGCAACGTGGTTCGCTTCCTCGAAGCCGGGTCGAAGGTCAAGGTGACGATCATGTTCCGCGGCCGCGAGCAGTCGCGTCCGGAACTGGGTTTCCGGTTGTTGCAGCGCCTGGCCTCCGACGTGGCCGAGCTGGGTTTCGTCGAGACCTCCGCCAAGCAGGACGGTCGCAATATGACCATGGTCCTCGCCCCGCACAAGGGTGCGAAGACGCGGGTGAAGGCGCAGCAGGAGTCGGCCCCACGGCCGGCCACGCCGAGCGCCGCACCGGCCGGGGAAGCACCGGCCGCGGGGCAGGCCCAGCCGCCCGCCCCGCAGTAACACCGATCAGAACCGGTGGCCCGGAAGGGTCACCGGCACGAGACAGATAGAGGAATCCATGCCGAAGATGAAGAGCCACAGCGGCGCCTCGAAGCGATTCAAGGTTTCGGGCCGCGGCAAGCTGCTGCGTCAGCAGGCGAACCGTCGCCACCTGCTCGAGCACAAGTCGTCCCGCCGGACTCGTCGTCTGGATGGCACCGAGGCGGTCGCGGCCGTCGACGTCCCTCGCGTCAAGAGGCTGCTCGGCCTCTGAGGCCTGAGTCAGCGATCCCCGCGCGATCCGGAATTCCGGACGCCGACACCGACCAATCGGGCGCGCCGCACCGCGCCCCCTATCTCCAAAAGGACTGACCAGTGGCACGCGTCAAAAGGGCCGTCAACGCTCAGAAGAAGCGCCGTTCGATCCTCGAGGCCTCGAAGGGCTACCGGGGCCAGCGTTCGCGGTTGTACCGCAAGGCCAAGGAACAGCAGCTGCACTCGCTCACCTACGCCTACCGGGACCGCCGGGCGCGCAAGGGTGACTTCCGCAAGCTGTGGATCGCCCGCATCAACGCCGCGGCGCGCATCAACGACATCACCTACAACCGCTTCATCCAGGGCCTGAAGGCCGCGGGTGTCGAGGTGGACCGCAAGATCCTGGCCGAGCTCGCCGTCTCCGACGCCGCCGCTTTCGCCGGTCTGGTCGCGGTCGCCAAGGCGGCGCTGCCCGCCGATGTCAACGCTCCGGCTGCCTGAGCTTGACCGATACTTCGGAACGACCCGTGGACGCGCTCTCCGAGCGCAATCCACGGGTCGTTTCTTTCGTGAAGCTGCATCGGGCGCAGGCTCGGCGCAAGAGCGGGCTGTTCCTCGCCGAGGGCGCCAATTCGGTCGAATCGGCGCTGGACACCGGTCGAGTGCAGGAGCTGTTCTTCTCCTCGAAAGCCGCTGAGCGCGAACACGAACTGGTCGCCGGTGCCGCCGCGCGGGGTGTGCGGACCACGCTGGTCAGCGATCGCGCCGCCGAGATGCTGGGGGAGACCGTCACCCCGCCGGGGCTGGTCGCGGTCTGCCGTCAGGTGGACGTGCCGTTGACCGACATCCTCGACGCGTCGCCGCGCGTGCTGGCCGTGCCGGTCGAGATCAGCGATCCCGGCAATGCGGGCACGCTAATTCGCGTGGCCGATGCGGTCGGCGCCGACGGCGTGGTGCTGGCCGGTGATTCGGTGGACCCGCACAATGGCAAGACCGTGCGTGCCTGCGCCGGAAGCCTTTTCCACGTTCCGATCGCCCGCGCCCGCGATATCGACGCCGCACTGACCGCCCTGGAGGACGCGGGGATCGCCCTGCTCGCCACCACCGCTCGCGGCGAGGTCGACCTCGACGACGCCGACGAGATACTGGGCGGGCCGGTCGCCTGGCTCTTCGGCAACGAGGCGCACGGCCTAGATCGCGCGGTTGTCGCCCGCGCCACCCACCGCATCCGCATCCCCATCCACGGCCGCGCGGAAAGCCTCAACCTGGCCGCCGCCGCCGCTATCTGCCTCTACGGCAACTCCCGTATCCGCTACGCGAAATAGCCTGCGCCCGAGTCGGTCTCGACGGTAGAGCCGCCGCCGCTGGGCGGCAGCGCAGACGACAAGGCCGGCCCGAATTACCCGGGCCGGGCCTGCCGTGGATTCCCGCTACCGGGTCATCGCCCGGGGGTGATCACCCGGGGGACGAACAGGGAGACCGTCGCGCCGATCAGGACGATGGTCGCGCCGACCCATACGGCCGGGACCAGGCCGTCGACGAAGGATTGCGGGTCGAAATAAGAACCGTGTGAGGCGAAGACCGAGGCCAGGATGGCGACGCCCATGGCGACGCCGACCTCGCGCACGGTGCTGTTGGTGCCCGAGGCCATGGCCTGCTCGTCGGGCTCGGCGCTGCCCATGACCACGGTGGCGCTGGGTGCGAAGGTCAGGCCCATGCCGATGCCGCCGAGCAGGAACGGGCCGACGAACGAGGAGTAGGCGACATCGACGGTGATGATCGCCGCCATCCAGGCCAGGGCGCCGACCAGCAGGAACTGGCCGAGCGCGAGCAGGTTCCGGGCTCCGACCCGGTCTACGACGAGTCCGGCGATCGGCGCGACCAGCATCGGGGCCATGGTCCAGGGCATCGTGCGAATCCCCGACTCGAGCGGCGAATAGCCCTGTACCACCTGGAAATACTGGGACAGCAGGAAGATCGTGCCGAAGACACCGACCGAGAAGGTGAAGCCGGTGGTGTTGGAGAGGGTGAACGCGCGGGAGCGGAACAGCCGCAGCGGCAGCATGGGGTCCGGCGTCTTCAGTTCCCACGCGATCATGGCCGCCAGCAGGACACCGCCGGTGATCAGCGCACCGAGCACCGTGCCGGAGGTCCAGCCGTCGTCGGCGCCGTGCACCACGCCCCAGACCACGGCGAGCACGCCACCGGCGGCCAGCGCCAGCCCGAGCGGGTCGAGTTTGCGTGTGCCGCCGAAGGATTCGGGCAGGGTGCGGGCCACGAATGGGATCGCGAGAATGCCGATAGGCACGTTCAGCCAGAAGATCCACTGCCAGTTCAGCCCTTCGACGACCGCGCCGCCGACCAGCGGCCCGACCGCGACACCGAGGCCGGTGATGCCACCCCAGACGCCGATCGCCGCGCTGCGCATCCGTTCCGGCACCGCCACCGACAGCAGGGTCAGTGACAGCGGCAGCACTCCGGCCGCGCCGATGCCCTGGATCGCCCGGGCCAGGATCAGCATCCAGGGTTCGGTGGCCAGCGCGCAGGCGGCGGACGCCGCGGTGAACAGGGCGATGCCGCCGAGGAACACGCGGCGGCGGCCGAGCCGGTCGCCGATGGCGGCGGCGGTGAGCAGCAGCGAGGCGAAGGCGAGGGTGTAGGCGTTGACGATCCATTGCAGGTCGGTGAGCGAGGCGCCGAGTTCGGTACGGATCACCGGCAGCGCGTTGGTCACCACGAGGTTGTCGAGGACCACCATGAACATGGGGATGCCGACGGCGGCGAGTACCGCGGCGATCGGGCGGGGGCGGGGCGGCGCGTCCGTCGGTGCGGAGGCGTGCGCGAGGGTCTCGGTCATGTCCAGCCTTATTTGTAATTGACTGATAACTAATGCGCTCGAAGCGTATGCATCGGCTGATAACATGTCAATGCCCCGCGAAAGGAGCCCTGTGAGGACCCGCAAGACCGCGACCGATCGGCGCGCCGAAGTGCTGGCCGCGGCCGTCTCCGCCTTCGCGGAAAACGGTTATGCCGCAACGAAAACCGACGAGATCGCGCGCCGTGCCGGAGTGTCCCAGCCGTATGTGATCCGGCTCTTCGGCACCAAGCAGCAGCTGTTCATCGCGGTGATCGGCCAGGTCTGCGGGCGGATCGAGGAGATCTTCCGCGAGGCCGTCGCCGACCTCGAACCCGGCACCGAGCCGGCCGAAGCCCTGCGTGCGCTCGGCAAGGCCTACGACACCTTCCTCGACGAACGCGAACCGCCACTGGGCATGCTGCACGGTTTCACCGCCAGCGGCGACCCGATGATCGGCGACGCCGTGCGCGCCGGTTTCGGCCGGATCTACACCGTGGTCCGGGAACTCACCGGAGCGTCGGTCACCGACGCCCGCCGCTTCGTGGCCACCGGCATGCTGCTCACCATCATGAGCGCCATGCGCGTCGTCGGCCACGACGCCATCCCGGCCCCCTGGGCAGCCGAGATCTGGAGCGACATCCGGGATTCCCCGGACCCCTGCTGATCAGGCCGATAGGAAAAGCGCTCGACCCATCGAATACGATTGCGACCAGCAGCAATGTGGCTCGGCGATCAGCCGGGGCGATTGCTGTCCCATACGCAAGCCGATCCCCAGGGGAGAGTCGAACCATCGTGGCCGACAACGACGCAGTCGAGCAGACCGGCATCGCGCTGTCCGAGGAGGTCCTCGCGGCCGCCGCGGCCGAGGCCGAGAAGGCGTTCGCGGCCGCCGCCGATCTGGATGCGCTCGCGGTCGCCAAGACCGAGTTCATGGGTGGCAAGTCGCCGATCGCGCTGGCGCAGCGGTCCCTGGGCACCCTGCCCAAGGAAGAGAAGGCCGACGCGGGCAAGCGCGTGAACGTGGCGCGGCAGCGGGTCTCGCAGGCATTCGAGACCCGCCAGCAGGAACTGCAGGCCGAACGCGACGCCGCCGTGCTGGTAGCCGAGGCGCTCGACGTCACCCTGCCCGCGACCCGCACCGCGGCCGGCGCGCGTCATCCGATCACCGTCATCTCCGAGCAGATCGCCGACGTGTTCGTGGCCATGGGCTGGGAGATCGCCGAGGGGCCCGAGGTCGAGACCGAGCACTTCAACTTCGACGCGCTGAACTTCCCGCCGGATCATCCGGCGCGCGCCATGCAGGACACCTTCTATATCGCGCCCGAGTCGTCGCGGCAGGTGCTGCGCACCCACACCTCGCCGGTGCAGGTGCGTTCCATGCTGACCCGCGAGCTGCCGATCTACGTCGCCTGTCCCGGCCGCACCTTCCGCACCGACGAACTCGACGCCACCCACTCGCCGGTGTTCTCGCAGATCGAGGGCCTCGCGGTGGACAAGGGCCTGACCATGGCCCACCTCAAGGGCACCCTGGATCTGCTGGCCCGCGCGCTGTTCGGCCCCGAGTCGACCACCCGCATGCGGCCCAGCTTCTTCCCGTTCACCGAACCCTCGGCCGAGGTCGACGTGTGGTTCCCGGACAAGAAGGGCGGCGCGGGCTGGGTCGAGTGGGGCGGCTGCGGCATGGTGAACCCGAAGGTGCTCGTCGCCAGCGGCATCGACCCCGAGGTGTACAGCGGGTTCGCCTTCGGCATGGGCATGGAACGCACCCTGCAGTTCAAGAACGGCCTGCCCGATATGCGCGACATCATCGAGGGTGACGTGCGATTCACCCTGCCGTTCGGCATCCAGTCCTGACCATCATCGATCGAGGAAGCGAATCAACCCGTGCGAGTAGCGCAGTCCTGGCTCACCGAAATCCTGCGGCGCACCACCCCGGACTGGGCGGTGACGCCGGAGGAGCTCGACGCCGCGTTCGTGCGGGTCGGCCTGGAGGTCGAGGAGGTCGACACGCTGGAACCGATCACCGGTTCCGGAGCGGGGCCGTTCCTGGTGGTCGGCCGGGTCGCCGAGATCACCGAGCTGACCGAGTTCAAGAAGCCGATCCGGTTCTGCCGGGTCGACATCGGGATCCCCGACCATGCGCAGGAGATCGTCTGCGGCGCGACGAACTTCGCGGTCGGCGACCTGGTGGTCGTGGTGCTGCCCGGTGGCGTGCTGCCCGGCGGTTTCGAGATCTCCTCGCGCAAGACCTACGGCCACGTCTCCAACGGCATGATCTGCTCGCTGGCCGAACTCGGCATCGGTAAGGAGAGCAACGGCATCCTGGTGCTGCGCCCCGGCACCGCCGAACCCGGCGCGGACGCCAACGAGCTGCTCGGCCTGGGCGATTCGGTGATCGAGCTGGCGATCACGCCGGACCGCGGGTACGCGTTCTCGGTGCGCGGTCTGGCGCGCGAGGTGGCGTGCGGCTACGACCTGGAATACGCGGACCCCGCGGTGCGAACCCTGCCCGACGCCCCGGAGGAGACCTGGGCGGTGAAGCTGGAGCCCGAGTCGCTGTGCACCCGGTTCGCGCTGCGCCGGGTGACCGGTATCGATCCGGCCGCCATCAGCCCGTGGTGGTTGCAGCGGCGGCTGCTGCTGGCCGGTGTGCGGCCGATCTCCCCGGCGGTCGATGTCACCAACTACGTGATGCTGGAACTCGGTCAGCCGCTGCATGCTTTCGACGCGTCGAAGGTCAACGGCGCGTTGGTGGTTCGCCGGGCCAACCGAGGCGAGACACTGCGCACTCTCGACGATGCCGAACGCGTGCTGGACGCCGAGGACGTGGTGATCGCCGACGACTCGGGCGTCATCTCGCTGGCAGGCACCATGGGTGGCGCCAGCACCGAGGTGACCGCGTCCTCCACCGATATCCTGCTCGAGGCCGCGACCTGGAACCCGGTCGCGATCGCGCGCACGGTCCGCCGGCACAAGCTGCCCTCCGAGGCGGCCAAGCGGTTCGAGCGGGTGGTCGACCCCGAGGTGAACCTGGCCGCACTGGACCGCGCCGCCGCCCTGCTGGTCGAAATCGCCGGTGGCACGGTGGAATCCGTGGTGACCGACGTGCGTATTCCGGTGCCCTCCGCCGCGCCGATCCGCATGAACATCGATCTGCCCGATCGCACCGCGGGCATCACGTATCCGACCGGCACCGCGGCGCGCCGCCTCGCGCAGGTCGGCTGCCAGGTCGAGGTGGGGGTCAGCGATGCCGGGCACGGACAGCTGATCGTCACCCCGCCGAGCTGGCGGCCCGACCTGACCCAGCCCGCCGACCTGGTCGAGGAGGTGCTGCGGTTGGAGGGTCTGGACCAGATCCCGTCCGTGCTGCCCACGGCCCCGGCCGGGCGTGGGCTCACCGCGGCTCAGCGGCGGCGGCGTGCGGTCAGCCGGGCGCTGGCCTTCGCGGGCGCCGTCGAGGTGCCTTCGCCGGTGTTCCTCGCGGGTGGCGTCTTCGACGTGTGGGGTCTGGCCGCCGACGATCCGCGCCGCCACACCATGAAGGTGCTCAACCCGCTGGACGTGGAGCGCGCCGACCTGCCGACCACGCTGCTGCCGGGTCTGCTGGAGGTCGCGGGTCGCAATATCTCCCGTGGCGCACGAGATCTCGCCGTCTATGCGATGGCGCAGGTCGTGCGGCCGGGGGATCGGACCCGGGCGATCGACGCGCTGCCGGTGGATCGCCGCCCGACCGATGAGCAGGTCGCGGAGTTGAACGAGTCGCTGCCGTCGCAGCCGGTGCATGTCGCCGCGGTGCTGACCGGGCGCCGGGAGCCGCGCGGACCGTGGGGGCAGGGTCGTCCGGCCGAGGCGGCGGACGCGTTCGCGCTGGCCGATGCCGTGGCCGCCGCTGCCGGCGTGGTGCTCGAGCGCCGTGCGGCGGCCTACCTGCCGTGGCATCCGGGCCGCTGTGCCGAGCTGCTGGTCGACGGTGTCGTGGTCGGTCATGCCGGTGAACTGCATCCGGCGGTGCTCGAGCGTTCCGGTCTGCCCAAGCGCACCTGCGCCGTGGAACTGGATCTCGACGCGCTGCCGCTGCGCGAAAACCGTCCGGTGCCGGCGGTTTCCGCGTTCCCGGCGGTCCTGCAGGACGTGTCGGTGAGCGTGGAACGCACCGTCCCCGCCGCGGCGGTGCAGGAGGCTTTGCGTGCCGGTGGCGGCGACCTGCTCGAGGACATCGCACTGTTCGATGTCTACGAGGGCGCCCAAGCCGGTGCGGGCCGCAAGTCACTGACCTACGCCCTCCGTTTCCGTGCCCCCGACCGCACCCTCACCGAGGACGAAGCCTCGGCCGCCCGCGACGCCGCCGTCGCCGCGGCGGCCTCGTCGGTGGGCGCGGTTCTGCGCGGCTAGTCCTTCGAGATTCCGAGACCCCTGTGCCACCACAGGGGTCTCGGTCGTATCAGGGATCGGGCTGACGTGGCAATCCGACCCAGCGGAATGCTCGATGGTTGATCAGGCACATCCACCGGCGAGGCTTCTGAGGGAGCAGATTTGCCGCCGGGGGCAATACAGTGGGTTGATGCGTAGACGATCTCTGTTGCTTCGTGTGGTGCTGGTCGCGGTGGTGCTGGGGCTGCCGGTTGCGCCGGCGGCGGCTGATCCGGTCGAGGCGGGTGGGTGTGCGGACGTACGGGTTGTCACCGTGCGGGGGACGTTGGAACCGCAGGTCGGGAGTTTGCTGTTGACGCCGCTGGGCAGGCGGATCGCCGCGGAGGCGGGGCGGCGGATGAGTGTGGCCGAGCTCGAGTATCCCGCCTCGACGGCGCCCGACAGCGCGGGCCGTGGTGTCGAATCGCTGACGGCCCTGCTGAATTCGGCTGCCGCCGACTGCCCCGACCAGCGCTTGGTCCTGCTCGGCTACTCGCAGGGCGCACGCGTCATCGGTAACACTCTCAGCGCGCGGACCGGCCTGTCGGCGGACGTGGCCGCACGGATCACCGCCATCGCTCTCTTCGGCAGCCCCCTGTTCAACGGCGTCGAACCCTACAATCGCGGCACCTTCGATCCCGCTCTGTCCGGCACCGGCGCTCTCCCCACCGGCGCGCTCGCCCAGTTCGCCGATCGCCTGCGCGACTACTGCAACGCGGGCGACCGCGTCTGCCAGGGCGGCAACCCGGCGGTCGGATTCGCGAACGCCATGACCTACGCCCACATCGCCTATTTCGCCAATGGCACCCGTGATCAGGCAGCCGAGTTCATTCGCGAGCAACTGAACAACTGACGGTTACGAAGTCACCACTGTTGCGCGGACTCAGGCCCCGGAGGTCATTCGCCTGCGCACTCTGCTGCTCCGCGTCATCGCCGGTGTCGGCGCCAGTTGTTCGACGCCCCGGCAGAATTCGAACATCATGCGCCAGGAGTGAGCCTGGCCGACCGGTGGGTTTCGGTCTGCGTGATACAGCGGGTATGAACTAGGGATGCGACATCCGGCGGCTCCGATTCTGAATGCGCTGACCTATATGCGGGACCGGCGGATCGCGCAGACTCCGGCGGTGCTCGGCCTGGAGTACGAGGAGCTGTTCCTGCCGACCGACGACGGCGAGCAGGTGCATGCCTGGTGGCTGCCGGCGCGACAGTCGATCGGCCACATTCTGTTCGCGCACGGGAATGCGGGCAATATCGGGGATCGGGTGCCGATCTACGCGTTGCTCACCGAGGCCGGATTCGATGTGCTGGCCTTCGACTATCGCGGATACGGGCGCAGTACCGGGCGGCCGAGTGAGCGCGGTACCTATCGGGACGCCCGGGCCGCGCGGCGTGCGCTGCTGGATCGGCCCGGCGTCGATCCGAATCATGTGGTGTACCTGGGGAAGTCGCTCGGTGGCGGTGTCATGCTGGAATTGGCGACGGCGCATCCGCCGCGCGGCCTGATCCTCATGTCGACCTTCACCGGCATTCGTGACGCGGCCCGCTCGGTGTATCCGCTGTTGCCCGCCGCGTTCGTGCCGAACGCCTATCCGAGCCTGCGGCGTATCCGGTCGCTACGGGTGCCGGTACTGATCATGCACGGTGACCAGGACGAACTGCTCCCGTTGCGGCACGCGCGGCGTCTGTTCGAGGCCGCGCCGGAGCCGAAGCAACTGGAGATCTTCCCCGGTGCGGGCCACAACGACCTGATCTTCGGTGCGGCCGCGCACTGGATCGATCTGATCCGGACCTGGTCGAAAGGCGTTTTCGACCAGGATGCGTAGCCTGGATTCATGACTGAGAACAGCGAGATCTCGGCTCGGCTGGCGGTGCTGTCGGACGCGGACCTGGTCCGCGTGCTGCGCGCGGCCACCGCGGATCGCCCCGCGTTCTGGGCGGTGCGTACGGCACTGGACGAAATGGCGGGCGTGGGCGATAGCCCGTCCGGGACAGATGTGAGTCCCGCCACCGATCCGCTCGGCGCGCATGGCCCGGGCGATGTAACGGGCCAGGTCGGAGCGGCCACAGCGGTACCGGCGGTACCGGTTCATCCGGTGGGATCCGAGGTGGGCGGATATTCCCGCGGCGGAGTCCCTACTTTCGAGTCAGTTCGCGATAAGGTCGAGCAGCGTTTCGGTACCGCGCAGGGGATGAACGAACTCGACCGGCAGACCCCCGCGGGCCGCAGCGCCGACGAACAGTGGGAGGCGCGCGAGAAGGCCGCGCGCGAGCGGCTGGATCGGATACGGAAATCGGTGCACGGCAACGACACTCCGTGATTCCGGTCCGGGCGCACCGGACGAAGGAAGCATATGAGCGAGCCGCGCGAGATCGCCGACCGACTACTCGACGCCCAGGTGGAGTTCCTGCTCGGCGAGGTCACCGGTGACCGATTCGCGGAGGTCGTCGCCCGCGACACCGCCGCCGTCCTCGAGGTCGCCGATACGCTGGTCTTCCGGGACATCGTGCCGATCGCCGACGCCAAGGAAACCGTCCGGATCATCGTCGACCTGATCGGCGGCAGCCCCGTGCTGGCCGATATGGCCGGTGTCTTCGCCGACGAGATCTACGAGACCATCGCCGAGAATCACGACTACACCCTCGGCCAGGTGGTCGACCGCGAACCCGTGGAAGCGTTGCTGGAGAAGATCTTCGGCATGCACCAGGCGCAGGAGCGCATCCTGGACCGGCTCACCGAGAGCCCGCTGGTCGCCACCGTCGCCGCCAAGTTCGTCGACAAGCTGATCAACGACTTCATGGCCGCGAATCGGGAACGCGCGGAAAAGATTCCGGGTGTCTCCTCGCTCATGTCGCTGGGGCAGTCCGCGGCCAATCGCGCCAAGAAGGTCGCCGACAACACCTTCGTCGGTGATCTGGCGGGCAAGGGCGCCATGTTCGCCCTCAAGCGCACGAACAATGCCATCCGGGAAATGCTGCGTGATGCCCCCGTACATTCCGCGGCGATGGAATTCTGGGATCTGCACGCCGACGAACCGGTCAGCGGGCTGCGCGATTACCTGACCCAGAAAGACCTCAACGAGCTCGTCCTGATCTGCTACGAAATCGCGATCACTACCCGCGAGAAGGAATTCTTCGGCGAACTCCTCGATGAATGTGTCGAGGTGTTCTTCACCAAATACGGTGATTACACCCTCGCGGCCATGCTCCCCGAACTCGGACTTACCGGCGACGATATCGCCCAGGAAATCCTGCGCTACGGGCCCGCCGTGATCGAGGGCGCGAAGCGAAACGGCGTGCTGGCCGGGCTGATTCGCGAACGCCTGGAGCCCTTCTACACCTCGGATCTGGTCCTGGGCATCCTGGGCGGCACCGAGTAACTGCGGCGCGGGCGCACCCGGGATGCCGGGCGGTTGCGGAGGTCCGCCGCGCGCTCCTGTGCGCAGGTCCCGGTCACAGTCACGGGCACCCGGGTGTGAGCGGATTGAAACTGCGAAAATTATTGATTACCAGCGTGTATCCACCGCAGGTCAGTGGGCGGGGTGCCGGTTTCTCGCGTTGACACCCGATAGCGCCTGTGGAAATTTGCTCCCTGACTTTTCCGTGCGCTCGGTGTGGAGCTGCCACGGTCTTCGCGTGGAGGAGCTGGGTTGGTGCGTATTCGTTCGGGGCCGGGATTCGGGCGCGTGGACGGTGTCGCGCCCGGGCTGGTTCGACCACGCACCATTCGCGGGCAATTGGCGCGAATTCTGCTGGTCTCGCTGACGCTGGTGTTCGCGCTGCTCGGCATCGCCATCGCGGGCGAGGTCCAATCCTATTGGCGCAGTGGGGATACGGTCGCCGAGGTGGGGCTGGCGCTCGCGGTGCAGGATGTTCTGCACGAGGCGCAGCGGGAGCGAGGGCTCAGCAACGGGTTGTTCGGGGGTGGAGCGCTGGAATCAGCGGTCGCCGAGCAGCGCGGTAACACTGATCGGGCGGTACGCGCGCTGGACGCGGCGCTGACCGGGCACGCGCCGGGAATCGCGGCGGTGCGGCGGGCGGTGGCGCCGCTGTCGGGGTTGGGCGAGATACGCGCCGGTATCGATACGCGGCGGATCGCCCGCGCGGCGGCATTCCAGTTCTACACCGACGCGATCGATGCGCTGAACCGGCTCGAACTGGGGCTCGACCAAGCCGACGACGCCGAGATCCGACACGGTCTGCAAGCGCTCTACGCGCTGGCCGAGGCCAAGGAGCAGACCGCCCGCGAACGCGGGTTCCTCAACGGCGTGTTCGCCGCCGAGGCGTTCGGGCCGGGTGAATACGTGCGGTTCCTGGAGATCCGGGCCGCGAAGCTGGCCGGTCTGGCCGCGTTCGCCCGCGACGCCACCGCTGCCCAGCGCGAACTACTGGACGCGGCACTGCGCGGTGAGAACGCGGTCAGGTCGGCCGAATCCGAGAACCTGGCGATCGGCTCTGGCGGGGGTCCACTGGCGCGGCCGGTGGATTCGAACGCCTGGTGGGCGCAGATGACCGCGGTGATCGACGCGCAGGGCGAGGTGCAGCAGGCGGTCGGTGCCGCAGTGCGGGATCGCGCCGCGGACCTGCGTACCCGTGCCGCCGTCACACTCGCCGGGTTCGTCCTGCTCGCCGTGGCCGCCCTGGCGGCGGAGATCGCGCTGGTGATCGCCAGCCTGCGAGCCATCGTGCGGCCGCTGGCGACGCTCGCCGACGAGGCGGACGAGGTGGCGAGCCGGCGCCTGCCCGAGGTGATCGCGGCCTGGCAGTCCGCCGACACCGAACCCGATCCGCCCGCCCCGGTCCGCACGCCGCCGGGCGCGAGCATCGAAATCGCCGATGTTGCCGACGCGTTGGACCGCGTGCAGCGCACCGCCTACGAATTGTCCTCACAGCAGGCGCTGTTGCGCCGCAACAATACCGAATCCATGGCCAACCTCGCGCGCCGCAACCAGAATCTGGTCCGCCGCCAGCTCGGGCTGATCAGCGAATTCGAGCGTGCCGAAATGGATCCCAAGGCGCTGGCCAATCTGTTCGAACTCGACCATCTCGCCACCCGCATGCGCCGCAATGCCGAAAGCCTGCTGGTGCTCGTCGGTGCGACGGGACCGCGCCGGTGGGCGGCGCCGATCCCGCTCACCGATGTGATCCGCGCCGGGATCTCCGAGGTCGACGACTATCGCCGGGTCGCGTTGCGGCGCATCGAGGAGGTCACCGTCAGCGGCGCCGCGGGCAGCGAGCTGGCCCATATGCTCGCCGAGCTGATCGAGAATGGATTGGCCTTCTCCCCACCGGATCTGGAAGTCGAGATCTACGGCCGCGTCGTGCCCGACGGCTATGTCCTGGCGGTGGTCGATCACGGCGTCGGCATGCCCGCCGAGCAACTCGCCGAAGCGAATTCGCGCCTCCGGGGAGCCTCCGACTTCCTGCTCACCCCTACTCGCTACCTGGGGCACTACGTCGTCGGCCGACTGGCCCGCCGTCTGGGCATCGAGGTGGAGCTCACGGTCTCCCCGGTGAGCGGCGTGGTCGCGCGGCTGCTGCTGCCGGCCGAACTGCTCGGTGCTACGAAGTCGCCGCCGGTCGATACCGGTCTGCGCCCAGCAGTACTCGGCCGCGGTGTCTTCGCGGAGAGTGGCCGAAAAGACTCTGAACCAGGGACTTTCGGCCCTGTCGGGTCGGCTGCGCCGTCTGAACCCGAGCTGCCGGGCCTGGTGTCGCACACGAGCGGTCGTGTGATATCGCATGATCGTCCGGCGCGGCCGGTAAGCCGAAAAGCCGGGCAGACAACGGATTCTGTGCCGACGGCGCACGGAGGTCGAATCCTGGCCGATGCTGCCGCGACCATGGGCGTCGGCCCACATGCCTACGGCGCCGGTGTGCCAGAGACGCCCGCGGACTCGGGAAGAGTGCTCGGCGCACCGGGCACGGACGTCACCGACGAACCCCAGCGCACCCGGAACGGCTTGGTCAAGCGGGTCAAACGCGCTCGCCCGGTCGAGGCGGAGTCACCGCGCGGCCCCGCCCCGAGCGCAACCTCGGCGCAGCGTTCCCCCGAACAGGTCCGCGGCCTGCTGTCCGCGTTCCGTGCCGGGCATCAGCGCGGCGGTGAAACCCTCAGCAGCACATCCGATCCGGCAATCGCCATGAGTACCGTCAAGGGGAGACAGTGACCACACACGCATCGACCGCGGCCGATCCGCACACCTTCAACTGGCTGCTGGCCAACTTCGTCCGGGAGACCGACGGCGTCCGCGACACCGTGGCTGTCTCCTCCGACGGGCTGCTCATCGCGATGTCCGACGGACTGGACCGGGCCGGAGCGGATCGACTCGCCGCCATGGTGTCGGGGATGGCGAGTCTGGCCCGAAGCGCTTCGCGCAGTTACTCGTTCGACGGCCTGAAGCTGATCATGATCGAGATGGGCCGCGGCTTCCTGCTGGTGTCGGCCCTCGGTGACGGCAGCTGCCTGGGCGTGATCGCCGAGGGCGGTTGCGATGTCGGGCTGGTCGGCTTCGAGATGGCGGTGCTGGCCGATCGCGCGGGCGCCCTGCTCGATCCCGAGCTGATCGCTCATCTGCGAGAATCGTTGCGCCGATGAGAGATCCGGACAGCGCCGAGGCATTCGTGCGTCCGTTCATCGTCACTGCCGGGCGCACCATTCCGCTGGTGGACGCCTGGAAACCCTCGTGCAAGCGCCACGCGCCGCGCTGGCCGCGCCGCTGCGGTTCGAGGAGCGGACCGTCGTGAACCTGTGCCAAGCCCCGCATTCGATTGCCGAAGTCGGTGCGGCCCTTCGGGTTCCGGTCGGTGTGGCGACCGTCATCGTCAGTGACCTGGCTGCCGCGGGCCACGTCACCGTGCGCGCCGCGCACGATCTGTCCACCGCGGCCATCGAGAGGATCCGGGATCTTGTCCGAGCGCTCTGATCGACCATCCGCCCCGGAGTCTCCGCTCGCTGCCTCGGTGAAGATCGTGGTCAGCGGCGGATTCGGGGTCGGCAAAACCACTTTCATCGGCGCTGTCTCCGAGATCGAGCCGCTGGTCACCGAGGCCGCCATGACCGAGTACGCGATCGGTGTCGACGATCCCGGCCAGCACGCCGGCAAGACCCAGACCACGGTGGCGCTGGATTTCGGCCGGATCACCCTGGACTCCTCGCTGATCCTCTACCTTTTCGGCACGCCCGGCCAGGATCGGTTCGTCTTCCTCTGGGACGATCTGGTGGACGGTGCGCTGGGTGCGGTGATCGTGGTCGACACCGGTCGGGTCGAGGACTGCTATCCGGTGCTGGACTACTTCGAGGAGCACAGGACGCCGTTCGTGGTCGTGGTCAACCGGTTCGAGCAGGGTCCGGTCTTCGACCTGGCCGAGGTGCGCGAGGCCCTCGGCCTCGAGGACTGGATCCCGCTGCTGGAATGCGATGCCCGCGAACGGGGTTCGGTGCGTGACGTGCTGGTCGCGCTGCTGGAACAGGTACTGGCCGAGCGGGCGCGGACGCCCGGGGTGCTGGCAGCGATGTAGCTTGGTCGGGTGGGTGAGCAGCGGGAGCGGATGCTCCGGGGTGAGTTGTACAAGGACAGCGATCCGGAGTTGGTGGCGCAGCGGCAACGGGCGCAACGGTTGTGCGACGAGTTCAATCGGACCGGGCCCGAGGAGACCGAGCGCCGGGAGACGGTGCTGCGCCGGCTGCTGGGCAAGCTGGGGGAGGGGTCGTGGATCATGCCGCGATTCCAATGCGATTACGGCTATCTGATCGAGATCGGCCCCAACAGCTTTCTCAACTATGACGCGATCCTGCTGGATTGCGCGCCGATCACCATCGGCGCCGACTGCTCGATCGGCCCCCGCTGCCAGCTGCTGACCGCCCTGCACCCGATGCAGGATCACGAAGCCCGCAGGCAGCGCTGGGAATCCGCCGCACCGATCACGATCGGCGACAACGTCTGGTTCGGCGGCGGCGTGATCGTCTGCCCCGGCGTCACGATCGGCGACGACACCGTAGTCGGCGCGGGCTCCGTAGTCACCCGGGACCTGCCGGCCCGCGTTTTCGCCGCCGGCAATCCCGCCCGGGTGATCCGTGAGCTGTAACCGTGGCCGCGGTGTCGGCCGGCCCGGCTAGCCTGGGCGCGTGCTGAGGACACTGGCGGTGCAGAACTACCGATCCCTGCGGCGACTGGTCGTTCCACTGGGGCGGTTGAACGTCGTGACCGGTGCGAACGGCAGCGGAAAGTCGAGCCTGTACCGGGTGCTGCGCCTGCTGGCGAATTTCGCCGGTAATGGCGCGGTGGCGGCACTGGCCCGCGAGGGCGGGTTGGATTCGACGTTGTGGGCGGGGCCGGGGCGGACGCCCCGAAACCAGGCATTGGCGTTGCGGCTGGGTTTCGCCGGTGACGAGTTCGGCTACGCGGCCGATCTGGGCATTCCGCCGCCGGCGGGCATGTCCTCGGATGGCGAGCCGACCACCATGTTCGACCGGGACCCGGAGATCAAGGCCGAGGCGGTATGGGCCGGGCCGGTGCTGCGTCCGGCTACGCTGCTCGCCGAACGGGGCGGCCCGGTGGTCCGGCTACGCGACACCGTTGGGGCCTGGGGGATGGTCGCGCACACGCTGCGGCCGTTCGACAGCATGCTGGCCGAACTCGCCGACCCGCAGCACGCTCCCGATCTGCTGGTGTTGCGTGAGCGAATCCGCTCCTGGCGCTTCTACGACCATCTGCGCACCGACGCCGACGCCCCGGCTCGCCTGCCGCGGATCGGCACTCGCACCCTGGTACTCGCGCACGACGGCGCCGATCTGGCCGCGGCCTGGCAGACCATTCGGGAAAACGGCGACGCACACGCCCTAGCCGACGCGGTCGATCGGGCGTTCCCCGGCAGTGAGGTGCATATCGTCAACCAGGACGGCCGATTCGAACTGCTGCTGCGTCAGCCGGATCTGCTGCGCCCCATCGGCACCGCCGAACTGTCCGACGGCACGCTGCGCTACCTGCTGCTCATCGCCGCATTGCGCACACCGCGCCCACCGGAACTGCTGGTGCTCAACGAGCCGGAGAACAGTCTGCATCCGGATCTCGTCGGCCCGCTCGGCGAACTCATCGCCGAGGCTGCCACGGACACGCAGATCGTGGTGGTCACCCATTCCCCGCGGCTGATCTCCGCGCTGGAGAACACCGGCCACGAGATCAACACGATCGAACTCGTGAAGGAATCCGGCGCGACGATCGTGCGCGATCAAGGTCTGCTGGACGCACCGGCCTGGCACTGGCCCAAACGATGACGAGGAAATCGTTCGGCGCGTGCCGTCGAATCCCCCAGGCTCTGGGCTGAGCTCCAGGGCGGCTAGCCCGAGTTGCGCAGGGCGGTGGCCAGTCCGTTCATGGTGAGCAGGATTCCGCGCTTGACCAGATCGCTGTCATCGCCCGAGCGCAGGCGGCGCAGGAGTTCGACCTGCATCTGGTTCAGCGGCTCCAGGTACGGGAAGCGATTGTGGATCGACTCCGCGAGTGAGGCGTTGTCGGCGAGCAGGTGATCGTTGCCGGTGATGGCGGCGTGCATGCGCACCGTCCGGGCGTGCTCGTCGCTGATCATGCCGAAGATGGTGTCGCGCAACGCTTCGTCGTCGACCAGCTCGGCGTAGCGGGCGGCGATGGCGAGATCGCTCTTGGCCAGCACCTGCGCCAGATTCGACAGCACGGTCCGGAAGAACGGCCAGCGCCGATACAGGTCGGACAGGGTGGCCAGGCGTCGCGGATCGCCGCCCACCCAGTCCTCGAGCGCGGTGCCGGTGCCGTACCAGCCGGGCAGCATCACTCGCGCCTGGCTCCAGGCCATCACCCACGGAATCGCGCGCAGATCCGACACCGAACTCGTGGGTTTGCGTGAGGCGGGGCGGCTGCCGATATTGAGATCGCCGACCTCCGCGACCGGCGTCGACTGCCGGAAATATTGGACGAAACCCGGTGTTTCGTGCACGAGCCGCGCGTAGGCGGCGCGAGCGCGGGCCGCGAGCTCGTCCATGAGCTCGTAGGACGGTTCGGCGTCCGCGCCGAGACCCTCCACATCCAGCAGCGTCGACTCCAGCGTGCCCGCGATCAAGGATTCCAGATTGCGGTGCGCCGCACGGGATTCGGCGTACTTGGCCGCGATCACCTCACCCTGTTCGGTGAGCCGCAGCGATCCGTGCACCGCGTCGGCGGGCTGGGCGAGTATCGCGTCGTAGCTGCGGCCGCCACCGCGTCCGACGGTGCCGCCGCGACCGTGGAAGAGCCGCAGGCGGATTCCCGTCTTGCGCGCCACCTCGACCAGATCGAGTTCGGCCCGGTACAGCGCCCAATTCGCGGCCAAGTAGCCGCCGTCCTTGTTGGAGTCGGAGTAGCCGAGCATCACCTCCTGCCGCATTCCCCTGGCGGCCACCAGGTCCCGGTAGACCGGAACGTCGAGGGCGGCGGCCAGGGTGTCGGCGCCGGCGCCGAGATCCTCGATGGTCTCGAACAGCGGCACGATGCCCACCGGGCTGCCCGGCTCGCCGGGATCGAGCAGCCCGCCTTCTTTGAGCAGCAGTGCCGCCTCGAGCAGGTCGCTGACCGAGGTGCACATGCTGATGATGTAGTTCGGAACCGCTTCGGCCCCCAGCGTTTCCACGACCTCGCGGGCGGCGGCGATGATGGCGAGTTCCTTGGTGGCCAGCTCGCTCAGCTGCGCGTGCGGGCCGAGCAGCGGACGGCGGGTGCGCAGCTCCGCGGCGAGCAGTTCGACCCGTTCGGCTTCGGACAGGCTCGGGTAGTCCGGATGGACTCCGGCCCAGGCGAGCAGTTCGGCGACGACCTGCTCGTGCACCTCGGAGTTCTGCCGCATATCCAGGCCCTGGAGGTGGAAACCGAAGGTCTCCACGGCATGTCGCAGCGCGGCCAGGCGATCGTCGGCGAGCAGCGCGTCGCCGCTGGCGCGCAGGGACCCGTCGACGGCGTCCAGGTCGTCGAGCACCGCCCGCGGCGACGGGTAGGGTTCGACGCCGTCGATCCGGCCGGCCAGCCCCTCGGCGGGCAGCCGGCCGAGCGCGCGCTGCGCGGTGACCGTGAGCCGTCCCCGAATCCCGTGCAGCGCACGTCGATACGGCTCGTCCGCGTGCACCAGCGGGTCGGCGTACCCGGTCGCCGCCAACGCGGTCACCGCGGGCGACACGGCCGCCAGGCGCGCGGACAGCGACAGCGATTTTTCCAGTTCCACCAGTTCACGCAGATAGTGATCGAACGCGACCGCCGCCGCCTGCTGCGCCGCCTCCCGCACGACTTCCGCTGTGACATAGGGGTTTCCGTCGCGGTCACCGCCGATCCAGGAGCCGGGGCGCAGGATCGGCCGGGACAGCAGATCCAGGCCCGGCCACCGGGCGCGCAGTGCCGCCCGGACCTCGGCGTTGATCGCCGGGATGACCTCGAGCAGGGTGAGATCGTAGTAGCGCAGGCCGACCGCGATCTCGTCCTGAATCCGCAAGCGCGCCAATCGGATCAGCGCCGTCCGCCAGAGCGCGAGGATCTGCCGCCGGATCTGGAGTTCGAAATCGGCCCGTTCGGCTTCGGTGTCGTCGTAGCGCTGGCGCAGGCGCATCAGATCGGTGATGCGGGTCTGCACATCGAACACGGTTCGCCTGCGGGTCTCGGTCGGGTGCGCGGTGATCACCGGTGAGACCAGCGCGTCGGCCAGCAGTTCGGCGACCTCGTCGCCGTCGAGCCGGGCCGCGTCGAGTTTCCGGTAGGTGGCCGCCAGCGACGAATCCTGCGGCGGCTCACCGGCGGCCACATGCGCGGCCCGGCGGCGGTCGCGCTGGATGTCCTCGGCCAGGTTGGCCAGCAGCACGAAGTAGCTGAACGCCCGGATCAGCGGGAGCGCCGTCTCGATCGGCACACCGGCCAGCATCTCGGCGACCGCGCTGCGGTCCACTTCCGCGCGCCGCACCCGGAACGCCTCGATACGCACCCGCTCGATGAGGTCGAACACCTCGGGCCCCTCGTGGTCGCGAATCGTGTCGCCGAGCACGCCACCCAGGAACCGGATGTCGTCGCGCAGCGGCCGGGTCGCGTCCGGTTCGGAATCGATCCGCGATTCGGTCATGGTTCGACCCTACTGCGCGCGATCTCGTGTGCCGCTCAACGACCGGCCTTGTCGAGCGACACTTTTCCCGAGTTCACACGACACCGCACGGTCTGTGCAGCCGGGCCCAGGTCCGCGCACGGTGCGAACTTGCCGAACTCATCGGTCAGCGGCGGCTCGGCGTTGCCGCGGACTTTCCTGCGCGCAACCAGCATTCGGGCCGGGGCGACTAGAATCAGAATTCCGACATTCGTTCGGTGACTGTGCTTCGGGAGTGGGTATGGACGTCGAACCGCTGTCCGGGCATCGCCTGTTCCACACCGGTGACGCGGAAGAGGCGCGGGTGCGGATGGGCGGAATTCTGCGGGATCATCGGCTCGATCCCGGGCGCGGCGCGATGGACGCTCGGTGCGATTTCCTCGGAATCGGAGACGTGGGCCTGGCCTATCTCCGGTACGGGGTCCAGGTTCGGGTCAGGTCCGAGCCGACAGAGAGCTTTCGTCTTGTTCAGATCCCCCTGGCCGGCCGGGTCCGGGTTCGCGCGGGTGCGATGGATATCGCCTCGGACCACACTGTCGCGTCGGTCCCCGATCCGGATGAGGCGTTGGATATGAACGCGGACGACAGCAGCAGGCATCTGCTTGTCCGGATCGATCGGCTCGCGCTCGATACGCATCTCGGGCGGGTCCTCGGCCGGCCACCGGAGCGCCGGTTGCGGACCGCGGCGGCGATGCAGCTGCGGTCACCGGCCGTGCGGTCCTGGCTCGAAACGTTGCGCATGCTGCATGGGGGGACCGCGGGATCGGATCTGCTCCGTGACTCGCGGTTGCGGCCGCAGTTCGAACAGTTGATCATGTCGCAATTCCTGCTGGCCCAACCGAACAGCTACTCGGAGCTACTACTGGGCGGCGACGTCGCGTACCCGACACCGCGGCCCATCCGCCGAGCCGAACAATTGATCGCCGACCGGGCGCTGGACCTGCCTTCGGTCGCTGATATCGCTGCGGCGGTGGGGATTTCGGTGCGAAGCCTGCAAGAGGGGTTCCGGCGGTACCTGGACACCACCCCCACCGAGCGGTTACGCGAGGCCCGGCTCGTCGGAGTGCACGCCGACCTCGCCGCGGCCGACCCCACCACGACAACGGTCGCGGCGATCGCCGCCGACTGGGGTTTCTGGCACCTCGGGCGGTTCTCGGCCCTGTATCGCCGGCGCTGGGGTGTGAGCCCGTCCACGACCCTGCGCAGCTGAACGGCGTTCGCGTCCAAAGGATATAACTCGCGCGCCGCGGATAGTCACGGCGTATACGGGCCACCGACCATGGGGAGGCCGGACTGCGAGGCAGACCCTGCCGGTTCAGCCCGGAGCAACCGGACCCGAAGGGACACTCATGTTTTCACTCTCACTGCCGCACCGGTCCGCGGTAGCGGCGGCGGCCGCGCTGGCAGCCGTCGCGTGCGGCACGGTCATCTCGGCCGCCCCCGCCTCGGCGGCCTACGACTGTCCAGGAGGACTGTTCTGCGGCTTCGACCACCGCGATGGCAACGGCATGTTCGTCCAGATCGACGCGAACTGTCTGCTGCACGATATCGGCAACGGGGGTATCGGCGATCGCCTGACCTCGTATTGGAACCGCACCGGCAAGACCGTCGGGGTCTACAACTGGACCGGTGAGCGGTGGCAACTGCTCGTCTCCGTTCCCGACAACGGCCGCGGCAATATCCTGATCGGCAGCGACAACCAGGCGGACGCATTGAAGGTCTGTGACTAGGGGCGCTCCGTGAAGCACCTGTTCCGCCCGAGGCGATGCGGCCGGGGCTCGCGCCGCCTCGGCGATACACTTACCCCGTGTCAGTCCGGATAGTACGGAATCACGTTGGGCCACTGCTTGTTTGCCTGGCTCTAGGGGGTGGGTGCACGGCGCTCGACCCGCACATTCCCTATCCGACGATCTCGCCGCCGCCAGGCATGAAGCCGGCGACTATGAGCCACTTCGGCTGGGGCGTCCCGCTCGACTGGCGGGAAGAATCCGACAACGGCACCTACCTTTACTATTCGGCGGCCGGGATCATGGCCTCGGCCAGCGTCTCCACACTTCTCGAATGCCCCGACGGCCGGGCCGCGCCGTCGCTCGGCGACTGGGAGTCCCGGCTGGGTACGGTCGATACCGCTGTCGCACTACAGGTTCCGGGCTCCGGCGGCGGATGGCGCTACCGCCTGTCCGGCGGCACCCAGGGGCCGGCGACCGTGCTGCGAGCCTGGCTCCCCAACTGCCAGCGCGAGTTGTGGATCACGGTGTACGGCGCAATCGGCACAGCCGACCGCATCGCCGCCACTATCGTTGCGCAACAGGATAATTAGCGTTCATATGCCGCGCCCTCAGTGACCCGATGCCCAGGGCTGATCGATGGATCGCGCCTCGATAGCGCGAACGCGATATTCGCCGGTCGCGCGCCCCGTGGTCTGCCTCATCGAGCACCCTGAAGCCTATCGGCCGGCGGAAGACGACGTGGGCGAACGAGAAGCCAGGACCTTGAATGGCGATGGTGAGATCACCGTCGTATCGCAGATCCCGCACCGCCTTCGACGCATACCTGCTCGACTCGGTGACCAGGCGGCAATGCGGGTCGAACTGCAGGACCTGTTCGGGACCTTCCGGCCGCGGAAAGATTGGCATACGCCCGATCATGCTCGGTCGGACCGTCACGAGGCCGACTGCCGTGCTGAACATCCTGGATCGGCCCGGACTGCTGCTGATCGCAGCCGTCGGAGACCAGGTGCCCCGGCTGTGCTGTCAACGACCCGATGCCCGCGATCGACACGACGCCATCATAGGGACCGCACGAGGCGGTTCGGCTCCAAAGATCGCGAGGGGTCCTACTGCGCGGATTGTTCTCTTCTCCGCCGGGGATGAGATGTCACAGTCCGGCGTCCTGTGTCGTCATCGTTGCATGAGCGACAACACGAGCATCCTGTTCCACAACACCATGCGTATCACCGACGGGCACCTCGCGGAATTCCGGGCCGCGATCGAGCGCGCGGTGGACTTCGTCGAACAGCACGGACCGCAACTACTGGTTCAGGTCTTCGTCGACGAGGAGCGCGGGCTGGCGCACAGCTTCCAGCTCTACCCGGACTCGGCAGCAGTCCTGGCGCATTGGCAGCTTTCCGACCCTTACATCCAGGATGTGATGGCGCACTGCGAGATCGATTCCTTCGAGACCTACGGGACATTGTCGGCGGAGGTGATCGCCGGGCTGAGTTCCGGTCCGGCAGGGGCGCCGACAGTGCGGCCTCCGATGACCGGCTTCATTCGCTCCAGTTGATCGTTCGGCCGACCGCGCGCATATGCCGAATGCTGCGCACGCTCCTTTCCGTCCGTGGACCGTCGGATCGATAAGCTGTTGCCGTGAAAGAGCGGTTGGGAAGGGCGATGGCTGTGAACTGCCTGCCATCGCCGTCTACTCGCTGAGCAGTGATCCTCGCCCGAGCGTATGACGGATCCGCTGGGTGGATCTGCCCTGCTGCACCCGCCTGGCCTGCGCGTCTGGGCTTCGGTCGAAAACCCGTGGTCTCCTCGGGCATTCACAGGGTAGGTTTCGCCGGAACCGACCGAGGAGGACCGATGACGCTGACTCGCAAGGGTTCCCGCAGCATTGTTGTCGACGGCACCGAGTATCGCTGGACGGTACGGCGTAAGCCGACGTACACGCAGGCGCTCGGCAGCGACATGGCATTCGCGGTGGAACTCGCCGATGGGCCCGGGCCCGTACTGGTTGTGCGGACCGGACGCCCGCGCCCGGACAACTGGCTGAACCTGCCCACCCAACCCGTTTACCCGGCCGAAGTCGCGGCCGGTATCCGCACCGCGCTCAGTCAGGGATTCGTCTTCACGGCTCAGCCGCGGCGGGTTCGCCGAGCGTGAACCTGGGCTCGGGCAAGGTCCGGTAATGGACGAGATCCGGGGCTGGACCTGGTCCTGCCATCAGGTGTCCAACTAGCCGGGGAGCGCGATCCTGAGAGCCGCGCCGGCCGACGAACGCACTGAACTGCCGATTTCAGGTCGACGGTGGCGCCCGAGGGCGATCATGGTCAGGTCGGTGGCCCGTGTGCCTGCTCAGGTGAGGTAGACGGCCACTCCGACCGCTGCGAGGCACGCCACGGCCAACAGTTGCAGAATGCGGTCGCCCAACACGATCTCTTCGGGTTCACCGGCCTCGCCTCCATCGACATCGACCGCGTACCGCAGGACGGCGATCGTGAAGGGGATCATCGAGATCGCGAACCACGGGTTGTCCTTGTGCTCGGCCTCGAACGCCCACAGCCCGTAGAAGACCACGACCGCGGTACCGGACAATGTCCAGACGAAACGCAGATAGGTAGGCGTGTAGTACTGCAGTGACTTGCGAATCTTCGCGCCGGTGTCGAGCGCGATCCTCAACTCCGCATAGCGTTTGCCCGCGGCCATGAACAACGAACCACCGGCCGCGATCAACAGAAACCATTGGGACAGATGGATGCTCGCCGCCGCACCGCCTGCGACCGTGCGCAACACGAATCCCGACGACACGATGCAGATGTCGATCACTGGTTGATGCTTGAGCCCGAAGCAGTAGGCGAGCTGGATTGCGATGTAGACCGCCATCACTGCTGCTAGCTGCCACGAGGCCGTGAACGAGATCAGGATCGAAGCACACAGTAGAGCCGCTGACAGTGTGTAGGCCAGATTCACCGGTACGACACCGGCGGCGATCGGTCGGAAGCGTTTGGTCGGATGCGCGCGGTCGGCCTCCACGTCGAGCGAGTCGTTGATCAGGTAGATCCCCGAGGCCGCCAGGCAGAACACCACGAAAGCGGTAGCGACATGCAGGTCGCGGGCGAGGTCGGCGAGGACGAAGGTGTCGGTACCCGGAATCGTGCCTGCGGCCAGTGGCGCGGCCAAGACCAGGACGTTCTTCACCCACTGACGTGGCCGCACGGCTTTGATCAGGCCGCCGGCCAGGGTCTTGGGCGGTCCGTTGAGAACAGCGTGGTCGAGTTCGATGGTGCTCGGCTCTTCGCTCATATCGACATGACTACTTCCCCCGTGGTGATGCACGAATATCCTTCCGCGGCAACCTCTGCCGCTTCGACGCTCTCGCGATTGTGCCGACCCGCAAGATCGCTCACGACATACTCCCAGAACTTCACCCGTATGTCTTCGGTCGGACGGTTAGTTCTGCTGGGTCGTCGGGACGGTGGCGAGACTGGCTGTCTCCGCCCAACCGCCGGTTCGGGTGCTGCGCCACACCAGCCTCGACCGGCACGCCAACTACATCCTCGCCGCCTACATGGCCTCGGACACATGAAAACTCGACGCACGCACATGCCGATGAGCGTGTCCCAAAGGTGGCTCGTACCGATACCATCGCGGGGGGTGCAGTCCTCGTAGAGCCAGAGTGTCGAGTCGCGTCCGATCTTTCCGCGAGCCCAGACCCGGGATCGGCGACCGTTCGGTAAGAGGAGTTCCTCCCTTGCAGTCTCGGTGATCACGTCGTCTTGGAGATGGCCTTTGCGGAGAGCGGACTTTTTCCGAGTCCATTTCCACGACTGGGAACTTTTCGACCACGTGCCGTCAGGCTCGGGGACGGCGAAGGTGGATTCGTCGAAATAGCTGATCCAGATCCGCCCGTCGGGATCGGTCAGTAGCTGCTCGATCGCGTCGCCGGCGTAGAAGGCACCCAGCTGATCGCCGGCTGTACTCGGTCGATTCGTCCTGCGCCCAGGATGACTCCGTCGCCTAGGGCATTGATCTTGCTGAACGTTTGATCGAGGCCGCTCAACGATATCTGGCTGACCTCGTGGCCGTCGCAGATGACGACGGTGGCGTCGTAGCGGGGCATCGGCGCCCGCGCCGAGGGAAGTTGTGCGGGATCGGCAAGCAGAGTCAGTAGTCGCCCGCGGTGATCAACAGCGCGCATGCCGACATCCGCACATGCCGCTTCCCGCGCCCAATCCAGATGCGGTTCCATCAGATCGGGAAGTCGGCTGCCCTGCGGCGGAATCGAGTGCGTACTCCCGGTCGTGGGAATAGGGCATACCGGGCCGTGAGTACACTCTCGATTCCATGATCGACACACCCTCAGTCGCGGCCTCGTGGCAGCGGATCGATGCATGGATGGCCAAGCACGCGCCGGATAGCTTCCGGCTGCTCAACCCGCCGGTGAGCGCGAAAGACCTTGCCGCTGCGGAAAAGGCGCTGGGTATCGCCTTTCCGTCCTCGCTTCGCGAGTCCCTCGGATGCCACGACGGGCTGGACCGATGGGCCAATGTGATGCCCGAGCGGCCGCCGCTATCCGCCGAGAAGATCGTCGAGCACTGGGAAATGTGCATGGAGATCAACGAGGACCTCGACGAAGACGACGAGGATGGGGAGGAGCCTTGGTGGCATGCCCTGTGGATTCCGTTCGCCGAAAGTGATGGTGACGCACAGGTACTCGACATGCGGCCCGGGCCGAAGCAAGGTCGCCTCGGACGCGCGTATCACGACGCCGGCGGAGATTTCACCGATGCATGGCCTGATCTGGCCTCCTACCTACATACAACGGCAGAGGCGCTGTACAGCGGCGGGGCAGTTGGGCGCTGGCATGCGTATCTCACTGTCGACGGAGAGCTTTGGTGGAGCACGGAGGGGGAAACGGAACTCAACGGGAAACCGCTCACTCCGGCGCCGGTGGGGCTCTGATTCAGAAAGCGGAGTGAGAATCGGTGGTTGCGTCGATCACCGTATGCCGACAGTATTCCTCCGGTCGCACTCGCCCGGTGCATGAGAGCGGCAGAGCGCACTTTGCGCTGAGAGTAGAGCCCGGCATACGGCCGGTGACGAGGCCATCGAGTGTGGCCTCGCCGATGATAATTTTAGTTATATTCACTAAAACGAGTGCGTACCCGGCAGCGATGGAGTTCGTACAGATGCTTGCTTTTGAGCGGAGTTCGGCGGGATGGCGCAGCGCTTCATGATTTCGGTAGCCCGGAGCCAGACCGGCTGATTCCGGATGCACAGAGAAGCGACGATCGCAGAAGCCGTGCGCGGCGCGATGATTGCCCAGAACTGGCCCGCCGCAGCGTGGGAGTCAGGCCTCCAATACCAGGAACAGGAAGGCCAGGAACCTCGGGTCCTCGCGATCCCGGAAGAACTCGGGGAACCGTTCCACCGCTACCGGGGCAGGTGCAGGTTCCTCGACGCGGGTGACACGAAACCCGCTGTCGAAGAATGTCTGGAACATCGTCGATAGAGACCGATCCCAGAATGTGAGGTCTGCGGTCTGCCCGGCCATATCGGCGACCTTGCGTTGGCGCGTGGCGAAGTAGTTTGTGGTCTCGCCGGCCTGAAGTTGCGTGAACCACATGACCAGCGGGTGCTCCACCGAGAGGATCAACCGGCCTCCAGGCTTGAGCACGCGGCGCATCTCTGCCAGCGGGGAGTGCCAGTCTTCGAGGTAGTGCAGCGCGAGGGAGCAGACAACGTCGTCGAATGTGTTGTCGCCGAACGGAAGAGGGGAAGTCAAGTCCCCGACGTGTAGCTCTGCGGCGCCCCCGACTCTGTCTGCGGCGATGTCGATCAGGGCCTGGCTGCCGTCAATTCCGACCGCAGTCGCTCCGCCTTCGATGAGGTCAACGAGCGTAGGACCCGAGCCGCATCCGGCGTCCAGCACATGCTTACCCGTCACGTCGCCGAGCAGGTTCCGGATCGCAGGCCGGTTGTAGTACTCGTTGAGGAGGCTCGTCGCGTTCTCCTCCGCGTAGGCCTTGGCGATCGGGTCGTACGCGGCCGCGCCGTTGGAGTCAGTTCGCTGCGTCGTTGTCCCCACGTGCCCGACGCTAACACGACAGTAACGAATGCGCCTGAACGCTCAGGACTGGGTGAGTGGGGCGGTCCGGCGCATTGCACCGATGCGCTCGCGGTGGCGATCAGCACCTGGGCGAGAACGGCGAACTTCGGCCGGAGTACGGTAGCCGCGTGGAGAGTTCGGCAGTGCGGCAATACCTCTCGGCGACGGCGGAGCGAATGGCCCAGGGACGGCTGGAGATTCAGTCTCAACAGGACGGAGCGCCGGGAACTCTGGTCGGGGAGCGGACAGTGAAGGTGTCGGAGTTTCCCGTGCAGCTGTCGGTCTGTGTCGCCACATTCGAAGAGATCACCTTGACATCGGTGCGCGAGTATCGGCGTGCGATCGACTCCTACGGTCAGGTGTTGCGCAGGCGCCGCCCGGTCCGGTCACGACGCGGCACCTGCGCGGTCGCAGCGCTGGTTTCGGAACGTGTGGATCCCGCGGTTTTCTCCGCCGTGAAGAACAAGCCGACGAGTTACGGTGTCGTGATAGTGCCCGCGGTGGTGGATCTCGGAGCTCGGCGCCTGCACATCCCGGGGAACAACCCGATCTTCGGCATTGCGATGTGGCGCGGGGTACGGCAGCAAGCCCATGACTTCCTGCCGGAACCTCGCGAGGTACTCGGCTGATTCCGCGTCAGCGCAGTACTGCGCTGACGGGTTCATGTCCGACATGCCGGCCACACCATGGGTTCGGCGGGCGTTGGATCGTGCCCCGACTGTGCCGCTATGTTCATAGGGTTGCTGTTCGTATGCCGGGTAGATGTGGAGTGAAGTGCGATGCACTGGGATCAGATGGCTGCCACGCCTGAGGACTTGCGCACTCGGACGACGCGGCTGCGCGGTGGCGCAGGCCAGACCGCCGTCCTGGAGTCGGTCCTCGAGGTAGCGGACGGACCATGGCTCGGCGATCTGGATATCGACGGCCGCGGCACCGCCGAACTGCGTATGCACCTGGCGGGCTGCTGCCGGTTCGCCGCGGTCGTGACCAGCGCCGGAAAACTCAGCGAAGTCCGAATGACGGACGCAGACGGCGACCGCACCCTGTCCACCAAGCTCGCGAACCGCCGCGGCTGGGACACCGAAAAGATGCCCAAGCCCCCGAACTGGCTCGACTACGCCCTGAACTGGGTCAGCACTGCCAGCCTCTCCGTGGACCGCCGAGCTGTCATCGAATGGCGCCTCACCGGCGCGGACCGCAGGCTCGCCGGCATGGACGACACCATCGAGAGCATGCGCGCGAGCCTGCACGAAAGAGAACACCTCCGCGCGCAGCTGGCCGCCGAGATCGCCGCTCTGCGCGCGGAAATGGACTCCCTGCACCAACCCGCACTCTAGCTCCAACCATCGTGGCCGGTCGGGTTTGCGGCGGCGATCGGGTTGGGCAGTCGGGCACGTCTCGGTCCGTCCTCCCGACCCGAGGGGACGGCCCGACCAGATCGCCCTTCGCAACGCACAACGCGGCTACCGGCGGCTGGGTGCCGCCGGTAGCCGGGCGTTATGGAGAAGTCATCGTTTGATCAGGGTGCGCAGGGCGGTGATCGAGGCCCGGCGTTCGTAGGCGATCCAGGCGAAGATCGCGGTGAGAGCCAGCGGGAACGGGGCCAGTTCGGGGGTGTCGGCCAGGAAGGCGTTGAAGCCGGCGGCCAGGAAGGTGACGATCGCCAGGCCGGTCGCGGCGGCCGCGCTCAGACGGGGCACCATGAGACCGATGCCGCCGGCGACCTCGGCGAGGCCGATGAAGACCAGCAGCGCCAACGGGATCGAGAAGGCGGTGGCGTTGTTCTCCATCAGGGTCTGCGGAATGACGAGCTTCGGGCCGCCGGAAGCGATGACGAAGAACAGGCCGAGCACGATCTGCAAGGTCCACAGGACGCGGTTGCGGATCTTGCCGGGGCGGACGGTGTCGGCGGTCCGAGTGGCGGTGGTGGCGGTCATTTCATGATCCTTCTGGGTCGGTAGCGCCGGGTTGGTGGCGCGTTCACCAGTAAGGACGGAGGCGGTCCGGAAAACTCATCGCTGTCGGCGAGAGAATCTTCACCGCGCTGTGCGGACTGGATTTGCGCTGAACCACGCGTCGCGTAAGCAGTCAGCCCAGCGCGAGTGGCGTCGACGACAGCGTCCGGCTAGGGTGTCGTCGTCACAGCAGTGATCATCAGGGGGGTTCGTGATTCGGTCATTTCGTCAGCGCGCGTTCGGAATTGATCTCGGCGGCGTCATCGCGGTGAGCGGGTCGACCGCATGTGGTTCCGACATGCCCGGTGAGCCGAGGGCCGCGGCCGGCCCAAGCCCGGAATGGCCGACAAGAAGTTGAGCGAGTTTCTGGACTAAGGAGTAGGTCGGGACGTCATGTCGGCGAGCGTGATTCACGCGCGCCGAGGCCCGGCTTCTATCATTGCAACTGCCACACGGGGGTTTACGAATGTCTCGGATCGATGCGACGAGGGCGGGCGTGCAATCGCGCTACGCGAACGAGCCCGCGGTTCGGCGATCGACGCGTCTTGCCGGATCCGCTGGAATCGTGCTGGGTATCGCGCTGGTGGCCTGCTCTGTCGGACTGGTGGTATCCGGACTGGTCCAACCCGAGTACCTGATCGTGGTCTGCGTGGTCGCGCTGCTGCCGGGGATTCCCGGCCTCGGCCTGCTCGCGGCGTCGCGGCGGATTCTGCGTGGCGAGATCAACGGAACGACAAGGGCGACATCGGTATTGGTCATGACGAGCGGCCTCGTCCTGTTGGGGACGGTGGGCGCGATCATCGAGGGGCCTTGGCCCGCGAAGGTTCTGATGGTCGTGCTCACCGTCGGCACGTTCACGACCGCGACCTTCGTCAATCGTGCTGATCGGGCGTTGAAGGGGCAATAGCGAACTCGCGGATGGGCAGCCGAACTCCGTTTCACCCGTGTGAGTTCCGTGGTTCGAGGGCTGTTCGGGCTGGCCCGGAGCCTACCGGTGCAGGGTGAGATCCACGGCGGCGATCCGGAATTCGGTGTCGGTGACCACGACCGGGGTGTCGGTGAAGCGGGCGCCGGACAGGGTGGCGACCAGTTCGCGGACCGGGGTCGGCTGGGTGGACAGGGTGTCGAGGATCTCGCGCGGGATCTCCAGGGTGCCGTCGAAGGATCTCGGCTGGGTGGAGATGCCGGGGAGTTGCGGTGTCTGGCGCAAGGCGTCGACGGTGTGCAATACGAGGTCCAGGCGGGTGCCGTCGGCGAATCGTACGCGCAGCGGTGTAGGCGTGTTGGCCACGTCGAAGTGTTCGACGGTGGCCGACCAGCCGGTGGCGGAGTGGCCGGTGTAGCTGTAGGGCGAGAGCGGGATCGACGGGTCGATCGGGTTCGAGGTGCCGGTCAGCGGGGTGCCGGTGAGCGGCCGGCCGGTGGGGACGAAGGTCCAGTTCGCGGCGTCGAGCTGTTTGGCCCAGTAGCCGGTGTGGCCCGCGTCGACGCCTTCGGCTCGGAGTTCTCTTGCGTCGGAACCTATTCCGGTCTTGTGGATCGAGATCCGATCGGTGATCGTGCCGGGCACGCGCGGCTGACGGATCCAGCCGGGCGCGGGGAGCTGGATGGCGGCGGTGCTCGCGTCGACGCGTTCGGACAGCATGTCGGCGGCCTCCGGCAGTCCCCGCTGGTCGGCGTAGGCGTAGCGGAAGAACACCTTGTCCGCACCGGAGATATCGAAGTCGAACAGGCGGGTGTACAGATCGCCGGAGCGGTTGACGACCAGCGAGGTCGATCCGCTGGTGGACAGCGCGACCGCGCGGAACCGCCCGTTCTCCGGTGTCGACATCTCGTAGCTGTGGTCGACGGGCAGCCATGGATCGATGTAGCGGATCCGCGTGCCGTCGTCGGTCAGGGCGAAGACGTGCGAGACCTTGGCGCCACCGACGGGGTGGTCGTTGCCCGCCGTGTCGCGCCAGACGTGGTCCTCGGTCGGTGAGAGCACCGACCAGCTCCAGTCCAGGGTGTCCGACGGCAGCTGGTTGCCGGGGCCGGTCCACAGCGGTGTGCCGTAGCGGGTGCTCCAGTTCCAATCCCGCGGCGCGCTGAGCGCGTGGTCCAGGGTGAAGAATCGGCCGTCGCGGTCGATGGCCATGACCTCGTCGTCGTCGGCCGAGACGCCGCGGATCCGGCCCGTCATGCAGTCGGGCAGCGGCAGTTCTCGCCAATCACCCGGTGTGGCAGCGGCTTTCACGTAGATCCGGCCGTAGCGGGTGGCGAAGAACCAGCGGCGATTGAACGATTCGGTCGTGGTCCGGAAGTCGATGCGGGCGGGGAGGTCGACGGTGGCGCCCGGCATCGTCTCGAGTCCGGCGCTGCTGGAGTCGACGCCGATCTCGGGTGTGCCGACGGTGCCGAGGAGGGTGCATCCGGTGTCCGCGCCGGCCGGCGGCAGCGGCGCGGTGGCGAGGAGGAGTCCGGTGAGCAGCGTCAGCGCGCCGCGGGCCCGCATCACAGCCAGCCCAGGCCGCCGAAGACCAGCACGGCCGCGGCATCGATTCCGAGGATGGTGCCGACGGCGATCGCCTTCGCACGCACTGTGGCCAGGTCGTGCACCCAGAAGCAGGCGGTGAAGAAGGGCACGTAACCGATCAGGAAGATCAGCACCGGGAAGCTCGGCTGCCACCAGGACCAATCCCAGGTGAGCACGCCGGCCTTGTTGAGCAGCACCTCCACACCGACCGCCGCGGCGGAGTTCAGTGCGATCAGGACCGGCCGGTCGGGCAGCCCGAAGATCCGGGTTCCCTTGGGCGGCAGCATTTTCGCCGCCGCAATGCCCATGACGGCGAACATGAAGCAGATCTCGATGTTCCAGCCGATCAGCAGCTGGTAGGCGGTCGGCCCGCTGGCGCCCCAGACCGGCGCGCGGCCGGTGGCGTGGAAGACCAGCGAATTCCAGATCTCGTTGAACAGGTCCATGCCCCACAGCGCCAGGCCGCCGAACAGCACATTCCAGTTCCGCCGCTCGACTTCGACGGAGTACACGTAGATCACCAGCAGCAGCAGGGGAATGACGTACCACTTGAACTGGCTGCTGTCCCGCAGCAGTTCGAGGGCTTCCCGCGCATGGTCGGTCACTGACACGCCTCTCTTTCACATCGCCGCCCAGAGTGTTTACAAATCAACAGAGAATGTCAACATGTAAATCGAAATTCCGGGACCGGGGGCTCACGCTAGCCCGGGAATTCGCGGACCGACTCGGCGCAGCGCTCGGACTGTCTGCGCAGTGCCGCGACGAGTTCGGGCGGGCCGGTGAGCAGGGTGAAATCCAGGTCGGAGGACGTGATCATCCAGGCCAGCGCCTCGGGGGTGTCGGCACCGACATGCAGGTGGCAACTGGTGTCGTCGACCGCTTCGACCACACCCATGCCGGGCCAGACCCGGTCACTGGCGGTCTCGGCGGGCACCGGGAGCCGGACCGTGGCGCGGCAGGGCCAGGTGCGGACCGATAGCTGCCGTGCCACGTAGGTCGCGACATCGGGCTCGGGCAACTCCCGTGGCGCGAAACGAGGTCCGTTCGGGATCTTCGGTGACAGGCGGTCCACGCGGAATGTGCGCCAGTCGGCGCGGTCGACATCCCAGGCGACCAGATACCAGTGCCTGCCGAAGTGAACCAGGCTGTGCGGCTCCGCCTTTCGTCTGGTTGCGGCCCCGTCGCGCGCCTGATAGTCGAAGCGCAGCTGCTCGTGGCGGTGGCAGGCCTCGGCCAGTGCCATCAGCGTGTCCGGCGCCACGGTGGGTCGCGGCGGGCTGACCCGCACGGTGGCCGCGCGCAGGGTCCGGACCCGGTGCCGCAGCCGGGGCGGCAGCACCTGCTCGAGTTTGCCGAGCGCTCGCACGGCCGCCTCCTCGACGCCGGTGACACTGCCGTCGGCAGCGCCGCGCAGACTCACCGCGACGGCCACCGCCTCCTCGTCGTCGAGCAGCAGCGGCGGCAACGCCGCACCGGCGCCGAGCCGGTAGCCCGCCGTGCCGCGGGCGGCGTGCACCGGATAGCCGAGTTCGCGCAAGCGCTCGACATCGCGGCGCACCGTGCGGCCTGTGACGCCGAGCCGTTCGGAGAGTTCGGCGCCGGTCCAGTCGCGATGCGTCTGTAGCAGCGCCAGCAATCTGAGCAGTCGTGCCGAGGTCTCCAACATGATTCCGAGCATGCCATCCAGTTAGGAACAGGTCTGTCCTAATGGCCTTCTAGCGTGCGAACATGACCGAGATTCGCCCCTTCCGCATCGATATCCCGCAAGACCGGCTCGACGACCTGCGCCGTCGCCTCGCCGACACCCGCTGGCCGGACGAACTGCCCGGAGTCGGCTGGGATTACGGCATTCCGGTGAGCTACCTGAAGGAGCTCGCGGAGTACTGGCGCACCGCCCGGGTTCGCCTTCTCGGGCCCGACCCGGCGGCCGGGCCAGGGCTCGACCGAACGCTACGCCGCGCTGTTCGCGCAGCTCATGGCCCGGCTGGGGTACGAGAGCTACGGTGCCCAGGGCGGCGATCTCGGGTCGTTCGTCGCCCCGGACCTGGGGCGAATCGACACCGGCCATGTGCTCGGCGTGCATATGAACGGGCCGATCACCATGCCGTCCTGGTCGGACGCGGGTGCGCCCGACTACACCGAGGAGGAGCAGGCGAAGCTCGAAAAACTCACCGGCAGTGAGAGTTTCACGCGCTACGACTACGCGGCGGTGCAGGCCGGGCATCCGCAGACCCTCGCCGTCGGCCTGCACGACTCGCCGGCGGGACTGTTGGCGTGGCTGGTCGATCTGTACCGGCGTTACACCGATCCGTCCATCGAACTGCCCGAGCAGGCTCTCGGCCGGGACGCGATGCTGACCATGGTCAGCATCTATTGGCTGACCGCGACATTCGCCTCCTCGATCCGCCTCTACAAGGAATCCGAGTCCTGGGGCGGACCGGCGAAGAACTCCGGCGTCCCGACCGGATGCGCGCTGTTCCCGGGCGATCTGTCCATTCGCACCCTCGCCGAACAGCAGCATTCCATCGTGCACTGGAAGGAATACGATCGCGGCGGGCATTTCGCGGCGCTGGAAGCGCCCGATCTGCTGACCGCCGACGTGCGCGAGTTCTTCCGCGGCCTGCGGTGATTCACCGCCGGTAGTTCGCCGCCATGGCCGCGGAGATCTCGGCGAGCCGAGCTCGGAGTTCGGGTGGCTCGAGTACCTCCGCGGCCGCGCCCAGCGGCAGAATACTGTGCAGCAGAACCTCATACGACTCCGATGCCAGATCCAGCTCGACCCAGCCGTCCGCGTCGGGCTCGGTCATCGATGCCGCGGCCGCCGTGACGGCGGCGGGTTCGAAACTCAGCCGCAGTAGGCGCACCTGATCGGCGCGGATCCGGCAGCGCGCCCGCACCCGCAACATGGACAGCGCGAACTCCTCCTGCGCCCGCGCCCAGTGCGCGGCCAGGTCGAAATCATCGGGGCGGGTGAAGAATTCGTCGAGCGCGGCCGCCTCCAGGATCCGGCTCACCCGATACGAGCGAACCGCCGCGTCCTGCTGCGCCACCAGATACCAGGTCCCCGCCTTGAGCACCAGCCCCAGCGGATCGAGCCGGCGCTCGACGACTCGATCCTTGCGGCCGTAGCGCACCAGCAACCGGCGGTCGTGCCACAGCGCGTCGGCGAGGGTGGCCAGCGTCGGTGTCTCGTCGGGGCGGTGGAACCACCCGGGCACATCGATGTGCACCCGCTCCGCCACCCGGGTGGCGCGTCCACGCAACTCCGGTGGCAGGGCGGCGAGCACCTTGAGCTGCGCGGTCGCGAGCACGGTACCCAGGCCCAGGTCCGCCGCCGCACCGGGCAAGCCGGCGAGCAGCACCGCGTCGGCCTCCTCCGAGGTCAAACCGGTCAATCGGGTGCGGTAGCCGTCGACCAGCCGGATGCCGCCGGACCGGCCGGGTTCGCTGTACACCGGCACCCCGGCTTCGGACAGCGCCTCCACATCGCGATACACCGTTCGTATCGAGACCTCCAGCGCCCCGGCCAGTTCCGGTGCGGTGACCCGGCCCCGGGTCTGGAGCAGGAGTAGCAGCTGGACCAGACGACTCGCGCGCATACTGCGACGTTAGCTCCCAAACCCTGACAGAAGATGTCAAGGTTGGCCCGTACGCTCTGCGTTATGACCACATGGAGTGAGTTCGTCCAGGAAGCACCGAAGATCGCGACCGTGTTCACCCGCCGGCACAAGGCGACCGGCAACCTCTGCATGCTCGCCACCTTGCGCGCGGACGGATCCCCCCGGATCAGCCCGATCGAGCCGCGCGTCTTCGAGGGCATGCTGGTGCTGGCCGGCATGCCGAACACCACCAAATTCCACGACCTGGCCCGGGATCCGCGGTTCTGCCTGCACACCGCCACCGTCGACACCATGGTCGGCGACGGCGACGCCAAACTGTTCGGCACGGTCACCGACCTGTTGGACCGGGAGGTGCACGCGCGGTTCGCGCAGGACCTGTTCGACGAGTCCGGATTCGATATCCGCGGACAGGAATTCGACCACTTCTACGTCGCCGAGCTCACCGGCGCATCCTGCGTCGAGATCGCCGACGACAAGCTCGGCATCACGATCTGGAAGCCCGGGCAGGGGGAGCGGGTCGTCCAGAAGTAGCGACTCGGGGCGCCGCCGCCGGCGGGTGAGCTGGGCGCCTCGGGATCCACATCCAGGCCGATGGTGCTGACCGGTATCGGTACCGGAATCGGGCGGGAGTGCCGCGCGGAATCCGTTTCGTTTGCGCCGGTCAGGACAGCGCGGCGCGGATCCGCTCGGCCACCGCGTCTACCGAGCCCACCCCGTCGACTCGGCGCAGTACGCCGCGGGCCGCGTAGAAGGGCAGCAGTTCCGCTGTCATCGACACGTAGTGCGCGATCCGCTGCCGCACCACGTCCTCGTGGTCGTCGGCACGGTGCAGCAACTCCGCGTCGGGCGGGGGCGGATCGGATTTCAGATGGTATATCCGGCCGGTGCGTTTATCCGTACGGCGATGAATCGCCCGATCGATCAACTGCTCCGCGGGCACCTCGAGCGCCACCACCGCATCGATCGCGCCACCGTGGCGGCGCAGTATGTCGTCGAGGCCGCGGGCCTGCGCCGTGGTGCGCGGGAAGCCGTCGAGCAGAAAGCCCGCGCGGCAATCCGGTTCGGACAGCCGGGCGTCGATCAGCTCGAGTACCACCGCATCGGGCAGCAGGCCGCCCTGCGCCATCTGACGCGCCAGCTCCTCGGGCAGCTCGCCGCCGGCCTGGGCGGCGCGCAACATATCGCCGGTCGACACCTGGGGGATGCCCAGTCGTTCGCACAGGGTCCCGGCCTGTGTTCCCTTGCCCGCGCCGGGCGGCCCCACCAGCACCAGTCGCATTACAGTTCCTCCAGTTCTCGGCACGGCCCCTGCGTCCGAACCGAATTCGAGATTACTGGAGTTCAGGACCGATTCCGTGGCCCACACGCGGGGTCCGCAGTTCGCGGTAGCCCGGGATATCGCCCGGCAGCGCGGCGCCGTCGCGGAGAGCGACAGCGGTACGGACGGTGGCGGCCAGCGCCGAACGGTAGAGCAGCGAACCGGTGCTGATCCGGCGCACACCCAGGGCAGCGAGGTCGGCGACCGGGGTTCCCGTGGCGAGGATGTTGACCGGCAGGGTGGTCGACTCGGTGACAGCCCGAATCTGCTCCGGGGCGGTGATGCCCGGCACGAAAATGCCGTCGGCCCCGGCCTTTTCATAGGCGGCGATTCGGTCGAAGGTGCTGTCCTCGGCTAGACCGAGCCAGTGCGTATCGACCCGGGCGTTGACGAACAGCTCCGGTACACGCGCTTTGACGGCTGCGATCAGCTCGGCCTGAGCACCCGGTTCGGCCAGCCGGACGTCCGCGCGCCCATCCTCCAGATTGATCCCGGCGATCCCGAGCTCGCCTAGATGCCAGGCGAATTCGGCAACCTCCTCCGGATCGGTGCTGAAACCTCCTTCGATATCCACGGTCACAGGCACCGTCAACGGTGCCAGCCGCATCGCCAAGCGGAAGGTCTCGTCCTGCGTCGCGCCGACCCCATCGGCCAGACCCGCACCCGCCGCCACCCCGAGGCTGGTGGTTCCCACCGCCGAAAAGCCCTGCGCCGCAAGCAATGCCGCCGACGCGACATCCCACGCGTTGGGCAACAGCAAGGGGTGATCGCGATAGTGGAGATCGCGGAATCGAATGGACTTGGACGTCATGGCGTGTGCTCTCCGATCACTTGTGCTGTAGCGCCCCTGATTTCGCCGCTCGGCGGTGGCCCCGACCTACGACTCGGCATATCCGGTGCCGTTCCTGCCGCTGCTTCGTCCAGGATCGACGCGTCGAGGGTCTCGGCTGCGCGGGATCACTGCGCCGGGGGCCGGTTCTGCTCGAGGATTCCGGCCGCGAGGGCCATGGCATGCGCCCGGGCTGGGCAGCGGTGTGGACCGAGTCCGAATGGTGCTGTGCTCAGGTCGATTTCGGTGAGGATGCCGTCGATGATGCGCCGAGTTCGTGGAACCGGCGGGCGCTCGCCGAGCACGTCTTCGAGCAGCCGGTCGATACGGGTGGAGTCCGGCCGGTGGCCCGAGCCGCCGGTGCTGCCGCCGCGGACTGCGACCGGGCTCCCGAGCGCGTCGGCCCCAGTGCTCGTGAGCAGCCGATGGGCGGCGTCGTCGATCAGCGCACCGGTGGCCGCGCCGGCCTGGACCAGCAGGCAGATTCGCGCAGCGGCGAATTCGCCGGGGACGGCCGCCTCCTGCTGGTCGTCGGTTGGAGTGCGAGCGGTCTGCCTGATCGCGCCGTCGAAACATGCGTGGCCGGCTGTTGTGTGCGTGTCGTGTCGTGCGGCCGCGACGAGGGCTGCTGTTGCCGCGCATGCCTGGAGTAGCAGGGAGATCCGGATGGCGGTTCGCTCGTCGGCGATACCGCCGCAGGCCGCGATCAGGGTCGTGACCGCGCGGTCGGCGGCTGGATTCCCGGTGGTGTGGGGTTGGTAGTGATCGGCGACGAGTTCGATGTCCTCGATCGAAACATCCACCAGCCCGAGGGCGTCGGCGAGCACGCGCACATGCGGGAGTCGACCGGTGGTCGCTCGGGCCGCGATGCGCAGTGCGTCCGGGTCGAGCGATTCCAGGTCCGCGATCGCGACGGCGCGTCGGCGCCGGTGCTCCGCGCCGGTGCTGAAGCGCGGTACCCGGGCGCGCAACCACGCGACACCGGCGGTCGCCGTTCGATCGACCGGCGGCACGGGGGAGTGTGTCAGCGCGTCGCGGACCTGGTCGGGGTCGCTGATCAGGGGCAGTGACTCGGGCATGGAGCGAAGGTAGGCCGAAATCGTTTCGGTGGCGGCCGAAGCGTTCGCGTCGCATGCTGGAGCCCATGCGAACCCGTGGCGCCGACCTCGCCGGGCTGGCCGCCCTGCTCGCCGACCCGACGCGGGCCGAGCTGTGCCTGGCGCTGCTGGACGGGCGGGCGTGGACCGCCGGTGAGCTGGCGCGGCATGCCGGTATCGCCGCATCGACCGCGACCGAGCATCTGAACCGGCTGCTCGCGGGCGGGATGCTGGCCGAACGGCGGCAGGGCAGGCACCGCTACGTGCAGCTGGCCGACCCGGGCGTCGCCGAACTGCTCGAGGCGCTGCTGGGCCGGCTCGAGCCGAGCCCGTCGCGGACGTCCTCGCTGCGGGTCGCCACCGCGACGGCGGCGCTGGCTCGTGGCCGCACCTGCTACGACCATCTCGCCGGTCGCCTGGGCGTCACCATCACCGACGCCATGATCGCCCGCGAACTGCTCGACCCCGCGGCCGGTTTCGCCCTGACCGACGCGGGCTTCGCCTGGCTCACCGGCCCGCTCGGCATCGCCGAATCCGCCCTGCGCGCCACCCGTCGCCCCCTGGTGAAGCCCTGCCTGGACTGGACCGAACGCCGCACCCACCTCGGCGGCGTAGCGGGCGCCCAACTCCACCACCGCCTCCACGACCTCGGCTGGATCCAACGCAGCGGCACCGGCCGCGCCGTCCGCCTCACCACCCCCGGAACAGCCGCCCTCACCGTCCTCCTACCACTCGATCCCTGACCCGATGGAAGGCGGGACATGGCTGCGGCGTTTCGCGAGTAGCCCCCGCAGCGGTGTCCCGGTTTGCGCCCGGGCCCCAGATACCATCGGGCGAACCCGGTCTTGTGAGCTGGGATTTGGGGACGCCTGTGCCAGGATTGGGCGATGGACCTGCTCAGTGCGGCTCATGATGGATCGCAGCCCACTGCGATCAGCTCGCTGTTCCTGATCGCCCTGGTTGCTGCGCTCGGACCTATCGTCGCCCGGTTGGTGCGCGGGTATGTTCCGGATGTTGTCGTGCTGCTGGTATTGGGGGCGGTCATCGGGCCGCATGCGTTGCACTGGGCGGATAGTGCGGGGGGTGTGGACCTGCTCAGTGAAATCGGGCTCGGCATGCTGTTTCTGCTCGCCGGGTACGAACTCGATCCGAAACTGCTGGGGGGCAAGCCGGGGCGGGTGGCCTGGCTGGTCTGGGTGGGGTGTCTGCTGTTCGCCTTCCTGCTGGTCGTGCTGGCGGTGCGACTCGAACCGGGCACCGAGGGCGGGTTCACCGCCGAGATCGCGGTCGCCATCGCGATGACCTCGACCGCGCTCGGTACGCTGCTGCCGATCGTCAAGCAGGCGGGCATCATGGACCAGCCGCTGGGCCGGGCGGTGCTGGCGCACGGCGCGGTCGGCGAGCTGGCTCCGATCGTCGCGATGTCGGTGCTGCTGACCAGTCGCAGCCCGCTCGCGGCGATGGTGGTGCTGCTGCTGTTCGCCGCGGCGGCCGCCTGGATCCGGTTCGTGCCGCCGCGGATACTGCGCCGCGCGCCCGGATTGGGCCGCGAGCTGGCCGGATTGAGCGGTGGCACCGTGCAGTTGCCGGTGCGCGGTGTGTTCCTGCTGCTCCTGGTGCTGATGGCGGTCGCGGAGACTTTCGACCTGGATGTGGTGCTCGGCGCGTTCGCGGCCGGGGTGGTGCTGCGGGGCCTGATCGCCGCCGATCACCCGGAGCTGGCGCCCGCGCTGGAGACCATCGGGTTCGGCATCCTGATTCCGGTGTTCTTCGTGGTGTCGGGAATGGGTATCGACGGTTCGGCGGTGCTGGACGCGCCGCTGCTGTGGGTGTCGTTCGTGGCGGCGATCGCGCTGGCCCGTGGCGTGCCGGTGTGGCTGAGTGAGCGGTTCGTGCCGACCGGCGCGAATCTGACGACCGGCGCGGAGCGGGCGCAGCTGGCGCTGTATGCGGCGACCGGTCTGCCGATCATCGTCGCGGTTACCCAGGTGGCGACGGGAGCGGGTCTGATGGGCGCGGATCTCGCCTCGGTGCTGGTGGCGGCGGGCGCTACGACGGTGCTGTTGTTTCCGCTGATCGCCCGGTTGATCGGGCGATCGGCCCGGCCCCGTGTATGAATGAGCTTGCATGGTCGTGCATAATCATTTCATGGCTGATTCCTCTGGTAGCTCCGTGACGCGGGTTGCTGTCGCCGGTGCGAGCGGGTACGCGGGCGGTGAAGTACTCCGACTACTGCTCCAGCATCCTCGATACCGAGACGGGAGCCTCGAGCTCGGGGCGCTGACCGCGGGGTCGAATGCCGGGACCCCGCTGGGGGCCCAGCAGCCGCACCTGCTGCCGCTGGCCGAGCGCGTGCTCGGGCCGACGACCGTCGAGGAGCTGGCCGGACACGATGTGGTGTTCCTCGGGCTGCCGCACGGGCAGTCCGCGGTGATCGCCGAGGCCCTGCCGGAATCGACCGTGATCATCGACTGCGGCGCCGACTTCCGGCTGCGGGACGCGGCCGCCTGGGAGAAGTACTACGGCAGCCCGCACGCGGGCACCTGGCCCTACGGTCTGCCCGAACTGCCGGGCGGGCGGGCCGCGCTGCGCGGCGCGACGCGGATCGCGGTACCCGGCTGCTATCCGACGGTGTCGAGCGTGGCGCTGGCCCCGGCCGTCGCCGCCGGCATCATCGATCCCGCGGTGCATGTGGTCGCGGTGAGCGGCACCTCCGGCGCGGGCCGCAAACTCGATGTGGGCCTGCTGGGTTCGGAGGTGATGGGCTCGGCCCGGGCCTACGGTATCGCGGGCGCGCACAGGCACACCCCCGAGATCGCGCAGAACCTGAAAGCCGCGGGCGGAGTGGATGTCTCGGTGTCCTTCACGCCCGTGCTGGCGCCGATGCCGCGCGGCATCCTGGCCACCTGCACCGCACGCACCACCGTGGACGCCGCGCATGCCCGCGCCGTCTATGAAAAGGCTTATGCCGATGAACCTTTCGTGCACCTGCTGCCGGAAGGCGTACTGCCGCAGACCGGTTCGGTACTCGGCTCCAATGCCATCACCCTGCAGGTCGCCGTCGACGCCGACGCGGGGCAGCTGGTGGTGATCGGCGCGATCGACAACTTGGCCAAGGGCACCGCGGGCGCCGCGGTGCAGTCCATGAACCTGGCCCTCGGATTCGCTGAGACCGAAGGGCTTTCCACCGTAGGAGTGGCACCGTGACGACGACCGAAACCTCCGGCAAGCTGGTCCGGACCCAGGGTGTGACCGCGCCGCTGGGCTTCCGCGCGGCCGGTATCGCCGCGGGCATCAAGGCCAGCGGCAATCCGGATCTGGCGCTGGTGCTCAACGAGGGCCCCGAGTTCGCGGCCGCCGGCGTGTTCACCCGCAACCAGGTCAAGGCCGCCCCCGTGCTGTGGTCGCAGCAGGTGCTGAAGACCGGGCGGCTGCGCGCGGTGATCCTGAACTCCGGAGGGGCGAACGCCTGCACGGGTCCCGGCGGTTTCCAGGACACCCACCAGACCGCCGAGGAACTGGCGAAAGCGCTGAGCAACTGGGGCGCCGAGACCGGCGCGGGTGAGATCGCGGTCTGCTCGACAGGTTTGATCGGCGATCGGCTGCCCATGGACAAGCTGCTGCCCGCCGTCACCGAGATCGTGCACGAGATGGGCGGCGGCCTGTCCGGCGGCACCGACGCCGCGCACGCCATCATGACCACCGACACGGTGCCGAAGGAGGCCGCGTTCCACCATCGGAACAAGTGGAACGTGGGCGGCATGGCCAAGGGCGCGGGCATGCTGGCGCCATCGCTGGCCACGATGCTGGTGGTGCTCACCACCGACGCCGTCGCCACCCCCGAGCAGCTGGATTCCGCGCTGCGCAAGGCGACCCGGCTCACCTTCGACCGTCTCGACGTGGACGGTTCCTGCTCCACCAACGACACCGTGCTGCTGCTGGCCAACGGCGCGGGCGCGGTCACGCCGACCCAGGACGAACTCGACGCCGCGGTGCTCGCGGTCTGCGACGATCTGGCCCAGCAGCTGATGGCCGACGCGGAGGGTGTCACCAAGCGGGTCCGGATCTTCGTCGAGGGCGCGCTCTCCGAGGACGAAGCGCTGATCGCGGCGCGCGCCATCGCCCGCGACAGCCTGGTCAAGACGGCCCTGTTCGGCTCCGACCCGAACTGGGGCCGCGTGCTCGCGGCGGTCGGCATCGCACCGATCACGCTGGACCCGAACCGGATCTCGGTGTCGTTCAACGGGAATCCGGTCTGTGTCGACAGTGTCGGCGCGCCGGGCGCCCGCGCGGTCGACCTCTCGGGCGCCGATATCGACGTGCGGGTCGAGCTGAACGTCGGCGACGGCGCGGCGATGGTGCGCACCACCGACCTCTCGCACGGCTACGTCGAAGAGAACTCGGCCTACAGCTCATGAATACCGTGCTGCACAGCCTTTCGGCCCTGGACAAGGCGCATGTGCTGGCCGACGCCCTGCCCTGGTTGCAGAAGTTCCGCGACAAGATCGTGGTCGTGAAGTACGGCGGCAACGCCATGATCGACGACGAGCTCAAGCGTGCGTTCGCGGCGGATATGGCGTTCCTGCGCACGGTCGGCGTGCACCCGGTGGTGGTGCACGGCGGTGGTCCGCAGATCAGCGCCATGCTGAAGAAGCTCGGCCTGCACGGCGAATTCCGCGGCGGGTTCCGGGTCACCACACCCGAGGTGATGGACGTGGTGCGGATGGTGCTGTTCGGTCAGGTGGGCCGCGAGCTGGTCGGCCTGATCAACGCGCACGGCCCGTACGCGGTCGGCATCTCCGGTGAGGACGCGCACCTGTTCACCGCGACCCGGCGCACGGTCGACGTGGCGGGAGTCGCCACCGATATCGGCCTGGTCGGCGATGTCACCTCGGTGAACCCCGACGCGGTGCTGGATCTCATCGCGGCGGGCCGGATCCCGGTGGTGTCCACCATCGCCCCCGACGCCGACGGCGTGGTGCACAACATCAACGCCGACACCGCCGCCGCCGCGCTCGCCGAGGGCATCGGCGCGGAGAAGCTGGTGGTGCTCACCGATGTCGAAGGCCTGTACACGAATTGGCCGGATCGTTCGTCGCTGACCTCGCGGATCGACGCCGACGAGCTGGCGGCGCTGCTGCCGAGCCTGGACGCGGGCATGGTGCCGAAGATGGAGGCCTGTCTGCGCGCTGTCCAGGGCGGTGTGCCGACGGCGCACGTCATCGACGGGCGGGTGGCGCACTCGGTGCTGTTGGAACTGTTCACCGGAGAAGGAATCGGAACGATGGTGACGCCGGCGGGCGCACCGGATGGAACGAAATCATGAGCACGGTAGAGGAATTGCGGTCACGGTGGAGCACCGTGATGATGAACAACTACGGCACCCCGAAGTTGGCGCTGACCCGCGGGTCGGGTGCGGTGGTCTACGACGCCGACGGTAAGCGCTACCTCGATTTCCTCGGCGGTATCGCGGTCAATTCGCTCGGTCACGGGCATCCGGCCATCCTCGAGGCGGTGAGCAGCCAGCTGGGCACGCTCGGGCACACCTCGAATCTGTATGTGAACGAGCCGGTGCTCGAGCTGGCCGAGCAGCTGCTCGCGCAGTTCGGCGACGGGCACGGGCGGGCGTTCTTCTGCAACTCCGGCACCGAGGCCAACGAGGCCGCGTTCAAGATCGCCCGGCTGACCGGTAGGTCCAAGATCGTGGCCTGCGAGCTGGCGTTCCACGGCCGCACCATGGGCGCGCTGGCGCTGACCGGGCAGCCCGCCAAGCGGGCGCCGTTCGAGCCGATGCCGCCCGGTGTGGTCCACGTGCCCTACGGTGACGCGGCCGCGCTGGAAGCGGTCGTCGACTCCGACACCGCCGCGGTGTTCCTGGAGCCGATCATGGGGGAGAGCGGCGTGATCGTGCCCCCGATGGACTACCTGGCGCGGGCCCGCGAGATCACCGCCCGTCACGGCGCGCTGCTGGTGCTCGACGAGGTGCAGACCGGTATCGGCCGGTGCGGAAAGTTCTACGCGCACCAGGCTTTCGGCATCGTCCCGGATGTGATGACGCTGGCGAAGGGACTCGGCGGCGGTCTGCCGATCGGCGCGGTGCTCGCCACCGGCCCGGCCGCCGAACTGCTTACGCCCGGCCTGCACGGCACCACCTTCGGCGGCAACGCGGTCTGCGCGGCGGCGGCGCTGGCGGTGCTGCGCACCATCGCCGCGCAGGATCTGCTGGCCCACGTCGAATGGCTGGGCAAGCACATCGTCGACGGTATCGAGGCACTGGATCACCCGCTGGTCGACCATGTGCGCGGCGCCGGCCTGCTGCTGGGAATCGCCCTGACCCAAGACATTTCGGCCGAGGTCGAGGCACGCGCGCGGGCGGCCGGATATCTGGTGAACGCGCCCAAGCCCGATACGATCCGTCTCGCGCCCCCGCTGGTGCTGACCGAGACCCAGGCCGACAACTTCGTCGCCGACCTGCCCGAGATCCTCGACGGTGCGGTCGAAGACGCGAAGGGAACCAAATGACCGAGCTCAGGCATTTTCTGCGGGACGACGACGTCACCCCGGTGGAGCAGGCCGAAATCCTGGCCCTGGCAGCCGAACTCAAGCAGTCGCCGTTCGCGCGCCGCCCGCTGGAGGGCCCGCGCGGCGTCGGTGTGATCTTCGAGAAGAACTCCACCCGCACCCGGTTCTCCTTCGAGATCGGCATCGCGCAGCTCGGCGGCCACGCGGTGGTCGTGGACGGCCGCGACACCCAGTTGGGCCGGGAGGAGACCCTGGCCGACACCGGGCGGGTGCTCTCCCGCTACGTCGAGGCGATCGTCTGGCGCACCTTCGAGCAGTCGCGCCTGGACGAGATGGCCCCGGCGGCAACGGTTCCCGTGGTCAACGCGCTGTCCAACGAGTTCCATCCGTGCCAGGTGCTCGCCGACCTGATGACGCTGCGGGAGCGCAAGGGCGATCTGGCGGGCCGCAATCTCACCTACTTCGGTGACGGCGCCAACAATATGGCGCATTCGCTGCTACTCGGCGGCGTCACCGCGGGGCTGAACGTCACCGTCGCCGCCCCGGCCGGTTTCGAGCCGGCGCCGTGGATCCTGGAGGCCGCCCGCAAGCGTGCCGCCGAGACCGGAGCGAGCATCACCTTGACCGGTGATCCGCAGGCCGCCGCCGAGGGCGCGGACGCGCTGGTCACCGACTGCTGGACCTCCATGGGCCAGGAGAACGACGGACTCGACCGGGTCGGCCCGTTCCGGCCGTTCCGGCTGAACACCGAGCTGGTCGACCGCGCCCAGTCCGATGCCGTTGTGCTGCACTGTCTTCCGGCGCATCGCGGAGAGGAGATCACCGACGAGGTGATCGACGGACCGCACAGCGTCGTCTGGGACGAGGCCGAGAACCGCCTGCACGCGCAGAAGGCGCTGCTGGTGTGGTTGCTGGCGAAGCGAGGAGTCGGACGTGCGTGAGCGAATCTCGGGGGTGGCGCGATGAGCGCCGCCCCGGCCGATCCGGGCAAGGCGCCCGCGATCGCGCGCACCCGAGCCGGACGGCAGTCCCGGATCATCGAACTGCTGTCCGCGCACGCGGTGCGCAGCCAGACCGAACTGGCGGCACTGCTGGCCGCCGAGGGAATCGAGACCACCCAGGCCACCCTCTCGCGTGACCTGGACGAACTCGGCGCGGTGAAGCTGCGCGCGGCCGACGGCGGCGCGGGTGTCTACGTGGTGCCCGAGGACGGCAGCCCCGTCCGCGGCGTCACCGGCGGCACCGACCGGCTCTCCAAACTGCTCGGCGACCTGCTGGTATCCACCGACGCCAGCGGCAATATCGCTGTGCTGCGCACCCCGCCCGGTGCGGCGCACTTCCTGGCCAGTGCCCTGGACCGGGCGTCACTGCCGTTCATCGTCGGCACGATCGCCGGCGACGACACCATTGCGGTGATCGCGCGCGAACCGCTCACCGGCGCGGAACTGGCCCGGACCATCGAGGGGCTCGCCTAGGCGGACAGGGGTTCTCGCCTCCGGCGGCCCGGATCGCGAAGTCGGCCGGCTGCCACATCGCGAGTCGGCGCGACGTGGTCGGCGCGCTGGACCGGGCGTCGCTCCGTTCATCGTCGGGACGACCGCCCGGGATGCGTCATGGCGGTGATCACGCGCCAGCAGCTCACTGGTGCCGAATTGCGCGAAGATCGCGGCTCCGCCGAATTACCAGCGCTGTGGTGGAACGTAGGCGAGCCAGCGGGTGGTCGAGCGTGCGAGCGTGCAGGCCAGCCCGGCCGCTGGCATGACGAGACCCAGGACAGCGATGACGAGTGCGTCATTCGTATTGCCGTCGACGGCGCTCAGTCCGGCGACGGCCAGCGCGAGGAACGTGGTACCGCCGAATGCCGCCGCTACCACGTTGCGTCCCGAAGGTTTCCGGGCCAGAAAGAAGATGGTGCCCACCAGGAACATGAACCCCAGGGTTATACAAGCGGCGATGGTGGCGATGGCGCGCAGCTGTTCGCTGCCGGTCACGTCGCCTGCCCCCACCGCGGCGTAGATGACAGCCATCAGAGCCCCCAGGAAGGCCAGGGCCAATCCGAACAGGATCGCCAGCGTGGCGGCCATCGCGACGGTGACCCGCGAAGGCCGGGGCTGGGGCGGCCAAGGGGCACCCGGCTGCTGATATCCCCACGGCGCGGGCTGCGGCTGCTGCGGCGGATGAGCCCACTGCTGCGGCGCGGTTTGCGGCGCGAGTTGCTGGGTCGGATGATCGACCACCACGGTCGGCTCGGCCTTCGCCCACACCCGCGTCGGCTGTCCCCGCAGGGCTTCCGCGGCGGCGGCCACGAAATCCCCGCAACTGGCGAACCGGTCCTCGCGCCGTTTGGCCATCGCGCGGGCGATCACGTCGTCCAGTGCCGGGGGTAGGTCTGCGCGTGAATCACTCAGCCGGGGAACAGGTTTGCTCAGATGCGCGGCGATGATCTGCCCCGGTGCGGTGGCCCGGAAGGGCGAGTGCCCGGCCAGGAGCGTGAACAGCGTGCAGGCCAGCGAGTACTGGTCGGCGAGATGATTGATCGGTTCACCGGAGAGCTGCTCCGGTGAGGCGTAAGCCAGTGTGGCAGTGAAGGTTCCGGTCGCAGTCAGCTTCGAATCCGATTCCAGCAGCCGTGCGATGCCGAAGTCGGTGAGTACGGCGCGTTCTTCGATCCCGTCGTCGGCCTCGGCCAGCAGGATGTTGGCGGGCTTCACATCCCGGTGCAGCACGCCCCGGCTGTGCGCGTAGTCCAGTGCGTGCGCGGTGTCGGTGATCAGGCGCAGCAGGCGTTCCGGTGGCATCGCGCGCGCGTCGAGCTGGTCGGCGTCGGTACCGCGCACGTACTGCATCGAGATCCACAGGTGCCCGTCCTGCACACCGCGGTCGTAGATCCCGACGATCCCCGGATGTTCCAGTCGCGCAACGACATTGGCTTCCTGTTCGAACCGGGCGCGTAGCTCCTCGTCGGCCGAGACGTCCTGGTTGAGCAGCTTGAGCGCGACCATGCGCGGCAGCCGCGGATGCCGTGCCCGGTAGACGGTGCCCATGCCGCCCTGCCCCAGCACCCCGTCGATCTCATACTCGGCGAAAGTCTCCCCCACCCGCAGCACATCAGGCCCTTCCTCGACGTCGATGACCGGACCACCCTAACGCCGCGGAGCGGGGCCCGCGCTAGCCGAACGGGTACTGACCGCCGCCGCGGCCGCCGGGGTCGTCGGGCAGGGACAGGGTGATGATGTCCTGGATCAGATCGATCAGGGCGCGGCCGACCTCGAGGAGTCCGTGGCCGAGGATGGAGAATTCGTTGGCGATCGAGTGCATCATGGGCCTGTCCTCATGTCCGAGGGTGCGCTGATGGCATCGATGGTCTCACTCGGCCGGGGCCGCCGGAGGGATATCGGTGACCTGCGCACCCCCGATTATGAATGGGATTGCAACATCGTGCATAATCATTTGTGAGCGGCAAGGGGGCGCCGACCACCAGACAACCCGAGGAGCACACAGAAATGTCCGAGCGCGTCGTACTCGCCTACAGCGGTGGGCTTGACACCTCCGTCGCCATCAGCTGGATCGCGAAGGAGACCGGCGCCGAGGTCGTGGCGGTCGCCATCGACCTGGGCCAGGGCGGCGAGGACATGAACGTGGTGCGCCAGCGCGCCCTGGACTGCGGCGCCGTCGAGGCCATCGTGGTCGACGCGCGCGACGAGTTCGCCGACGAATACTGCCTGCCCACCATCCAGGCCAACGCCCTGTACATGGGCCAGTACCCGCTGGTATCGGCGATCAGCCGCCCGCTCATCGTCAAGCACCTGGTGGAAGCCGCCAAGTTCCACAACGCGTCCACCGTGTCGCACGGCTGCACCGGCAAGGGCAACGACCAGGTCCGCTTCGAGGTCGGCATCGGCGCGCTCGCGCCCGACCTGAACGTCATCGCCCCGGTCCGCGACTACGCCTGGACCCGGGAGAAGGCCATCGCCTTCGCCGAGGAGAACAATCTCCCGATCAACGTCACCAAGAAGTCGCCGTTCTCCATCGACCAGAACGTATGGGGCCGCGCTGTCGAGACCGGCTTCCTCGAGGACCTGTGGAACGCGCCCACCAAGGACGTCTACGACTACACCGCCGACCCGACGGTCAACTTCGAGGCGCCCGACGAACTCATCGTCACCTTCGACAAGGGTGTGCCGGTCGCCATCGACGGTAAGCCGGTCAGCGTGCTCGAGGCCATCGTCGAGCTGAACCACCGCGCCGGCCGCCAGGGCATCGGCCGCCTGGACATGGTCGAGGACCGGCTCGTCGGTATCAAGAGCCGCGAGATCTACGAGGCCCCGGGCGCCATCGCGCTGATCACCGCGCACCAGGCCCTGGAGAACGTCACCATCGAGCGCGAGCTGGGCCGCTACAAGCGGCAGGTCGAGCAGCGCTGGGGCGAGCTGGCCTACGACGGCCTCTGGTTCTCCCCGCTCAAGCGCGCGCTGGACGCTTTCGTCGCCGAGACCCAGCAGAACGTGTCCGGCGAGATCCGGATGGTCCTGCACGGCGGCTCCGCGGTGGTCAACGGCCGCCGCTCCGAGCAGTCGCTCTACGATTTCAACCTGGCCACCTACGACGAGGGCGACACCTTCGACCAGTCGCTGGCCAAGGGCTTCGTCCAGATCCACGGCCTGTCCTCCAAGGTCGCCGCGCGCCGCGACCTGAGCCAGAAGTAGCGCGACCCGGGAACCGGTGCCCAGGCCGGGCCGGTTCCCCGCAGTGCCCAGCGATCACCGCCATTCGATCCCCGGAGGAGACACCCACGATGACCCACGCCGGTACCAACGAGGGCGCACTCTGGGGTGGCCGCTTCGCGTCCGGTCCCGCCGAGGCGATGGCGGCGCTGAGCAAGTCGACGCATTTCGACTGGGCGCTTGCGCCCTACGACATCCGCGCCTCCAAGGCGCACGCGCGGGTGCTCAACAAGGCGGGTCTGCTCTCCGACGCCGACCTGACCGGCATGCTCGACGGGCTCGACCGGCTCGCCGCCGATGTCGCCTCGGGTGCGTTCGGTCCGGCCCTCTCCGACGAGGACGTGCACGGCGCGCTGGAGCGCGGCCTGATCGACCGGGTCGGCGCCGAGCTCGGCGGACGGCTGCGGGCGGGGCGCTCCCGCAACGATCAGGTGGCCACCCTGTTCCGGATGTGGTTGCGAGATGCGGTGCGCCGCATCGCGTTCGGAGTGCTCGAGGTGGTCGACGCGCTGGTCGAGCAGGCCGCGGCGCATCCGGAGGCGGTGATGCCGGGCAAGACCCATCTGCAAGCCGCGCAGCCGGTGCTGCTGGCACACCACCTGCTCGCGCACGCGCATCCGCTGCTGCGCGATATCGACCGGCTGCGCGACTTCGACAAGCGGGCGGCGGTGTCGCCGTACGGTTCCGGCGCGCTGGCCGGTTCCTCGCTCGGACTGGATCCCGAACAGATCGCCGCAGAGCTGGATTTCGAGGCGGCCGCGGCCAATTCGATCGACGCCACCTCGGCCCGTGACTTCGCCGCGGAGGCCGCCTTCGTCCTGGCCATGATCGCGGTGGACCTGAGCCGGATGGCCGAGGAGGTCATCATCTGGAGCACACCGGAATTCGGCTACATCACGCTGGCCGACGCCTGGTCCACCGGCTCCTCGATCATGCCGCAGAAGAAGAATCCCGATGTCTCCGAGCTGACCCGTGGCAAGGCGGGCCGTTTGATCGGCAATCTCACCGGTCTGCTGGCCACGCTCAAGGCCCAGCCCCTGGCCTACAACCGGGATCTGCAAGAGGACAAGGAACCGCTCTTCGATTCGGTGGCTCAGCTGGAACTGTTGCTGCCCGCCATCGCGGGTCTGGTCTCCACGCTCACTTTCCACACCGAGCGGATGGCCGAACTCGCCCCCGCCGGTTTCACTCTCGCCACCGATATCGCCGAATGGCTGGTGCGCCAGGGTGTTCCGTTCCGGGTCGCGCACGAAGCGGCCGGTGCGTGCGTGCGGGTCGCCGAGGCGCGCGGCGTCGGCCTCGACGAACTCACCGACGCCGAGTTCGCCGCCGTCGACCCGGCCCTCACACCGCAGGTCCGCGAGGTGCTGACCGTGCAGGGCTCGATCGCCTCCCGCAACGCCCGGGGCGGCACCGCGGGCACCCAGGTGGCGCGGCAGCTCGGCGAAGTCCGCAGCACCGCAACCGAACTGCGCGCCTGGCTGCGCTGATCTGCCCGCGCGGCGATTCCCGGACCCGCGATGCCCTAGTTGCGTGGTGGCACCATGACCCAGGGCTCGATGCCCGTGCCGAGCAGGTCGGCCACCCGCAGCAGCGGGTCGACGTACGGGCCCATCGCTTCGGGGTGGACGAGTTTCCCGGGGTAGTGCGCCAGGAGCTGGTTGCCGTCGATGGTCCACTGCGGCACCAGGTTCGCCAGGTGGGCATCGATCAGCGGCCGGCCGATCAGCTGGTGCGCCCAGTACGGGTCGCGGGCGATCACCCGGAATCGACTGTCGAACACCGGGTTTCCGGTGGCCGTGGGCTTGTCGCCGAACAGTGACCGGCCCATCTGGGAGAGCAGCCCGCGCGTGACCACGCCGATCGGCGGGTGCGGGGTCCGCAATTGCACCACCGCCGCGATGAAGTTGTGCGTGGTGGTCGATGTGCTGCCGTTCGAGTCGGTGGAGGAGGTCTGGTAGTAGTAGTGCGCCACGCTCACCCAGCGGTCGCGGACCATCCCGGTCACCATCCAGCGCACGCCGCGCGCGTTCGCACCGGGCATCCGCGTCGTCCACATCGTGCGTGGGCGCTCCTCGTACCGCCATCCGTGCAGATGCGCCCAGCGCATCCGCGCCTCTCGGCGTTTGCGTTCGGCGGCCAGTTGCACGGGGATCAGCACGGCGGCGAGTACGAACGGTGCCGCGCACAGCAGTCCGAGGATCAGTGGTCCGGTATCCATCGCATCCTCCTTCGCGGTCGCGGTCCCATGGTGTCGAATCGGCCTTGCAGGATTCTTGTGGCGCACCGGGACCGATCGAACCGGCGGCTATTGTGCGGCAATGACCCTGCTGTTGCTGGCGCTGGCCATCGTCTCCGAGATCACCGCCACCATCTCCCTGAAGATCTCCGAGGGCTTCACCAAACTGGTGCCCTCGATCGTGGTGGTGATCGGCTACTGCGCGGCGTTCTTCTTCCTGTCGCAGGCGTTGAAGCGCGGCATGAGTATCGGTGTGGCCTACGGCATCTGGTCGGCGATCGGGGTCGCGGCGGTCGCCACCATCGGCGCGCTATTCCTGGACGAGCGTCTTACCCTGGTCCAGATCGGCGGCATCGGCCTGGTGATCCTGGGTGTGCTGGCCCTGGAACTCGGTGGGGCACACTGAAACCACTTTCGGTGAATCCGCCCGGCGGACAAGCGGGTGCTCGTACGATCGGGCGATGGACTGGTCGTTTGGTTGACAATGCCGTCGGAAGAACCGCCACCCGATCCCGCTGCCGCCGTGCTGGAAGCCCGCGGGCTGGTCAAACACTACGGCGGCGTGGAAGCTCTGCGCGGTGCCCACTTCCAGGTGCGCGCCGGTGAAGTCGTCGCTCTGATCGGCGACAACGGAGCCGGGAAGTCGACCCTGGTCAAATGCCTGTCCGGCGCCGAGCAACCCGACAGCGGCCGGATTCTGCTCGACGGAAAGCCCGTCACTCTCGACACACCCACCGCCGCACGCAAACTCGGCATCGAAACCGTCTACCAGGATCTCGCCGTCGCGCCCGACCTGGATCCCGCGGCCAACCTGTTCCTCGGCCGCGAACTACTGCGCGGCGGACTGGCGGGCCGGCTCGGCATGCTGGACCGGACCGCGATGCGAACTCGAGCGGTGGACCACTTCCAGCGTCTCGGCGTCACCCTGCAGCGCACCGACGTACCGATCGGAAGCCTCTCCGGCGGGCAGCGGCAGAGCGTCGCGGTCGCCCGTGCCGTCATGTGGGCCAGCAAGGTCGTGTTCATGGACGAGCCGACCGCCGCGCTCGGTGTGGTGCAACGAGAACGTGTGCTCGAGGTCATCCGCCGGGTCCGTGCTGAAGGTGTCGCGATCGTGCTGATCAGCCACAACATGCCGGAGGTGCTGGCCGTCGCGGACCGGATCGAGGTGCTGCGGCTGGGCCGCCGCGTCGCCCGATTCACCGCCGCGGAGGCCACGTTGGAGCAGCTGGTCGCCGCCATGACGGGCGCGCTGTCGCACGAGGAGGCCCAGTGAACGCCGAACGCACTGTCCTGCAACGGTTGCTGGGCGCCGGTACGGTGTGGATCGGTGTGGTGCTGGTCGGGCTGTGCCTGGTATTCGGCGTGCTACGTCCCGAGGCGTTCGCGACCCGCTTCACCTTTCAGACCCTGCTCATCGAAACCTCGGTGCTGCTGGTGCTTTCGGTCGGCATGACGTTCGTGATCATCACCTCCGGCATCGATCTGTCGGTCGGCATGGTGCTGATCTTCGCGGGCGTGATCGGTGCGAGAACCATGGAGTGGCTGAGCCCGAACCAGGACGCCACCGGCGCGGGCTGGGGCCTGATCGGCCTCGGCCTGCTGGGATCGGTTGCGGGCGGCGGTATCTGGGGGCTGATCAACGGGCTGCTGGTGGCCAAGGCCAAGCTGCCGCCGCTGATCGTCACGCTCGGATCGTTCGGTGCGGCACTCGGTGCGGCGCAACTGATCACCGGCGGCGTCGACACCCGCACCGTGCCCGACAAGCTCAGGGACACACTGGGATTCGGCACCTCGCTCGGCGGCGTGCCGAACCTGGTCCTGGTCGCCACCGTGGTGACGGTGCTCGCCGCCTGGGTGCTGCACACCACCCGGTTCGGCCGCTACACCTACGCCATCGGCTCCAATGCCGAAGCCGCGCGTCGCTCGGGCATCTCGGTGACCCGGCACCTGGTGCTGGTGTATCTGATGACCGGATTGCTCGCCGGGCTGGCCGGTTTCATGAACCTGGCCTACTTCGGCACCACCACCATCGGCGGGCACACCACCGACAACCTGGACGCCATCGCCGGCGTGGTGATCGGCGGTACCAGCCTGTTCGGCGGGGTCGGGTCCGTGGTGGGCACGGTGATCGGCGTGTTCATTCCATCGGTGTTGAAGAAGGGGTTCGTGATCGTGGGCGTGCCGGTGTTCTGGCAGCCCATCGCGGTGAGTGTGGTTCTCGTGGCGGCGGTGTGGTTCGACCAGGCCCGCCGTCGGGCACGGGACCGGAAATAGGGGTCCGTAGCAACAAGGAGGTGCGAGGATGCGGAATCGACTCGGGATGGTGTTCGGTGCGGTGGTCGCCGGGGTGCTGGTGGCGGGTTGCACCGGGAACGTGGGTGATTCGGGTGGCGGCGACAGGAAGAAGCTGGTCCTGATCCCAGGTGTGGCCGACGAACCGTTCTACATCTCCATGCAGTGCGGCGCCGAGGCGAAAGCCGCGGAACTGGGCTACTCGATCGATACACAGGCGCCCACGAAATTCGATGCGGCACAGCAGACTCCGGTCCTCAGCGGGGTGGTCGCCAACAAGCCCGGCGGCATCCTGATCGCCCCGACCCACGCCACCGCCATGGCCGGCCCGATGAAGCAGGCGCGCAACGCCGGGATCGAGATCATCGAAGTCGATACCGCGCTCGACGACACCTCGATCGCCCAGTCCTCCATCGCCTCGGACAACACCGCGGGCGGTGAACTTGCCGCGCGCACGCTGGCGAAACTGATCGGCGAGCGAGGACCCGTACTGGTGATCAACACCAAGGCGGGCACGTCCACCACCGATGCCCGGGCGCAGGGATTCGAGTCGGCGGTCAAGGCGTTCCCCGGCATCACCGCACTCGGTGTGCAGTACAACAACAACGAGGCCGCGCAAGCCGCGTCGATCGTCACCGCGACCCTCGCGGCACATCCCGACCTCGCCGGAATCTTCGCCACCAACCTGAGTTCCGCCGAGGGAGCGGCGACCGGGCTGCGGAACGCGAACAAGCTCGGTCAGGTCAAGCTCGTCGGATTCGACGCCAGTCCCAAGCAGGTCGAGGATCTGAAGGCCGGGACGGTGCAGGCGTTGATCGCCCAGGACCCGGCGAGCATCGGAGCGCAGGGCGTGCAGCAGGCGGTGGCCGCGATCGAAGGCAAGCCGGTCACCCGGACCCTGCGCACCGAGATGGTGGCGATCACGCAGTCGGATATGGCGGCGAACGAGAAGTATTTCTACAAGCGGAAGTGCTGAGGCGCCTAGTCTTCGACTCGCACGCCGTATCCGGCGTCTCGCAGCGCCCGCAACACCTCGCCGCGATGATCCGGACCCCGCGTCTCCAGCGTCAGCGCCACCTCGACCTCATTGACCGCCAACCAGGTTCCCGTCCGCGAATGCGCGACATCGACGACGCTCGCCCCGGTCTTGCCCACAACGGTGAGCAGACTGCTCAGCGCCCCGGGCAGATCCGCGATCGTGATGCGCAACTCCAGGTAGCGCCCCGCCGCGCTCAACCCGTGCCCGATCAGCCTGGTCAGCAGCAGCGGATCGATATTCCCACCGGAGAGGATCGCGCACACCGGGCCGCGCAACGCCAATTCCGCAGGGGGACAACTCATCAGAGCTGCCACCGCGGCAGCGCCCGCCGGTTCGACGATCAGCTTGGCGCGTTCCAGGCACAGCAGCAGCGCCTTCGACAGCGCTTCCTCGTCGACGGTCAGGATGCTGGAACCGTGCGCCGCGACATGCGCGAACGGGACTTCGCCCGGTAGCCCCACCGCGATACCGTCGGCCATGGTCGACATACGGGCCACCCGCACCGGCTTCCCGGTCGACAGTGATTCCGGCCAGGCCGCGGCCTCCGCCGCCTGCACCCCGATCACCCGCACGTCCGGCGCCAGATAGTGCAGCGCGATCGCCACACCCGCCAGCAGTCCGCCGCCGCCGGTGGGCACCAGCACCGTCCCGACCTCGGGCAGCTGCTCCAGGATCTCCTGGGCCACGGTCGCCTGACCGGCCACGATATCCGGGTGATCGAAGGGGTGGATCAGCGTCGCCCCGGTCCGCAACGCGAAATCCCGGGCCTGATCCAATGCCTCGTCCACCGTCGCGCCCACCTGCCGCACCTGCGCCCCATACGCCTTGGTGGCCGCCAATTTCGGAATCGACGCACCCACCGGCATGAACACCGTCGACTCGATTCCCAGCGAACTCGCCGCCCACGCCACCCCCTGCGCGTGATTGCCCGCACTCGCCGCCACCACCCCGCGCGCCCGTTCCGCCTGCGACAGATTCGCGATCCGGTTGTAGGCTCCTCGCGGCTTGAACGACCCCGTCCGCTGCAAGTTCTCGCATTTCAGGAAGACCTCGGTCCGCACCCGCTCCGACAGCACCCGCGACGCCACCACCGGAGTCCGCCGTATCACCGGCGCCAGCCGCCGCGCCGCCGCCTCGATCTGCCCGAACCCAACCAGCTGCATCCGCCCATGCTCCCACCCGCACCCCCCATTCGTCCCACGACTCCACCCCCCAATTCCGGCAGGTGCCGCACAGCGAGAGTGCATCGCAACGTGACCGATTCATCTCGATCGCCCGCGCCGCCCGATGGGTGTCCCCGAGCCACCCAGCCATTCCGTGACACGTCGCCGACGGTCGAACCGATCGGAAGACTGTGCCGAGCGGTGTTACTCGGTTGCTGTGCGGTCGATGCTCGGGGGGTCTCGCGAGGGTATTGAGCGGTGATGCTCAGGACAGGAGGGAGGGGAGAGCCGCGAGAGTGGTGATGCGATGGATATCGGATGGGGTGGGGGCGTGGCTGGTGGTGCCGCGGTCGAGCCAGATGGGGGTGAGGCCGGCGTCGCGGGCGCCGAAGGCGTCGATATCGAGGCGGTCTCCGACGTAGGCGACGGCCGACGGCGGCAGGTCCAGCCTGGTGCAGGCGGCGTGGAACGCGGCCGCGGCGGGTTTCGCGTGGCCAAGTTCGTCGGCGCACAGCACCGCCTCGAAATGCGAACGGATACCCAGGGTTCGGAGCTTGCGCTCCTGATTGGCCACCGAGGAGTTCGACAGCACGGCCTGCCGGAACCGCGGTGCGAGCGCGGCGAGCGTCGCCGCCGCGTCAGGGAACAGCTCCCAGCACGCCTGGTAGTGCTCGATATAGCGGTTGAACCAGGCATCGGCCTCGGCATCGGTGAGTTCCGTCTCGAGGAAGACCCGCGCGCGGCACCGCCGATGCTCGAAGATATCCACCTCCCCGGCCAGAAACCGAGCGAACTCGGCCTCCATCACCGCCTGCCACCGCTCGACCGCCGCCTCAACCCCACCGTGCGCCTCGAGCAGCCCCTCCACCTCGAGATGCCGCACCACCCCGGCTCGATCCGACCCCGAATAGTCGAACAAAGTGTCATCCACGTCCCACAACACCGCCCGCACAACCACCCCACCGACCTTACGCACCCACTCAGCCCGCGGACCCGACATCACACCGCCTTTGCCGACTGCGCACACCCGACTGCGTGTGCGCAGTCGGGTGCACGGGACTGTCGGGAGAACGGCTCTGTCTTCTTTTCGGCTCTGTACCACTCGCGGTGGTGGTGACCGCGGCGGAGTCAGGCCAGCAGGATCCGGTGCCGGAGTAGGTCGAATCCGGGTCGGACTGTTGTGGGCGGTGCTTCGGCTGCCTCGGGATCGGTGGTCGGATCAGCCGAGGTGGTGTTGGTCAGGGTGCGGGGCATTGTCCGGCGGGCCGACGCGATGCTGGCCGAGCTGGACGGTGCGCAAGTGGATGTCGTTGGGGATTCGCCGGTTCGGAGGGAGCAGGCGGGATGCGGAGTAGGGCCGCCCCGGCGTGGTGGGGCGATGGGGGTGGCGGCAGGATGGTGCGCCGTGGAGCAATCGGTTGTCTCGGTCGATGTGGTGGCGCTGCGCTTCTGGGCGTCGGACAGCTCGGTCACCGTGGGGATCGCGGCGCGCGAGCATGAACCGTTCACGGGGGAACTCGCGCTGCCCGGAGTGCTGCTCGGGCGGGGGGAGCGGCTGGCGGTGGCGGCGCGGCGTGCGGTACACACCAAACTCGGGGTACCGGAGGCGGCGATCGGCGCGGTCGGTCAGTTGGTCACCTTCGATGAGCCGAATCGTGATCCGCGCGGTCCCACCCTGTCGATCGCGATGTGGGCGGTCGTGGGCGAGCACGAGGGCCCGGCCGGGTGGGTGCCGTTCGACGACGTGCCCCCGCTCGCCTTCGACCACGAGCGCATTCTCGAGGTGGCCCGCGGCTATCTCGCCCGCCTGTTGTGGAAGGACCTGCCGTTCACCCGCGCACTGATCGGCTCGGACTTCCCGGCCACCCGCGCGGTGGACCTCGCGACCACGCTGCTCGGCATCCGCCCCGACCCGGCCAACCTCAACCGCACCCTCGCCGCCATCCCCGGCCTCCACCGAACCACCGAACGCCGCCGCACCAAGGCCACCGGCCGCCCGGCCGCGGTCTGGGCGTTCGAGTAACCCGCCATTCGAGCTGCTCGAGTGCTGTCCGGCCGTACGAGCGCTGGCGTTCAGCCGCGTGATCTGTGTCCGACCGATCGTTTCGTGCGCCGGGGATCGCTTCCGGACAGCCGAGGCAGGTCGCTCGGTGTCCTGCGGGGCCTTCGGCCGATGTCCGTCAGCCACGCGGTGCGTACATGATGATCGCCACCCCCACCAGGCAGATCGCCGCCCCGAGGTAGTCCCATCGGTCCGGATGGAAGCGGTCGACGATCATGGCCCACGCCAGCGATCCGGCGACGAACACGCCGCCGTAGGCGGCGAGGATCCGCCCGAAATTCGGATCGGGTTGAAAGGTGGCCACGAAACCGTAGGCCCCGAGCGCGACCACCCCGGCTGCGATCCACAGCGCTCCCTTCTCCTCGCGCCAGCCCTGCCAGATCAGCCAGGCGCCGCCGATCTCGGCGAGCGCGGCCAGTGCGAACAAGAGAAGCGAACGGGCAATGATCACCGGCTGAAGCTACCGCCAGTGCCGAGGGTACGAACGGTCCGGCATGGCGGGTAGTGATGGTCTTGCTATACGCATCAGCGCACGAATCGGCGACCGCGACCGCGGCCTCGCCGCGCACCTGGCACGCCCTGCGGCCGATCCTGGGCATCGCCTGGCGTTCACCGGCCCGGCGCCCGGACTAAAGTGGTGATCTGGGCGGTTGCAGCGTCGGATAGGGTGTTGCGATCCAGGCGCGGAGAGGCGGTGGCATGGCTCAACACTTGGGCGAGGCGAATGTCGGGCAATCGGCATCGTCGGCGCCGTCGAACGGTGCCCCGACCCCGGCCGATATGCCGACCACCAAGCCGGGCGCCGAACCGCCGGCCCGGGCCGCGACCGCCGCGGTTCCCACCTCCGCCTCGCGCAGAGTCCGGGCGCGTTTGGCGCGCCGGATGACCGGTCAGCGCGGCATCGCCGCGGTCAAACCGGTGCTCGAGCCGCTGGCGTCGGTGCACCGCGAGCTGTACCCCAAGGCGAATCTGACGCTGTTGCAGCGCGCCTTCGACGTCGCCGACGAGCGGCATGCGCACCAGTTCCGCAAATCGGGCGATCCGTACATCACGCATCCGCTGGCGGTGGCCAATATCCTGGCCGAGCTGGGCATGGACACCACCACGCTGGTCGCGGCGCTGCTGCACGACACCGTGGAGGACACCGGCTATTCGCTGGAGCAGCTGACCAACGATTTCGGTCAGGAGGTCGCGCACCTGGTCGACGGCGTCACCAAGCTCGACAAGGTGAATCTGGGCGCCGCCGCCGAGGCCGAGACCATCCGCAAGATGATCATCGCGATGGCCCGCGACCCGCGCGTGCTGGTCATCAAGGTGGCCGACCGCCTGCACAATATGCGCACCATGCGGTTCCTGCCGCCGGAGAAGCAGGCGAAGAAGGCCAAGGAAACGCTGGAAGTGATTGCGCCGCTGGCGCATCGGCTCGGCATGGCCACGGTCAAGTGGGAGCTCGAGGATCTCGCGTTCGCGATCCTGCACCCGAAGAAGTACGACGAGATCGTGCGCCTGGTCGCCGACCGCGCTCCCTCGCGCGACACGTATCTGGCCAAGGTTCGCGCCGAGATCGTGAATACCCTTGCGGCATCGCGGATCACGGCGATCGTCGAGGGTCGTCCGAAGCACTACTGGTCGATCTATCAGAAGATGATCGTCAAGGGTAAGGACTTCGACGACATCCACGACCTGGTCGGTATCCGCATCCTCTGTGACGAGGTGCGCGACTGCTATGCCGCGGTCGGTGTGGTGCATTCGCTGTGGCAGCCGATGGCGGGCCGGTTCAAGGACTACATCGCCCAGCCGCGCTATGGCGTCTACCAGTCGCTGCACACCACCGTGGTCGGCCCGGACGGTAAGCCGCTGGAGGTGCAGATCCGTACCCAGGACATGCACCGCACCGCGGAGTTCGGCATCGCCGCGCACTGGCGCTACAAGGAGACGCGCGGCAAGCACTCCGGCGATACCGCCGAGGTCGACGATATGGCCTGGATGCGGCAGCTGCTGGACTGGCAGCGTGAGGCCGCCGACCCGGCGGAGTTCCTGGAGTCGCTGCGGTTCGATCTGAAGTCACCGGAGATCTTCGTGTTCACCCCGAAGGGCGATGTGATCACGTTGCCGCAGAAGTCGACTCCGGTCGATTTCGCCTACGCGGTGCACACCGAGGTCGGGCACCGCTGCATCGGCGCGCGCGTCAACGGACGCCTGGTCGCGCTGGAGCGGCAGCTCGAAAACGGTGAGGTGGTGGAGGTTTTCACCTCCAAGGCACAGAACGCGGGCCCGAGCCGGGACTGGCAGAACTTCGTGGTCTCGCCGCGGGCCAAGGCCAAGATCCGGCAGTGGTTCGCCAAGGAGCGACGCGAGGAGGCGCTGGAGTCCGGTAAGGAGCAGATCTCCAAGGAGGTCCGCCGGGTCGGGCTTCCGTTGCAGCGCTTGATGAATGTGGACGCGATGACCGCCGTCGCGCACGAACTGCACTACTCGGACATCTCCACGCTCTACACCGCGGTCGGCGAGCACCAGGTCTCCGCGCATCATGTGGTGCAGCGGCTGATGGCCCAGCTCGGCGGGATCGGCGATGTGGAGAACGAGCTCGCCGAACGGTCCACCCCGTCGACCACACCGAGCCGGCAGCGTGTCACCGGGGATGCGGGCGTGCTCATTCCGGGCGCTCCGGGCACGGTGGCCAAGCTGGCCAAGTGCTGCACGCCGGTGCCGGGTGACGAGATCATGGGCTTCGTGACCCGTGGCGGCGCGGTCAGTGTGCACCGCACCGACTGCACCAATGCCGGATCGCTGCGCGAGCAGTCCGAGCGCATCATCGAGGTCGAGTGGGCGCCGTCGCCGTCGTCGGTGTTCCTGGTGGCCATTCAGATCGAGGCGCTGGACCGTACTCGCCTGCTCTCGGACGTGACCAAGGTGCTGGCCGACGAGAAGGTCAATATCCTGTCCGCGTCGGTCGCCACCCACGGTGATCGGGTCGCGATCAGCAAGTTCACCTTCGAGATGGGCGATCCGAAACATTTGGGGCACTTGCTGAATGTGGTGCGCAATGTGGAGGGCGTGTACGACGTCTACCGCGTCACGTCGGCCACATAGCACACCGCGAAGCGGTGGTGCGTGTCGCGCGCATGAATTCGCTACTTTGCGGGTACATTCGCAGCCATAAGCGAATCCTGCGGATCCCCAGTTGCCCGGCAGCACACCGGTTTCCGGGCCCGCGCCGACTTCGCCGGAGGGTAGCGGCCGCCGATCCCGCGATCGGAAATCCGTCGCTTGCATTCCGGCGTTGCCCTGTCCTGTGTGCAGTATCCCTGCCCGATGGGTGAAATGTTTTCGCGATGGCGGCAGTCATAGCCGGGATCTGTTACCGTCGAATGCGTTTGAGGGCGTCAGGATTTACCCGCGGCAATATGGATTGATGGCGGTTCGCTATGGCCAATTACCCGGCTCGAATCACGGGGGTGCTCAGTGCACTCGCCGTCGCTGTGGCGTTCGCCGCGGCGGCCCCGGCGACCGCCCAGGCCCCCGCGCCCGACCTGGCGATCGCGGCCTGTCCGGCGCTGTACGCGTTGGGAATTCAGGGCACCGGGCAGTCCTCGCCGGACGCGGCGCCGACCATCGACACCGGCATGCTGTCCACCGTGTTCCGCCCGCTGCTGGCCAAGGCGCCGGATCCGGGCCTGGTCGAGCGGGCCTATGTCCCTTACGAATCCGGCTTCGGCGGCTTCACCGCCGGTGGCCCGGCACCCTACATCCAGTCGGTCACCGGCGGGCTGGAGCGGCTGCGCGCGATGGCACGCTCGGTCGTCGAGCGTTGCGCCGCCACGCGATTGGCGATTGTCGGCTACTCGCAGGGCGCGCATGTGGCCTCACTGTTCGCCCAGGAGGTCGGGCAGGGGCAGGGCGTCGTCGCGCCCGACAAGATCGCGGCCGTAGCGCTTTTCGGTGATCCCACGCGCAATCCGGGCGCCGCGCTGTTCCCCGGCTCGCCCGGTAGGACGACCCCGGACGCCGCCCCCGACACCGAGGGCGTGCGGGTCGCGACCGTCGCCGCGCTGAACCAGACCCCGGCCACCGGCGGCGGCATCGCCCCCGACCGCGACCAGGCCGAGAACTTCGCCGCGCTCACCGGCCGCGTCGCCAGCTTCTGCACCGCGGGCGATCTGTCCTGTGACGCACCCGAGGGCGCGCCGATCCTGCGGGCGGTGGCCAATATCGCGGGCCAGGCGCAGGTCAGCGGCGGTGATCCGATTACCGCGCTGGTCTCGGTCGCGCAGGCGCTGGCCTACACCTCGATCAAGGCCGCCTCGACGGTGGTCGAGCAGGATGTCTCGGGCAATACGCTGGCGAATCTGTCGTTGTCGCCGCGGAAGTCGATCTCCGAGCGCCTGGCCGACGCTTCCGACCCGCGGGCCCCGATCGATGTCGATGTCGACGCCTCGTTCCATGCGCTGCTCCGCGTCGGTCTCATCGGCTTGAACGCGGTGGTCACCGTGGTGAAGGCGGTGATCGACCCGGCCACCATCGCCCAGCTCGGCACCGCGGGCCTGTCCAACCCGGTCGCCGGGCTGGCGTTGCTGGGCGCCAAGCTGATCGGCGCGGTCCCGCAGCTGGTTCCGCCGACCACCATCTCGCGCCTGGTGACCCAGGCCTACGACGCCGTCGTCCAGAACGCCACCGACAACCGGGCTTTGCTCGATACCACCACGTGGGTGAAGTACTGGGACACCGTGCGGCGGCACGGCGCCTACGAGTCGGCGGCGGTCACCGCGACGGGTGATGCGCCGGTCCGTTTCGTGGCCGACTGGTTCGCCGCGGTGGCCCGCGATCTGGATGACGAGCTGGGCCGCGGCGGTATCCCGCGGAGTGTGAGTACCACGCCGACCCCCGGATTATCGGTATCGCGTACCGGCGCGTCGGCTACGCCGAACGACTCCGGTACGGGAGAATTTCCATTTGGGAACGGAGCGACCAGCGCCCCATCCAGCGGCGCTACTGATCTTGATTCGACTTCGCCGCCCGCCGCGGTACCCGGCACCCCCAGCATTGTCTACCCGTCCGTGACGAACTGAGCGCCGAGAGGTCCGAACCGATGCGACACCAGTTGCCCGGCACTGCGGGAAGGGGGAAATGTTGAAGTCGTACAAAGAGCTCTCCCAGTGGTACCCGCCGCTGGAGCCGGAGACCGGTGCCCCCGCTGTCGTGCCCGCGCGGGCCGACGAGTTCGCCGCCGATGCCGACGGTCCGGCTCAGTACCCGCACTACATTCGCGAACCCGACCCCGACGATCCGGAGGTCGCGCGGGCGCGCGCGGAGGTGCCGACCGATCTGCCCTCGCGCCGTAGCGAATTCACCGGTGGCTGGTCGGATTGGGTGGGCGGACAGGCGCCCGCCGCCGACGAGTACGACCGTGGCGCGGAGCTGGTGCAGTTCCCCTGGGGTGATGACGACGACTACGACGATCCGCCCGCGTGGCATCGTCGTCCCCGGGTGAGCCGCGGCCGGATCGTGGCCGTGCTCGTGGTCGCGGTCGTGCTGCTCACGCTGGTCGGTGCGGGCGCGGTGTGGCTGCTGAGCTCCGGCGGGGACGACAGTGCGGGCGCGCCGCGCGCGGCGTTGCAATTCACCGCGGGCAGTGCGCAATCCGATCCGGCCGCCACCTGCCCGGTCGAGCGGGCCGAGGGCATGGTGCGCAGCGCCGAGCCCGGCGGCACCGGATCGGGGCCGGAGGCGATCCTGTCGTTCCAGTACGCCTACTACGTCGAACGCGATGCCGAGCGCGCCCTCCAGGTCGTCGCGCCGGGCGCGGCCGTCTCGCCGGCCGAGGTGATCCAGCAGGGGATCGGCGCCATCCCGGCGGGCACCACGCACTGCGTGCGCGTCACCGCGCTGGCGGAGCACAGGTATTCGGTGGAGATCGCCGAGCAGCGTCCGGACGGTAGCCCGGCGACGTACAACAAGCAGACGGTCACCACCGCGGTGATCGGCGGCCGCACCCTGATCACGGGTATCGCGGCTGGATGAAGGAGAGCTGAGAGCGATGGGAGAGGACTGGAGCCGCTGGCTCGACGACACACCGGAATCCGGTGGCGCGAGCACATCCGCGCGGTCGAAGGCTCCGGTGGTGCGGTTACGGCGGAACAAGCAGGGCGGCGGGGGCGACGCGACGGACACCGGTGAGCAATTCCAGGCACAGCGCGCACCGCGCCCGATTCTGGTGGTCGGCGGCTGCGGCGGCGCGGGCACCACGACGACGGCACTGGGGCTCGCGGGCGAACTGGGGATGGGCGGCACGCCCACGGTGGCGGTCGACGCGACCGCTGCGGGCAGCGATCTCGCGCTGCGCGGCGCCGACGAGCACCTGCATCCGATCAGTCTGCAATCGTGGCTGTACGGGCGCGGCAACGACGAACCGGCGCCGCTGAAGGAGTGCCTGTCGCTGGCGACCTCGGGGATCGGTTTGCTCTGGCGCGACGCCGCGCCGCTGCGCCGCCGCGCGACCTACCTCACGGTGGCGCGCGCGGTCGACGATGCCGGGTTCACCGGTGTCTACGACGGCGGCAGCCCGATTGCCGGGCGGCAGCTCAAGCCACTGCTGGATGATTCCGATGTGGCTCTGGTGCTTGCGATCCCGGCTCGCGCCGATGCGGCGAACCGTTTGCGGGTCGCCTTGGAATGGCTCGATGACCAGTACGGTGACGCGACCGAAGGGCAGGGGAGCGGCATCGTGGGCGATACCACCATTGTCATCTCACATCAGGTTCCGGGCGCGGATTCGCGAGTAGCCGATCATTTGCGCGAGCATCTCTCCGGCTGGGTCCGCGATATTCGTGAGATCCCCTACGATCCGCATCTGGCGCGCGGGGAACTGGTCAAGCACACCGACCTGGCCCCGGAGACCCGACGAGCCTATGGGCGCCTGCTGACGGGGGTGGCATCATGACCGCCGCGATGTCGAAACTAGGTATGCGCAAGCAAACTCCGCAGCCGGCGGGTGTGGTCGCCCCGCCGGAGTCTCGCCGCGCGCCGGTGTGGGACCGTCCGGTGCCCGGGATCGGCCGCGCGCCGCTGCTGTGGCTGCTGGGCGTGCACGGTGGGGCGGGCGCCACCACCCTCGCGCACGTGCTCGCGCCCGCGGCCGACGCCAGCCGGCGCTGGCCCGGCGTCTTCGAGCGGGAATCCCCGTTCGTGGTGCTGGTGGCTCGCGAGACCATCGCGGGGCTGACCCGCGCCCATGATCTGCTGCGCCAGCACCACTTCGGCTTCGGCGGTCCCTCGGAGGTGCTCGGCCTGGTGACGGTGGCGGCCAGACCGGGCCGGATGCCCGCCGAGATCCGCCGTTACCGCGAGGTCGTCGGCTCGCTGGCCGGTCCGATGTGGCAGATCCCGTGGTACGAGGAATGGACGCTGGTGGAGGCGGACGCGCTGCCCGTGTGGACGCCGGGCGATCCGCTGCCGGAACGTAAACGCAGGATCGATCCGCTGGCGGAGGTACCGCTGGAGATGCGCGAGATCGGGGCGGATATTGTCGCCACCGTTCGCGAAAAGATCGACGCCCGTACAGCTTTCGAGGAAGGGGAGGAACCGTGAGGTCGGTCGCCGAACCTTCGGATTTCCAGAAAGGCACCCGATGAGCTCGTTACTCCTCGCCGTGCACGATACCTACGGCACGGTGCTGGCCCAGGTCCGCAATCCGAGTCCCCAGGCTCCGCCGGGTTCGGAGAAGTTCATGCAGCTGGTCGGCTACCTCACCTGGTTCGTGCTGCTGTCGGGCATCTGCGGAATCGTGTACGCGGGCGGCAAGTTCGCCTGGGAGAAATGGTCCGGCGGCGGGCTGGAATCGCCGAAGATGGTGGCCGGGGCCATGATCGGTGGCGTGGTCGCCACCAGTGCCGGCACCATCATGACAGCGCTCATTGGAAGCTGATGACGACGACAGTGACGCTCGCTTACAAGCAGCTGCCCGCGGAGGTACTGGAGCCGATCATGCAGCTGCTGGATTGGCTGCTGTGGTTCGTCCTGCTGATCTGCCTGGCCTGGATGATCTTCTCGGCGGGCCGGCTCTGGATCGCCTTCCGCAGTGACATGGCGGTCAACGACGCCAGTCACGGCGTGGTGATGAGCCTGATCGGCGCCTCGGTGGCCAGCGGGGCCTCGGGTATCGCATTGGCGTTCCTACCGACATGACGCCGACCGTGGGTGACAGCGCCGAACGGCGGCGGGTGCGTAACCGGCCCGTGGCCTGGGTGCTCGGTTCCGCCGTGCTCGGGCTGGCGTTCGGCTGCGGCTCGGACACGTCGACGGTCGACGCCGGGCCGACCGGCGTGCGCTGGACGGATTACCACGGTGTGGCGCTGCCGCAGACCGATCAGGGGCCGACATCGACCGACGACGGCGCCGCCACCGGTTTCGCGTCGAATCCGCCCGGCGCGGCGGTTGCCGCGATCACCCACACCGTGCGCTTGTCGGTGGCCCCGGACAACCAGTGGGCCAAGATCATCGCGAAGGAAGTCGTCCCGGGGCCCGCCCGCGACGAATGGTCGGTGAACCGGACGCAGTTGTCGATCACCGGTCCGGCCGCCCCCGAGTACGCGCCCCGCCTGCTCGGTTACAAGATCACCGGTTACACCTCGCAGAAGACGGCAGTGGATATCTACACCGAATACTCCGACGGCTCCAAGGCGGTGAACCACACCGCCGTCGAGTGGTTCCTCGACGACTGGCGGCTGCGCTTACCCGACCCGGGCTCGACCGCCCGGCCCATCGACGCGATCACCGAATTACCTAGCGACATAGTCGAGTTGGAGGCACCCCGATGATGGCGAAGGAGAAGGAGCCCGCGTATCCGCGCGAGCGGGTCTCCTTCGGCGCGATCGCGTCCGCCGCGGTGCTGGCGCTGATCGTGATCGTCGGCGCGGTCCTGGTACTCACCCGTGACGACGACCGGCCGGCCGACGACCCGACCGCCGCGACGGCCACGATCGGCGCGGGTTTCACCGATCCGGAGGTCGATCTGTTCGGCCGCCGGGTCGATGTCCCGAACAATTCCGCCGGGCAACCGCTGCCGCAGGATCCCGCCGGGCAGCGGCGGCCCTCGGATCCGGATTGGCTGACGGCCGCGCCGGTCGGCACCACGCAGCCGCAGGGCTGGCAGCGGGTGTACGGGGCCTCGGTGCCGTTCTCGACCTCGGACGGTCCGACCCGGATCGAGGACGGTCTGGCCGTGGGCTACGCGCACACCCCGCAGGGTGCCGCGCTGGCCGCCGCGCAGATCACCTACCGGCTCAACGCCCGCCCGGCCGACCGGGAGTTGTACGTGCGCCAGGTGCGCGTGTCCGCGCAGCAGATCGCGGCCTACGACAAGGCGCTGAACGAGGATCGGCTGCCGAAACAGCAGCCGGAGAAGGTGACTCGCTATTTCGTGGCCTCGGACGCGTTCCGGATCGAGAACTACGCCGACGATCTGGCGATCCTGCAACTGGCCTCACGGGGGCCCGTGATCGACGGCAAACAGGTGTGGGCGGCCATGCGGCTGGTCATGGTGTGGGACGCGGGGGACTGGCGGCTCAAGCCCGCGACCTCGAGTGCTTCGCAGACGGAGATGATCGAATCGCTGGCGGGGTGGACCAAGTGGTGACTTCGCAATCCGAGACCATTACGACGTTGACGGGGTGGACGCCATGGTGAAAAAGCTCCTGACCATCCTCGCGGTGATGTTCACCGTGATGCTCGCGACGCCGACCGTCGCCTACGCGCAGTACGGGTTCGATCAGACCTGCAACGAGATCCACGACACCCTGGACGGGGTGGGGGTGCCCGGCACACCGTCGCTGGGCGATCTCGCATCCGCGGTGTGCAAGGGCGGCAATGCCGCCACCCATCCCGGCGACGCCGCCGCGGCCGTGCGGGACAAGGCGTGGGACTCGACCTTCGGCAAGGTGGTCGACTCGCTGATGAACGGTCTGGGCGAGGCGCTGATCCTGGCGCTCACGTTCTGGATGAAGGTGCCCAACGAGGCGGCCAGTGACGGCGGTTCGCTCTTCACCAAGATCAACGATTACACCTATCAGATACAGATCATGCTGCTGATAGCGTCGGTGATCATCTCCGGCGGCCGATTGGCCGCGGCCCGGCGCGGTGGCGTCTCGGGGGAGGCGGAAGAGGGATTCCGCATGTTCGCCCGGGTGGTGTTCTCCTCCTGGATGCTCGGCGCCATCATCGTCGCGGGCACCCAGGCCTCGGATCGCTTCTCGGAGTGGATCATCAACGATTCCACCAACGGCAATGCCCGGGATCTGGCCGAGCTCATGGTGAAAACCTCCAAGCTGCAGGCGTTCTCCCCAGGGCTGGTGCTGATCATCGCCATCGTGGGCCTGCTCGGCGCGCTGGCGCAGATCGTGCTGGCCATCGTCCGGCAGGGGCTGCTGATCGTGGCGGCCGGTGTGCTGCCGCTGGCGGCGGCGTCCTCCGGGATGGACATCGGAAAGAGCTCATATCAGAAGCTGGTCGGCTGGATCATCGCCTTCATGCTGTACAAACCCGTGGCGGCGATCGTCTACATGATCGCCTTCACCACCGCGGGGCACGTCGACGGGCTCACCTCCACCACCGGTCTGCCCGAAGGTGAAGAGGCACAGCGCATGCTGGTCGCGATCGTGCTGCTGTGCAGCGCGGCGTTCGTGCTGCCCGCACTGATGCGCCTGGTCACCCCGGCGGTCGCGATCGTCGGCTCCGGCGGTTCCGGTCTGACCGCGGCCGGCGGCACCCTGGTCGCGGCGGCCGCGCTCGGCGCGATGGGTACCAAGGCGGTCGGCGTGAAGGGCACCGCGGCGGCCGGCTCACCCGGTTACGTGAGCGGCAGCGGCTCCGGCGGTCCGGGCGGCCCGCGCGGCGGCGGTGGCGGCACACCGCGGCCGGCGCCCCCGCCGCGCCCCGGCGGTGGCGGTGGCGGACAACCACTTACGGGGGAACCTCCGCGCGCCTCCGGGCCCGCGGGCTCGACACCCGTATCGTCCGGTGCGGCCCGCACGGCCGGCCGGATCGCCTCGGCCAGAGCCGCGACGAGCGGGCTCAGCAATGCCGAACAGAGCATGGGCGATATGGCCGGTGACCGGTGGGCGAACCGTTCGCCCGACCTCGGGAGGAGCACCATTCCGCGATGACGATGACGGATACCTACGAGCGCCGTTCCTACGGGCTCTGGCAGAAGCCGCGCAGCGCGGGCCTTTTCGGCCTGCGCTGGGAGGAGACCGTGATCGGCTTCGTGGTCGTGATCACGGCGCTGATCACGGCCATGGTCGGCGGCTTCAAATGGGGTGTGATCGTCGGCGGCCTCGGCGTTGCGGTGATGGTGCCACTGGTGTGGCGAACCGGAGGACGCTCCGGCTACGAGACGGGAATCATGATGTTCAACTGGATGCGCTCCCGCAATCGCGGAGAGCACGTGTATCGCGGCGGGCGGTTCTCCCGGATCCCGGGCGGTGTCACCCGGCTGCCCGGCCTGCTGGCCCCGTCCAAGCTCTACGAGGGCATCGACGCGGGCGGCTACAGCTTCGGCATGATCCACCTGCCGCAATTCGGCCAGTACACGGTGGTACTGCGCGCCTGGCCGCAGGGCCACGAGGCCGTCGACCAGCCCGTGATCGACCGCTGGGTCTCGGCCTGGGGCACCTTCCTGGCCTCGGTCGGCCAGACCTCCGACATCGTCGCGGTGGTGCCGGTGATCGACACCGTGCCCGAGACCGGAAACCGTTTGCTCACCGAGGTTTCCACCATCACCCGCCCCGACGCGCCGGAGCTGGCCCAGCAGGTGATGTACGAGCTGGCCACCGAGCTGCCGCAGGAGCGGGTGCAGTTGCTGCCGCGGGTGGCGATCACGTTCAAGGCCACCACTGCCGAGCGGCGCAAGAATCCCGCCGAGGAGGCCGTGGAGATCGGCCGTCGCCTGCCCGGTATCTGCGCGGCCCTGGCCGAGGCGGGCGTGCGGGCGCAGCCGATGTCGGCCGACGAGGTGATCGCGTTCATCCGGCGCAGCTACGATCCGGCCTCGCAGGCCGATCTCGAGGTTGCCGCCTCCGATCCCGAAGGGCACGGGCTGGATTGGGCCGACGCGGGCCCGGTCTCGCACGACGAGAAATGGGATCACCTGGTCCACGACGGCGGCCGCTCGGTCACCTGGGAGATGGACGCCGCACCCGAGGGCGCGGTCGACGAACGGGTGCTGCAACGCCTGCTGGCCCCGAATCCGGAGGTGCCGCGCAAGCGCATCGCCATCGTCTACCGCCCGCATTCGGCCGCCGACGCCGCCGAGATCGTCGACGACGACTTCAAGAACGCGCTGGTGGCCCAGCAGAGCGAGCGCGGTGTCGTCTCGGCGGCCGCCACGCTGCGGGTGGGCGCCACCCAGCAGGCCCGCGAGGAGCAGGCCCGGGGTCACGGTGTGACCCGTTTCGGCGCGCTGGTGACCATCACCGAGCCGCTGCGCGGTGATCTGCCGCGTATCGAAGCCATCACGCGCGACCTGTCCACGCAGGCGCGCCTGAAGATCCGGCGGTGCTACCGCTACCAGGCGGCGGCCTTCGCGGCCTCGCTCGGGTGCGGGGTGATCCTGCCGGAGCACGCGACCATTCCGAAGGCATTGGCAGGGTAGGCGATCCATGGACCACGACGACGATCTGCGCGGGACCGGCACACCGGCCGAACCGACCACGTCCGGCGGCGAGGAGGCGGCGGCCCGTCCGCCGCGCCGCGAGGGCGACTGGACGCTGGTGCCCGCGGGTGACCGGCCGGGGCCGCCCGAGCCGCCGCGGGTGCGCCAGCGCACCGGGCTCGAGGAGATGCCGGATCGTCGTCGTGCTCCGGAGTCGGGGCGACCCGCCGGTTCCAGCGCGGACCGGCGGCGCACCGCCGAGGAACTGGCCGAGCGGGAGCGCCTGGGCGGCCGCCCGCCCGTCGAGCGGCACCAGCGCCCGGAGAGCAGTCGGACGGGATCGTCCGATGCGACCCGTGCCGAGCGGCCGCGTCCCGGCCGCCCGGAGCGATCCCAATCCGAGCGGCCGGGTGGGGACCGCCCGCAGTCCGAGCGGTCACGCGCGCCCGGGTCCCAGCCGGACCGCTCCCGAGCCGAGCGTTCGCAGGCGGACCGCCCGAACTCCGAGCGTTCGCAGACCGATCGTTCCCGTGGCGAGCGGTCCGGGCCCGAGCGTGCGCAGGCAGACCGTTCTCGCGCGGATCGCTCACAGGCCGAGAACTCGCGTGCCGCAAGGACTTCCGGTGTCGGCGCGCCCTCCCGCGATGCCGCCGTGCCGCGCCCGCCGCGCGGCGAGCGCGGCACGCAGGCGGGACGTCCGGTCAAGCCCCGGGTCGAACCGCAGCCTCGCGCGACCCGCCGGTCACCGAGCCCCGCCGCCACACCGCCCGCGGCTGCGCAGCGTGGAAAAGCCAAGGCGGGCAAGCGTACTCGGCAGGGCCCGCCGCTGCTGGACGATGTCACCCGTGCGCGCCTGGAGGCGGTGAGCCGTGAAGGTAACGGCCTGCGCGCCGCGTGGGCCGCCTTCCGGGTCCGCACCGACGACATGCGCCGGCGCAATTACGCCGCTCGCGCCGAACAGGTGCTGGTCGACGGATTCGACCGCAGCACTGCGCAACTCACCGACCGTGGGTTCTCGGGTCCGGGCGGCGGGCGGATGAACGTGGTCGGCCGCCCGGTCGAATACCGGGCCACCACCGCACAGGTCGCCGGATTGTGGCCGTGGTCGGTGGGCGCGGGCGCACCCCTGATCGGCACGCCGCTGGGCTCGCATCTGCACACCGGCGCCCCGGTCTGCTTCGACCCGATGAACTGGTTCCTGCGCGGCAGTTTCATCACCGCGCCCAGCCTGTTCGTGCTGGGGCTCAACGGTTTCGGCAAGTCCTCGCTGGTGCGCCGGATCGTGCTCGGCGGTATCGCGCAGGGCATCACGCCGCTGATCCTGGCCGACGTCAAACCCGACTATCGCAAGATGGTGGAGCTGGTCGGCGGTCAGGTGATCGACCTCGGCTACGGCCACGGCAAGCTCAACCCGCTGGCGGCGGGCGTGCTCGGCTCGGTGGTGCCGCTGCTCGACGAGTTCCCGGCGCTACAACTGCAAGTGCTGCAAGACCTTCGGGCCCGGCAGGTGACGCTGATCGCCGGTCTGGTCGAGCTGGTGCGCGGCGCGCGCGTGCGCGACTACGAGGAAACCCTGATCGCGACCGCGCTGCGCATCCTGTATCAGCCGGGCAGCGGCTACACCCCGGATCAGCCGCCGATCATGGAGAATCTGCTGGAGGTGATCGTCGCGGGCGGCGACGAACTCCGCCTGGATGCCGGTGCCGATGATATCGACGAGTACAACAACGCGATCAAGGGGCTGCGCCGCTCGCTGCGCGCCCTCACCCAGGGGCCGTTCGGCGCCATCTTCAACGGCCAGACCTCGGTGCCGATCGATACCAGTTCGGTCGCGGTGTGCATCGACGTCTCGCACATCCCCACCGGGGACAAGAAGCTCAAAGCCGCGGTGATGCTGGCCTGCTGGGCCGACGGGTTCGCCTCGGTCGAGGCCGCACACGTGCTCTCCGACGCGAAACTGGGCCCGCAGCGCTACTTCCAGGTGGTGATGGACGAGCTGTGGCAGGTGCTCGGTCTCGGTGACTTCATGGTCGACCGCGTCGACGAGCTGACCCGATTGCAGCGCGGCATCGCCACCTCGCTGATCATGATCAGCCACACCATCAAGGACCTCCAGGCCCTCGGTTCCGAGGCCGCCATCGCCAAGGCGCTCGGTTTCCTGGAACGCGCCCGCGCCAAGATCTTCGGCGCGCTGCCGGGCGAGGAGGTCAAGCGACTGGACAGCATCGTGCCGTTCACCTCCGCGGAGACCGAGATGGTGACCGGCTGGTCCGCGCCGCAGGCGCTGACCGGTGAGGCGCTCAAGCCCGGCCAGCAGCGGCCCTCACCGCCCGGCACCGGCAAGTTCCTGATCAAGATCGGCGAGGATCGGCGGCCCGGCATTCCGTTCCATATGGAGTTCACCTTGTCCGAGCGGGAGAGCGGCATCCATGACACCAACTCGCGGTTCAGTGAGTTCACCGAAACCACTACGCGTGGCACGGATTCGCCGGGGAGCGCCGCGTGAGAAGGACGCAGTTATGATGCCGCATCGGTCGTATCGGAGAGTGTCGCCGGAGGTGCGCAAGGCCGCCGTCGAGCAGGTCATCGCGCTGACCGGCAAGCTCCGCAGCGAATCGGAGGCGTGCCGGGTGGTCGCCGAGCAGATCGGTGTGCACACCAACTCGGTACGCAACTGGGTCCGCGCCGCCGAGGGCCCGGGCCTGGACCGCATGGACGCGACCGCCCTGCGTCGCAAAGTCGCGCTGCTACAACAACAATTGGCCGCCGCTGCCGAAATGAACCGCACCCTTGCCGACACCCTGAACGAAGCTCGACGGCGGTCATGATCGACGACCGCGAACGGGCCGGTCGTCAGACTCCCTCCGAACGGCGCTGGTTCGGGCGCGGACAGACCACCTCGTGAACGCCAAAGGCATTCTGTGGGCAGCGATGGGGATCGTGGTGGGTTTGATCGCCATGGTCCTGGTCGTGGTGCTGCCCTCGGTGGAGGATCCGTGCGAGGGCACCCCCGTACTGGGGACCTCGCGGACGGCGGTGCCGCCGCTGGGCGGGTGGGCCCCCGGTGACCCGCGTGCGGGCGGTACGACGCCGCCGGATCCGTCCGCCACCGTCGATCCGTCTGCCACACAGGCCAATCCGACCGTCACCGGGACGCCGTCGCTGGCCGCCGGTGTCGGCCCGATCAACCGGACGCTGCCACTGGCCGTCGGCACCTTCACGGTCTCGGATACCTTCGGCTCGCGCGGCGGCGATCATCGCGGCGTCGACATGGCCGCCACCGACGGCACCCCGATCTTCTCCGTCTCGGACGGGAAAGTCGTTGCGGCGGGCCCGGCTTCGGGGTTCGGCAACTGGATCGTGGTCGACTCCGTCGACACCAACGGCCGCGGCTTCTCCGCGGTGTACGGGCACATGTGGGACAGCGGCGTGCTGGTCCGGGTCGGTGACACCGTCCGCGCCGGTCAGCAGATCGCCCTGGTCGGTTCGGCGGGTGAATCCAGCGGCCCGCACCTGCATTTCGAGATCGTGCCGGGCGGCCGGTTCACCGGTGGCCGCCAGATCGACCCGATGCCCTGGCTGGACGGCGCGCCTACTCCCGATCTCGGTGGAGCGCAGTGGTATTCGAACGACCCGCGCTGCAATCGAGGTTTCGGCACGCAGGGCGGCGCACTGGCCGACGGCAAGGTGCCCGAGGAGCTCGAGATCTGGTACCGCCGGGCCGGTTCGCTGTGCCCGGAGATCACCCCGTCGCTGCTGGCCGCGCAGGCCAAGCAGGAATCCGGATTTCGCCGCGGTCTCACCTCGCCCGCGGGCGCGCAGGGCCTGGCCCAATTCCTGCCCGGCACCGCGGCCGCGATCAATCCGGACGACGGGCAGCCGTATGTGATCGACGCCGACGGCAACGGTGTGGCCAGTGTGTGGGACGACGGTGACGCCATCATCGGTCAGGGCCGCTACATGTGCGCGATCGCGGGCAAAGTGAGCCAATGGATTTCGCAGGGGCGGGTGCAGGGCGATGCCACCGCGCTCACCCTGGCCGCCTACAACGCCGGTGAGGGGGCGGTGCTGGCCTCCGGCGGCATGCCGAATCAGTACGCGGCGCACCTGTCCGAGACCCAGCCCTATGTCCGCAATATTCTCGCGATGGAGCCGCAGTACCGGTCGCCGGGTGCGCAAGGCCGGTTCACGCCCGGCGACGGTGCGGGTGGCGCGCAGATCGTGGAGGCCGCGCACGACTGGCTCGGTACACCGTATGCCTGGGGCGGTGGCGGGCCGGAGGGCCCGAGCGGTGGCGGACTGGACGGTCCGGGCCTGACCGCGGCCGCGGTGTTCGCGGCGTCCTCGGGCGCCGTGACTCTGGCTCGCACCGTCGAGCAGCAGTGGGAGGCGGGCTCGGAGGTGTCGATGAGCCGGGTCCAGCCGGGTGATCTGGTGTTCAGCGGGTTCGGGCCGCGCGGGCCCGCCGAGGTCGGAATCTATTCCGGCAACGGCACCATGATCCAGGCCGTTCCGGGTAACGCGGGCGTCAGTGAGGTGCCGGTGCCCGGCGACGCGCGTGCCAGGAGGGTGCTGTGAAACACGCCGAGCCGCGACTTGGGCACGGACCCGCACAGTGTCGGTCCGGACGGTTAGCCTGGAAGTGCAGGAGTTTTGTGTCCGATAATCCGATCGCATCCGCGAAACTGGTGGTGATGCTGGTGGTGAGCGTGGCGATGCTCGGCGCGGGCTGTTCGCGCGGTGGTGACGGCGCGAATTCCGGTGCGCCGCAATCGCCTCCGTCCACCACGCGGTTGCTCGAGAATGTCCCGGCGCCGGATCCGGTCACTCCCGACGGTGTCGCGGTGACAGCACTGCGCGAGATCTTCACCTGGAATCCGGCTGCCGAGGGCCCGGGCGCCGCGCTGGAGCGAGCTCGTAAGTGGCTGGGCCCCAGCCTGATTCGGGTCCTGGACGGTCAGCCCGCGCCCACCACCGCGGCGGCCACCGCCACCCGCACCCCGGCCCTTGGCCCGTTCGCGACCACCAGCGCACCGGCCACCAGCAGCGCGGCTCCGTCGAGCACCGAGCCCGCGCCGGTCGCCCCGACGCCGAAGGTGAGCTTGCAATGGGCGGATTGGGCCCGCGCCAAGGCCGAGGTGAAGGCCTTCACCTTCGCCTCGGGCGAGCGGCCGCCGACCGGCGCGGACCCCGATCTGGAGCAATACAAGATCGGCATCGAACAAACGGTGATCTACCCCGACGGGCGCAAGGAAGCACTGCCGCCCAGCACCGTGATCGCTACGGTAGTGCGCACCCCGGCGGGTTGGCGGCTCGACGCATACCGCTGACGCACAACAGTTTTCGGCATCGAGCGTCATGGCAGAAAGGATCGAGGAGGCAGGACATGGCGAAGAAGAAGAAGGTGACGGACCCGGCCGCGGTCGGTCCCGATCACGCCCTCATCCTCATCTACATCGGCCTGGGCCTGCTGGGCGTGCTGTGGGTGGCACTGCACCTGGGCAACGCGCTGGCGGTGGTCCGGCAGGACGTTCCGCTCAATCCGATCGAGATCGTGGCCGATCTGGCGCGCGGCCGGCTGGACTGGCCCAAACCCGCCACGGTGATCGTCTTGCTGATCGCCGCGCTGCTCGTCGCCGTGCTGCTGGTGCGTAAGCAGCTGGCCAAACGCGCCACCAAAGGCAAACTGCCCGTGGACGACAAGGCCGGCTACATGGGCTCCGGCGGCGCCATCGCGGCGCTCACCGAGGCGGGCGTGAAGGAGAAGGCCGAGCAGCTGGGCATGAAGCTCGGCTACAAGGACGCGCCCGGCGTGCCGATCGGCATCGGCGTCGCCGACGGCGTCATGCTCTACGGCTCGTACGAGGATCTGCACCTGGACATCTGGGGGCCGCGCCAGGGCAAGTCGACCTCCCGGGTGATCCCGGCCATCCTGACCGCCATCGGCCCGGTGCTCACCACCTCCAACAAACGCGACGTGGTCGACGCCACCCGCGATGTGCGCGAGGCCAAGGGCAGCCCCACCTTCGTCTTCGACCCGCAGGGCGTCGCCGACGAGGACCCGACCTGGTTCTGGAACCCGCTGGACTGGGTGGACGCCCGCCGCGAAGGCTGTGAGATGCGGGCCCAGCGGCTGGCCGGGCACTTCGCCGACGCCGACAACGGTTCCGACAGCTCGAAATCCGACGTGTTCTTCGATCCCGAAGCCGAGGATCTGCTGGCCGGTCTGTTCCTGGCGGCGGCGGTGGCGCGCAAACCGATCGTGCAGGTGTGGGAATGGGTCACCAATCCCGGTGACCACGAACCCATCGAACTGCTGCGCGCCGCCGGTCACGACTACACCGCCTCCGGCCTCGCCATGCAGTACAACGCCGATCCCCGTACGCGCAGCGGCATCTTCGGTACGGCCAAGAAGATGATCCGCTGCCTGCAGCTGTCCAATGTGCACCCCTGGGTGCTGCCGGGCGGTGACCGCCGCCAGTTCGACGAGCTGGAGTTCATCGAGCGCAACGGCACCCTCTACAGTCTTTCGCTGGAGGGCCGCGGCTCGGCCGCTCCACTGGTCAGTGCACTGACCGAGGCGGTCGTCGATGTCGCTATGCGCAAGGCGTCCCGCTCGCCCGGCGGCCGTCTGCCGATCCCGCTGCTGGCCGTGCTGGACGAGGCCGCCAATGTGGTGCGCTGGAAGGATCTGCCCAAGCAGTACAGTCACTTCGGTTCCCGCGGCATCGTCGTGATGACCCTGCTCCAGTCCTGGGCGCAGGGCGCGCGCTGCTGGGGAGACGACGGCATGCTGGCGCTGTGGTCGGCCGCCAATATCAAGGTGCTCGGCAGCGGCGTCGATGATATGAATTTCCTGCGCGACCGTTCCGAGGCCATCGGGGAGTACGAGTCGATCTCCGCCTCGGTGTCGGAATCCAAAGGCGGCAAAAGCTATTCGCGTTCGCTCGGCGCGTCCAAGACCTTCACGGCGCATGCGCTCACCACGCTGCCCAAGGGCCGCGCGATCGTGTTCACCTCCGGTCAGCCGGCGGTGCTGGTGCGCACGGTCCCGTGGTGGGAGGGCGATTACGACACCGAGGTGAAGGCCTCGATCGCCCGGCACGACCCGACCCGCAAGACCACCATTTCGGATTTGATCGGCTCGCCCACGCTGACCAAAGCCTATCCGTCCTCGGATTCCGGGCAGCCCAAGGAGGCTCCTTCGCTGTGACAGAACAAGAACAGACACCGATGGTCCACCGCAACGTCGTGGAATTCGTCGAGAACTATCTGAGCCTGATCTACCGGCGGCAGGTCACCGACATCAGCGAGACGGTCTGGTGTCCGGAGTGGTGGAAGCATGCCGAAGCGGTGGCGCGGCTGGACGCGCTGTGGCGCGCCTGGGAGCACTATCGCAAGGTTCCCGGTACCGGCCTCAGTGTCTGGTTCCTCGATCACGCCGATCCGCACATGACCAAGCTGTTCGACCCGCGCGGTCCGTTCAAGTACTGCAGCGTCCGCAACGGCCACAAGGACATGCTCAGCCCACTACCGTTGAAGTCGCCGGGGAAGGGCATGTTCAGCAATCCGGCGAGCAACGATTTCCACAATCTGTAATCGGTTGCGGCACACGGGAAACGCCCGCTGAGCACAGCGGGCGTTCGGGGGCGATGCTACTGGCGCGCTCGTTCCAGGCCGCGGGCTTCGGCTTCCCGGCCGCGGGTGGAGATCGCCCGGCCTTCCTCGGCGCGGGCGCGGACGGCATCTTCCGGCGGCCCGGCCTGCCCTACCTCGATGAGCATGCGTACCGCGGCCAGTTCCGGTGCCACTCCGATGCGGGACAGGTGTGCCGCGATGGCCTGGCGGCGTTCCTGGGAGTCGTAGCGCACCAGGGGCTGCTTGGCGGCATTGGCGGTGGCCGCCATGCGCGTGGCCTCGGCCTGGGCGGCGAAGCGGTCCTTCTCGAGCGAAATGCCCTTGGCCGGTGCGCCTTTCTCGACCATCCGGGCGAGTTCGACATTGCGCGGGTCCTTGGCCTTGGAATCGCGGGCCTCGCGGATCTGGAGCTCCCTGGCCTCTTTGATCCGGGCCTCGGTGAGTTTGACGCGGGCTTCGGCTTCCTTCTGACCACGCTCGCGGGTGCGCAGCGCGACCAATGTGGCGAGCTGCAACATAGTCTTCATCATGGCCGCTGTCTCGCGGCCGATGTCGTCCAGTTCCTCGGACATGGCTGCTCCCCGATGTGCAGTGATCACTATGGATGGTGTGGTGCTTCGTCCGGACATCGCCCGCGCGAACTGTAGCCCGCTCGAGGATGCCCCGCCTGCAAACGTGGACACCGGAGGACTCGTGTCGCGGCTTCCCCAGGGGTTTGCCCTCGAATTTAGGGATGGCTACGCTACGTCTCCTCCTTGTTCGAGGTTACCCGAGAAACGCCTGCACCAACCGTACGGACGTGCCGGATCAAGCATATATCGCACAATTCCGTCACGCATCGGGATGTTCCGGAGTTAATCAGGTTTAAACCCGCATGGACCGGATGATTAGGTGTGCCTTGCCTTTTGGGGATCCAGCTGGGGATACGACCCGGGCCCGGCACCTACGCGGTACCGGGCCCGAAGTCAATGGCTCTGATCGGAGTGTCGGCGATCAGTTGTCCAGCATCACCGACTGGATCTCGACCGCGGTCTTCGGCCTGCCGTCACCGGGGCCGTTGGCGTCGTCGCTGCCGCCCGCGGCGATCTTGTCCAGGGTGGCCATGGTGTTCTCGTCCACCGAACCGAAGATCGTGTACTGCGGCGGCAATTCGGAATCGCCGTAGACGATGAAGAACTGGCTGCCGTTGGTGCCGGGGCCGGCATTGGCCATGGCGAGCACGCCGCGCTTGTAGGCGACCGCCTGCTGCGAGCTCGGATCGCCCGCCGCGTACTGATCGGTCGGGTACTCGTTGGCGAACTGATAGCCCGGGCCACCCATGCCGGTGCCGGTCGGGTCACCGCACTGGAGCACCTTCAGGCCCTCGCCGGTGGTCATCCGGTGGCAGGAGGTGCCGTCGAAGTACTTCTGGTCCGCCAGGCTCACGAAACTGTTCACCGTGCACGGTGATTCGGCATTGTTCAGTGTCAGGCCGATCGGGCCCGCGCTGGTCTCCATGCTCATGCTGATCCGGGCGTTCGCGCCCGTGGTCGGCACCTCGGTCTTCACCGGCTTGGTGACGGGTTTGTCGGCCGGCTTCTGGCTGTCGGAGTAGGTGCAGTTGACCAGATCGGCCTTGGGCTCGGCGGCCGGGGGAGCGGCGGCGGTCAGCGAGGCCTCGGGTGCGGCGGTGTCGTCCTTCTTGTCCTCACCCTTGGTGAGGAAGTACACGCCGGTGGCGGCCGCTACCGCGACGACCACACCGAGTACCGATCCGGCGATGGTCAGTTGCTTGCGCCTGCGCGCCCGTTCGGCACGGTTGGTCAGCTGGCGCTCGAGCTTGCGCTTGGCCGCCGCTCGTCGCTGTTCGTTGGTCGGCACTACCACGTTCCTCCCGTTTTCCGGTGCTTTCGGGGTAAGAGTGTGCCATCCCTTCCTGAGACACCCGCGCACTTCCCTGAGAAGAGCGCGGCGCGCGCGGGGCAAACCGGTTGGACTTCGACGGGATCGGTGGTGGAAACTGGCCACCGTGACCAAGACCAGCAGCTTCTCCGCCCCGAAGGGGGTCCCGGATTACGTGCCACCCGGTTCGGCCGAGTTCGTCGCGGTGCGCGACGGCCTCATCCGTTCCGCCCGACTGGCCGGATACGGGCATATCGAGCTGCCGATCTTCGAGGACACCGGGCTGTTCGCACGCGGTGTCGGTGAGTCCACCGACGTGGTCACCAAGGAGATGTACACCTTCGCCGACCGGGGTGAACGCAGCGTGACGTTGCGCCCGGAGGGCACCGCAGGCGTGATGCGCGCGGTCATCGAACACGGCCTGGACCGGGGGCAGCTGCCGGTGAAGCTGGTCTACTCCGGCCCGTTCTTCCGCTACGAACGTCCACAGGCCGGTCGCTACCGGCAGTTGCAGCAGGTCGGCGTGGAGGCCATCGGTGTGGACGACCCGGCGCTGGACGCCGAGGTGATCGCGATCGCCGACGCGGGCTACCGCGCGCTCGGCCTGGACGGGTTCCGGCTGGAGCTGACCTCGCTGGGCGATGAGACCTGCCGCCCGCAGTACCGCGAACTGCTCCAGGACTTCCTGTTCGGGCTGCCGCTGGACGAGGAGACCCGCCGACGCGCCGAGCTCAATCCGCTGCGCGTGCTCGACGACAAGCGCCCGCAGGTACGCGAGATGACCGCCGACGCCCCGCTGATGATCGATCACCTTTCCGAATCCGCGAAGGCGCACTTCGAACAGGTGCTCGGCTATCTGGACGCGCTCGGCGTGCGGTACGTGGTCAACCCGCGCATGGTCCGCGGGCTGGACTACTACACCAAGACCACCTTCGAGTTCGTGCACGACGGGCTCGGCGCCCAGTCCGGCATCGGCGGCGGCGGCCGCTACGACGGGCTGATGGCCGAGCTCGGCGGCCAGCCGCTGTCCGGTATCGGATTCGGCCTGGGGGTCGACCGCACGGTGCTGGCCCTGCGCGCCGAGGGCAAGTCGGCCGGCGACCCGGCCCGCTGCGAGGTCTTCGGCGTACCGCTCGGCGATGCCGCCAAGCAGCGGCTCGTGGTGGTCGCGGCACAACTGCGGGCCGCCGGTGTACGCGTCGATCTCGCCTATGGCGGACGCGGCGTCAAGGGTGCGATGAAGGCCGCCGACAAGTCCGGCGCCAGGTACACGCTGGTGCTGGGCGACCGCGATCTCGCCGAGAACACCATCGGTGTGAAGGATATGGCGACCGGCGACCAGCGCCAGGTATCGCTGGACGAGGTGGTCGAGGTCGTGCGCTCGGCACTCTGACCCGCGCGTGAACCCCGGTGCGCGGTACCGTTGCTGCGCACCCTCGGGTGTGTGCGCCGCGGAGAGGGTGGGGTAGTGGAGAGCAATACCGGGATGCCGGACGGGGATTCGCGGATCGGCTTGGATCTCGTGGCGCCCGAGGTGTACGCACCGATGTTGCGCCGGTTGGCCCTGGTCTCCGCCGCGGTCGGGGTCGGTGTGGCGGTGCTCGCCGCGATGATGGCGAGCTGGCCGGTCGCCGTGGCCTTCGGGCTCGTGGTCGGCGCGCCCACCGCGGGATACGCGATGGCGGCCCGGCGGCGGCGAATGTGGCTCAGCGGTACCGTGATCCACGCGCAACGACTGTTCGGCGCGCGGCGGATCGAGCTGGCCGCGGCCAACGGCGTCGAGTTGCTGGTGTATCCGGGGCGGTTGAGCCGGGTGGCGCTGCGGGTCACCGCCGGGCCGGACGCCCAGATCGTCCCACTGGCCATGTACACCGACGCGGGCAGCGGACGCGAACTGCATCTGCTGGGTCTGCGCAAGCTGGCCGACGCGCTCGCCGCGAGCGAATTGGCCGCCGCGGTGGCGGTTTCCAGCGTGCTGGTGCGGCAGTTGCGGGCCGAGGCCCGGGACGCGGCGCTGGGGGAGCGGCCGTTGTACCTGGCGGTGCGACTGGCCCGGGCCAAGGAGCTGATCTCGCCGTTCGTGCTGTCGGATCGCGAAGTCGCCGAGCTCAGCTGAGCGCATCGGGCGCGAATACGCCCGGCGCGCACGATTGCACGCGATGCAATCGTGCGTGGGGTGCGAGTCGAGCTGAGGCGGCGATGTGTCCGTTTGTCGCAGACACGTCGGTGTTTGTGGTGATCAGTGTCGCGTAGCGGCGATGGTGTCCACATTGTCCGAGACGCGCTGGAGCAGGGCGATCAGGGTCGCGTAACCCTCCTCGCCCAAGCCGTCGGTGACGGCGGCCCGTTCGGCGTCGATGCGCGCGGCGAGGGTGCGATGTTCGGTCGTGCCCGATTCGGTCAGCGTGTAGCGGCCTGCCGCGTCGGTACGCACCCAGCCGTGTGCCCCGAGTTGCGCGAGATGTGGTTCGAGGGTGGGTTCGGCGTCGCCGAGGAAGTGCGCGAGCGCGCGGTCCAGGCTCGACGGGTCGAGCGGGCGTGCGGCGAGGGTGTTGAGGATCTGCCAGGACCGGCGGGCCAGGCCGCGGTCGGCGAGCAGGGCGGCGAAGTTCCGCTCCAGGCCGGTGTGGATGTGGGTGAGGTAGTAGCCCAGCGGTTCGGCCATGACTGTCTCCTGATATATGTAAAAGTACAAGTACTTGTAATTTAACATGTATATGTATTATGATAAGCATGAATGAGGTGGATCCGGCCACAGCGGCCATCGAACGCGCCATGGTCGCGATCCGGCGCAGCCAGACGCGTCGCACCCTGAACCGGCTGCCCGGCGCGGGTCCGGTCATCGACCCCACGGTGTTCGCCGTACTCGATGCCGTGGCCGAAGCCGACGGCGAGCACACCGTCGGCGACATCGCGGCCACCCTGCACGTGGACCAACCCCGCGCCAGCCGCCTGGTCGCCCGCGCGGTCGCCGACGGACTGCTCGAACGCCACGCGGATCAGAGCGACGCGCGCCGCGTCCGGCTACGCACCACGGCCGCGGCGCGCACCGCACTCCAGCGGGCGCGAGCGGTGCGGCAGGCGGCCTTCGGTCGCGCCACCGAAGCCTGGCCCGAGGCCGACCGTGTCGAATTCGCTCGTTTGCTGACTCGCTTCGTGGCCGACTTCCGCGCCGTCGCGGACGATCCGGCGTCGACGTGACCGAACCCCCACTGTCGCCTGGCTCACGCCTGCGGCTCGAGGGCGGTGAGAATCGATAGGCTGACCGACGAGTGTCCTGCTATCGCAAGGAGTTCGTCGTGAGCAGCGTTGCCGCCCGGAAGAATCCCGTCACCGTCGCCGTCACCGGTGGCGCCGGACAGATCGCCTACGGGCTGCTGTTCCGCATCGCCTCCGGCGAGATGCTCGGCGCGGACACCCCGATCCGCTTGCGGTTGCTGGAGATTCCCGCGGCGGTCGGCTCCCTCGAGGGCGTGGCGATGGAACTCGACGACGGCGCCTTCCCGCTCCTGGAATCCATCGACATCAGCGATGATCCGTGGGTCGGGTTCGACGGCGCGAATGTCGCGGTCCTGGTCGGCGCGCGACCGCGCACCGCGGGCATGGAGCGTTCGGATCTGCTGGCCGCCAACGGGCCGATCTTCACCGAGCAGGGGCAGGCCATCAACGCCAGCGCCGCCGCGGACATCAAGGTGCTCGTGGTCGGCAACCCGGCCAATACCAACGCCTTCATCGCGATGAGCAACGCGCCCGACGTGCCCGCCGCGCGATTCACCGCGCTGACCCGGCTGGACCACAATCGCGCCATCGCTCAGCTGGCCAGACGCTCGGGTGCGCCCGCCGCGGCGATCGAGCGCATCGCGATCTGGGGCAATCACTCCGCCACCCAGTACCCCGACCTCACCCACGCCACCATCGGCGGGCGTCGCGCGCTGGACGTCGTCGCCGACGAGGACTGGGTGCGCACCGAATTCATCCCGACCGTGCAGCAGCGCGGCACCGCCATCATCCAGGCGCGCGGCGCGTCCTCGGCGGCGAGCGCGGCCAGCGCGGCGCTCGACCACCTCCACGACTGGATGCTCGGCACCCCGGCCGGGGACTGGACTTCGATGGCGGTGCCCTCGGATGGCTCCTACGGCGTTCCCGAAGGGCTGATCAGCTCGTTCCCGGTGGTGTGCGCCGACGGCGGCCACCGCATCGTCGAGGGCCTCGAGATCGACGAGTTCTCCCGCGCCCGAATCGATCTCAGCGTCGCCGAACTCGCGGCGGAGCGCGACGCGGTGATCGATCTGGGCTTCGCCAAGCGGGACTGAGCACGACCGGTCCCGGCCGATAGCGCGCCGGGGCCATGGGGATTCGCGCCGCCGGTCGGAGGCTCGTGCCGGGCAGGCGATCGGCCGTTCCCAGCCGCCCGCCATCGGCCCGGACGCCGAGCTGGTCGCCGACGGGCACTTCCGGACGGCCCGCCTGTTACTCGCCGACGGTCCAGGTTTCGGGGCCGGTGAGCAGGGATTGCAGCGAGCCAGGGCCGACGGGTTTGCGTTCGCGGGCCGTGGCGGCCTGGGCGCGGACGCCGTCGTCGTAGGTCGGGCGGGCGACCGCGCGGAAGACTCCGGTGACGACGTGACCCAGATCCTGATCGGAGAGCCGGGACAGGGCGTAGGCGTACTCCGGATTGTCGGTATAGGCGTCGTGCACGATGATCTCGGACTCCTCGATCTGCGCGGCTGGGACCACCGCGAGGCCGAATCCGGATCGGACCACCGCGAATTCGCCGTCCGCACCGAACCGGACGGGCCGACCGTGCCGCAGCGGGATCAGCCGCGATTCGGCCTCGCCCTTGCGCAGCACATCGAAGGACCCGTCGTTGAAGATGGGGCAGTCCTGGAGGATCTCCACGAACGAGGTGCCGCGATGTTCGGCGGCCGCGCGCAGCACCTCGGTCAGGCCGGCGCGATCGGAATCCAGTGCCCGTGCGGCGAACGTGGCTTCGGCGCCGAGCGCGACCGACAGCGTGTTGAACGGGTGATCCACCGACCCCATCGGCGTGGACTTGGTGATCTTCCCCGGCTCCGAGGTGGGCGAGTACTGGCCCTTGGTGAGGCCGTAGATCCGATTGTTGAACAGCAGGATCGTCATGTTCACATTGCGGCGCAGCGCGTGGATCAGGTGATTGCCGCCGATCGAGAGCGCGTCGCCGTCACCGGTCACCACCCAGACCGACAGATCGGGCCGGGTCACCGCGAGGCCGGTGGCGATCGCGGGCGCGCGGCCGTGAATGGAGTGAATGCCGTAGGCGTCGAGGTAGTACGGGAACCGGCTCGAGCAGCCGATCCCGGAGACGAACATCAGGTTCTCCCGGCGCAGACCGAGATCGGCCAGGAACGAGCGCATCGTCGCCAGGATGACGTAATCGCCGCAGCCCGGGCACCAGCGCACCTCCTGATCGGAGGTGAAGTCCTTGACCTTCTGCGGGCCCGCGGCGGCGGGTACCCCGGACTGTCCGGTGAGGCCCAGATCGGTTCCGACGAGCGAGGTTTCGGTAATGGTCATCGGTTGCCCCCGGTCACGAAGTAGGTGGCGCGCGCCCTGGCGCCGAACGCCTTGTCCTGTTCGAGTTCGTCGATCGAGCCGTCCAGGGCGGCGTCGATGACGCCGACCAGTTCCTGTGCGGAGAACGCGGTGCCCGCGACCTTCGTCCACGGCCGCACGTCCACCAGGTATTTCGCGCGCAGCAGCCGGGCAAGCTGGCCGCCGTTCATTTCCGGCGCGACCACCGTGCGGTAGCGCCGCAGCACCGTATCGAGGTTGGGCGGCAAGGGATTCAGATGGCGCAGATGCGCTTGCGCAACCGCGACGCCGCGCCGTCGCGCCCGGCGACAGGCCTCACCGATCGGGCCGTAGGAGCTGCCCCAGCCGAGCAGTAGCAGGTCGGCGTCGCCGCCTGGATCGTCGACTTCGAGGTCGGGTACCGCGATCCCGTCGATCTTGGCCTGCCGCAGCCGCACCATGAGTTCGTGATTGGCCGGTTCGTAGGAGATGTCGCCGCTGCCGTCGGCCTTCTCCAGGCCGCCGATCCGATGCGTGAGTCCGGCGGTGCCGGGCACCGCCAGCGGCCGGGCCAGGGTTTCCGGGTCACGCGCGTAGGGCTGGAAATCCTCGGTACCCTCAGGCGCGAAGCCGGGATCGATCGGCGGCAGCGACGCGACCTCCGGAATCGACCACGGCTCCGAACCATTGGCGATCGCGCCGTCGGACAGCAGCAGGACCGGCGTGCGATAGGTGAGCGCGATGCGCGCCGCCTCCACGGCGGTGGCGAAACAGTCGGCGGGCGAACGCGGTGCGAGCACCGCCACCGGCGATTCGCCGTTGCGGCCGTAGAGTGCCTGGAGCAGATCGGCCTGTTCGGTCTTGGTCGGCAGGCCGGTGGACGGGCCGCCGCGCTGGACGTCGACGACCACCAGCGGCAGCTCCGTCATCACCGCCAGGCCGATGGTCTCGCTCTTCAGTGCCAGCCCCGGTCCCGAGGTGGAGGTGACGCCGAGCGCGCCGCCGAGCGAAGCGCCCAGTGCCGCGCCGATTCCCGCGATCTCGTCCTCGGCCTGGAAGGTCGTGACGCCGAAATTCTTGTGCTTGCTCAGCTCGTGCAGGATGTCGGAGGCGGGGGTGATCGGGTACGTGCCGAGGAACACCTCCAGCCCCGAGAGTTGCCCCGCCGTCACCAAACCGTAGGCCAGCGCGGTGTTTCCGGTGATCTGCCGGTAGGTACCCGGCGGCAGGGCCGCGGGCGCGACCCGATAGGTGGTGGCGAACGCCTCGGTGGTCTCGCCGTAGTTCCAGCCCGCCCGGAACGCCAGCACGTTCGCCTCGGCGATCTCCGGTGTGGCCGCGAACTTCTCGCGCAGGAACCGCTCGGTGCCGCCGATCGGACGACCGTACATCCACGACAGCAGCCCGAGCGCGAACATGTTCTTCGCGCGCTGGCCGTCCTTCTTGCCGACCCCGGCGGGTTCGGTGGCGGCCAGGGTGAGCGCGGTCATCGACACGGTGTGCAGGACGAAATCGGTGAGGGTGCCGTCGGTGAGCGGATCGGCGGCGTAGCCGACCTTGGTGAGATTGCGCTTGGTGAACTCGTCGGTGTTGACGATGATCGTCGCGCCGCGGGGCAGCTCCGCCAGATTCGCCCGCAGCGCAGCCGGATTCATCGCCACCAGCACATCGGGCTGATCGCCCGCGGTCAGAATGTCGTAGTCGGCGATCTGTATTTGGAACGACGAGACGCCGGGCAGCGTGCCCTGGGGCGCGCGGATCTCGGCCGGAAAATTGGGCTGGGTGGCCAGGTCGTTGCCGAAAGCGGCTGCCTCGTGGGTGAATCGGTCACCGGTGAGCTGCATGCCGTCGCCGGAGTCGCCGGCGAATCGGATGACAACTTTCTCCAAACGGGTCTGTGCCATCAACCGTCACTTCCTGGTCGTAGACGGGTGCCATTGGCCAAAGTACTCCGAACGCGCGAATCCGCTCAGGCGAACAGCGCCAGTTGCGGATCGGCGGTGTGCTCCGGCTTGGTGTCGGGTGCAGACGGTAGTCTGGATTCCCTTGTCAGACCGTGTTTTCGCAAAAGCGGGTCCAAGCGTTCGCGCAGCCACGCCGCGTATTCGGGGGAGACGTACGCGCCGCGGCCGTAGAGCTGGCGGTAGCGGCGCAGCAGCGCCGGATGCTCACGTGCCAGCCACTCCAGGAACCAGCCGCGGGTGGCGCCGCGCAGATGCATCGGAAAGGCCACGGCCGAGGTGGCGCCCGCGGCGGCGATCGCGCCGAACAGCTCGTCGAGATGCGCCCGGCCGTCGGTGAGATACGGAATCACCGGCGCCACCATCACATTCACGTCGAATCCGGCATCGGTGAGTGCGGCGACGAGTTCCAGCCGGGCGCGCGGCGAGGGCGTGCCGGATTCCAGACCGCGATGCAGCTCCGGATCCAGGATCGCGATCGACACGGCGACCTGGACCGGCACCTCGTGCGCCGCCTGGGTGAGCAGCGGCAGGTCGCGGCGCAGCAGCGTGCCCTTGGTGAGAATGGAGAACGGGGTGCCGGACTGGGTGAGCGCGCGAATGATGCCCGGCATCAACCGGTATCGGCCCTCCGCGCGCTGATACGGGTCGGTGTTCGTGCCCAGCGCCACCGGCTCCCGGTGCCAGGAACGCCGGCCGAGTTCCCTGCGCAGCACCGCGGCGATATTCGTCTTCACCACGATCTGCGCGTCGAAATCCCGGCCGGCGTCCAGATCCAGATACTCGTGGGTGGGGCGGGCGAAGCAGTACCGGCACGCGTGCGAGCAGCCGCGCATCGGGTTGATCGTCCAGTTGAACGGCAGATTCGACGCTTCCGGCGTCTTGTTCAAGGCGCTCTTGCAGAGCACTTCGTGGAAGGTGACGCCGTCGAACTCCGGGGTCTGCACAGTGCGCACGAACCCGGCCCGGTCGAGACCGGGCAGTGCGCCGTCGTCGGCGTCCAGGGTCTGGTTCTGCCACCGCACCCTGTCAGTCGAACATGTGTTCTATGTGGTGTCAAGCGATGCGGCGGATGTCCTCCGCGGCGAAACCGGCCGGGTCGTTGAAGAAGGCGACCAGGTCGCGCACGGTCTCCTCGGTCGAGCGCGGCTGGTAGCCGAGTTCGGCGGTGGCCTTGCCGTGATCGACGAGGGGGGCCGAGACGATCGCGCCGAGCGCGGCCTTGGAGAGCACCTCGCTGCCGATCAGCTTGCCGATCGGTTCCAGTACCGGCATGACGCCCGCGACCAGCTTGGCCGGAACGGTGAACCGCGGGCCCTTCTTGCCGTTGCAGTTCGCCGACATCCGGCACAGGTCCATATTGGTGGCCATGGCGCCGCCGAGCAGATAGTTCTCGCCGGTGCGGCCCTTCGCCGCGGCCAGCGTCAGGCCGATCGCGACGTCGCGCACGTCGACCATGTCGAAGCCACCGCTGATCATCGCGGGCAGCTTGCCCTTGGAGGCGTCGGAAAGGAACTTGTTGACCCGCGAGAGCGGCGTGCAGTGATCGGCCGGTCCGAAGACGCCCGTCGGGTTGCAGATGACCGCGTCCAGGCCCTTGTCGATGACCTTGCGCAGCTCGATCTCGCCCTGCCACTTGGAGCGGTCGTAGACCGGCAGCGCGGGGTCGGTGGAGCGGACCGTGGACTCGTCGATCCGGCCGCCGCAGGTGTACTGGTTGAACGCGTGGATGGAGCTGGTGTGCACCATGCGCCGCACGCCGACCTCGAGCGCGGCCTCGGCGACCACCCGCGCGCCCTCGGTGTTCACCTTCCAGGCCAGATCGTTCTTCTCCGAGAGGGTGATCACCGCGACCAGGTGATACACCAGCTCGTTGCCCGCCAGGACCTTCCGCATCGATGCGGGATCGAGGACGTCGCCGGAGACCCAGGTGACCCGGGGGTCGGTAGGCTGTTCGGGGACGACCCGATCGATGGCGGTAACCTCGTGGCCCGCCGCGGTGAGCAGGGGGAGCAGGTTACTGCCCAGATAGCCGGCTGCGCCGGTCACTGCGACCTTCATGCGAACGAGAATATAGAACTTGTTCTAATTTGCAACACGTTCCAGTTGGGCATCCGGACACCTGTATCGGCTCGAAAACTGTCGCCCTTCTCAGCTATATTGAGCGCCAACCGTAGCGGCAGGTTAGAACGCTAGGTGGCGAAACACGGATGTTCACAACAACTTGGGGGGTGCCAACTTGACGAATAATCTCTCGGCGGACACTGACGCGGTAAGGCTGTTCGGCGCGCAGAACGCGAGCATCGCGAGTCAGATATTCGGGGTGGCGAATGTCGATTCCGCGGCCAGCATCGCCGCCATGACACCGGTCTTCGGTGTGATCGGGGCCGACTTCCTGATGAGCTTCGCCGCGGCCCAGATCCTGCAGTCCAAGGACATGAACGAGCTCGCGGGCAAGTACACCGACCTGGCCACCAGCGCGCAGACCGCGGCCCAGGAGTACCTGTCCCAGGATCACGTCAACGCGGTGCACCTGGCAGTGCAGAACAACAAGATCTTCTGAGGCGGGGGACATGAAGCCGATCGATTCCGGCAATACCGGCGTGATCGCGCCACAGGACATTCCGGCCACGGAGTCCATGGCGCGCGCCGCGACCACCGCGCCCGCGCCGGCGGCCACCCAGGCCGCTCAGGCGGGCATCCCCGACGTGCCGCTCGGGCAGTGGCCCGCCGATGTGGACGAGCCCGAGTCGCCCGCGCTGCTGCTCGCCCGCAAGGTCGCCGAGGAACAGCAGAACAACGCCGCCGTGCCGGTCGGCCTCGGTGGCTTCCCGGGCCTGTCCGGCGAGCCGATCGCCGAGGCGCAGAACCTGATCAGTGCGGTGCCGACCGATGTGTCGAGCCTGCTCAGCGGCGCGAACACCGCCATCACCGAGGCGGCGCAGCAGGCCCAGACGGCGGCCACCACCGCGCTCACCTCGGGCGATCTGGTCAAGCAGGTCCAATCGGTCGCCGATACCTCGGGGCTGGCCGCGGTCATCAGTGATCCGAACGCCGCGGTGAACTCGCTGCTCAACGGTGGGGCGGTGGCCGGCCTGCCCGGCGTCGACCAGCTGTTGAGCCCGATCCTGGAGCTGCTCAACAGCTTCGGTACCGGCGTGCTCGGCTCGTTCGACCCGACCCAGATCATGAGCACCGCCTCCTCGGTCATCCAGTCCGCGATGGAGGTCGGACAGAGCGCGATCAGCAGCGTCTCGAGTCTCTGGGAGGGCAACGCCTCCGATTCGGCGACCACCGCCGCCCAGCAGGCCAATACCCAGGGCACCGAGACCAGCCAGCGCGGTTTCGACATCTCCGATCTCACCCAGAAGGCCGCGGCCGTGGTGCAGACCGGCAATATCCAGCTCTCCGAGATCGCAACCTCCTTCGCCTCCCAGGCGGTGGGTATGGCCAGCGTCATCTGGACTCCGCCCGGCCAAGCCGCGCTGGTGGCCTCGGCCACCCAGCACCTGGGCAGCGCGCTGTCGGTGGTCAACGCCACCCGCGGCGATCTGTCCGGCAAGACCACCGAGCTGAACGCGATGCTCTCGAATCTGGTCGGCCAGAGCGGATTGCCCTCCGCCGAAGAGGTCGCGCAGACAGTGGCGCAGAACGCCGAATCCGTGGCGACGAAGGCGCAGGAAGCCGCCACCTCGGCTCAGTCGGCAGTGAGCTCCGGGTCCCCGTCGTCCACCACGCCCGCTTCGACCAACCCGGCCGCCACCACCACCGGTACCCCCGGCACCACACTGGGGACAGGGACGCCGCGCACCTCGACCGGCACCCCGCGCACCGGCACCGGCACGCCGAACTCGGGTACCCCGAAGTCGGTATCCGGTGTGCCCGGCACGGTCTCGCCGCTGCGGGCCGCGACCGTCCCGGCCAGCCTCGGCACCGGTCTCGGCGCGTCGACCAGCCCGGCCAGCGCCGGTAACTCGTTCATGGGCAGTCCCGGCGCGGCCGCCGCCAACCGCAACGGCAACGACGACGACGACGATCACGACCGCACTGTGCAGCCGTACCAGAGCCTCACCGGCAACGACGATCTCACCGGCCCGCTCGGTGAATCGACGCCGGATGTCATCGGCGCCACCCATTCCGATGAGATGCTCGGCATGGATTACGAGCAGGACCAGTTCTAGTCGCACGAACAACGGTGCCCCACCTCCCCAGTCGGGAAGTGGGGCACCGTTTTTCGTCGGTGCTCAGTCCTCGACGAACGCGTCGAGCAGCCTGCGATACAGCGCGGCGAAGCGGATCCGGCCGTCCTGCTGCTCCGGGGTGAGCCCCGCGGTGACGCCCGGCGCGTAGACGATCAGATGCAGCTCCTGACCGCGGGTCTCGGGCAGGAAGTCGATGATCTGCTTACTGTCGTCCGCGCCCTGCGGTTCGCCGAAATCCACCTCCGACAGCGCGCGGATCTCGGCCTGCGCGGCGCGCAGCACGTCCGCGCGCAGCGAGCCCACCTGCTGGCGCGGCGGCACATCCGGTGCCCGGTCGGCGGCCGTGGCATCGGGCTTCTTGATCGCCCGGCCGTCCGGGTAGACCTCGAGCTCCGGGCGCAGGTCGTGGCGATCGGACCAGCCGTGCGGGATGGTGGTCAGCGTGATCTCCGCCAGCGTGGGCGGATCGGCGGACGGGTCGGCGTCGGGTTCGGCGAGGGCCGGTCCGGAACCGACCGCGCACAGCAGAACCAGAAGCAGCAGAACCGATTTCGTCTTGCGCATGAAACCCCTATTCGTGGGAACCGGGTGGTGCGGCGACGTGCTCGAGACAGCGCCGATCATTGTGACAGCGCGGCGCTCGGCCCTGCGCAGCCGGTCACCGCAGGGCGGGCGGATTGCGCAGATCGGTAGCGCGGAACGTGTCGCAGCCGTCCAGCCGGCCGGACTTGTACCCGGCCAGGAACCAGGCTTGCCGCTCGTCGGAGGACCCGTGCGTCCACGCCTCCGGATTGACCCGGCCGGAGGTCTTGCGCTGGATCCGGTCGTCGCCGACCGCGGCGGCCGCCGAGAGCGCGTCCTTGACGTCCTGGTCGCTGAGTGGCTGCAGGAACGGCTCGCCGCCGCCGGGAGCGGGCTGCCGGTCGGCGAAATGCGCCCAGATCCCGGCATAGCAGTCGGCCTGGAGTTCGGTGCGCACGGCGCCGGACTCCGGGCCGTTGGGATCACGCTGGGCCCGGCCCAGATCGCCGAGCAGATTCTGCACGTGATGGCCGATCTCGTGTGCCACCACATATTCCTGTGCCAATGGTCCGGTGCTCGCGCCGAACTGCGTGGTCAGTTCGTTGAAAAAGCTGACATCGAAGTAGGCGGTCTGATCCAGTGGACAGTAGAAGGGGCCGACCGCGCTGGTCGCATTGCCGCAGCCGGTGGCGGTGGCGCCGGAGAACAATACGACGTCCGGCTTGATGTACTTCGATCCCGACTGCCTGGGAAGCTCGGTGCCCCACACCGCGTTCAGACTCGTCACCGTCCCCGCGACCCGGCAGTCCAGGAACTTGTTGGCGTCCGCGCCGGTTTTGCAGTGATCGGGAGTGCCCGCGGTCGGCGCGTTGTTCGGATCCTGTGCGCCGGTGAATCCGCCCATCATCGATCCCGGATCGCCGCCGAGCAGCAGGACGACCACCGTCAGGATCAGACCGCCGACGCCGCCGCCGAGCGCCATCCGCCCACCTCGGCCGGGACCGCCCCCGGACCTGACCGCGTCCGGATCGATCTGTGCGCCCTCGTTGAAGGTCATGGGTGTCGCTCCTGAGTATCGAGTGGCCGGTCACGCGCAGTTCGTCAGAGCGTCTACAGCTTGACACGGTGGGCTCGGCAACGAGCGGCGGACGGCGAACGTGTCGCGTCGGTGACCACTCCCGGGGGCTGCGGGCCGGAGCGGCCGCGTTCGCGCCGGTCACGGGCACCGCCCTTATTAGGGTTGGGGCCCGGCCTGTCGCTAAGGTGATAGCGCACCGGGACGGGGAGCAGGCCCGGTGCCCGCAATCGTCGAAAGGAATACCGTGCTGCGCACCCACTTGGCTGGTTCGCTGCGAAGCGAGCACACCGGTCAGACCGTCACCCTCACCGGATGGGTGGCCCGGCGGCGTGACCACGGTGGCGTGATCTTCATCGATCTGCGTGACGCCTCGGGCGTCGCGCAGGCGGTGTTCCGCGAGGGGGCCGCGGCCGAGCAGGCGCACCGGCTGCGCGCCGAATTCTGCGTCCGGGTCACCGGCGTGGTCGAGCAGCGACCGGACGGCAACGAGAACCCGGAGCTTCCGACCGGTCAGATCGAGGTCAACGTCACCGAGCTCGAGGTACTCAACGAGAGCGCGCCGCTGCCGTTCCAGCTCGACGAGCAGCCCGGCGAGGAAGCCCGCCTCAAGTACCGGTACCTGGACCTGCGCCGTGAGGGCCCCGCGCACGCCATGCGGTTGCGCTCCAAGGCCAACGCCGCCGCCCGCGAGGTGCTGTCCCGGCACGAATTCGTCGAGGTGGAGACCCCGACGATGACCCGCTCGACCCCCGAGGGCGCCCGCGACTTCCTGGTGCCCGCGCGCCTGCAACCGGGCAGCTTCTACGCGCTGCCGCAGAGCCCGCAGCTGTTCAAGCAGCTGCTCATGGTCGGCGGTATCGAGCGCTACTACCAGATCGCGCGCTGCTACCGCGACGAGGACTTCCGCGCGGACCGTCAGCCCGAGTTCACCCAGCTCGACATCGAGATGAGCTTCGTGCGCCAGGAGGATGTCATCCTGCTGGCCGAGGAGATCCTCACCGCGCTGTGGAAGCTGGTCGGTCACGACATCACCACGCCGATCCCGCACATGACCTACGCCGAGGCCATGCGCCGCTACGGTTCCGACAAGCCGGACCTGCGCTTCGAGGTCGAGATCACCGAGATGCAGGAGTACTTCAAGGACACGCCGTTCCGGGTGTTCCAGTCTCCGTATGTCGGCGCCGTCGTCATGCCAGGTGGCGCGTCGCAGCCGCGGCGGCAGCTCGACGCCTGGCAGGAGTGGGCCAAGCAGCGCGGTTCGCGTGGTCTGGCCTATGTGCTCGTGCAGGAGGACGGCACGCTCGGCGGCCCGGTCGCCAAGAACCTCACCGATGCCGAGCGCGACGGGCTGGCCAAGTTCGTGGGCGCGGAGCCCGGCGACTGCATCTTCTTCGCCGCCGGCGAGCAGAAGGCCGGCCGTGCCATCCTGGGTGCGGCTCGCGGCGAGATCGCCCGCAAGTGCGGCCTGATCGACGAGAACGCGTGGGCCTTCGTCTGGATCGTGGATGCGCCGATGTTCGAGCCCACCTCCGACGCCACCGCCAGCGGCGATGTGGCGCTGGGCCATTCGGCCTGGACCGCCGTGCACCACGCGTTCACCTCGCCCAAACCGGACTCGCTCGACACCTTCGACACCGATCCGGGTGCGGCGCTGGCCTACGCCTACGACATCGTCTGCAACGGCAACGAGATCGGTGGCGGTTCCATCCGTATCCACCGTCGCGATGTCCAGGAACGCGTGTTCAAGGTGATGGGCATCAGCCACGACGAGGCGCAGGAGAAGTTCGGCTTCCTGCTCGACGCGTTCGCCTTCGGCGCGCCGCCGCACGGTGGTATCGCCTTCGGCTGGGACCGGATCACCGCGCTGCTGGCCGGGGTGGATTCGATCCGCGACGTGATCGCGTTCCCGAAGAGCGGCGGCGGTGTCGACCCGCTGACCGACGCACCCGCGCCGATCACACCGCAGCAGCGCAAGGAAGCGGGCCTGGACTTCAAGCCCGAGGACACGAAGAAGCCGAAGGGCGACTCCCAATAGGTCGGCCGCAGAACTCCGCCCCGCGCTCGAAACGAGCGCGGGGCGGAGTTCTTTCGTCGTGGGGCTCGGTCGCTCAGCGAGCCGGGGTGAGCAGACCCCCGCTGAGTACCCGATAGGCGTAGGTGACCGCGATGACGGAGATCGGCGCGACGACCAGCAGGCCGAATCCGCACAGCAGCGCGCCGAAGAAGGTCAGCACGCTGATCGCGACGACGAGCAGCAGCACGGACCCCACATTGGCGGCGACGAGCTTCGCGCTGGACCGGATCGCCTGGAACGGGTCCTGGTCCTGATCGATCACGAAATGCAGTGCGAACAGGCACAGGAAACCGATGATGATGCCGGGCAGCACGAACAGCGCCAGGCCGAGGAAGGTCGCGACGAAGGCGAGCAGCGCGGTCAGCAGGACATTGCCCGCATTGCCGAACTGGAAGAACGAGCCGAAAACCGGTGGGGTGCCGTCTATCTCGTAGAGCGCGCCGCGCACCATTGCGGCCTGGAGCAGCCACAGCGCCGCCATCACCGCCATGAACAGCACCATGAGCGTCAGGAACGAGTTCGGCTCGATCAGCACGACGATCAGCCAGAGGGCCAGGTAGATGCCGAAGCCGACCGCGGTAATGCCGAGCCAGGTAGCGAGATTCGCGCGGAACTTCTCCAGGCCGTAGCCCAGAGCCGCGCCCGCTTCGAGACCGGTGGGGGTCGGCGCGGCGGCCTGGTAGCCGCGTGCCGGTGGCGTGCCTGGTGCAGGCTGCGGCCCGTAGCCGGGTGGAGGAGCGCCGTAACCAGGAGGTGGTGCTCCGAATCCCGGTGGTGGTGTGCCGGAACCTGGTGGCGGAGCTCCGAATCCGGGTGGTGGTGTGCCGGAACCTGGTGGTGGTGCGCCGTAGCCGGGAGGTGGTGCTCCGAATCCGGGTGGTGGTGTGCCGGAACCTGGTGGCGGTGCGCCGTAACCGGGAGGGGGCTGCTGTCCGTATCCGGGTGGAGGAGTTTCGTAACCGGGCTGTGGTGTGCCGGACTCCGAGGGGGTGCCATGTGCGGGCGGCGGTGCGCTGTAGCCGGGCGGGGGCTGCTGACCGTACCCGAGCTGCGGAGTTTCGTAACCGGGCTGTGGGGTGCCGGACTCCGGTGGTGCGACGGAACCCGGTGGTGTGTCGTATCCGGCTGGTGGCGGGGTGCCGGGCGAGGCGTACTCGGGCGGCCGCGGGGAGCCGGCCGGGTCGCCGGGTGACGGAAAGCCTTGCTGTGCCGGGGAACTCTGCGGACCGGCCTGCGACTCGCCCGGTTCGGTGAACGGCGGGTAGTCGGCGGCGGGCTTGCTTTGTCCGCTTTGCCCGGGTTCGGCGTTGGGCTGCGCGGCTTCCGGCTCGCCACCCTGATGCTCGGGCGCGCCTCGCTCGGGTTCGCCCGGCCTGGCTTGCGGTGTGTCGGACATTCGTCGACCTTTCCGGCGCAACGGGTTTGCGGTGTGGCACACAGCAGTTCAGGATGAGAAAACCGGACGAACGCGCCTGATGTCAAGCGGACAGCGCAGCACCGGCAACCCCACCACAGACACGCCGAGCGACGCGGAAAGGTTGTGCAACCGCTCGCTAGAAGTGACCCGATGCGAGTAGCTTGAGAGGCGATGACCGCACTATTGGCCGAACGCGCCGCCGAAGTCGTGTCCGCAGCACAGCAATTGCTCACAAAGCGAATGGGTGCTCCGGTGAAGCTGAGCGATCCGATGGAACTCAGCGGTAGTGGTAGGACGACAGTCCTACGCGTGCGCGTATCCGAGAACGCCTTCTCACTGCCGCGCACCCTCATCGTCAAACAGGTTCGCGGCAATGCCGAGGAACGCCGCACCGGCGGGCTGGCGCCCGGCGTCGCCAGCATCGATTCGGCATTCCTGCGTGAAGCCGTCTCCTACCAGTTCACCACCGCGCTCAGCCGCGACCAGCGCCCCGGCGCCTACCTCATCGCGCACAGCCTGCCCGAGCGCCTGCTCATCCTCAGCGACCTCGGCGAGAACGCGCTGCTCACCCAGCAGTTGAAGTCCGGAGCCGAACCGGCCACCCGCAACGCGCTGATGGCCTTCGCTCAGGCGCTGGGCCGCATGCACGCCGCCACCGTGGGCCGCGAAGCCGATTTCGTGGCGCTGCTGCGCCGCGTCGATGTGATGCACCGGGTCGACGGCATTGCCCAGCAGTCCGAGACGGCGATCGCCGAGGTGCCCGGCCTGCTGCGGCGCGAACTCGGCATCGAGGTGCCCGGCGAGATCGCCGAACGCATCGTGCGCGGCAACCGGCTCTTCTCGGCCGGACGTTTCCGCGCGTTCAGCCCGTCGGACCTGTGCCCGGACAATGTCATCCTCAACGAGGAGGGCGCCCGTTTCCTGGACTACGAGTGGGGCGGCTTCCGCGACGCCACCCTCGACATCGCCTACGCGCTGGTGTCCTTCCCGGGCTGCCTGTGCGATTTCGAGCTGTCCCGCGAACGAGCACGGCAGATGGTGGAGGCGTGGCGCGCCGAGGTGGTCGGCGTGTGGCCGGCGCTCGCCGACGACACGGTCCTCGCCGAGCGCATCCTCGAGGCCCGCCTCATCTGGGTGTGGCTGAGCACGTACTGGTTCCTGCCCGCCGATCACGCGCGGATCGCCGCCGCACGCGAGCACGGACTGTCGGTGCCGCGGTCCGAGGCGCTGATCAACCGCTGGGTCGCGCTCGCCGAGGACGCGCGGTGCACCGGGGACGACGCGATCGGTGATTTCGCGGACGAAGTCGCTGCGATGCTCGAGGAACGCTGGTCCGAGTAGGGATGACGTCGCCGGCGCAACGCCGCTTCGCTGGGCGGAGTCGCCGGCACAACGCCTCACTTCGCTGCACCGTCCGCGCGTTGCGGCACGCACTACCTCAGAGCGCCGGACGCGTGCCGCACCCGACCATCGGACAAACCCTCACCTGCGGCACCCCTGGATCACGAAGCGCCGAGCGGCCCTGCTCTTCGAAACATCCGGGGGCTCTTCGAAACACCGGGGCGAACTGTCGAGCGCAGCGAGACAAGCCCGAAGCTGGACGGCACCGGGGAAGCGAAGCGCCCCCGGTGCCCGGTTGAGACTCCGGTCGCCGGGCCGTTAGCCGAACGAAGTGAGGCGTCGGCCCGGCGACCCCCTCAGAGGATCGGGGTCGGGCGCGGTTCGAGGCGGCCGCCGGAGCGGACCGCGAATGAGGCGCCGTGGCGGAGGCCGGTGTTCGGGTCTTCCACGTCCTGGACGTAGAACCAGTCCATTTGGGATTGGTCGGGGGTTACCTCGAGGACGCCGTAGCCGTGGGATTCGAGTTCTACGTAGCGCATGTGGTGGTTGATGCCCTTGATGCTCTCCTCGATCGGGAGGGCGGCGGTGCGGGGTGGGGATTGGAGCATTTCGCCGATGCTGGCGGAGGTGATCGAGGGGACGACGAACTCGGCGCCGACGGTCGGGCCCGCCGGGTAGGCGGCGGCCTCCAGGGGGACATCGGAGGCCCAGGAGGAGTGGATGTCGCCGGTGAGGAACACGACGTCGGAGACCTGGTGGTCGTGCAGGGCGGTGAAAAGGGTGCGGCGGTCGGCGGTGTAGCCGTCCCACTGGTCGGCGTTGGCGGGGACACCGGACTGCGGGAGGCCGAGGGCGTCGGTGAAGGCTTTGCCGGTGGCCGGGTCCAGGGGCGGGAAGACCAGCGGGGCGATCATCACCGAGGTGCCGATGAGTTTCCAGCGGGTGGGGGCGGAGGTGAGACCGGCGGTGAGCCAGTCCATCTGCGCCTTGCCGGTCAGGGTGCGGGCGGGGCTGTCGACATTGCGCCAGCCCGCGCCGGGCGTCACCTCTTCGTCGCGGTAGCTGCGCAGATCGAGCATGGACAGTTCGGCCAGTGTGCCGAAGCGCAGGCGGCGGTAGATCTGCACGTCGTCGCCGGAACCCTTGGCGCGCACCGGCATCCACTCGAGGTAGGCCTGGGCGGAGGCGGCGCGGCGGGCCGACCACGGGCCGTTGACGGCGGGGTCGTGGTGGTTGGCGCCGCCGGACCAGGAGTTGTCGGCGGATTCGTGGTCGTCCCAGGTGCAGATGAAGGGGAGCAGCGCGTGCAGGCCCGCGAGGTCGCCGTCGGTTTTGTACTGGCCGTGCCGGGTGCGGTAGTCGGCGAGGGTGACGATCTCGTTGACCGGGTCGTGGTCGCGAACGGCGCCGGTCCGGCCGCCGTATTCGCCGCGGCCGTACTCGTAGATGTAGTCGCCGAGGTGGATGATCGCGTCCAGGTCGCCGCGGGCGGCGAGGTGGCGGTAGGCGCCGAAGTAGCCCGCCTCCCAGTTGGAGCAGGACACCACGCCGAAGCGCAGGCGGTCGGGTGTGTCGGTGTCGGCGGGCGCGGTGTGGGTGCGGCCGACCGGTGAGGTCTGGCCGAGTGCGCTGAATCGGTAGTGGTAGGTGGTGCCCGCGGTCAGGCCGGTCACGTCGACCTTGACCGTGTGGTCGGAGTCGGCGCCGGCGGTGTGGGTGCCCGAGGCGACCTGGGACGCGAAATCGGCGCTGGGCGAGATCTCCCAGCGCACCGTGACCGATTCGCCGCGGCCCGAGCCGGGGACGGCGTCGTCTGCGACGGTGACCCGGGTCCAGAGCACGACGGCGTTCGGTAGCGGGTCGCCGGAGGCGATGCCGTGCCGGAAGACCGGTCCCTGCGCGCGAGCGGTGCCGGTGAGCAGGGTGGTCGCGGCGGCGGCGACGGCACTGCTCTTCAGCAGGGTGCGGCGGCCGATCGCGCCGGGCGCCGAAGAATCTGAAACAGCTGCGTTTTCAGGCACGTCTATTGATCTCAGTCGATCGGCGAGCGCGTGGCAAGTCGAAACGCCCATGTGCTGGTCGGATGTCCAGATCCGGTGTGATGTTCACGCGGGGCTCAGCCGGGTTGGGGGCCGGACTTGTCGGAGGTCCCCGGTACGGTCGCAATCATGACCGTGCGCTACTCCTGCCTGCCCGTCACCGGCGAGGTACGGGCATGACCGACGGGCTGTTCGACATGCCCGGGGCCGCGGCGGAGTCCGAGGCCGCGGGCCGCGTCGAATTCCGCGGGGCCGGGTCGTCGGTACCGCTCGCGGTGCGGATGCGGCCCGCATCGCTGGACGAGGTGGTGGGCCAGCAGCACCTGCTCGGCCCCGGCTCGCCGCTGCGGCGGCTGGTGGAGGGCTCGGGCGCGGCCTCGGTGCTGCTCTACGGTCCGCCCGGCACCGGCAAGACCACCCTGGCCTCGCTCATCTCGCAGGCCACCGGTCGCCGGTTCGAGGCGCTGTCGGCCCTGTCGGCGGGGGTCAAGGAGGTTCGCGCGGTCATCGATCTGGCCCGCCGCCGATTGACCGTCGGCGAGCAGACCGTGCTGTTCATCGACGAGGTGCACCGCTTCTCCAAAACCCAGCAGGACGCCCTGCTCGCGGCGGTCGAGAACCGGGTCGTGCTGCTCGTCGGCGCGACCACCGAGAACCCGTCCTTCTCGGTCGTCTCACCGTTGCTGTCGCGCTCGCTGGTGCTGCAACTGCACTCGCTCACCGACGCCGATATCCGCCAGGTTCTGCGGCGCGCTGTCGAGGACCCGCGTGGTTTCGCGGGTGAGTACACGGTCACCGAGGCGGCGCTGGACCACATCGTCCGGATCGCGGGCGGCGATGCCCGGCGCTCGCTCACCGCGCTCGAGGCCTCCGCCGAATCCTCGCTCGACGGCACGGTCGATGTCGACCTGGTCGAGGCAAGCGTCGACAAGGCCGCCGTGCGCTACGACCGCGGCGGCGATCAGCACTACGACGTGGTCAGCGCGTTCATCAAGTCCATCCGCGGCTCCGATGTCGATGCGGCGCTGCACTATCTGGCCCGCATGATGAGCGCCGGGGAGGATCCGCGCTTCATCGCCCGCCGCCTGGTCATCTCGGCCAGCGAGGACATCGGCATGGCCGATCCCACCGCACTGCAGGCGGCGGTCGCGGCGGCGCAGGTCGTGCAGTTGATCGGCATGCCCGAGGCCCAGCTCACGCTCACCCACGCCACCATCCATCTGGCCACCGCGCCGAAATCCGGCGCGGTCCCGGCCGCGCTCGGCGCGGCCATGTCCGATATCGCGGCGGGCAAGGCGGGCCAGGTACCCGCTCACCTGCGTGACGGCCACTACGCGGGCGCGGCCGCGCTCGGCAATGCCCAGGGCTACAAATACCCACACGACGATCCCGACGGTGTGCTCGCCCAGCAGTACCCGCCCGACGAATTGGTCGGCCGTGATTACTACACCCCGACCGACCACGGCACCGAGCGCGAGATCGGTCCGCGCGTGCAGAAGCTGCGCCGGATCGTCCGCGCGAAGTAGGCGGGTCCGGGCCCGGAAAAATCGGATGCACCGTCCCGGTAGGCTGGATACCTGTGCAGACCCACGAGATCCGACGGCGATTCCTGGAACATTTCGTCCGTGCCGGCCACACCGAGGTACCGAGTGCCCCGCTGAGCCTGGACGACCCGACCCTGCTCTTCGTGAACGCGGGCATGGTTCAGTTCAAGCCGTTCTTCCTGGGTCAACAGGCAGCGCCCTACACCCGCGCCACCAGCGTGCAGAAGTGCGTGCGCACCGGTGATATCGAAGAGGTCGGCGTCACCACCCGGCACAACACCTTCTTCCAGATGGCCGGCAACTTCTCCTTCGGCGACTACTTCAAGGAAGGCGCCATCACCTTCGCGTGGGAGCTGCTGACCAAGTCGCAGGAGGAGGGCGGCTACGGCTTCGATCCGGAACGCCTGTGGGTCACCGCCTACAACGCCGATCCCGAGGCCGCCGAGATCTGGCGGACCAAGATCGGAATCCCGGAGCAGCGGATCCAGTTCCGCGACGGCGAGGACAATTACTGGGACATGGGCGTGCCCGGCCCCGGCGGCCCCTGCTCGGAGATCTACTTCGACCGCGGCCCGGCCTACGGTAAGGAAGGCGGCCCGGTCGCCGACGAGGACCGGTACCTCGAGATCTGGAACCTGGTCTTCATGCAGGACATTCGCGGCGATCTCAGTCCCAAGAAGGGGCACCCGCCGATCGGGTCGCTGCCGAAGAAGAACATCGACACCGGTATGGGCGTCGAACGTGTGGCGATGCTGTTGCAGGGCGTGGAGAACGTCTACGAGACCGATCTGCTGCGCCCGATCATCGCCAAGGCCGAGGAACTCACCGGCAGCTCCTACGGTGTCGACGCCGAGGGCGACCGCCGTTTCCGCGTCATCGCCGACCACGCGCGTTCGGGCGCCATGCTGATCGCCGACGGCATCAACCCGGGTAACGACGGCCGTGGCTACGTGCTGCGCCGGCTGCTGCGCCGCATCGTGCGCTCGGCTCGCCTGCTCGGCGCCGACAAGCCGGTGATCGGCGAATTCATGAAGACCGTCAGCGATCTCATGTCGCCGTCCTACCCGGAGCTCGGCACCGATTTCGCGCGTATCCGCGATGTCGCGGTCGCCGAGGAGGCCGCGTTCCTCAAGACGCTCAACACCGGCTCCAAGCTGTTCGCCGACGCCGTCGACGAGGTCGAAGCCAAGGGCGCCACCACGATTCCGGGTTCGGCGGCGTTCAAGCTGCACGACACCTACGGCTTCCCGATCGAGCTCACCCTCGAAATGGCTTCCGAGGCCGGTCTTTCGGTCGACGAGGCCGGGTTCCGCTCGCTGATGGCCGAGCAGGTCGCGATGGCCAAGGCCGACGCGCAGGCCCGCAAGCACGGGCACGCCGACCTGTCGATCTACAAGGAGTTCGTCGACCGCGGCGAAACCGAGTTCACCGGCTTCGACGAGCTCACCTCCGAGGCCACCGTGCTGGCGCTGATCGCCGACGGCGTGCGCGTGCCGGTCGCCACGGCGGGTCAGGACGTCGAGGTGATCCTGGATCGGAGCCCCCTCTACGCCGAATCGGGCGGGCAGATCGCCGATCGCGGCTCCATCACCGCGACCGGTCTGAAGGTGACCGTCAACGACGTGCAGAAGATCGCCAAGAAGCTGTGGGTGCACAAGACCACGGTCGAGCAGGGGCAGCTCACCGAGGGCGATATCGTTCTCGCCCAGGCGGATCCGGCCTGGCGGCGCGGCGCCACCCAGGGGCACTCGGGCACCCACATGGTGCACGCGGCGCTGCGCCAGATCCTGGGACCGAACGCCGTGCAGGCGGGCTCGATGAACAAGCCCGGCTACCTGCGCTTCGACTTCAACTGGACCGGTCAGCTCACCGAGAGCCAGAAGGCCGACATCGAGGCCGTCTCCAACGACGCCGTGGGCGCGGACTTCCCGGTGAACACCTTCGTGACCGACCTGACCAAGGCCAAGGAGATGGGCGCGATGGCGCTCTTCGGCGAGAACTACGGTTCCGAGGTGCGGGTCGTGGAGATCGGCGGCCCGTTCTCGATGGAACTCTGCGGTGGTACGCACGTGCAGCATTCCTCGCAGATCGGCCCGATCACGCTGCTCGGCGAATCGGCCATCGGCTCGGGCAAGCGCCGCGTGGAGGCCTTTGTCGGCCTGGACTCCTACAAGTACCTGGCCAAGGAGCGTGCGCTGCTGGCCGGTGTCGCGTCGAGCCTGAAGGTGCCCTCCGAGGAGGTGCCGGCGCGAGTCGAGCAACTGGTGGAGCGGCTGAAGGTGGCCGAGAAGGAACTCGAGCGCACCAAACTGGCCGCCGTGCTGTCCTCGGTGTCGGCCTTCGTCGATCAGGCCGAGCGGATCGGCGGCGTGCTGCTGGTGGCGGTGGCCGCGCCCGAAGGCGTCGGCGCGGGTGATCTGCGCACGCTGGCCACCGATATCCGTGGCCGCTTCGGCACCGATCCCGCCGTCGTGGTGCTGCTCGGCAATGCCGACGGCAAGGTTCCGTTCGTGGTGACCGTCAACAAGCCCGCCCAGGAGCTCGGCTTCAAGGCCGGTGATCTGGTCGGCGCGTTCGGTCCCAGCATCGCGGGCCGTGGTGGCGGCAAGCCGGAGATGGCGCAGGGCGCCGGTGCGGATCCCTCGGGTATCGCCGCCGGGCTAGCGGCGGTCCGGGCGCGGGTGGCCGAACTGGCCTCCTGAGATGGCGGAGGAGAACCCAGAACTGCCCGAGGGCGGGCACCGGCCGGATCCGGCGACCGACCCCGGGCGGGGCAGGCGCATCGCGATCGATGTCGGCAGTGTCCGCATCGGCGTGGCGTCAAGTGACCCTGACGGCATCCTTGCGACACCCGTCGAGACGGTGCCGCGCGCCAAATCCGGTGCGCGCGGAGGCGGTCCGACACCCGACATCGCCAGGATTGCCGAAATTGTGCGCGAGTACGAGGCAGTGGAGGTCATCGTCGGCTTGCCACGCACGCTGCGCGGGGAAAAGGGGACCGCGGCGGGGTTGGCCATGGCATTCGCCAAGAGTTTGCAAGCCAGTATTGCCCCCGTGCCGATCCGGCTTTCCGACGAACGTTTGACTACGGTGTCAGCTGCACGTGCATTGCGGGACAGTGGAGTACGCGCGCGTGGCCAGCGCCGAGTCATCGATCAGGCGGCGGCCGTGTCGATCCTGCAAGGATGGTTGGACGAACGGAGTGCGGTGTTGAAGTCGGGCGAAGAGGCAGCGTCGTCGGAGGGCGATGCATGACGGATCGATGGGCGCGCGCCGAGGAACATTTCCGGCAGCGCGAGGCCGATCGCCGCTATCGGCGTGACGAAAAGGCGTGGGCCGATGACCGCCGCCGTCGCGCGGCCACGAAGACGCCGGAACCCGATCGCTGGGCCAATTACGACGACGACACCAACGTCATCCCGCGCTACACCGACGACGACGATCCGCTCTACGACGGCCCCGGCCGCTATGACGACGAGGACTTCGGCGCCGCAAGCGATTTCGACGACGATTTCGACGAACCCGAGCAGCCGGAACCGCCGCAGCGGAAGCCGGTGCGCACCGCGACCCGCACCAGCGCCCGGACCGCTACCCGCGCCACCCGCCGGGCCAAGCCCGATCGGCCCGCCAAGTCACCGCGCGGTCGCCGGTCGTCGCGGGCCGCCTCACGCAAGGCGGCCGAACGCAAGAAGCGCCGCCGCAGCATGTGGATCATCGGCGCGGTGCTGACCGTCCTGCTCGTCGGCGCGGCCGGATTCGCGATCAAGAAGTTCGCCGAATCCTTCGGCCCGCCAGCCGATTACGCCGGTCCGGGTGGTCCGCTCGTGGTGGTGCAGGTGCATCCCGGCGATACCGCCAGCCAGATCGCCGACTCCATGCTGGAGAAGGACGTGGTCAAGAGCAGCAGCGCGTTCTACCAAGCGGCCATGCGGAATTCGGCCATGACCTCGGTGCAGCCGGGTTACTACGCCATCCCCAGCAAGAGCCCCGCCGCCGACGCGGTGACCACACTGGTCGGCAAGGGCTCGCGGGTCGGCAATCTCGTTGTCGCCGAGGGGCGATTGCTGCACGACCAGCACGATGTGAAGACCGGTTCGACAACCGAAGGGCTGTACACGAAGATCTCGGCCGCCAGCTGCGTCGGCATGGCGACGCAGCAGAAGTGTGTCAGCGCACAGGATCTCGCCGCCGCGGCAGCGAGCACCGACCTGGCCGCGCTCGGCGTCCCGGCGTGGGCGATGGAATCGGTACGCGCCGCGCCGGACCGCAGCCGCCAGCTCGACGGCCTGCTCGCCGCGGGCACCTGGGATTTCGATCCCAGCGGTACGCCCCAGCAGATCCTGCGACAGCTGATCACGCAGAGCGCCGCCGGTTACGAGGCGACCGGCCTGCTGCAATCGGGTGCGCAGACGAACCTGACGCCCTATCAGACGCTGATCGCCGCGTCGCTGGTCGAGCGGGAGGCCTCGCCGGGGGACCGGGCGAAAGTCGCGCGGGTCATCCTGAACCGGCTGGCCGTCGACCAGCCGTTGCAGTTCGACTCCACCGTCAACTACGGGCTGGACACCACCGAACTCGCCACCACCGACGACGACCGCGAGACCAAGACGCCGTGGAACACCTACGCCATGTCGGGGCTGCCCGCCAACCCGATCGCCGCGCCGTCGCTGGACTCGTTGCGCGCCATGGAGAAGCCGGAACCGGGTGATTGGCTGTACTTCGTCACCGTCGACGCGAAGGGCACCACCATGTTCACCGCGAGCTACTCCGAACACCTGCGCAATATCCGCATCGCCCAGCAGAGCGGAATCCTCGACAGTGGACGCTGACCGGCGCAAAGCCGCGGTCCTGGGTAAGCCGATCGCACATTCCCGCTCGCCGCAGCTGCACCTGGCCGCCTACCGCGCGCTCGGCCTGCCGTGGACCTACGAGCGGATCGAATGCTCGGCCGAGCAACTGCCCGGGCTGGTCGACGGGCTCGGCCCCGAATGGGTCGGACTGTCGGTGACCATGCCGGGCAAGGAGGCCGCCCTCGCGTACGCCGACGAGCGCACCGAACGGGCCGTACTGGTCGGCTCGGCGAACACGCTGGTGCGCACCGCCGACGGCTGGCGCGCCGACTGCACCGATGTCGACGGCGTCCTCGGCGCGCTGCGCGGCGGCGGTGTCGGCGCGCTCACCGAGGGGGTCGTCCTCGGGGCGGGCGGCACCGCGCGCCCCGCGCTGCTCGCGCTGCGCGAACTCGGCGCGAAGTCGGTCACCGTGGTGGCGCGCAGTCTCGAAAGGGCTCGCAGCGCAGTGGAACTCGCCGAGGAGCTCGGCATGATCGTCGCCGTGTCGGATTTCGACCCCGATGCCGTGCGGTCGGTGTGCGCGAGCGCCGGAGCCGTGGTGAGCACCGTCCCGCCGGAGGCCGCCGCCGCGGTCGCGGAATCGGTCGCCGTCGCGCCGATCGTGCTGGACGCCATCTACAACCCCTGGCCCACCCCTTTGGCCACGACCGTGGCGCGCGCGGGCCACATCGTCGTCAGTGGTTTGCAGATGCTGCTCAACCAGGCCTACGGCCAGGTCGAACAGTTCACCGGCCGCCCGGCCCCCCGCGCCGAGATGGCCGCCGCCGTCGACGTCCGAGATGCCCACCGCGCCCGGTTCAATTTCTGATACGGGTTCTAGTTAGGTTTCGTCTAGCTGCGGGTTATGGTGTCAGTCATGACTGGTTGGGTTATGCGGGCACTGTTGCTCGGTGCGCTGGTGGTGGGTATGCGCACCCTGCTCGGGTTCGCGATGGTGTACTGGCCGACACAAGGCTCTTGGCTGCGCCTGCTGTGCTTGGCGGCCCTGATCGGCGCGGTCGCCGCCTGGGGGATACTCGACGGCCGCAAGGACCGCGAAGTGCACCCCGATCCGGAACACGGTTCCGACCTCACGATCATGTGGCTGAAGGCCGCGGTCGCCGGCGGTGTCGGCATGGGCGTCGTGTCCTGGCTGCTGGACTTCCTGCCGCGCTTCGACCTCGGCGACAACCCGCTGCTCTTCGAAGCCACCGTCGCCGCCGCGTTCATCGTCCTGCTGATCTTCCTGCCCGCGCTCGCGGGGGTGGGCATCGGCCGCATGCTCGCGGAACGCCGTATCGAGAAGAAGCCTCCGGCGGGGGTCAGCGGCTCGGCCGCCTGACGGAAACGCCGGCGCCCCACCCGGATCGGGTGGGGCGTTCGTCATCTCTACAGCAGGATCGCGCCGCCGGACGGATTGTCCTCGCGGGCGATGGCCGAATAGGCGGCCGCGAGCAGGGTCGGATCCGGGCCCTCCAAGCGGCCGGGTTTGGCCAGCCCATCCAGGACGACGAAGCGGAGCACGCCCGAGCGGGTCTTCTTGTCGGTCTGCATGGAATCCAGCAGTTGCGGCAGCGCGTCCGCGTCGTAGGTGGTGGGCAGGCCGACACTTTCCAGGACTGTCCGGTGCCGGTCGGCGGTGGCGTCGTCGAGGCGACCGGCCAGGCGGCCCAGTTCGGCCGCGAACACCAGGCCCACCGCGACGGCGGCACCGTGCCGCCAGCGGTAGCGTTCGCGACGCTCGATGGCGTGGCCCAGGGTGTGGCCGTAGTTGAGGATCTCGCGCAGGCTGGATTCTTTGAGATCGGCGGCGACCACATCGGCCTTGACCTGGACGGCGCGGCGGATCAGCTCCGGCAGCACCTCGCCGGTCGGGTCGAGGGCGGCCCCGGGATCGCGTTCCACCAGATCGAGGATGACCGGGTCGGCGATGAAGCCGGCCTTGAGGATTTCGGCCATGCCCGCGACGATCTCGTTGCGCGGCACGGTTTCCAGGGTGGCCAGGTCGACCAGCACGGCGGCCGGTTCGTGGAAGCAGCCCACGAGGTTCTTGCCCGCCTCGGTGTTGATGCCGGTCTTACCGCCGACCGCCGCGTCCACCATGGCCAGCAGTGTGGTCGGGACGTGCACGATGTTCACGCCGCGCATCCAGGTGGCCGCGACGAAACCGGCGAGGTCGGTCGCCGCGCCACCGCCGAGGCTGACGATGACGTCGTTGCGGGTCAAACCGATCCGGCCGAGCACCTCCCAGCAGAATCCGGCGACCTGGAGGTCCTTACCGGCTTCCGCGTCCGGGATCTCCACGCGGTGCGCGTCGAGCCCCGTGTCGGCCAGCGCTTTTCGTACCGCTTCGGCGGTTTCGGCCAGCGGCGGCTGATAGAAGATCGCGACCGTGCGCACCCCGGTGGTCGCCGTGGTCACCGATTCGACGAGTTCGCCGAGCAGCCCTCGCCCGATGATCACCGAATACGGGTCGGCGGTGCGTACCTCGATACGGGTCGGCTCACTCACGTTGTCTGCTCCGATTCTGTTCGTGCCGAAGGTTGTTGGTTGCCCGCACGGCGTGGCCGCTCCGGCGCCCACGGGCATCACTGCTGGTCTTGTCGCTCACCTGCCCCGATCCCCCTCTGCCGTCGGCCGAGCGTCGGGCTCCATGACCGAGGCGATGTGCGGAGTTGCCGCTGCCCGCCGTGGTTCATCGGATCTACCGCCGGTGTTGTGCGCGGGGTCCGCATGCCGGGCGGTCGAATCTGTCGCGGATGTGGTTTCGGATGCTCCCGCTGGCTGCCGTCGGCCGCTGGGATCAACGCTGTCCGTCGAGCCCGTATTCGCGGCGGACGAGGGTCGAGCGTTGGGCTCGGCGGCCGGGACCGTGTTCGGCGCTCCCGCTGCCCGCCGTGCTCGCCTGGGCTGTCGAGTGTTTCGCCCGCCGCCACCCGGTCGTTCGGTTCTGTGGGACACCGATGTGGACTCGGGCCGCGTATTCGACCGGTCGAACTGCGTTTCGATCGCGGTGTGCCGCGTTTCGGTTGCCGTGCCGCGGCGGCTGTCGGTGCGCGGCGCGACCGGGGTGGGTTCGTTGTCCGCTGGGGTACGGGCGCTGCCCGAACTGTTCAGGCGGGATGCTGTAGCGCCGCCGGATGATTCGGTGCCTGCCCGGCGCGAGCCGCCTCGGAGGGTACGGGTCCGGGTGCCCGAGCGCGGGCTGGTTCGGCCAGCCGCGCCGCGGTCGGCCGGAGTTGTCTCGGCGGGTCCGTGATCGGAGGCGTCGGCCGCGGTTCGTGCCGCGTCGCCGCCGTCGGTCGGCGCGGTCGCGCCGCCGGGTAAGGCCGGTGCGGCACCTTCGCTGCCGGAGGTGGTGCGGCGGCCTCGGCGGCGGCCGCGGCCTCGGCGCCTGGTCTCGGTTCCGCTGGTGGCGGCCGTGTCGGTCGTCGTCTCGCGTCCGGACGTGTCGCGCGGGGTTCCGGCGGCGGATTCGCTGGTGGCGCTCGAGGATTCGGCGGGCTGGGGTGCCTCGCCGGTGGCGCGGCGGGCCGCGGCGCGGGCCCGAGCGCGGCGGCGGGCGCGGGAACGGCTGTTGGCCGCGGGCGCGGTGGGTGCGGCCTGCGTGACCGGGTCCGGTACGGAGTGTTCGATGCCGAGTTTGGCGAGGATCATGCGCACGACGCGGCCGGGGCTGCGGCCGTCGGTGCGCACACGGATGGCGGCGACCTCGCGGTAGAGCGGGCGGCGGATGCGCATGAGCTCACGGTATTTCGCGGCCGGGTCGGCGCCGTTCAGCAGCGGGCGCTGGTTGCTGGCGCCGGTGCGGCGCAGCCCTTCGGCCACACTGATTTCCAGGTAGACGACCGTGCGATTGCGCAGCAGCGCCCGGGTGTCGGCGGACAGTACGGCACCACCGCCGAGCGACACCACACCGCGTTCGTTGAGAATGGCGCGGCGCACCACCCGCTCTTCGATCTTCCGGAACTCCGGTTCGCCGTCGGCGGCGAAGATCTCCGGGATGGTGCGGCCGGTGTCGGCCTCGATTCCGGCGTCGGTGTCGAACAATTCGACCCCGAGTTCTTTGGCGAGTTTGCGGCCGATCGTGGATTTTCCCGCCCCGGGTGGGCCGACCAGCACCACGCGCGGTGCGCGTGGGTCGGTCTGCACGATCATGGCGCGGTGGAGGGTACGTGTGGCCGGCTGCTGATCCGCTTGACGTAGCTGGTGATGTTGTCGACGGTCTCGGTGAGCGAATCGCCACCGAACTTCTCCAGTGCGGCCTGCGCGACGACCAGCGCCACCATGGCCTCGGCGACCACACCGGCGGCGGGCACGGCGCACACGTCGGAGCGCTGGTGGATGGCGACGGCTTCCTCGCCGGTGGTCATGTCGACGGTGGACAGGGCGCGCGGCACCGTGGAGATCGGTTTCATGGCCGCGCGCACGCGCAGCGGTTCACCGTTGGTCATGCCGCCTTCGAGGCCGCCCGCGCGGTTGGTGGAGCGCAGCACGCCGTCGGGGCCGGGCTTCATCTCGTCGTGGGCCTGGCTGCCGCGGCGGCGGGCGGTTTCGAATCCGTCGCCGACCTCGACGCCCTTGATCGCCTGGATGCCCATGAGCGCGGCCGCGAGACGCGCGTCGAGCCGGTCGGTACCGCTGATGTAGGAGCCGAGTCCGACGGGCAGGCCCTCGACGATCACCTCGACGACGCCACCGAGAGTGTCGCCGTCCTTCTTGGCGGCTTCGATCTCGGCGATCATGGCGGCTTCGGCGTCGGAGTCGAAGGCCCGCACCGGGCTCTCGTCGATGGCCGCGAGGTCGGCGGCGCTCGGGATGACGCCGGTGGTGTTGGCGGCGGCGCCGATGGACACCACGTGCGAGACGACCTCGACACCGAACGCCTGGCGCAGGAAATTGCGCGCGACGGTACCGGCCGCGACGCGGGCCGCGGTCTCGCGGGCGCTGGCGCGTTCGAGCACGTTGCGGGCGTCGTCGAAGTTGTACTTGAGCATGCCGGAGTAGTCGGCGTGGCCGGGGCGGGGGCGGGTGAGGGGCGCGTTGCGGGCCAGGTCGGCGAGTTCGGCGGGATCGACCGGATCGGCGGACATGACCGTGGTCCACTTGGGCCATTCGGAGTTGGCGACCTCGATGGCGACCGGTCCGCCCATGGTACGGCCGTGGCGGACGCCGCCGACCATGGTGACCTTGTCGGCCTCGAATTTCATCCGGGCGCCGCGCCCGTAGCCGAGCCGGCGGCGGGCGAGTTGTGCGGAGATCTCGTCGGACGTCACTTCGACACCCGCGACCATCCCCTCGAGGATGGTGACGAGAGCGGGACCATGGGATTCTCCGGCAGTTATCCAGCGCAACACGCCTTATATCCTTTCATGCTGATACCCGAGCTCCGGAATCCGGTCGATTGTGATTGCGGGCACGTGTCCGGTCGCCCGGTCGAGGCCCCTTCACAGTGCTCATCGAGATTTGTCCTCGTTTGCGCAACGGCGCCGGTCAGATCGCGGCGGCGCCCAGGGCGATCAGGGTAGCCGCGCACATGGCGGGCCCGTGCGGCACCCCGCCGGAGGCGCCGGGCCCGGCGCGTCGGCGAATTCGGTTGGCGCACAGCCTCGCAACCCCCAGTGCCGCGGTGAGTACCGGCGCGGCCACGGCCGCCCACACCCAGACCTGGGCTCCGCCCGGGCCCGCCGCCGCGCCCAATCCGACGGCCAGCTTCACATCGCCGGCCCCGAGCGCGCCGGGCGCCGCGAGATGCACCAGGAGATACGGCACGGCCAGGAGCGCCGCCCCGATCACGCCCGCGCCGAATTGTCCCGCGTACCAGGCATATCCGAGCGTGCCGAGCGCGAGTGACCCGGTGAGCGGATCGGGAAGCCGCCACTGCCGCAGATCCCACCAGCTCAGCACCGCACACCACCCCGTGAGCACCGCGAACGCCAGAATTTCCATGCCTTCCAGCCTCGTCCGCCGGCCGTCGAAAGCAATCCCCGCCGCCGGATCCGGGGACAACTCCCGCGCATGTGAACAACCCGTGTCCGCGATGCCGGCCGATCGGCGGGTCTCGTGTTGTGGCTCCACTCGACGGCGTGTCGGCGGTAACTTGGTTCCATGTGTGCTGATCACGCGGCCTCCGCGCCCGACTACGCGGCGCGCCGTAGCGCGTTGCGGAGTCTCCTGATCGAGAACGAGGTCGATGCCCTGCTGGTCACCGATCTGGTGAATATCCGGTACCTGACCGGATTCACCGGATCCAACGCGGCACTGCTGGTGCACGCCTGGGAGATGCGCAACGACGAGGAGCGCACCGTGATCGGCACCGACGGCCGCTACCGCGATCAGGTGGCGCGCCAGGTACCCGATCTGCGCGCCGAGATCGCGCGGGCCACAGCCCGGCGCATCGTGGAGCTGGCGGGGGAGTGGCAGGTCGGCCGGGTCGGTTTCGAGAGCCATATCGTCACCGTCGACGAGCACCGCGGCTTCGCCGAGCAGCGCACCGGCCTGGAACTGGTTCCGGTCGCGGGCCTGGTCGAGCAGTTGCGCCTGGTCAAGGACGACTACGAGGTGGCGCAGCTGCGTGCCGCCTGCGCCGCCGGTGACGCCGCGCTCGCGACGATCCTGGAACGTGGCGCGCTGCGCCCGGGCCGCACCGAACGCCAGGTCGCCAGAGACCTGGAGTGGGCGATGTACGAGCACGGCGCGGAGGACATCGCCTTCACCACCATCGTCGCCGCGGGGGCCAACTCGGCCATCCCGCATCATCGCGCCGCCGACGGCATCCTGCGCACGGGCGACTTCGTGAAGATCGATTTCGGCGCGGTGGTCAACGGTTACCACTCGGATATGACCCGGACCTTCGTGCTCGGTGCACCCTCGGAGTGGCAGCGCGAGGTGTACGAGCTGGTCGAGGAGGCGCAGCGGGCGGGGCGCAAGGCCTTGCGCCCCGGGGCCGGGGTGGTCGAGGTGGACGCCGCCGCGCGCGCGGTGATCGAGGCGGCCGGGCACGGCACGCTGTTCTCGCACGGTCTGGGCCATGGCGTCGGACTGCGGATCCACGAAGCTCCCGGCATCATGAAAACCGGAACCGGTACACTTCTCTCCGGCGTGGCGGTGACCGTCGAACCTGGTGTGTACTTTCCCGGCCGCGGCGGAGTCCGGATCGAGGACACGCTCGTGGTGCGCGAAGGGGGCCCGGAGTTGCTCACCAACACCAGCAAAGACCTGACCGTCGTCGAATGACGCCGGTTCACCTGTGACAACGAGGAGATCCGAGGACAGTGGCGGACACCAGTGACTTCAAGAACGGCCTTGTGCTGAAGATCGACAACAACCTCCAGCAGATTGTCGAATTCCAGCACGTCAAGCCGGGTAAGGGCCCCGCGTTCGTGCGGACCAAGCTGAAGAACGTGGTGTCGGGCAAGGTCGTCGACAAGACCTTCAACGCCGGCGTCAAGGTGGAGACCGCCACCGTCGACCGCCGCGATATGACCTACCTGTACCACGACGGCTCGGACTACATCTTCATGGATGGCGAGACCTACGACCAGATCCACCTGGGCGACACCACGGTGGGCAAGGCGGGTGGCTTCCTGCTGGAGAACATGGGCGTGCAGATCGCCATGCACGAGGGCGAGGCACTGTTCATCGAGCTCCCGGTCTCGATCGAGGTCGTCGTCACCCACACCGAGCCGGGCCTGCAGGGCGACCGGTCCAGCGCGGGCACCAAGCCCGCCACCATCGAGACCGGCGCCGAGGTGCAGGTCCCGCTGTTCATCAACGTGGGTGACAAGCTCAAGATCGACACCCGCGACGGCAGCTACATCAGCCGCGTCAACTCCTGACGCGCGTGCCGGAGGACAAGAAGTTCAAGAAGCTCGGCGCCCGGCACAAGGCCCGGCGTCGCGCGGTCGATCTGCTCTTCGAGGCGGAGGCCCGCGATATCGACGTGGCCGATCTGCTCGGTGAGCGGGTGGAGCTGGCCCGCGATGATCAGGCGGTCGCGCCGGTGCACGCCTACACCCACACGCTGGTCGAGGGCGTCGCCGACGATCTGGATCGGGTGGACGGCACCATCGAGTCCTATCTCCAGGATTGGACCCTCGAGCGGTTGCCCGCGGTGGATCGCGCGATTCTGCGCATCGCGGTGTGGGAGTTGTTCCACGCCAACGATGTTCCGCCGGTGGTGGCCGTGGACGAGGCGGTGGAGCTGGCCAAGGAGCTGTCCACCGACGATTCGCCGTCGTTCATCAATGGTGTGCTCGGCCAGGTGGTGCTGGTCGCGCCGCAGGTGCGCGCCGCCGCCGCGGCGACCCGCGCGCCGCGCCCCGAGCCGGACGCGTAACCGGCGAAAAGCCAACAGCCGCACGCTCTTCGGTGAGCGTGCGGCTGTTCTCGTTTCCGCCGGTGGGTGTACTGGACCCGGCGGTAACGGATCCCATACTGGTTCCTCGACCTGACTCGAGGTCAAGGGAATCCGGGTGTGGTCGTCACCACGGGCACCTATCCTGGTGGGAACGACGGGGAGGATGGTGCATGTCGCGGTTCCTGACTTGGTTGCGCAACAATGTCGACGGTTTGGTGGCACTGGTCCTCGCGGGCACGGTGGGCGTCCTCGCGGTCATGGACGTCCTCGAGGCCGACAAGGTGAACGCGGCGGTGCTGCTCGTGCTGGCATTGCTGGCCACCACGCTGCTGCGCGACCGGCATCTGTCGGCCAAGGCGATGCGGGACGCGTCGTCGGTGCAGATGCTCAACGGCCCCGAGATCGGGCATCAGCACACACTGGCGCGCCGCGACACCGAGAAGTGGATCTTCAAGGGCGGCACCGGAACCTACATCCGGGCGGTCACCCTCAAGGAATGTGTACGCAATGCCCGGCAGGCGCAGCGCAGTCTGCGGGTGCGCCTGGAGATCCTGGATCCGACCAACGAACTGCTGTGCAAGACCTACGCGGAGTTCCGTGCCTCGGTGGCCCCGGACGCGACCCGCGCCCGTGACCCGTGGACCACGCGGCGCGTGCAGCAGGAATCCTTCGCCAGCGTCCTGGCGGCCGCCTGGTACAAGCAGCAGTACAGCCCGCTCGATATCGCGGTCGGCTTCTCGTCGGTGATGACGACCTTCCGCTGGGACCTGTCCACCAGCTGCGTCATCATCACCCAGGACAATCCCAACACTCCGGCCATGATGTTCGAGCGGGACAAGCCCTACTACCGCGATTTCAGCCGCGAACTGGATTCGAGTTTCGACCAGGCCAAGAAAGTGCCGCTGAGCAATGCCCGCGACGTGCAACTGGACGACCCGCCGACGGTCGAGCAGGTCCGCGCCGTGTTCGACGCGCTCGGCCTGCCCCTGCCCGCGTCCTTCGAGGACCGCGATGTCGCCGAGATCGTGCGCCGCGCGCTCAACCCGGAGAATCCGTTCTGATGAATCCCTATGCCCGACTACGCGGTTCGATCACGGCCTCGGCGACGCCGGCTCGCGAAGTGGGCGCATGGGTCCGGGACTATCTGCGCCCGGTCGCGGCGGGCACGGTGGCGGCGTCGGCCGTGCGTCATCCGCTGGGGTTCCTGTGCTTCCCGGTGTGGCGCGGTGGTGATCTGGGCGTCTGCCTGCACGTGTGGACCGAGGGCGCCCGCGCGCATCCCACCACCTCGCCGATGCACGCGCACAGCTGGGATCTGCTGAGCCTGGTGCTCTACGGCGCGGTGGCCAACGACGTCTTCGACCTCGTCGAGTCGCCCGAGACCCCCACCCATCGCCTCTTCGAGGTGCACAGCGGCGCCGACGGCGACCTGGTCCGGGCCACTCCGCAGGTCGTCGGTTACCGGCTGCGTTCGCACGAGGTGTTCCGGTCGGGTGAGGTGTACTCCCTGCCGAACGGTGTATTCCATGTCTCGGACGTGGTCGGTGTGGCAGCGACGGTGGCGCTGGGCGAGTACCGTCATGGCAAGCCCGATCGATCACTGGGCGGTCTGGCCACCGACGACCACTGGGTACATCGGGCGCCGTGCACCGCCGACGAGGTCCGCCGGGTGGCGCGGACCGTGTTGGAACAGCTGACCCAGCCAGCTCACCTGGAGGAGCAATGGGACCGAGCGACGTCTTGAATCCCGCGCCGGAACTCGTCGTGCCGGAGGTGGCGGCCCGGGTCGCGATCACAGCGGCCGAGGCCGCCGGGGCGGCGATCCGCGCCGGTCTGGGTGGTGCGCTGGCCATCCGGGCGAAGGGGGCCGCGGGCGATCTGGTCACCGACCTGGATCTGCGCGCCGAGGACATCATTCTCGCCGAATTGCGCCGGGCCTTCCCCACGCATCGGATCCTGGCGGAGGAGTCCGGGTTGCTGCCCGGCGCCGACGACGCCTGGTGCTGGGTGGTCGATCCGCTGGACGGCACCAACAACATCGCCATCGGCCTGCCGGTGTGCACGGTCGGAATCGCCCTGTGTCACTACGGAACTCCGGTGGTGGGTGTCGTGCACGAGCCGCTGACGGGCCATACCTGGTCGGCGCTGCGCGGCCGCGGGGCCACCGGTCCGGGTGGCCGGCTGTGGCAGCCGCCGTCGCCGCGGCCCGATTCCGCGCCGATTCTGGCCTGGTTGCAGGGTTATCCGGTGGGGCGGGCCGATGCCGGTGCGCGCGCGCTGCGGTTGAGCCTGGAGGCGAATTCGCGTCGCCTGATCCAGCTGTGGTCGCCGCTGCTGTGCTGGATCATGTTGGCGCGCGGCGATATCGACGGTTTCGTCGGGTATCGGGCCGGGGTGGTGGATCTGCCCGCGGGCAGCCTGATCGCGCGCGAATCCGGGGTCGAGCTCACCGATTTCGGTGGCGCGCCGCTGGACGACACCATCGACCCGCTCGGCGGTGAGGTCGATTTCATCGCGGGCAGCCCGCGGATGACAGCCGAACTGTCCCGCTGGGTGAAGGCGGCCGCCGAGGTCGCGGTCACCGGTCTGCGCTAGCGCGGGGAGTGGAGTCACCCGGTTCGTGATGGCGGGGCGTGGGAGCGGCGGGCCGAGCGGGATCTAGTTCGTGAGCAGCAGGGCCGCGACGGAGCCGGCGGTCGACAGGGTCGCCAGGGCCGCACCGGTGAGTACGAATCGGCGCATGGGTACGCGGACGGCGTGGGTGCGGCAGAATTCCAGGCACAGCAGCGTTGCCAGCGAGGCCCACGGCGTCACGATCGGCCCCACATTGGTGCCGATCAGTAAGGCCAGCAGTTGATTTCGATTCTCGCCGGGCACCACGGCCTCACCCGCGGTGTAGGCGGGCAGGTTGTTGGCGATGTTCGACAGTCCCGCCCCGGCGGCTGCCGCGCGATAGGCACCCTGGGCGCCGGGGTCCGAGCCGATCAGCAGGTGCATCAGGTCGGCGAGGCCGTGGCGGCTCAGCGTCGGTATCACCAGGAACAGCCCGACCACGAAAACCAGGAGCTGCCAGGGAAACAGCGCGAACTTCAGTGCGGATCGGTCGAGCACGGCAAAAGCGGTCAGTGCGATCAGGGCGGCGATGACGGCCGCGACATCGATCCGTTCGCCGACGAACGGAATGGCCAGAATGAACAGCAGGCACGCGCCCGCGGTTGTGTGGAACAGTGCTCGCTCGCGCGGGTTCGAGGGCCGCACCGGTTGCGGCGGCACGTAGCGGTCGGCATCGCGATGGCCGCGCCGCCAGTAGAACACCCACAGGCACAGCATGGTCGCCGCGATCGACACCAGCTGCGGAGCCCACATGGTGCCCGCGAATTCGGTGGCGTGCAGCGCCACCCGGTCGGCGGCCAGCAGATTCGTAAGATTCGACACCGGCAGCAGCAGGCTGGCGGTATTGGCGAGCCAGAGCGTGAGCATCGCCAGCGGTAGCGGCGGAATCCGCGCGGGCCCGGCCAGGGCCAGCATGACCGGAGTCAACAGCACGGCGGTGGTATCGAGGTTCAGCAGGATCGTCGTCGATGACGCGAACAGCACGCACAGCCCGAACAGCGCCGGATAGTACCCGCGCCCCAGAATCGCCAGCCGATGCGCGATCGCGTCGAAAACCTTGGCCTGCCTGGTCAATTCGGCCAGAATGATCACCGCGCCGAGAAACACCAGCAGCGGCCAGATCCGCCGCATGTTCTCCGCCGCCTCATCCCGAGGCAACGCCCCGGTGAGCACACACGCCACCCCCACCACCAGCAGCCCGATCCGCACCCAATCCAGCACGCTCAGCCCCCAGTACCGCCGGGTCTCCTCACTCGGCGGCGCATCAGCAGTCGACTCGACCTGTTCGGGCACCCGTTCATGATCGCATCCGAGACGATCGTCGAGCACGTCGGCGACGGACAACCTCGGGCTACTCCGCACGTGCGCATCGCCGGGTAAGATCACGGCACCGAATCGGCTGTGAGGGAGGGGCTCTCGGATGTCTCGTCGAGTGAAGGTCTTGATTGTCGTCGCTGTGCTGGTGGCGATAGCGGGTACCGCGCTGCAATTCGGCCGTTACGAGAATCAATACGCCGACCGTTTCAATCCGTTGCTCGAGTTCAGCGAGGATTTCGTCCAGATCCCGGCCGGTAGCCGTGAGGTCCGCGACGTACTGGCTGTCGATCTGGATGGTGCCGCCGTCCCGTATCGGATCACCTTCCAAGCCTGGGGGACCGACGACACCTACGGTCTGATCGAGCACCGAGGTCTCTACGTGCGGTCGTTCACACCGCTGGCGGCGAACGCGGTTCCCGAGCGTGCTCGAACCGCACTCGCGGCGGGGAGATGAAGGCATCGTCGCATGTAACCCGGTGTCGCCCAAGATGATCTAGTGGACAGGCATACTGGGTGGGTGACGCAGCCCGGCGCCCAGCCTCGTGATTTCTTCATCAGCTACTCTCCGGCGGACGAACGGTGGGCGACATGGCTGGCCTGGCAGCTGGAATCGGCGGGGTATCGCACACTGATCCAGGCCTGGGATTTCGTGCCGGGCACCAACTTCATCGACTTCATGGACCGCGGGGTGCGCGAGTCGGCGGTCGTGCTGGCGGTGCTGTCGGAGAACTATCTGAACTCCAAAGGCGGCACGCAGGAGTGGCAGGCCACCTATCGCACCGAGCCGGGCAAGCTGCTGCCGATCCGGATCGCTGAATGCGAGCTGAGCGGGCTGCTGGCCACCATCACCTACGTGGATATGGTCGGGGTGGCCAGTGCCGACGTGGCGCGGCGAACCCTGCTGGAGCGGGTGGGGCATCTGCTGGCCGGGCGCGCGAAACCCGGTCTGGCACCGGCATTTCCGTTGGACGCCCCGGTGGAGTCGTTGCTCGAGGACGAGTCCGGCACCGTCGAACGTCCATGGCATCGGCGCACTCCTGTGGCGGCCCCGGAATTCCCCGGTTCGGCCACCGTGCCGGCCGATCGGCACGAGGGGGTGTCGGTGCTGCATGTGGCGGGCCCGCGCTTCGGCCGCGGCCTGCTGGGCCGCGACGATCCGGCCACGGCCGGTGACCTCCAGGCGCATATCTGGGCGAATGTGACCCAGCTGGTGGATCAGGGTGTGCCGAAGCCGGATCTGCTGGTGGTCACCGGCGATCTGACCGAGGCCGCACGCCCCAGCCAGGTGGACGAGGCGCTGCGTTTCCTGACCGGCCTGCGGGTGTTGCTCGGTCTGGAGCCGAGCCGGGTGATCGTGGTGCCGGGCAACCACGATGTGTCCAAGGCGGCCTGCCAGGCGTATTTCTTCGATCAGGAGGCCAACGAGCGGAAGCCGCAGCCACCGTATTTCCCCAAGCTGAAGCAGTTCTCGCGACTGTTCACCGAGCTGTACCAGGGCCTGGATCATCTGGTCTTCGATATCGGGCAGCCGTGGACGCTGTTCCCGATTCCGGAGTTGCGGGTGGTGGTGGCCGGAATGAATTCGACGATGGCGATGACGCACCGCGTCGGCGACGACTACGGCGAGATCGGGACCTCGCAGGCCGCCTGGTTCGCCCAGCAGCTACGCGAATTCGAACGCCTCGGCTGGCTGCGCCTGGGCGTGCTGCGCCACGACCCGCTGCCGGGTCCCGCTGCCGCACCGGAGGATCCGACGGTGCTGCGCGACGCCGAGGCGCTGTCGCGGCTGCTGGCCGGTCGGCTGAATCTGCTGCTGCACGGGCCCGGCCCGGGCGGCCGGCATCTGGATCGGCTGGGCGGTGTCCTGCCGGTGCTGCCCGCGGCGGCGCCCGGCCGCGACGAGATCGTGCACATCACCATGGATGGGCTGGCGCGCTACAGCGCCGCCGAGTCCAAGCCCGGTGAACCGTGGTCGACCCTGACCCAGACCTGGGTGCACGCCGCCGCCGCGTTGCCGCCGGCGACACCGCTGGAACTGCCCGGCGCCGAAGAGCTCGCCCTCGAACCACCCGCGGACACCGACGCCGAGATCGTGAATCCGCATACCCGGCTGCTGGATCGGGTCGCCGAGGTCTGCGAGACCCGTTTCCCCGGCGCGAGAATCCGCCGGGTGCAGGCGGATCCGCCGCATCTGCTGGTCATCCACAAGGAAGGCGAGGTGGTCGGCGTGCGCCGGGTGGGCGTGCACGTCGGGGACATGACCCGCGAGGCGGTGGAGGAGTTTCTCGCCCAGGACCCGGAATACGGCTCCGATCTGGTGTATCGCGGTGCGCCGCCGACGCTTTCGCTGCGCGAGGAAGCAGCGAGCCACGGCGTATGGTTACGCAGCTTCACCGATTTCCAGGGCCTGCTCGATCTGGACGGATATCTGGCCGGGCAGCTGGCGCGGCTGCGGTCCGATCGCCGGTATCCGCCGGATCTGTATGTGCCGCAGCGTTTCAAGCTGCTCGAACACGGTGACGAGCAGCCGCACGAGGATCTGGCGGGTGAACTGCTTCGGGTGGTGTCGGCCGACCACGGCCGGTTCGTGCTGCTGCTGGGTGATTTCGGGCGGGGTAAGACCTTCGCGCTGCGCGAGGTCGCTCGCCGGATCACCGAGTCCCGGCCCGCGCTGATCCCGATCCTGATCGAGTTGCGCGGCCTGGACAAATCGCACACGGTGGACGGTCTGGTGGCCGCGCACCTGGCCAATCACGGCGAGGGCCGGATCGATCTGGACGCGCTGCACTACATGCTGCGCGAGGGCCGGGTGGTGCTGCTGTTCGACGGATTCGACGAGCTCGCCACCCGGATCAGCTACGAATTCGCCGCACAGCATCTCGAGACGCTGCTCCAAGCGGCCGCGGGCAAGGCGAAGATCGTCGTTGCCAGCCGCACCCAGCATTTCGAGTCCCGGTCCCAGGTCCTCTCGGCGCTCGGCGAGCGGGTCGGCATGGTGCAGGACCGGCACATTCTCACCATCGAACCGTTTGCCCCGGAACAGATCCGGGCCTTCCTGGTGAATCGGTACGGCGGCGACGAGGCCCGCGCGGACGACCGGATGCGCCGGATCACCGGGATCCAGGATCTGCTCGGCCTGGCCCGTAATCCGCGCATGCTGAGTTTCATCGCCGATCTGGAAGACGCGCGCCTGCGTTCGGCGGCCGACACCAAGGGTGCGGTCGGCCCGGCCGGGCTGTATCGCGAAATCCTGGATACCTGGCTGGAATTCGAGGCGCGCCGGACCGGCGCGGTGGCGGGGACGCTGCCCGGGCTGAGCCTGGGCGAATTGTGGCTGGCAGTAACAGCTTTCGCGCTGCGCTGCTGGGAATCCGGCGAACAGTACCTGCGCATGTCCGAATTGACGGATGTGGCAAAGGATCTGGTGGAGATCACCGGCTCGCACCGCATGACCCCCGAGCAGCAGGCGCACGCCATCGGCTCGGGCAGCCTGCTGGTGCGCACCGAGGAGAACCTGTTCGGGTTCATTCACTCCTCGGTCACCGAATGGCTGGTGGCCAATCACATCGCCGGGCAGTTCAAGGGCGGTACCGCCGCGCCGCCGCAGCTGGCGGCGCGCCCGCTGTCCCAGCTGACCGTCGATTTCCTCTGCGATCTGGCCGATCACCGGGCCGCGGGCGCCTGGGCCGAGGCGGTGCTGGCCGATCCGGAGGCCGGTGAACATGCCCGGCGCAACGCTTTACGGGTGAGCACCCGGCTGGCCACCGCGCCCTCGGCGGATCTGCGCGGCGCGGCGCTGGCGGGCGCGGATCTGTCCTATCGCGAACTGCGCGGCGTGGATCTGAGCGACGCCGATCTGAGCGGCGCGCGGCTGGTGGGCGCGAATCTGGCGGGCGCGCTGCTGCGGGGCGCGCGGCTGACCGGCGCCCGGCTCGACGACGCCGTACTCACCGACACGGATCTGCGCGGCGCCGACCTGTCGCGTGCGCGCCTGGCACGCACCGACCTCACGGGTGCGCGCGCGCTCGGCGCGCGCTGGCATCGGGCCGCGCTGCTGGAAGTGACCGGCACGCCCCTGGATTCGGATCTGCGCGGCGCGGCCACGGTGCCCGGCACACCGGTGCACACCGAATTCGCGCCCGCCGCCCTCGGAGTGCGGCACGGGTTCCACGCCCGGCACGGCCGGCTGCCGCAGCCGGTGGCCTACAGCCCGGACGGTGGCACCCTGGCGATCGGCAGCGAGAACGGCGGCGTGCTGATCTACGACACCGAGACCGGACGGCCGCTGCGCACCTTGCAAACCCACCGCGCCCGCACCTTCGCGGTGGGCTACACCGAGGAGGTGCTGATCACCGGGTCCGGCGACGGCACCGTCGGCCTGTGGGACGCGGCCACGGGTGATCTGCGCCGGATCCTGTCCGGCCACGACAACTGGCCGTGGCCGGTGGTGCTGAGCCCGCGTGGTGACGTACTGGCCACCGGGGACGCCGCGGGTGTGCTGCGGCTGTGGGCGCTGCCCAGCGGTGAGCTGCTGCACGAGTGCCGTCCGGGCGGCGGGGGCAGCGAACTCGTCTACAGCATGGACTTCTGCGACAGCACTCTCGCCGCCGCCTACCGCGACGGTGTGGTTCGCCTGTGGGACACCGAGACCGGAACCCAGGAGGGCGAATTCACCGCGGCGGCGGGCGCGGTGTACCGCGTCGCGTTCGGTCCGGGCGGGCGCCTGCTGGCCGCTGCCGCGGTCGACGGCAGCATCTCGCTCTGGGACCCGGAGGCCGCGGTCCGGGTGCGTGTGCTCACCGGGCACACCGGCCGGGTCTACACCCTCGCCTTCCACCCGAACCTGCCGATCCTGGCAAGCGGGGATACCGAAGGGGGACTGCGGTTCTGGGACTACGAGACCGGCGCCACCCGGCACGTCTCGGCCGAACACTCCGGCGCCGCCCTGTACTGGATCGGTTTCGATCCCGCCGGTGACCAGCTCGCCTCGGGGGACAGCGCGGGCCGGGTCTGCCTGCACGACAGCGTGACCGGAGAGTTGCGGCACCGGCTGACCGCGCACACCGGATCGATCTGGCCGTTCGCCTTCCGTGCCGACGGGCGTCAGCTGGCCGTCACCGACGACCAGTTCACCACGCGGCTCTGGGATCCCGCGACCGGCGCCTGCCGGCACACGCTGACCGGCCACGGACGCCAGGTCACCACGGTGCGGTTCAATGCCGACGGCACGCTGTTGGCCGCCTGCGGGAACGATGGCGTCGTCCGGTTCTGGGATCCGGTGACCGGACGGCTGGTGCGGCGGCTGCTGGGCAGCGAGGATCGGCTGTTCTCCTACGAGGCGGCCAGATTCAGCTCGGTGGACCCCGATCAGATCGCGATCGCCCGCAACGACGGTCGGCTGAGTCTCTACAACCTGGCCACCGATTCCTACGAGCGGCACATCACCGGTGAGTCGCCGCCGATCTGGGCCAGCGCCTACGACCCCACCGGCGTCTATCTGGCCACCGCCAACGACGACGACACCGTCACGCTGTGGGTGCGCACCACCGGCGCGCATCACGCGCACTGCACCGAGCATCGCGGCCGGGTGCGCTCGATCGCGTTCAACGCCGACGGGACGCTCATGGCAACCGGCTGCGACGACAAGGTGGTGCGGTTGTGGGATGTGCGTAGCGGCCGGTTCCTGCGGGCCCTGCGCGGGCACGAGGATCGGGTCTACGCGGTCGCCTTCCACGGTGACCGGCTGGCCAGCGTCTCCTGGGACACCACGGTCCGGATCTGGGAGGTCGAGAGCGGCGCGTGCCTGCACGAGATCCACCGGCACACCGCGCGGTTGTGGGCGGCGGCGATCGACCCGAGCACGGGTGTGCTGGCCACCGGCGGCGACGATCTGGTGATCCGCCTGTGGGACATGGCGACCGGACGGCACCTGCATACCCTGGAGGGGCACAAGCGGCAGGTCTGGTCGCTGGCTTTCGATCCCGCCGGGCGGACGCTGGCCAGCGGCGCCGACGACGGCAATGTCATCGTGTGGGCGATGGGGGAGCGGCCCGCGGACGCGCCCGTGATCCGGGCGGTGCTGCTCGGGCTGCCGGAGAGCTGGGCGGCGCTCGCGCCGGACGGGCGCTACAAGGTGGACGGCGCTCCGGCCGGGCAGTTCTGGCATGTCATCGGCATGTCCCGCTTCGATGTCGGCGAACTGGATGAGTTCCTGCCGCAGGTGCGGCGACTGGCGCCGAACGATCCTTTCTGAGAGATATATAGACTTTCTCTCGCAACGTTGCTGAGACGAGGAGAGTCGGCATGGACCACGGCACCGAACTGGACGCCCTGCTGCGCGCCCGGGTGACACCGGAACAGGCGTGGGACCTGTTCGATCGGCTGCCCGCGGCGCCGGTCGCCGAGATCACCACCGGCCGCTGGCGTGGCGAGGAACTCGACACCGGCCATCCGCTGGCCGGTGTCCTCGTCGAATCGGGTTGGTACGGAAAACAATTCGACGATCCGGAACGGGTGCACCCGTTGCTGTTCAGCGACGGGACCGGTGCGGTGTTCGCCGTCGACCCCCGCCGGGTGCCGCTCGCGCTGGCCGATCGGGTGCCGCTGCCCGCGATCCGCGCGGTGCGGAAGTCGCTGCGCTACACCGGATTCGCGTTGCGCACCGGCAAACCGACGGCACGATTGCGTGATATCGAGTACCGGGGCCTGGTCAGCGCCGCCATGGTCTACGACCACCTGCCGATCATCGACCACTTCCGCCGGGTGGACGCGGGCACGCTGCTCGGCGTGATGGATCTGCGCGGCATGGCCGAGCCGTATTTCTTCGTGCTGCGCAACTGATCCGGGAACCGGCACTACCATCGGGCGGGGGGCGTACCGAGGAGGTGGGCTCGATGGATCGCACGACGTGCCTGGTGGTCGGTGGCGGCCCGGCCGGGATGGTACTCGGTCTGCTCCTGGCCCGTGGCGGGATCGAGGTCACGGTGCTGGAGAAGCACGGCGACTTCCTGCGCGACTTCCGCGGCGACACCGTGCATCCCACCACGCTCGAGCTGCTCGACGAACTCGGCCTCGGCGCGGAATTCGCGAAGCTGCCCGCTCGCCGGATCCGGTCGGTCCAGATCCCGATCGGCGCCACCGTGCAAACCCTCGCGTCGCTGGAACGCCTTCCGGGCAAGCACAAGTACATCGCGATGGTGCCGCAATGGGATCTGCTGGATCTGCTCGCCCGCACCGCCGAACGCGAGTCCGGCTTCCGGTTGCGTATGAATACCGAAGCGACGGAAGTGATCTGGGAGGAAGGACGGGTGGCCGGCGTCGGTTATCGCACCGCCGACGGTGCGACCGGTGAGATCCACGCGCAGCTCACGGTCGCGTGCGACGGCCGTGCCTCGGTGTTGCGCGCCGCCGCCGGGCTGCCCGCGCGCAGCTGGCCCACTCCCATGGACATGTGGTGGTTTCGCCTGCCGCGCAACGACACCGACCCCGCGGGCGCGATTCCGGTGGTCGGCGCGCGCCGGGCCGCGGTGCTGCTCGACCGCGGCGACTACTGGCAGGTGGCCACGCTGATCGCCAAGGGCAGCGACGCGGCGGCCCGGCGCGGCCCCGTCGATGACATTGTGCGTGGTATGGCCGAGACGGTCCCGTGGCTGCGCGATCGCGTCGACGCGTTGCGGGACTGGGACGAGGTGAAGCTGCTGGACGTGCGGCTGGATCGGCTCGACAAGTGGTACGCCGACGGTCTGCTCTGTCTCGGCGACGCCGCGCACGCCATGTCCCCGGTCGCCGGTGTCGGGGTCAATCTGGCCGTGCAGGACGCGGTCGCCGCGGCCCGCATTCTCGTCGAACCGCTGGCCGAAGGCCGGGTCGGCACCGCCGATCTCGCCCGCGTCCAGCGCCGCCGGGCCCTGCCCACCGCCGTAACCCAAGGGCTGCAACGCTTTCTGCACGCCCGCGCGATCCGTCCCGCTCTGAGCGGCCGCATCGACATCGCGGGCGCCGAACAGGCGCCCCTGCCGCTGCGGATCTTCCGGCGCGTTCCCGTCGTGCGCGACATCCCGCCGTTCCTGCTGGCCCGCGGCATCAGACCCGAACACGCCCCGATCTTCGCCCGCCGCTATTCCTAGCCGGTCTCGGCGGCCGCCTTGATCCGGCGTTCGGTGTGCAGCAGCATCCATTGGAACGCGCGCGCCACGGCGAATCCGGTGACCAGCTCGATGATCGGGCCCAGGACCGGGACCGAACTGCCGAACCGCGAAATCCAGATCACCAGTGTCCCGTCGGCGGTGGGCGTCAACTCGATCCGCCCGAACTCGTGCCGTACCGGCGGCCGGGCTTTCAGGATCCGGTAGCCCATCCGCCGCGGCCGCTCGAACTCGGTGATCTCCTCTCGGAACCAGGCGGCCCGCGCGTTCACCTCTCGAATCGCCCCGGCGCCGTTGGGCTCGGTATCGCCCGGCCGCACGACCTGTGCCGAGGCCACCCCCGGAACCGTCGCCAAGGCCGCGTGGTCGGTGACCGCGTCGAACACGGTGTCGGGGTCGGCGTCGAAATGCCAGTGCACGCAGATGGTTCGCACGGATTCTCCCTCTCGGCGATGGGTTCGATCACGCTCCAGCGTGGGTCGACATCGCCGGTTACGCAACCGCGACAGTGTGTTCGGCACCTCGTACGCTCGAGATCATGACGGGATTCTGCTCGATCTGTGAAAAGCACCGGGGTGCGGGCGCACGGTGGCTCACTTCCATCAGCATGTCTTCGCTCGTCCGGTCGGTACGCCCGATGCGGTGCCCTGGTACGACACCACGTCGTGGGCGCAGCGCCCGCGGCTCGACGAAGCGGGGCTGATCGACCTGGTCCGGGGGCTGCGGCGGCGGTTCGCCGAAGGAACACGCTGACCGGAAGCCGCTAGCACGTATGTTCGAATGGGTGTAGGTTCGGCCGCATGGTGCTGCAAGGGTCGCTGCTGGACGGGTTCGGTGAGGTCGAGCTGGGTGGGCTCGGGCGGATTTGTCGTACCAGGCTGTCGCGCGGGGCCTGGGTGGATCTGCTGCCGGGGTGGTTGAGCGGGGCGGATGTGCTGTTCGAGCGGCTGGTCGACGGGGTGGCGTGGCAGGCGGAGCGGCGGCCGATGTACGACCGGGTGGTGGATGTGCCGCGGCTGCTCCGGTTCTACGGCGAGCACGAGGAACTGCCGGATCCGGTGCTCGACGACGCGCGCGCCGCCCTGAGCGCGCACTATCGGGCGGAGCTCGGGGAACCGTTCCGGACGGCCGGGATGTGCTACTACCGCGACGGTCGCGACAGCGTCGCCTGGCACGGCGACAATCTCGGCCGGGGTGCCGCGCACGACACCATGGTCGCGATCGTCTCCGTCGGCGCGCCCCGGGCATTGCTGCTGCGCCCGCGCGGGGGTGGCGAAACTCTGCGCTACCAGGTGGGGCACGGTGACCTGCTGGTGATGGGCGGATCGTGTCAGCGCACCTGGGAACATGCCGTGCCCAAGACTCGGAAACCGGCGGGCCCGCGCATCAGTATCCAGTTCCGTCCCCGTGGTGTGCGCTGATTTGACCTGAACATAAGTTCAGGTACGAAGCTGTGGTCCATGAGCGCAACAACGTCCGGAGCACCCGCCGTCGCCGACACCACCGTCGATCACACCGCCGATATCGCGGCCATCGAGCAGATTATCCGCGATACCGAGACCGCCTACAACACCAATGATGCCGAGCTGCTGACCAGCCCGTTCACCGAGAACGCGGCCGTGGTCAACGCGGTCGGCGCACTGATGACCGGCCGCGAGACGCTGCTGGCGGCCAACCGCGCCGGACTCCAGGGCTTCCTCGCCGACCAGTACGTGCGCTACGAACTCGCCGACATCACCTTCCTACGCGCCGACATCGCCATCGCCCACAAGACCGCGCGCGCCATCACCGCCGACGGCGCCCTGATCGATCAGGACCCGGCCATGATCGCCCTCTACGTCCTGGTCAAGGAGAACGGACGATGGTGGGCCGCCGCCCGGCAGAACACCCTCGTCCCGCGAGGGGAATAGGATTCGGGCACCCGAGGTTCCACTCCCTCGTCGTCGATCGTCAGGGAGTGATGCGCAATGGGTACGGAATTCTTGCTCGGTGGCGAGCTGAAGGTGAACCGAATCGGTTACGGCGCGATGCGATTGGCGGCAGCGCCGGAACCGGGGTTCGAGGCGGGAATGGGCCATATCTGGCGGGCGCCGGTGGATCGGCCCGCAGCGCACGCCGTGCTGCGGCGGGCCGTCGAATCCGGGGTGAATCTCATCGACACCGCGGATTCGTACGCGCTGGGCGAGAACGAGGAACTCGTCGCCGAGGCGCTGCACCCGTACCGGGACGGCGTGGTGATCGCCACCAAAGTCGGTGTGGCCCGGCCGTCCCCGACCGAATGGGTACCGGTCGGGCACCCGGCGTATCTACGCCAGCAGGCCGAACTGAGCCTGCGGCGACTGCGCCTGGACCGGATCGACCTGCTGCAACTGCATCGCGTCGACCCGTCGGTGCCGCTCGCCGATCAGATCGGCGCGCTGCACCAGCTGCGCGAGGAGGGCAAGGTCCGCCACATCGGCCTGTCCGAGGTGACGCTGGATCAGTTGCGCGAAGCCGAGCAGATCACGCCGATCGCGAGCGTGCAGAACATGTACAACCTGGCCCAACGGGGCCACGACCCGGTCGTGGACTACGCCGCCGAGCGCGACATCGCGTTCATCCCGTTCTTCCCGGTGGCCGGGGGCGAGCACACCGGCCCGGACGGCCCGGTCGCCGCGGTGGCCACGGAGATCGGCGCGACACCCGCCCAGACCGCCCTGGCCTGGCTGCTCCGCCGCTCGCCCACGATCCTCCCGATTCCGGGCACCACCTCGGTGGAGCATCTCGCCGAGAACCTCGCCGCCACCGAATTGTCGCTGACAGACGAACAATTCGAGCGACTGGCAGCGATCGGCCGATGAATCAGCAGGTGTAGCGGCGACGGCGCACAGTGGCGCTGTGCGCCCAATTCCGGCACCCGTTCTGCCTCGCCTCGGATCCAGGACACCATGTGCGGGTCGGGCCCGGCAACGGATTCTCCGCGCGCCGGATAGATTGACCGTATGAGTGATCCGGGGGTTCTGGCGGTCATGCCGCTGCATACGATCAGTGAGGTCTACGGGGAGGCGGGGCTGCGAGAGCGATTACTCCTGGAGATCGCCGAGTTCGAGGAACCGAAACGGCTCCTCGAGGCGCTGGAGCTGGCTTCGCACCTGCACGCCGACGACAGCTACGGTCGCGAACCGTATATGAATCATCTACTGCGCGTGGCGATCCGGATCGCCAGCCACTACGAGGTCCGTGATGCCGACGTGGTGGTGGCGGGGCTGCTGCACGACTCGGTCGAAGACCATCCCCGTGAGCTCGCGGACGAGGGAACCACCGCCGCCGCTCTCGCCGAGATCGCGCGCCGATTCGGCCCCAGGGTGGCCGATATCGTTGCCGCCGTGACCAATCCGGCCACCGACCCGAGCCGGGACCGGCACGAGCAATACCGCGAACACGTCGCGGCCGCCCTGGCGCGGGCACCCTGGGCGCGCGTGGTGAAGCTGTCCGACTTCACCGACAACGGTGTCGGCATCCTGTACTCCAGCGATTCGCATATGCGCAAACTCGCCGCGAAGTACCGTCCGCTGACCGATGTGTACCGCGAGTTGGTGGCCCGCCCGGACACGCCGCTGGCCGACCATGTGAAGCAGCACATCCTGGTCCAGATCGACCGGGCCGACGAACGTTTCGACGCCATCCTCGCGCGCCGCCCCGGAAGCGCCGGTCAGGAATAGGCTCGTGGCATGTCGATCAAGAATCTCGGAGAGCGACTCTTCGTAGGCCTCAACGCGTTCCTGTACCGCCGCAGCGGCGGGAAGGTCCTGGGGAAGATCCAGGGCGCACCGGTACTGCTGCTCACCACCGTGGGTCGCAAGACCGGCAAATCACGGACCTCCCCGCTGCTGTATCTACAGGACGGCGACCGCTACGTAGTGGTCGGCTCGCACGCGGGCGCCGCGGCCGACCCGGCCTGGGTGCACAATCTGCGCGCCCGGGCCGAGGCGGAGATCGAGGTCGGCGCGCGCACCATCGCGGTACAGGGCGTCGAGCTGCCCGCCGACGAGAGCGCCGCCCTGTGGCCACGCCTGGACGCCATGTACGCCGGTTACGCCGATTACCGCGGCAAGACCGACCGCGCCTTCCCGGTGTTCGCGCTCACTCCACGCTGACCTCCTCGCCGAGGAACCCGCCGGACTGATGCCGCCACAGTTTCGCGTACATCCCGTCGGCGCGGAGCAGTTCCGGATGTGAGCCCTGTTCGACGATGGTGCCGCGATCGAGCACGACGAGCTGGTCCATGCTCGCCACCGTGCTCAACCGGTGCGCCACCACCAGCGCGGTCCGGCCCGCCATGAGCTCCCACAGCGCCTGCTGTACCAGCAGCTCACCCTCGGAATCCAGTGCGCTGGTGGCCTCGTCGAGCAGCAGGATGGGCGCGTCGCGCAGGATGGCGCGCGCCAGCGCGACCCGCTGTCGTTGCCCGCCGGACAGTTTCACCCCGCGCTCGCCGACGAGTGTCTCCAGTCCGTCGGGCAGGGCGTCGGCGAATTCGGTGACGTGCGCCGCTTTCGCCGCGCGCTGCACGTCCGCGTCGTCGGCGTCGGGCCGGGCGAAGCGGATGTTCTCGCGCAGCGTGCGGTGGAACATGGCCGGTTCCTGCGGAACATAGGCGACCAGGCCGCGCAGGTCGGCCTGCCGCAGGCGCGAAATGTCCTGTCCGCCTATGCGTATCGTGCCGCCCTGGATATCGCTCATGCGCAGCAGCAGCTGGGTGATGGTGGTCTTGCCGCCGCCGGAGCGGCCCACCAGCCCCACCCGGGCACCCGCGGGCACCTCCAGGTCCAAGCCGGTGAACAGCGGCCGGCCCTGCGGGTAGGTGAAGTCGACCTTGCTGAAGCGCACGCCGAAGTCCTTGGGCCGCAGCGGTTCCGGATCCGGCGGTTCGGTGATCGCGGGCGGGGACAGCAGCAGTTCGGTGAACTGGGCCGCCTCGGTGATCGAGCTCTCCAGCCGCCGGTAGATCTGGTTGAACCGGAACATGATGCCGGTGGCGTTCCAGAAGTAGGTGAACGCCACCACGACCACCTCGACGCCGGCGCCGTTGCTCACCAGCCGCACCGCCAGCAGCAGGCCGACGACATTGGTCAGCACGAACATCGGCGCGACCGCCAGATCGATCCGCAGATTCCCGTAATCCCAGGACCGCAACGCTTTTCGCCGCTGCTCGGCCACTCGCCGCCGGTGTTCGGCGGCCTCTTGCGGCTCGGCGGCGAAGGCGCGCACGGTGTGCATGTTCGAGACGCTGTCGGAGACATGTCCGGCGACCCGGGCGATCGCCGCCTCCCGCTGATCGACCAGTCGCTGCCGGCGGCGGATCAGCGGCGCGATCACCAGCCCGGTGAATCCGATCAGGCCGACCATGGCGACCACGAGCAGCGGGTCGTAACGCCACAGCACGAACGCCGCGAACCCGACGGGCACGATGAACGCGCAGATCTCGAAGACGAAGGTGTCGACGAATTCCTCGTAGCGGGAGGCGAAACTCAGGGCGCGTTTGGTCAGTGAGCCCGCGAAGTTGTCGTGGAAGAACGCCGCGTCCCGGGTGAGCAGTTCGTCCATCGCCGTGATGTACAGGTGCTCGATCCCGTAGGCGTCGGTGCGGTTCAGACAGTGAATGCCCAAGCGCCAGCACAGTTCCGAGCACAAGAGCAATCCGGCCACGCCGAATACGTAAGGCAGTACTGTCTCGGCCGTGATCGTGTCGCCCGTGGCGATGCGGCCGACCATCGCCGCGACGACCAGCGGCACCAGATACAGCTGGCAGATATTGCCCAGCGCGGGCGCCAGCATGGCGGGTACCGCGAGGCGCGGCATCCGTCGTAGTTCTTTTCCGTAGTGGTGGAGTACGAGCCTGACTGCGGATCTGCGGGCGGCCATGCGCCTCCTTCTCGAATCGTGGTCCGAGCAGCCCTCGACCGTCCCGGGACAGCAGTGGGCCGGGACTGGTGAAAGAGGGGGAGTAGCCATGGTGCCGGTTCGCCGCTGATTCGGCCACTGATTTTCCGGCGACCGGATCAGCGCGGCAGCCGGCGCACCCGGGCAGCCTGGCGGGTGAGGTGATCGCGTTCGGCCGCGCTTGTGGCCGCCGCTGCCGCGGCGACGTATTGCTCCGCAGCGGTCTCGAGGTCACCGGCGCGTTCGAGCAGGTGGGCGCGAACCGCGCTGTAGCGCGGCAATTCCGGGTCGATCCGGCCCAGTTCCGCCAGTCCCGCCTGCGCTCCGTCGGCCTCGCCGACCGCGACCGCGCGATTGAGCCGCACCACCGGGCTGCCGGTGATCCGGAGCAGCTCGTCGTACCACTCGACGATCTGCACCCAGTCGGTTTCGGCGGCGTCGGGCGCGTCCGCGTGCAACGCGGCGATCGCGGCTTGCGCCTGGTATTCGCCGAGCCGGTCACGGGCCAGGGCCGCCTGCAAGATCGCGACGCCTTCGGTGATGAGCACGGTGTCCCAGCGGGATCGGTCCTGCTCGGCGAGCGGCACCAGCCGTCCGCCCGGCCCGACCCGGGACGCGCGCCGGGCATGGTGCAGCAGCATGAGCGCCAGCAACCCCGCGACCTCGGGATCGGCGGTGGCGGCGGCGAGCTGACGGGTGAGCCGGATGGCTTCGGCCGCGAGATCGACATCGCCGCCGTAGCCCTCGTTGAAGACGAGATACAGCACCCGCAGCACCGTCGGGAGATCACCGGGCCGATCCAGCGGCAGCCCCGCGATCCGGCGTTTGGCGCGGCTGATCCGTTGCGCCATGGTCGCTTCCGGCACCAGGTATGCCTGCGCGATCTGCCGCGTGGTCAGGCCGCCGACCGCGCGTAGCGTCAAAGCCACCGCCGACGCGGGCGACAGCGCCGGGTGCGCGCAGAGGAAATACAGCCACAGCGAGTCGTCGGCGTTCGGCACGGGACCGTCCGGTGGCTGTGCGTCGACGGCGAATTCCCTTCCGCGCCGGGCGGTTTCGGATCGTGCGTCGTCGAGGAACCGGTGCCACGCGGCCGTGACCAGCCAGCCTTTGGGATCGCGCGGCGGCTCCTGCGGCCAGGTCCGCACGGCGCGGATCAGTGCCTCCTGCACGGCATCCTCGGCCGCCGCGAAGTCGGCTCCGCGGCGAACGAGGATTCCGATGACCGCGGGCACCAGCTCCCGCAGCAGTGCCTCGTTCACTCGGTGACGGTGGGGGCGGCACCGTAGAACGGCCGCAGCTCGAGCCATTCCCGCACCGGCTTGCCGTCCGCGCCGGGCGCCAGGGACAGTTCGGCGGCCAGCTCGAGCGCGCGCTCATAGGTCTCGACGTCGATCACCATCCAGCCCGCGATCAGGTCCTTGGTTTCGGCGAACGGCCCGTCGGTGATCGGGGTGCCGTCGTCACCGGCGCGGACGAAGGTGCCCTGCGGTGCCAGTGCCTGACTGTCCACGTATTCTCCGCTCGCTTCCAGACGGGCGGCGAAGTCCTGCATGTACTGCACGTGGGCGGTCAGTTCGGCGGGTGTCCACTGATCCATCGGCACGTCGTTGACCGAGGCCGGTGCGCCGCGGTAGTGCTTGAGCAACAGGTATTTGGCCATTGTCTTCTCCTCGAAAGTAGTCGGTGCTCAGGCGTTCCGGCGTTCGTCGCGCTGCCGGATCAGCTCCTCGGGCAGGTCGCGGGCCGGCAGGTCCCGGCTCGGCGGCCGGTGCGGGATTTCGGTGATCTCGCTCGATTCCATGGTGGCGCTCCTCGGTCGGTGCAGCCGTTGTGACTGCTCGTACCCCTGGGACGGAGCCGATCGGCGGTTCTCGACATCCGGTGCGCGGAAACTTCGAAGAATTTTGCCGAGCTCGACCGGTACCGCGAACCCTAGGGGAGTCGCAGCACCGATTCGACGAGTTCGCGCACTCCGGCGCGTAGCCGGTCGGCGGCGCCGGCGCGGACCAGCTGGGGGACCAGTTCGCCGCCGAGCGGCGCGAGCAGCAGCGCGCCGACGGTCTCGGCGTCCAGGTCCGGGCGGACCTCGCGCAGCAGGCCGGTGACATGGGTGGCCCAGAAGCGGTGCAGCTCCTCGCGATCGGGGTGTGGCGGAATGGCCTGGTAGGCGACCATCAGTTCGACGTTGTCGATGACCAGATCGGCCATGGCCTCGAAGTAGGCGAGCAGTCGCTCGGCGGCGGGCGCGCCGGGACCGAGCGGCGGCGGTCCATCACGGACCGCGGTCATCAGGGCGCGGGCGGGCTCGCCGACCAGTTCGTGCAGCAGACCCGCGCGCGAGCCGAAGCGGTGGAAGATCGTGCCTTTTCCGACGCCCGCGGCGGCCGCGACCCGATCCATGGTGATGGCCTCGGCGCCGTGCGTGGCCAGCAGCGCCTTGGTCGCGTCGAGAATGGCGCGCCGATTACGGGCGGCGTCGGCGCGTTCTCTGGGCTGTCCGTCGGACATCTCACCGCTTTCCCTCGACAGCATTGACAAGTTGACCGGCGGTCCATAACGTCGACAGTGTTAATTGGACCGCTAGTCAAGTTATGGAGTTTTCGATGCGGGCAATCGTAATGACGGGTGTCGGCGGACCCGAGGTACTGGTCGCCCAGGAGCGTCCCGTGCCGCGGCCCGGCGCGGGCGAGCTGGTGATCCGCGTCGAGGCGATCCCCGTGCTCTTCCCGGAGACGAAGCTGCGTTCGGGGGAGTTCCCACTGCCCGTCCCAGCGCCGCTGGTGTTCGGTTTCGAGGCGGTCGGCACCGTCACCGAGGTCGGCGCGGGCGTCGACACCGGCTGGATCGGACAGCGAGTCGCCGTGGCCACCATGGGTTTCGGCACCTACGCGGAATCGGTGTGTGTCCCAGCGGCATCCGCGACGCCGGTGCCCGAGCAGCTGTCGGCGGACGCCGCGGCCGCGGTGCTGATGGGCGGTTCCGTCGCGCTCACCCTGCTGGCGGCGGCCGGTCTCACCGGATCGGAGACGGTGCTGGTGCAAGCCGCCGCGACCGGCGTCGGCGCGGCCCTGACCCAGCTCGCGGCCGAACACGGCGCGGCCCGGGTGATCGCCACGGCGGGCAGTCCGGCCAAACTCGCCCAGGCGCGCAAGCTGGGCGCGGACGAGGTCATCGACCACAGCGACCCCGACTGGCCTGCCCGCCTGCGTGAAATCCTCGGCGGCGCAACCGTGGACGTCGTCTTCGACGCCATCGGCGGGACCACCTCCGCCGCCCTGCTCGACCTGATGACTCCGCTGCGCGGCCGCATGCTCAGCTACGGCTTCCTCTCGGGCGCACCGGCGCAGATCACCGCCATGGATCTGATCGGCCGCGGCCTCACGCTCACCGGCTGCGCCGGGCCGAACTGGCTGGCCGAGGTCGCGAGCGCCCGCCCGGCCGCCCTGCGCCGAGCCGCCGCCGGAACCTTGATCCCGCTGATCGATTCGGTGCTGCCGCTGTCCGACGCGGCCGCCGCGCACGCCCGGATCGATACCCGTGCGGCCATGGGGGCAGTGCTTCTGCGCCCATGAAAGCTTCGGGGTGGAGCCATCGCACTTTCGGCTCGTGTGCCACCGACGCGCGAAAGTTGCGCGGTGCCGGGCTAACGGCGCGGAATCCCGGTCATCGGATCATTGTGCCCGCCAAGGGAACTCGCGGACCGGTTTGCCGGGATACGAGCTAGTCTCCGGCAAGCGTGGTCCGCGATGGGTTCCGGGGCAGTCGAGTGGCCCCGCCCACAGGCCCGCGCGTGGCCTCCCTCACACGGGATGTGCCTGGTGGAAGGCGGAATCGGTGGACTGTTAGGCTGCAAGTCGTAAGACATCCTTTAACGGACCGTTCAGTGAGGCGGGGAAGGAGGTCGGCATGGCTGTGCCTGGAGATCGGGCGGCCAAGTCCGGCGAGCAATCGCAACGGCATACCCCGGAATGGGTGGCGACAGGGCGGGAGCTGCTGTCACCGTCCGACGTCAGCCGGACCATCGCGCGCATCGCGCATCAGATCATCGAGAAGACCGCACTGGATTCCGCCGAGTCCGCCGCGCCGCGCGTGGTGCTGATCGGCATTCCGACCCGCGGCACCACCCTGGCCGCGCGGCTCACCGACAAGATCGAGGAATTCTCCGGTGTCCGCCCCGCCCTGGGCTCGCTCGACATCACCCTCTACCGCGACGACCTGCGGACCCGTCCGCATCGACCGCTGGAACGTACCTCCGTGCCCGACGGCGGCATCGAGGACGCGCTCGTGGTGCTGGTCGACGACGTGCTGTTCTCCGGCCGCACCGTGCGCTCGGCCCTGGACGGCCTGCGCGACCTGGGCCGTCCCCGCGCGGTGCAGCTGGCGGTGCTGATCGACCGCGGCCACCGCGAACTGCCGATCCGCGCCGACTTCGTGGGTAAGAACGTGCCCACCTCGCGCTCGGAGGACATCTCCGTGCTGCTCACCGAACACGACGGCCGTGACGGCGTGTATCTGCACCAGGAGGAGCAGGCGTGAAGCATCTGCTGAGCGTCACCGACCTCGATCGGGCCGCGGCGGTCGAATTGCTCGACGAGGCAGAGCGTTTCGAGCAGGCGCTGCTGGGCCGCGAGGTGCACAAGCTGCCCACCCTGCGCGGCCGCACCGTGATGACGGTCTTCTACGAGAACTCCACCCGCACCCGGGTCTCCTTCGAGGTCGCGGGCAAGTGGATGAGCGCCGACGTGATCAACGTCAGTGCCAGTTCCTCCTCGGTCTCCAAGGGCGAATCGCTGCGCGACACCGCGCTCACCCTGCACGCGGCCGGCGCGGACGCGCTGATCGTCCGGCACCCGGCTTCCGGCGCCGCCCATCAGATCGCCCGGTGGATGGACACCTGGGCAGCCGGGGAGAACCGGCCGAGTCCGGCCATCATCAATGCCGGTGACGGCATGCACGAGCACCCGACCCAGGCCCTGCTGGACGCCCTGACCCTGCGGCAGCGGCTCGGCGAGATCGAGGGCCGCCGGATCGTGATCGTCGGCGACATCCTGCACAGCCGGGTGGCCCGCTCGAATGTCTTCCTGCTCGCCACCCTCGGCGCCGACGTGACTCTGGTCGCGCCGCGCACACTGCTGCCGATCGGTGTCGAGACCTGGCCGTGCCGGGTCGCGCACGCGCTGGACGCCGAACTGCCCGGCACGGACGCGGTGATGATGCTGCGGGTGCAGCAGGAGCGCATGAACGGCGGCTTCTTCCCGTCGCCGCGCGAATACGCGGTCAGCTACGGGTTGTCCGAGCGCCGCATGGCCATGCTCGACGAGCACACCGTGGTGCTGCACCCGGGCCCGATGCTGCGCGGTATGGAAATCGCGCCCGCCGTTGCGGATTCGAACCGCGCCGCGATCCTGCAACAGGTCACCAACGGGGTGCACATGCGCATGGCGGTGCTGTTCCGGCTGCTGGTCGGCGCGCAGGAGGTGGTGGCATGAGTGCGAAGGATGGTGCCGTGGAACTGGTGATCAAGGGCGCCCGCGTCTATGGCGCGGGCGAGCCGGTCGACGTGCTGATCCGCGACGGCGTGATCGCCGAGATCGGCGCCGATCTGAGCGCCGACGAGGTGATCGACGCGGCGGGCCAGATCCTGCTGCCCGGTTTCGTCGACCTGCACACGCATCTGCGCGAACCCGGCCGCGAGGACACCGAGACCATCGAAACCGGTTCCGCCGCAGCCGCGCTCGGCGGATACACCGCGGTGTTCGCGATGGCCAACACCAACCCGGTCGCCGACTCGCATGTGGTCACCGATCACGTGTGGCGGCGCGGCCAGGAGGTCGGCCTGGTCGATGTGTACCCGGTCGGCGCGGTCACGGTCGGACTGAAGGGCAAGCAGCTCGCCGAGATGGGCACCATGGCCGCCGGTGTCGGCGCGGTGCGGATGTTCTCCGACGACGGCCACTGCGTCTACGACCCGCTGATCATGCGCCGCGCTCTGGAGTACGCGACCTCGCTGGGCGTGCTGATCGCCCAGCACGCGGAGGAGCCGCGGCTCACCGAAGGCGCGGTGGCGCACGAGGGGCCGACCGCCGCCAGGCTGGGTCTGGCCGGCTGGCCGCGCGCCGCCGAGGAGTCCATCGTGGCCCGCGACGCGCTGCTGGCCCGCGATGCCGGTGCGCGCGTGCACATCTGCCACGCCTCCACGGCGGGCACCGTGGAACTGGTGAAATGGGCCAAGGCGCAAGGTATTTCGATCACCGCCGAGGTCACCCCGCATCACCTGCTGCTGGACGACTCGCGCCTCGAGACCTACGACGCGGTCAACAAGGTCAACCCGCCGCTGCGTGAGGCCTCCGACGCGGCCGCGCTGCGCCAGGCCCTGGCCGACGGTGTCATCGACTGTGTCGCCACCGACCACGCGCCGCACGCCGAACAGGACAAGTGCTGCGAGTTCTCGGTGGCCCGGCCCGGCATGCTCGGCCTGGAGACGGCGCTGTCGATCATCGTGCAGACCATGGTGGAGCCGGGGCTGCTGGACTGGCGCGGCGTCGCCCGGGTGATGAGCGAGCGGCCCGCCGCGATCGTCGGCCTGGACGAGCACGGCCGCCCGATCGAGGTCGGCGAGCCCGCCAACCTCACCCTGATCGACCCGGACGCGAGGTGGACGGTGCGGGCGAAGGAACTCGCCAGCATCTCCGACAACACGCCGTTCGAGGCCATGACCTTCCCGGCGAAGGTGACGGCGACGCTGCTGCGCGGCCGGGTGACCGCTCGAGACGGGAAGGCCGTGCGGTAATGGAGAGACTGCTGTGGGTCCTGGGCTGCCTGGCGCTGTTCGCGCTGGGTGTGTGGCTGATGTACCGGGGGTGGCAGAAGCGTGCGGCGCGCCAGGCGGGCCGCGTCGGCGAGCTGCCCGCGGTGCCGGCCGAGCTCGGCGCGCAGGTGCTCGAACCGACCACCGGCCTGTATCTGGGCAGCACCTTCGCGCCCAGCTGGCAGGACCGGATCGTGGTGGGCGACCTGGGTTTCCGCGCCACCGCGGAACTGACCCGGTTCGAGCACGGCATCCTGCTGCAACGTGACGGCGCCACGGCGCTGTGGATTCCGCAGGAGTCCATTTCGGCCGTGCGGACCGAGCGCGGGCACGCGGGCAAGGTAATGACCGAAGATGGTGTGCTGGTAATTCGCTGGACGCTGCCGACCGGAACCGAGATCGATACCGGTTTCCGAGGAGACGACAAGACGGTGTATCCGGCGTGGGCCAGGACTGTGACGGGAGACGACGAGTGAAGCAACAAGAACAGGCCGCGCTGGTGCTCGAGGACGGCCGCGTGTTCCGCGGCACGGCCTACGGGGCCCTCGGCGAGACCCTGGGCGAGGCGGTGTTCTGCACCGCGATGACCGGCTACCAGGAGACCCTGACCGACCCCAGCTACCACCGCCAGATCGTGGTGGCCGCGGCGCCGCAGATCGGCAACACCGGCTGGAACGACGAGGACGACGAATCCGGCAAGATCTGGGTCGCCGGCTATGTCGTGCGCGATCCGGCCCGCCGCGCCTCCAACTGGCGCGCCACCGGCACGCTGCCCGAGGCCATGCAGCGCCAGAACGTGGTCGGTATCGCGGGTGTCGACACCCGTGCCCTGGTCCGGCACCTGCGCACGCGCGGGTCGATGAAGGCGGGCATCTTCTCCGGCCCGGCCCTGGCCGACGCCGAGCAGCTGCTCTCGCGGGTGAACAACCAGCCCTCGATGCTGGGCGCGGACCTGGCCGACGAGGTCAGCACGAACGAGCTCTACACCATCGACCCGGCCGGTGATCACCGCTTCACCGTGGTCGCGGTCGACCTGGGCATCAAGACCAATACCCCGCGCATGTTCGCCGAGCGCGGCATGCGGGTGCATGTGGTCCCGTCCACCGTCGGCCTGGATCAGATCAAAGAACTGAACCCGGACGGTGTCTTCCTGTCCAACGGCCCGGGCGACCCGGGCACCCAGGACGGCGCGGTCGCGCTCACCCAGGGAATCCTGTCCGAGGGGTTGCCGCTGTTCGGCATCTGCTTCGGCAACCAGATCCTGGGCCGGGCCCTGGGCCGCAGCACCTACAAGATGAAGTTCGGCCACCGCGGCATCAATATCCCGGTCGTCGAGCACGGCACCGGCCGCATCTCGATCACCGCGCAGAACCACGGCTTCGCCCTCGAGGGCGAGCGGGGCGAACAGTTCGACACCCCGTTCGGCAAAGCCGAGGTCAGCCACGTCTGCGCCAACGACGGCACCGTCGAGGGCGTGCAGCTGGTCGACGGCCGCGCGTTCTCGGTGCAGTACCACCCGGAGGCCGCCGCCGGCCCCCACGATGCCGCCTATCTCTTCGACCGTTTCGCCGGTCTCATGGAAGGAGCCTGATGCCTCGCCGCGAGGATCTGAAGCACATCCTGGTGATCGGCTCGGGCCCGATCGTCATCGGCCAGGCCTGCGAATTCGACTACTCCGGCACCCAGGCGTGCCGAGTGTTGAAGTCCGAGGGCCTGCGCGTCTCGCTGGTGAACTCCAACCCGGCGACCATCATGACCGACCCGGAGTTCGCCGACTCGACCTACGTCGAGCCGATCACCTGGGAGTTCGTCGAGAAGGTGATCGCCAAGGAGCGCCCCGACGCCATCCTGGCCACCCTGGGCGGGCAGACCGCGCTGAACTGCGCTGTCGCCCTGCACGAGAACGGCATCCTGGACAAGTACAACGTCGAGCTGATCGGCGCCGACTTCGAAGCCATCCAGCGTGGTGAGGACCGGCAGAAGTTCAAGGACATCGTCGCCCAGGTGGGCGGCGAGTCGGCGCGCTCCAAGGTCTGCTTCACCATGGACGAGGTGCGCGAAACCGTTGCGGACCTGGGCTTTCCGGTGGTTGTGCGCCCGTCGTTCACCATGGGCGGCCTGGGTTCGGGCATGGCCTACAACCACGAGGATCTCGACCGCATCGCCGGCGGCGGCCTGGCCGCCTCGCCGACCGCGAACGTGCTGATCGAGGAATCCATCCTGGGCTGGAAGGAATTCGAGCTCGAGCTCATGCGCGACCGCAACGACAATGTGGTCATCGTCTGCTCGATCGAGAACGTGGACCCGATGGGCGTGCACACCGGTGACTCGGTCACCGTCGCCCCGGCCATGACCCTGACCGACCGCGAATACCAGAAGATGCGCGATCTCGGCATCGCGATCCTGCGCGAGGTCGGCGTCGACACCGGCGGCTGCAATATCCAGTTCGCGGTGGACCCGCGCGACGGCCGCCTGATCGTCATCGAGATGAATCCGCGCGTCTCGCGCTCCTCGGCGCTGGCCTCCAAGGCGACGGGCTTCCCGATCGCCAAGATCGCCGCCAAGCTGGCCATCGGCTACACCCTGGACGAGATCGTCAACGACATCACCAAGGAGACCCCGGCCTGCTTCGAGCCCACGCTGGACTACGTGGTCGTCAAGGCGCCGCGGTTCGCGTTCGAGAAGTTCCCGGGCGCCGACGCCACCCTGACCACCACCATGAAGTCGGTCGGTGAGGCGATGTCGCTGGGCCGCAACTTCGCCGAGGCGCTGGGCAAGGTGCTGCGGTCGCTGGAGACCAAGGCCGCGGGCTTCTGGACCCAGGAGGACGGGTCCTGGGCGCCGGTGGACGGCGATGTGCGCGCGGCGATCGAGAAGATCCTCGAAGACCTGCGCACCCCCACCGAGGGCCGGATCTATCAGGTCGAGCGCGCCCTGCGCTACGGCGCGAGCATCGACGAGGTGGCCGCGGCTTCGGGTGTCGACCCGTGGTTCGTCGCCGAGGTCGCCGGTCTGGTGGAGCTGCGTCAAGAGGTGCTCGACGCACCCGTGCTGGACGAGGAGCTGCTGCGCCGGGCCAAGCACTACGGCCTCTCCGACCGCCAATTGGCCGCGCTGCGACCGGAATTGGCGGGGGAGACCGGTGTGCGCGCCCTGCGGCACCGGCTGGGTGTGCGCCCGGTCTTCAAGACCGTCGACACCTGCGCCGCCGAATTCGAGGCCAAGACGCCGTACCACTACTCGGCCTACGAGCTCGATCCCGCAGCGGAGTCCGAGGTGGCCCCGCAGACCGAACGCGACAAGGTGCTGATCCTGGGTTCCGGCCCGAACCGCATCGGCCAGGGCATCGAGTTCGATTACTCCTGTGTGCACGCGGCGCTGACGCTGTCGGAAGCCGGGTACGAGACCGTCATGGTCAACTGCAACCCCGAGACCGTCTCCACCGACTACGACACCGCCGATCGCCTCTACTTCGAGCCGCTCACCTTCGAGGACGTGCTCGAGGTCTACCACGCCGAATCCGAATCCGGCACGGTCGCGGGCGTGATCGTGCAGCTCGGCGGCCAGACTCCGCTGGGGCTGGCGCAGCGCCTGACCGACGCGGGCGTGCCCGTGGTCGGCACCAGCGCCGCCGCCATCGACCTGGCCGAGGACCGCGGCGAGTTCGGTGACGTGCTGGTGGCCGCGGGTCTGCCCGCGCCCAAGTACGGCACCGCTACCACGTTCGCGCAGGCCAAGAAGATCGCCGCGGGGATCGGCTACCCGGTGCTGGTGCGCCCGTCCTATGTGCTGGGCGGGCGCGGCATGGAGATCGTCTACGACGAGCAGGCGCTCGAGGGCTATATCTCCCGGGCCACCGAGATCAGCCCGGACCGCCCGGTACTGATCGACCGCTTCCTGGAAGACGCCATCGAGATCGACGTCGACGCCCTGTGCGACGGCGAGGAGGTCTACCTGGGCGGCGTGATGGAGCATATCGAGGAGGCCGGTATCCACTCCGGTGACTCCGCGTGCGCGCTGCCCCCGATCACGCTGGGCCGCAGCGATATCGAGGCCGTGCGCCGCTCCACGGTGGCGCTGGCCAAGGGCATCGGCGTCCAGGGCCTGCTGAACGTGCAGTACGCGCTCAAGGACGACGTGCTCTACGTGCTCGAGGCCAATCCCCGTGCCAGCCGGACGGTTCCGTTCGTCTCCAAGGCGACCGCGGTGCCGCTGGCCAAGGCGGCGGCCCGGATCACCATGGGCGCCACCATCGCCGAGCTGCGCAAGGAGGGCATGCTGCCGCCCGAGGGCGACGGCGGGCACGTCCCGTTCGACGCGCCGGTCGCGGTGAAGGAGGCCGTGCTGCCCTTCCACCGGTTCAAGCGCGCCGACGGCAGCGGCGTGGATTCGCTGCTGTCACCGGAGATGAAGTCGACCGGCGAGGTGATGGGCATCGACGCCGACTTCGGCACCGCGTTCGCGAAATCGCAGGCGGCGGCCTATGGTTCGCTGCCCACCGAGGGCACGGTGTTCGTCTCCATCGCCAACCGCGACAAGCGTGCCATGGTGTTCCCGGTGAAGCGCCTGCACGACTTGGGCTTCCGCATCCTGGCCACCGAGGGCACCGCGGAAATGCTGCGCCGCAACGGTATTCCGTGCGAGCAGGTGCGCAAGCATTCCGAGGACAGCCCGGCCGACCAGGCCACCATCGTGGAGGTCATCCGCGACGGCGAGGTCGACATGGTGTTCAACACCCCGTACGGCAACTCGGGTCCCCGCGTGGACGGCTACGAGATCCGCACCGCCGCGGTGGGCGCGAACATCCCGTGCATCACCACGGTGCAGGGCGCGGCGGCGGCCGTGCAGGGCATCGAGGCGGGCATCAACGGTGGCATCGGCGTGCGGTCCCTGCAGGACCTGCACTCCAAGCTGCGTGGTTGATGCTGTGACATGGCGTCGCGGGCGCCGCGTGTTCGCGGCCCCCTGCGAGACGGCCGCGAACGGGGCGGTCGTAAGACTGCCTCCGAGCGGGGCCGAGTACGGATATCGGGGTTGCTCGTAACAACAAGGAGGTTCTCGGTGACGGCATTCGGAGCGCGCCTGCAACACGCGATGCGGCAGTTCGGTCCGCTGTGCGCGGGTATCGATCCGCACCCGCCGCTGCTCGAGGCCTGGGGCCTGAGCGACGACGTGGCGGGGCTGGCGACGTTCACTGAGCGCTGCGTCGAGGCGTTCGCGGGCTCGGTTGCCCTGGTCAAGCCGCAGGTCGCGTTCTTCGAGGCCTACGGCTCGGCCGGGTTCGCGGTGCTCGAACGCGCCGTCGCGGACCTGCGGGCGGCGGGCACCCTGGTAGTGGCCGACGCCAAGCGCGGCGATATCGGCTCCACCATGGCCGCCTACGCCCGCGCCTGGCTCGGCGACGGTCCGCTCGGCGTGGACGCGCTGACGGTCTCGCCGTATCTCGGATTCGGTTCACTCGCACCGGCATTGGACCTGGCCGAGCGCAACGGACGCGGGCTGTTCGTGCTCGCCGCGACCTCCAATCCCGAAGGCGCGCAGATCCAGCGGGCCCGCGGCGTGGACGGGCGCGGTATCGCGCAGACCATGGTGGACGAGTGCGCCCGGCACAACGCGGGACACGATTTCGGGTCGATCGGGGTTGTCGTCGGCGCGACACTCACCGAGGCGCCGGACCTTTCGGCGCTCGGCGGCCCGATCCTGATGCCCGGCGTCGGTGCGCAGGGCGGCGGCGCGGAATCCATCCGGGCCATCGTGCCCGAGGCGGTGCTGCCGCTGGTGCTGCCGAATGTCTCCCGTGAGGTGCTGGCCGCGGGGCCGACTGTGGCGGCGCTGCGCGACAAGGTCAGCGCGCTGCAGGCGGACTTCGCGTTCCTGCGCGGGTAGATCCCGCCCCCGACACGCCGACGGCCCCCAGAATGCGTTCTGGGGGCCGTCGGCGGTATTTCCGGTCAGAGGCGGAACACGCGCCCGCCGGAGCCCCAGCCCGCCGCGGACCAGTTCGGTCCGAAGCAGCCGACGGTTCCGGCTTGCCCGACGGGCAGGTCCTTGCGAATAGTGTACGGCCCCAAGGCGAACGGGGCCAGGGTGTAGCCGACACAGTCGATCTCGAGCCGGTACATGCCCTCGCCGCCCTGGCAATTGCCGTTGTAGGCGAAGCCCGCGTTCATGACGCCTTCGCAGCCGTCGGGGCCGGGTGCGGCGTTCGCGGTGCCGGTGGCGGTGAGTGCGGCCGCGACGACCGGGGCGGCCAGACACAGGGACAGGGTTCGAGCCGTGATGCGCATACGAGTCCGATCGTTGGATGAACCTATGACTTTCCTGATGTGCACCGTGGAGTCGCGGCTGTGTGTTACACCGCCCCGCTGGACATGTGTTCGATCCGACACGCGCGCAAAAGCGGCGACACGCGGAAAAATTCGAGAAACTTCCTGGTCGCGCACGTAACGGTTTGCTACGTGGCCGTAACCGGCTGTCGCAACCATCCCGCTAACCTCGGCGTTCGATGAAAAGTGGCTGGTACCAACATATTTCGAGTGCCCACGGGGTAGATCGCCAGCGTGACCGGGGCGGGCGTCGCATCCACCCCCGCACACCCTTACGACATCGGCGAATCATGCGCTGACCTGGGGGGTGGGTTCGCAATCGCGGGCCGACGTGGGTACGGTCGCTGAGACTGCCGGGTTACTGGCAGGAGTTGATGCAATAAACGATGAGACGGAGGAACCGTGGCCCTTCCCCAGCTGACTGACGAGCAGCGCGCCGCTGCTTTGGAGAAGGCGGCTGCCGCTCGCCGCGCTCGGGCGGAGCTCAAGGAGCGCTTGAAGCGCGGCGGCACCGACCTGAAGAGCGTCCTCAAGGATGCCGAGACCGATGAGATCCTCGGCAAGATGAAGGTGTCGGCCCTGCTGGAGGCCCTGCCCAAGGTGGGCAAGGTCAAGGCAGCCGAAATCATGAGCGAGCTGGAGATCGCCCCCACGCGGCGTCTGCGCGGGCTGGGCGACCGGCAGCGCAAGGCGCTGCTGCAGCGATTCGACTTCGACGCCTCCTGATTACCAGGGTGATCGAACACACGCGGAAGGGTCGGCTGGTTGTACTGGTCGGCCCCTCGGCCGTGGGCAAGTCCACGGTCGTGCGGTGCGTGCGGGAACGTCTGCCGCAACTGGTCTTCAGTGTGTCCGCGACTACCCGGGCCCCCCGGCCCGGGGAGGTCGACGGCCGCGACTACCGGTTCGTGTCCCGAGCGGAGTTCGACGCCATGATCGAGGCGGGCGAACTGCTCGAATGGGCAGATATCCACGGCGGGTTGCAGCGCTCGGGCACCCCGGCCGCCCCGGTTCGGGACGCCATGGCAGCGGGCCTGCCCGTGCTCGTCGAGGTCGACCTCGAGGGCGCGCGCTCGGTACGCGCGGCGATGCCCGAAGCAACACTGGTGTTCCTGGCCCCGCCGAGCTGGGACGAACTGGTCTCTCGGCTGCGCAACCGCGGCACCGAGACACCCGAGGTGATCGAGCGTCGGCTGGCCACCGCCCGGACCGAGATGGCGGCCTGTGACGAGTTCGACATCGTCATCGTGAACGACGAGGTGACCAGCGCCTGTGAGCAGTTGGTATCCTTGTTCGTTAGCACAAATTCGATGTAGGCGCGCGGCGCCTCCCCAACCGACTTCCCAGGAGCCTCCTAAGTGAGCGACACCAAGACTGTGCCCGCGTACGACACCCCGATCGGCCTCACCAACCCGCCGATCGACGAGCTGCTCGAGCGCACGTCGTCCAAGTACGCCCTGGTCATCTACGCGGCCAAGCGTGCGCGCCAGATCAACGACTACTACAACCAGCTCGGTGACGGCATCCTCGAATACGTCGGCCCGCTGGTCGAGCCGGGTCTGCAGGAGAAGCCGCTCTCGGTCGCCATGCGCGAGATCCACTCCGATCTGCTCGAGCATTCCGAAGGCGAATAGTCTCGGCGGTAGATCGTGTCCGTTGATCAGGTAGCCGGAGGGCCCGTGTCCACACGAATCGTCGTCGGAGTCGGCGGCGGAATCGCCGCGTACAAGGCATGCGCTCTGGTCCGGCGGTTCACCGAGACCGGCCACCAGGTCCGGGTCATCCCCACCGCGTCGGCGCTGGAATTCGTCGGCAAGGCGACCTTCGAGGCGCTGTCCGGTAACCCGGTGCACACCGATGTGTTCACCGACGTGCCCGAAGTGCCGCACGTGCGCCTCGGCCAGGAGGCCGACCTCGTCGTCATCGCCCCGGCCACCGCCGACCTGATCGCCCGCGCCGCCCAGGGCCGCGCCGACGACCTGCTCACCGCCACCCTGCTCACGGCCCGCTGCCCAGTGCTGTTCGCGCCCGCCATGCACACCGAGATGTGGGAGCACCCCGCCACGCAGGCCAATGTCGCGACCCTGCGCAAGCACGGCGCGATCGTCATGGAACCGGCGCACGGGCGGCTCACCGGCGCCGACACCGGCGCCGGGCGGCTGCCCGAGCCCGAGGAGATCTTCGCGCTGGCGTCGCTGCTGCAGGAACGCGCCGACGCCATCCCGCGCGATCTCGAAGGCCGCCGCGTGGTGATCACCGCCGGCGGCACCCGCGAACCGCTGGACCCGGTGCGCTTCCTGGGCAACCGCAGCTCCGGCAAACAGGGCTACGCGCTGGCCCGGGTCGCCGCCCAGCGCGGCGCCCAAGTCACCCTGATCGCGGGCAACACCATCGAGATGGCCGCCCCCGCGGCCGTCGAACTCGTGCACATCACCACCGCCGCCCAGCTCGAGACCGCCGTGGACAAGCACGCGGTCGGCGCCGACGCGGTGATCATGGCGGCCGCCGTCGCCGATTTCCGGCCCACCACCGTGGCCGCCGCGAAGATCAAGAAGGGCGCCGGCGAACCCGACGTCATCGAACTCACCAAGACCGTCGACATCCTCGCCGGCCTGGTGCAGGCGCGCCGGGACGGACAGCTGCCCGGAACCGCGATCGTCGGATTCGCGGCCGAAACCGGGGACGAACACGGCGACGTGCTCGCCCACGCGCGCGCCAAACTGGCGCGCAAGGGCTGCGACCTGCTCGTGGTCAACGCCGTCGGTGAAGGCAAAGCGTTCGAGGTGGACACCAACGACGGCTGGCTGCTCGGCGCCGACGGCACAGAACAAGCTCTCGACCATGGATCCAAGGCGCTGCTGGCGAGCCGGGTGCTGGACGCCCTCGGCCCGCTGCTGCGGAAGTAGGTCCGGATGCAGTCGAGATACCAGCGATGTCGATGTAGCGAATACTGCTGACCCGCTGAGTAATACACGATCTGTGGCCGAGCCCGGCGCGATCGATACGAACGCAGCAAAAGCTGCGCCGGAGATGACGGTGCGCCGAACACTCTCCTGACAGCGATCCGACCTGGATCGTCGTGTCGATGGTTTGGAATAGTCTGAGAAGGGTTGCGGCTGTGCGGACACTGCCGACTCGCCGTGACTCGAATACGACCCGTTGAGGGAGAGGGAACAACTGTGCGCACGTCTGGCAGCCGCCTATTCACCAGTGAGTCCGTGACCGAAGGTCATCCGGACAAGATCTGTGACGCCATCAGCGATTCCATCCTCGATGCGCTGCTCGCGGCCGATCCGCGCAGCCGGGTCGCGGTGGAAACCCTGGTCACCACCGGCCAGGTGCATGTCGCCGGTGAGGTCACCACGTCGGCTTACGCCGATATCCCCACGATCGTCCGCGAGAAGGTCCTCGAGATCGGATACGACTCGTCGGCAAAGGGTTTCGACGGCGCCTCATGCGGCGTGAACGTCGCGATCGGTGCGCAGTCGCCCGATATCGCGCAGGGTGTCGACACCTCGCACGAAGCCCGCGTCGGCGGCGAGGACGACGCCATCGCCCGTCAGGGCGCCGGTGACCAGGGCCTGATGTTCGGCTACGCCACCACCGAGACCCCCGAGCTGATGCCGCTGCCGATCTCGCTGGCGCACCGGCTCTCGCGCCGCCTGACCGAGGTCCGCAAGTCCGGTGTGCTGCCGTACCTGCGTCCCGACGGCAAGACCCAGGTCACCATCGAATACGACGGTGATGTGCCGGTCCGGCTGGACACGGTGGTCATCTCCACCCAGCATGCCGCCGATATCGACCTGGACAATCTGCTCGCGCCCGATATCCGCGAGAAGGTCGTCGACGTGGTGCTCGCCGATCTCCAGCTGCCCAACCCGCTGGACACCTCCGAGGTGCGGCTGCTGGTCAACCCGACCGGGAAGTTCGTGCTCGGCGGCCCGATGGGTGACGCGGGCCTGACCGGCCGCAAGATCATCGTCGATACCTACGGCGGCATGGCTCGCCACGGCGGTGGCGCGTTCTCCGGCAAGGATCCGTCGAAGGTGGACCGTTCGGCCGCCTACGCCATGCGGTGGGTCGCCAAGAACGTGGTCGCGGCCGGGCTGTCCGAGCGGGTCGAGGTGCAGGTCGCGTACGCGATCGGCAAGGCGGCCCCGGTCGGGCTGTTCGTCGAGACCTTCGGCACCGAGCAGATCGACCCGAACAAGATCTCCGCCGCGATCGGTGAGGTCTTCGACCTGCGTCCCGGCGCGATCATCCGCGACCTGGACCTGCTGCGCCCGATCTACGCCCCGACCGCCGCCTACGGGCACTTCGGCCGGACCGACGTCGACCTGCCCTGGGAGCGGACCGATCGCGCGGAGAAGTTGCGCGCCGCCGCCGGACTGTAAAACCCAGGCCGCGTGGACGACATCGCGGAGCCGACACCGACAACAGCGGGACACCCGATCGCCCGGGTGCTCCCGCTGTTGTCGCCTGCCCACCTGGACCGTGACTTCGATTATCTGGTCCCGCCGCAGTTCGACGAGATCGCCCGGCCCGGCGTCCGGGTCCGCGTCCGCTTCGCCGGCCGCCTGGTCGACGGCTACCTCCTCGAACGTCTCGAAAACAGCGACCACACCGGCAAACTCGTAGCGCTGGAACGAATCGTCTCCCCCGAACGCGTACTCACCCCTGAAACCCTCGCCCTCGCCACCGCCGTCGCCGACCGCTACGCCGGCACTCGCGCCGACGTCCTCCGCCTTGCCATCCCACCCCGCCACGCGGGCGCCGAAACGGGAAAGACGAAGGCCGCCAAGAAGACAGCGACGTCCTCGGGTGTCCCCCTCCAGGAGTCGGCGGCGGAGGCCGGTGATCCGCGTACAGAGCAGGGGGGTTCGATCGGCTCGCGGGTAGCCGAGGTGGGCGAGTTCGATGCTGCGGTGTGGGGGCGGTATGCGCATGGGGCGGCTTTTGTTTCGGCTTTGGGGCAGGGGCGGGGGGTACGGGCGGCGTGGCAGGCGCTGCCGGGGGAGGACTGGGCGGCGCGGCTGGCGGAGTTGGCGGCGACGGTGGTGCGGGGTGGGCGCAGTGCGGTGCTGCTGGTACCGGATCAGCGGGATCTGGATCGGCTGCTCGCGGAATGCGTTCGGCTGGTAGGGGATTCGGCGGTCGGGTTGGCGGCGGGGCTGGGGCCCTCGGCGCGGTACCGGCGGTGGCTTGCAGTGCTGCGGGGGAGTGCGCGGGTCGTGGTCGGTACCCGCGCCGCCGTGTTCGCGCCCGCCCGTGACCTGGGGCTCATCGCCATCTGGGATGACGGCGACGACACTTACGCGGAACCGCGTGCGCCGTATCCGCACGCGCGTGAAGTCGCGATGCTGCGCGCCCACGACAGCGGTGCGGCGTTCGTAGCGGCCGGTTTCGCGCGCACAGCCGAGGTCCAGGCCGTCGTCGACTCCGGGTGGGCGCACGATCTGGTGGCCGATCGGGATGTGCTGCGGCAGGCGACCCCGCGGATCAGCGCACCGGGCGACAGCGACTGGGCTCTGGAACGCGACCCGATCGCCAACGCGATCCGCATCCCCGGCATCGCCTTCGCGGCCGCGCGCGCGGCACTGAAGGAAGGCGCGCCGGTTCTCGTGCAGGTGCCGCGCCGTGGCTACGTGCCCGCGCTGTCGTGCGCGAAGTGCCGGACACCGGCCCGCTGCCGACATTGCAACGGCCCCTTGGCATTACCGCAGGGCCCGCGCGCCGACGAGGCACACAGCCCGAGCTGCCGGTGGTGCGGTATCGCGGAGGCCGCCTACCGCTGCCCGGCCTGTGCCTCGCGCGCGTTGCGCGCGGTGGTGATCGGCGCGATCCGCACCGCGGAGGAGTTGGGCCGCGCGTTTCCCGGCGTGCCGATCCGCGGTTCCGGCGGCGGTGCCGTCCTGGACACCGTGGAGCCCGGGCCGCAGGTCGTGGTCGCCACTGTCGGCGCGGAACCGCTGGTCCCCGGCGGTTACGCCGTCGCGCTGCTGCTCGATGGCTGGGCGCTGCTCGGCCGCGCCGACCTCCGCGCCGCCGAGGACGCGCTGCGCCGCTGGATGAGTGCCGCGGCGCTGGTCCGGGCTCGGGGGCAGGTCATCGTGATGGCCGAACCGTCGGTCCCGACCGTCCAGGCCCTGATTCGCTGGGACCCCGTCGGCCATGCCCGCCTCGAGGTGGACAGCCGGGCCGAAGTCGGTTTCCCCCCGGCGGTCCGGCTGGCCGCCATCGACGGCACCACCGAGTCGATCGCCGAAATCCTCTCCGTCGCAAAGCTTCCCGCTGACGTCGAGGTGCTCGGCCCCGTTCCGCTCCCTCCCGGCGCCCGCACACCGTTCTCCAGCGGCGACACCCCCGCCGAGGTCGAGCGCATGCTGCTGCGCGTCCCCCGCCGGTCCGCCGCACCCCTCACCCGCGCCCTCACCACCGCCCAGTCCATCCGCAGCACCCACCGCTCCGACGCCCCGCTGCGGATCCAGATCGATCCCATCGACATCGGCTGACGCCCGCGCCACATCACAGACGTTCTACCGTCTGCACAAGTGCGATCGAGTCTGTGTACTCGCCGGTGCGTGTGCGTAGCCGCCATCGCGCCCGTGTGCTCGTTGCGGCGAGCATGTGGTGTCGATGGGATCCGCGTGTGTTCGTCGCCGCGCGGCGCAGGTCGTGACCACGCGTGTGATGCCACGCGTAATGGCCGGTAGCTCGGTCGAGCTACCGGCCATTACCGATGCCGTCGCCGTGACCGCTCGGGAACCTAGGCGACAGCTGCTGTGGTTACCGCCTCGAACTCCTTCGGAAGTGGCCCCGCCTCGGTGCACCAGCCGATGAGTTCCGCGACGTGGGCGGGACGGAACTCGGTGGCCGGGCCGAAGGCGGGGCACGGGTAGTAGCGGTGCGGGCCCGGGCGGTCGGTGCCGCGGAACTCCCGGCCGACGACGATCAGGTGGCGGCGCTCGTGGGATTGGTGGAGCACGTAGCGCACCATGAAGCGCCGGTCCTCGGAGGCGACGGTGAGGGTGGGCCGGCCGGGCGTGGGATGACTGGTCCAGTCCGTCCGCACCCACCACAGATATTCGCGCCCCCCGACCACGATCCTGCGTCGGCCCTTCTTGCTGATTGCCATGGGCGCAACGCTAGATCGCGATCGGGGTCGGGCGCATCGGGTTTTCAGCGGAACGCGGCGAGGTTGCGTTCGGCCCACACCGAATACGGGTGGGGCGCACGGCCGAGCACCCGCTCGATGTCGGGGCTGATCCGGAGCTCCTCCGCGGTGGGCGCCCCGAGTACCGCCAGGGTGGTGTCGATCACCGGCGGCGGCATGAACGAAAGCATCTGGGCGCGTGCTTCTTCCGGGGTCTGCTCGGTGAAAAGGACCGGCTCGCCGAGGAGTTCGCTGAGCACCCGGGCCCGATCCCGGGGGGATTCCGGGGCGGGGCCGGTGAGCACGTAGTGCTGTCCGGCGTGCTCGTCGCTCAGCAGCGCGGCGGCGGCCATGGCGGCGATGTCCTCCGGATCGACGAACGGGATGGCGATGTCGCCGAAGGGCGCGGCGATGGTGCGCTCGCCGCGCACGGATTCGGCCCACGCGAAGGTGTTCGATTGGAAACCGCCGGGGCGCAGGATGGTCCAGTCCATCCCGGAGTTCTCGACGGCGACCTCGACGGCTTTGCCGAATCGACCGTGCGATTCGCTCTCGGGCCGCGACACCACGCCCTGTGACGACAGCAGCACGATCTGGCGGACGCCGGAATTCTTTGCCGCCGTGAGGATTGCGGGGATATCGGCGGCGAACGAGCCGGGGGACAGCAGCAGGAACAACTTCTCCGCGCCGTCGAGCGGCAGCCCGGCGACATCGGTCAGGTCGCCCGCGACCGCCCGGACGCCCTCGGGAACGTCGGTGGGCGCGGTGCGTGCCACCGCCGTCACTTTCGCTCCGGCTTCGGCCAGCATCCGCACCAGCGGCCGTCCGACGTTTCCGGTAGCTCCGGTCACCACGATCATTGCAAACTCCTTAGTTAGTTGACTGACTAACAAGAAGTTAGCAGAGGGGTGCGACGGTTGTCTACAGTTAGTTGGGTGACCAACTCAGTACCCGGCAAGCGGGAGCGCCTGATCGATGCCGCCGTGCGCGTCTTCTACGAGCGCGGCGTGGAGAAGACGACCATCGCCGATATTGCTCGCGTCGCCGATGTCCCGGTCGGCAACGTCTACTACTACTTCAAGACGAAAGACCAGCTCATCGAGGCCGCCATCGGCGCGCACGCGCGCGGTCTGGATCAGCTGACCGCCGAGCTGAACCGCCTCGAGGATCCGCGTGAACGCCTGCGGGAACTGGTCTCGGGCTGGGTGGCCGAGCGTGAGCTCGCCGCCCGATTCGGCTGCCCGTTCGGTTCGCTGACGGCGGAATTGCACAAACGCGACGATCCGCTCGAGGGGCGCGCCAGCGAGGTGATGCAACGGCTGGTCGACTGGTCGCGGACTCAGTTCGAGGAGCTTGGCCGCGCGGACGCGCAGCGTCTCGCGATCGCCCTGATCTCGTCCTACCAGGGAATTTCCATGCTCACCAACGCCTTTCGCGATCCCGAGCTGATGGTCGCGGAGGGGGAGCGGCTGCGGGAATGGATCGACTCGCTCTAGTGTCGCTCGGTGTCGAAGGCGCGTCCCTGATCGGGCCGCGCCTTTTTCATGCTTGCGTCGGATAGATTGTCGATATATCGTCGATAGCGTGAGATACACACGGAAGCCTCAGGAGGCAGATATGGAAAACCAGAACAAGGACTTCGGGCGGCGTGGTCGCCGCCACCACCCGGGTGATTTCGGCCCCGAATTGCACCATCCCCATCACCGGCACGGCCGTCGTGGCTTCGGTCCCGAATTCGGCCCCGGCGGTTTCGGGCCCGGCTTCGGCCCGCATTTCGGTCGTGGCCGGGGTCGCGGTGGTCGTGGCCGGCGCGGCGATGTGCGTGCGGCGGTACTGCTGCTGCTCACCGAGCGTCCGATGCACGGCTACGAGCTGATCCAGCAGATTCGCGAACGCAGCGACGATGTGTGGCGTCCCAGCCCCGGATCGATCTATCCCGCGCTCGCGCAGCTGGAGGACGAGGGCCTGGTGCTCATCGAGAAGGTCGCCGGTCGCAAGACCGCGCAACTGACCGAGGCCGGCACCGCCTACGTCGCCGAACATCGCGATGACCTGGGTGATCCGTGGGCGGACGTCAAGGGCGACGTGGGCGATCAGGCGATCGACCTGCGAGCGCTGATCGGCCAGTTGATGGGTGCTGCGGCACAGGTGGCGGCGGCCGGTACGCCGGAGCAGGCGAGCAAGGCGGCCGAGGTGCTCACCGAGGCGCGCCGGGCGCTGTACCGGATTCTCGCCGAAGACGACAGCCCCGAAAAGTCATAGGCACAAATCCAGCTGTGAGCGCAGGCATTTCACTCCGTTTCGTTAAATAATTGGGGAATGGAACAGCCTGAGGGCACGTGGGGTTGGGGTAAGTCACAGATCGGTCGGCTCGTGCTGGCCGCCGCGATAGCCGGAGCCGCTGTGCTCGGCTCCGGCGCGGCGCCCGCCCTGGCCGATCCCGAACCGGTCGCCGGCGTCGCGGGCTATCGCCCGGCCGAGATACCGACCGTGCCCGGGCCGATCCAGTCCGATCACCTCGCGGCCGCCGTCTACCAGCGCACCCGGCCCAACGCGGTTCCGTTGGGAGTCAACAACTTCGAATGCGTGCCGAGCGCCGCGCATCCCCGGCCCGTCGTGCTGGCGCACGGCACCGATTCCAGCGCCTACTCCGATTACGCGGCCATCGGCCCCGAGCTGGTGGCGGCCGGGTTCTGCGTGTTCGCGCTGAACTACGGCGGTGCGCCGGGTGCGGTCACCTACGGCACCGAGGACATGCGGGTCAGCGCCCGCCAGCTCGGCGATTTCGTCGACATCGTGCGTGCGGCCACCGGCGCCGACCAGGTCGACCTGGTCGGATTCTCCCAGGGCGCCAACGTCACCCGGTTCTGGGTCAACAAGTTCGGCGGCGCGCCCAAGGTCGGGCAATGGGTGGGCCTGGCCTCGCCCAGCTACGGCGGCGTCATGTACGGGCTGGTCCCGGTCGTCCAGGCGATGGGCGTCCTGGACGTCTTCGTGAAGGTCACCTCGCTGGCGGCGGTGCAGCAGGTCCAGGGTTCCGCGGTGATGACCGAACTCAACGCGGGCGGAGATACGGTGCCGGGCCCGCGCTACGTCACCATCGGCAGCCGGGTCGACGAGATGATCCAGCCGTTCGACAACATCGCCCTGCACGGGCCGGGCGCCCGCAATCTCGTCCTTCAGGATCTGTGCCCCGCCAACCTGACCGGCCACTTCCATATGGTCTACGACGAGTTCATCCAGGATCTGCTGCGCCAAGTGCTCGATCCGAGCGCACCCGCACCCGTATGCCGGGCCGTGCCGCTGGGCACCGGCATCCCCGAGGTGATCATCGCCGGCAACTCCTGAATCCGGGCGGCCGGGCGGAGGAGTACGCACCCCGCCCGGACCGCAATTGGATTCATACCAGGTCAGCGGGCTCGAATCGGGGACATCGGAGTGATCTGCGTCCCCTGTTTTCCCGGCGGGGCGCACCCCGGCGCAGCGGGGCGGGAACGCGGAAACCCCGCACATAGAATGGGACGACCGCACACGCCATTTTCCGGGAGCAGCCGTGACCATCCAGCCCGTTCGCCTGTTCGGCGATCCCATCCTGCGCGCACGTGCCGCGGAGGTCACCGAATTCGATCGGGAGCTGCGTCAGCTCGTCGACGACCTCACCGACACCATGTACGACGACGGCGGCGTGGGGATGGCCGCACCGCAGATCGGCGTCGGGCTGCGGGTATTCGTCTACGACACCGGTGACGCGCAAGGACATGTCGTGAACCCGGTCTTCACCGTCGACGGCGAAGAGGAACAGGTCGGGCCGGAAGGCTGCCTGTCCATTCCGGGGGCGCGCTACGACGTCCGGCGCGCACTGCGGGTTCACGTGTCCGGGGTGGACATCGACGGCAAGCCGGTCGCATTCGACGCCACCGACCTGCTGTCGCGGTGCGTACAACACGAGACCGACCATCTGGACGGCGTGCTGTTCATCGACCGGCTCGACCCGGCCGACCGCAAGGACGCCATGCGCGGCATCCGCGAGTCGGACTGGTTCAGTGCGGGTGTCACCGTGCGCGCGTCACGCGGTACCGGTGAACCCGCCAAGGCGAACCCGTTCGGGCGGGGCCGCTGATGCGCATCGTCTTCGCGGGCACCCCCGAACCGGCCGTGCCGTCCTTGCGCCGGTTCATCGAGTCCTCCCGGCACGAGGTCGTCGCCGTGGTCACCCGGCCGGACGCGGTCGCCGGGCGCGGCCGCAAGATCAAGCGGTCCCCGGTGGGGCAGCTGGCCGATGAGCACGGCATCCCCGTGCTCATGCCGCGCCGCCCCGCCGAACCCGAATTCGTCGACCAGCTCACCGAATTGGCGCCCGACTGCTGCCCGGTGGTCGCCTACGGCGCGCTGCTGCCGCAGCAGGTGCTCGACATTCCCCGGTTCGGCTGGATCAACCTGCATTTCTCGCTGCTGCCCGCTTGGCGCGGCGCCGCACCCGTACAGGCCGCCATCGACGCCGGCGACGAATTCACCGGAGCCTCCACTTTCCAGATCGAGGCCGGGCTCGACACCGGTCCGGTCTTCGGCGTGGTGACCGAGAAGATCCAGGTCACCGACACCGCCGGGATCCTGCTCGAACGGCTCGCCGAAAGCGGCGCGCACCTGCTGGAAACCACCCTGGACGGTGTGGAAGACGGTGCGCTGCAAGCCGTTCCGCAACCCGCGGAGGGGGTCTCCTACGCTCCCAAGGTGGTTCCGGAGGACGGTCACGTCCGCTGGGATCAGCCCGCCCTGGGCATCAGCCGCCGCATTCGCGCGGTTACCCCCGCCCCCGGCGCCTGGACCGAGGTCTCCGGCATCCGCCTCAAACTCGGCCCGGTCGAGCTCGTCGAAGAACAGCTGCCACCCCGCACCATCGAGGTGCGCAAGTCCGGCGTCTACATCGGCACCGCCACCACTGCCGTCCGCCTTACCCAGGTCCAACCCCCCGGCAAACGCCTCATGCCGGCCCTCGACTGGGCCCGCGGCGCCCGCCTCCAACCCGGCGCGGTAGTCGAATGAACCGTAAAACGGATCGGCGCCCACAGACAGTGACGGAACCGACGACCAGGGAGGTGCGAGCGTGAGCGCAGAGGACAGGCGGCGCCGGATTGCGGCGCAGCGGGCAGCGGATACGTCCACACCAGGTCAGCGGGCAGTCGAGGGCACAATGCCGGGGCAGCGGGAGGCGAAGAGCACCGCGCCGGGTCGACGGGCAGCGGAGGGTGCCGCGCCGGGTCAGCGGGCGGCGAAGGGTGCCGCGCCGGGTCAGCGGGCAGCGAAGGGCGCCGCGCCGGGTCAGCGGGTAGCGAAGGGTGCCGCGCCGGGTCAGCGGGCAGCCAAGGGCGCCGCGCCAGGTCAGCGGGCAGCGAAGGGCGCCGCACCGGGTCAGCGGGTAGCGAAGGGTGCCGCGCCAGGTCAGCGGGCAGGGGCAGAGACCGAACCTGGTTCGTGGGCGGCGAAAAAGGCGTCGGCGAAGGCGAATTCGACCGGTGCGCAGGAGCCGAGTCAGGCGAGTAGTACTCGACGCAAGCCGAGCACCGGCGCACTCGACGGCGGCTGGCTCGCCCGCGCCCAGAACCCGAACCGAGGTGACGCAACCCCGGACGGTGACACCCGCCGCCGCTGGTCCTACGACGATCAGCCGCCCACCGATCGCGCCCGCTCCGGCGGCAGGGCGGACCGAGGATTCGCCTCGGATGAATCGCGGGAACGTGACCGACTGGAATCCCGAAGCCGCAAACCAGTGCAGCCGCAGGGTGATTCACGCGGGACGTCGACAGCGAGGAAGAGCAGCGGAGGGACTGAGCAGAAAGAGTCCGTATCCAAGGGTGCGCGCGGTGGCCGGGAAGCCGGGGCTGTGCAGGAGGGTGCTCGCGGTGCGGGGGAGGCGGGTGTGGTGAGGGCTGGTGCGCGCGGTGGCCGGGAAGCCGGGAAAGTGCAGGAGGGGCTTCGCGGTGCTGGAGAGGCGGGTGTAGCGAGGGCTGGTGCGCGCGGTGGCCGGGAAAACGGGGCGGCGCAGAAGGGGGCCCGTGGCAGTGGGGTGACGGGCTCGCAGCGGAAGGGGTTGCGCGGTGCGGGGGAGGCCGGCTCGGCTCGGAAGGGTTCGGGTGGGGGGAAAGGGGTGGTGCGGCAGCAGGGGCGGGAGGCCGGGGATCCGGTGCGGCTGGTGGCGCGGGACGTGTTGCGGGCGGTGCGGGAACGGGACGCCTACGCGAATCTGGTGCTGCCCGCGCTGCTGCGGGAGCGAAACATCTCCGGCCGGGATGCGGCGTTGGCGACGGAGCTCGCCTATGGGGCGTGCCGGTCGCTCGGGTTGCTCGATGCGGTGATCGCGGCGGGAGCGGGGCGGCCGATCGACGAGATCGACGGACCGCTGCTGGATGTGTTGCGGCTGGGCGTCTATCAGCTGTTGCGGACGCGGATCGGGGCGCACGCGGCGGTGGACACCTCGGTGGCGCTGGCCCGAGCCGAGTTCGGGCAGGGCAAGTCCGGGTTCGTGAACGCGGTGCTGCGCCGGGCGGGGGAGAAGACAGCCGACGAGTGGGTCGCCGAGCTGGCGCCGTCGGATCCGGTGGGCCGTTCGGCCTTCGAGTTTGCGCATCCGGTGTGGATCGCGCAGGCGTTCGCGGACGCGCTCGGCGCCCGCGCCGCCGAATTGCGGGACGCGCTGGCCGCCGACGACGCTCGGCCGCTGGTGCATCTGGTCGCCCGGCCCGGCGAGATCTCGGCCGAGGAACTCGCGCTGCTCACCGGCGGCGAGGAGGGACGATGGTCGCCGTACGCGGTGTATCTCGACGGCGGCGATCCCGGGAAACTCGAGCCGGTCCGCGAAGGTCTGGCCGCTGTGCAGGACGAAGGCAGCCAGCTGGTGGCGCTGAGCCTGACGCGCGCTCCTTTGGAGGGGCCCGACAACGGCCGCTGGCTCGACCTGTGCGCGGGGCCCGGCGGCAAGGCGGCCCTACTGGGTGCGCTCGCCGCCATCGATCGGTTCCAGGTCGACGCTGTCGAACCGTCCGAACATCGCGCCGAACTGGTACGCAAATCCACCGGCGATCTGCCGGTGGACGTGCACGTCGTCGACGGCCGCGACAGCGGGCTGACCCCCGGCTTCGACCGCATCCTGGTCGACGCGCCCTGCACCGGGCTCGGCGCGCTGCGCCGCCGTCCAGAGGCCCGTTGGCGCCGCACCCCGGCGGATGTCCGCGAATTGGTGGTCCTGCAGCGTGAATTGCTCGCCGCGGCTTGGGAACTCGTCCGCCCCGGCGGTGTGATCGTCTACTCCACCTGCTCCCCACACCTCCCGGAAACGGTCTCCATCGTCGGCGATTTCGTCCGCCGCACCGGCGCCGTCCAACTCGACACCCGCGATCTCCTCCCCGGCGTCACCGACCTCGGTGACGGCCCGGCCGCCCAGCTCTGGCCGCACCGCCACGGCACCGACGCCATGTTCATGGCCGCCTTGCGCAAACCGCTGTAGCGGCGGCGGCCCGGGTCACTCGAGCCTACGACTGCACAGCGCTCCTGGTGACTGCACACATGCGCGCGCGTGTGTGCAGTGGCGATTTGGGTTGCGGTGTCGTTCTCTGTTGATGCTGCGTCGTGTGTATGGGCGTGGCTGTGTGGGTGGTGTCGCTCGGACTTGTGACTGCACAGCGCTTTTGGTGACTGTGTTCATGCGTGCGCGTGTGTGTGGTGGCGATTTGTGTTGTGGTGTCGTTGGTGGTCCGGTGCGGCGTGCGTGGGGCGTGGGTGTCGGGTGGGGGTGTCCCTCGGGCTTGTGACTGCACAGCGCTTTTGGTGACTGCGCGCATGCGTGCTCGTGTGCGTGGTGGCGATTTGGGTTGTGAAGTCGTCGTTGCCGGGAAGCGTGTGGCGGGGGCGTGATGGTGATCATGAAGTGTCTGGACTCAGGCCGTGGGGGTGTGCTCAGGGCAGTGCGGAGAGGTGGGTACGGGGAGGTGAACCGGCGCTGAACCGGGGTTCCATTCTTCCAAGGCGCGGTGCCGTGCCCAGGGCAGACTGGGGGTATGGCGATGACGTGGCAGGGGGTTGTGGAGTTGGCGACCGAGTTGCCGGGGGTGGAGGAGGCGACCTGGTGGCGTAGTCCGGCGTTGAAGGTGGGGAAGAAGGGGTTCGCGCGGTTGCGGGACGAGGCGGAGGGCGGGCTGGTGTTGCAGTGCGAGATGGCGGAGAAGGAGGCGCTGCTGGCGTCGGGGGATCCGACGTTCTACACCACCCCGCACTACAACGGATACCCGTACATCCTGATCGATCTGGATCGGATCGGCCGCGACCAACTGCGGGAACTGCTGGATGCCGCGTGGTGGCTGGCCGCGCCCGCGAAACTCCGCAGGCAGCGCGAGCAGGCCTGACTATTCGCGTTCGGACAGTTCCCGCAATCGGGCCAGGGTTTTCGTCAGAATCCGCGAGACATGCATCTGCGAGATGCCCATCTGCTTGGCGATCTGGGTCTGTGTCATCGATTCGAAGAACCGCATGGTCAGGATCCGGCGTTCGCGTTCGGGCAGCCCGGCCAGCAGCGGCCTGATCGCCACGTACTCTTCGACGCGTTCGAACTGTCCCTCCTCCTCGCCGAGGGTGTCGAGCAGCGAGGCGTCGGTGTCGCGGCCGAGGGAAGCGGCGTCGATGGAACTCGGCTGGTAGGCGTTGCCGGCGATGACCGCCTGGGTGACCTCGTCCGGGTCGACGTCGAGGTGGGCGGCGATCTCCTTGGCGGTGGGTGAGCGCCCGAGCGTCTGGGAGAGGGCGTCGATGGCGGAGCCGATCCGCAGATGGGTTTCCTTGACCCGCCGGGGAACGCGCATCGCCCAGGTGTTGTCGCGGAAGTAGCGCCGCACCTCGCCCATGATGGTCGGCACCGCGAAGGACAGGAAGTTGGAGCCGCGGCTGGGATCGAACCGGTCCACCGCGTGCACCAGCCCGACCCGCGCGACCTGGGTGAGATCGTCGAACGGTTCACCGCGGCCGCTGAACTTGCGCGCGATGTGGTCGGCGAGCGGAATGCAGCGGCTGATCAGTTCGTCGCGCAGCGCGGTGTATTTCGCGGTGCCCGCGGTGGCGGCGGCGAGCCGTTCGAACAGCGCGCCCAGATCGTCGTAGCCGGAGACCGAACCGACTTCCTCGACGGTTTCGGCGTCCTCTTCGGCGTCGCCGGGCGCTTCGGCCGCTTCCGGTGCGGTGTCGGGCGTTTCGCTGTGACCGGGCTCCTCGCGCTCCGGGTCGAACGCTGTCTTCTCGTCCGCCACTACGCTTTCCCCCGGACCCGACGGAACTCCACCGTCGTCGGATATCCGGAAGCCGCCGTGTCGAAGGGATCTTGGCTCGCCTGCACCGAGTCGGTGAGCGTGCGCAGCACATGCCAGCCGAAGCTGCGCTGGTCCGGTAATCCCTCGGCCGCCGCGAGCCCGCTGACCCGCACCAGCAGCTCGGTGTCGCCGATGCTGAACCAGCAGTGCAGGCTGGAGCCCGGTGCCGCGATCGCGATCAGCGTGGAGCACACCTCGTCGACGGCCAGCCGGATGTCGGCGACCTCGTCGAGGGTGAATTCGCTGAGCAGCACGAGAGTTTCGGCGAGCCCGCGCACGATGGGCAGCTGCGTGACCGCCGCGGCCACCCGAATCTCCACCGGGGAGCTGGTCCCCTGTTCCGCCGAAATATTGATCACCCTGAGAAGGCTACCCATTCCGGCGCTGCGCAATCACCGTTTGCCTGGTGAGAGGGGACGATCACGTTCCGTGTCGGCTGCTCGGTACACTCCGGCACTGTGTCCACACCGACGTTTTCGCGGCCATCCGAGCCGATGATCGCCCCGTCCATCCTCTCCGCCGACTTCGCGCGTCTCGCGGACGAGACCGCGGCGGTCGCGTCCGCCGACTGGCTGCATGTCGATGTGATGGACGCGCATTTCGTGCCGAACCTGACCCTGGGCCTGCCGGTGGTGCAGAGCCTGTTGAAGGCGACCGACATTCCGCTGGATTGCCATCTGATGATCGAGGACCCGGGTCGTTGGGCGCCGCCGTACGCGGAGGCCGGCGCCTACAACGTCACCTTCCACGCGGAGGCGACCGATGATCCGGTGGCGGTGGCGCGCGATATCCGTGCGGCGGGCGCGAAGGCGGGGCTTTCGGTGAAGCCGAACACCCCGATCGAACCGTATCTGGAGATCTTGAAGAGTTTCGACACGCTGCTGGTGATGAGCGTGGAGCCGGGATTCGGTGGCCAGTCGTTCATTCCGCATGTACTGGAGAAGGCGCGGATCGTGCGCAATCTGGTCGATTCGGGCGATCTGCGGCTGCTGGTGGAGATCGACGGCGGGATCAACGCCGACACCATCGAGCAGGCGGCGGAGGCCGGGATCGACTGTTTCGTCGCCGGTTCGGCGGTGTACAACACGGCGGATCCGGGTGCGACCGTGGAGAAGCTGCGGCATCAGGCCGCCGGGCACTGGGCTTGAAATAGCTTCGGGCGCTGAACGATTCAGCGCCCGAAGTCGAAACTCTCAGTTGCAGTGCGGTTTCCGTCGATTTCCGAGCGCCCGCGTCGCCTCGATTACGGCGCTGAGCGGCGGCAGGTCGATGTGCGGCGGCTGCGCCCACACCCGGTAGCCGGTGGCCTCGTCGCTGGGGGAGGGCAGCACCACCTGGCTGCCGGTGCCCGCGACCGTCGCGTACAGCCGGAAGAGTTCGGCGAAGACGTGTGCGGTGAGCGTCTCGGCGTTGGTGGGGCCGGTGATGAAGGTCCACCGCCGGGCGCGCGGGTGGTGCACGACAGGGGCGGGCAACTGCGCTTCGGTGAGCTGTCGATGCACCTGCTCGCCGAGATCGGAGGGCATGGTGATCGCGCCGTAGTGCTGGCCGATGTCCAACAGGATGTGGCGCGAGGCCGGATCGATCGAGGCGGGCATCTGGAATTCGCGCCGATACTGATCGCAGCGAACTTCCAGCTTCGCGTCGAGAAGCGTGGTCACACAGCACCCCCGTCGAGTGATGGATTGTCTGCTGGTAGATAGCCGTTCATTGCCAGTTGGCGAACGCAATTCGAACGGTCGGGATCGTGCACATAACAATATTGCATCCATTTCCGTTTGGATGCAAGCAAAATGTGTAGGCGTGTTTTCCGGTGGGTACCAGGGAGATTCGGCGCGCCGGATGACCCGTCGGCAATGCGCGGAGATTCTGGGCAGTCTGTTTATCGGGCGTCGGTAAACACTCGGCAATCTTGTATTGATGTACAGAAACGCGCCGCACTCCCCAGACATATGGTCGGTTCTCTTGGCGGCGCGCCAGTGAACGGAACCGTGCCGCCGCCCGCCGGTCCGGCGTCGCTACCCTGATCCCACTGCGGGAATAGCGGCCATGCCCGGCTTGTTCCGCCCACCGAGACACGAACGCGACCAGGGAGTGCAACCCATGTTCACAGGCATCGTCGAGGAGCTTGGCGAGATCGTCGCCACCGAGCCGCTGGCCGATGCCGCGCGGCTCACCATTCGCGGCAAGCTGGTCACCTCCGATGCCGGTCACGGCGACTCCATCGCGGTCAACGGCGTCTGCCTCACCGTGGTCGACGTGATCGACGGCGACAGTTTCACCGTCGACGTGATGCAGGAGACGCTGAACCGCTCCAGCATCGGCGGCCTCGGCGCCGGGTCGCGGGTCAACCTGGAGCGCGCCGCCGCGCTCGACAGCCGCCTCGGCGGGCATCTGGTGCAGGGCCACGTCGACGGCACCGGCACCGTACTCACCCGCACGCCCTCGGAGAACTGGGAGGTCGTGCGGGTCTCGCTGCCCGATGCCATCGCCAAGTATGTGGTCGAGAAGGGCTCGATCACTGTCGACGGCATCTCGCTCACCGTCTCCGGCCTGGGCCGCGCCGACGCGCCCGCCGTCGACGGCAATCGCGACTGGTTCGAGGTCTCGCTCATCCCCACCACGCTGTCCATGACCAACCTCGGCGCCGCCGCCCCCGGCACCACGGTGAACCTCGAAGTCGACGTCATCGCCAAGTACGTCGAACGGCTGCAACAACGCGGGTGACGGACACGCGCGCCCCGCAATGCGTCCGTCGGACCCCGTTCGGAGGGAGTCTTACGACCGACCCGTTCGCGGCCGTCTCGCATCCGAGCAGCCGAAGCGCATGCGCGAAGCGCGAGTCTCGGCTGCTCGGATGCGAGACACCAGGGGCCGCGAACACGCGGTGCCGCAGGCGCCGCCAAATGACACTGCCTTAATGTAGTGAGGCAAGGTGCTCGGCCCCGGGCCGACACTTCAGTGGATATGGAGCACAGCTGACGTGACCAGGTTCGACAGCATCGAGCGCGCCGTCGCCGACATCGCCGCGGGTAAGGCCGTCGTCGTCGTCGACGACGAGGACCGCGAGAACGAGGGCGACCTCATCTTCGCCGCGGAGAAGGCCACCCCCGAACTCGTCGCCTTCATGATTCGCTACACCTCCGGCTACATCTGTGTGCCGCTCACCGGTGACGACTGCGATCGCCTCGGCCTGCCGCCCATGTACGCGCAGAACCAGGACAAGCACGGCACCGCCTACACGGTGTCCGTCGACGCGCGCGAAGGCATCACCACCGGTATCTCCGGCGCCGACCGCGCGACCACCATGCGCCTGCTCGCCGACCCCGACGCCAAAGCCGACGACCTGACCCGCCCCGGCCATGTGGTGCCGTTGCGCGCCAAGGAAGGCGGCGTCCTGCGCCGCCCCGGCCACACCGAGGCCGCGGTCGATCTGTCCCGTATGGCCGGTCTGCGTCCCGCCGGCGTCATCTGCGAGATCGTCAGCCAGAAGGACGAGGGCCATATGGCCCGCACCGAAGAGCTACGCATCTTCGCCGACGAGCACGACCTCGCGCTGATCTCGATCGCCGACATGATCGCCTGGCGGCGTAAGCACGAGAAGCAGGTCATCCGGGTCGCCGAGGCGCGCATCCCGACCGCGCACGGTGAGTTCCGGGCCGTCGGCTACCAGAGCATCTACGACGATGTCGAGCATGTCGCGCTGGTCCGCGGTGACATCAGCGACGGCGAGGACGTCCTGGTGCGAGTGCATTCGGAATGCCTCACCGGCGACGTGTTCGGTTCGCTGCGCTGCGATTGCGGCCCGCAGCTGGACGCCGCGCTGGAGATGGTGGCCGACGAAGGCCGCGGCGTGGTGCTGTACATGCGCGGGCACGAGGGCCGCGGCATCGGCCTCATGCACAAGCTGCAGGCCTACCAGTTGCAGGATTCCGGCCGCGACACCGTCGATGCCAACCTCGATCTGGGTCTGCCCGCCGACGCGCGCGACTACGGGACCGGCGCGCAGATCCTGGTCGATCTGGGTCTGCGCTCGATGCGACTGCTCACCAACAACCCGGCCAAGCGGGTCGGCTTGGACGGCTACGGTCTGCGGATCACCGAGCGGGTGCCGATGCCGTTGCGCGCCAATGCCGAGAACCTGCACTACCTGCGCACCAAGCGGGACCGGATGGGGCACGATCTGATTGGGTTGGACGAGCTCGATCTCGGCGAGACAGCCCAGTGACTTTCCCGAAAGGCGGAATCTGATGAGCGGCACCGGCGTACCCAGCTTCGAGCTGGCGGATGCCAAGGATCTCCGGCTCGGCATCGTGGCGTCGCGCTGGCACACCAAGATCTGCGACACCCTGGTGGCGAATGCCGAGCGGGTGGCCCGGGAGGCCGGGGTGCGGCAGGTGACGACGGTGCGGTGCGCGGGCGCGATGGAATTGCCGGTGGTCGCCCAGGAGTTGGCGCGCACGCATGACGCGGTGGTCGCGCTCGGTGTCGTGATCCGCGGCGGCACACCGCATTTCGAGTACGTGTGCGACGCGGTGACCGCGGGACTGACCCGGGTCTCGCTGGATGCGGCGACGCCGGTCACCAATGGTGTGCTCACCACCAACACCGAGGAGCAGGCGCTCGACCGTGCCGGGCTGCCGGGTTCCGCCGAGGACAAGGGCGAGCAGGCGGCCCAGGCCGCGCTGGATGCCGCGCTCACGCTACGCGCGCTGCGCGGATCCTTCTGAGTCGTGGCGGTGGTGATGAGCGGGCGTGATCGGGATACGGCCTGGGATCTCGTGGTGCGCCCGCGGCGCGCGGTCCGCACCGCGTGGGTCTGCGCCGTTCTCGTGTTCGCGGTGTTCATGGTCGGCGGTGTCTGGCTGCGCTCCGGTTCCACCGGCGTGAATTTCCGGCTGGCGGATCAGTTCGCCATGATCGGGGTCGGCGTGCTCATCGCCGCGGGCATCCTGTCGTTGACCCGCCCCCGTCTGCGAGTCGGGCCCGCCGGTGTCTCGGTGCGAAACGTCCTCGGCGACAACACCTTCGCGTGGTCGCATATTCGCGGCGTCTCGTTCCCGGAGGGGAAGTCCTGGGCCCGCCTGGAACTCGTCGACGACGAGTACGTGCCGCTGCTGGCGATCCGGTCCAACGACAAAGTCCATGCCGCCGATGCGATGGATCGCCTGCGCGAACTCGGCGCGAAATACACCGCAGGCTGACCCGCCGCCGCAGAATGTGCGGGCCAGGTGGGCCGGCCGAACGGCGGTCGACCTGGTTCGATCGCCGACCTGGTCGACGCGGAACTGGGTAATCCGATGGCAGAACCGCGAGTGGCGTGCGGTCAGCGCGTGTCGCCGTAGACCGCGCCTTCGCGGCGCGGATCCGCGCCGCCGATCCAGCCGCCCGCCGGATCGAGTTTCAGTGCGCTCAGACCGCTGACCTGGGGTGCGACCGAGACCTGATGGCCCATTTCACGAAGTCGGATGACCAGCGGATCGTGGTCGCCCTTGTCTGCGGCATTGATGGCGGGGTGTTCGCCGCCGATTCCGGTGGTCGCCGAATTGCCCGCGCCGAAGGAGACGGCGGAGACTGCCTGCTGCGGGTCCAGCCCCCAATCCAGCAGGCCGACCAGGGTTTTGACGACGAACTGGATGATTACCGAACCGCCGGGTGAACCGGTGACGAGGGTGAGCGCACCGCGCGAACCGTCGGCGGCGCGGTCGAAGACCAGTGTCGGCGCCATCGAGCTTCGCGGGCGCTTGTTCGGCTGGATGCGATTGGCGACGGGCGCGCCGTCGGTGCCGAGCGGGTCGGCCGAGAAGTCGGTGAGCTGATTGTTCAGCACGAAGCCGTCGACCACATGGAAGGAACCGAACGCGGATTCCACGGTGGTGGTCAGGGCGGCGGCATTGCCGTACTTGTCGACGACCGAGATGTGGCTGGTGCCGTGCTCGGGCGGCTGCTGGCCGACACCCAGCGGCACCGGCCCGAAATCCCCCGGCTGCGCGGTGCCCATGCTGCGATTCCGGTCGATGAGCCCGGCGCGCTGTTTCAGATAGTTCTTGTCGATCAGAGTCTGCATCGAACCGCCGGGCAGCGGGATGAAATCCTCGTCGGCGACGTACTTGTTGCGGTCGGCGTAGGCCAGCCGCTCCGCCTCCGAGATCAGGTGCACCGCTTCGGCTTTCGGTTTGCCGCCGTTGGCGTCCAGGTTATCCGGGCGCAGGGCCGACAGGTCGAAGTTCTCCAGAATGCCGAGGGTCGCGGCGACGGTGCTGCCGCCGGAGGACGGCGCGGGCATACCGCAGATCTGGTGCGCGCGGTAGCCGGTGCACAGCGCGGTGCGCTTCTTCGGCTGGTAGGCGGCCAGGTCGGCCAGGGTGATCTGGCCGCCGGTGCGCCCGCCCGTGGTGGCGGCGGTGGCCTCGACGATGGCCTGGGCGATGGCCCCGGTGTAGAAGGCGTCCGCGCCCTCGGCGGCGACGGCACTGAGCGTTTTCGCCATGGCCGGATTGGTGAGCAGCGTGTTCACCGGTTTCGGTGACCCGTCCGGGTTCAGGAAGTACTCCTTGGCCGCCGGGTCGAGGGCCAGATCCTTGGCCGAGTCGGCGATCTGACCGGCCAGGCGCGGACTGATCTCGAACCCGCGGTCGGCCAGCCCGATCGCGGGATCGAACAGCTCCCGCCAGCCGGTCTTGCCGTGTTCGCGATGCGCCAGCTCCAGCATGCGCAATATGCCGGGAACGCCGATGGACCGCCCGCTGGCGCGGGTATCGGGCTTGGGTTCGCTGCGATCGTTGTCGCTGACCCAACGCAAATAGTTCTCGGTGGCCGCGGCCGGTGCGACCTCGCGCCCGTCATAGGCCTCGACGTTCTTGGAGGCCGCGTCGTAGTAGAGCAGGAAGCCGCCGCCGCCGATGCCGGAGGCCTGCGGCTCCACCAGGCCGAGCACGGCCTGGGCCGCGACCAGCGCATCGGCCGCGGTGCCGCCCCGGTTCAGCACCTCGCACGCGGCTTCGGTGGAGATCGGATTGGCCGTCGACACCGCGTAGGTCTTGGTGCGCACCGCCGTCATCCCGGACCGGTAGCCGGAGGCGATTTCCGGGTTGGTCGCGATATCGGTGGACCCGCCGCTGGTCGGCCGGGCGGCCGTGACCGGCGTCCCGTTACGGGATTCGCCGCAGGGCCCGGCGGCCTCGTCGGCATCGGAACAGCCCGTGACGATCCCGGCTACGAGCGTCAACGCCGCGCCGACGCCAACCCACTTCCCGCGTGTGCGCCTCATGCACGGACTGTAACGCCGATCACCGACAACCGCGTGGAATCGGGACGAAATGGGCACCGCCGCAAGGTCTCCGGAGCAGCTCAACGGGGACGGCCGAACCAGTCGACGGCGGACGCCCCGCTCAGCAGGCACGCGGTCACGAGCCCGGCGGCGAGGGCAGTCCGGGCGGCCGCTGCGCGGCGGCGGTGCCGAGACCGAGCACGCCCTCGGCGAGCGATACGGCGACCGCGCCGGCCCGAACCCGGCGACCGCCGTCGCCGAACCGGCACGCGAGTCCCGCGGCCAACCACGAGCAGAGGAAACCCGCACCGGCTGCCCCAGCACGCCCGGCTCCGAAGAGCGCGCCCAGCACGACGGTCACCACCACACCCAGCCCCGCCATGCCGAACGAGATCACCCGGGCCGCCCGCACGGTGCCCGGGAGGCGGGACGCCACCGCCCGCCTCGACACGTCGCCCGGCGAGGTGCAGGGATCGTGGGATGTCACGGCCGGGTTCGGTACGTCGCCCGGCGGGGTGCCCGGAACGCGGGACGTCACGGCGGGGGTCGGTACGTCGCCCGGCGGGGTGCCCGGAACGGGGGACGTCGCGGTCTTGCCCGGTGGCCGCCAACCGGGCGGCGGTAGTCGCGAGTAGTAGGTGCGGTAGCGCGGAAAGTCGTTGCCGGACACCGGCGTTATCCAAGTGGATGCCGTCTCGTGCCGCCAGTGCGCGGCTGGTCGCGATGTCGTGTCGGTGGCAGTCGATAGGCTGTTCGGGTGGCAGATCCAGCGACGTACCGGCCTGGTCCGGGGACGATTCCCGTCGAGCCCGGAGTGTACAAATTCCGGGACGCGCATCGGCGGGTCATCTATGTCGGCAAGGCGAAGAGCCTGCGTAGCAGGCTGAATTCGTACTTCGCCGATGTGGCGTCGCTGCATCCGCGCACCCGGCAGATGGTCACCACGGCGGCCGCCGTCGAATGGACCGTCGTCTCCACCGAGGTGGAGGCGCTGCAACTGGAATACAACTGGATCAAGGAGTTCGATCCGCGCTTCAATGTGCGCTATCGCGACGACAAGACCTATCCGGTGCTCGCTGTCACACTCGATGAGGAGTACCCGCGCCTGTTCGTCTACCGGGGTGCGCGCAAGAAGGGCGTCCGCTATTTCGGCCCCTACGCGCATGCGTGGGCGATCCGCGAGACCTTGGATCTGCTGCTGCGGGTGTTCCCGGCGCGTACCTGCTCGAACGGAGTCTTCAAGCGGCACAACCAGATCGGCCGACCGTGCCTGCTCGGCTACATCGACAAGTGTTCCGCGCCGTGTGTCGGCCGGGTCAGCGCCGCCGAGCATCGCCGGATCGTGGAGGATTTCTGCGATTTCCTCTCCGGCCGCACCGATCGCATGGTTCGCGACCTGGAGCGCCGCATGCAGGACGCGGCCGAGGAACTCGATTTCGAGACCGCCGCGCGCCTGCGTGACGATGTCCAGGCGCTGCGCCGTGCCCTGGAGAAGCAGGCGGTGGTGCTCGGTGACGGCACCGACGCCGACGTGATCGCCTTCGCCACCGATGAGCTGCAGGTCTCGGTCCAGGTCTTCCATGTGCGCGACGGCCGCGTGCGCGGTCAGCGTGGCTGGGTGGTCGACAAGTCCGGTGATGCAGTCGACGCCGGATGGGCGGGCGATGGTTCGGCGGGCGGTGAGATGGCGGCGTTGGTGGAGCAGTTCCTCACCCAGTTCTACGGTGAGCAGGTCGCGGTGGCCGAGCAGTCGGCCGACGAGCAGACCGCGCGGGGTGGGAATGACACAGGTGGTGGGAACGAAACCGCGGTCCCACGCGAGGTACTGGTGCCCGAACTGCCCGCCGACGCCGAGCAGATCCAGGAGTGGCTGGGCACGCTGCGCGGGTCGAACGTCAAACTCCGGGTGCCGCAGCGCGGCGACAAGAAGGCGCTCGCCGAAACCGTCCAGCGCAATGCCGCCGAGGCCCTGGCTCAGCACAAACTCAAGCGCGCGGGCGATCTCACGTCGAGATCCGCCGCGCTACAAGACATTCAGGACGCGCTCGAACTCGACACCGCGCCGCTGCGCATCGAGTGTGTCGACATCAGCCATGTCCAGGGCACCGATGTGGTGGCCTCGCTGGTGGTGTTCGAGGACGGTCTGGCTCGCAAGTCCGAGTATCGGCACTACACCATCAAGGAGGCCGCCGGCGAGGGCCGTTCCGATGACGTGGGCAGCATCCGCGAGGTGACCAGGCGCCGGTTCTGGCGGCTCCGCAAGGAACGAGACGAACTGGAATCGGCCGAATTGCGGGCCGACGACGAGCAGGCGCGGGCCGACGCGCTCGAACTGATCGAGGACGGCATTCTCGATCCGGACATCCCGGATGCCCGTCCCGGTATCGATCCGCGCACCGGCCGCCCGCGCAAGTTCGCCTATCCGCCCAATCTGTACGTGGTCGACGGCGGCGCGCCCCAGGTCGCGGCCGCGGCCGAGGCCCTGGACGATCTCGGCATCACCGATGTCGCCGTCGTCGGCCTGGCCAAGCGCCTGGAGGAGGTGTGGGTGCCGGGCGAGCCCGATCCGGTCATCCTGCCCCGCAACAGCGAGGCGCTGTTCCTGTTGCAGCGGGTTCGTGACGAGGCGCACCGCTTCGCGATCACTTTCCATCGCAGCAAACGCTCCCGGCGCATGACGGCTTCGGCGCTGGATTCGGTGAAGGGTCTCGGCCAGTCCCGCCGCACCGCGCTGGTGACGCATTTCGGCTCGGTGGCCAAACTCAAACAGGCCAGCATCGAGCAGATCACCGAGGTGCCCGGAATCGGCGTCGCCACCGCGAAGGCGGTGCTCGCGGCCCTCAATGCGGACGAACCGGACGCGACACGCGCACCCGTGAACGAGAACCGATGAATTCCGTGTCGCGTACGTTGTGTGTCTACGCCCGATACCGGAATCGGTACGGGATGATCGAGAGGCACCCCAGACACAGATCCGGTAGGACATGACACGCGTCGAATCGAACAGCACAGCGGGCGGCCCCCGGTCGGCCGCCGATTCCGGCATGCCGGAGTCCGGGATGCGCCAGCAGGTGGAGGTCGTCATCGTGACCGGTCTGTCCGGTGCGGGCCGCGGGACCGCGGCCCGGGTACTGGAGGATCTGGGCTGGTATGTCACCGATAATCTGCCGCCCGACCTGATCGGCCGCATGGTCGAACTCGGTGCCTCGGCCGATCCGCCGATCCGGCGGCTGGCCTTGGTCATGGATGTGCGCAGCCGGTTCTTCACCGGCGATCTGTCGGTCGTGACCGAGCAGCTGCGCGCTCGCGCCGTGCGGACCAGGATCTTGTTCCTGGAGGCCTCCGACGACGTCCTGATCCGGCGGTTCGGGTTCGCCCGGCGTCGGCATCCGCTGCAGAGCGAGAGCCGCGACGGCACGCTCTCGGCGGGTATCGCCGCCGAACGGCTTCGGCTCGCGACTGTGAAGACCGCGGCCGATCTGGTCATCGACACCTCGGAACTGTCGATCCACCAGTTGCACCGCAAGCTCGAGGAGGCCTACGGCGGCGGCGCGCCCGCCGCGCTCCAGCTGACCGTGCAGTCCTTCGGCTTCAAGTACGGGGTTCCGCTGGACGCCGACATGGTGTTGGATGTGCGTTTTCTACCCAATCCGCATTGGATACCGGAACTCCGGGAACATTCGGGACAGGAAGCGGTGGTCAGCGAGTACGTGCTGTCGCGCCCCGGCGCGACCGATTATCTGCGCACGGCGCACCACCTGGTCGACCTGACGACGAACGGTTACCGCCAAGAGGGGAAGCGATACATGACGGTGGCAGTGGGCTGCACCGGCGGCAAGCACCGCAGCGTGGCGATCGCCGAGGCGCTCGGCGAGCTGACCGGCGCGGGTTTCGACGAACCGGACGCGGGCGCGCCAGACGTCGTCCGTGTGGTGCATCGGGATCTGGGGCGCGAATGACCGGGTGGGAAGCCAATCCCGCCATCGTGGCGCTGGGCGGCGGGCACGGCCTGTACGCGACGCTGACCGCGGTGCGCCGGCTGACCCGCAAGATCTGCGCGGTGGTGACGGTCGCCGACGACGGCGGGTCCTCGGGCCGGTTGCGCGCCGAACTGGGTCTGCTACCCCCGGGGGATCTGCGCATGGCTCTCGCGGCCCTGGCCGCGGATCCCGACGGGACCTGGACCCAGTCGATCCAGCACCGTTTCGGCGGTACCGGCGCGCTGGCCGGTCATTCGGTCGGCAATCTGATCCTGGCGGGGCTGACCGAGGTGCTCGGCGATCCGGTGGCCGCGCTGGACGAACTGGGGAGAACGCTGAAGGTGACCGGCCGGGTGTTGCCGATGTCGCCGATCGCGCTCGATATCGAGGCCGATGTGTCGGGGCTGGAAGCGGATCCGCGGGTGAGCCGCTGCATTCGCGGACAGGTCGCGGTGGCCACCACGCCCGGCAAGGTGCGCCGGGTGCGGCTGATCCCGTCCGACCCGCCCGCGAGCCCCGAGGCCACCTCGGCCATCGAGCACGCGGATGTCGTTGTGCTGGGCCCGGGTTCGTGGTTCACCAGCGTGATACCGCATGTGCTGGTCCCCGAATTGCGTGACGCGCTGGTCTATACCCGCGCGCGTAAGGTGCTGGTGCTGAACCTGGCCGCGGAGCCGGGCGAGACGGCGGGTTTCTCCGCCGAGCGTCATCTGCATGTATTGTCCCAGCACGCACCGGAATTCGTGGTCGACGAGGTCGTGGTCGATTCCGGCTCGGTGCCGGAAGGTCGAGAGCGTGAACATGTGGCCAGGGCTGCCGAACAGTTGCGGGCGCGAGTAACCTTTTCCGATGTCGCCGAAGCGGGAACCGACCGGCATCACCCCGGAAAGCTCGCCGCCGCACTGGATCAGCTGATCCGGCAACCTCGGCCGCAAAAGGCAGGGCTTCGAGTCGAAGGACGGCACATGGGCGCGGATGTGCGGTCCGGGTTGGGTGGAAAGGAGCGCGTCTCGTGGCAATGACAGCCGAGGTGAAAGACGAGCTGAGCAGGCTCACGGTTTCACAGGTGAGTTCCCGCAAGGCCGAACTGTCCGCGCTCCTACGTTTCGCCGGTGGTCTGCATATCGTCGGCGGCCGGGTGATCGTGGAAGCCGAAGTGGATATGGGTTCGATCGCCCGGCGGCTGCGCCGGGAGATCTTCGAGCTCTACGGCTACGGTTCCGATGTGCACGTGCTCGGCGCGGGCGGGCTGCGCAAGACCTCCCGCTACGTGGTGCGCGTGTCCAAGGAGGGTGAGGCGCTGGCACGGCAGACGGGTCTGCTCGATGTGCGCGGCCGTCCGGTGCGCGGTCTGCCCGCGCAGGTGGTCGGCGGCAGCATCGCCGATGCCGAAGCCGCTTGGCGCGGAGCGTTTCTGGCGCACGGCTCGCTCACCGAGCCGGGGCGTTCCTCGGCGCTCGAGGTCAGCTGCCCGGGTCCGGAGGCGGCGCTGGCGCTGGTCGGCGCGGCTCGGCGCCTCGGCATCACCGCCAAGGCTCGCGAGGTGCGCGGCACCGATCGCGTGGTGGTGCGTGACGGCGAGGCCATCGGCGCCCTGCTGACCCGGATGGGCGCGCAGGACACCAGGTTGACCTGGGAGGAGCGCCGGATGCGCCGCGAGGTGCGCGCGACGGCGAACCGTCTGGCCAACTTCGACGACGCGAATCTGCGTCGTTCGGCGCGGGCCGCGGTGGCTGCCGCCGCCCGGGTGGAGCGTGCGCTGGAGATCCTCGGCGACGACGTGCCGGACCATCTGGCCGCGGCCGGCAAATTGCGGGTGCAGCATCGCCAGGCATCGCTGGAGGAATTGGGCCAGCTGGCGGATCCGCCGATGACGAAAGACGCTGTCGCGGGCCGGATTCGGCGGTTGCTGTCGATGGCCGACCGGCGGGCCAAGGAACTCGGTGTCCCGGACACCGAATCCGCCGTCACCGCCGAACTACTCGACGAGGCCTGACAGTTTCGGACAAATCCCCGCCGCTCCGGGTCACCCCGGGGCTGCGGGCCACAGGCGCGTGTCGCGAAGGTGACCTCGGGCACTACTGTGGATACGCATCCATAATCCGCTTGAAAGCTGAGGAGCGATAACGTGACTGTCCGGGTAGGCATCAACGGCTTCGGCCGTATCGGACGTAACTTCTTCCGGGCGGTGGAGGCGCAGAAGGCGCTGGGTACCACCGATATCGAGATCGTGGCGGTCAACGACCTCACCGACAACGCGACGCTGGCGACTCTGCTCAAGTACGACTCCATCCTCGGCCGGCTGCCCCAGGACGTGTCGCTGGACGGCGATTACATCGTGGTGGGCGATCAGCGGATCAAGGCGCTGGAGATCAAGGAGGGCCCGGCGGCGCTGCCGTGGGGCGAGCTGGGTGTCGACGTGGTCGTCGAGTCCACCGGCATCTTCACCAACGCGGCAAAGGCCAAGGGCCACCTCGCCGCCGGCGCGAAGAAGGTCATCATCTCCGCGCCCGCGACCGACGAGGACATCACCATCGTGATGGGTGTCAACGACGACAAGTACGACGGTTCGCAGAACATCATCTCGAACGCGTCGTGCACCACGAACTGCCTCGGCCCGATCGCGAAGGTACTGCACGATTCGTTCGGCATCGAGCGTGGCCTGATGACCACCGTGCATGCCTACACCCAGGACCAGAACCTGCAGGACGCCCCGCACAAGGATCTGCGCCGCGCCCGCGCCGCCGCCCTGAACATCGTGCCCACCGGCACGGGCGCGGCCAAGGCCATCGGCCTGGTGCTGCCCGAACTCCAGGGCAAGCTGGACGGTTACGCGCTGCGCGTCCCGGTCCCGACCGGTTCGATCACCGACCTCACCGTGGACCTGGGCAAGGCCGCGTCGATCGACGAGATCAACGCCGCCATGCAGGCCGCCGCGGATGGCCCGATGAAGGGCATCCTGAAGGTCAACCACGATCCGATCGTCTCCACCGACATCGTGACCGACCCGTTCTCCTCGATCTACGACGCGCCGCTGACCAAGGTGATCGACAAGCAGGTCAAGGTCGCCTCGTGGTACGACAACGAGTGGGGCTATTCCAACCGTCTCGCCGATCTCATCGGCCTCGTCGCGAAGTCGCTCTGAGACATGGCAGTCAAGACGCTGGAAGACCTGCTGACCGAGGGTGTCGAGGGCCGGGGTGTGCTGGTGCGCTCCGATCTGAACGTGCCGCTCGACGACAATGGCGCGATCACCGATCCGGGCCGGATCATCGCTTCGGCGCCGACCATTCGCGCGCTCGCCGAGGCGGGCGCCAAGGTTGTGGTGACCGCGCATCTGGGCCGCCCCAAGGGTGCGCCGGATCCGAAGCTGTCGCTGGCCCCGGTGGCCGCGCGGCTGTCCGCGGAACTGGGCCGAAATGTCCAGTTGGCCGGTGATGTGGTGGGCCAGGACGCGCTCGCGCGTTCGGAGGGGCTGACCGACGGCGATGTGCTCCTGCTGGAGAACATCCGCTTCGATCCCCGCGAGACCAGCAAGGACGACGCCGATCGACTGAAGCTGGCGCACGCGCTGGTCGAATTGGTCGGCGACGACGGCGCTTTCGTGTCCGACGGTTTCGGAGTGGTGCACCGCAAGCAGGCCTCGGTCTACGACGTGGCCACGCTGCTGCCGCACTACGCCGGTGGACTGGTGGCCGCGGAGGTCGAGGTGCTGCGCAAGCTCACCACCGACACCGAGCGCCCGTACGCGGTCGTGCTCGGCGGGTCCAAGGTCTCGGACAAGCTCGCCGTCATCGAGGCGCTGGCCCCGAAGGTCGACACACTGGTGATCGGCGGCGGTATGTGCTTCACCTTCCTTGCCGCGCAGGGCCTTTCGGTCGGCTCCTCGCTGCTGCAGGAGGAGATGATCGATACCTGCAAGAAGCTGCTCGACGAGTACGCCGATGTCATCCATCTGCCGCGTGACATCGTGGTGGCGGACCGCTTCGCCGCCGATGCCGACTCGAAGGTGGTGCCCGCCCACGAGATTCCGGACGGCTGGATGGGCCTGGACGTGGGCCCGGAGTCGGCGGACCGTTTCGCGGCGCTGCTGACCGAGGCGAAGACGGTGTTCTGGAACGGCCCGATGGGTGTGTTCGAGTTCGAGAAGTTCGCCGAGGGCACTCGCGGCGTCGCCGAGGCGATCGTGAAGGCCACCGAGAAGGGTGCGTTCACGGTGGTCGGCGGCGGCGATTCGGCCGCGGCCGTGCGGGCGCTCGGCCTGCCCGAGGACGGCTTCTCGCACATCTCGACCGGTGGCGGCGCATCTCTGGAATACCTGGAAGGCAAAGAGCTGCCCGGTATCTCGGTACTGGAGGACTGAATCAATGGCTCGTAAACCGCTCATCGCGGGCAACTGGAAGATGAACCTCAACCACCTCGAGGCCATCGCCCTGGTGCAGAAAATCGCCTTCGCGCTGCCGGAGAAGTACTTCGCCAAGGTAGACGTGACGGTGATTCCGCCGTTCACCGACATCCGCAGTGTGCAGACCCTGGTCGAGGGCGACAAGTTGCCGCTCACCTATGGCGCGCAGGATGTCTCGCAGCACGAGTCGGGCGCCTACACCGGCGAGATCAGCGGCGCCATGCTGGCCAAGCTGGGTTGTGCATTCGTCGTGGTCGGGCATTCCGAGCGCCGCCAGTACCACAGCGAGGATGACGCCACGGTGCTGGCGAAGGCCAAGCAGGCGCTGAAGCACGGGATCACCCCGATCGTGTGCATCGGCGAGGGCTTGAACATTCGCGAGGCGGGCACGCACGTCGAGTACAACCTCGAGCAGTTGCGCGGATCGCTGAAAGGCCTGACGGCGGAGGAGATCTCGAAGGTCGTCATCGCCTACGAGCCGGTCTGGGCGATCGGCACCGGCAAGGTGGCCTCGGCCGCCGACGCGCAGGAGGTGTGCGGCGCGATCCGCGCGGAGCTGGCCGAGCTGGCCTCCGCGGAGGCCGCCGCCGACGTGCGGGTGCTCTACGGCGGTTCGGTGAACGCCAAGAACGTCGGCGAGCTGGTGGGCCAAGCCGATATCGACGGCGCGCTGGTCGGCGGTGCCTCGCTCAAGGGTGACGAGTTCGCCACCCTGTCCGCGATCGCCGCGGGTGGCCCGCTGCCCTGATCGGCGGCCACCGAGACACCGGCCCGGTACCGCGACGCGGTACCGGGCCGTTCGCCGTGCGTTACGGTTCCGCGCGCAGTACCAGGCCGTAGCCCTCGGCGTTCTTCACGGTGAGGGTGTCGGCGTCGACCGCGGCGGTCACCGTGCCGGTCAGGGCCCGCAGCACACCGGCTTCCACCTCCATCACATCCGGCTGGCACACCATCCTGGTGGTGCCGAAGTCCTGGAATTCGATGGTGGGCGGGGTGGCGGCCTTGTCGATCAGCGCCTTGCCGCTGAATTTGTTGCATCCGGCGCTGCCGGAGATGCCGTTGTCCCGCAGGGCCAGCGTGGGTTTGGCCTCTTCGATCGCGACCGAGGAGATGCGGGCGTCCGGGGTGATGATCTGGGTCAGCCGCCATACGGTGTGCTCGAGCGGCTTGTCCGGGGTGGCGATCTTCTTGTCCAGCAGCACGACGGTCTGATCCTGGTTCTTCAGGGTCAGCGTGTTGTCCCTCAGCTCCCAGGACGGCGCGGAGGCCAGCAGCCCGGCCATCCATTCGTCGGCGCGGGCGCGTTCGCCGTCGCAACCCATCAGCGTGGTCGCGAGTTGCCCGGCAGTGAGCGTCTGGTTGTCCAGGGTGACCGGCGCCGAGCCCGAGTTGCAGCCCGCGGACACGCTCACCCGGCCGTCTTCGGTGAAGGTGAGCGTCAGCGGCCCGCCGCCGGGAATCTGCGGCCCCTTCACCTCCTTGGAGATGTAGGTGCGCCCGATCGGAGTGGTCGGGGCGGGCTGGGTCGTGGTGGGGGCGGCGCTGGGGGTCGGATCGGTGGCGTCGCCGCCGTCGCTGCCACACGCCGTCGCGGCACAGGCGAACAGCAGGATCGGAACGAATCGCACGAGTTTGACCGACATGTGCGCGATGCTACCGAGGTGGCCGCCGCGGGTGCGGCGACGCGCCTGTCATACGGTGTCGCACGCCGGGTGATTCGTCGTCGAAGGGTGCCTGTCCCAGGCAGTTCGAGCCGACCGGCGATGCGGGGTTCGGACCGGGGCGGCAGCCGCCAAAGGTCATCCAGCGCATAGGCTTTCACCGTGCGACTATGGACTTTGCAGGCCCCCGAGGTGGTCACGGCGCTCGAAACGACCGGGCACTTCCGGGCGGAGTGGGACCGGGTCGACCGTAGTTTCCGGACCGCCTACCAGGACATGGTCGTCGAGATGGGGCGGCGCGGCATCGACTGCGCCGCGGCCCCGCCCATCTGGTGCTGGCACGGGCGGGCCCGGCAGCGCCGGGCGGCGCGGCAGACGGCGAATCTGCTGCTCAGCTACCCCGAATGGGCGCACGGGCGCTGGTTGCTCACGCTGCGGGTGCCGGATCGGCTGGTTCTGTCCACCTCGTACGCGCTGTGGTGCGACTATCTGGGCTTCCGCGGGGGAATCGACCGGGACATGGTCGAGGGGCCGCATCGGATGGACTGGCGGGCCCGGCAGCAAACCCCCTGGGACACCCTGCAATACACGATTCCGGAGCTGCGCCGGGAGTGGGTGATCCGGGCCCGGCCCTACCCGCCGGACAGCTACGCCCTGGAGCAGATCATGGCCGACCCCTACTGCCGCGAGATCTTCGACCGGCGGCAGCGGTCAGGGTAGGACGTCGACGATCACCCGGGGGTCGAGTTCGCGGAGCTTGTCCGGGCGGTCGGTCAGGCAGGACCAACCGCGGTTGACGGCCTCCAGCGTGACGTGACCCGCCGTGACCATGGTGTCGGCGTCGCGCCGGCCGAGCAGGGTCGCGCCGACCTGGCGGCTGGCGGGCCCGTCCAGGCCGCGGATCACCGTGTTCGGCAGGTTCAGCAGCGCCGAGAGGATGTCGTGCCGGCGCGGCGGGATCAGGGCGCGGGCCGCGACCAGCGCGGTCGCCGGAATGAGCAGGGTGTTGCCCGCCTCGGAGGTGGTCCAGACCACCGATTGCGCGTACATGACGCGATGCGCCCACGCGGTCAATGCCGCGGTGTCGAAGACGACGCCGCTGAGTTCGGTTGAATCGCTCACCACATCGCCTCGCTCGCCGCCCCCACGGCTGTGAACCCCCGGCCCGGCACCTTCACGCGGCACCGTTGCGGCGCTCGTCGAATTCCCGCTGTGACAACGGCGGCAGGCCCTGCATGGCGCGGGCCCGGTTGATCATCTCCAGCGGCGGCGGACCGCCGATCACCTCTTCGACCTTGGCCACCGCTTCGATCCGATCCACCTCGGCGCGATCCATGCGGGCTTTCACCGAATCGGCGACATAGGCCGAGACCGAGGAGATCTGACCGCGCTCGCGCCATTGATCCAAGGTGGCCGCGATTTCCTCGGGGAGGGTGATGGTCACCTTCCTCGTTCTGCGCTCCGCCGTCATGCCGCGATTCTAGCGGCGACATGCCTCTGAGCGGGGCGTTTGCGGAGGGTCGACGCACGGTGCCGCGACCCCGAACGATGGGACGACCGTGCAACTTTCGGGCGAACGAACACGTCCGCGCGGCGGAGCCCGGCTCGGCCCGCTCGACACACGGGAGGTGTCCGAGACGCCGCGTGCCGTGGCGCTCGCGCCGGTTTCCGGCGCACCACGGGCAAATTCGATCGGCCGCGGCGATCTCACGCATCTCCGGGAGGTGGCCGCACCGGCGATATGCTCTCCCGAGTGACCGCTGCCGACGCCACCAACCCGATCTCCACATGGGCCCCACTGCGGTCCGGCATCTACCGGTCGCTCTGGATCGCGCAACTGGTGTCCAATCTCGGCACCTGGATGCAGACCGTCGGCGCGCAGTGGATCCTGGTCGACCAGCCGAACGCGGCGGCGCTGGTGTCGTTCGTGCAGACCGCGATCACCCTGCCGGTGATGCTGCTGGCCATCCCGTCGGGCGTGATCGCCGATCTGGTCGACCGTCGCCGCCTGCTGCTCGGCGCGCAATCCACCATGGCAGTGCTGGCGGCCGTGCTCGCCGTGACGACCGCGACCGGGCACACCACACCCGGTGTGCTGCTGATCCTGCTGTTCCTGATCGGCTGCGGGCAGGCGTTGACCGGTCCGGCCTGGCAGGCGATCCAACCGGAACTGGTTGCGCGCGAGCAGATCCCGGCGGCCGCGGCATTGGGCAGCATGAACATCAATATCGGCCGGGCGGTCGGGCCCGCGCTCGCGGGTGTGCTGGTGTCGCTGTCCGGGCCGACGCTGGTATTCGCGCTGAACGCGGTGTCCTTCGCCGGCATCGTGGTGGCGCTCGCGGTGTGGCGGCGTCCGGCGCGGGCGTCGAAACTGCCCACCGAACGCCCGCTGGCCGCGCTGCAAGCCGGAACCAGGTTCATCCGGGCCGCGCCCGGTATCCGGCGGGTGCTGCTGCGATCGATCCTGTTCGTCGCGCCCGCCAGCGCGCTGTGGGCGCTGCTGCCGGTGATCGCGCGCGAACAGCACGGACTCTCGTCGTCCGGGTACGGTCTCATGCTCGGCGCGCTGGGCCTCGGCGCGGTGCTCGGCGCGCTCGGCCTGTCCCGGATCCGGGCGCTGCTCACCCCGACTCAGCGGCTCACCGCGGCGGCGGTGCTGTTCGGGATCGCCTCGGCGGGCACCGCGCTGCTGCCCGGTGTCGGGCTGGTGCTGGTGCTGCTGGTCGGGGCCGGTCTGGCCTGGTTGCTGGCCATGTCGACGATGAACGCGACCATGCAGTTGCTGCTGCCGGCCTGGGTGCGGGCGCGCGGCCTGTCGGTGTATCTGCTGGTGTTCATGGGCGGACAGGCGATCGGCTCGCTGATCTGGGGTGTGGTCGCGCACGCGGTGGGCGCGGTCACGGCACTGCTGATCGCCGCCGGGCTACTCGGGTGCAGCGCGGTGACCAGCGTCTGGCTGCCGATCCGGCACAACCTGGAGACGCTGGATCTGACACCGTCGGTGTACTGGGCCGAGCCCGAACTGGTGGTGCCGCCCGAACCCGAGGACGGGCCGGTCATGGTGCTGCGCAGCTACGACGTGCCGGCCGAGTACGTGGACGACTACATGGCCGCCATGGCTTTCGTCGGGCGGTCCAGGCAGCGCACCGGCGCCATGGAGTGGCGGCTGTACCGCGATGTCGGCGTCCTGGACCGGTATGTGGAAGCGTTCGTGGTGCGCTCCTGGGCCGAGCACATGCATCAGCATCAGGTGCGGCTCACCACCGCGGACCAGTTGCGCGAGAAAGAGGTGTCGCGCTACACCGTCGGCGAGGACAAGATCACCCACCTGGTGGCGGTGCAACCGCGCTAGTGCCGTACGCTGTGGCCATGCGGATGTTCCTGGATATCCTCCTGATCGTCACCAGTGTGCTGCTGGTGCTGCTGGTGCTGTTGCACCGCGCCAAAGGCGGAGGTCTGTCCAGCCTGTTCGGTGGCGGCGTGCAGTCGAGCCTGTCGGGCTCCACCGTCGTCGAGAAGAACCTCGACCGCCTCACCATCTTCACCGGCGCCATCTGGCTCATCGCCATCCTCGGCATCGGCCTGGAGATCAAGTTCGCCTGACGCTGGTCGCCCGGCGCCGCGAGGTCCGAAGCACCGCCTACCGGTAGTGCCTCGGGCCTCTGTTGTGCGCGGTGTTCAGTCGGCGCGGGGGATGCGGCCGTCGAGATCGGTGAAGCCGTAGGTTTCGGCCAGGTCGGCGACGCGGAAGGCTTTGCCGGAGCGGGCCTTTCGGTGCGGGTCGGCGGCCAGGGCGACGACGGCGCGGCCAGGGAAGCGGGGGGTCTCCGCTTCGGTCAGGTCGTAGGTGGCTTCGCCGGGGAGCGTGATCAGGCGTTTGCCGTCGGCGTCGGCCGGGACCAGTTGCAGGAGTTCGGTGTCGACGATGCCGGGCCACAGGGAGACCGCCGTGACGTCGGTGTCCGCGAGGTTGTGGGCCAGGTCGGCGGTGAGTCGGTCCAGTGCGGTCTTGGCGACACCGTAGACCGCGTTGTGCATGTAGCGTTCGGCGCCCGGCGACGAGATGGCGACGATCAGGCCGGCTGCCTCGATCAGTAGCGGTGCGGCGAAATAGGCCGCGGCGTAATGGGATCGGACGCCGACATCGAAGGTCTCGTCCCAGGCGGCGGGCGGCACCTCCCAGAACGGTTTGCCGAGCCAGCGGGCGGCGGCGGGGGAGTTGTAGACATTGTTGACCAGGATGTCCAACCGGCCGTGATCGGCGCGGACCCGTTCGAAGAGTTGCCGGACGCCGTCGTCGTCGCGGTGATCGCAGATGACCGGGATGCCGGTGCCGCCGAGTTCGTCGACCTGCGCCGCCGTTTCGGCGACGGTGCCGGGCAGCCGCCCCGCCGCGGCCGTGCGCCCGGTGACGTACACCGTCGCACCCGCCGCGCCCAGTTCCAGGGCGATGCCCTTGCCGATGCCGCGGCTCGCGCCGGTGACCACGGCGACCTTTCCGTCGAGCTTTTGCGCTATTCCACTCACGACTCCAGGACACTACCGTGAAAATGAGAACACGTTCTAGGTATGGAGGCAGTGTGGTGGCAGTGCAGGGACCGGCGCATAGGTTCGTGGAAACCGAGGGCGCGCGGGTACATATCGCGGAACAGGGCGAGGGTCATCCGGTGATCTTCTGCCATGGATTCCCGCACACCTGGTACATGTGGCACCGGCAGCTGCCCGCCGTCGCGGCCGCCGGATATCGCGCCATCGCCCCCGACCTGCGCGGATACGGTCGCACCGAGGTCGCCGACGATCCCGACGCCTACACCAACCGCGCAGTTGCCGGGGATCTCCTGGCCCTGCTCGACGACCTCGGCGCGGAACGCGCAGTGTTCGTCGGCCTGGATTTCGGCGCACAACTGGTGTGGGAGCTGGCCTGGCGCGCTCCCGAGCGGGTCAGCGGACTGATCGTGCTGAACAACCCGATCCAGCCGCGGCCGCCCAAGGCGCCGTCGGAGCTGTGGGCGCGCGCCGCGCAGCGGCACTTCCTGCACTTGGACTACTTCCAGAAACCAGGCGTCGCCGACGCCGAACTGGCAGCCGATCCACGCAGCTTCCTCCAGCGGGTCTACTACTCGCTCTCCGCCGACTACCACTATCTCGACACCTGGCAGCATCCGGCCGAGGGCACCGGCTATCTCGACGTGCTTCCGCAGGCGCCCGCACTGCCGTGGCGCTGGCTCGCCGACGCCGATCTCGACACGCTCGCCGCCGAATTCGACCGCACCGGCTTCACCGGCGGCCTGAACTGGTACCGCGCCCTGGACCGCAACTGGGAACTCACCGCCGAGTACGCCGACGCGAAGGTCACCGTGCCCGCCTACTTCCTCTACGGCGACCGCGACCCGGACATGGAGGGCTTCAGCGGCCGCGATCCGCTCGGCACCCTGCGCGCCACGGTCCCCGATCTGCGCGCGGTCACCGAGATCGCCGACGCCGGGCATCTCGTGCAGCTGGAACGCGCCGAGGAGGTGAACGCGCTACTGCTCGAGCACCTGCGCGACCTGCTCGGAAACGGCAGCAGCTCATAAGCTTTCGATAAGCCGGCCATTCGGGGTGCGGGCTAACTTCAGGCCATGAGCTACAGCCTGAGCCTCTATCTGGTCGACCTCGACACCGTCCGGTCCGCGATCGGGTCGAACGACGACACGCTGCGCCGGATGATGGGCGGACGCTTCGAAACCGACTTCGCCCAGGACGACGAGTTCTTCGCCCGCGAGATCGCAGACGGCGCGCCGCGGAAGTACGACGCCGTTCGGGCAGTGCTCGCGGGCGGACCGTTCGACGCCGCCTATGCCCACCAATACGGCTACGCGTACAAGTCGATCTGCGAGTTCTATGGGCGGCGGCTGAACAACAACGCGTTCAGCCCCTTTCGCAGCGGTTGGCTGGAAGAGGTCGACGCGGGAATGAAGGAACTCGGCCTGGCGGCTCGGATCACCGACTTCGCCTACGATTCGGTGCCCGAGCCGCTGCCCCGCCCGGAGTTCCGGCCCGGCTACGGCGAGTGGTCCGCCGCGGCCTGCGCGACGCTGCTGGAGCAGTGGGCGCGGACAACTCCCGAGCAGTACGTGGACCTGGATCCCTATGTCGTGGAGGCCATAGAATCCTGTGTGGGCTGGGCGCGAGCGGCCCGGGCGGAACCGGGGCGGGGCATCGCGGGATTCTTTTTCTGAGGGGGTAGCCGCATGACGACGAAATCCGGTGCTGAGCTGGATGATTCGATTCGCCGACGCGCGGCGCCGAGCGGCCGCACCGCGTACGCCGCGGCCACGCTCGCACTGCTCGGTGCGCTCGCCATGGCTATCGGCAGCTTCATGGCCGCCATGGAGTCGGCCAACACCAAACCGTACGAGGTGGAGCGCGGGGAAATCCTGGACTGGCTCACCGGCGCATTCGGTATCGGCGCGGGCTTCCTACTCCTCGGCGCGATCGGCCTGTTCGCGCGGGCACCGCTCGGCCGCGGACTGATCGTGATCGGCACCGGATTCGCCCTGGCGGGACACGCGGTCGGCCTCTACCTGGTCGCCGTCGTACTCACTCCCGGCGCGCCACTCAGCGTCACCGTCGGCCCGGCGGGATTCGCCTTCTTCAGCCTGCTCCTGGCCTTTCCCACGGCGACTCTGTGGTCGGCGCTCACACGCTCGACGAGCGCGTGGCTGGACGCTTGCGGTACTCGTCGGCCCGCGCCGGACACTCCGGCCGGTTCGGCGGCGCAGCACCCCGATCGGTAGGCGGTGAACTGGTTCTGTCGGCACTGTTCACCGACTAGCGCCGGTGCCCCGGCCGGTTCGGCGGCAGCAGCAGAGTACAAGACCGATACGCGGTGCCGGTGTGGCTCCCTGTCAGCGGGTTCGCCGCCGGGGGCGGGCCTGGAGCGGGGCGGTCGATCGGTGGGCGGCGAACTCGGTACTGCCGGTGCGGCTCGGAATCGGTGTCGCGGTCAGCGGTATTCGCCGGCCAACGCGGGGTATTCCGACCAGCTGGGCAGTGGCGCGCCCGACAGGTAGGCGGTCAGCCGGTCGAGCAGGTACTGCCAGCGGGGCCCGATATCGGGTGCGTCGGTGGGGCAGAGGTGGCGGCGGATCAGTTCCAGGTTGGTCAGTACGCCGACCTGGGTGAGGCGTGCTTCGAGGATGCAACCATCCAGGTCGAGAACCAGCTCGTGCGGTGCGACGCACCGTTCGATCCGCACCGTTACGGTCCCCGGCACCGGGCCGTCCAGCAGGTCGACGGAGCGGGTGCCGGCACTCCCGGACACCGTGCCCAGCCAGCGACTCAACTGACCGTACTCGGTGCACGCCGACCACACGTCCAGCACCGGCAGGCGGAACGAACGCAGATAATGCAGCAGGACCAGTTCCGCGCCGGGTTCATGTTCGGGACGTACTTCGCCGAGCGTGGACATCGTGGTCATGCGGCTGTCCTTTCCCTGCGGGTCGTGGTCGATCCACCTTATTCGGCGAGCAGTTTGCCCGCCGCGGTTTCGATCGCCGACTCGTCGAGCAGCACCGTGTCGGCGGCCGGACCCAGCGGTATGAAGCTGTCGGCGCTGGTGACCCGCGCGATCCGGCCGTCGAAACCGGCGTCGAGCAGTGCGGTGCACACCGCCTCGGAAACACCGCCGCTGCGGCGGGTTTCGTCGGCGACCAGCACCCGGCCGGTGGCGCGGGCGTGCTCGAGCAGGTCGTCCACCGGCAGCGGCGACAGCCAGCGCAGGTCGAGCACCCGGACGCGGTGACCGTGCTCGTGCAGCCGGTGTGCCGCCCGCAGGCTCATCGGGACACCGTTACCGAAGGTGACGATCGTGAGATCGGCGCCGTCGCCGTAGCATCGGGCGCTGCCCAGTTCGACGTGCGCGTCCGCTAGGGGCGCCAGCCAGGCCTCGTCACCGGGCTGCAGATCGCGGGTGTGGTACAGGGCGATCGGCTCGATGAGGACGCACACCCTGCCATCGACCCGCGCGGCGGATACGCAGGTGCGCAGCAGCGCGGCCGCGTCATCGGCGCGGGACGGCACCGCCAGCACCACACCGGGGATATCCCGCAGGGCCGCAAGGGAATTGTCGTTGTGGAAATGCCCGCCGAACCCCTTCTGATAGGCCAGCCCGGCGATCCGGACCACCATCGGATTGCGATAGCGGCCCTGCGAGAAGAACGATAGCGTGGCCGCCTCGCCGCGCAGCTGATCGGCCGCATTGTGCAGGTAGGCCAGATACTGGATCTCCGGGATCGGCACGAAACCCGCCAGGCCCGTCCCCAGCGCGGTGCCGAGCACACTCTGTTCGTCGAGCAGCGTATCGAAGACGCGCCGCGCCCCGAACCGCTTCTGCAATCCCTTGGTGACGCCGTACACGCCGCCTTTGCGGCCGACATCCTCACCGAACACGACGATGCGGGGATCGCGCGCCAGCAGGTCCGCCAAGGTGTGATTGACGGCCTGTGCCAAGGTCATCCGGGTGCCGGAGTCGCGGTGCCGGACCGTCGGATCGGTGCCGTGGTCGTCGATCGACGCCTGCTCTGCCGAGGCGGCGGGTGGATGCGAAGTGCGAACTTCCGCCCTTGTAGTTGCAGCACCGGCATCGGGTGTTCCGGTCGGGACCGGCGAGGCCGCCGCGGTTGTGGTCGGGACCGAGGCGTGAGTACCCGCCAGGGCCGCCGCATCGGCGCGGTCCGGGCGCGGCGCGGAGCCGATCAGTCGGAGCACATCGCGCCGGATCTCCTCGGAGTGGGTGGGCGCCAGCGGCTCGAGGACGGCGGCGGCCGAGGTCAATTTCGGTTCGCGGCACACGGATTCGGCCGTGTCGGCGACCTGCCGCGCGATCCTGTCGTAGCGGGCGAGCAGATCCGCGGGTTCGGCTACGCCCGCGGCGACCAGGATACGGGCGGTCGCGAGGACCGGGTCGCGGTCCAGATCGACGGCGATCTCGGCGGGGCGGCGGTACGCCGATTCCACATCGGATCCGGCGTGTCCGAGCAGCCGGACCGTGCGCAGACGCAGGAACGCGGGTTTGCGGTGTTCCCGAACCCACTGCGCCGCAGCCGAAGCCGTGGTGAGCGTCTCGATCAGGTCGCATCCGTCGGCGTAGAAGTACTGGAGGCCGAGCCGGATGCCGTAGGCCTGTTCGATCCAGCCCGGGGGAGTGGGGACGCTGATTCCGAGTCCGTTGTCTTCGCACACGAACAGCAGCGGCATCGGAACACCTTGGCGCGCGGTGTGAATCGCGGCATTGATGGCCCCGACCGCCGTGGAATGATTGGCCGAGGCGTCACCGAAACTGCACAGCACCACCGAATCCGCGGGCCACTCACTCGAAATCCCCAGCTGTGCGGCGCGTTCCAGCGCGAACGCCAACCCGACCGCGCGCGGCAGCTGCGAGGCGATGGTCGAGGTCATCGGCACGATATTCGCCGGCTTGCTCCCGAACACCTTGTGCCGGCCACCGGAGATCGGATCCGCGGCCGCCGCGACCACCCCGAGCAGCACGTCCCGAATCGGATCCAGCTCCGTCACCCGTCGGCACCGCTGCACGAAGAATGCCCCCGACCGATAGTGCAGCAGCGCCGGATCGCTCACCCGCAGCGCCGCCGCGACCCCCGCATTACCCTCGTGCCCCGACGATCCGATGCTGTAATACCCACGCCGCTCACCCCCGAGCCTGCGCGCCGCCAAATCCAACTGCCTACTGGCGACCTGCGATTCGAACACCTCGAGCAACTCACCCGCCCCGAACCCGCCCGTCGACCCGCCCCCGGCCGCCATCCCCGCGACCGCGGCCCGAAACCGCCCATCCAGATCGATCCGCTGCTCACCCATGCAGCGATCATCGCCGACAACACCGTCCAAGTCCCCGAATTCGGCCGCGATCCACCGAAACAATCCCGCTAACCGCCCCGCCGATCGAAAACTTTCCGCTACCAGCGACAGTCGGGCAACGATCAAATCGTGTGCACCACGGGGAGCTCCGGTATGCCGGGCGTGTGCCATCAGCCGAGCGTGTGAGCGAGCGATGAGTGTGATCCTCGATGGGCGTCGCGGCGATGAACGCGTCGATCATCGCGATGACTACATGTCATCGGAGCGGAGAATGTCTGTGAGATCGATTTTGTGCCGCTCAGCGGCGATCACGACCCCGGTATCGAGGATCAGTCGTCTCCCCACTCGACACTCACTCCGTCGACCAGGGATCCGCGGGCGGCTTCGATATCGTCGCCGAAGCCTTCGAGTGCGGTGTGATCGTCTCGCCGTGCTCCACCTCGTCGAGCACCGCCGATAGGTTGCGGGCAACCTCTGTGGCGGTCATGACCTTCATGAGAGTCAAATCATCGGATTCGAGGCCGATGTCGGCGTGGATGGTCGCTGATCAGCTCAGGTTGGTGGCGGCCTCGGTGTCGAGGAGCCAGGTGGTGGACTCGGTGCCCCGGGCACCAGCGGCGGGGATGTCGGTGGGGTCGGCGTCGGCGAGGGCGGCGGCGACGGCTTCGGCTTTGGCGGCGCCGCCGACTACCAGGACGACGTGGCGCGCACGGCGGATGGCGGGCAGGGTCAGGGTGACGCGGACCGGTGGGGGTTTCGGCGAGTTCGTCACGGCGACAACGAGTTCGTGAGCTTCGCGGACCGCGTCGGTGTCGGGGAACAGCGAATTGATGTGGCCTTCGCCGCCCATGCCCAGCAGGTGCAGGTCGAACGCGCCGTGTTCGGCCAGGTGGGCGTGCACGGCCGCGGAGTACTCGGCGGCCGCTTCGACCGGGTCGGGGTATTCGCCGTCCGAAGCCGCGACGGGGTGGACGCGCGCCGGATCGACCGGGACGTGATCGAGCAGCGCCTGCCGGGCCTGGAGCTCGTTGCGTTCCGGATCCCCGGCGGGCACGAAACGTTCATCGCCCCAGAAGATGTCGAGCTCGGACCAGTCGATGGTGCCCGGCGCCTTCCGGACCCGCTCCAGCAGGCCGATGCCGGTACCACCACCGGTCAGCACCACCGACGCGGATCCACGGGCCGCCTGCGCGGCCACCACGACCTCGACGAAACGAACAGCGGCCGCGCCGACCAGCGCCTCGGTGTCGGCGTGGACCTCGACGGTGTCGGCGGGAGTGCGGTCAGTCATAGATCACCTTCTCGATTCCGGCGAGCGCTTCGACATAGATCTCGTCGGCGTCCAGCCGACGCAGTTCCTCGGCCAGACAGTCACGAGTCTCGCGGCGCGCCAAGGCGATCCGCTGATCGGGTTCGCCGGTGCGGGTCAGCGTGGCGGTGCGCCCGTGCTGCGGCCGCTGAATGGCGATGGAGGTCGACTCGCGATGCAGTTCGACCCGCAGTTCCCCGGTCCGGCGGTGCACCGGGCAGCCGAGCCGTTCGGCCAGCCAGCCGGCCAGCATGTCCAGCGCGGGTTCGTCGCGCAGACCCGAAATCGTCACCCGGGCGACCGGTTCGAACGGCGGCTCGTCCAGCGCGGCGGCCAGCAGGGCCCGCCAGTAGGTGATCCGGCTCCAGGCCAGGTCGGTGTCACCGGCGGCGTAGGAGTCCAGGCGCTTCTTGATGGTGGCCTGCGGGTCCGGCGCGAAGGTGGCGTCGGTGATCCGCCGTGCCGCCAGCCGGCCGACCGAATCCTTGGACGGGAACTCCGGCGCGCCCCGCGGCCACCACGCCACCACGGGGGTGTCGGGCAGCAGGAACGGGATCACCACGCTGGATTCGTGGTTGATCAGCTCACCCTGCAACCGCAGCACGATGACCTCGGCCGCGCCCGCGTCACCGCCGACCCGGATCTGCGCGTCCAGTTTGGTCGGTGCCTCCCGGTCGCCGCGCGCGAGAACGACTACGCGGCAGGGATGTTCGCGGCTCGCGTCGTTGGCGGCATCGATCGCGTCCTCCGCCTCGGAGCTGTCGAGCGTGCACACCACGAGGGTGAGCACCCGGCCCATGGTGATGACACCGTTGCTCTCTCGCAACTGCACCAGGCGTTTGGTGACCGCGCCGGTGGTGGTGTCGAGCATGTCGACGATCACGGGCGCCGCCATTCACGCCCGGTGCGCTCCAGCATCTCATCGGCCGAGGCCGGACCCCAGGTGCCCGCCTCGTAGGCTTCGGGTTTGCCGCCCGCCGCCCAGTGGTCGAGCACCGGATCGAGGATGCTCCAGGACAATTCGACCTCCTCGTTCACCGGGAACAGCGACGGCACGCCGAGCAGCACGTCGAGGATGAGACGCTCGTAGGCCTCGGGGGAGGACTCGGTGAAGGCTTCGCCGTAGCTGAAGTCCATATTGACGTCGCGGACCTCCATGCCCGAACCCGGCACCTTGGAACCGAACCGCATGGTGATGCCCTCGTCCGGCTGCACCCGGATGACCAGGGCGTTCTGCCCGAGTTCCTCGGTCATGGTCTGATCGAACGGCAGATGCGGCGCGCGCTTGAACACGATGGCGATCTCGGTGACCCGGCGCCCCAGTCGTTTTCCGGTACGCAGATAGAACGGCACCCCGGCCCAGCGGCGGGTATCGACCTCGAGGGTGATCGCGGCGTAGGTCTCGGTGCGCGACTGCGGGTCGAAACCTTCCTCTTCGGCCAGGCCGACCACGTGCTCGCCGCCCTGCCAGCCCTCGGAGTACTGGCCGCGGGCGGTGGTCTCGTCCAGCGGCTCCACCAGTTTCGTCGCCGAGAGCACCTTGATCTTCTCGGTCTGCAACTGCTTGGGCTGGAAACTGATCGGCTCCTCCATGGCGGTGAGCGCGAGCAGTTGCAGCAGATGATTCTGGATGACATCGCGGGCGGCGCCGATACCGTCGTAATAGCCTGCGCGCCCGCCCAATCCGATGTCCTCGGCCATGGTGATCTGGACGTGGTCGACGTAGTTGGCGTTCCAGATCGGGTCGAACAGCTGGTTGGCGAAGCGCAGTGCCAGCAGGTTCTGCACCGTCTCCTTGCCGAGGTAGTGGTCGATACGGAAGACCGTCTCCTCGGGGAACACGCCGTTGACCAGTGCGTTCAATTCGACCGCGCTCTTCAGATCGTGTCCGAAGGGCTTCTCGATCACGACGCGCCGCCACGGTTTGCGGCCGTCGGCGCCACTCTCGGCCTGGGCCAGCCCGTGTTCGCAGAGCTGGTCGAGCACCACCGGGAACATGTCCGGCGGAATCGACAGGTAGAAGGCGTGATTGCCGCCGGTGCCGCGCTCCTTGTCGAGCCGGCCCAGGGTTTCGGCGAGTTTGGCGAAGGCCGCGTCGTCGTCGAAGGTGCCCTGCACGAACCGGAACCCTTCGGCCAGGTGGTCCCAGACCTCCTGGCGGAACGGCGTGCGGGCGTGCGCCTTCACCGCGTCGAGCACGACCTGCGCGAAATCCTCCTGCGCGTAGTCGCGCCGCGCGAAGCCGACCAGCGCGAAACCCGGGGGCAGCAGCCCCCGGTTCGCCAGGTCGTAGATGGCGGGCATCAGTTTCTTGCGAGACAGATCGCCGGTGACCCCGAAGATCACCATGCTGCACGGGCCGGCGATCCGGGGAACTCGTTTGTCCCGCTCGTCACGCAGCGGGTTGCGGGTGACCTCAGCTGTGCCCGCCATCGGTGTCAGTTGCCCCCTGCGCCGCGCAGTTCGGCGGCGGTGGCGGTGAGCAGCTCTTCCCAGGACTTCTCGAACTTGTCCACGCCCTCGCGCTCGAGCACGTCGAACACGTCGGCGAGATCGATGCCGACCGCGGTGAGCTGATCGAAGACGGTCTGCGCCGCCTCGGCCGTACCGCTCATGGTGTCGCCGCGGGTCTCACCGTGATCGGCGAAGGCCTCGAGCGTCTTCTCCGGCAGTGTGTTCACCGTGTTCGAGGCGACCAGCTCCGTGACGTACAGCGTGTCGGAGTAGTCCGGGTTCTTCACACCCGTCGACGCCCACAGCGGCCGCTGGCGGTTGGCGCCCGCGGCGGCCAGGTGCTTGTAGGTGGAGGTGTGCGCGCCACCGTCGAACACGTCCTGGTATTCGGCGTAGGCCAAGCGGGCGTTCGCGACACCGGCCTGTCCGCGCAGTGCCAGCGCCTCCGGGGTGCCGATCGCCTCGAGCCGCTTGTCGATCTCGGTGTCCACCCGGGACACGAAGAACGACGCGACGGAATGGATCTTTGCCGGATCGTGGCCCGCGGCCTTGGCCTTGGTGATGCCGTCCAGGTAGGAGCCCATGACCGCGCGGTAGCGGGCGACCGAGAAGATCAGCGTCACGTTGACGCTGATGCCCTCGGCGAGCACCGCGCTGATCGCGGGCAGGCCCGCCTCGGTCGCGGGAATCTTGATGAACAGGTTCGGGCGGTCGACCGTCTTCCACAGGTCGACGGCCTGAGCGATGGTCTTCTCCGCGTCGAAGGCGAAGCGCGGGTCGACCTCGATGGAGACCCGGCCGTCGACGCCGCCGGTGGCCTCGTACACCCCGGCGAGCACATCACAGGCGGCGCGCACGTCGTCGGTGGTGATGGTGCGGATGGCCGAATCCACGTCCGCGCCCTGTGCGGCAAGCTCTTTCACCTGCTTGTCGTAGGCATGGCCCTGGCTCAGCGCGCCCTGGAAGATGGTCGGGTTGGTGGTGACGCCGACGATGCCGCGGGTGCTGATCAGCTCGGCCAGATTGCCGGACTGGATGCGGTCCCGGGACAGATCGTCGAGCCAGACCGAGACACCGGCCGCGGACAGGGCTGCGAGATTCTCGTTCTGCGACATGTACTTATCCCTTCACGTTCTCGAGCGTGCGCTGCGCGGCAGCGACGACAGCGTCGGTGGTGATGCCGAACTCGCGGAACAGGGTCTTGAAATCGGCGGAGGCGCCGAAGTGCTCGATCGAGACGATCTCGCCCGCGTCGCCGACGAATCGGTGCCACGGCATCGCGATTCCGGCTTCGACCGAAACCCGCGCCTTGACCGCGGGTGGCAGCACCTCGTCGCGGTAGGCCTTGTCCTGCGCGTCGAACCACTCCACGCACGGCATCGAGACCACGCGGGTTCCGATGCCCTGCGCCTCCAGGGTAGTGCGGGCGTCGACCGCGAGCTGGAGCTCGGATCCGGTGGCGATCAGGATCACCTGCGGGGTGCCGGTCGAGGCCTCGGCCAGCACGTAGCCGCCCTTCTTGACGCCCTCGTAGCTGGTGCCCTCCTGGATCGGCAGATCCTGGCGGGTCAGCGCGAGCGCGGACGGGCCGTCCTGGTGCGGCGGCTCGGAGACCGAGAAGTGCGAGCTGTGCTCGGCCGAATCCCGTTCCAGGATGGTGCGCCAGGCGTAGGTGGTCTCATTGGCGTCGCCGGGGCGGACCACGTTCAGGCCCGGGATGGCGCGCAGCGCGGCCAGATGCTCGATCGGCTGATGGGTGGGGCCGTCCTCGCCGAGACCGATGGAGTCGTGGGTCCAGACGTAGATGGCGGGCACGCGCATCAGCGCGGCCAAGCGCACGGCCGGGCGCATGTAGTCGGAGAACACCAGGAAGGTGCCGCCGTACGGGCGGGTCGGGCCGTGCAGGGCGATGCCGTTCAGAATCGCGCCCATGGCGTGCTCACGTACACCGAAGTGCAGGGTGCGGCCGTACGGGTTCGCCTTCCACATGCCGGTCGAGATGGACTCCGGGCCGAAGCTCGGGCTGTCCGGCATGGTGGTGTTGTTGGATTCGGCCAGGTCGGCCGAGCCGCCCCACAGCTCCGGCAGGATCGGCGCGAGCGCGGCGAGCACCTTGCCGGACGCCTTGCGGGTGGCCATGCCCTTCGGGTCCGCGTCGTAGGTGGGCAGGCTCTCGGCCCAGCCCTTGGGCAGTGCGCGGGTGGCGAGCCGGTCGAACAGGTCCTTGTTCTCCGGGTTGGCCGCGGCCCACGCGTCGAACTGCTGCTGCCAGTCGCGGTGCGCCTGCCGGCCGCGCTCGACCGCCTCGCGGGTGTGCGCGATGACCTCGGGCGCCACGTCGAAGTTCTTGTCGGGATCGAAGCCGAGGATCTTCTTGGTGGCGGCCACCTCGTCGGCGCCCAGGGCGGCGCCGTGCGCGGCGCCGGTGTTCATCTTGTTCGGGGCCGGGTAGCCGATGACGGTGCGCAGCACGATGATCGAGGGCTTGCCGGTCTCGGCCTTGGCCGCCGCCAGCGCCGCCTCGATCGCGACGACGTCCTCGCCGCCCTCGACGATCTGCACGTGCCAGCCGTAGGCGGCGTAGCGCGCGGCCACATCCTCGGTGAAGGCGATGGTGGTGTCGTCCTCGATGGAGATCCGGTTGTCGTCGTAGATGACGACCAGGTTGCCCAGCTGCTGGGTGCCCGCCAGCGAGGACGCCTCGGAGGTGACGCCCTCCTCGAGGTCGCCGTCGGAGGCGACGACGTAGATGAAGTGATCGAACGGGCTCGCGCCGGGCGCGGCGGCCGGATCGAACAGGCCGCGCTCGCGCCGCGCCGCCATCGCCATACCGACCGCGGAGGCCAGGCCCTGCCCCAGCGGGCCGGTGGTGATCTCGACGCCGTCGGTGTGCCGGAACTCCGGGTGACCCGGGGTCAGCGAACCCCATTTGCGCAGCGTCTGAAGATCATTCAGCTCCAGGCCGAAACCGGCCAGGTACAGCTGGATGTACTGGGTGACGCTGGAGTGACCACACGACAGCACGAAGCGGTCGCGGCCGACCCAGCTCGGGTCGCTCGGATCGTGGCGCATGACACGCTGGTAGAGCGAGTACGCCAGCGGCGCCAGGCTCATGGCGGTGCCCGGGTGGCCGTTTCCGGCGTTCTGGACGGCGTCGGCGGCCAGCACCCGCACAGTGTCGACGGCCTTGGTGTCCAGATCCGACCAGTCGGACGGGTAGTTCGGCTGAGTGAGTGCGCGGATGTCGGTGACTGACACGACCGAGGTTCTCCTGACATTGGTTTCGTCGACGGGGGAGTGTGTCCCCACCACCCTAGATGTGCCCGTTGACCGGGGTGGCGGGAACCCGGGTTACCGGCGGGTACGGACGACTACCGACCGGTCGCGACGCCGCCGCGCCCGGGCCCGGACCGGGGGCGCGGGCAGGTGCACCACCGGCGAGGGTCTACCATCCTCTGTAGTAGTAGCCGCGCCGCTGGGGTTGCGCGCTGCGAATTCCATGGCCGGATGCGATGCACAAACGTGCGAGGAGAAACAGTGCGGATTGGGCAACAGCCGGGTGACAATCCCGCTCCTGCACCAGGCAATATCGCGGACGCGCACGGCTCCTCGACCGCGCTCGCGGACCGGCTCACCGGCGACGGGCTCGCCGCTCGACTACTGCGCCGCCCCCTCGCCTACATCGCGCTGACCAAACCGCGCGTGATCGAGCTGCTGCTGGTCGCCACCATTCCGACCATGCTGCTCGCGGAGCGCGGCACCGTCGACATCCGGCTCATCCTGGCCACCCTGTTCGGCGGCTGGATGGGCGCGGCCAGCGCCAACACGCTCAACTGTGTCGCCGACGCCGATATCGACAAGGTGATGAAGCGGACCGCCAAGCGCCCGCTCGCCCGCGACGCCGTGCCCACCCGCAACGCCTTCGTGTTCGGTGTGGTGCTCGGGCTGGCCTCCTTCGCCTGGTTGTGGTGGCAGGCCAACCTGCTCAGCGGCGCGCTCGTGGTCGCCACGATCCTGTTCTACGTCTTCGTCTACACCCTCGGGCTCAAGCGCCGCACCCCGCAGAACGTGGTGTGGGGCGGCGCGGCGGGCTGCATGCCCGCCCTGGTCGGCTGGTCCGCGGTGACCGGCTCGATCGGCTGGCCCGCGGTCGCGCTGTTCGGTGTCATCTTCTTCTGGACGCCGCCGCACACCTGGGCGCTCGCCATGCGCTACAAGGAGGACTACCGCGCGGCCGGGGTGCCGATGCTGCCGGTGGTGGCCACCGAGCAGACGGTCACCAAGCAGATCGTCATCTACACCTGGCTGACGGTGCTCACCACGCTGGCCCTGGTGCCCGCGACCGGTGTCATCTACGCGGCCGTCGCCCTGGTCGCGGGCGCCTGGTTCCTGCTCATGGCCCACCAGCTCTACGCCGGTGTGCGGCGCGGGGAATCGGTCAAGCCGCTGCGGCTGTTCCTACAGTCCAACAACTATCTGGCCGTGGTGTTCTGCGGGCTCGCGGTCGATTCCGTGCTCGGCTGGGACACGATCGGCAGCTTCTTCAGCTGAGGTAGCCGTCGGGGCGAATCCGCACGATATCGCCGTCCTGCGCGTGGTATGCCGCGTACGCGTGCCCGTCGACATCGATGACATGACGGCCGGTCGAACCCGCGCCCGGGCGCAGCACCGCGTACGCCTCGACACCGGATTCGACCGGCAGCGCACCGGTTTCGCCGAAGCAGAGCAGGGTCGCGTGCGGTCCGCGGAACAGGTCGAACAGGCGAACCGGTTGTCCGGCCGCGTCTTTCAGCGGTGCGTCCGGCGCGCGGTCGCCGGTGACGAGCGCGCCGTGTCCGGTGCGGTAGCTGAGGTCGAGCTGCCGGGTTTCCGGTCCGCGACGCATTGCGTCGTCGGCGCCGTCGACGAGCTTGTCCAGCAGTTCGGTGCTCATGCCGAGCACCCGGGCGGCGACCGTGCGCCGCTCGGATTCGTAACTGTCCAGCCATGATTCGTCGCCCGCGAGCGCGGCGGCGAGTTTCCACCCCAGGTTGTAGGCGTCCTGGATGCCGGTGTTGAGGCCCTGCCCGCCGGTCGGCGGATGGACGTGCGCCGCGTCGCCGGCGAGGAACACCCGCCCGTCCCGGAAGCGCTGGGCCAGGCGGATATTCGGCCGCCACACGGTCGACCAGGTCAGGTCGGTCAGCGTGATATCGGTGCGCGCGGCGGCGCGGTCGAGCTGGGCCTGGAGGGTGGCCAGGGTCGGCTCGAGGTCGGCGGCCAGCGGCGCCGCGAATTGGAAGTGACGGCCACCGGGCAAGGGGGACAGGGCGATTCCCGCCATCGGGTGTGCGGCGTCGGCGGCGAACCAGTAGCCGTGGTCGTGGTCGAGCGGGTCGGCCCGGACGTCGCCGAGCAGCATCCGGATCGACCCGTGGGTGCTGCCCTCGAACGGGATGCCGAGCGTTCTGCGCACCGTGCTGCGGCCGCCGTCGGCCCCGATCAGATAGGCGACGCGGACGATCTCGCCGTTGTCCAGGGTCGCGGTGACGCCGTCGGTGTCCTGGGTGAAATCGGCCAGGGTGGTACCGAGTTCGACGCGCACGCCGAACTCGGCGAGCCGATCGCGCAGAATCGCCTCGGTTCGGGACTGTCCGAGCACCCACAGGTTGGGGTAGGGGACTGCGGGCGTGGGTTCGACCGGTTCGGCCATCCGGCGTTCCCCGACGAACTCGCCACCGAGATGAGCGCGCATGACCGGGGGCGGGCCGCCTGCCGCGAGCACCGCGTCCAGTACGCCGAGCTCGTCGAATACCTCCAGCGTGCGGGGCTGGATGCCGTCGCCGCGGGAGCCCGCGAAGAAGTCGTCGGCCTGATCGATGAGGCGCACGGGCCGGCCGCGCCGGGCGAGTTCCAAGGCCAGGGTCGTTCCGGTGGGACCGGCTCCGACGACGAGTACGAGGTTCGACACGCCTTCGCGCGCGAGCACGCGCCCGTGCTGCGCGCGGTGCAGCAGGCAGCGCTCGTCAGCGAGGAATTCGCACGCATGGTCGGCGGATTCGCGGTGCGGCAGCGCGCCGACATCGCCGACCACGTGGCCGGGTTCGCCGAGCAGGGGCTGGAGCTGCCGAGCACCCCCGATGCCAGCCTGGCGATGATGTTCCTGCTGACCCAGAGCCTGCTCCAAGCGGTCGAGGAGGGCACGGTCGACCTCACCGACGAGCAGGCTGTCGACGGGCTGACCCGGTTCGTCTACCGCGGTCTCACCGGGCGCGACTACTGACCGGCCGACCGACGCGGCCGAGCCCCGCATCCGGGATGGGGGCTACAGAACGGCCGGGGTCGGCGTCCCGGACTCGGGACTACCGATCAGGGGATCAGGACGATCGAGCCGGTCGTCTTGCGGGACTCCAGATCGCTGTGCGCCTGTGCAGCCTCGGCCAGCGGGTAGGTCGCGCCGACGCGGACCCGCAGGGTCCCCAGGGCGATGGCGGTGAAGATGTCGTTGGCGCGCCACAGCAGCTCCGTGCGGTCACGGGTGAAATCGCCCAGCTTGGGTCGAGTCACCACGAGCGAGCCCAAACCGTTGAGACGTTGCAGGTCGAACGGCGGGACCGGGCCGCTCGCCGCGCCGAACAGCGCGAGCATGCCACGTACGCGCAGCGAGCCGAGACTGGCCTCGAAGGTGTCCTTGCCGACGCCGTCGTAGACGGCGGCCACGCCCACGCCGTCGGTGAGCTTGCGGACCTGCTCGGCGAGGTCGTCGGAATAGCGCAGAACCTCGACCGCGCCCGCCTCGCGGGAGAGCGCTTCCTTCGCGTCGGAGGACACGGTGGTGATCACCCGCACGCCGTGCGCCGCGGCCAGCTGGGTCAGGATCAGGCCGACGCCGCCCGCGCCCGCGTGCACCAGCACGGTCTCGCCCGGCTCCGGCTTGTAGACCGACTCCAGCAGATAGTGCGCGGTCATGCCCTGGAGCAGGGCCGAGGCGGCCACCGGCGCGTCGACGCCGTCCGGCACCGGAACGGCGACAGCGGCGTTCACGACCACCCGCTGCGCGTAGGAGCCCGGCGCCGCCGACCACGCGACCCGGTCGCCCACCGCGAACTCGGTGACATTCGCGCCGGTGGCGGCGACCACGCCGGTGCCCTCGGAGCCCGGGATGTAGGGCACGGCCTGCGGGTACATGCCGGTCCGGAGATAGGTGTCGATGAAGTTGACGCCGATCGCCTGGGCGTCGACCAGCAGCTGGTCCGGGCCCGGCTGCGGGTCGGGTGCGGCCACGGACCGCAGGACGTCGGGACCACCGTGCTCGGAAACCTGAATGGCGCGCATGGGATTCAGTTCTAGCACTGCCGCGCAGTGACCTGTACCCCGCAGGTATGGACTCCGTCCTACCGGTCGGTAAAGTAATCCGCATGAGCGTTGAAGCCGCGACACCTGTGAAGCTCTCGGGCGCCCTCGTCGACTCCGTGAAGGGTTTCGTCGCCGATCACGGCGGTTCCGCCACCGCTGTCCTGCAGCCCATCGGGCGCATCGGCGTCCGCGTCACCCTGGTCGGCCAGGACGGCATCCTCGGTGACCGCGTCGTCGACTCGCTCGACGAGGCCAAGCGGCTGGTCGAGGTCGTCGACGGTCTCACCGAGGCCGACGAATGGGATCGCGAACTCACCGCGATCGTCACCCCGCGCCCGAGCCACTTCGCGCAGATGGCCGGCTGGGTCGCAAAGCAGACCCGCTTCCCGAAGGCGCGCAACGAGCGCTGAGTCGCCCCGCATGCGGAAACGAGACGCCGCCGAGGTATTGCCTCGGCGGCGTCTCGTTGTCGAAGATCAGGCTGGTTGGGGGGCCGGTGTTTTCGCGGGAACCGGTTCGCGCGTGCGCAGCGCGGCCCAGAGGGCGGCGGTGGCCGCGACCGAGGCGCCCGCCCCCGCGACATGGATGGCGACCAGCGCACCGGGCACATCCGTGAAGTACTGGACGATACCCACCAGCGCCTGACCGCACACGACGCCCAGCAGGACGAACAGCCGCGTCCGGATCGCCCGGGTGATCCCGACCGCGTAGAGGCCGAACGCCAGCCCGATCAGCAGGGCCAGATATCCGACGAGCATTTGCGAGTGCAGGTGCACCAGGGTCACGATCTCGATTTCCAGGCGCGCCACCGGACGCTCGAGACTCTTGTCGCCCGCGTGCGGCCCGGCCGCCGTCACCAGTGTGCCCGCGATCAGCACGCCGGCCAGCGCGACTCCGCTCAGGCCGGTCAGCCAGCGCAGCGGCGCCGGGACCCCGACGGTGTCGATCCCGTCGTCGGGTTCGCAGATCCGCGCGTAGAGCACGGTCGCCAGCCACACCATCGCCATCGACGCCAGCAGGTGCACGGCGACGGTCCACCAGAGCAGGCCGGTGCGCACGGTGATGCCGCCGATGATCGCCTGCACGACGGTGCCGCCGGGCATCAGCCACGCGTAGATCAGCACCTCGCGCCGGCGGCGCGCCCGGGTCACGGCCAGCACGATGAGCGCGGCGAACAGCGTCACCACGAAGGTGAGCAGCCGATTGCCGAATTCGACGGCCTGATGGAAGCCGGGCACCTCGGCCACCGCGACGGGGGTGAAGCTGCCGGGGAAGCACTGCGGCCAGGTGGGGCAGCCCAGGCCGGACGCGGTCACCCGCACCACCGACCCGGTGACGGCGATCCCGGCCTGGGTCAGGACCACCGCGACGGCGATCAGCCGCTGCGTTCGCAACGAGGGAAGCGGGAGCCGGTCGACGACTCGCAGGAATGCGCGATACAGCACGCACCGATGGTAGCGGCCACGAGATACTCGCCCGCACCCGGTCTACTACAAGATGTCGTTCAACACTGGCCGTCGAGCGATCGCGCCACGAGTTCGGTGCCCGGGCGAATCAGTGGAAGCGGAAGAACCTGGTGGCGAGCACACCGCACGCCGAGCCCCAGGCGGCCAGCACGATCACCCCGAACCAGTCGATACCGCTGCGCAGCGCCTGGTCCAGCGCGACCGCCAGCGCACCCGAGGGGATCAGGCGCGCGATCACATTCACCGCGCTCGGCAGATCGTCGGAGGCGAACACGATGCTGGCGACGCCGAGCATGACGAACCACAGGATATTGGCCAGCGCCAGCACGATCTCGGCCTTCAGCGTGCCGCCGAGCAGCAGCCCCATCGCCGCGAAGACAGCGGTGCCGAGCGCGATCACGACCGCGCCGAGCAGCAGACCGCCCGGGCCGGGCCGCCAGCCGAGCGCGACCCCGATGGCCCCCAGCAGGATCGCCTGCAACACCACCACGATGAGCACGGCGGCGCTCTTGCCCGCGATGATGCCCCAGCGCGGCAGCGCGGTCGCACCGAGGCGTTTCAGCGCGCCGTAGCGGCGGTCGAACCCGACCGCGATGGCCTGGCCGGTGAACGCGGTCGACATCACCGCCACCATCATCACCGCCGGGACCAGCTTGTCGACCCGGTCCTGACCGAGGTTGCCGAACGGCAGCAGCGTCAACCCGACGAGCAATGTGATCGGTATGAACATGGTGAGCAGCAACTGCTCGCCATTGCGCAGCAGCAGGACCAGCTCCATCCTGGTCTGCGCCGTGAGCATGGCCGCGCGGGTGCTGGGGCGCGGATCCGGGGTGAAGGTGCCCGGCGCGAAGCGGTTCGGAGCAGCTGTGGTCATCCGCGTAGGTCCCGTCCGGTGAGTTCCAGGAAGACGTCTTCGAGGCGGCGCTGATCGATCCGGATATCGGTGGCGAGCACGTTCATCCGCGCGCACCAGGCGGTCACGGTCGCCAGCACCTGCGGGTCGATCTCGCCCTCCACCAGATACGCGCCGGGTGTCGTCTCGCGTGGCGAGAATCCTTCCGGCAGAGCGCTTTCCAGCAGTTCGAGGTCGAGTTTGGGCGGGGCGGTGAAGCGTAGTTGCCCGGCGGCGCCGTGCGCGGTGACCTCGGCCGGGGTGCCCGAGGCGACGATCTGCCCGTGATCGATGATGACCAGCTGATCGGCCAGCTGCTCGGCCTCGTCCATCAGGTGGGTGGTGAGCAGCACGCTGACGCCGTCGCGGCGCAGCGCGTCGATCAGCTCCCACACGATCAGCCGCGCCTGCGCGTCCAATCCGGCGGTGGGTTCGTCGAGGAAGACGATCTCGGGGCGGCCGACCAGGGCGCAGGCCAGGGCCAGCCGCTGCTGCTGCCCGCCGGAGAGCCGCCGGTAGGGGGTGCGCCGATTGTCTTGCAGCCCAAGGGTTGCCAGCAGCCAGTCCGGGTCTAGCGGATCGGCGGAGTAGGCGGCGACCAGGTCGAGCATTTCGCCGGCGCGGGCGCCGGGGTAGGCGCCGCCGCCCTGGAGCATGACGCCGATGCGGGGGCGTAGCCGGTCGGAGTCGGCGATCGGGTCGAGGCCGAGCACGCGCACCGAGCCCGCGTCCGGGCCGGCGAAGCCTTCGCACATCTCCACGGTGGTCGTCTTGCCCGCGCCGTTGGGGCCGAGCAGCGCAAGCACCTGTGCCCGTTCGACTTCGAACGTCAAACCGTCGACGGCGAGGGTGTCGCCGTAGCGCTTGACGACGCCGTCGACGCGCACAGCCGGTCCGGAGGGAGTCACGAGCTCACACGGTAAGCCGTCGCCCCCTGTGACGGAGCCGACACCCCCGGCTGCTGGGCCCGCCAGGGTAGTGCGTTACGTGTCACCACGATGAACAGCACGCACACGATGGCGGTCGCGATGGCCGCTCCGACGATCTGGAAGACCTCGAAATCGCCACCGCGCGGCATCTGCAACACGCTGACCACCGCCGAGAACGCCACCGCGGGAACGCGGAAGATCGGCTGGGTGGCCCAGGCCGCCAGCGGCACGATCGCCCACAGCAGATACCAGGGCTGCACGACCGGGAACAGCAGCACGATCGCGCCGAGCGAGACGCCGAGCGCGCCGACCGGATGCAGCCGGCCGGTGCCGGCGGCGACCAGCATGCGCACGGTCACGAACACCGCCACCAGCTGTGCGAGCGGGCGGGTGATGCTGAGCAGGGCCGTGGTGTGGTCGCCCAGGCCGAGCAGGACGCCACCGAAACCGGTGATGACGCCGACGGCGGTGGGCAGCGACATCCAACTGCGCACGGCGCTGGCGACATTCAGCGTGTGGATCCACCCGAACCCGAGTCCGCTCAGCGAGCCGATCAGACCGGTCACCGCCAGCGCGATGGCGCCGAGCATCGCCGCCGAGGTCACCAGGTTGCGTAATCCGCCGCCCCAGCGCCGGGCCAGCGCCACCCAGACGAATCCCATGACGATCATCGATGTGACTTTGATGGAGGCGGACAGCGTGATCACCACCGCTCCGCCGATCAGCAGCGCGTAGGCGCGGCCGTCGAAGATCGGGGTGTCGTCGATCGCGCGCAGGCACAGTTCCAGGCCCGCGAGCATCAGCCCGAGCATGAGCGCGTCATTGTGCACGCCGCCGACCAGATGGAACAGCACCAGCGGGTTGGCGGCGCCGAGCCACAGCGCGCTCACCGGCGCGACGCCGCAGCGCACCGACAGCCGTGGCAGCGCCCAGACGATCAGGGCGACGCCGCCGAGCGCGAGCAGCCGGTGCATCCACACGCCGACCAGGATGTTGTCGCCGGTGATCTGGGCGATGAGCCGGCCGACCCATAGGAACAGCGGGCCGTACGGCGCGGGTGTCTCGCGCCAGATATTGGGCACGTTGCGGGTCAGCACGTTGTCGTTGCCGAGCGCCTGTGACGGGCCGACCGAGTACGGGTCGATGCCGCGTGCGCTGATCTCGCTCTGCGCCAGATAGGAGTACACATCGTTGCTGAACATGGGCGGCGCGATGGCCAGCGGCAGCACCCACAGCAGGAGCGTGCGATCCATCTGCGAGCGGGTCAGCCGGTGCAGCGGGTTGCCGCCGAGCCCGCCGACCGCGAAGCGCCCGAGCAGCAGCCACGCGAGCACCACGAACGCGGTGCCGACCATGCACACCGCCAGCGACGCGCTGTGCGCCCGGCCGAAGATCGCGAAGATCCGCATTCCCGATACCGGATTCTGCAGCACGGGCTGTGCGCCCACGCCGAGTGCGCTGATCACCATCAGCACCGATCCGGTGGCCCCCATCAGCCGAATTCGGTTGAACTGCGACATCTCTCGGGGATCGAGCTCGGGTACCGCCCGTTCGTCCCGGTGCAGCACCGCGACGGTGTGCTCGGTGCCGGGTATATCGAGCCCGAGTGCCCGGCGCCCCACCGCCATCGTCCGGCGCCGCGCGCCCTCCAGTACCGCCACGCCCCGCAGCCTAGTGCGCCGCCCGCGACCGGCCGACCCGCAACCCGCCGGGGCGCAACCACACCCGCGAGCGGGGCGGGTGCGCGTGGTGTGTGCCATGTCGCAGAATTCGATCGCCGGATGTGTGCGCCGGTGATCCGGCGAACTCTCGGACATCTCCGATCGTGGCGGGTGCGCCGCGGGCACGGCCGCGATCGGCGACCATGATGCCGTTCCACATGCGGTGATAGGGGATGCGAAGTGCTGTGCGTTGGGTCACTTTCGTGGCTCGCGGGCGGCGCCGCGAACCGGCGGCATCTCGGGTTATCCGGCCGCGGCGGGACCGTTCATGATCAAATCGCAGGTCTGGGCCGTATTTGTCAGGGCACCCTTATTAGATTTAGGGAACGAATTCCGCCACACTGGTGTTGTGAAAACCGTGGGTTTGCGGAATGACGACGAAAGGGCCGGTCGCAAGGCTGGTACCGCGTCGGCTGCTGCGCCCGCGACGGCCGGCGGTGAGGGGCATACCCGGGCCGCCATCGTCCAGCTGCTGCTGGAGGAAGGCCCGATCACCGCGACCGCCATCGGCACCAGGCTGGGGCTCACCCCCGCCGGCGTGCGCCGGCATCTCGACGCCCTGATCGATTCCGGTCAGGCGCGGGCCAGCCGGTCGGCCCCGTGGCAGCAGAAGGGCCGCGGCCGTCCGGCCAAGCAGTACCAGCTCACCGCCGCCGGACGCGGCCGGCTCGGCCACGCCTACGACGACCTCGCGGGTGCCGCCATCCGGCAGCTCGGCGAGATCGGCGGCGAGCGGGCCATCGCCGACTTCGCGCGGAAACGGGCACGGACTATCGTGGCCGGGATCGACGCGGTCACCGAGCACACCCCCCGCGAGACCGAGGCCAAGGCCGAGGAGATCGCGGAAGCCTTCACCGACGCCGGCTTCGCCGCCACCACCCGCAAGGTGGGTGCGGGCGTGCAGATCTGCCAGCATCACTGCCCGGTCGCACACGTCGCCGAGGAGTTCCCGCAGCTGTGCGAGGCCGAACTCGAGGCGTTCCGGGACCTGCTCGGCACCCACGTACAGCGGCTTGCGACGATCGCCAACGGCGATTGCGCCTGCACCACCCACGTGCCGCTGTTACCGGTGCCCACACCGAGAACCGCACCACAAACCGCCGCACAGCCCGCGGCGGGACGAACGAACGACTCCGGAAGGAGTGCCGAATGACGACGACCACCGACCAGGTGCAACCGCTCACTCAGGAAGAGACCATCGCGTCCCTGGGTAAATACGGTTACGGCTGGGCCGATTCGGATGTGGCCGGTGCCAGCGCGCAACGAGGCCTGTCCGAGGCTGTCGTCCGCGACATCTCGGCCAAGAAGAACGAGTCCGAGTGGATGCTGGAACAGCGTCTCAAGGCCCTGCGTATCTTCGACCGCAAGCCCATGCCGAACTGGGGCTCCAACCTCGACGGCATCGACTTCGACAACATCAAGTACTTCGTGCGCTCGTCCGAGAAGCAGGCCGAGAGCTGGGAAGACCTGCCCGAGGACATCAAGAACACCTACGACAAGCTGGGTATCCCGGAGGCGGAGAAGCAGCGCCTGGTCGCCGGTGTCGCCGCGCAGTACGAGTCCGAGGTCGTCTACCACTCCATCCGTGAGGATCTGGAGTCCCAGGGCGTCATCTTCCTCGACACCGACACCGGCCTGCGTGAGCACCCGGAGATCTTCGAGCAGTACTTCGGCTCGGTCATCCCCGCCGGTGACAACAAGTTCTCCGCGCTGAACACCGCGGTGTGGTCGGGTGGCTCGTTCATCTACGTGCCGCCGGGCGTGCACGTCGACATTCCGCTGCAGGCCTACTTCCGGATCAACACCGAGAACATGGGCCAGTTCGAGCGCACCCTGATCATCGTCGACGAGGATGCCTACGTGCACTACGTCGAGGGTTGCACCGCGCCGATCTACAAGTCGGATTCGCTGCACTCCGCGGTCGTGGAGATCATCGTGAAGAAGGGCGGCCGCTGCCGCTACACCACGATCCAGAACTGGTCGAACAACGTCTACAACCTGGTCACCAAGCGGGCCAAGGCCGAGGCGGGCGCGACCATGGAGTGGATCGACGGCAATATCGGTTCCAAGGTCACCATGAAGTACCCGGCGGTCTGGATGACCGGCGAGTACGCCAAGGGCGAGGTCCTCTCGGTCGCGTTCGCGGGCGAGGGCCAGCACCAGGACACCGGCGCGAAGATGCTGCACCTGGCGCCGCACACCTCCTCGACCATCGTCTCCAAGTCGGTGGCGCGCGGAGGCGGCCGGGCCTCCTACCGCGGCCTGGTGCAGGTCAACAAGGGCGCGCACGGTTCCAAGTCGACCGTGAAATGTGATGCGCTGCTGGTCGATACGATCAGCCGCTCCGATACCTACCCCTATGTCGACATCCGCGAGGACGACGTCACCATGGGCCACGAGGCGACCGTCTCGAAGGTGTCCGAGGATCAGTTGTTCTACCTGATGAGCCGTGGTCTCACCGAGGACGAGGCGATGGCGATGGTGGTGCGCGGCTTCGTCGAGCCGATCGCCAAGGAACTGCCGATGGAATACGCCCTCGAGCTGAACCGCCTGATCGAACTGCAGATGGAAGGAGCCGTCGGCTGATGGCGACAGGAGTCGTTGGAACGGTCGAGGGCGAAAACCCGACCAAGGTCGTGCAGAACCCGGGTGCGGGCGCGGCGATCAACAAGGGCGAGGTCTTCACCTCGTTCGATGTGAACGCGTTCGAGGTGCCCTCGGGCCGTGACGAGGAGTGGCGCTTCACCCCGATGCGCCGCCTGCGCGGCCTGCATGACGGCACCGCCGTGCGCGACGGCCAGGCCACCGTCGAGGTCGGTGCGGTCCAGGGTGTCACCACCGAAACCGTGGACCGCGGCGACGCGCGTCTCGGTCAGGCCGGCGTGCCCGCGGATCGTGTTGCCGCGCAGGCATATTCGAGCTTCGAGCACGCGACCGTGATCTCGGTCGGTCCGGAGATCGAGGTCGCCGAGCCGGTTGTCGTCACGGTGACGGGTCCGGGCGAGGGCAAGACCGCCTTCGGCCACACCCAGATCCGGCTGGCGAACTTCGCCGTCGCCACCGTGGTCGTGGACCAGCGTGGCAGCGGAACCTACGCCGAGAACGTGGAATTCGTGCTCGGCGACAGCGCCAAGCTGACCGTCGTGCACATCCAGGACTGGGCCGACGACGCGGTCAACACCACCGCCCACCACGCCAAGGTGGGCCGCGACGCCACGCTGCGTCACATCAACGTCACCCTCGGCGGTGACCTGGTCCGCCTGACCGCGGGCGTCCGCTACGACGGTCCCGGCGGCGACGCCGAACTGCTCGGCCTCTACTTCGCCGACGCGGGCCAGCACTTCGAGCAGCGCCTGCTGATCGACCACGCGGTGCCGAACTGCAAGTCGAACGTGCTGTACAAGGGTGCGCTGCAAGGCGATCCGGCCTCGCCCAAGGGCGATGCCCGCACGGTGTGGGTCGGTGACGTGCTGATCCGCGCGGCCGCCGAGGGCACCGACACCTTCGAGGTGAACCGCAATCTGGTGCTCACCGACGGCGCCCGCGCCGACTCGGTGCCGAACCTGGAGATCGAGACCGGCGAGATCGCCGGTGCCGGACATGCCTCGGCGACCGGCCGTTTCGACGACGAGCAGCTGTTCTACCTGCGCGCCCGCGGTATCCCCGAGGACGCCGCCCGTCGCCTGGTGGTGCGTGGCTTCTTCCACGAGATCATCCAGAAGATCGCGGTCCCCGAGATCCGGGAGCGGCTGGAGTCGGCCATCGAGGCCGAGCTCGCCGCGATCGGCGCCTGACACCCGAACCTCATACCCCACGAAGGAATTCGATTCGATGACCACCCTGGAAATCAAGGACCTGCATGTCGAGGTGGCCACGCCCGAGGGCGAGGCCAAGGAGATCCTCAAGGGCGTGAACCTCACCATCAATTCCGGTGAGACCCACGCCATCATGGGCCCCAACGGCTCCGGCAAGTCGACGCTGTCCTACGCCATCGCCGGTCACCCCAAGTACACGGTGACCTCCGGCTCGATCACCCTCGACGGTGAGGACGTGCTGGAGATGTCGGTCGACGAGCGCGCCCGCGCCGGTCTGTTCCTGGCCATGCAGTACCCGGTCGAGGTGCCCGGCGTATCGATGTCGAACTTCCTGCGCACCGCCGCGACCGCGGTCCGCGGCGAGGCCCCGAAGCTGCGCACCTGGGTCAAGGAGGTGAAGGAGTCGATGGGCGAGCTCGAGATCGACGCCGCCTTCGCCGAGCGCAGCGTGAACGAGGGCTTCTCCGGCGGTGAGAAGAAGCGCCACGAGATCCTGCAACTGGGCCTGCTCAAGCCGAAGATCGCCATCCTGGACGAGACCGACTCGGGTCTGGACGTGGACGCGCTGCGCATCGTCTCCGAGGGCGTCAACCGCTACAAGGAGCGCGAGAACGGCGGCGTCCTGCTGATCACGCACTACACCCGCATCCTGCGCTACATCCAGCCGGAATTCGTGCACGTGTTCGTCGGCGGCCGCATCGTCGCCGAGGGCGGCCCGGAACTCGCCGAAGAACTCGACGCCAACGGCTACGTCCGCTTCACGAGCTCACCCACCCCGTCGGCTGCGCCTCCTGCCGTCCCCCAGTCCGCGACCGCTGGAGCCTGATTATGACCGCCATGGTCCACGACACCCTCGATGTCGCCCGCGTCCGGGCCGACTTCCCGATCCTGGGCCGCACGGTCCGGGACGGGAAACCGTTGGTGTATCTGGACTCCGGCGCGACCTCGCAGCGCCCGCTGGCGGTGCTCGACGCGGAACGTGAGTTCCTGGTCGAGCGCAATTCGGCGGTGCACCGCGGCGCGCACCAGTTGGCCGAGGAGGCGACCGACGCCTACGAGGACGCCCGCGCGGTGATCGCGCGGTTCGTCGGCGTCGACGCCGGGGAGATCGTGTTCACCAAGAACGCGACCGAATCCCTGAACCTGGTGGCCTACGCGTTCGGTGATGCTCGGTTCCCGCATCAGGTCGGCCCCGGTGACGAGATCGTCGTCACCGAGCTGGAGCATCACGCGAATCTCGTGCCTTGGCAGGAGCTTTCGCGGCGTACCGGCGCGACGCTGAAGTGGTACGGCATCACCGACGACGGCCGGATCGATCTCGATTCGCTCGAATTGTCCTCGGCCACCAAGGTCGTCGCGTTCACGCATCAGTCGAATGTGACCGGCGCGATCACCGATGTCGCCGAAATCGTCCGGCGCGCACAGCAGGTCGGCGCGCTCACGGTCCTCGACGCCTGCCAGTCGGTCCCGCACATGGCGGTAGATTTCCGTGTGCTCGGTGTGGATTACGCCGCGTTCTCCGGCCACAAGATGTTCGGCCCCTCCGGCGTCGGCGTGCTGTACGGCCGTCGCGCGCTGCTCGAGCAGATGCCGCCGTTCATCACCGGCGGTTCGATGATCGAGACCGTCACCATGGCGGCCAGCACCTACGCCCCGCCTCCGCAGCGGTTCGAGGCCGGTGTGCCGATGACCTCGCAGGTGGTCGGATTGGGCGCGGCCGTGCGGTATCTCGAAGCGCTCGGCATGGATGCCGTCGCGGCGCACGAGCACGCGCTCGTCGACAAGGCGCTCGCCGAGCTCGGCGCGATCGAGGGTGTGCGGATCGTCGGCCCGACCGAGAACGTGGACCGTGGTTCGGCGGTGTCGTTCGTGGTGGACGGGATCCACGCCCACGATGTCGGGCAGATCCTGGATGACGAGGGCGTCGCCGTCCGCGTCGGGCACCACTGCGCGTGGCCGCTCATGCAGCGCATGGGTGTGCCCGCGACCGCGCGGGCGTCGTTCGCGGCCTACAACACCTTGGACGAGGTCGACGCGCTGGCAGCTGCCGTGCGGAAGGCTCAGACGTTCTTCGGAGTTGCATAGGACATGCGCATGGAGCAGATGTACCAGGAAGTGATCCTGGACCATTACAAACATCCGCACCATCGTGGTTTGCGGGAGCCGTTCGGCGCCGAGGTGCACCACGTCAACCCGACCTGCGGTGACGAGGTGACCCTGCGCGTGCAGCTCACCGACAGCGGCGATGTCGCGGATGTGTCCTATGACGGCCAGGGCTGTTCGATCAGCCAGGCCGCCACCTCGATCCTGACCGATCAGGTCATCGGGTTGCCGGTGCAGCAGGCGCTGAAGGTGGTCGACTCCTACAGCGAGATGATTTCCAGTCGCGGCACCGTCGAGGGCGACGAAGACGTGATCGGCGACGGCATCGCGCTGGCCGGTGTCTCGAAGTACCCGGCGCGGGTGAAATGCGCCCTGCTCGGCTGGATGGCGTTCAAGGACGCCGTCGTGCGGATCACCTCCGAAAAAGATGGGGAAGCCTCATGACCGATACACCATCGGAGACCACCGAAGCCGTCGAGTTGTCGGCCGAGGAGATCAAGCACCTCGAGGACATCGAGGAGGCGATGCGCGATGTCGTCGATCCCGAACTCGGCATCAATGTCGTCGATCTCGGCCTGGTCTACGGGATCAAGGTCGAGAACGAGATCGCCAAGCTGGACATGACCCTGACCTCGGCGGCGTGCCCGCTCACCGATGTCATCGAGGATCAGTCGCGCAATGCTCTGGTGCGTAGTGGTCTGGTCGAGGATCTCGAGATCACCTGGGTCTGGATGCCGCCGTGGGGCCCGGACAAGATCACCGAGGACGGCCGCGAACAGCTGCGCGCCCTGGGGTTCACGGTCTAGCCTCCGAATCTCGTTGTGCCCGGGCGGAACTCCGCGCCGTCTCGATGGTGACCTGTCCGAAATGACCTGCTGACCGCCCTTTGGCCGTTCCCGCCGCCCTACCGTCGACCTCGCAAGGTTGGCACCGCCCGCAGGGGCGGTAGGTAGTTAGGAACGGTATGAAACACAGCACAGGCAGAATGGCGTTCGCCGCCGTCGCAGTCACGGGCGCCGCCCTGCTCACCCTCGGCGCGGGTGCCGGGATCGCCGGCGCGGACGCGGTCCTGCCGATCAGCAGCGGCTCGTCGGCCTCGGGCGACAAGGACAGCGGATCCGGCTCGGGTTCGGGCGGCACCGCGACCGAGAACACCTCGAGCAACGGTTCGGGCAGCTCGTCGGGCTCCGACAAGGAAGACGACGTGGCCGGGCAGCCCGATGTACTCCAGCAGATCCTGCGCGGTCTGTTCTGACCCTCGCGTGAGCAGCGGGGCGCCGTCGACCGTCGGCGGCGCCCTGTTCAGCTCGGGTGCGGGGCGATATCGAAGATCAGCATGGCCGCCAGCAGCAGGAGCATGCCGCCCGCCAGCGGAAGGAAGCCCGCGAGCAGCGCGATGCCGAAGGGCCGGTGCGCGGGGGAGCGGCACAGCCAGGCGCCGAGCATGGTCAGCACTGTGGCAGGTCCGAAGAGCGCGACCGTGTAGATGATCGAGCGGGCGGCGCCCTCCAGATGGAGCGGTCGCAGCGCGTCGGTGATCGCGCTCACGCCCGTGGTGTAGGCCAGGCTCAACCCCAATCCGATGATCAGTCCGGAAACGATTTGCACTGCCGGTGACCAGATTTCGGTCGGGCGCGGATCTTTGTTCCCCCGTGTTCGCACTTCGGGATAGTAGCCGGTCGGCTCTGGACAATCGTGGCGCGCTTGCAGAAAGATCTTCTCCGGCAACACATTCGGAACGGGGAGTATCTCTTGTCTGTGCTCGGTAAGTCCGCCCTGGCGGTCGCGCTCACCTCGTCGGCGGCCGCGGTGCTCTGTTCCGCCGCACCCGCCGAGGCGGCCGGAAAGTACTACGGCACCTTCGGAATCTCCTGGAGCACCGGGCGCACCATCGCCATCGTGGACCAGACCTCGAAGGTCTCCGCCGATGCCGCCGCGATCCGCGACTGCGGTGTCTACGACTGCGAGCTCGTCCTGCGTATTGTCGACGAATGTGGCGCGATCGCCCGCGGCGCGGACGGAAAATGGGGTTGGGCGGCCGGCGGTTCGCTGGAGGCCGCCGAGCAGACCGCCGTCGCCTCCCTCGGCGCTTCGGCCCCGCCCTTCCCCGATCTCGGCAGTGCCCAACCTCGCCCGGCGGTCGTCGTGACCTCCGCCTGCACCAGGAACGTTCGCTGACCTCCGCGTGAGGTAGCCGATATTACTTGGACATTCGCCACCCGGTAGGCCATGATCAGTCGCTGACATCACCTTTGAACCGGGGAGGATTCTTTGTCTTTGTCTCGCAAGGTTGCTGCGAGCGCGGTTGCTTCGTTCGCGACGGCGCTCGTGCTGTCCGGCATGGGACCGGCCAACGCGACCGCTCAGAGCGGCGTGGAGATCATGGAGATCGAGGGCTACCACGCCACGTCCGTCGACGGTGGTTTCGAAGCCGCCGCCGGTGATCTCTATGGTGCGCTGGCGATTTCGCGGAGCACTGCCCGCGTGTCCTCGGCGGTCAACTACGGCAGCTGGGCTGCCGCCGAGCGCGGTGCGCTCGACGAGTGCGGCCGGGGCGACTGCGATGTGGTCGTCTCGTTCCGTAATGCCTGCGGGTCGGTCTCCCAAGGCGCCGACTACCGCTTCGGCTGGGCGTGGGCGGCCGAACGTGGTGAAGCCGAACGGCTTTCCAACGAGGTGCTCGGCATGAGCGCCCCGCCGTTCCCGGATCCGGGCAGCGCCTCGCCGCGTCCGGCCCGGGTCATCCTGTCCGCCTGCACCTCCAATGTAGGCTGATCCGAATGCCGGAAGGCCCGGTGTGGTTCGTCCAACCGCGAATCACACCGGGCCTTTCCATGCGCCGGGTCAGTGTCGTAATACTCTGCGGGCCAGCCAGTTTCCGAGGAACTGGATGCCCTGCACGCCCGCGATGATGATCAGGGTCGCCACCAGGGTTACCTGCCAGTCGAAGCGCTGGTAGCCGTAGACCAGGGCGAAATCGCCGAGCCCGCCGCCGCCGACGGTGCCCGCCATGGCGGACATGTCGACGATGGCGATCACCACGAAGGTGTAGCCGAGGATCAGCGGGCCCAGCGCCTCCGGGATCAGGAGCGTGAGGATGATCCGCAGCGGGCCCGCGCCGACCGCGCGCGCCGCCTCGATGACGCCGGGGTCCACCGTCACCAGATTCTGCTCGACGATCCGGGCGATGCCGAACGACGCCGCCACGATCATCACGAAGGCCGCCGCGTCGGTGCCGATGGTGGTGCCGACCACCTCCAGGGTGATCGGGCCGAGTGCGGCCAGCAGGATGATGAACGGAATCGGCCGTACCACATTGACCAGCACATTGAGCACCAGGTTGATCGGTGCGCTGGCCAGCAGGCCGCCTTTGCGGGTGGTGTAGAGCGCGGTGCCGAGCACCAGTCCCACCAGGCCGCCCACGACGAAGGTGAGCAGGACCAGATAGATGGTGGTGCCGATGGATTCGAGCAGAATCGGTTGCAGCTTGTCCCAATCCGTCTGCACGCCTACTCCTTTCTCGTCTCGAGCTCGCCGATCACTTTGTCGACCGCTTCGTCGGGCCCGTGCAGTGCCACGGTAAGGCTGCCGAATGTCTTGTCCTGCAAGGTGCGGACCCCGCCGTAGACCACTTCGAAGCCGATATCCGCGCGGGCCGCGGTGGCCAGGGCCGCGCCGACGCCGCGCTCGTCGTCGATGGTGACCGTGACCAGTCGCCCGCCGTGGCGGCCGCGCAGGATTTCCAGCTCGGCGTCCGAGGGCCGGTCGTGCAGTACGGTGTCCACGAAGGAGCGGGTCGGCGTGGCCTGCGGGGTCGCGAAGACCTCGAAGGTGCTTGCCAATTCGACGATCCGGCCCTCGGCGAGTACCGCCACTCGATCGGCCACCGCCCGGATCACGTCCATTTCGTGGGTGATCACCACGATGGTGACGCCGAGTTCGCGGTTGATCTTGCGGAGCAGCCGCAGTACCTCACCGGTGGTTTCCGGATCGAGTGCCGAGGTGGATTCGTCGGCGAGCAGCAGCGACGGCGAGGTCGCCAGCGCGCGGGCGATGCCGACGCGCTGCTTCTGCCCGCCGGAGAGCTGATCCGGGTAGCTGCGCGCCTTGTCGGACAGTCCGACGAATTCCAGTAGCTCGGCGACGCGGGCCTTGCGGTCGGCGCGCTTCCAGCCCGCCACTTTCAGCGGGTACTCGATATTGCCCGCGGCCGTGCGGGACCGGAACAGGTTGAACTGCTGGAACACCATGCCGATATCGCGGCGCAGTCGTCGCACCCGGGCCTCCGGCACACCCGTGACGGGTGTGCCGGCGACCTCGATGACACCGCTGGTCGGCTTGTCCAGCGCGTTGATCAGCCGGACCAGTGTGGACTTGCCCGCGCCGGAATAGCCGATGACGCCGAAGATCTCGCCCTGCTCGATCCGCAGGTCGATGCCGTCCAACGCGACCTGCCGCTGCTCGCCCTTGCCGTAAACCTTGGTGACCGAGCGGAACTCGACGGCCGGCGGCTCGCTCACTTGCCGTCGCGGGCGGTCTGCTGCACCCGGGTCAGGATCTGCTCCAGGTCCGTGGCCGGCCGATTCACCGCGACGGCGGTGCCCTTGGTGACCTCGGCATGCGCTTGCGCGACCGCCGGGTCCCGCCAGATCTCCACCAGCCGCTGGTAGACCGGGTCGGTCTTGTCCTCGGCGCGGGTGACGATCACATTGATGTACGGCTCGGCCGCCGGATTCTTCGGATCATCCTTGTACAGCGCGGATTTCGGGTCGATACCGGAACGCTCCAGGAAGGTGTTGTTGATCACCGATCCGTCCACCGAGGCCAGCGACAGCGCGGTCTGCGCGGCGTCGACCGGAGTCACGGTCACCTTCGAGGCGGCCTTGTCGACATCGGCGGGGGAGGGCTGGCGGACGTCGGAGGACAGCTTCAGCAAACCCGCGGCCTGCAACACGAACAGGGCGCGTGCCTGGTTGGTCGGATCGTTCGGGATGGCGATGCTGCCGCCCGCCGGGATGTCGGCCAGGGCCTTGTGCTTCTTGGAGTACAGGCCCAGCGGCACGATGTAGGTGGACCCGATGGGGGTGAGCGTGTCGTTGTTGGCGACGTTGTACGCGCCGAGGAACTGGAGATGCTGGAAGAGGTTGACATCGATCTGCTTCTGCGCCAGCGCCCGATTCGGCTGCTGGTAGTCGGAGAAGTTGGTGATCTTCAGGGTGATGCCCTGCTCCTTGGCCTTCTGCTCGAAGACGTCCCAGGCTTGGTCCTTGTCGGTGGTGCCGATGCGCACTACCGTGGCCGAGGAGTCGTCGTCTTTCCCGCAGGCGGTCAGGGTGAGTGCCGCGGTGGCTACGAGGACCGGGATCGCCAGCGCCCGAGTGAACTTCACAACTGCTCCTGAATTGCTTGTGGCGGATACGAACCCGGTAATCCAAGCGGGGCGGCGGTGCGCCGGGCAATGGTTCGAATTGTGCTGAGCAAAACCCTGGCGAATTCCTGGACGCTCGTCTAGCTTGCCTGCGACGGGCCCCGAACAAGGCGCGGTTCGCCAGCTCAAAGGCACGTTAATTGCGTCGGCTCGGGGCGACGGACATCGCGTCCACATGGCATCCTCGGCGCAAACAGCCGTGATCTCCGCTGGAGGTCGATCGTCGATAGGTCGTACATGGATTTGCGCAGGGCAGTGTCGCGGGGACGCCGGGGGTACCACCGAATCGGAGCGTTCGCGGCGGCAGCCGTGGTCGCGGTCGCACCGATGTTCGTGGCGGTTCCGGAGGCCGGAGCCGCCGCTGTCGTCGAGCGAATCGATCGTGACGGACAGCAGTGGCAGATGTATGTCCGCTCCCCGGCTATGCAGCGCACCATCCACCTGGATGTGCTGGTGCCGGCGGATCAGTCGAGATCCCGGCCGACATTGCTGCTGCTGGACGGCAACGGCGCGAAGGAGAATCAGCCCAAGAGCACCTGGACGCTACGCGGAGGTGCCAAGGAGTTCTTCGCCGACAAACCGGTGAATGTCGTGATGCCCGTCGGTGGTGGCGGAACCTATTACACGGACTGGCTGAAAGACGATCCTGTTCTCGGACACCAGAAGTGGGAGACTTTCCTCACGAAGGAACTGCCACCGCTGATCGACCGCGAGCTGAAGGGCAACGGCGCCTACGCGGTCGGCGGACTGTCGATGGGCGCGGGCGCGGCGGCTATCCTCGCCGTGCGGCATCCCGAGATGTTCCGGGCGCTGGCGGCCTTCAGCGGGTGCTACTCGGCCGACGGTCTCGGCCAGCTCTCGGTGCGGCCGGTCGTAGAAGCCAAAGGTGGTGACCCCGCCAATATGTGGGGTTCGGTGGGCAATCCGGAATGGGACGCGCACGACCCGATGAAGCACCTCGATTCCCTGCGTGGCAAGCCGGTTCACCTGTCCGTCGCGACCGGTGTGCCCGGCCCCGAGGATGCCATTTTCGACGGGAACTGGTCGTGGCCCGAGGATCCGTTCCGGGCGAGTGAGATCGAGAACATCTCCCACGAATGCACCGCTGTCACCGGTACCGCCATGGGCATCGCCGGTGCCGATGTCTCCACAGATTGGAATGCCATCGGCGTGCACTCGTGGTCACTGTGGAAGGCCGCGCTGCCCAAGTCCTGGCCGACCCTGAAAGCGGGTCTGGGCGTGTAGTTCTGCCGCGCGTTTCCCAGTGATCGGGCGTGCCCGTTCGCCGTCGAGGTGAACGGGCACGCCGGGAATCACTCGGGAATGCGTGAGCGGAGCAGATGTTCGGCGAAACGGGTGTAGCCGACGGCGACAGCGGAGATGATTTCGAGGTGGACGAGGCAAAGTACCGGGAAACCAGGGAATCGCTGCACGGCATCGCGGAGCTGCTGATCGCGGGTCCGCAGTATCGCGAGTACGGGACCATCCGGCTCCGGGTGGTGCTCGGCGGGTTCGGCGGAGCCAGGCTACCGGTGTCCGTGCTGGGAACCGGGCTGGTCGGCCCCGGCGGTGGACGGGTACCGCTGGACGGCACCTACGCCCAGGTCGCCAAGGCCGCCGGCATCGATCCGGGCGCGCCGGAAGGGCTCTACGCCGACACCACCGGTCAGCGGATCGACGACGAGATCTGCCTGGACGAGCACGCGGCCGCCCTCATCGGCGACTGGTTCGCCACCGGCGACGCCGCGCTGCGCTGCCTGGCCCCCGATGTGACGCCGGTGCTCTGGCCCGAGCACTTCGACCTGGCCAGCAGCCGCGCCGAAGTCAACTTCGGTGTTTCGCCCGGCGATGCCGCCCATCCCGCGCCCTACGCCTATGTCGGGCCGTGGACGCCACGCACCGGCGAATTCTGGAATGCGCCGTTCGGCGCGCTGCGGCCACGCGAGCAGCTGCGCACCGCCTCCGGACTGCTGGCCTTCTTCGAGGAAGGCCGCGAACGCGCGGCCGCGGGCTGAGCGGGTCAGCGGGTGGCGCCGCGCCCCTCGCCGGCCAGTCGCCCGCGGCGGATCAGCGAGCGTTTGGTGCCCGGTGCGATCGGCACCCGCTCATCGGTAACTTCCTGGGGCTCTTCGGGATTCGGCCGGACGAAGAGGGTGACGGTAGCGGCGGCGGTGAACCCGCTGCGGGTCATCAAGGTGGCCGAGGCGGCGTTGCGCTCCTCCACATCGGTGACGATCCGGCGCGCGCCGGCCGCGAACAGTCCCGCCGAGCAGGCATCGACCAGCCGGCGCGCGATACCGTGACCCTGCATATCCGGTGCGACCGCGATCCACTCCAGGTAGCCCCAGTCATCGCGTAACTCGAACTCCATCGACCCCAGCACGAATCCGACCACTCGATCCGAGTCCAGCGCCACCCAGCAGGCGTTGTCCGCGCTGTCCAGATGCTCGGCGACGCTGGTCAGCGACCAGGACGTGTAGGGCTTGACGGTGGTGTCGAACACTTCGTGCCCGAGGTCGAGCACCTGACGCAGGTGCCCCAGGCCCATCGGAACGATCGCTACGGCGGAGTCCATCCCGCCAGTTTGCCAGGAATGCGCTCCGATCCCCGGTCAGGCGCCCTTGCGGGCCGCGGCCTTCTTGGCTGTCTTCTTGGCCGGTTTGCTCTCGGCCTTCGCGGCCGTCTTCTTCGCGGCGGCCTTCTTGGCGGGCGTCTTCTTCGCGGGTTTCTTCGCGTCCGTGGCCGTGCGACGGCCGCTGGCCTCCAGGCTGCGCTGGAGCGCGGCGACCAGATCGACGACCTCGGCATCCATTTCCGCGGGGGCGGCCTCGGGGCGACGCTCCACGGTGCCGCTGCCGCTGGCGATCGCCTCGTCGAGCAGCCGCTTCAATTCGATCTGGTATTCGTCCTTGTACAGATCCGGGTCGAAGTCATCGGACATGGACGCGACCAAGGTCTCGGCCATCTTGATTTCCTGCGGGCGCGGTTCGGCGGCATCCTCGAGCGCTTCGAATTCGACGGCGCGGACCTCGTCCGGCCACAGCAGGGTTTGCAGCACGAGCACGCCGTCGCGCACCCGCAGGGCCGCCAACCTGGTCTTCTGCCGCAGCGTGAAATGCACGAGCGCGGTCTGGTCGATCTGCTCGAGTGTGGTGGCGAGCAGGACGTAGGCCTTGGGCGTCGTCGAATCCGGCTCGAGGTAGTAGCTCTTCTCGAACAGGATCGGGTCGATCTGGTCGGAGGGGACGAATTGGAGCACCGGGATCTCGTGCTTCTCCGCGGCCGGAAGCTTGGCGAAATCCTCGTCGGTCAGCATGACCTTCTCGCCCTCGGGCGATTCGTAGGCTTTGTCGATATCGGCGTACTGCACCGATTTGCCGCAGACCGTGCATACGCGGTCGTATTTGATCCGCCCGCCGTCCTTGGCGTGCACCTGATGGAACCGGATGTCATGGTCCTCGGTGGCGGTGTACACCTTGACCGGGACGTTGACCAGCCCGAACGCGATCGAGCCCTTCCAAATAGCTCGCATCCCTCCATGATGGCCGAAGGTATTCGAATACGCGAGCGAATCGAACTTCCGCGCGTCGCGGTAGGGTCGGACGCAGCCGAAGCGCGCCCGCGTGGATGGGACGGGCGGCCGCGGCCGAGGAAGGACAGCGATGACGTATCCGCCGGGGTCCGGTGGCGGCCCCTACCCGCAGCGGGACCCGGATCGGTGGGGGCAGGAACCGGAGTGGGTGGCCTGGCCCGAAGATCTGGTGAAAGTTCCTGAGGCGCAGGCGTTCTCCACATTGCCGGAGATGATGCCGCTGGTCGAACCCGTCGTGGCGGCGACGGAAACGACAGTGCCGGAAGCGGAGTCGAGCCGGGGGCCCGGGCGATACATTGCGACAGCGCTGGCGGCGCTGCTGCTGGTGATCGCGGGCAGTGCCTACTTCCTGTTCACGGGCGACCGGACGCCGGTCGCGCCGCAGGCCGGCGAGCCCTCGACCTCGGCAGCGCCCAGGTTGTCGAGCCCCGTCCAACCCGTGCCCGTGGACCCGGGGGACCGCTTCAGCTACACCGAATTCGCCGGGGCATGGGACTTCAAGTTCGGCAATGTCGAACTGCACGCCGACTGGGTCACCGGTGCGGACTACGATTCCTGCCACGACATCGAAGCCAGCGCGAAGCTGTCCGCCCTCGGCTGCCAGTACGCCTCGGAACTCGTATACAGCGCCCACAACGGCGGCCTCATGCTCACCCAGTTCGTGCTCACCATGCCCGACGATGCCGCCGCCAAGGCCGCCGAGGACAAGTTCACCGGCAAGGATCTGAAGTTGCGCCCGGGCGCGTACGTCGCGAATTACGCCATCGGCAAATGGAAGACCGAGGCGCGGCGGAACTTCATCGTCGTCACGGTCGGCACCGCCACCGCGGCTGTTCCCGAGGCGGAGGTCGACAAGTTCCTGCGCTACCGGCATACCGACACCGCGCTCGCACTGATGTTCCGCTAGGGCGGAATCTCCGCGGGCATCGTCTCGCTACAGGCTGGAGTGCGTGCCAGGAAGTGAAACGCGGTGGGGGAAAACGGCAGTGGCGAGGGGTCGGCGCAGGCGCGCGGGGAGGGCGGCGAACAAGGCCGACATGGCGGTGGCGGTGCCGCGCAGATCGGCCCGGCCGGAGAGGTAGGCGCGTTGCAGGTGTGGGGGGAGGGTGAAGAAGGCGTCGAAGAAGAGCGGCAGATCGGCCGGGGGCAGGGCGAGCAGGGCTCGCAGGCCCGCGGTGCGCAGGGCGTGGACGGTGCGGGCGGATATCGGCCATACGGATTCACCGGCCGCCACGGTGTCCGCCGCGGCGAGGGTGGCGGCGACGCTGTAACCCGTTGCGGGGTGCAGGAATCCGCCTGCGGCGCCGAAGCGGTCGCCGCCGGGCCGACCGCCTTCGACCGGGAAGCGCACGCGCTCGACCGGTTCGGTGCCGTCGAGTTCGATTCCGCGCGAACGCAGTCGGTGTTCGAGGCGGAGGCGTAGTTCGCGGGGGTCCACCGCGGGCCGCCCGGCCAGGCAGGTCTCCTCGAGCAACATCCGGTCCGCGCCGAGCGGCACGGCGTACAGGAAGGACAGCGGCGCAGCTGGATTCGCGCCGTTGTCGGTGCGCCAGTCCATGAACAGCGGCTCGAACCGTGATCCCGCGACGACGACACCGTAGGCTGTTTGTTCGGCACGCCGCGGTGAACGCGCCAACCCACGAGCATCGACCACTCGGTCACCGGTGACCGTCGCGCCCGACGCCAACCGCACCGCGTTCCGGTCGACCTCGATCGCCCGGTCCGAGATGATCTGTGCCCCACCGATATCCAGTTCCTCCTGGAGTCTCGCCGAGTCGAGCACCACGTACGTCCGGTCCAGCTCGTGCCGCCGCGCACCCCACGCCGCCGGTCGCGGCACCCGCGCCGCGATGACGGCGGGATCCAGCCAGCCGGGCAACTCGTCGAGCCACGCCGCGTAGGTGGCCGTCCAGCGCCGGTGCGGCGCGGGATCGATCACCGTCACCGTCGATCCCCGCCGCAGGCACCGGTACGCCAGCGCTCGCCCGGCCGGCCCCGCACCGCACACAACGATATTCGCGCGGTGCGGTACGACTGCCTGCATTCGGTGGTCCTCGGGTCGCCGGTCGGATTCGCCAGCCTAGCGCTGGAGCCGAGTGGTCCGATCTCGCGCCACTGGATTCGTACCGTGCCGCGCGTCCTGCCGTCGGTGCGCGCGGATCAGATGCCGCCGGTGGCGAGCAGACCGCCGTCGACGCGGATCGTCTCGCCGGTGATCCAGGCCGCGTCCTCGGAGCTGAGGAAGGCGATGAGCCGGGCCACATCCTCGGGGGAGCCGAGGCGCTTCATCGGGTAGACGCTGGCCGCTCGCTCTTCGTCGGCCGAGTAGAGCGCGTCGGCGAACTTGGTCTTGATGACGCCCGGCGCCACCGCGTTCACCCGGATCTTGGGCCCGAGCTGCCAGGCCAGCTCGTCGGTGAGCCGGATCAGCGCGGCCTTGGACGCCCCGTACGCGGCGATCACGCCGGTCGAGCGGATACCCGCCACACTGGCGACATTGACCACCGCGCCGCCGTGCTCACCCATCCAGGCCCGGTACGCCTCCTGGATGTACCCCAGTGCCGCAACGACATTCACATCGAAGATCTTGCGCACCGCATCCAGGTCGGCCTCCATCAGCGACCCGAACACCGGATTGATCCCGGTGTTGTTGACCAGGATGTCGATCGACCCGAACTCGGCCACCACCCGCTGCACCGCCGCCGCCCGGCTCTCCGCGTCCCCGGAATTCCCTGCCAGCGCGATCACCTGCCCCTTGTGCCCCAGCTCCCGCAACTCCGCCGCCGCCTGCTCGAGCGGCTCCGGCTTACGCGCGGTGATCAGCACATTCGCCCCCCGCCGCAGCAACTCCGCCGCCACGGCCTTCCCGATCCCCCGGCTCGCGCCGCTGACCAGTGCACTCTTGCCCAACAGGTTTTCGCTCATGTGACGGCACGCTACTTCAGTCGGCTGATCTGTGTGAAGGCGCCCCGGATCGGCGGCGTGGTGCCCGCACGCCGAAAGCATGGGCGGTTCGTGCGTGGCCGGGCGGGTTCCAAGTGGTCCATGCGCGCACTGGTTCTGGTGGCTCCGACCGCGGCCGCGGACAAGGCGTGCGGCAACGATCGTTGTCTCATCCTGGACACCATCTGCACTGCGGAACGCTGGTTGAGGTCGCGGTCGAGCCGCAGCAGCCGAGCAAGCAGCAAGCGGACCGCGCGACTGGGCCGATCATGAAGAACCTGAAGGTCACCATCGAACGGTCGGAGTAGCGGCCCATTCCGCGGCGCGCCGCGGGGGCGCCTGCGTACTGTGCCCGGAGTCGGTTCGTTGCTGGAAGGTCCGTTCGTTGTCGTCGTTGGTGCCGGGAGTTCTCGCCTGGCCGCTGATCCTGTGTATCGCCGGTCTGGTGGTGGGACGGTTCCTGTTCTTTCGCGCGGCGGCGGTCGACGTGGTGGTCAACCGGCTGTTCGGGTGGGGGCTGGCGGCGCTGCTGCTGTTCCGTTTTCCGGCGCCGGCGGCGGCGCTGTGCTGCGTCGTGGTGGCGACCACGCAGTTGCACGCGCTCGGGTACGCCCGCCACGACGACTTGACCACGGCCACGGTGCGCCGTCGTCGGCGGTCGAGTGGGCTCGTCGCGGCGCTGTCGGTACTGGCACTGGGGGTGGCGGGTGCGACGGTGTACGGCACCGGGCGGCCGTTCGAGCTGGATCGCAGCTGGACCGGGCTCGTGATCGCGGTCGCGGTCGGTATCCCGACGGTGATGAATACCGGTGCCTTCGTGCGCGGCGTCGTGCGTGAGTATCGGGGCGGGAATCTGGTCGACGCGGAGCGGGTCGTCGTCGCGGCGATGGTGCTCAGCACCGTGTTCGTGTGGGTTACCGGTGTGCTCTCGGTGGCGCAACTCGCGCTCGGGTGGCCACGATTGGGCCCTCATCTGCCGCGCATGGAGCTGGCGTTCCTGGCGGGGATGGTCGTCAATGCCGTGCCGCCGCTGTTTCCGTTGGTCATGGCGCTGCTCGACGCGGTCGGCCTCGATCGGGAGGGCCGCGTCTGCCGGCGACTGGATCCGCTGTGGCGCGACCTCACGTCCGCGGTGCCGGAGATCGTGATGCACCCGGCTTCGAGCGCGGGGACCCGCAGCCGCATGTTCCGGATGACGGTCGAGATCCGGGACGCGCTACTGCATCTCGCGCCCTACATGCCCGCCGATCGGCCGCACGGTGACGCGATCGAGGATTACGCGACCCGGGTCGCGCACGCGGTGCGCGCGCGACAGGCAGGCTCGGCCCCGCGCGGGGTGCCGGTCGTGACCGGACCGCACGGTGCGGGCGATTTCGAGACCGACCTCGGGCAGTTGCTCGAACTGTCGCGGGTCTGGCGGCGCGCGAGCCGGTAGCGCCGTAGTCGGCGCGGCGTGTTCGCGCTGGTCCGGGGTGATCCTCCATTACGGTCGGCGTCCATGACATCGATGCGTAGCGGTCGCTGGACCGCCGCCGCCGTACTCGCGGGATTGCTCTGTGTCACCAATTCACCAGTCGCAGTGGCTTTCCCGGCCCCCGACCAGGATGTGTCCCGGCTGCTCGCGGCGACTCTGTGCGAGACCTCCTGGAACTACACGGAGTCCGGTTTGCAGGCCATCGCGGCCGCGCAGAACATGTACGCCACCGAGATGCTGAAGTGGCCGCACGAGGAGGCCCGCCGCCGGATGTTCGGTGCACCCGAGGCCACCAACGACGCGCGCCGCAAGGCCTGTGCGGACCGCGAGAAATACCTGGCGCTGGTCGCCGAGCTGGAGCGGCAGTACGCGGGGGCGGTCAAGAAGGAATACCTGGGCGCGGCCAAGCGTGAGCGATTCCAGGAGGAGCGCCGGGTCGCGTACGAGCGGGCGGTCTGCCTGGATCTGCCGGATGTGCAGCGCAAGGGCGGTTCGCCGTCCACCGCGATCTGGAATCGCTGCCGGTCCCAGGGGCTGCTTTCGTAACGAGTCTTGCACGGTGCAATACACCACCGAAGGTCACGAGAAGACCTGGGGCGGTATCGATTTGAGTACTATACGGCGTCAGTTTCGTCAATTAGCATTGCTCACTATGTTTGGAATTGGTGAGTGGTTCCATCGGATCACGCGCTGCATGGATACCGAGCTGAGCCTGGCCAGGCTGCGGCGCAAGCAAACCCTCGCGGACGTGGTGGCGGGGCGAACCGTGCTGATCACCGGCGCGTCCTCGGGGATCGGGCGCGCCGCGGCCCTGCTCATCGGCGCGGCCGGCGCGACGGTCGGCCTCGTCGCCCGCCGCGAGGAGGAACTGCGCGAGGTCGCCAAGGAGATCGAGACCCTCGGCGGCAAACCGTATGTATACCCCTGTGATCTCACCGATTTCGACGCGCTCGACGCCATGGTGGAGCAGGTGCTCGCCGACCACGGCGGCGTGGACGTGCTGATCAACAACGCGGGCCGGTCGATTCGCCGCCGGCTGGACGAATCCTATGACCGGCCACACGACTACGACCGCACCATGCAGCTGAACTACCAGGCTCCGGTGCGGTTGATGCTGGCCGTGGTGCCCGGCATGCGGGAACGGCAGTACGGCTCGATCGTCAATGTGCTCTCGATCGCCAATATGTCCGGGGCACCCGGATACGCCGCCTACGCGGCGTCCAAGGCCGCTCTGGACTCGCTATGCGCGAACTTACAGGTCGAAACCCGTTCCGATAACGTGCGTTTCACCTCGGTGTTCATGCCGATGGTGCGCACCGCCATGCTGGCGCCGAACCAGATCTACAAGGACGCGCGCGCGTTGACCCCGGAGCAGGCCGCGCACGCCATCGCCGCGGGCGTCATCGATCGCCCGCGACGTGTCGCTCCGATCCTCGGGCGGCTCACCGTGCTCCTGGATCAGATCATCCCGGAGAAGCTGGACAACATCCGCGCCAAGTTCTTTCGTCAGGGGATGTGAACCTCAGCCGGTTGTGATCTCGGTTCGCAGCCCCTCGGCCCAGCTGCGGGCCTGGGCCAGGTCTTCCGCGTTCGGCCGTCCCTTGCGAATACCGCCGACCGGTTTGAACGGCAGGTAGGTATCGAAGGCGCGGCACGAGTAGGTGCCGACCACATCGAATCCCTTGTGCCCCAGCGCTTCGACCATCGGCCGCGAGAACCGCTGGAGTCCCGCGTCGGGAAAACCGCTGGTGGCGAAGACGAATGCCTTCGTTCCCGATACCTGCGGCAGCGTCCGTACGAACTCCCGCAGGTCGGCGTGGAAGGAACCCAGGAAGATGCCGGACCCGAACCCGACCAGGTCGTACCCGTCCAGCTCGGCCTGATCCGGTGTGACCACCCGGGCGTCGAGCACCTCCCCGATGACATCGGCCACCCGCTTCGTATTGCCATGCGACACCGACGTACACACGATGACGGCCTTCATCCCTGACCTTCCCTTCTCCGAGCGACTCGGAACTCCCGCCGCCAGCCTAGCCGCCGGCGCGGCTCCGGCGATTCAGGGTGCGCCCGCCCAGGATCGCAGCGGCCAGACCGAGGCCCATGGCGGCCCACGCGCCGACGATGCCGTTGCCGGTGCCCGGGCCACCGGCGGCGGTGACGGCGAAGATCGTGCCGGCTGTCAGGCTGAGCGCGCCGAGGGTGCGGGCGGCGAGGGCGGTGCGGCGCGAGGCCGAGCGCAACGCCCGGAGTGCAAGGGCGACGGCGGCCAGCCCGACCAGTGCGGTGAGGGTGGGGCCGAGACGTCCGGAGGTCATGCCGGTGGTGGCAGCGAGAGTGATCATGGCTTCAGCATGGGCATTGGACCGGCGGCGGGCATCCGCCGGGAACAGGCTCTTTCGCCTACCGCGGGGGTTGCGGTTCCGCGCGGGGATACCGCGTACGTAGTAGTGCGGAAGTCTCCGTGCGCAGGTGTTGCCCGCGCGGCCGCGGGGCTATGGTTCAGCCATGCGAGGACGACTCGGAGACTGGGCGATCGGCGTCGCGGTCGCGGCCGTCGTCCTGGTCGCGGGTCTTGCCGAACGCCCCGAGTCCGGCCTTGCCCCAGTGGGATACGGGCTGCTGGTACTCAGTGGGCTGGCGTTGGTCTGGCGGCGGCGGGCACCGGTCCCGGTGCTGGTGGCGACCGGCGCGTGTGCGCTGGGATATCAGGCGATCGGAATCGATGTGCCCGCGGTCGCGTTCGTTCTCGCGGTGTACGCGGGCGTGCGCGCGGGACACCGGATCGTCACGGTGGCCGTGGCGGTGCTGGTGCTGGCCACCCTCCCGCTCGCGGTGCTGGTGTCGGTGCACGCGGCCGGGGTGGCATTCGCCCAGGCCCGAGGTGCGCTCGAGATCGCCTGGCTGATCGCGGCGGGTGCGGCGGGCGAAGCGCTGCGGCAGGCCGAACAGCGCGCGGACGAGGCCGAGCGAACCCGCGAGGAGACCGCGCGCCGCCGAGCCGACGCGGAGCGATTGCACATCGCACGCGAACTACACGATTCGCTCACCCATCAGATCTCGGTGATCAAGGTGCAGTCCGAAGCCGCCGTGCACGTGGCGCGCCGACGCGGCGAGGCGGTGCCGGAGCAGTTGCTGGCCATCCGGCAGGCGGGCCGGGAAGCGGCCCGGGAACTGCGCGCGACGCTCGAGGCGCTGCGCGACGACGACACCGTGCCACGCCCCGGTCTCGCCCACGTCCCGGATCTCGTGACCACCACCCGGGCAACGGGTTTGGACGCCACGCTGGCGATCGCGGGGGAGCCCCGCGATCTGCCGGTCACCCTCGACCGCACCGGCTACCGGATCGTCCAGGAATCGCTGACGAACATCACCCGCCACGCCGACGCCGCGACCGTCCGGGTACGCATCGACTATCGCCCAGACACCCTGGTCATCCGGGTCGACGACGACGGCCGGGCCGACCCGCGCCGCCCGCCCGCGCCGGGCGTCGGACTGCTCGGCATGCGAGAACGGGTGACCGCACTCGGCGGCGAACTGCACGCCGCGCCCCGAACCGCGGGCGGATTCTCGGTCCAGGCCGAATTGCCGGTGGACCCGGCATGATTCGTGTCCTGCTGGTCGACGACCAGCCGCTCATCCGCAGCGGCTTTCGCGCCCTGCTCGAACTCGAGGACGATATCGAGGTGGTGGCGGAGGCAGCCGACGGCCGCGCGGGCCTGGAACTGGCCCGGCGGCACCGCCCCGATATCGCGCTCGTCGATATCCAGATGCCGGTGACGGACGGTATCGAGACCACCCGGCAGATCGCCGCCGACCCCGAATTGGCCGGCGTGCACGTCGTCGTACTGACCAATTACGGTCTGGACGAGTACGTTTTCCACGCGTTGCGGGCGGGCGCCGCGGGATTCCTGGTGAAGGACATCGAGCCGGAGGACTTCCTGCACGCGGTCCGGGTCGCGGCCCGCGGTGACGCCCTGCTCGCACCGTCGATCACCCGTCGCCTGATCGACCGGTTCGTCACCCAGCCGCTCGCGCCCCGCGTCACCTCCGGGCTGGAGGAACTGACCGTGCGCGAGCGTGAGGCGGTAGCCCTTGTCGCGCAGGGGCTCTCGAACGACGAGATCGCCGCCCGCATGGTGATCAGCCCGCTCACCGCCAAAACGCATGTGCATCGGGCCATGACGAAGCTGCACGCACGTGATCGGGCCCAACTGGTCGTTCTCGCTTACGAATCCGGCCTGGTCACGCCGCGACCGCGGTGACCGGGGCCGGATGCGCCGCGCGGCTCAGCAGACGGCCGATCGCATCCGCCACCTCCACCGGCCGCTCCATGATCACCGAATGCCCCGCGCCCTCGAGCAACACCAGATCGCAGTAGTCGACGGCGGCCGCCATGGCGACCGAATGCGCCTGCGGTGTCATGAGATCCGCGCCACCGCACAGCACCAGCGTGGGAATCCGCCCCAGCAGCCGCAGCGCGTCGGTGCGGTCGAAGGCCGCGAAGGCGCTCAGGAATGCCGCCATCGTGACGATCGGGGTCTGATTGCGCATGGCGGCGGCCAGCGCCAGCACGCGCGGGCCGACTCGGCGATCGCCGAACTCGGCGGTGCGGATGACCGGCGCGAATACGGTGGCGGCCACCAGCTTCGCGCGCTGCATCAGCCGCGGCGCGAACGCTACCGCGGTCTGGAACGCCGAGATCAGCGGGTTGCGCAGCAGGCGGCCGAATCCCGCCTCCGCCAGTCCGCCGGCTGCGGTGGCGATCAACGCCACCCCGGCGATCCGGGCGCCCACCTCGTGCGGATTCCGCGCCAGATAGGTGAGCACCGCCATCCCGCCCATCGAATGACCCACCAGCACAACCGATCCCGTCGGTGCCAGCGCGTCGAGCACCGATCGGAGATCGTCGGCGAGCTGTTCGAGGGTGTAGGTGCTGCGGGCCGCGATGCCCGACCCGCCGTGACCGCGATGGTCGTAGCTGACGATCCGGGCGCCGCTGTGGCGCAGCGCGGCCCGCACGTCGGTCCACGATTCGCCCCGAGCGCAATGACCGTGCAGCAGCACCACCGTGTGCCGGGCGTCGCGCGGTCCGCATACCCGAACCGCCAGCAGCACACCGTCGTTCGCCGCGACCAGAACCCGGCGCTCCAGGTGGGTGACGCTGATACTCGACATGGCCGCTCCGGTTCGCTGGAAGAGTTACCCCACTCTGCGTCAGCGCCCGGCCGGACGACACCGCCCCGACGGCTGAGACCCGGGCCCCGCAGGGGGACCGGATCCCCACCCAGGGTGGTGCTACGCGGCCAATTCGGCCACGCGGTCGTGTGCGGCGGCCAGCGACTCGCTGAGCCGATCGCCGCCGAACTCGTCGTTGCCGACGTAGACGAACTCGAGCTCATCGATCCCGATGAAGCCCAACACCGTCCGCAGATACGGTTCGACCTGGTTGAGCGCGGTGAGCGGACCGTCGGCCTGATATCCGCTGTCGCCGGTGGACACGATGACGAACGCGCGTTTGCCCGCGGGCAGCAGTGGGGTGTACGGGTTTTCGGCTTCCGCGTCGAAACCGAAGGTGCGGCCGACGCGCACGATCTGATCGATGTAGGCCTTGAGCATCGCCGGAATCCCGAAGTTGTACATGGGTACGCCGAGCACCAGGACATCGGCGCCGATCAGTTCGTCGACCAGCGCGTCGCTCGTCGCCAGATCCGCCCGCATCCGCGGCGTGCGCCGCGCGGGCTCGGTGAACGCCGCGGCGATCCAGTCCTCGGTCAGATGCGGCGGCGGCGCGACACCCAGGTCGCGGTAGGTCACCGTCACCTCCGGGCGCTGCCGCACCCAGCGGCCGACGAAATCCTCGGTGAGTGCGCGGGTATGCGAACGGGGGCCGCGCGGGCTGGCGTCGAGCTGAAGCAAGGTGGTCATACCGGGAAGCGTGCCCGAGCCTGCGACCACGCGTAAGAGCGCACAATTCTGTGACTCGGTACCATTTTTGTCACCATGACGCGACGCAAAGACGACCTCCACCTGGACTGCCCCATCGAAGTCACCCTCGATGTGATCGGCGGCAAATGGAAGGGCATGGTGCTCTACCAGCTGATGCTGGGGGCGGCACGGTTCAACGAACTGCGCCGCGTGATTCCCGGCGCGACCCAGCGCATGCTCACCCTGCAACTGCGCGAACTCGAACGCGACGGGGTGATCACCCGCACCGTCTACCCCGAGGTCCCGCCGCGCGTCGAATACGACCTCACACCGCTCGGACGTGAGCTGGGGCCGCTGCTGGACCTCATGGAACAGTGGGGCGAACGGTATCGCGCCGAAGTCCGGGGCCCGATCGCCGAGGCGGGCTGAGCCGCAGCGCGTCCACCGCGAGCCGCGCCGCCCGCGACATGGCCAGATCGATATCGAGCCGGCGCGAGCCCAATTCGCCGGAGCGGGCGAACAGGGCCAGCGCGTAGCGGCCGCCGTCCGGATACTCGACCACGCCTGCCTCCATGTGCAGTCCGGGCAGGGTGCCGGTTTTCGAGGCGACCCGCACCTCGTCGGGGAAGCCCGCGGCGATCCGGGTCCAGAAGATCTGGTGGCGCAACAGGTTCCGGGTCGCGGCGCAGGCCGCGGGGGTGCCCGCGGTGTCCTGCCAGATCATGGCGAGCAGGCGGGTGATCTCGCGGGCCGTGCTCGAGGTGGTGTGCTCCGGCTGGAACACCCGCATGTCCGCCACCTGCTCGGCGGTGAGTGTGGGATAGATCGCGGCGAACTCGCCGCCGTCGCGGGCGCCCACGTCGGCGAGCATCGACTCCAGGAGCTGGCGCGGCCCGCCGATGACGCGGGTGCGGTCCAGGCCGAGCTCGGCGGCCAGCAGCGCTGGAGTGTCCCGGCCGATCCGGTGCAGCAGCAGATCGGCAGCGGTGTTGTCGCTCACCGACATCGCGAAGTACGCCAGATCGCGCAGCGAGACCTCGATGTCGTCCGCGCAGCCCGCGGTGCCCCAGCCGCCCAGCCGATCCGCGGCGCGGATCAGCACGCGCTCGGCCGGATCCAGCTGGCCCGCGTCCACCTGGCGGCAGAACTCCAGCACCAGCAGGATCTTGAAGATCGACGCGATCACCACCTGCTCGTCGGCGCCGAGCTCGACCTGTCGGCCGTCGGCCAGATCAAGTGCGTGCAGCGTGCCGCGCACCGGGATCTCGTCGAAGAGACGCTGGATCGCTTCGGTACTCATTCCGCCACGATAACCGGGACCGATAGCCGATCGAATATCGTTGTCCGCGTGGATCTCGCTCGGCACCTGCGCTACTTCCTCACCGTCGCTGGGGAACTGCATTTCGGGCGGGCTGCCGAAACTCTCGGCATCGCGCAGCCGCCGCTGAGCCAATCGATCCAGCGGCTGGAACGTGATCTGGGCGTCGTGCTGTTCGACCGGTCGCGGCGCACGATCGCGCTGACCGCGGCCGGTGAGCTGCTGGTCGAGGAGGCGCGCTCGATGCTGGCCGCCGAACAGCGACTGCGGACGCTCATGCGCAAGGCGGGGGCGGGTGAGCTCGGCACGCTGCGGGTAGGTGTGCTCGCGGAGACGCCCGCGCCCACCCTGCGGGCGCTGTCGGGGGCGCTCGCCGAGCAGGCGCCGATGCTCACCATCGACCTCCAGGAACTGACCACCGCCGAGCAATTGCGGCTGCTCGCGACCGCGGAACTGGATGTGGGGCTGGTCCTGCATCCCGTCGACGCCCCCGACCTGGTGTGCGGCCCCACCGCCGCGGTCCCGCTCGGCGTCGCGTTGCCGCGCACCTCCCCACTCGCGCGGCTACCCGAACTCGACCTCGGGGACCTGGCCGGGCACGACCTGATCCTGCCGCCCCGCGCCACCGCCCCCGGCTGGCACGACCACATCCTCGAGGTCTGTGGCGAGCACGGGTTCATCCCCGCCCGCGTCCGCCACGCCCGCGACCAGGAATTCACCCTCGGACTGGTGCTCGCCGGCTCCGGCATCGCCTTCCTCCAGGAGCCCCTGGCCCGTCGCGAACCCCGAATTGCCTGGCGCCCCTTGACCGGTCGCCCGCTCCAGCGCAGCGTCACCACGGTCTGGTCCGCCGCCACCACCCACCCCGCGGTTGCGCGGGTGGCCCGGGCCATCACCACCGTCATGGCCGCTTCCGACGCCCCGGCCACCGCACTGCGCAGCTCCGAGAGTCGGCCGTGGTCGGTCGTCTACGCCCGGAACCCGGTCGACCCGCTGCGCTGACCGCTCGGGTGCGACGGCCGGTTAGCTGGCGCTCTTACGGGTGAATCTTCAGTTTATCTGGGCGACAACGTCTTTCGTCGCGTCGACGATCAGGGCGTTGTCGGTTTCGGCGTTCTCCTGCGCGTGGGTGGTCAGTACCGCGATCAGGATGGGCGCTCCGCCGCCGGCGGGCCAGGTGACCGCTACGTCGTTGGCCGTGCCGTAGGCGCTGGAGGTGCCGGTCTTGTCGCCGGTGGTCCAGTCGGCGGGCAGGCCCGCGCGAATCCGGCTGCCGCCGGTGGTGCTGGCCTTCAACCAGGTCGTCAACTGCTCGCGCTCCGGTGCCGCCAGGACGTCGCCGAGAGTCAGGGCCTGATAATCGCGGGCGATGGCGGCGGGGGTGGTGGTGTCGCGTTCATCGCCGGGGATCGCGGTGTTCACCTCCGGTTCCCAGCGGTCCAGGCGGGTCACCTGATCACCCATACCGCGCAGGAACTCGGTCACCGTCTGCGGACCGCCGAGCAGCTTCAGTACCTCGTTCGCCGCCGCGTTGTCGCTGTAAGCGATTGCGGCATCACACAATTCGCGTACCGTCATGCCGCTGTCGATCCGCTTGCCGCTGACCGCCGAACCCTCGGCCTTCGCCACGTCCGCCTCGGTGAAGCGGATCACCTGCTCGAAGTATCCGGTGGCCAGGGGATGGGCCTTCAGCAGCGCCGCGCAGGCCAGCGTCTTGAATGTGGACAGCATCGGGAAGCGTTCGTCGGCGCGATGCCCGGCGGTCCGGCCGGAGCCGGTGTCGACGGCGAAGACGCCGAGCCGGGCGTGGCGGGTGGTTTCGATCTCGGCCAGCCGGGACACTGCGGTGGGTGCGGCGGTGACGGTCTCGGTGGTATCGGTCCCGCAAGCGCCCACGAGAGGCAGCAGGGCGGCCAGCAGGAGCGCGATCTTGTCGGTCTTGATCATGTCGACACGACATCATGCCGACGGCCCGGATGTCCAAGACCGAAGCGGATGTCGAACGATATTCGAATGCCTATCAGGCCAGCGTGCGGCGTCCGGCGAAATATCGGAGCCGGCCCGCGGCGTTGCACACTCGTATGCCCTTCGCACTCTCGATCCTCGATCTGGCGACCGTCACGCGCGGCCAGACCGCCCGCGACAGCTTCGGCCACAGCGTCGCGCTCGCGCAGACCGCGGAACGTAACGGCTACCGCCGCGTCTGGTACGCCGAACACCACAACATGCGGTCGATCGCGTCCAGCGCCACCAGCGTGCTGATCGGTCATGTCGCCGGTCACACCGAGCGCATTCGGCTCGGCGCGGGCGGCATCATGCTGCCCAACCATTCGCCGCTGGTCATCGCGGAACAGTTCGGCACCCTGGAGTCGCTGTTCCCCGGCCGGATCGACCTCGGGCTCGGCCGCGCGCCCGGCAGTGACCAGAAGACCATGTACGCGCTGCGGCGCGATCCGTCCTCGGCCGAGAACTTCCCGCGCGATGTGCTCGAACTCCAGGGATATCTGACCGGAGATTCGCGGGTGCCCGGTGTGCAGGCCGTGCCGCGAGCGGAAACCGTTGTTCCGCTGTATATCCTGGGTTCGTCGCTGTTCGGCGCGCAGCTCGCCGCGCATCTGGGCCTGCCGTACGCGTTCGCGTCGCACTTCGCCCCGGATGCCCTGCACGAGGCGGTCGCCGTCTACCGCGACGGTTTCAAGCCGTCGGATCAGCTCGCCGAGCCGTATGTCATGGCCGGAGTGAATGTCTTCGCCGCCGACGACCGCGCCGCGGCCATCGAGCAGAAGACCGTCGCCTACCGGGCCCGGGCCCGGGCCATGATCGCCCGCGGCCCCGCCGCCGGCGACTTCACCGACGAGGAGATCGATGCCTTCCTCGCCTCGCCGAACGGCAGCCAACTGTCCGGGATGACGAAGTACACCGCCGTCGGCACCCCGGCCGAGGTACGCGCGTACCTGGACGACTTCGCCGCGTCCCTCGACGCGGACGAGTTGATCACCACCCATCATGCGCAAGGTATCGAGGATCGGCTGCGATCGGTGGAACTGACCGGGCAGGCGGTGCTGGGGGATCACGAAAATGCCACCCTGGAGCCCGCGAGCGACGCTGCTAGGATGCTCGCGCACCACCGTGGCCTGCCTCCACCGGTGCCCGGGCAGTAGAGGCAACACAGGGGGAGGCGATTTCGGGTGGCACTCGAACCCGGAACGGTGGTCGGCGGATACACGGTGATCCGGTTGCTCGGCGTCGGCGGTATGGGCGCGGTGTACCTGGCTCGGCATCCGCGTCTGCCTCGCGATGTCGCGGTGAAAGTGCTGGACACGGCGCTGGGGCGGGATGCGAAAGCGCGAGCGCGGTTCGAGCGCGAGGCCGATATCGCGGCGCGGCTGGATCACGCCAATATCGTTCGGGTACTGGATCGGGGCAGCGCGGGCGATCTGCTGTGGATCGCCATGGCGTTCATCGACGGTCCCGACGCCGAACGGCTCCTGTCCACCCAGCAGCTGACAGCCGAGCGGGCGGTGGGGATCATCGCCCAGGCCGCCGCGGGCTTGGACCACGCACACGAACTCGGTGTCGTGCACCGCGATATCAAACCCGCGAACCTGCTGATCGCGGCGCATCACGATGTGCCAGGCGCCGACCACGTGCTGATCAGTGATTTCGGTATCGCCCGCAGTCTCGACGACACCATCACCATGACGCAGTCGGTCCGAGCGAGTTTCGCCTACGCGGCCCCCGAACTGCTCAGCGGTGAACCCGTCGACCATCGCGTCGACATCTACGCCCTGGGGTGCACGCTGTACCACCTGCTCGCCGGTGCCGTGCCGTTCGCGCGCGCCACCCTCGGCGCCACCATCCACGCACACCTCGCGGCGCCACCCCCACGACTCGCACAGGTGCGCCCCGGCCTGCCGCCGCACCTGGACACGGTCATCGCCACCGCGCTGGCGAAAACCCCCGGCGAGCGATACCCGACCTGTACAGCGTTCGCGCAGGCGGCTTTTCACGCGCTCGACCCGTCGTCCCGGGTCGCGCCGACCATGGTCGCCCCCGCTGGTCCGGTGTGGTCCGGCACTGATCCCATGGTGTCGCCCCCCGGTCTGTCGCAGTCGTCCCCACACCATGGGGTGCCCTCCGCTCCCGGGGCGCCGTCGAGTCCCGCATCACGGTCGGACCCCGCGTTGCTCTCCGATCCTTCGGGGCGGCAATCGGATACGGGGGACCAGCCCCGGCGCGCCGTATCGCGGCGGCGCTTGCTCATCGCCGCCGTGGCGCTACCGGCGGTGGCGGTTCCGGCGGCGGTCGGTCTCGGAGCCTGGCGGAATCGCGCGGCCGCCGGGAGTGCGGCGGCTCCGTCGAGTGCGCACCTGGTCATCGCCCATCCAGCCGCCGTGCACTCGGTCGCCTTCAGTCCGGACGGTACGAAACTGGCCACCGGCTGTGGTGACAAGTCGGTGCGGCTCTGGGACTTTCGGACGCGCCAGCAGGTCGGCCCGGTCATGGACCACATCGACCAGGTCAACGCGGTGGCCTTCGGCCCGGACGGGGTGCTGCTCGCCTCCGCCAGTGCGGACCGCAACGTTCAGCTGTGGGAGGTCGCGACGGGCCGGCGGCGCGGGACGCCGATGCTGCATCCGGCCGTGGTCGACACGGTGGCGTTCAGCCCGGACGGCCGGACGCTGGCCAGTTCCGGGATCGGCAGCCGGGTCCGGCTGTGGAGTGTCGAGCGCACCGAACAGGTGACCACCAATTTCGCGTTCGACCAGCATTCGTATGTCGCGCTGGCGTTCAGCCCGGACGGCACCCGGCTGGCGGGCGGCAGCATCGACCGGCTGGCCTCGGCCTGGGATCCGAGGACCGCCGACGAGATCGGGTTCGGCATGAGCCATTCGAAACCGGTCACCGCGGTCGCGTTCAGCCCCGACAGCAAGCTGCTGGCCACCGCGAGTGACGACGGCGGCGTCCGGCTCTGGGAGACACGCCAGCACGACCTGTGGTTCGGGACCGACATCTTCGCCCATCCGCAGGAGGTGCGGTCACTGGCCTACCACCCCGATGGCACCATGATCGCGGCGGGCATGGCCGGTGATTTCGGAATCCGACTGTGGGACACCAGGACTCGTCAGCAGATCGGTGAACCGCTGCTGGGGCACACCGCCCCGATCACAGCCCTGGCCTTCAGCCCCGACGGCAGGACGCTCGCCTCGAGCGGCGAGGACGATGCGGTCCGGCTCTGGGAAGTCCCCACGCACTGACTAGGGTTGGTGCCCATGACAATCGGGAGAAGGCGGCGGCGGACTGTGTCGCAACGAGCGATGCCCAGCGGATCGGCATCTACTCGGTCAAGTCCGTAGCTGAGCCGAAGACCCATCGTGGCTGCCGGTTTCGCATTCGCGAAGCGGAGATATTCACGACGGGCATCGATTTCGCCTACTTCCCCGATGGTGCACCGCCGTCCGAACCTGCGTCCCCCTACGCCACCACCCACACCTATGTTCCGATGGACGGTCCGTGGTATCGGGTGCAGGTCCACGAACCGTTCGATTAGGCGTCGAGCACCTGTTCGGCGCGGGTGATCACCGGCGGCAGGACCGACCAGGGGAAGTTGATCCAGCGGTCGGTGCGCTTCCAGACGTATTCGCAGTCGACCTCCGAGTGCGGTTTCTGGTAGATCACCGCGCAGCGGACCTCGGCGACCTTGTCCGCGCAGAAGTCGCGCACCAGTTTCAGGGTCGCGCCGGTGTCGGCGACATCGTCGGCCACCAGTACCCGCGCGCCCGCCAGGTCCACCGCCTGCGGCACCGGCGGCAGCATGACCGGCAGATCAAGGCGCTGGTCGACGCCGGTGTAGAACTCGACGTTCATGACGTGCAGGTTCTTGACGTCGAGGGCGTAGCCGAGCGCGCCCGCGACGAAGAGCCCACCGCGGGCGATGGACAGGATGAGATCGGGTTCGAACCCGTCGCCGGCGATCGTCTCGGCCAGCTCGCGGCTCGCGGTACCGAACAGGTCCCAAGTGAGTTCTTCCCGATCCGACATGCGTGGCTCCTTCGACGGTGGTGGAACGAACCTAGACCACCAGCGCGGTGATCGGTTCGCGGCCTCCCCGGTCCGCGCGATAGCGGCCGGGGGCGAGCCCGTGCCGGCGTTTGAATGCGGCGGCGAAGGCATACTCGGAGGAGTAGCCGACCTGACCGGCGATGGTGGCCAGGGTGGCATCGGTGTCGCGCAGCAGGTGCGCGGCGGTGGTCAGACGCCACCAGGTGAGATAGGCCAGCGGGGCGCGGTCCACCAGGGCGGTGAATCGGCGGGCGAGGGTGGCTCGCGACATACCGGCGATCCCGGCCAGTTCCTGGATGGTCCACGGGTGCGCGATGTCCTCGTGCACGGCGCGCAGGACTGCCGCGATGCCCGGATCCTGGAGGGCGGCCGCCCATCCCGTGGCCGGTGCGGTGCTCTCGCGCAGCCAGGTGCGCAGGATCAGCAGCAACAGCACGTCCAGCAGGGCGACCACGGTGCTGGAGGACCCGGGCAGGCCCTGTTCGAGTTCAGCGGCCAGCAGCTCGACGGTGGCGCGCAGCCCCGCGTCGTGTCCGAGCCGGGCGGGCAGGTGCAGCACCTCGGGCAGGCCGTCGAGCAGTGGATGTGCTCGCCGGGGATCGAGTTGGTAAGCGCCGCAGAGCAATACGGTGTCGGCGAGGTCGGAGGTGTGGGTGAGCGCGTGGCCGGACCCGTGTGCCAGGAAGGCCACGTCGCCGACCCGCAGCGTGATCGGGGCGCCGAGTTCGGGAACGAGCAGGCAGGATCCGGCGAGCACGATGTGGAACCCCGCCCCCGGCGCCGCGGCGAACTCGTCGTGCCAGGGCGCGATACGCCGGGTCCGCGAGGAGTGCGGTACGCCGATGCGCATTGCCGAGATCACGTCACTGAGCACATCCATGCATCCATCGTGGCATGAATGAGTCTCCTACGTATCTTTCTGAGTTTCAGGATCATTGGGTGACTCATCGTCTGTCCATACTGTTCTGGACATGTCGAACAACACCATCGCCGTCTACGGCGCGAGCGGCTTCCAGGGCGCGCTCGTGCTCGCCGAACTGGACCGCCGCGGCGGCACAGTCATCCTCGCCGGTCGTGACGCCGAGAAGCTGGAATCCGCTGCTGCCCAAGCGAATCTGACCGACGCCGAGGTGCGGGTGGCCACCGTCGACGATGGCGCGGCGCTGGTCGCGGCCTTCCGGGGTGCGGACGCGGTGATCAATTGCGCGGGCCCGTTCACACCCACCGGCGCCCGGGTGGTCGACGCGGCCGTCGCGGCCGGAGCGCACTACGTCGACACCTGTGGTGAACAACTGTTCCTGCACGAGATCTACCGAACCCGTTCCGCCGCGGCGGAATCCGCCGGCGTGACGGTCGTTCCCGCCGCGACCGACGGCGGCGTGCCCGGCGACCTGCTCGCCCGCCTGATCGCGGACCGGCTCGGCCCGCTCGCCGAGCTCACCTCCGTGCACCGCTTCGGCGGCGACGCCGCCATGTCTCGAGGTTCGATCCGCACCATGCTCGGCGTCGCCGACACCATGGCGGACGGGGGTGTGGCCTACCTCGACGGCGCCTGGCGGCCCGGCCCCTTCGACCAGCTCGCGCCGGTCATCCTGCCGGGCGGTACCGAGCCGGTCGCCGTCGGCTCGTTCCCGCTTCAGGAGGCCGTCTCCGTACCGCGTCACACCTCGATCCGCAATGTCCGTGGCGCGGTGGAGGAATCGACCCGGGCGCTGTTCGCGACGCCGCTGACCGACGACATGATCGAAGCCCTGCCGATGGGCCCGACCGCGGCCCAGCGCGCCGCGGGGACCTGGACCATCGTCTTGGACGTCGTCGCCGTAGACGGTCGCCGTGCCCGCGGCGTCATCGAAGGCACCGACACCTACGGCACCACCGCCTCCATCGCCGTCGAGGCCGCCCGCCGCCTCGTCGCCGATCCGCCCGCCGCCGGAGTGCTCGCCCCCGCCCAGGCCTTCGACCCCGCCGATTTCCTGGCCGCGCTGACTCCGCACGGGGTGCGGTGGAGCATCGACATCGATTAGGCGCGGGGTGGATCGAGTTCGCGCGCAACCTCGGAGAGGAGTTCCGGCGCGACAACGCTCAGCGTGGACAAGGGGCGATGCCATGCCCCGGACAGCCAGCCCTCGGCGAGGAAGGATCGCGCCCGGTCGGGTTCCGAGGTTGCCGCGGCCTCGGCCAGCGCGATGAACGCGGTCGCCCGGTGATCCTCGTCGGTGATGCCGCGGGCGGCCGTTTCGGCCTGTTCCAGATCGCCGAGGGTGCAGGCGGCCACCGTGAAGCTGAGCCGGGGGAGGTCGCGGTGTGCGGGGCCGGCGGCCGTGACGAAGGCGCGGGCGCGATCCAGATCATGAATGGCGGCAACGGTTGTCACGAGTTCGGCGAGTGCGACACTGCGTGCCTGTGGGTCGGCGATGGTATCGGCGAGGGCCGAGCATTCGGCGGCAAGTCGCTGCGCGCGGGCGTTATCGGTGCCGCGCGCGACCCGGGCCAGCGCGCACACACGATTCGTGACCTCGGGAATGGTGGCGGCGAGGGCTTCGGCCCGGGAAGGGTACCCGGCGGCCGCCAATGCGGTCGCCAGAACCGCGCAATCCTCGTCCGCCCACACACGCGCGTGGTTCAGGAGATTCTCGGACATTCTGGCGGTCCGCCACACGTTCGAGCGCTCGATTGCCTCGGCGTCTTCGGCGAGTCGGCGCGCGTTCTCCAGGTCGCCGGCAGCGGCCAGCGAGCAGATCAGATAGCCGAAGACCCGTGTGCGCCCCATGCTGTCCGTACGACGGGCGATGTCCTCCGCGACGGTGTGCTCTCCGATGGTGACCAGGGCATGCACCACATTCGAGATGCTGCTGAACAGGTCCGTCTGCTCGGCGAGAGCTCGGAGAAATGCCTTGTCACCCACGATTCGGCGGATCGTTGCTCGATCCGATATCCCAGCAAGGGCTTCCAGCATGCTCGCCAGCAGGATGGTGCGTTTCCGCGAGTCCGCGCTCTGCGTCGATCGTCGGGCGCGATCGATGTCTCCACTCCGTACCAGAGCGGCGACCAATCCCTTGCGGGCGTCGAAATCCTGGCCACCGCGGTCGAAACGTGCGGCGGTCGCCACGCTTTCGGCAACGGTCCGGGCCCGCTCGACGTGGCCGGCGAGGGCGACGGCGAGGGCGATTTCGGTCAACGCACCGGCACGCAATGCCGGCGCCGAGATCGTCCGCGCCAGGGCTCCGGCACGATCGAACCGGCCGATGCCGGCCAGCGTGGTCACGGACTCGGTCAAGAAGTGGTCGTTGGCGCGAATCCATGGCCCGGAAGCGATCTCCTCGGCACGATCGGTGTCGAGCAGCGATCCGATTGCCGCGCTCACGCAGTCCAGCGCATAGCTGTACTCGGCGTTCGTGCTGAAACTGAACATCAAGCCCAGTGCGTCGGAGACGAGCTGTTCCGCGCGTTCGTGGATTCCGACGGTGGAGAGAGCTCTGCTCAGTTCGCTGCGGAGTCCCACGTAGTTGGCATAGCCCATCGAGATATCGGCCAGGATCAGTGCCTCGGTCACGAGCCGATCCGTGAGTTCCCGATCGCCGGACGTGGCGACCGCACCGGCGATCTTCGCGACGGCCTGCGCCTGCGCTGCCGAATCCGGTAGAGCGCTGACAGTTTCGAGTGCGCGCAGAGCGACTCGGCGTGCACGATCATGAGCGCCGAGGCGGATATACGCCCCGGCTACGCGCGCCTCGGCATGGCTCTTGGCGCGGGGCTCGGAGATGGTCCCGGCAAGCGATCCGGCCCGGTCGGCGACCCGTTCGGCGTGCGCGCGGCGTCCGATTCCGTTCAATGCCACAGCGAGCTCGGTCAGGACCGCGACCTGCTCGAAAGTCCCGCCGACAGCGTCGATGAGCGATTCGACAACGGTCGTGATCCGGCGTGCGTCCTGCTCGCCGAGTTCGGGGAGCATCCGGGTCAGCGCTGCGGCGCGCACGTCGAGCTTCGGGATGGCGTGTGCGATGTTCTCGCCGCGTCGCGGTTCACCGATCCGGGCCCAGGCCTGGGGGAGTCGCTCGGGAATATGCTGGTTGCGTCGGCGGAGTTCCTGCCGCCGCCGGGCCAGCCGCATGGTGAGCAGCAAATTCGGTCGGGACCGCGCGACGAGCAACTGCTGCGTCGTGCGGATCTCCATGAGCGCGGCGAGATCACCACCGGCGCTGTCGAGCAACCGATCGTGGCGCCGTTCATCGAGCGCGAGCCGCCCCATGCGCTCGACCTCCTCGAAGTGTTCGAGCATGCGAAAGTACCGTGTGAGCAGGAAATCCGGCGTGCCGGACGGCCAGGCCCGGGCACGGTATCGCTCGGCCCAGTCGTGGATCTCGGACCGATGGACATCCAGTTCCGCGCCGAGCAGTTGCTCGGCGCTGCGCTGGAGCGTCTCATGGGCGAGTACGAAAGTGACTGCGGGCGTTGGGGAGTCGGTCACGTGGATACGCAGGCTGCGGCCGCCGGAGCTGGTCAGCAGGCCGGCGATACGGTAGGGAGGCAAGCCTGTGAGGTCCTCCAGCTCGGTATCGGCGAGTCCATGGGCGACTGCGATCAGGCCGAGCAGGCGCCGATGCTCGGGCGATCCGTTCAGCAGATGCCGGAGCTCGCGGTGCGCGCGCTCGGCGACATCGCGCGCGTGCGCGGACGGTGTGAGCAGATAGCGCGCACCGGCTGCGAGCGGGTGATCGCTCGCGATCGGAATGGCCGGACCGTGCCGGCTGGCGACGATCACCCGCAGGTTCGGGTGCGGCTGCCGGGGGAGCAGGTCGGCGATGGTTGTCTGCAAGGTGGTGAGCCCGAGGTCCTCGTCCAGCCCGTCTACCAGGAGCACGAGCCGTTTGCCCTGGGCGGCACTGTGTTCGGCTGCCTCGGCGAGCAGTTGTTCGCGCAGTCCGTCGCGATTGCCGTTCGTCGAGGCGACGATGGCACGGCGCCGGGGCAGCAGAGCCGCGAGCTGTTCGAGTACGGCCTCGGTGTAGGCGAGGTGGTTGGATTGGCCCGCATAGCGATTGGTGATGAAGAAGCCGATGGCCGTGGTGCCCTCGGGTGGCGTCAGCAGCAGAGCGGACAGCAGGGCGGACTTGCCCGCCCAGGGGTCGGCCCGGATCCACAGGTAGGAGCCGCTGCCCCGGCAGAAGTCGCCGATGAACGCGAGTTCGGCATCTCGGTCGATCAGACCCGCGGCGGGGGCGATGTAACTGGCGACATGCGTGCGATACGGCGACCCGGCCAGCGAGGCGGGTGCCGGTGTGGAGCCGGCGATATAGATGCCGCCGCCGGCGGTGACATTGCTCAGGACGACAGCGAGCGGCTCTATTCCTGAATCCGTGTGGGGCGCAGAATAGTTCGCGTCTTCCCGGGGGGCCCGGCCGGCCCGGACCGATTCGATGACGATCTCGCCGCCGACCTCGAGCTGCTCGCCCAGGACACCGTCACCGGCGGAGTGGACGGCCCCGATCCGGATCGCTGTCGCATGCACGTCCCGTAGATCGATGCCCGCCACCATCCCGCCCCGGGGTCTGCCCGCCCGCAGTGCGGCAAGCAATTCGGTTGCCGTGGTGAGCAACTCGATATCAGCGTCGGCACCGGCAGCGTCCAGCCGGCGCGCCAGAGCGCGGCGTGCGGATTCGGTGCGCAGTTCCGGCAGCTCGACCTGGGGGTAGCGCCCGTGAATCGAATCCCGCAACTCGGTGTAGGGGCGCAAGCCGGTGCCGGCGCCCGCGGCCAGCGCCGCGACGACCACCCCCACCAGACCGTTCATACGCAGGATCATGAACGACCTGCTCGAACCCCGTCAATCACGCGGCCGGGAATTCGGATCCGGCCGAGCGAATACCTGGTCGGCGACGGCCGCGCCGAGTTCGATCGGTCGAATGGTTCGCAGCTTCCCTCTCGGCGCCGCTGGTCGGCGCACCATGATCGCGCCGGGTGACCGATGGTGGCGGTGAGCATCCGGACTCCGGCTGCGCACCGCCGGATACCCGGTGTGCGAGCGGTGCTGCCGCTGCTGTCGGTCGTGGTGTTCCTCGCCGTCTGGCAGGCGGTCGCGGTGGCGGGGATCTGGAACGAGATCTTCGTCCCGCGGCCGATCACGGTGTGGCGGGCGGCGGTCGAGATGTCCACGGTGCACGACGATGTCGTCGGTTATCAGGGCTATCTGCTGTGGGAACACCTGTATATGACCTTGCGCCGGGTGCTGGCCGGTGTCGTCGTCGGGATCGTTCTCGGTGTGGCGCTGGGTGTCGCGATGGGCACCTTCGGCTGGTTGCGCAGCATTCTGGAGCCCTGGCTCACCTTCCTGCGCGCGCTGCCACCGCTGGCGTATTTCTTCCTGCTGGTGATCTGGCTCGGCATCGACGAGGCGCCCAAGATCACTCTGCTCGCCCTCGCGGCCTTGCCGGCCGCCGCCATCGCCACCACCGCGGCCGTGGCCGCCGCGCCGATCGCGCTGGTCGCGGCCGCACGGGCGCTGGGCGCCACACGCGGCCAGGTGCTTCGCGACGTAGTGCTCCCGGCCGCGCTCCCGGAGACCTTCACCGGTGTCCGCCTCGCCGTCGGTATCGCCTACTCGTCGGTGGTCGCGGCGGAGCTGTTCAACGGCCTGCCCGGTATCGGCGGTGTCGTCAAGGACGCGAGCAACTACAACAACACCCCGGTCGTACTGGTCGGAATCGCCGCCATCGGCCTTTCCGGTCTGGCCATCGATGGTCTGCTGCGTGCGGCCGAACGGCGCACGGTGCCGTGGAGAGGAAAGATATGAGCCCCAGGAGTTCCCGGCTGCGAGCGATCGCGTTCGCGATCATCGGCGCGCTGACGCTGGCGATCGCGGGCTGCGCCGTGGACCGCTCCGGTTCCGACGACGGCAAACCCACGATTCGCTTCGCGTACCAGACGTTTCCGAGCGGTGATCTGATCGTCAAGCACAACCGCTGGCTCGAGGACGCGCTGCCCGGGCACCACATCGAATGGACGAAGTTCGATTCCGGCGCGGATGTGAACACGGCGTTCGTCGCCGGGCAGGTCGACTTCGGCGCACTCGGGTCGAGCCCGGTGGCGCGCGGATTGTCCGCGCCGCTCAACATTCCGTACCAGGTCGCCTACGTGCTGGACGTGGCCGGTGACAACGAGGCGCTGGTGGCGCGCAACGGCACCGGTATCGAGTCGATCGCCGATCTGCGCGGCAAGCGGATCGCGACCGCCTTCGCCTCCACCGCGCACTACAGTCTGCTGGCCACGCTGGACCGAAATGGTCTCGGCGTCAACGAGGTCGAGCTGGTCGACCTGCAACCCGCCGCCTCGCTCGCGGCCTGGGAGCGCGGCGATATCGATGCCGTCTACACCTGGCTGCCGACGCTCGATCAGCTGCGCAAGAGCGGCAAGACCTTGATCACCAGCCGCGAACTCGCCACCGCGGGCAAGCCGACGCTGGATCTGGGCGTGGTGTCCACAGCCTTCGCCCAGGCGCATCCCGAGGTGGTCGACATCTGGCGCAAAGCGCAGACCCGCGCGATCGACACGATCAAGAATCGGCCGGAGGACGCTGCGAAGGCGGTCGCCGCCGAGATCGGCGCCACCCCCGGTGACGCGGCACGGCAGCTGAGCCAAGGTGTGTTCCTGACCAAGCAGCAGCTGACCTCCGGGGAGTGGCTCGGCACCGACGGGGCGGTCGGTCAGGTCGCGGCCAGTCTGCACAGCGCCGCGGAATTCCTGGTCGCGCAGAAGCAGATTCCCGCCGCGCCGACCCGTCAGGCAATCGAAGCGGCGATCTACGTGCGAGGACTGCCCGGTGTCCTCGATTGACGCGCTCGCGCAGGATGATTCGGCCACCTCTGCGGCGCTCGGCCAGGGCGGCATAAGGATTCGGCAGGTCACGCACCGCTTCGGCGCGGTCACCGCGGTCGGGCCGATCGATCTCGACATACCGCCGGGTGAATTCCTGGTGCTGGTCGGTGCTTCCGGCTGCGGCAAGTCCACGTTGCTGCGGCTGATCGCGGGCTTCGCGCCGCCGACCGAGGGCAGTATCGAGGTGTCGGGCACCGCCCCCGCCCCCGGTCGCACGGCCGGCATCGTGTTCCAGCAGCCGCGGCTGTTCCCGTGGAAAACGGTGGGCGGCAATGTCGAACTCGCGTTGAAGTACGCCGGGGTGCCCGCCGGTCAGCGCGGCGCGCGACGTGACGAACTGCTGCGACAGGTCGGCCTCGACGACATCGCGCACCGCCGGATCTGGGAGATATCCGGCGGTCAGCAGCAACGTGTCGCCATCGCTCGCGCATCGGCCGCCGAGCACTCCCTGCTGCTGCTCGACGAGCCGTTCGCCGCCCTGGACGCCCTGACCCGGGAACGTCTCCAGGACGACCTGCGCCGTGTCGGCTCCGAATCGGGCCGCACCGCTGTCTTCGTCACCCACAGCGCCGACGAGGCCGTCTTCCTGGGCTCCCGCATCGTGGTCTTGACCAAGTCCCCGGGCCGGATCGCCCTGGATCTTCGCGTCGACCTACCTCGCGCCGGCGTCGACCCGGACGACCTGCGCGCTGCGCCGGAGTTCGCCGCACTGCGCCGTGAAGTCGGCCTGGCGGTCAAATCCGCCGCCCTCGCCTGACCCGGCACAGTCCTGATCGGCGGTCACCGTGGGTACGGCTCGCAGGCCACGCCATCGTCGTCGCGATCGAGCGGGGGACGATAGCCGGGGTCGCCGCGATACAGGGGAGCGGCGCCCGCGGCCCGGGCGGCGTCACAGTCCGGGTAGTAGACGTCGGGCGAGGCTTGGACAGCCGCCGGGAAGGCGGTGATCAATGCCGCTGCGGCACAGACGGCAGCCAGCAAACTTGCGGCTCTTGCTCGACTGGAGGTTCTCGTCCGCCGAGATGTGGCGAGATCGGTGATTGTGTTCATGTCGGATCCTCGGAAGCCTTGCCGACCGGGTGGTCGGAGGGGTGATATCGGCGGCTTCGGCCAGGCGGAGTCCGCCGTCTGGAAATCTACGCGCGTATCCGGCCGCTCGACGGAATGTTTACTAAATATTTGCCACTGAGCAGTGCGATCACCTGCTGTCTCACGCCCGGCATTCGTGGTGGCGTGCGCTGGACCCGATGCCGTGGGGTGGCCGTTTCGCTGCTGTGGGGCATTCCGCGCTTTGTGGTCAACAACTTACGTCCCCTCTGCGGCGCTGGGAAACAGTCGGATACTCCTGACCGTCAACTGCTGTTTCCGTCGAACTCACCTGGTGTTCAACACTATTGAACCAATGTGGTCGAACACGGTTCGATCCCAGATGTTTTCGAGGTGTAGCGGCGCCGAGCTCGATGCTGTACGTTTGCTCGTGGAGTTGCCAAAAGTTATCTGTGCGAAAGGAATTCTCGAATGACGTTCGAAGCCACGGGGGCCATCGGCGATCACTACAACGAAGCGGGTGGCGCATCCAGCCCGCTCGGCGCACCGACTTCCGCCGAGCTGGACGCGCCCAACGGCGGCAAGTATCAGGAATTCGCCGGCGGCGTCATCTACTTCCAGCTGCCGACCGGAGCCAAGACCGTCTACGGCGCCATTCGCGCCGCGTGGGAGGCCGAGGGCGGCGCCGGTGGCCGCCTGGGCTACCCGACCTCCGACGAGCTCGACATCGAGGGCGGCAAGGTCAGCCACTTCGAGAACGGCTCGATCAGCTACTCGATCGCCGACGACGCCGTGACGGTCAACGCGAACTAGCGTCCGGTCTGATTCGGCGGGGTACCGGTCATGTGGCCGGTGCCCCGCCGGCCACGGTGATCGGCTCGAAGTTCCCTTCGATGTGATCTGTGGCCCCTGACCTTGGCGTTGTCCTCGGCACAGGTAAAATCGGTGGTTCTTGTGTTCGATTCGCCGCACAATTCGGGCGGCTACCGCCCAGCACCGCTGATACCTGTGAGGAGCACGTCTGTGATCACCGCGACCGACCTGGAGGTCCGGGCCGGAGTCCGCACGCTGTTGTCGGCGCCGGGCCCGGCGCTGCGGGTACAGGCGGGCGACCGGATCGGGTTGGTCGGGCGCAACGGCGCGGGAAAGACCACGACGCTGCGCATCCTGGCCGGTGAGGGCGAGCCGTACGCGGGCAAGATCCTGCGTTCGAGCGATATCGGGTACCTGCCGCAGGACCCGAAAGAGGGCAACCTCGATGTGCTGGCGCGCGACCGGGTGCTCTCGGCGCGCGGGCTGGACACCCTGCTGCACGAGATGGAGAAGCAGCAGGCGCTGATGGCCGAGGTCGCCGACGAGAAACTACGTGACCAGGCGGTGCGCAAATACGGTCGCCTCGAGGAGCGGTTCTCGGCTCTCGGCGGCTACGTGGCCGAGAGCGAAGCGGCCCGCATCTGCAACAGCCTCGGCCTGCCCGACCGGGTGCTCGGCCAGGCGCTGCGCACCCTCTCCGGCGGCCAGCGACGCCGAATCGAGTTGGCGCGCATCCTGTTCGCCGCCTCCGACGGCAGCGGCGGCCGCTCCGACACCATCCTGCTGCTGGACGAGCCGACCAACCACCTCGACGCCGACTCCATCACCTGGCTGCGTGGGTTCCTGCAGAACCACGACGGCGGCCTGATCGTGATCAGCCACGACGTCGAACTGCTCGGCGACGTGGTGAACAAGGTGTGGTTCCTGGACGCGGTGCGCGGCGAGGCCGACGTCTACAACATGGGCTGGAAGAAGTATCTCGACGCCCGGGCCACCGATGAACAGCGCCGGGTCCGCGAACGCGCCAATGCCGAGAAGAAGGCCAGCGCGCTCAAGCAGCAGGCGGCCAAGCTCGGCGCGAAGGCGACGAAAGCCGTTGCGGCCCAGAACATGGCCAAGCGCGCCGACCGCCTGCTGGCCGAGCTGGACGACGTCCGCGTGGCCGACAAGGTGGCCCGGATCAAGTTCCCCGAACCGGCCGCGTGCGGCAAGACGCCGCTGATGGCGGAGAACCTGACCAAGCTGTACGGCTCGCTGGAGATCTTCACCGGCGTGAACCTGGCCATCGACCGCGGCAGCCGCGTCGTCATCCTGGGGCTCAACGGTGCGGGTAAGACCACCCTGCTACGCCTGCTGGCCGGAGTGGAGACCCCGACGGCCGGTGAGCTGGTTCCCGGGCACGGCCTGAAGATCGGCTACTTCGCCCAGGAGCACGACACCCTCGACGATCAGGCCACGGTGTGGGAGAACATCCGCCACGCCGCCCCGGACGCGGGCGAGCAGGAGCTGCGCGGCCTGCTGGGCGCGTTCATGTTCTCCGGTCCGCAGCTCGAGCAGCCGGCGGGCACGCTGTCCGGCGGTGAGAAGACCCGGCTGGCCCTGGCCGGTCTGGTGTCCTCGGCCGCCAACGTGCTGCTGCTGGACGAGCCGACCAACAACCTGGATCCGGTCTCGCGCGAACAGGTGCTCGATGCGCTGCGCACCTATGCCGGCGCGGTGGTGCTGGTGACCCACGATCCCGGCGCGGCGGAGGCGTTGTCGCCGGAGCGGGTCATTCTACTGCCGGACGGCGCGGAGGATCACTGGTCCGCCGAATACTTGGAACTTATTCAGCTTGCGTGATTTTCATCACAAACACCCGTTGATCACGGCCTGATCGTTGCTTAGCCTGGAATGACGCGCTGCTCGGCGACTCGGAGGAAGCCATGAGCGATCGGACATCATCAGGCAAGTCCACATTGGGCAAGGGCACCCGCGTCACGGGCAAATCCCGTGACCGTCTGCAATCCCAACTCAAGAAACAGTACGAGGCGGGTGCCAGCATCCGGTCCCTGGCACGGTCGACGGGGCGCTCCTACGGCTTCATCCACAACGTGCTGGTGGAGTCGCATGTGCAACTCCGCAGCCGCGGGGGCGCCAACCGGCGCAAGGCCCAATAGGTCAGCGCTGCGGAACCGTCCCGTCACCCTGGACCAGCAGGTTGGCGAGGCTGCGGAACAACGGCAGGCCCGTCTTGATCTCGAGATAGGCGAACTGGCCCTGCGGATTGACCTCCAGGAAGTAGTACTCCCCATCGAGGCCGAGCCGCAGGTCCAGGACGCCGAAACTCAGGCCCAGCGCGCCCATCAGGGTGGCCAGAGACTTGCTGACCGAGGCGGGCAGCTGTTCCCGGCGGAATTCGACCGAGGTGTCCAGGCGGGAATCGACGCGTCCGACCCCGGCCTGGGAATCGATGCGCACCGTCCACTCGACGCCGTCGACCCAGACGATCCGCAGATCGCATTCGGCGTCGATGTAGTCCTGGAAAGTGGTCGGAGCCGACCGGATCGCGGCGAGCTTTCCGAAGTCGGCCCGGGTGATGATCCGGGTCTCCGCGAACTCGCCGCGCCCGGTCCCGGTGCGCTTGTAAACCACTGCGCCCGGGCGGGATTCGGTGAAACTGCGGGCCTCGTCCGGGTCGTTGGTGATCAGCGTTTCGGGCACCGCGAACCCGGCCCGCTGGGCGGTCTCCAACTGCACGATCTTGCGGCTCGCGGTGCGGTCCGCGCCCGGATCGTTGATCCAGGCGGCGGGTATGGACCACAGCAGACCCTGGATGAAGCCGTCGCACTCGGCCTGCCGGAACGAATCGTCGGAGGCGCGGACCCCCGCGGGCACCTGTGCCTGATGCGGCCGCCGCCACCACACCGAACGCACGTCGTCCAGGCCGAACAAGTGCGACAGTGAACGAGAGGTGCCGTCGCGGTCGAGCCGGAAACTGCCTGACTCACGCGGGAAATCACGCAGGTCGAGCTGAATCGGGTTGAGCCCGTGGTGTTCTCGCAACGTCACCGCCATCGCGCTGGCATGGAGATCGTCGTTCTCGGAGACGATGAGTACCGAGCCGGGACGGTGCGTAGCCATGGCGGATCAGTCGAGACTGTCGCAGTTGATGCCGTCGTCGCTGCCATTGTGGGATTTGGTCTGGCAGTAGGTGTACGTCGCGCCGCTGCCCGCGACCTCGGCGAGTTGCAGCCGGTCCGCCCACGAGGTGGTGAGTTGTTGCAGCAGTTCGTCTCCCAGTGCCAGCGACGGCGCCGCGTCCAGGGTCATCGGGCGCTCGACCAGGTCGACGCGGAGCCGTCGGGTGAAATCGGCGTGGGCGCCGGGCCGGATGTCGACGAGGACCGAATCGCCCGCCGCGGCCCGGGTGCTCGAGGTTGCCGAATCGAGGATGCGCAGCACATCCGAGCGCTGGAAGGTCCAGGTGCCCTCGGTGACCCGCACGCTGATATCGCGCGCGGATTCGGCCACCAATACGCCCTGAAGTGCGGGAACACCGTCCCCTGTTGGCCGGGCGGCGGGGACGTGGATTGCTTCGGTCATAACGTGCGCTCCGATCTGCTCGCGATTTGCCAGGACCCCCGAACGGGAACTGGATCATAACGCGGGCGCGATACCCTCCGGCCCGGTTCGACAGATTTCACGGCCGGTGATGCCTGGGGTCGGGGGCCGGGATCGGCTCGCACCGAAAGATTTTCGGCGCGGACCCGACCGGCATTGAGCAAACCTGTAGTTATTCTCGTTTGACTGACTTCATGTGCGAATTGCCGGAAAATTCGCCCGGGCGTGTTATTCGAGTCCGAACAGCTCCGGACGCTCGGACAGCGCGCGGAATCGCTCACGCGGATCGGCCACCAGTTTGCGTGCGTTCAGATCCATCACGCCGCCGGTCACCGTGACGGTCGCCGACACGGTGCCGTCGAGCTTGCGGATCTCCTGGCGCATACGGAAGGTCTTGCCCTCACCCCACAGGAACTCACACGTCACCTCGATCTCGTCGCCACCGCGCAGCTCCCGCTGATACCGGATGTTGTTCTCCAGCACGACCGGTGCGAAGCCGCTGCTCAGCAGCTTGTCCTGGCCGACGCCGGCGGCGCGCAGCAACTCCCAGCGCGCATGCTCGGCGTACTGGAGGTAGACGGCCTGATTCACGTGGCCCAGACTGTCGAGCTCGTAACCGCGGACGGTGATGGGGACAGAGAAGGTCATAACCTGGCGAACCCCGGGCAGGGGTGGATTTGTTCCCGCCTCCCGGTGATAGCTGGGCCACACTCGCCGGGGCCAGGATAAGGCCCGGGCTCGCTGCGAAGGAGTCGTCGAATCGCTTGTCCGCCGGTCGCGCGCTCCCGTTGGATGACTCCGTGGCCGACGCCGGACGCCGTGTCGTGCTGTCGAATTCGGTCCGGAACGAGGTTCGTGATCTCGCACCAGCGATCAGCCGAGCAGCTGATCGAGCGGCGTTGGGCCGGTACCGGCGGACTTTCTCGGTGCGCCGCCCGTTCCCCGGTTCCCGTTGCTGCTCGGGGTCCTCGCGGGGGTGGGCATGCTGGCATCGGCGCTGGGCTTCGTGGGCGGTTCGGACCTGCTCGGCGTACTGGGTGCCGTCCGGGCGGCCGGGCTGGGCTTGCGGTTGCTGCGGTGGGATCTGCCGTGGCGGGCCGCCATGGCGGGTCACCCGGACCGCGCTCGGCGAAGGCGGTCGGGTCGCGCTGTGGCTCGAGGTGATCGTGTACGAGGGGATCGTCTCGGCCTATGTCGGTTTCGACGGCAGATCCGTTCTGCTGCTGGCTGTTCCGGTGACCATGCGGGAGAACCCGGATGTGTTCCTGGCGCTGGCGCGGGAGTTGCGCACCCGATGATCGGTACCCGCGCCAAGATTCCGTAAAGGGCGGGCGAATGCCGTCAACGGGGCGTCAATTCGAGATCGCGGTCCTTCTGGCTCCGATTTCCGCGTGCCACAGTCGAACTCCGTGTCGGATGTGAAAAGGGGTGGCTGGTGCCGAATCTGGATGTGACGCCGGGGCAGTTGCGCGGTGCGGCAGGTCGGATGGCCGACCTGCGCGACCGGGTCGACGGCGTGCGGCGGACCCTGGAATCCGCGCTGGCCGTGAAGGGAAGCGCCTGGGGCGCAGACGGTTACGGAAGCACCTTCGCCGACGGGCCCGAAGGCTACCTGGCCGCGCACGACAATCTGCTGCTCGGCCTCGCCGACACCGCCGCGACGCTCGGCTCCTACGCCGACGGCCAGCTCGAGGCCGCCGCACTGCTCGCCCGCACCGACCAGAGCTCGATCCGGTAGCGCATTGTTCATCGACATTCCCGGCGAGCTGGAATGGCTCGGCTGGATCGCCGGTTCGGATTGGCCCGACGGCGACGAAGACGCAATGTGCGGAATACGAAGCGGCCCCACCCCCGAAAGATTCGCTGTGGAAACCGCAGTCCTTGCCTGACCCCCAGCCTGAGCCGGAACCTGAGCCGGAACCTGAGCCCGAGCCGGAGCCGGAGCCGGAGCCGGAACCCGAGCCGGAGCCTGAGCCTGAGCCGGAACCCGAACCTGAGCCTGAGCCGGAGGCGGAATCCGAGCCGGAATCCGAAACTTGACCTCGGGACTCGGAACGGGAACCTGCGCCGGAGCCTGAGTGGTCCTATCGGCGGATGCCGGATTTCGGCACCGCTTCGGGATCAGTTCTGGAACTGCGGCGGCGGATCGAGGTGGGTTTCGATCGTGAGGTGCTCCGGGCCTGGAACAGGCGTCGTCCCACCCGTGATCAGAACTATTCGCCACTTCGCACACGGGAGCGTACGGGTGTTGTCGCGCACGCGGTTACGCCGGTGTTGTCGCGTCTGGCGATGTGCGGGGGTGGGTGGGTCTGTGTGCCTGTCGGGCGGGCAGGTGGATTCGCGGAGGGGCGAGGCCGGCGTGTGCGGTGCGCGATGTCGTGTGCTGGATCGACCGAAATGTGTTGCCCGATGATGAGATCGGCTACCCCGCATCGTGGGGGCGGAGGCATGGTGAGCGGACTGTCTCGGTGTGGCCGCCGTTCAGCGGCGTCGGGCGTTGCGCTCGGCCCACCAATTGGGGGCGTCGACGAAGTGGTTGTCGAATTCTTCCTGGGCGGCGAGCAGGGCTTCGAAGGTGGCTTCGCCCTTGCTGATTCGGTCCAGCAGACGGAAGTACTCGAAGCGTTCGACGCCGGGCATGAGGGCGATCAGGATGCGGGCGGAGGTGTCGGGGGTGGCGCCGAAGGCGTGCGGCATGAGCCGGGGGACGACGAGGGAACCGCCCGCGCCGACGGTGATGATCTCGTCCCCGGCCAGGACCTGCAGTTCGCCGTCCGCGACGTAGAACAGCTCGCTGGACTTCGTGTGGAAGTGAGGTGCGGCGCCGTCGGCGCCCGGCGCCATCGTGACCTCCAGGGTGCTGACCGCGCCGCCGGTCTCGTCGGCGTCGAGCAGCAGCCGGACCTGTCCGGTGGCGTTGCCGAAGGTCTCGGCGTCCTGCGGCTGACGGATCGCTGCGGTGCTCACGTCTACTCCGTTCGGTGGTTGATAATTCGCTACCGAACTATATCTGAGCGAATAGAATCCTGTCCATGGGTGAACCGAAGCGCGATCCGGTCGACGTGATCGCCGAGCAGTGGCGACGCGAACGACCGGATCTGGATCTGGCGGCGATGGCGATCCTGGGCCGGCTGGGCCGGCTGCTGGCCGTGGCCATGCCGAAGATCGAGGCCGTATTCGCCGAGTACGGCCTGCAACGGGGTGAATTCGATGTGCTCGCGGCCCTGCGGCGGTCCGGGGAGCCGTTCGAGCTCAACCCGTCGGTCATCGCCGACACCCTCATGCTCTCGCGCGCGGGCATGACCGGCCGCCTGGACCGCCTCGAATCGGCCGGTCTGGTCCGTCGCACGGCCGACGCCGCGGACCGGCGCGCCATCCGGGTAGCGCTTACCGAGCCGGGCAGAGAACTGATCGACCGTGTGGTCGTCGACCACGTCGACAACGAAACGCGCTTGCTATCGGTACTTTCCGAATACGACCGCGGCGAACTCGACCGCATCACGCGGGTGCTGCTCGACAGCCTGGAGGGTTGACGGCAGGGCCGGATCAGTCCTTGCGCCGCACCGACGCCTCGACGAGATCGAGGACAGCCGAGAGGTTTTCGTTGGTGTGCCCGGAGGCGATACGGGCGATCAAACCGTCCAGGACCAGGTCCAGGTAGCCGAGCAGGACATCGGTGGGTACATCGTCGCGCAAGGCGCCTGCGGCTTTGCGGCGTTCGAGCCGGGCCAGGGTGGCGGCGGTGAGTTCGGCGGAGCGCTGGGTCCAGCCGGAACGGAAGTCGGGGTCGGTCCGCAGGCGTCTGGCGATCTCCAAACGCGTTCCGAGCCAGTTGAATTGCTCGGGGTGGGCCAGCATATCGCGCATGACCTGCACGAGGCCCTGGTTGGCCGCGACATCGGCCATGCGTTCGGCGTCCTCCTGGGCGAGGGCGAAGAACAGGGCATCCTTGTCGCGGAAGTGGTGGAAGATCGCGCCGCGGGACAAGCCGATGGCTTCCTCGAGCCGGCGCACCGTGGCGCCGTCGTAGCCGTATTCGCCGAAGCAGCGGCGGGCGCCGTCCAGGATCTGATTGCGCCGGGCGACGAGATGGTCGTCGCTGACCTTGGGCATGGCGGACTCCTCCGGGCGGAACGGGCAGTACCGAAAGCGGGTCATGCGGGCAGGTCCGCGCACCGCACGTAATGCGGTGCGCGGACCTGTCTTTCAGCGGGTTCCGAGGGGCAGCCCCCGGATCATGGGTTCAGCCCCGCAAGGCTTCAGCCCCGGATCATGTTGCGCAGCACGTACTGCAGGATGCCGCCGTTGCGGTAGTAATCCGCTTCACCGGGGGTGTCGATCCGGACCACCGCGTCGAAGGTGATCTTCTCACCGTTCTCCTTGGTGGCGGTTACCTTCAGAGTCTTCGGAGTCACACCCTCGTTCAGCTTGGTGATGCCCTCGATGTCGAAGGTCTCGGTGCCGTCCAGCTTCAGCGACGCGGCCGACTCACCGGCCGGGAACTGCAGCGGGATGACGCCCATGCCGATCAGGTTCGAACGGTGGATGCGCTCGAAGGACTCGGTGATGACGGCCTTGACGCCGAGCAGGCTGGTGCCCTTGGCGGCCCAGTCACGCGAGGAACCCGAGCCGTACTCCTTGCCGCCCAGCACGACCAGCGGGATGCCCGCGGCCTGGTAGTTCTGCGAGGCGTCGTAGATGAACGCCTGCGGGCCACCGTCCTGGGTGAAGTCGCGGGTGTAGCCGCCCGAGACGTCGTCCAGCAGCTGGTTGCGCAGCCGGATATTGGCGAAGGTGCCGCGGATCATGACCTCGTGGTTGCCGCGACGCGAGCCCAGGGAGTTGTAGTCCTTGCGCTCGACACCGTGCGAGTCGAGGTACTGCGCGGCCGGGGTGCCCGGCTTGATCGGACCGGCCGGGGAGATGTGGTCGGTGGTGACCGAGTCGCCCAGCAGCGCCAGCACGCGCGCGCCCGAGATGTCCTGGACCGGAACCGGTTCCATCGCCATGCCGTCGAAGTACGGCGCCTTGCGGACGTAGGTGGAGTTCTCGTCCCACGCGAAGGTGTCGCCCTCGGGGGTGTTCAGACCCTGCCAGCGCTCGTCGCCCGCGAAGACGGTGGCGTAGGACTTGGTGAACATGTCCCGGCTGATCGCGGCCTTGATGGTGTCGTCGATCTCCTGCGGCGAGGGCCAGATGTCCTTCAGGAACACGTCGTTGCCGTCGGTGTCCTGGCCCAGGGCGTCGGTCTCGAAGTCGAAGTCCATGGTGCCCGCGAGCGCGTAGGCGATGACCAGCGGCGGGGAGGCCAGGTAGTTCATCTTCACGTCGGGGGAGATGCGACCCTCGAAGTTGCGGTTACCGGAGAGCACCGCGGTAACCGAGAGGTCGTTGTCGTTGATCGCCTTGGAGATCTCCTCCGGCAGCGGACCGGTGTTGCCGATGCAGGTGGTGCAGCCGAAGCCACCCACGTAGAAGCCGAGCTTCTCGAGGTACGGCCACAGACCGGCCTTCTCGTAGTAGTCGGCGACGACCTGCGAACCCGGGGCCATGTTGGTCTTCACCCACGGCTTGGACGCCAGGCCCTTCTCCACGGCGTTGCGAGCCAGCAGTGCCGCGCCGATCATGACCGACGGGTTGGAGGTGTTGGTGCAGGAGGTGATGCCCGCGACCACGACGGCGCCGTGGTCGAGCACGAAATCACCGCGCTCCGGATCGGAGACCTTGACCGGCTTGGTCGGGCGGCCGATGGCGCCGTTGGCGGCCGACGGCAGGATCGCGTCGTCGTCGGCGAAGGACAGCACGGCGGGATCGGACGCAGGGAAGGACTCCTCGACGGCCTCGTCCAGGTGCGAGTGCGGGGTGGCCGCGGCGGGGCCGCCCTCACCGTCGTTGGTGTAGTTGTGGATGTCCTTGCGGAACGCGGTCTTGCTGTCCGACAGCAGGATCCGGTCCTGCGGGCGCTTCGGGCCGGCGATGGACGGCACCACGGTGCCCAGGTCCAGCTCCAGGTACTCGGAGTAGGCGGGCTCCTTGGCGGCGTCGTGCCACATGCCCTGTTCCTTGGCGTACGCCTCGACCAGCGCGAGCTGCTCGTCGGTGCGGCCGGTCAGGCGCAGGTAGTTGATGGTCTCCTCGTCGATCGGGAAGATCGCCGCGGTGGAACCGAATTCGGGGCTCATGTTGCCCAGGGTGGCGCGGTTGGCCAGCGGCACCTCGGACACGCCGGCGCCGTAGAACTCGACGAACTTGCCGACCACACCGTGCTTGCGCAGCATGTCGGTGACGGTGAGCACGACGTCGGTGGCGGTGACGCCCGGCTTGATCTCACCGGTCAGCTTGAAGCCGACGACGCGCGGGATCAGCATGGAGACCGGCTGGCCCAGCATGGCGGCCTCGGCCTCGATGCCGCCGACGCCCCAGCCCAGCACGCCCAGGCCGTTGACCATGGTGGTGTGCGAGTCGGTGCCGACGCAGGTGTCGGGGTAGGCCTGGCCGTTGCGGACCATGACGGTGGGGGCCAGGTACTCGATGTTGACCTGGTGCACGATGCCCATGCCCGGCGGGACGACGCGGAAGTCGTCGAAGGCGCCCTGGCCCCAGCGCAGGAACTGGTAACGCTCGCCGTTGCGCTCGTACTCCAGGTCGACGTTGCGCTCGAGGGCGTCGGCGCGGCCGAAGACATCGAGGATGACCGAGTGGTCGATGACCATGTCGGCGGGGGAGAGCGGGTTGACCTTGTTCGGGTCGCCGCCGAGGGCGGTGACGGCCTCACGCATGGTGGCGAGGTCGACCACACAGGGGACACCGGTGAAGTCCTGCATGATCACGCGGGCGGGCGTGAACTGGATCTCGGTGTCGGGCTGGGCGTTCGGGTCCCAGTTGGCGATGGCGCGGATGTGGTCGGCGGTGATGTTGGCGCCGTCCTCGGTGCGCAGCAGGTTCTCCGCGAGGACCTTCAGGGCGTAGGGGAGTTTCTCGGTGCCCGGCACGGCCGAGAGACGGAAGATCTCGTAGGAGTTGCTTCCGACCTCGAGGGTGCCCTTGGCGCCGAAAGTATCGATACTTTTCGTCACGTCAGCTCCACTCGTCTGTGAGGGTGGCCGTCGGCGGGGCTGTGCCGTCGGCCTACGTTTTCGGAGGATTCGCCCCGGAAGGCGCTGGTTCCTCGCGTGTTCGAGCTTAACAGTACGCTTGTCCTGTGAAACGGCCGGGGCCGCATGGCGGCCCGTTCGCGGGCGTCGCTCCCCGAATCCGACTCCGCCTCGCGTACTGTGCTTTCGAACTATTCGGGGTGTACCCACCCCGTAGTGATGGATGCCCGTCGCCTCGCCTGCCGATGCGGCTCGACAGACCGGATGGAAGATGACCGTCTCCTACACATCGGTATTCACGCCCGTGGCCACCTGGCTTCCGGACCCGATCACCGAGAAGACCATCAAGAACGTCATCATTCCCGATCTTGCCGACGATCACGTCGCCAATTTGACCAGCAAACCCATGCCGCAGCTGGCGACGATCGCCGCCGAAGCCCGGTCCCAGGGGATCGAGCTCAGCATCGTGGTGATTCCCGGCAATCCAGGACACGACTCGAGCCTACGTGACTTGGCCACCGAGGTCGGCAAGAGCCAGCACGGCACCGTCGTCGTCTTCAGCGACGACTGGATCGGCACCAGCAGCGATTCGATCAGCCGGGTGCGGCTGGAATGGGCCGAGGATGCGGCCAAGAACCTCCATGCCGGGCACACTGCTGAGGCGGCTCGGATCTTCACCGATCGGCTGGAGACGGGGGATGGGCTGTCCTGGACCGCAATAGCCAGTGTGTTGCTAGCGGGTGCCGTACTCGGCATTCCCGCGCTGTATTTCGTGAAATCTCGGCGGCGTGCGACCGAGTCCGAGGTCGAATCGCCGGTCGTCGGTACATCGCACAGCTAGTTTTCCAAACGGTCGGTTCGCTTTTCGTTTCTTCTGCTGATTTTCGGTTGGTCAGCGCTCTGACCAGTATGAATTACGTCGATGGGATTCTGTTACTAGAGTTTCTTTAGTGGCAGAAGTGTCGTACGGTTCCTGTGAGCTCAAACCCGCCAGGCTGGATCTCGAATCCGTGGAGGTGCGATGCGCAGGAACGGCGACCCAGTCATGCGGCGCCCGATATCGGTCGCCCTCGGATTGCTGACCTGCGTGGTCCTGGTGCTGACCGCGAGCCAGGGCGTGGCCGCGCCGCCCGCGCCACCGAACCCCAGCGACGGTGAGATCGCCGAGGCGGGCGCACAGGTCGACGCGCGAGTCGGGGAAGTCGGTGCGCTGATCAACGAGGTTGCCGCCGCCGAATCGCAGCTGCAGGAGCTCGACGCCGCGGTCGCCGCCAGACGCGAGGCCGTGAACAAAGCCCTCGTCGATCTCCGGATCGCGCGCGAGGCGGCCGATGCCGCCGCCGCCCACGTCGTCCGGACGCAGAGCGAATTGACCTCCGCCGCAGGCGAAGTCGAGCAGGCTCGGAAGAACTTCGACAGTTTCGCCACCCAGGCCTACACCCGGCCCGGCATGAACTCGATGCTCAGCCACCTCGGAGCCGACAGCCCCGGCGACGCCATCGACCGCTCCCAGATCATCGGGCTGATCACCAAGAACAAACAGCAGATGCTGACCGAGCTGCGCCGCGCCCAGATCGACCTGGGAAACAAGAACTCCACCGCGCGCCAGGCCAAGGCCGAGGCCGACGCCGCCGCGGCGACCGCCGAACAGAAGAAGCTCGAGGCCGAGCAGGCGGTCGCGGCGGCCAAGGCCGCGCTCGAAGCGCAGACCGCGCGGCGCGACCAGTTGCGCGCGGACCGCGCCGCCGCGCAGACCCGGCTCGACCAGGCCCGCACCAATGTCGCCGGGCTGCAAGGACAGCGGGAAGCGTTCATCGCGTGGGAGGACCGCCGGCGCGCCGAGGAAGCCGAGTTGCGCCGGGCCGCCGCGGAAGCCCGGGCTCGCGCCGGTGGTGATCAGGCCGCCCAGGATCGTGCCGCGGCGCTGGCCGAAGGGCACCGCCCGCACACCGCGTTCGACGACGACGGCAGCCCCCGGGCTCGCACGACCCGCCCGAGTCATCCGTCGGTCAACGGCGCGGCGGCGATCGAGATCGTGGTCGACCGCGCTCTGTCCCAGCTCGGCGTGATCTACGCGTGGGGTGGCGGCGACGAGAACGGGCCCACGCTGGGTATCCGCGACGGCGGCGTCGCGGATGCGCACGGTGATTTCGAGAAGATCGGCTTCGACTGCTCCGGCCTGATGATCTTCGCTTTCGCCGGTATCGGCCTGTCCCTGCCGCATTACAGCGGCTACCAGTACACGATGGGCACCCGGGTGCCGGTGGAGGAGCGCCGCCGCGGCGACATGCTCTTCTGGGGCGCCAACGGTTCCGAGCACGTCGCGATGTACCTGGGTGACGGCCAGATGGTCGAGGCGCCGCAGTCCGGTGACGTGGTCAAGGTGACCCCGGTCCGCGAGGGCGGGATCATGCCCTACGCGGTACGGCTCATCGACTGAATTCGGCCGGGCCGAAGCCGGCGCCGAGCCCTGCCAGCCGCTCGATCGCGTACTCGGGGTCGTGCAGGGCTTCCGGGGTGTGCGGGCCCCCGGGGAGCGCGGTTCCGCGCAGGGTGAGCATGCGTTCCACGCCGAGCGCGACGCCCAACGCGGTCAGGGGTCGCTGGCCGTCGTGGTGGGTGAGGTGGTGGGTGGACGACCCCGGCCGGCCTGCCGGATCGGTGCCGGACAGGTCGATGCGCAGATGCGTCGAGGGCCGCCCGCCGGCTCGGCGGCCGGGTGACTCCCCGACGGCCAGATCGAATCGGACGTTCGGGGCCCCGGTCGCGAGCGCGAGGCTCGGCACATCCAGGATCCCGACGGTCTGGGCGGCGAAGACGACGCCGTCGAGGTGGATCTCGGTGGGGGAGTCGGGGATCCAGGTGAAGACACCGTCGCGACGCTCCAGCCCGGCGGTGCCGGCGGCGGCCCACCGTTCCAGGTCGGCCAGGCCCGCGGGACCGCCGGAGTCCAGTTCGTCCAGGACCGCGCCGATGCGGATCGAATCGACGCGATCGAAGGCGCGGGCGGCGTGCAGGGTGACCAGAACGGCGAGACCGGCCAGGTAGTGGCTCGCGATCAGCACCGGGGTCGGGTTGCCGCGGTGAGCGCCGGCGACGAGTTCCGGCGCGGTGTCGACCAGGCCACTGGAGATGCTCAGGTAGGGCAGGCCGTGGTCCTGCGCGTATCCGAGACCGTGCAGGTGGCTGTCCCACACCGTGGCGACGACGGCGGAATGCGCGCGTTCGCCCAAGCCCAGGTCCGGGCGGGTGAGGTCGACGGTGACCGCGTCGGCGTGGCCGAGACGGTCGGCGACCCGCCGGGCGCGGTCGAGGTCGCGGCCCGCGATGGTGAACGGCAGGTCGGGATGCCACCGGCGCAGCAGGGCGGCGGTGTCGCTGCCCGCTTGGCCCGAACCGCCCAGGAAGAGAACTGATTTCGGCACTAGGTGTCCTCTCGAAGCTAAGCTACAGAATGTAACCTACACTTTGTAGCTTAAGCTGGACGCCGACCGCAAGGGAGGACGAATGCCCGCACCGACACAGCGGTTGGCCAAACCGGCCCGCCGGGAACAGTTGCTGGATGTCGCCATGACGATCGTGCGCGAGCGCGGCGCCGACGAATTGACTCTGCTCACCCTCGCCGAGGCGGCGGGTGTCAGCCGGCCGATCGTCTACGACCACTTCGGCACCCGGCCGGGTCTGCTGCTGGCGCTGTACCAGCGCCTCGAGCAGCGGCACCGCGCCGAGACGGCGCGGGCGCTGCGCGATGCCGAGCCGGCTCCGGCGGCGGTAGCGGGTGTCCTGAGCGCCGCGTACTTCGCCTGCGCCACCGAGATGCCCGAGTTCACCGCGGTCTCGGCGGCGCTGAAGGGGGATCGGGAGATGGAGGCGCGGCAGCGGGAGTTGCTCGAGCACTACACCGAACTGATGGCCGGCGCGCTGCGGCCGTACTCGTCGCTCGAACCCGCCGCGCTGCAGCTGCGCTGCGTGGGCGTGCTGGGTGCGGCGGAATCGATTGCCGCGGAGCTGAATTCGGGGCGCATCGGCGCGCCCGCCGCGGTGGCGGCGCTGACCGACCTGATCGCAGGGGGTTGGTGAGCGCCGGACCGCCTACTTCGCCGGTGGGGTGAGCGCGGCCTGCATGGCCACGCCGTCGACATAGGTGTGCTTCTCGGTGACGGCGCCGTCGGCGACCAGGACCAGGTCCATGATGTCGACCTCGACGGGATTGCCGACGGTGGAGGTGCCGGTCAGGGTCCAGCGGACGGTCCAGTAGTCCGCGCCGACGCGCAGATCGACCAGGGTGAAGGTGAGGTCGGGGACGAGCGCGAAGTTCGCGGCCGCGGCGGCGCGGATCTCGTCGCGGCCGCGGGCGGGCTTGCCGCCGGAGTGCAGGTGGAAGATCGAGTCGGGGGTGTGCAGGGCGGCGATGCGGTCGGGGTCGCGATCGGCCCAGCAGGCGTGGTAGCGCTCGAAGAGGGCGCGGGTGGATTCGGACATGGCGGCGTCTCCTCAGAAACAAACAGGTTGCCTGTATGTTCAGTCATGAGCCGGATCCGGTCAAGGGGTGCAATAGACTTCGACGTCGCCATGAACACAGAGCGCCGCACCCAGGCCGAACGCTCGGCGACCACCCGCGCCGTCGTCGTGCGCGTGGCGCGTGAGCTGTTCGGCCGCAACGGCTACGACGCGGTGTCCACGGTCGCGGTCGCCGCCGCCGCGGGCGTCAGCCGGGGCGCGCTGTATCACCAGTTCAGCGGCAAGAAGGAGTTGTTCGAGGCGGTCTTCGAGGACCTGGAACGCGATCTGGTCGAGGTGATCGGCGCGGCCGTCGACCGCGCACGGGCCCCCGACCCGATCGCGGGGCTTATCGTCGGCTGCCTGGCCTGTCTACAGGCCTCGACCACGCCCGAGGTGCGACGGATCGCCCTGCTGGACGGGCCCGCCGTGCTCGGCTGGGCCCGCTGCCGCGAGATCGAACTTCGGCACACCATCCGCATGGTCGAGGACACCCTCGCCGCGGCGATCGACTCGCACCACATCCGGCCGCAGCCGGTGCGGCCGCTGGCCCTTGTCATCGTCGGCGCGCTGGACGAGGCGGCGCAGATTCTGGCGCATTCCCCGGACGAGAGCGCGGACACCGACACCGTGCGCGCGGTGGTCGAGCAGCTCATTTCCGGTCTCGTCGTCGAGCCGTAATACCCCCGCGTACGAAACGAATTTCGACGATCGCGGAGCCGGTTGCGGCGAGGACGGCTATTCAATGGAATAGTTGGGGCTGCACGCACAGGACCAAGGCGAAAGCGGGGATGTTGGTGACTTCGACGGACAAAGTCAGTGGGGCGGATCTGGCGAAAGATGCGCCGGAGCCCCCGTCGGGCACCCTGGAACGTGACGTTCAGACCCTCGAGAAGGCGATCTACGAGGTCAAGCGGGTGATCGTCGGCCAGGACCGGCTGGTCGAACGGTTGCTCGTCGGTGTGCTCGCGCGCGGCCACGTGCTGCTCGAAGGTGTCCCGGGTATCGCGAAAACCCTTGCGGTCGAGACCTTCGCGAAGGTGGTCGGCGGCTCCTTCTCCCGCGTCCAGTTCACGCCCGACCTGGTGCCCACCGACCTCATCGGTACCCGCATCTACCGGCAGGGCCGCGAGCAGTTCGATACCGAACTCGGCCCGGTCGTAGCGAATTTCGTGCTCGCCGACGAGATCAACCGCGCACCGGCCAAGGTGCAGTCGGCGCTGCTCGAAGTGATGGCCGAGCGGCATGTCTCGATCGGCGGCAAGACCTACCCGATGCCCGATCCGTTCCTGGTCATGGCCACCCAGAACCCGATCGAGAGCGAAGGCGTGTATCCGCTGCCCGAGGCGCAGCGGGACCGCTTCCTGTTCAAGGTGGTCGTCGACTACCCGTCGGTCGAGGAAGAGCGCGAGATCATCTACCGGATGGGCGTCGCCCCGCCGGAAGCCAAGACGATCCTGGAGCCCGAGGAGCTGATCCGCCTCCAGAAGGTCGCCGCCAACACCTTCGTGCACCACGCGCTGGTCGACTACGTCGTCCGGGTCATCGCCGCCACCCGCAAACCGCTCGACTTCGGTATGCAGGATGTCGCGAGCTGGATCGCCTACGGGGCCTCGCCGCGCGCCAGCCTCGGCATCATCGCCGCCGCGCGCGCGGTCGCGCTGATCCGCGGCCGTGATTACGTGGTTCCGCAGGATGTCGTCGAGGTGATCCCGGATGTGCTGCGCCACCGCTTGGTCCTGTCCTACGACGCGCTGGCCGACGAGGTCACCCCGGAGGACGTGATCAAGCGGGTGCTGCAGACGGTCGGCCTGCCGCAGGTCGCCCCGCAGGCGGTCACCCCGAACGCCGCGCCCGCGCCGGCTCCCGCCAATGCCGCGCCGCCGCAGCAGATTCCGCAGCCGCCGCAGCAGACACCGGCGCTGTCGCAGGCGTCCGGCAACAACCAGCCCAAGTGACGGCGGCCCGGACGATCATGCCCACGCACGCACCACCGTCCTTCCGTGCCGGTGAGCTGACCGACCCGAAGTTGACGGCGGCGCTGAAAACCCTGGAGCTCACCGTGCGCCGCCGCCTCGACGGCGTGCTGCACGGCGACCACCTGGGCCTGATCCCGGGCCCGGGTTCCGAGCCGGGGGAGGCGCGCACCTACCAGCCGGGTGACGATGTGCGGCAGATGGATTGGTCGGTCACCGCCCGTACCACCCACCCGCATGTGCGGCAGATGATCGCCGACCGCGAGCTGGAGACCTGGATGGTGGTCGACCTGTCGGCCAGCCTGGATTTCGGCACGGCGGCCTGTCAGAAGCGCGATCTCGCGATCGCGGCGGCCGCGGCGATCACCCATCTCACCAGCGGCGGCGGTAATCGGATCGGCGCGGTGGTGGCGACCGGTGAACAGCTGGTGCGCATTCCGGCGCGCAGTGGCCGGGTGCACGCGCAGTCGCTGCTGCGCGGTATCGCCACCACGCCGCACGCGCGTGACGGTGTGCGCGGCGATCTGTGCGCCGGTATCGAATCGCTGCGCCGTCCGCAGCGCAAACGTGGCCTGGCCGTGGTCATCTCCGATTTTCTCGGTGAGATCGATTGGCAGCGTTCGCTGCGCGCGATCTCGGCGCGCCACGATCTGCTGGCGGTGGAGGTGCTCGACCCCCGTGATCTGGCGCTGCCCGACGTGGGCGATGTGGTGCTGCACGATCCGGAGACCGGTCGCACCCGCGAATTCAGTGTGACACCCACGCTGCGCGCGGATTTCGCGGCGGCCGCTCAGCGGCACCGGCTCCAGGTCGAGCAGGCGCTGCGTTCGTGCGGCGCGCCGGTATTGACCTTGCAGACCGACCGGGACTGGATCGCCGATGTGGTCCGGTTCGTGTCCACCCGGCGCCAAAGTCTCAGTGGCGCCCCGAGCGGACGGGCCCCGCGGCAGTGAGCATTTCGCATTTCACCGCGCTGATCTGGCTCGGTTTCCTCGTTGTCATCGCACTCATTCTGCTCGGCTATGTACTCGTGCAGCGCGGCCGGCACAAGCGCATGCTGACCTTCGCGAATATGGAGCTGCTGGAGCGGGTGGCTCCGGCTCGGCCGTCTCCGGCGCGGCATGTGCCGATCGCCCTGATGCTGGTCGGCCTGGTGCTGCTCACCATCGCCGCCGCCGGGCCGACCGCGGTCAAGAAGGTGGCGCGCAACCGGGCGACGATCATGCTGGTCATGGACGTGTCGCTGTCCATGCAGGCCACCGACGTGTCGCCGAGCCGGCTGCATGTCGCGCAGAAGACCAGTAAGGACTTCGTCGACGGTCTGCCGCAGGGGCTCAATATCGGGTTCGTGACGTTCGCGGGCACCGCGTCGGTCATGGTGTCGCCCACGGTCGATCACGAGGCCGTGAAGGTCGCGATCGACAATGTGCGCCTGGCCGAGCGCACCGCGACCGGTGAGGGCATTCTGACCGCGATCCAGGCGATCGAAACGCTGGGCACGGTGCTGGGCGGCGGGTCCGAGCCGCCACCGGCGCGCATCGTCCTGATGTCCGACGGTAAGCAGACGGTGCCCGCGTTCGAGGACGTGGACAATCCGCGGCACGAGTTCGTGGCGGCCCGGCTCGCCAAGAACAAGAACATCCCGATCTCGACCATTTCCTTCGGCACCAGCTGGGGCAAGGTGGAGATTCCGCGCGAGGGCGGTGGTGTCGACGAGGTCCCGGTCGCGGTCGACGACGACGCGATGCGGGAGCTGGCGAAGCTGTCCGGCGGCGAGTTCTACACGGCCGCTTCGCTACAGGAGCTGACCAGGGTCTACGACACGCTGGAACAGCAGATCGGCTACGAGCTGACCCGAGGCGACGCCAGTCGGCCGTGGTTGCTGTTCGGCCTGCTGATCACCTCCGCGGGCGTGATCTCGGGTCTGCTGCTGCGCCAACGCCTTCCGTGACGCCGAAGCTGGAAGTGGAAGTGCCCCACACTGTTTCGGTGTGACTCTGATCGAAGCTGTGGACCGGGTGCGAACTGCTCGGCTAGTGTTGCCCGCGCCGGGTATCCGTCCGGCGATGGGTGGCGTCCTCGAGGAGTTGGGGACGCCACAGCATTAGGGGTAGTGGGAAATGATGAGAAAACTCGCGGGCGTATTGGCGCTGTCCGGCGCTGTCGCGATGGGCGGCGCCGGGTTGGCTTCGGCCTCTCCCGATGGGATCTTCAAGTTCTACGCGGATCGCAGCCAGGCGTCGTGGGATCAGTGTGAACGGGAAAAGGGGCGCTACCAGTACTGCAAACTGGTCGAGGTCGAGCAAGGACTGTGGAAGGTCGCCCTGGCGAACTTCTCCGCCGGTTAGGCCGAGCAGCCGATGGGCGGCACCGCATCGCGGTGCCGCCCATCGGCGTTTCATGAGAGAACCGGTGCCGAACACTGTGATTTTTCCAGGGGTGGCCGAGTCGAGATGATCGGCGCCCACCAGCTAGATTGGTCCCCATGTCGAACGTCACTTCCCGGTCGGTCCTGGTCACTGGCGGTAACCGCGGTATCGGACTCGCGGTCGCGCAGCGCCTGCTCGCCGATGGCCACAAGGTGGCCGTCACGCATCGTGGGTCGGGGGTGCCGGACGGGCTCTTCGGCGTGAAATGCGATGTGACGGATACGGATTCGGTGGACGCGGCGTTCACCGAGGTGGAACAGCACCAGGGTCCGGTCGAGGTGCTGGTCGCCAATGCGGGCATCACCGACGACACGCTGCTCATGCGCATGACCGAGGAGCAGTTCACCAAGGTCATCGACGCCAACCTGACCGGCGCCTTCCGCTGCGCCAAGCGGGCCAATCGCGCCATGCTGCGGGCCAAGTGGGGCCGGATGGTCTTCCTGGGCTCGGTCGTCGGCATGATGGGCCAGGCCGGGCAGATCAACTACGCCTCCTCCAAGGCGGGTGTCATCGGCCTGGCGCGTTCGGTCACTCGCGAGCTCGGCTCGCGCAACATCACCGCGAACGTCGTGGCGCCCGGCTTCATCGAAACCGATATGACGGCGGATCTGCCCGAGGACATGAAGGAAATGGTCGAGAAGTACATCCCGCTGCGGCGGGTCGGCCAGCCCGAGGATGTCGCCGCCGTGGTCAGCTTCCTGGCCTCGGAGGATTCGCGGTATGTCTCCGGCGCCGTCATCCCGGTCGACGGCGGCATGGGCATGGGCCACTGACCGACACATCGACCACGATCACAGGAGAACCTACCGTCCCATGAGTGGATTGCTCGCAGGCAAGACCGTCCTGATCACCGGCATCATCACCGATTCCTCCATTGCCTTCTCCGCGGCCGCGGTCGCGCAGGAGCAGGGAGCGAAGGTGATCATCACCGGCATCCCGGAGCGGTTGCGCCTCATCGACCGGATCGCCAAGCGCCTGCCGCAGGAGGTCCCCCCGGCGATCCCGCTGGATGTCACCAACGAGGAGAACCTGGCGGCGCTGGCCGACCGGCTGCGCGAGCTCGCGCCCGAGGGCATCGACGGCGTGCTGCACTCGATCGCGTTCGCGCCCAAGACCCTGATGGGTCCGGACGCGGTGCCGTTCCTCGAGGGGCCCGGCCCGGACGTCGCGAAATCCTTCGAGATCTCCGCGTGGAGTTACGCCTCGCTGGCGCGCGCCGTGCTGCCGGTGATGAACGAGCGCGGCTCGATCGTCGGCATGGATTTCGATCCGCGCACCGCGATGCCGTACTACAACTGGATGGGCGTTTCCAAGGCCGCGCTGGAATCGGTGAACCGGTACGTGGCCCGGGAAGTGGGTTACGCCAAGAAGATTCGCTCCAACCTGATCGCCGCCGGCCCGGTCAAGACGCTCGCGGCGAAGGCCATCGCGGGCACCGCGACCGACGACGCGAAGCAGCTGCGCCAGCTCGACATGTACTGGGACGGCGCGTCGCCGATCGGCTGGGACGGCGCCGACGCGCGCGCGGTCGGCAAGTCGATCTGCGCGCTGCTCTCGGATTGGCTGCCCGCCACCACCGGGTCGATCATCTACGTCGACGGTGGGGCCAGCCACAACATGTGGTTCCCGCCGGAAGGCTTCGAGGTCAACTGACTCGATGACTGCCGGCGCCCTGCTGCTGCTGTCCTTCGGCGGTCCGGAACGGCCCGAGGACGTGATGCCGTTCCTGGAGAACGTCACTCGGGGCCGGGGTGTGCCGCGCGCCCGGCTCGAGGAGGTCGCGCAGCACTACCTGCACTTCGGTGGGGTCTCGCCGATCAACGCGCTCAATCTGGCGATTATCGCCGCGGTCGAGCGCGAGCTGGCGGCCGCCGGTATCGAGCTGCCGGTGTATTTCGGTAACCGGAACTGGCATCCGATGGCGGAGGACACCGTCGCGCGCATGGCCGCCGACGGTGTCGGCTCGGCACTGGTGTTCCCGACCTCGGCGTGGGGCGGATACTCGGGGTGCCTGCAATATCAGGAGGACATCGTCCGGGCGCGGGCGGCCCTCGGTGCGGGCGCGCCGTGGCTGGTGAAGCTGCGGCAGTATTTCGACCATCCGCTGCTGATCGCGTCCTTCGCCGACGCGATTCGCGCTGCCGTACAGCGGATTCCGGAGCAGCGGCGGGATCGGGTGCGCCTGGTGTTCACCGCGCACTCGATCCCGGTGTCCGCCGATGTCGCCGCGGGTCCGCCCGCCGACGGTGGTCATCTCTACAGCCGTCAGGTCGCCGAGGCCGCGCGGCTGTGCGCGGCGGCGACCGGATTCGACGAGTACGACGTGGTATGGCAGTCGCGGTCCGGGCCGCCGCAGGTGCCGTGGCTGGAACCCGACATCGTCGATCATCTGGATGTGCTGTCCGGCAAGGGCGTCGACGCGGTCGTGGTGTGCCCGGTCGGTTTCGTCTCCGATCATCTCGAGGTGATCTGGGATCTCGACAACGAGGCCGCGGACAAGGCCGCCGAACTCGGCATGGCCTTCGCGCGTGCCGCCACCCCCGGCGCCGACCCGCGATTCGCCGAGCTGGTGGTGGAATTGGTGCGCGAGCAGCTGATCGGTGTGCCCGCGCGCCGCCTCGGCGCGGTGCCCGGTTACGGCTGCACGGTCGACGGCGCGCCGTGCGCGACCGGCTGCTGCGCGCTGCCCCGCCGCTGAAGCGAGTCGAACATGTGGTGACGAACCCGGCCCCGGGTTGCGTCCACGCGGTCGTGCACTACCATCAGTCCGGTCCTCGGCCCTTGGGCCACAAATCATTTCGACGGGGGAGGCCCATCGTTGTTCGGTGATGTCCTGGCGAACGCCAACCTGCTAGCCGTGCAGGCACTCCAGCTGACATCCGCCACGGAAACATTCGAGGCGCGCAGAGGCGGCGGCGGGAGCAGTAGCAGCTCCTGCAACCCCGATTACGAGGAATGTGACGACGACAGCTGGATCCTGTGGGTCTTCCTCGCGATCGTCATCGTCGTCGTGGCGTTCTATGTCATTCGCTGGATTGTGCGGCAGCAGGCCGATCGGCCCTCGCCGCCGCCGTTCCAGCCGCCGCAGCAGCAATTCCAGCCGCCGCAGCAACAGCAGTTCCAGCAGCAGCCGCCGCAGCAGTACGGCCAGCAGCCGGGCTACCCGCAGCAGCAGCCGTACGGTCAGCAGCAGCCCGGCCACTACCCGCCGCAGGGCTATCCGCAGCCGGGATATCCGCAGCAGCAGGGTTATCCGCCGCAGCAGTACCCGCCGCAGGGGCAGTATCCACAGCGGTAGAACGAGGTTTTTCGGCCGGGGTTCGCGACATCGGGAGGCGCGCACCCCGGCCGAAGGCGTATCTAGTGGCCGCCGCGCGCGGCGGCGTGCACCGCGACCAGCCGGGCGGCGCGAATGGCGGTCCAGAGTGGGCGCAGCAGATCTTCCTGGGCGTTGATGGCGGTCGCCGAGGTCGGGGCCGACGCCGGTTCGCGCTGGGCGACGGTGAGAATGGCGGCGACGTGATCGGCGGTGTCGAGGATTCGCCGGGCGCGCAACGGGATCGACTCGGGATAGTCGTGGCGGGAGTAGGCGGCGAGCTCGGCTTCGATCAGCTCGCGCGGATCGTAGTCGGCGGCGCTGGCCGAGGTGGTATGGAGTTTCATCAGCGCGTCGGCCGCGTCCCGCACCGCCTCGCGCATCGTGAACTCGGCCTCGCCGAGCGGCATGTCGTCCATGGGGGCGGGCGGGATCGGCACGGTGTAGACCGTCCACTGCAACGAGCCGTCCTCGTCGAGATAGGGGATGAGGCCGGTACCCGTACGGCCCGGCACGCCGATCAGCAGCCCCTGCTCCGATTCGACGGCGTCGGCGGCGAACTCGGTGCCCACCGGTAGCCCGCGCACGTCACCGGGGACCGGCAGCACCAGGCGCAGTTGCGACCCGGGCGCGGCCATCGCCTCGCGAATCACCTTGAGCAGCGCCATGACTCCACTGCCCGTGGTGTTGCCGTGCGCGGACCACGGCAGATCGGTGCGACCGCCGGTGACCGGATCACCCGCGGCGATGGTGTGGCGCGGCGCCCAGGCGTGTAGTGCCTCCAGCACATCGTCGGGCGCGCTGGAACCGGCCAGCCAGGAGCCGGCCCACACCGTCAGAGTGGCACTTGGTGAGCACATAATTATCGAGCATAAAGGGTTCGCGCCGCCGGTGGGCGGCGCGTCCACAACCCTTGTGAGCTGGGCCCCGTTACTCCGGCGCTGTGCTCGACCTCGCGGAGCTCACGGCCCTGCGTGGTTACGCTGCGCTATCGCCTCCGGGCCTGAGCTCACTCCGCGGTGACGAAGTCGATCAGCCGCTCGACCGCCCCGATCAACGGTGACTCCAGATCGCGGAACGAGTCCACGGCGTTGTAGACCCGCCGCCAGCCCTCCTGCGGCGTGCCCCACCCGAGGCGCCGGCAGATGCCGGTCTTCCAGTCCTCACCGCGCGGCACCGTGGGCCACGCCTCGATACCGACCGCGGCCGGGCGCACGGCCTGCCAGACGTCGATGAACGGATGCCCCGTGACCATGACGTAGGGTCCGAGACCGGTGGTCAGCTGCGTTTCCTTGGACCCGGTGACCAGGTGATCGACCAGCACGCCCACCCGCTGGCCCGGGCCCGGATCGAAGTCGGTGAGCCGCTGCGCGAGATTGTCCAATCCCTCGAGGTGTTCCACCACAACACCTTCCACGCGCAGGTCGTGTCCCCAGACCCGTTCGACGAGCGCCGCGTCGTGCACGCCCTCCACCCAGATCCGGCTGCCGCGGGCGACGCGCGCCCGCAATCCCTCGACCCGCGTGGAACCGGACGCCGACCGCGTGGGCTGCCGCGGCGCGGCCACCGCGGGCTTGACCAGGGTCACCGGCCGGCCGTCGATCAGGAACGCCGCCTCCCGCAGGGCGAACAGGCGGACCGCGCCGCGCGCGTCCTCGAGTTTCACGAACTCGCCGTCGTAGCTGCGGTCGAAACCGACCACGGCGCCGCAGAATCCGGTCGCGGCATCCTCCACGACGAGATCGGGTTCGGCAACCACGGTCGGTACCGCGCGCTTTCTGGTTCGGGAATGTCCGGAGAAGATGTCGCCGTAGCCCTCGGGTCCGCTCACCCCGCCGAACCTAGCACCGTCGCCGTGGGTTTCATCGTCATGGCACCGAGATCTATTGGCTACCCCAAGATCAGCGCCGCGGCCTACAGTGGAATGCGTGGCCGCAATAGTTTGGCTGGTCGCGGGCATACTGCTCGCGGCGGCCGAGATGCTCACCGGTGACCTGACCTTGCTCATGCTCGGCGCCGCCGCACTGGGCACGGCCGGGGTGAGCGCCGTCGCGGACACCTCCCTGGTGGTCGATGCCGTGATCTTCGGTGTGATCGCCGCCGTCCTGATCCTGGGCCTGCGTCCGCTGCTGCGCCGCCGCTTCGGCACCCCGCCGCCGATCCCGACGAATGTCGACGCACTGCTGGGCCGGGAGGCGCTGGTGCTCGAGCAGGTCGGCGCGCACGCGGGCCTGGTGAAGTTGGGCGGGGAGCGGTGGACGGCGCGCCCGATGGACCCGGCCGAGGTCTACGAGCCGGGCACCACCGTCAGTGTCTGGAAGATCGACGGCGCCACCGCCGTCGTCTGGAAGGGGCCGTAATGGCTGTACTCGTCGTCGCCGCCGTACTCATCCTCTTATTCGTGGTGGTGGTGTTCAAATCCATCGCCCTGGTGCCGCAGGCGGAGGCCGCGGTCATCGAACGTCTGGGCCGGTATTCGCGCACGGTGTCGGGCCAGCTGACCTTCCTGGTGCCCTTCGCCGACCGGATCCGCGCCAAGGTCGATCTGCGCGAACGGGTGGTGTCGTTCCCGCCGCAGCCGGTGATCACCCAGGACAACCTCACCCTGCAGATCGATTCGGTGGTGTACTTCCAGGTCACCAGCCCGCAGGCGGCGGTCTACGAGATCAGTAACTACATCGCCGCGGTCGAGCAGCTCACGGTCACCACGCTGCGCAATGTGGTCGGCGGCATGACCCTGGAGGAGACGCTCACCTCCCGCGACCAGATCAACAACCAGCTGCGCGGCGTGCTCGACGAGGCCACCGGGCGCTGGGGCCTGCGGGTGGCGCGGGTGGAGCTCAAGGCCATCGATCCGCCGCCGTCGATCCAGGAGTCGATGGAGAAGCAGATGAAGGCCGACCGTGAGAAGCGCGCCATGATCCTCACCGCCGAGGGCCAGCGCGAATCCCAGATCAAGACAGCCGAGGGCGCCAAGCAGGCGCAGATCCTGTCCGCCGAGGGCGGCAAGCAGTCCTCGATCCTGGCGGCCGAAGGCGAGCGGCAGAGCCGCATCCTGCGGGCCCAGGGTGAACGCGCGGCGGCCTACCTGCAGGCGCAGGGGCAGGCCAAGGCGATCGAGAAGGTCTTCGCCGCAATCAAGTCCGGCAAGCCGACGCCGGAACTGCTTGCCTACCAGTACATGCAGACGCTGCCAATGGTGGCGCGCGGCGACGCCAACAAGGTGTGGCTGGTGCCCAGTGATTTCGGCAAGGCCCTGGAGGGTTTCGCCAAGAGTTTCGGCACCCAGGGCGAAGACGGCGTATTCCGTTACGAGCCACCGGAATCCGACGGTTCTTCGACGCCGATCACCGACGACTCCGAGGTTGCCGACTGGTTCGACACCGCGCCCGACCCGACCATCGAGAAGGCCGTGCGAGCGGCCGAGGCGACGGCGCGCACCTCGGTCGAGGGCTTCGGCGTGCCGCCGCAAACCCCGGCGCCGTCGCCGCATCAGCAGGTCCTGCCGAAGCAGGAGGAACAGCCGCCGCAGCTGGAGAAGCCGCAACCGGCCGAACCGCCCCACGACGAGCGTCCCGGGTACGGCCGGCCGTGGCAGCCGCCGGAGAACTACCGCCAGTAGTCAGCTGGTCTTGCGCGGCCGGGGGCCGATGGCATCGAGCAGGGCGTTCACCTCGTCGCCGAAGCCATTGGTGACCTGCTTGGGCGTCTTGGCGGGGAACCGCTTGGTGACGTGTTCCTCGGCCGCGGAACCCTCCAGCACATAGACGGGTTCGGCCTTGTTCTGGAGCGGTCGCACCACCTCGTCCAGATGTCGGCGGCGGCTGTCCAGGAACGGCCCGATCACGTCCGTACCGGCCGGGCACACCGCCATGCAGTACCCGGCCTTGTAGTTCGGCTTGAACGACAGGCTCTGCCACATCGAGAACGATTCGCCGCGGCTGACCCGCTCGGTGTAGTCGGCGCGGCTGTCACTGTCGGCCAGGGTCTCGGCCCAGTCGGTGAAGCCGCCCATGAATTCCCGGTAGTTGTGGGTGTAGCAGGCCTGGAAATCGAAGTTGTCCTCCATCACCGCGCCCACCGGGCAGGCCGAGATGCACAGCTTGCACTCCAGGCACGGATTGAAATCCAGTGCGGCGGTGGGTTCGTCGACCGCGGCGTCGGTGACCACGGTGCCGAGCAGGATGAAGTTGCCGAACTCCGGATGGATGACATTGCGGTGAATGCCCATCACGCCGAGCCCGGCGGCCTGGGCGATCACCTTGTGTTCGAGCACCCAGATCCGCCCCGGGAACTGCTCGACCTCCATGGGATAGCCGGGCGCGGGATAGACCGCGCGGTAGCCCGCGTCCTGGAGGGCGCGGGTGATCCGGCGCGACACCTCGTTGGTGTCGTCGTCGGCGTGATTGAACTCGGCATTGGCCAGACTGCGGTGCGGCGCGCGCAGATTGTCGCGGTTCATGCGCACACAGAACGCGATGTAGGTGCGCGCGCTGGGCAGGATGCCGCGCGCGTGCTCGAGTTCCGCGGCGACGGCGGGATCGTCGACGGTGACGAAGCCCGCGTCGTCGGCTCCGGCCTCGAGGCAGATCTCACGGAGTCGCGCCGCGCTCAGCACCGGCGGGGGTGTGGTGCGTTCGCGGTCGCGCATGGCGGCGACGGTCGGATGGTCCGCCAGCCGCCGCCCCGTTGGTTCGTTGTCCTGTTCCGACATCGGCCCTCCTGGTATCGCGAGGCCGATCCGGCCTCGCTGGGTAGACGGCGCGGGGCGCTGGAATTCATCGGTGCGCGCGGTGATTCGTCCGAAATCTCTTGGTGGGGAACGACTGTGCGACCGATTCCCACCCACGGGAAGCGGGCCGGGCCTAGAGTGGGTAACCCAGTGATGCGGGAGGACATGGGGAGCAGACGCGCGGTGCTGCAAGCGGGGTTGATGATCCCGCTGGCTGCGGCATGCGCACCGGATGTGCTGATCGGCCGATCCGGGGTGGTGCGGATCGCGGTGTCCTGGAGCGGCACCGAATTGGCCGCGTTCCGTGATGTCCTGGGCAGCGTGGCGGGTTCCCAGCCGGTGGAGGTCATCCCGCTCGGCGACGAGATCGAGACGGCTTTCGCTGCGGGCGGTACGACCGCACCCGATATCGTGCTGCTGCCGCGGGCCGGGCGGGTCCAGGACCTGGCCGCGCGCGGCCGGGTGCAGGTGGTGCCGGAAACCCTGTGGGCGGGTGAGTATCCGAGCTATTGGCGGCCGCTGCTGACCCACGGGAACAGCCTGTACGGCGTGCCCTTCAAGGTCACCGACAAGTCGATGATCTGGTACGACCGGGAAGCGGTCGCCGAATACGGGCTGCGACCGCCCGAAGCGTGGACGCTGGGGTACTGGGTCGACGAGGCGATGGGCAAGCTGGCCCACACCTCGCGGCGGCTGCTCGCGCTGGCCGCCGCCGATGGATGGGTGCTGACCGATCTCTTCGAGAACATCCTGCGATCGGAGAACCCTGGTGCCTACGACCAACTGGCCGCGGCGACTCCGGGTGCCCGCGACTGGCGTACAACCGGTGTGCCGGAGGCGTTCTGGCAGTTCGGGAAGCTGTGCGGTGACCAGCGCTCGTTTCCGGGCGGTGTCGGTGCCAGCCTGACCCGCCAGTTCCCGGACGCCGTGCACGAGGTCTTCGAACGCCGCCGCGCGGTCCTGGTGGTCGGGCCGGATTTTGCGGAACCCGTTGTGCGACGCAGTATCAGCCGGGCGAATCGGTCACCGGACGTGGTCGGCGTCGCCGATTTCCCCCGGGTGACCGCCGCCGAGCAGCAGCCGCACATCATCGGGGGCGATGTCATCGTGCTGACCCAAGGGGCGGGAGAAGCCGCACGGACCATCGCCGCCCGCCTTGCCGCGCCGAGCGCACCACTGTCCTGGATCAGACACCACGGCGGCTTTCTCGCCGCGAACACGATGACACCTCCGGAGTACTCGTCGTGGCTGGCCCCGAGAGCCGCGGCGCTGACCGCCCGCGGTCGCGTCGAGACCACGACAACCAGCCCACCGACGAACACCATCGCCTTCGACCTGTCCGACCGGATCGGTGCGGTCGGCGGCCGAAACGGCCTGTGGCGCATACTCACCGAGTTCCTGGTCGCGGTCGGCGAAGGCGGCCCGACGCGAGTCGCCCTCGCAACCGACCACGCCATAGCCGACCTCGACGACCTCGAACGGCGACAGCGATGAGTGAGCCGTTGCGTTTCGAGGCGCACGGTCTGGAGCTGGAGTTGGCTCCGCGGCGGATGCGGGGGCCCGTGGTGCCGGGGCGGCCGCCGTGGCAGTGGCCCGCGTGGGCGGCGCGGGTGCCGGCGATCGTGTTGATGGTGGCGCTGCTGGTGACACCGTTCGGGTGGACGGTGGCGACCGCGGCGCGCAGCGATCCGGCGATGGTCGCCGGGTGCGGGACGAGCGTTGCCGGAGTGGTCGGATTGCGCTTGGCGTATCTCGCGGGCGCGCGTCGGCGGATCGCACTCCCGCTGGCGGCCGGGGTGCTGGTATTCGGGCTCGTGGTGACCGGAATCGCGGTGCGCGACATCGGACTCTGGTCCTATCTGCGGACCGTGCTGTACGGCGTGGGCGGCGTGCTGCTGGTGCTGGTGTCGGGTTTGGTCCTGGCGCTGCCCGCACGGCGGATGCGGTGGCTGTGGTTGCCGCTGCTGGTCGCGTTCGGCGTCTCGGCGCTGGTGTCGGGAGTGGCGTTCCGCCTGGTGTTCCAGTGGCTGGGCGGCGGGATCGAGAGTCTGCTCGGCTATCAGATCCTGTTCGTGTGCATGCTCGGGTCGGCTTTTCTGTGGACCTGGCTGGGATTCGCGGTCGGGGTGTTCCGAGCGGGTTTCCGGGCCCTCGAGGCGGACCCGGCGTGCGCGCCCTATCTGGAGTGGCCGGGCTGGGATCAGGCCTATCCGTTCGGTAAACGACTGTTGCAGTTGCTGTTTCCGGTGTTGGTCGTCGTGGTGCTCGTGGTCGCGATCGCCGCGGCGCGCGTGTTCGACATCGTGCTCATCGGTGTGCCGGGATCGATGCAGCACCAGGTGGACACTGCGACCGTGCAGTGGTGGCGGTTGGCGACCGAGGCCGAACCCGGTGCCGCCGCGGCGTATTCGCTGCCGCTGGCCGTCCTCGTCGGCAGCGTGGCCTGGTACCTGCAGATGTTCGTCGGTAAGCAGCGCCGCAGTCTGACCGCGGTTCCCGAACCCGGGCCGGAGGTCGTGCGCAATCGCGCACGCTGGCGCTCCACGCTCACGATCGGCCTGGTGTCGGCGCTGGCGCTGGTGCCCATCGGGTTTCTGACCGCCGCGATGCTCGGTTTCCCGGACCGGATCGGCCTCGGCGCGCTGGAGCGGGCGCTGCGCGACGGCGCGCTGTGGCGATCACTGGCCACCACCGCCGTGGTGGCGTCCATGTCGACCGTCCTGGTCGTGGTGCTGGCCGTGCCGATCGCACATCAGCTCGCCACCTGGGATCCCGGCGCGCCGGTGGACCGTGGCGGGCACCGAATCGTGCGGTGGCTGCGCCGATTCGAGCCGCTCGCCATGCGCGCGGCGCTGACGGCGGTGGTGGTGCTCGCGGTGCTGCCGGTGCAGAGTTATCTCGGCCCGCTCGATCGTTTCCTGCGCGCCTACGAGCTCTCCGGCACCCGGGTGCCGCTGATCGTGCTGCACGTGGCGGCGGGCCTGCCGATCTCGATCCTGATTCTGCGCGGCGCATTGCTGGCGCGCAGGGGCAGTCCGGAAGCCGACATGTTGCGCGGGCTGGCGAGTCCGGGCAAGGTCCGCGAACGGGTGCGTCGTGCGGCCGGGCCGGCGCTGGTCGCGGTGGCGGTGCTCGAATTCGTCGGAGTCTGGAACGATTTCGTGGTCGGGCTGATGATCAGCGGTGCGGGCACCAGCCCGTGGTCGCTGCTGCTGTGGGGTGAGGCGCGGCAATTCAACGAGAACATCGGGCAATTGGCGGCCGGGGCGCTGGTGTCGTCGGTGCCGCCGGTGGTGCTGGTGCTGTGTACTTGGCGGCGCTGGCTGCTGCCCGGACTGATCGGCAAGGTGCTGTGATGACGACACCCGAGCCGCCGCGCGACGACGACCGCTCCGCACCGGTCGGCCTGACCCGGTCCTCGGTGTGGCGGCGCACGGTCACGGCCGCCTCGCTGATCGGCACCGGTGTGGTGACCAAGCTGCTCGGCGACATGATGGTCAAATCGCTGACCGAGGATTCGTTTCTCGCGCATCTCGGCCGGGCGCTGTCGGGGTTGTGGCTGGGGTTGCTGGCGCTGGCGGCGGCGTTCGCGCTGTACCGGTGGTTCGAGACGCGGCGCGAGCAGGCGCGGGTGGCGCGGGAAGTCGAACTGCTCGAGCAGTTGGTGCCGCCGGGGCCGAATATCGAACCGCCGCCGCATGATTGCCCGGGTTCGGCGCCGGCGCCCGATCTGACCGGCCGCGCCGAGGCGACGCTCGAAGTCGAGCGGGTCCTGCGGGCACTGCCGTTCCAGGAATACGAGGCGGCCGCGCTGCTGGCGATCGTGGCCGCGGTCGCGGAGATCCCGATGAAGACGCCCGGCGCGCGGGCGGCCGAGCCGATGGCGGCCCGGCTGCTGCTGCGGGAGCTGAGCGAGTCACGGGTGATCCACCTCGGCGGGCGGCAGGGCTACTGTGTGGATCGCCGTCCGGCGCGCGGTGCGCTACCGGATTGCACTGGGGCCGTGTCGGATTCGCGGGCCTGGCGGGTGGGGATCTCGGTGCTGCTGCATCACTGGGCCGACCTGGCCGGGCTGTGGGCGCTCGGCCTGAATCATCGGGAACTGGCCGACGGCGCGCGGCGCTGGTTCGCCTATCGGGACGGGTACCTCGATCAATTGGTCGCGGCCGCTGTCGCCGCCGGTTCGGCGCTGCCCCGCGACGCGGTGCCCGCGGCCGCCCGGCTGGTGGACGCCCTCGATGTGTGGGCGGCGCTGCTCGGGCGGCCGCGCTACGAGGCGACCGGCTGGCTGCACGGCCGGTTGTCCGATCCACGGCTGGCCTGGGCGCGGGCGGGCCGGCTCAACGAACGCCCCCGCTATCGCAGCCGATTCGCCTTGGCCTCGGGGCAGCGGGCCCGCGAACTGCATCACGCGGCGCTCACCGATCTCACCCGGATCGCGCGGCAGACCCGGCTGGGTCCGGCTCGTTTCGATCCGGTGGTGCGCAAGCTGACCAGGACGTGGTGGCGGCTGCCCCGCACGGATACGGCGGGCGAGGTGTGCACGGCCATCGACCTGGCCGTCGTGCACCTGGTGCAGGGCCGTTTCGACGCGGCAGCCGACCGGCTCGACCTGGCCGAATCGCTCGCCCGCCGCGGCGATCCCGGCGGCATGGCGCACGCGGCCGAGATCCGGGGCGTGTTGTTCTGGGCGCGCGGCGAAGCACGGCGGGCCTTGATCGCCTGGAATCAGGCCCTCGAGTCCTATCGCGGGCTGGCCGACCACGTCGGGGCGGGGCGTTGCCAGCAGCACATCGGGTCGGCGTTGATCGTGGCCCCGCAGCATGCCGGCGCTCTGTCCGAGACGGAGCTCGCCCATGCCGCGATCCTGGAGCAGTCGCGGCGGCGGCTGCGGGACGCGCTCGAGCTGCATCCGGGCGCGCTGTACGCGCGGCGATATCATCGTGCGGCCGGGCGGCGGCTGGCCGGGTTGCGTTAGAGGCGCTGAGGGGGTCAGAGCACTAGGTCGGTGAGGCGATCCCAGTCGATCCGAACGCGGATCGGCAGGTCGACCGCACTGTCTCCGCGTTGGAGTTCTCGAACGAACTTGTATTGGTCGGTGGCGTGGTCCAGCGCGTAGAGTTCGATGCCATTGACGTCGTTGTCGGCCAGTGTGACGATCCAGTACCAGGGAATCCCGGCGGCCGCGTACTCGGCCATTTTGTCGACGCGATCCGTCTTGGTGTGACTGGGCGAGACGACCTCGACGACTATTTTGAGAAAGCGGGCGGGCAAGGGGTGTAAATCGCTTGGCGCGCATTCGAACAGCGCAACGTCTGGGCTGCGGATTGTCGTCCGGGGCACTTCCCAGAGGACTACGTCGAAGTCGTTGGAGATATCCAGGCAGTCCTCTGGATTGGCGCGCATGTAGTCGCGGGCGGCGTCCTCGAGCGTGTTCGCCAGCATGCGTGCCGCCTTCTGGTGTGCCCGGTTGGGCTCGGCACAGCGGATTGCGTTGCCGTCCACGATCTCTACGCGGCGGCAGAAGTCTTCGGGCAATTCTCGCCAGATCTGTACTGTGATCGGCTCGGGCTGGAGATTGTCCGACGTGGCCCAATCATGTATGGCGGTCACCTCGTGAACGATACCCAGTCGATACAGTTCGATGCTCGTCGTGCGTGCGGTGGTTCGGTAGATCGCCGAATACTCCGGACCACCGCACGTCGACGCCGGTTCGCTCAGCGGAGATGATCGACGAGCTGACCCGCGTCGCCGAACAGCTCTCGCCGCCAGGTGTCCAGCAGTTCGGTGGTGTCGTAGTCGTCCGGGTGGAAGCCGGGGCGCAGGTAGCGGGCCAGTTCGCCGAGGATGCCCTTGAAGATCGGCCCGGTGAACAGCGTGCGCGCCTGCCGGGCCACCGTGATCGGATGCCGCCGCGCGTAGCGGTCCAGTGCGATCGCCGCGGCCAGCCCACCCGCGGTGACCGGCACGGTCAGCGCGAGCACGCCCAGCATGGTGCCGATCCGCACCGCTTCGCTGCCGCCGACCGCGCGGTAGACGTCGAAGGCCACCGACTTGTGCTCGACTTCTTCCAAGGCGTGCCAGTTCAACAGGTTTCGGACCTCGGCGTCGCCGGCCAGTGCCTGGATCTCGGGTTTGGTCAGTACCCGGACCGCGAGGACCGTGGTGTAGTGCTCGGCGGCGGCGGTGGCCGCCAGATGCAGGGTCGCGGGCACTCGCTGTTCGATGTGTTCGACGCGCTGTTTGACGGTGGGGGAGTCGAGCCAGGCGATCGGATAGCCCAGGTCCACCAGGGCGGTGTTGAGCTTGCGATGCTCGCGGCCGTGGGTGGCTTCCTGGGCGGTGAAACCGGCGGCGCGGCGCTTCAATGCGGGATCGGTGACCTTGCCGGTCACCCGGACCACGGATCTGATGAAGGATTCCTCGCCGGGTGGGAACACTCCCGACAGGCCGGCGACGAAATGGCTGAACACCATGTCCCCGCCCGCGTAGTACTTCGACATCGGCTGTGGTTCACCGAAACTGAATCGAATGCGCCTGGCCTTCGGGTAGACGGTGGCGCGGTCCGGGTCGCTGCTCATGAGACACCTCGTTGTATCGGTACCCCGGGTACTGGGTACCTTTACGGTACCGTCTCAGACAGCACCTGCCTAGACCTGAATCCCCAGGTCGAGATCATGAATTCGAGGGCCGCCAGCGCGCGTCGAGGACCAGGCCGCCGAGTCCGATCGCGACGCACACACCGGTCACGGCGTACATGGCCGGATGGGTACCGCCGGTGAGCGAATCGGCGAGCAGAACCGTGGCGATGGTTCCGGGCGCGGACCCGAGTACCGAGGCGAGCAGATAGGGCCAGAACCGAATCGCCGACAGCGCGCAGCAGTAGTTGACGATGGAGAACGGCGCGAAGGCGATCAGGCGCAGCGAACCCACCGCCAGCCAGCCGCGCCGGGCCAGGCGCGCGTTCACCTCCCGCACCGCGGGATGGGTGAGCCGGGCGGCGACCCGCTCGCGATCGAGCGCGCGCACCAGCAGCAGCGCGGCCGCGGCGGCCGCAGTGGTCGCGACCAGGGCGACCGTCAGCCCGAGCGTCGCGCCGAACAGGACGCCGCTGCTGACCGTGAACACCGTGCGCGGCAAGGGAAAGACGGTCGCGACGGCGTAGATGCCACAGAACAGCAGGGGAAACCATGGACCGAACCGGCCCGCCGATTCCTGGATCTGCGCGGGTGTGGGCAACGGCGTCGCCGTGGCGGCGACGAACAGCGCGCCGAGCAGTCCGAGCAGCGCGAGTGTCCGCGGGCGCCGCAGCATCCGAATCGCCGCAGCTCGCAGCGTGGTCGCGGTGCTGTCCGGCGTGGGGGCGCCGACCCCCGCGGCTCCTTCGATCGGCTCGCTCACCGGCGTCAGGTTACCGGTTGGTAGTGGCGGCCATGGTCAAGAGCGGTGCGTGCTACAGCTAGCATCAGAGGTGACGGGACGAATGCTCGTTAACCAAAGTGCTCGCTGAGCTGGGCGAATGCGGCGGTATCGGGTGCGCACAGCAATGCGCTCGTGGTCGAGTGGAAGAGGGATGGCAGCTATGCCGAATGGAGATCCGGTACCGGATTATGCCGCGTGGCGTAAAGGCGTGGCGGGGGTACTGGCGAAGGCCCGCAGGGTCGAGATCGCCGAATTGCCGGACGAGCCGGAGAAGCTGCTCGAGGAAACCACCTATGACGGGTTGACGATCGCCCCGCTGTACACCAGCCGGGACGAGCTGCCCGAGCAGCCGCTGCCGGGCGCGTTCCCGTTCGTGCGTGGCGGTAGCGCCACCCGCGACGTGCATCGCGGCTGGTATGTGAGCGCGTATGTGGCCGGAGACGCCGCGACCGCGAACCGTGAGATTCTGAGCGGTTTGGAGAACGGGCTCAGCGCCATCTGGCTGGGCACAGGCGAGCGCGGCGTGCCGGTGGCGGACCTGCCGACGGCGCTGTCCGGGCTGCTGTTCGAGCTGGCGCCGCTGACCCTGGACGCGGGCGCCGCCGTAACCGAGTCCGCCGCACAGGTTTTCGCCGCGCTGGACGGCTACGACGCCGCCGCCGATCGGGCGGACATCCAGGTGAACCTCGGCGCCGCGCCGCTGACCAGCCGCTTCGCCGGATCCGTCGATATCGAGGCGAGCCATGCGGTGGAACTCGCCGGCGCGGCCATCGCTCGCCCCGAGACCGTGCGCGCGATCACCGTGGACGGCACCGTTTTCCACGACGCGGGCGCCGCCGATGCCCAGGAGCTGGGCGCGGCCGTCGCCGCCGGTCTGGAGTATCTGCGGCAGCTCACCGCGGCCGGATACGACACCGCCGCCGCGCTGGGCCAGCTGGAATTCCGCTTCGCCGCGACCGACGACCAATTCGCCACCATCGCGAAATTCCGTGCCGCCCGCCAACTCTGGGCGCGCGTTGCGCAGGTGTGCGGGCTGCCCGAGTTCGGTGGCGCCCCGCAGCACGCGGTCACCTCGGCGGCCATGATGAGCCAGCGCGACCCCTGGGTGAACCTGTTGCGCACCACGCTCGCCGCGTTCGGCGCGGGCGTCGGCGGCGCGGATACGGTCACGGTGCTGCCGTTCGATTCCGCGTTGCCCCAGGGTGAGCTCGGCGTCTCGAAGTCGTTCTCGGACCGGATGACCCGCAATACCCAGCTGCTGCTGCTCGAGGAATCCCACCTCGGTTTCGTGCAGGACCCGGGCGCCGGGTCCTGGCACGTGGAGAGCTTCACGGCCGATCTGGCCGCCAAGGCGTGGGAGTTCATGCAGGAGATCGAGGCGGCGGGCGGTTACCTCGCGGCCCTGGACTCGGGCCTGCTGGCCGAGCGGATCGGCGCCACCCGGGTGGCGCGCGATGCCGATGTGGCACACCGGAAGACGGCGGTCACGGGCGTCAACGAGTTCCCGAATCTGGCCGAGCAGCCGTTGTCGGCCGCCGCGCGCGAACCCGGCCGGGTGGCCCGCTACGGCGCGGCGTTCGAGGAACTGCGCAATCGCTCCGACGTCTATCTGGCCGCGCACGGTGCGCGGCCGAAGGCGCTGCTGGTGCCGCTGGGCCCGGTTGCCGAGCACAACGTGCGAGTGACCTTCATCGCGAACCTGCTCGCCTCCGGCGGTATCGAATCGGTCAACCCGGGGCCGCTGACGGTCGACGGGATTGCCGCCGCTGCAAAGGAATCCGGCGCGACGATCGCCGTGCTGTGCGGTGCGGACAAGCGCTATGGCACGGAGGCCGGTGCGGCGGTGGCCCAGTTGCGCACCGCCGGGGTGGATACGGTTCTGCTGGCCGGTGCGGCGAAAGCCGTTGCGGACCTGACCGATACCGAACGACCCGACGGATACCTGGCGGCGCGGATCGATGCGGTCGCGGCGCTGTCCGGCCTGCTGGAGAAGGTGGGAGCCTGATGACGATGTCGGAAATCAAGCATGTGATCGGCAGTTTCGCCGACGTGCCGCTGGCCGAGCACGCGCCGGAGGCCGCCGCGGTCGACGCCGCCGCGGTGCGTGAGTTCGTCGCCGGTGCGGCCGCGGCCAACAACTACGCGCCCGAGCAGCTGTCCTGGTCGACCCCCGAGGGCATCGACGTGCCGCCGGTGTTCAGCAAGGCCGACCGGGACGCGGTTGCGGCGCAGGGGTATCCGCTCGACAGCGTGCCCGGAATCGCGCCGTTCCTGCGCGGCCCGTACCCGACGATGTACGTCAACCAGCCGTGGACCATCCGCCAGTACGCGGGTTTCTCCACCGCGGCCGACTCCAATGCCTTCTACCGCCGCAATCTGCAGGCCGGTCAGAAGGGCCTGTCGGTGGCGTTCGACCTGGCCACGCACCGTGGCTACGACTCCGATCATCCGCGCGTGCAGGGTGATGTCGGTATGGCCGGCGTCGCGATCGACTCCATTCTGGACATGCGCCAGCTCTTCGATCACATTCCGCTGGACCAGGTTTCGGTGTCGATGACGATGAACGGCGCGGTGCTGCCGATCCTCGCCCTCTATGTCGTGGCCGCCGAGGAGCAGGGTGTCGCGCCCGAGCAGCTGGCCGGAACCATTCAGAACGACATTCTGAAGGAGTTCATGGTCCGCAACACCTACATCTATCCGCCGAAGCCGTCGATGCGGATCATCTCCGACATCTTCGCCTACACCAGCGCGAAGATGCCGAAGTTCAACTCCATCTCGATCTCGGGCTATCACATCCAGGAGGCCGGCGCGACCGCCGATCTGGAGTTGGCCTACACCCTCGCCGACGGTGTCGAATACATCCGCGCCGGTATCGACGCGGGCATGGAGGTCGACAAGTTCGCGCCGCGGCTGTCCTTCTTCTGGGCGATCGGCATGAACTTCTTCATGGAGGTCGCCAAACTCCGTGCGGGGCGGCTGCTCTGGAGTGAGCTGGTCGCGAAGTTCGAGCCCAAGAGCGCGAAATCGCTGTCCCTGCGCACCCATTCGCAGACCTCGGGCTGGTCGCTGACCGCGCAGGACGCCTACAACAATGTGGCGCGCACCTGCATCGAGGCGATGGCCGCGACTCAGGGGCACACCCAGTCGTTGCACACCAACGCCCTGGACGAGGCGCTGGCGCTGCCCACCGACTTCTCGGCGCGCATCGCTCGCAACACCCAGCTGCTGATCCAGCAGGAGTCCAACACCACCCGCCCGATCGATCCGTGGGGCGGCTCCTACTACGTGGAATGGCTGACCCACCAGCTGGCCAACCGCGCCCGCGCGCATATCGCCGAGGTCGAAGCGCACGGTGGTATGGCCCAGGCGATCGGCGAGGGCATCCCCAAGCTGCGCATCGAAGAGGCCGCCGCCCGGACCCAGGCGCGCATCGACACCGGCCAGCAGCCGGTGATCGGCGTCAACAAGTACCAGGTGGAAGAGGACCAGCAGGTCGAGGTGCTCAAGGTCGAGAACTCGCGGGTGCGGGCCGAGCAGATCGAGAAGCTGGAACGGCTTCGCGCCGAACGGGATCCGGACGCGGTGCGCCGCGCGCTCGCCGAATTGACCCGCGCCGCGGGCTCTTCCGAGGGCGGCATGGCCAATAATCTGCTCGCCCTGGCCATCGACGCCGCACGCGCCAAGGCCACGGTGGGCGAGATATCCGACGCGCTGGAGCAGGTGTACGGCCGCCATCAGGCCGAGATCCGTACGCTCTCCGGTGTGTACCGTGACGAAGCCGGGAAGGTCACCAACATTACGAAGGCGATCGAGCTGGTCGAGGAGTTCGCCGAGGCCGAGGGCCGTCGCCCGCGCATCCTGGTCGCCAAGATGGGCCAGGACGGGCACGATCGCGGCCAGAAGGTGATCGCCACCGCCTTCGCCGACCTCGGCATGGATGTCGATGTGGGCCCGCTGTTCCAGACCCCGGAGGAGGTGGCCCAGCAGGCGGCGGACAACGACGTGCACATGGTCGGCGTCTCCTCGCTCGCGGCCGGCCACCTCACGCTGGTGCCCGCGTTGAAGCAGGCGCTGGCCGAGGTCGGACGCCCCGACATCATGGTGATCGTGGGCGGGGTCATCCCGCCCGGCGATTTCGACGAGCTCTACCAGGCGGGTGCGGCCGCGATCTTCCCGCCCGGCACCGTGATCGCCGACGCCGCGGTCGATCTGCTGCGCAAGCTCGGCGCGGCGCTCGGCCACGAACTCGGCGGCGGGGCGGATTCCGCCGGGAACGCATGATCGCATCCGCAGGACAGCCTCCGTCGCCCGAACCGGCGGCCTCGGCCGGCGGTTCGGAACGGGGGCACGCCGGTGCCACGAACAGCGGTGCGTCGGAACGACTGTCACTGACCAGCGGTGTCGGTGCGCCCACCCGCCGAGATCCGGTGCCCGGCGTCCGACGGGTCGTCGATGTCGACGCGCTCGCCGCCGGCATCCGGGCGGGTGAGCGCGCGCCGCTGGCCCGCGCGATCACACTGGTCGAGTCCACCCGGGCCGACCATCGCGAGCTGGCGCAACGGCTGCTGCTCGCACTGGCCCCGGAATCCGGTGCGGCACTGTCGAATCGGGTCGGGATCACCGGCGTCCCGGGCGTCGGCAAATCGACGTTCATCGATACCCTGGGCATGCACCTGATCGGCCAGGGCCATCGGGTCGCGGTACTCGCGGTCGATCCGTCCTCGACGCGGACCGGCGGGTCGATCCTCGGTGACAAGACCCGGATGGGCCGGCTCTCGGTGGAGCGCAACGCCTATATCCGGCCCTCGCCGACCGCGGGCACGCTCGGCGGCGTCGCCAAGGCGACCCGCGAGACCATCGTGCTACTCGAGGCGGCCGGCTACGACGTCATCCTGGTGGAGACCGTCGGCGTCGGCCAGTCCGAGGTGACCGTTGCGAATATGGTCGATGTGTTCTGCTTCCTGACCCTGGCCCGCACCGGCGATCAGTTGCAGGGGATCAAGAAGGGCGTGTTGGAACTCGCCGATCTGGTCGCGGTCAACAAGGCCGACGGCAAGCACGAGATCGAAGCGAAATCCGCGGCCCGGGAACTCGCGGGCGCGCTGCGGCTCATCCATCCGCACGACGCCCTGTGGCGTCCACCGGTGCTCACGATGAGCGGGCTGGAGGGCACCGGGCTGGACAAGTTCTGGGACACTGTCCTCGAACACCGCCGGGTGCTCACCGACGCCGGTGAGTTCGACGAGAAGCGGCGTCGCCAGCAGGTCGACTGGACCTGGACCATGGTGCACGACCAGTTGCTGCGCCGCCTGACCGACGACCCGAATGTGAAGGCCATGCGCGCCGACGTCGAGCGACAGGTCCGCGACGGCACCCTGACCGCCGCGCTGGCCGCCGAACGACTGCTGGCGGCCTTCGACCAGTAGTCGCGGCGGCGTCGGGCGGTAGGCTGGGGCCGAATCGACAGCGCCGCGACCGTCGGGCGTGCGAGAGAACAGGGATTGTGAGCGACGAAATGGTCAGACACCGGCCCGGTGCCTCGCCGCGCATCGGTGGTTAGTCGATGTCGGACCAGGAAGGGCGCAACCAGGAGCCGGGCGGAAACGAGCCGGACCGCAAGGTCATCCGGTTGCCGCGCCGTCCGCGCCGAGTGACCGAGGACACAGCCCCGCAGCCGCGTAAGACCTGGCGCACGGACACCGGATCCAGCTTCGATCCCGCCCCCACCCGCCCTGTCTCCCGCTCGGAACTCCAGGGGGAAACCGGTTGGTGGCGCGCCGAGACCGGCGCGGACTCCCCGCCGGAGACCGACGGCACCGTCGTCGATCTCGACACCCTGCGTCGCCGCCGCGCCGCCGAGAACGGGTCGATCGCGCGCGTGCGGCGCGTGCCCAAGGCCCGCCGGATCAGCGATCCGCCGAAATCCGATCCGCCGGACGAGCCCGGCCCGCAGTGATGGTCCGCTGAGCACCGACCCTGGAACGGCTCGATTCTCGACGAGCGCTCAGTTCCCGTACTGCGCGGTCTCCGGGCGTTCGATGAGCAGCACGTGCGCGGGGGCATCGGCTACCGGACGGTGCCGCAACCCCTTCGGGACGACGAAGAGTTCGCCCGCGGACAGGGGTACCGGCGCACGGCCCTCGAGTTCGAGCCGGAAGGTGCCTTCCCAGCAGAGGAACAGTTCGTCCTCGTCGTGGTGATGCCAGGGGAACTCGCCGTCCAGGCGGGCGAGGCGTACGACGGTGTCGTTGGCGACGGCGAGATCACGGGGCTGGAACGGGCCGGGGAGTTCGCTGATCGCGTCGGTGAGGGAGATCGCATCGGTCATACGCCCCGAGGTGATCTCGCTGGCCTGCGCCGCGCCGGACGCGCCGCCGCCCGAGATCGCCGCGGCGTACGCGCGGATCGTCCCCGAGCTCGCGGGGCTCAGTGGCGAAATCGGTTATCACCCTGCGGGTTACCTGCCCTTGCGCGTCGCGATCGCCGAACGCTATACCCGGCTCGGCGCCCCGACGCGGCCCGAGCAGATCCTCGTCACCAATGGCGGTCAGCAGGGATTGACGCTGCTCGCGCGGGCGCTGCTGCGACCCGGTGATCGTGTGGTGCTCGAAACACCCACGTACCCGGGTGCTTTGGAGGCATTCCGGGAGGCGTCGGCGGTGTTGCGACCGCTGCCGCTCGGGCTGACCGGATTCCGGACGGCGGTTCGGTCCGGCGCCGCGCTGGCCTATGTCACGCCGACCTTCCAAAACCCCACCGGCACAGTGCTTTCCCGATTGGTGCGACGTGGACTGGCCGAGGCCGCGGCAGCGGCCGGGATTCCGTTGATCGTCGACGAGGTACTCGCCGAGCTCGCCTTTCCCGGTGCGCCCGAGCTGCCGCCGACGGCCGCCGATGTCGACTCCGTGATCACCGTCGGTTCGCTCAGCAAGAGTCTGTGGGGCGGTTTGCGGGTCGGCTGGGTCCGGGCCGACCCGGCGACGATCGCTCGCCTGGCCCGGCTGCGCGCGGTCGGCGATCTCGGCGGAAACCTGCCCGCTCAGATGGCCGCCACCGGCCTGGTCGCCGACCTCGACAGTCTGTGCCGCGCGCAGGCCCTCACCCGAAAAGCCGCGCACGACAGCCTGATCGAGGATCTCGCAGTGCACCTGCCGCAGTGGCCGGTCGCCCCGGTGCCCGGCGGGCAGTCGCTGTGGATTCCGCTGCCGCACGGTGACGGCGCGTCGTTCGCGCAAACCGCGCTCCGGCACGATATCGCCGTCCTCGCGGGTAACGGGCTCGACCCCACGGGATCCAGCGACGGGCATATCCGACTGCATTTCCGTCATCCCCGATCGACGCTGCGCGACGCGGTGCTGCGGCTCGCCGCCGCCTGGGCCGACTACCGCCCGCCGGCACGGATCAGCGCGCCCGCGCCCGCGTTCGCCATCTGACCGGGCCGACAGGTGTGCGCCGGTGCCGACTAGGGTGGCGGTCGAGGTTGTTCGGCGAGCGAAAGTGAAGGTGTACGACGGTGTATCCCCAACAGGGCGCTTGGACCCCACCGCAGCCGCCGCCGCGCAACGACCGCAAGATCCTCGTCCAGGTGCTGGTCGCGGTGGCGCTGGTCGTGGTGGTCGCCGTGGTCGGTGTCGTGATCGTGCTGATGACGCGGGACAAGGCGGCCGCGGGGCCATCGCTGCCGACCGTGCCGCGTAACACCGCCGCGGACGGGTCGGTCCGGGTCGGTGACGGCGCGGTCGTGGTGCGCCTGGTCGCCGATCTGCAATGCCCGGCCTGTAAATCCTTCGAACAGCACAACGGTCGCGTCCTCGAGGAAGCCGTCGAGAAGGGGGACGCGGCAGTCGAATACAGCGTCATCACCTTCCTGGACCGGGCCTCGACCGACAAGTACTCCTCGCGGGCCGGCAATGCCTCCTACTGTGTCGCCAACTCCGGTACCGAGAACTATCAGCGCTGGCTGGCCACCATGTTCGAACGCCAGCCCGCCGAAGGCGGCGCGGGCCTGTCCGACAGTGCCCTGATCGAGATCGCCGAGGGCGCGGGATACACGGATTCGTCCGTGGCGCAGTGCATTACCGAACGCACTTACGAGACCTACCTGCGGCAGAAGACCCAGGAGGTGCTGTCGAGCGGTGTCAACTCCACCCCCACGGTCCTGATCAACGGCACCCAGCTCGCCAACCGGGATCTCGCCGCCGACGGCTTCCTCGCCGCCGCCATCGCCGCCGCCCGCTGACCCCGGCCGAATTTTTTCCCCGAGGGAACCCCCGTGCCCGCCCGTGCGTCTCTATGATCGAGCTGTACCAGCGGAAGGGGCGGGCATGAAGGCGACGGGAAACCCATTCGGGGCATACATCGAGGACGCGAAAACGGGGGCGTTGGCGGTGCGCATGGAACCGCAGGTGTTCCTGGACATCGACAAGGCCTGTCAGGCGCTCATCGATGACCTGGCGGTGGTGCAACTCGACGCACGCTCGCTGGGCGAGCGAGTGTACTGGGGTCTCGGCGAGGACAACGCCCGCCTCTGGTCGGCGATCGAGCTGGTGAAGTTCTTCCGGGAGAAGGCTTTCGGCGGCCCGAACAACGCCTACGACACCATCGGCGACTACATCACCATCGCGGGTCAACTACAGACATTGTTCAAAACAATGTGTGAGGCCTACGAGCGAACCGACGCGGATTTCGCTCGCCGGATCCACGAACTCCGGGTGTGAACGCGATGCGCGATTTTCCTGTGAGCTGGGAGTGCGATGAACGATGTTCACCGAAGCGGCTCTGTGCGATTCGTCCGCGCCGCGGGAATCGTCGCGGCACTGGGGCTGCTCGTGGCCTGCGGGGGCGGTGCGGGCGGTGAGCCGTCCGCGTCGTCGACCGGAGCGCGATCGACTGCCAGCGCGCCGACCTCCGTGCCCGGTACCGCCGGCGCTTTCGATCCGTGCACGGCGTTGACCGCGGAGTTCCTGGCCCGACACCAGTGGGATGCCCGCAAACCAGAACCCCGGCAGACCAACGCCGGAGCCACCACCGCCAAGGGCTGCGTCTATCTGGCGCGCACCCGCTACACCTTCAGCATCCAGACCACGAACACCACCCTGCCCCAGATCCGCGAAAAGTTCCCCACCGCGACACCTCTCACCGTCTCCACCCGCAAGGCCCTCCGCTACGAGGCCCGCCCCGACGTCCCCGGCGGCTGCACTCTCGACATAGAACTCCCCACCGGCTCCCTCTCCATCCTCGTGGACGACCCCCGCTCCACCCACCCCCGCAACCTGTCCCCCTGCGACAACGCAACAGAAATCGCCGAAGCCATCTCCCCCCTGCTCCCACCCGACTGACCGCGCCGATCCCACATCGTCACAGCACAGTAGCCGCCGGTGAGACCTTCGAGCCGCCGTCGGCGTGCAGGAAACCGGCTCAACGTCTTCGTCTCGGCGATGCTGGTCGCATCGAGGCCGCCGAGACCACCAGTGTCGCTGTGAGCGGATTGTCGGGAGATGCGGGGTTGGAGGCGGTGGGACGGGTTTACCGTGCAGGTGACGGAAGGACTGGTTGTGGTTGACAGGCTGCGGTTTTCGGTGCAAGGGGCGGTGGGGCAGGTCGAGTCGTGGACCGAGTTCGCGCGGGCGTGTGAGCGGGATGGGTTCGAGGCGCTGTTGGTGCCCGACCATCCGGGCGCGTGCGCGGCGCCGTTCGTGAGTTTGGCGGCCGCCGCGGCGGTGACGGAGCGGATCCGGTTGGGCACCAATGTGATCAACGGTGGTCTGTGGGAGCCGGTGGCGCTGGCGGTGGAGGGCGCGACCCTGGATCTGTTGTCGGGCGGCCGTTTCGAGTTCGGGGTGGGGGCGGGTCACAATCCGTTCGAGTGGAGTATGCGGGGTGCACAGCGGCCCGCGCCGGGGGCGCGGATCGAGCGGATGGTCGAGCTGACCGAGCTGACGCGGCGGCTGCTGGCGGGGGAGACGGTGACCGTGGACGGCGCGTACTTCACGCTGCGCGACGCGGTGCTGGACAGCCCGCGCCCCGTGCGGGACCCGATTCCGCTACGGGTGGGCGGCAACAATCCGCGCCTGCTGCGTTACGCGGGCGCGCACGCCGACATCGTCGACTTCACCGGTCTCGGTCGCACGCTGCCGGACGGCCGAGACCACGAAACCCGCTGGCGCATTGCGCATATCGATGAGCAGGTGGAGATCGTCCGTGCGGCGGCCGACGGGGCGGGACGAGACCCGGAGTTCGAGGTGCTGGTGCAGTACCTGGAGATCACCGACGACGCGGAGGCAGCGGCCGCCCGCCTGGCCGCGGAGATCACCGGTTCGACCGCACAGGATCTGCTGGCCGCTCCGTACGTCTTGATCGGCACGGTCGATGATCTGTGCACGGAACTGCACGCCCATCGGAAGCGCTGGGGTTTCGAGAAGTTCGTCATCCGGGGCGCGCACCGAGCCGGGGGAGCTCGCCTGCTGGCCGCCCTCAACCACTGAAGTAGGTGTGTTCCAATACCGGCATCGGCGCTGATCACTGCTTATGGTGATACCGCGACAATCGGAACTTTCGGACAGGTCGGCCGCGTTGAAGCTGGTATGACGCCATAGCGGCGATCACTAAGGAGTGCACCCATGGCTTTCCTCGGTTCCCTGCTCGGGTTCGTGACCTCCGTGTTCATTCTGCTGCTGATCGCGCGGATGGTGCTGGACTGGGTCATGATCCTGGCGGATCGGCCGCAGTGGGCGGAAAAGCCCCGTCAGCTGGTCACCACGCTCACCGAGCCGGTACTCGCGCCGGTCCGCAAGATCATTCCGCCGATCCGCTTCGGCAACACCGGCCTCGACCTGGCCTTCACGGTGGTGTTCATCCTGGCGCTGATCCTGCGCACCTTCTTCTACAGCTGGGGCTGAGCGGGCTCGCGTTCGGTCACCGTCACCGCGTGCCCGCGCCGCCGCCACGGCAGCCACCAGTTCGCCGGGCCCATGAGCTGCACCAGCGCCGGCACCAGCAGCATGCGGACCAGCGTCGCGTCGAGCACGAGGGCGGTAATCATGCCGATGCCGATCATCCGCATGGGTGTCAGCGGAGACAGTGTGAACGCGCCGGTGACGAAGACCAGCAGCACAGCGGCCGCGGTGATCACCCGGGCGGTCTTGACCGTGCCGATCCGCACCGCGGCGGCGGTGCCCGCGCCCGCCTCGTGTGCCTCCGACATCCGAGACAGCAGGAACACCTCGTAGTCGGTGGACAGCCCGAAGATCACCGCGATGATCAGCACCATCATGCCCGCGTCGATCGGCCCCGGCGCGACGTCGAGCAGCCCGCCGAGATGCCCCTGAACGAAGATCCAGGTGAGCACGCCGAAGGTGGCGGCGAGACTGAGGAACGCCATGGCAACGGCCTTGAGCGGCAAGATGATCGACCGGAAGGCGATGAGTAGCAGCAGCACCGTGGCCAGCACCATGGTCGCGATCATGAACGGCATCCGGTGCACGATGGCGTCGAGGCTGTCGCGTGCGGTTCCGGTGTCACCGCCGACCTGGATCGTCGTGCCCGCGGGCGCGGGTACCTCCCGCATGGCCAGTACCGCGTCCTGGGCGGCGGGACTGCGGTCGGTCGCGTCCAGGAAGGCGTGCAGCACCACGAGATCGCCGGTGCGCCCGACCTGCACCACCGCGCCCACGCCGGGAACAGCGGCCAGTTCGGTCTGCGCGGCGTCGAGTTGCGCCGCCTGCGGTGGTGTTCCGTCCGTGCCGCGCAGGACCGCGGTGGCCCCCGTCCTGGCGCCGGGGAATTCGGCGTAGAGCTCGTCGACGGTCTGGCGGACGGTGTTGTCGGTGGGCAGCACCCGATGGTCGATCTCGCCGAGCCGGATGTCGAGTACCGGCGTGGCCAGCACCAGCAGGATGGCGCCGACCGCGAGGGCGACCGCCCCGGGTTTGCGCAGTACCGCGTCCACCACCCGGCCCCAGAACCGTTCGGTGCGATCCTCGCCCGTCCGGCTGGCCGCGGTCCGTCCGATTCGGTGTCCGAACAGCGCGAGCAGAGCGGGCAGGACGGTCAGCGAGAGAACCGCCGCGAGCGCGACCGCGGCGATCGCGCCGAACCCGAGTGAACGCAGTACCGCCTGCGGATAGACGAACATGCCCGCGAACGCGCAGATCAACAGCAGCGCCGAGAAGGCGACGGTGCGGCCGGCGGTGGCGCAGGTGCGCTGGATCGCGGCGGGCACGTCGCGGCCCTCGGCGATTTCCTCGCGGAACCGGTTGACCAGGAACAGGCCGTAGTCGATGGCCATGCCGAGCCCGAGAAGCGAGGCGGTGTTCACCGCGAAGGTGCTCACCTCCGTGTATTCGGTGAGCACCCGGATCGCGCCCATCGCGCCCGCCACCGCGAGCAGCCCGACGACGACCGGCAGTGACGCCGCGACCACCCCGCCGAAGACCAGCACCAGGATCAACAGCGTGATCGGCAGCGAGATCGATTCCGCCACCACGAGATCGCGCTGGGACTGCGAGGTGATCTCGGTGGACACCGCGCTGTAGCCGGACATGCGGGTGTCGATACCCGGAACCCGAAGCGCCGCTTCCAGATTCGGATACGCCGACAGCCGGGCGTTCTCGTCGCCCGCGGTGAACACGACCGCGATGGCCCGCGTGCCGTCCGCCGACCGCAGCAGCGCTTTGCGCGGCGGCGCGCTGGTCCAATAGCTCTCGACCGGTTTGGCCAGCAGTTTCGGGTCGATCCGGTCCAGCCGGGCGCGCACCTCGGGACCGATATCGTCGACTGTCCTGCCCTCGGGTGCGGTGTAGAGGGCGATCAGGTCGGCGTTCTGCGGGCCGAAGTGCTCGGTGACGATCCGGTCGACCTGCGCCGATTCGCTGTGTGGGTCGGTGAATCCGCCCGCGCTGAGATTCTTCGACGCGCCCGCGCCGTACAGCCCGAACAGGCCGATTCCGGCGATGATCAGCGCCAGCACCAGCTTGGGTCGCGCGATGAGCAGGCGCGCCCACGCGGTCACCGGGTACCGCCCGCGGAGACGCTGCGGACGGTGGACTGGTTCGCGGTGCTCAAATGCTGCCTCTACTGCGGTGGTGCGGAATCGAACTCGGTCGATTCTGTCCGAGACGGTGACAACCGCCCGGACCGGGGTCACGGATGGACGGGAAGCTCCCGCTCCAGTTGCTGCACGAGGTCGTCGAGCAGCGTGTCGAGGCGGGCCTCGAGGCCGGCGCCGTTGCGCGCCGACACGGTCAGTTCGGTGCGCCCGTCGAATTCCATCAGGGCGAACAGCAGCGGCATGGCGATGCTGTGCTGCGGCAGAACGTAGATGGCGGTGGGTTCGAAGCCGGGCACCGCGAGATCCTCGCGGGTGAACCGGCCCATATGCGAGACGGTGGCCGAGGCCAGATTGCGGCCGCGGTCCGCGCCCATCTTGTTGAGCGACCGGAGCAGGGCGCGGTTGGCGGCGTCGGGGACCTGGGTGAGCCGGGTCGCGGCCATCTGGTTCAGTTCCCGGCGCGCGGCCAGGCCGGATTTGATCTGCTCCTTGACCGCGGCCCAGGGGGTGCCGGGGGTGAGGTCCAGGAACAGCGGCAGGGCCAGATTGGCGGTGGAGCGCAGCGCGGGGTCGTGGCGGCGCAGGTCGACCGGCATCATGATGCGTGAGGGACCGTCGGTCCGCTCGGCCAGGCGCGCGGCGATCCGAGCCAGCGCGCCCGGCCCGGATGCGTGAATGGTGCGGCGGCGCAACAGATGTCGTGGTGCACCGGGTTCCTGACGGCCGTGCCCGACAGCGGTTCGGTAGGTCGGCGCCATGACCGTCGGCCGGCCGGGCGCGCCGATCCGGCGGACCAGTTCGGCGTCGGCCACCGGATCGGGGAACTCCTCGGGCGCGTCGCCGCGCAGTACGCGCAGCACGCTGGTGGCGAACAGGACCATGCCCATGCCGTCCATGACGCCGTGGAACACCCGGAACACCAGGGTGGTCGGCGAGCCGGTGAGCAGCAGGATCTCGACGGTGGAGGCGGCGGACGGGCCGATCGGGCTGGTCAGCACCGGGTCCGCCTCGAGGTTCGGATCCGCGACGGCGTGCCCGGCGACCACGCGCACGGTCGGGGCGATGCCGCTGTCGATCCAGTTCTTGCCCCGCCGGATCAGGCGCGCGCCCGGGCACGCCCGCGCGGCGACCTCGACTGCCTGCCGAAGGCGTTCGGCATCGATACCGCCGGTGCCGGGGATCACGAGCTGCATGAGGAACGGCGGCGCGAGATCCCGCATCGGAAAGTACATGCGCTCGGTGGGCGAGATCGGCCGTCGAAAAGTCATCGCACATCCTTGGTGAGTTCGACTACGCCGCCCTGGGTTTCGAGCCAGTCGAGAAAGCGCTCGAGCCCGGTCGAACGGTCCACGATCGGCCGGTAGCCGAAATCTCGGGTGGCCGCGCCGGTGTCGTAGGTGGCGCTGCGGGTCATCAGCGCGACCGCGTAACGCGACAGCGGCGGCGACCAGCGGGTGGCGATGAACGGTACGCGCCATACGGTTTCGATCGCGGCGACGACGGCGGCGAGTACCCGCGGATTCGGCTGCCGGGTGGGCGGCCGATAGCCGAGCCGGGTGGCGACCTCGCCGAGGAACCGCCATACATCGGTACGCTCGGCATCGGCCACGAAGTACGCCTTGCCGCCCACCGCGTCGGAATCCGCTGCTCGCACACAGGCTTCGACGATATTGTCGACATGGCAGAGCGAGGCGAACACGTCGCGGCCGTAGGACAGGTCGGGCAGTGTGCCGGCCGCGGTGCGGCTGAGCAGGCGCACGATCGGCCCGGATCGGTCGCCCGCACCCCAGATCGCCCGCGGGCGCAGCGCGCAAGTGGTGAATCCCGGTGCGTTCGCGGCCAATACGGCCCGCTCGGCGGCTGCCTTGGTCTCGGAGTACAGATTCAGGTATCGGCCTGGATATGGCACCGATTCGTCGATATCGAGCTGATCGCCGCCGTCGTAGTCCATCATCGCGCTGGGACTGGAGATGAAGACGAATCCGGACGCGCCGTTCGCGCGGGCGGACTCGAGCAGTCGTTCGGTGGCGGTGACGTTCTCCGCCCAGAACTGCGCACGCGTGCCGCGCTCGTCGACCCGGGCGGCGCTGTGGAACACCACGTCCATCCCGGTGGTGGCGGTGCGCAGCGATTCCGGGTCGGACAGGTCGCCGTGGACCAGCCGCACATTGTCGCGGGCGGACCCCAGGTCGGCCAGATTGCTGCTGCGCCGCACCAGAATCGACACCTCGTGCGCACCGTCGGCGACGAGACGGCGGACCAGCGCGCCGCCCAGGAATCCGGATGCCCCGGTGACCAGGATTTTCACAGCGCGTCTCCGTTCGCCGCCGAGGGCCGGGTCCGCCAGTAGGTGAGCCCGAAGATCTGGGTCAGGACCGCGGTTCGCAGCGGGTTCGCGCCGTCGGCGGCCCGCAGTGCGGCGGGAATCTGCGCCGCGTGCACGACGATGCTCAGGAACGCGTCGACCCACCAGAGCGCCCGCAGCACGCGGTTGCGCGGTGTGCGCCCGGCCAGTGCGGCCACCAGCCCGCCCAGCAGATAGATCCACCCGAGGATCGGAACAGTCCGGAGCGCACCGGGTTTCATGATCGCTTCACCTGCTCGGCCGCCCAGATCGCGAGCTGCTCACGACCGATCTTGGCGTTGTGCCGGATATCGACCGGGAAGCCGGGGTGCACCAGGAAGTGTTCGATCGGCTTGGTCAGCTCGAAAGCTGTTGCTCGCGTGAGTAGTTCACTGATCACGTCGCCGCGCTCGGCCCCTTCGGTCAGCTCAACGCACAGTACCGGGCGCTGGGCTCCGGGGCGGCCCACGCCGACGAGGGCGGTCCTGGCGACACCGGGCACCACGTTGAAGATTTGTTCCACCTGCACCGTGAACATCGGCCCGTCGGCTGTTTCCACGCGCTGACTCTTGCGCCCGCAGAACCAGATCCGGCCTTCGTCGTCGATCCAGGCGAGGTCGCCGGTGCGATGCCAGACGACCGCGCCGTCGGCGATCTTCCCGGCGAGATTGGCCCGCTCCGGCCAGTAGTAATGGGTGCTCACATTCGGGCCGGAGACCACCAGCTCACCGATGCCGCGGAGGCCACCGGGAGATTCGGTGTCCGCCCAGGTGGGAACCGGGTCGTCGGTGATGGCGATCAGCCGCGCCCGAATCCGGTCGGACGGCCGGCCGATACAGGTTCCGTCACCCTGGTGCGCGCGTTGCACGAGTCCATCCAGCAGTTCCCGCGATTCGATCGTCGACATCGGCAGCGCCTCGGTCGACCCGTATCCCGCGAACACCTGCGCGTCCGCGCGCAGTACGGCACGCAGACCGGCGACGCACCAGTCCGGCACCGGCGCGCCACCGGAGAAGATGCTGCCGAGCGTGTCCAGCTCGGCAGGGTGGGCTTCGAGGTGGCGCAGCAGCGGGATCAGCACGGCCGGTGAGGCGAGCATGGTCCGCACCCCGAACCGCTGGATCGCGTCCACCACGTGCGCGGGATCGGTGGACCCGACCTTGCTGGGAATCAAAGGCGGTAGCACACAGCGGGATCCGAGCAGCAGGTCCAGGATCCCGACCAGTGGCAAGGTGATCAGCGAGGTGTCCGGCGCGACCTCGCCGCGCGCGGTGTGTACCTGCTCCACCATGGCGGCCAGGTTGCCGTGGGTCAGCTCCACCGCTTTCGCGGGACCGGTACTGCCCGTGGTGAATCCGATGACCAGTACGTCGCCCGGATCGGCCGGGACGCGTTCGAGCAGCACGCCGGCCGGCTCCCGGCCCCAGCTCGCCAGCGTCGCCCCACCCCAGAACCAGCGCCTGCCGACGGTGACCACGGTGCGGACCCGGCGAAAGCTGCGCGGGAACAGCACCCGCAGCGCGTGCGCGGGCGGAATCCCGATGAACGCCTCCGCCTGTACCGCGCGCAGGCAGTGCACCATCCGGCGCACCCCCATGCCCGGGTCGATGACGACCGGCACGGCGCCGATCTTCAACAGCGCGAACAGGATCGCGTACAGCTCGGGACTGGGCAGCACCAGCACGATGGTGCGGGTGCCGCTGTCCACCCCGGACACGATCAGCCGTTCGGCGATGGCGTCCGACCACGCGTCGAGCTCACGGTAGGTGAGCGTGCGATATGCGGGCAGCCCGTCGGAGTCGACGCCGTCCGGGTGGATGACCGCCGCGCGATCCGGTTCCGCGCGGGCGAACGCGCGGAACCGGTCGATGGCCTGCCAGTAGGTCGCGGTCATGCGGGCAGCCGGTAGAGCACCGCCGCCGCCGACGGTCCGGCCCCGGCCGCCACGAACAGCACCCGGTTGTATCCGGCGAGTGTGCCTTCGGCCAGCGCGCGGTCGTAGGCCAGCGGCAGGGCGGCGGTGTGTGGGTCGCCCTCGGCGAGGTCCGGTACGCGCACCGCGTCCTGGTCGATGCCGAGCGCGTCGGCGAGCAGTTTCGGGAATTCCGGCGCGGGCGTGGAGGCGATCAGCGCCAGCCCGGACAGATCCTGATCGGCCAGCGCGGCGAGGGCCGCCTCCAGCGCCACGCCGAGCAGGCGGTCGGTGAAATCGGGTTCCCGTTCGACGGTCATCAGACCGCGCCCGACGGTGCCCATGGTGGCGGTGTCGACGTAGGCCTGCACGGCCGGGGTGCCCGTTCCGGTCACGGTGTGCACCCGGCCGAAGCCCTCGGCGTCGTCGGTGCGCTCCAGCAGCAGCGCGGCACCGGCGGTGGCGTAGGGGAATTCGTCGTCCGCGACCGAGCGGGTGAGCGACGGGTGGGTGTCGCCGGAGACGATCAGCACGTACTCGGCGCCACCGGTCTCGAGTACCGAGGTGGCGACCTGTATCGCGTTCACGACGCCGACGGCGCCGTTCATCAGGTCGAAGGAGAAGGTGGTGGCGTCGTCGGGGGAGTGGTAGTCCAAGCCGATTCCGGCTTCCTTCTGGATCAGCGCCGAGACGGCCGGTTCCACCGTATTGGAATCGCGGAAGACTCCGGCGTTGATCAGCACACCGACCTGCTCGGGCCGGATTCCGGCCCGCTCCAGGCTGTTTCGCGCGGCCCGGCCGCTGTGCTCGACGATGCTGTTGGTGCCGATACCCCGGCTGGTCGCGGTGGCTTTGATGCGCACGCTCATATCGGATCAGACCTTCAGCGACGAGATGGTGGTGGACAGGAAGCCGGCGACGACGCCGGAGGCCGCGGGGACCATCAGCACTTTCGAGCCCGCGGCGATGTTCTGGTCGCCGAGCTGGTCGTGCAGAACGATGAAATGCGAAGTGGTGGAGGTGTTTCCGTACTTGTGGATGACATTGAGATCCGGCGGTATCGGCGCGCCGAACTCGCGGGCGGCGATCGCGTTGGCGTACGGCACGGCCGCGGCGCCGAATTGGTGGTGGATGATGTAGTCGAACGCCTCGTCGGCGAAGCTGCTGTCGCGCTCCTCCAGGAAGGAGCGCTGCGCGTCCGGCCACAGCATGAACCGCGCCTCGTTGTGCATCTTGCGGTTGTCGGTGTAGAGCGCGACGCCCGGGGTCTTGTCGCTGGGCATGCCCAGGCACAGGTGCGAGTGCTCGGAAGCGGTCAGCAACTCGATGTAGTGGATCTTGTCGGCGTCGTCGACGGCCTCGTCCAGCACCACCGCGCAGCCGGAGTCGCCCACCGACAGCGACGCGAATTGCAGATCGTATTTCTCCGAAATCTCCTCGACGGCGGTTTCGGCGATCGGGGTAATCGCCTCGCCGCTGACCACGAGTCCGTTGCGGACCGCGCCCGAGCGGATCATCCGGTCCAGAATGTAGGTTCCGGTGAGCATTCCGGCGCAGGCATTGGAAACGTCGAAGGTAATTGCCTTTGTCGCGCCCAGCTGTTTGGCGATGAAGGACGCGAAGGACGGCTCCATATACATCCGGGTGGCGTCTTTACTGCGGGTGATCGAGGTGGAGATGATCACGTCGAGCTCGGCAGCGCCATAGCGGGACCTGGACAAACAGTCGTCGGCGGCTTTCAGTGCCAAGGTGAGGGAGTCCTCGTAGCTGCCCGGCCGGGTGTCGCGCACGCGGCGTTCCCGGATGCCGGTGATCTTTTCGAGATCGAACGCGGGTGGTTCTTTCAGGCGTCCGATCAGCTCATCGGTCGTGACGATATTCGAAGGCAGATAGGCGCCGATGGATTCGAATCGTGAATGCGACACGGTAGCTCCTGGAATTCGCTGGCGGATTTGACCGGCGGATCGTCGGTGATCATCGGCGAGCGAAGATTACCCGACAGTAACAACGCTGGGGCAAGCCTGCATCCGGACGAGTCCTTCTGGGACAGTGGCGCCGAAGAGGTATCTGTGTCGTGAAGTGTCGGAAACTGGTGACCGTGAAGATATGGGATCTCACCGTGCGGTTTGTGCCTGCCGGGTGGGGTGGGTTACTCCTCGGCAATTCGTAGCTGCCGGGGTGTCAGGGGTTCGCGGCCGTTACGCGATGTGAGTGACCTCACGCCGAAGTGTGCGAACCGCGTACGGGCATAACGGATTCCGAGCCCCGATCGACCCGGGATAATTTTGCCGAAAAGGCAAACTTGCCGAACAGGCAAAATTCTGTAGGCTGGGTGCATGGACAGCCTCGGACTCCGGGAACGCAAGAAGCGGGCCACCCGGCTCGCGCTGAGCGCGGCCACCATCCGGCTCGCCGTCGAGCGCGGCTGGGCGAACGTCACCATCGAGGACATCGCGGCGGCCGCGAATGTCTCGGTCCGCACCTTCCGCAACTACTTCTCCAGCAAGGCCGAGGCCGTGGCCTTCCGGCAGTTGGAGCGCATGTGCCAGGTCGCGGAGGAACTGCGCGCCCGCCCACCGGCGGAACCGCTGTGGACGGCCATCACCGCCGCGGTCGCGGCGCGATTCCCGCTCGGGCACGATATGCGCGGGCCGGAATCCGGGGCGGCCGAACAGCGCTGGGTGGACGGTGTCCGGCGCATGCTGGCCGAGCCCGCCGTGCATACCGCGATCCTCGCGGTGAACGCGCACGCGCAGCGCGAACTCGCCGCCGCGGTGGCCGCGCGCACCGGCACCGACGCGCAGCGCGACCTCTACCCCAAACTCGTTGCCGCCGCGGTCGGTACGGCCGCGGCGGTCGCCATCGAACACAGTCAGGCCGCGGATCCGCCGCTGCCCGCGATACCACTGCTCACCGATGCTCTGGCCCAGATCGCGGCCGGTCTGCCGGAGCCGACGCCACGGAGGAAATCATGATCGATGTCGTTATCGCGGGCGCGGGCCCGTGCGGGCTGCTGCTGGCCTGCGAACTGGGCGCGGCCGGTATCCGGCCGCTGGTCCTGGAACGCCTGCCCGAGCCGAGCGTCGAGCCGAAGGCGAACGGGCTGGTGGGCCAGGTGGTTCCGCTGCTGGACCGGCGTGGGCTGCACGAAGAACTCAGTGGCAGTGCGGAACCGCCTCGGCCGAGCGACTCGTACTTCATGTTCTCGGCGCTGCCGCTGAATCTCGGTGTGCTGGACCGGAGTCCGGTGTACACGCTGCCCGTGCCGCAGCGCCGGATCGTCGAGGTGCTGGAGCAACGCGCTCTCGAACTCGGTGCCGAGATCCGCCGCGGAACCGAATTGGTCGGCATGAAGACATCGGAAGACATTGTGACAGTGACGATTACGGGTCCGGATGGCGACGAGGAGCTACACGCTCGATATCTCGTCGGCGCCGACGGCGCGCACAGCGTCACCCGCAAACTATCCGGAATCGACTTTCCCGGAGTCAGTTACGACCGCACGACCACGCGCACCGCCCATGTGACGGTGCCCGTCGAGTGGGTGGATCCGGGGACCGGCGCGCTGCGGGTACCCGGCTACGGTGCGATCGCGCCGTTCGTCCCGCATCGCACCGAGCATGGCGGAATCTCATACGCGCCCTTCCCCGGTCACCCGCCGCTGTTGAGCACGACCGAGTGGGATCAACCCGAGATCGCGGAGCCGATGTGCCTCGCGGAGCTGGAAGCCAGCGTCGCCCGGGTACTCGGGGCGCCGATTCCGGTGCGCCCGCCCTCGGGTGCGGGTCCGCACGCGCTGCGGCGGCTCGTCGGCGGCAATTCCCGGGTGGCCGAACGGTTCCGGCACGGGCGGGTGTTCCTCGTCGGCGACGCGGCGCACGTGTTCGCCACCGGTGGCGGACCCGGACTCAATGTGGGGCTCCAGGATTCGCTCAATCTGGGCTGGAAGCTGGCCGCCGAGATCGCCGGTCACGCGCCGCCGGAGCTGCTGGACAGTTACGACACCGAGCGCCGCCACGCCGCCGAGCGCACACTGACCTCGGCGCGGGCCCAGGCCGCCCTGATCGCGCCCGGCGGCGATGTCACGGCGTTGCGCGAGGTACTCGGCGAACTCATGGCCGACGAGTCGACGGTGCGGCGGCTCGCCGATCTGGTCGCGGGCAGCGATATCCATTACGACCTGGGCGAATCCGGGCATCCACTCGTCGGCCGCTGTGCGCCCGAGCTCGAGCTGGAGAACGGCGTGCGGCTGAGCGAGCTGGTTCGCACGGCGCGTCCGCTGCTGCTGGATCTCACGGGGGAGTGGGCGGAGCTCGCCGCGGAGTGGGGCGAGAGCGTCGACTATGTCGCCGGACGCGCGCGCGGCGACGCACCCGCGAGCGCGCTGCTGCTGCGTCCCGACTCCTATGTCGCGTGGGCCGCGCCGAACAGCGCCGCGCACCAGACCCTTCGGGCTGCCCTGACCCGTTGGTTCGGCATACCCGCCCACCACGCGCACCAGGCTCGATAGGCTGGAGGCATGGAGCGGCGCCGCTCACGGCGCCGCCGTGCCGACCGGAGGATCGACCACCATGACCACCGTTGACGGGCACATCGATGTGCTCATCGTCGGCGCCGGACTGTCCGGCATCGGCGCGGCCTACCATGTGCGGCAGGCCTTTCCGGACCGGAGCTATGTCATCCTGGAGGGCCGCGAGAACCTCGGCGGCACCTGGGACCTGTTCCGCTATCCGGGCATTCGTTCCGACTCGGACATGTACACCCTCGGTTATCGATTCCGTCCCTGGCCGGGGGACAAAGCCATCGCCGACGGCGACACCATCCTCGAGTATCTGCGCGACACCGCCGCCGAGCACGATATCGACCGGCACATCCGCTACCGGCACCGCGTGGTGCGCGCCGAATGGTCCTCGGCGGACAACCGCTGGACCGTGCGCGCCGAACGCGGGGATACCGGCGAAACCGTCACGCTGACCGCGAGTTTCCTGTTCGGCTGCACCGGCTACTACCGCTACGACCAGGGCTACACACCGGAGTTCGCGGGCGTCGAATGTTTCGGCGGGCCGGTCATCCATCCACAGCACTGGCCGGACGACCTCGAGGTGGACGGCAAGCGGGTGGTGCTGATCGGCAGCGGCGCGACCGCCGTCACGCTCGGGCCCGCGCTCACCGAGCAGGGTGCGCACGTCACCATGCTCCAGCGCTCACCCTCCTACGTGATCTCCATGCCGGCCAAGGACGATCTGGCGCTGCGGGCCCGAAAGGTGTTGCCGCCCAAGCTCGCCTACGGTGTGGCCCGGGCCAAGAATGTCGCGCTGGCCACCGCGATGTATCAGCTCAGCCAGCGTTACCCGGAACGGATCCGGGCCCAGATCCGTGCCTGGCAGCGACGGTGGCTGCCGCCCGGCTACGACATCGACACGCATTTCACCCCGCGCTACAACCCGTGGGATCAGCGGCTGTGCCTCTCGCCCGACGGCGGTTTCTTCCGCGCCATCCGCAAGGGCAGGCTCGAGGTCGTCACCGACACGATCGAGACCTTCACCGAGACGGGGCTGCGGCTGGACTCCGGGGCCACGCTGGAGGCGGATATCGTCATCACCGCGACCGGGTTGAACCTGCTCGCGTTCGGCGGTATGGATCTGGTGGTCGACGGTGTGCCGGTCGAGATGTCGGAGCATCTGGCCTACAAGGCGCTGATGCTCTCCGATGTCCCGAACTTCGCCTTCGTCGTCGGCTACACCAATGCCTCCTGGACCCTGAAGGCCGATCTGGTGTCGGAGTATGTGGTGCGGCTGCTGCGTCACATGGACGAGCACGGCTACGACCGCTGCGTGCCGGTGCGTGACCCGTCGATCGGCAGGGCGTCGCTGTTCGCGGGTTTCATGCCCGGTTACGTGCTGCGATCCGCCGCGATCTTCCCGATGCAGGGTGATCGGGCGCCGTGGAAGTTGCGGATGAATTACGTGCGTGACCTGGTCACCTTGCGGCACGGGCCGATCATCGACAGCGCGATGCGATTCGAACGTGCCCGCGTGCCCGCGCAGAGGTGACGAGCGCCTCGCCCGGGTATGTGTAACTCCAAGTAACCTTGTAGCCGCGTCCCGGAACGGCCGGACGCGGTCGCACAGGGATAGGGACGTATGAAACTGGAAACGGTCGCGGGTAAGAAGGTTCTCGTCACCGGCGCCGCCATGGGGCTGGGCAAGCTGTTCGCCGAGACGGCGATCCGGGAGGGCGCCGCCGCGGTGGTGCTCTGGGATGTCAACGAGATCGCGTTGAAGGCGACCGCCGGCGAACTCTCCGGCCGCGGTACGACGGTGACCCATCATGTCGTCGACGTCTCCGACCAGGACGCGATCAGCGCCGCGGCCGCCGCGGTGCGCGCCGAGACCGGCGATATCGACATCCTGGTCAACAACGCGGGCATCGTGCGCGGCAACAGCTACTTCTGGGAGACCGAGAACCGCGCCGACATCGACAAGACCATGGCGATCAACTCGCTGGCGCCGATGTACATCACCCTGGAATTCCTGCCCGCCATGGTCGAGGGAACCGGCGCTGCGCGGGTGCTGACCATCGCGTCCTCGGCCGGACTGGTCGCCAACCCGCGGATGAGCGTCTACGCGGCCTCCAAATGGGCGGCGCTGGGCTGGTCGGATTCGGTGCGCCTGGAACTCGAGCAGGCGGGCCACGATCATGTGCGGGTCACCACCGTGTGCCCGACCTACATCAACACCGGCATGTTCGACGGGGCGTCCGGATTCTGGTTCACGCCGATCCTGGATCAAGACGAGGTCGTCGAAACCTCCTGGCGGGAAATGAAACAGGGGAACCCACTGGTCATCCTGCCGTGGACGTCGCGGCTCAACAAGGCGCTGTCCGGGATCCTGCCGATCAAGCTGCGCGATCTGTTCCTCAGCACCGTGGGCGTCTACAACTCCATGGAGAAGTTCACCGGGCGGAAGTAGCTCAGCGCGTACCGATGACGACGGTGGCGTAGTACTCCTCGGATTCGGCGATCCGACCCGCCAAGCCGTGCGCCTCCAGCGTGCGGAGCGCCGAATCCGTTTGTCCCGCACCGGCTTCCGCCAGGAGATGCCCACCCGGCGCGAGCCACGCCCGGGCGCCGGCGACCACCCGGCGGAAGATGTCGAGCCCGTCGGAACCGCCGTCGAGGGCGGTGCGCAGCTCGTGGTCGCGAGCCTCGGCGGGCATGCGCGCGATCAGGTCCGTGGGCACGTAGGGGGTATTGGCGAGCAGGATGTCGATGTGCCCGCGCAGGTCGCCGGGGAGCGCGTCGAACAGGTCACCCTGGTGGACCGGCGTGCCGAGCCCGGCGAGATTGCGGCGCGCGCACTCGACCGCCACCGGCTCCAGATCGGCCGCGCTCAGCTGCACCTCGATCCCCTCCGCGGCCAGCGTGCGCGCGAAGGACAATCCCACAGCGCCTGAGCCGCAACACAGGTCGACCGCGATCGGCTTCGGGAACGCGCGTGCCAGCCGCACCGCCTCCTCGACCAGGAACGCCGTCCGCCGCCGCGGCACGAACACCCCCGGTGTCACTGCCACTCGTTCGCCGCGAAACTCCGCCCACCCGACCAGATACTCGAGCGGCTCCCCGGTCACCCGCCGCGCCACCAACTCCGCCAGCGCCACATCATCCGCCGCCGCCTCCAGCAACAGGCGCGCCTCGTCCTCGGCGAACACGCACCCGGCGGCCCGCAACCGCTCCGCCACCTCACGTTCCGCCATCACGCTGGCCATCCTGCCCGCACGGCGGGACTGTTCGCCAGCGGGTAGGAGACGAGAACTCGTCCAGGCCCCGCCGGTCCGACCGATCGTGTCCGAAGGCCCTGCCGGACAGGCAGTCGTGTCCGAAGCCCCCGACGGTCAGATGGTCGTGACCGAGGCCCCGGTCGGACGGTCGTGGTGAGTTCGGCGGACACGTCGATGACACTCGTCGCAGGGCCGGAAGCCGACGCAGCCGTACGGGCCGTATGCCGGAGTGGACTCCGGCATACGGCCCGGCCTCAGCGTGTGGTGGCGAGCTGGAAGGTGCGGGTGGCGTCGAGGTAGATGCCGCGCTGGGCGGGGCGGGCCGGGGGCGGCAGATGCGAGACCAGCTGCTCCATCGACGTGGTGGCGCCGACGACGCGGGTGCCCGCGACCATGAAGTCGGCGACGGCGCGGCGGATGTGGTTGGGGGAGGTCACCACGACCGCGCTGTCGGCGCCCAGACCGCGCAGCAGCTGTGTGCTGAACAGGGCGTTCTGGACGGTCGATCCGGCACGGGTCTCGATGTGGATGCGGCCCGGCGGTATCGCGCGGCCCAGCAGCCAGTCGCGCATCGCCTCGGCCTCGGTGATCCCGTTCTGCGGCGCGCCGCCGGAGACCACGATCGGCGACAGCGGGGCGGCGATCGCCTGCACCCAGGCCGCGGTCAACCGGTTGACCAGCTCCGGGCGCAGCCCCCCATCGGGCAGCAGGCCGTAACCGCACACCACGATGCCGGTGTTCGGGCCGATCAGCGCGGGCAGCGGGTTGGGCAGGGTGCCCGCGGCGGCCGCCACCGCGTTCATGACGCCCTGGGTGCCCGCGGCCATACCGGGATCGATGCCGTGCAGGCGCGCCATCGAATCGGTGACAGCCGGGAGATCGTTGGCGTAGTGCGACCAGATCGCGTGCAGCGACAGCGCTTCGGTATCACCGGGATTCGCGTCGATGAGCGACCGTAGCTGGGCGCGGCCGAACGCGTCGTCCCCATCGGTGAACGCGCGCTGGGCGGAGTTGTAGAGGGCGTCGACATCCGGGTCGGCCGTCGCGGGAGCGCCGGTCAGGCCGGAGAGGGCGGCGGCCGCGCAGACGGCGGCAGCGTAGGACTTCCAATGCCTCGAGATCTTCACTACAGGCGACACCTTTCCGCTGGTGCCGAGCGGTCGAGATCTCGGCAACTGGGTTTTCAGGTACGTCAACTGGCAGTTAGCCGGGGGCAAGCACCACCACGATACGACTGCTGCCGGGTGATCCCGCGCAATTGCCTCCGGACTCGCCCATTAAGCTGTGCGAACGTGGATACTGCCTCGTTGTCCGGCAAGGAACTCGCCGCCGCCATCAATGCCGATACCAAGCAGCGCGCCGCCGCCGCCGGTACGGCCCCGCGTCTGGCCCTGGTCGTGGCCAACGACGATCCGGCCAGCGCCTGGTATGTGAATTCGCTGCGCAAGGCCGCCGAACGGCTCGGAATCGCTTGCGACCGTATCGATCTAGGCGCCGACGCGTCCGCCGAGCAGATCCGCGCCGAACTGTCCGCCCGCAGCGCCGACGCCGCGGTGGACGCCATCATGTTGCAGACGCCGCTGCCCGCCGGTGTGGTGCTGGACGACGTGAGCTCCGCCATCGTCGCCACCAAGGACGTCGACGGCGTCAGCCCGCTGTCGCTGGGGCTGCTGGCCTCCGGCCTGCCCGGGTTCGTCCCGGCCACCTCCGAGGCGGTCGTGGAGTTGCTGAAGCATCACGAGATTCCGCTGCGCGGCCGTCATGTCGCGGTCGTCGGCCGGTCCAATATCGTCGGCAAGCCGCTGGCCCAGCTCCTGCTCGCCGCGGACGCGACCGTCACCGTCTGCCATTCCCGCACCGCCGACCTGGCCGCCATCACCTCCGGTGCCGAGATCGTCGTAGCCGCCGCGGGCCGCGCCGGACTGCTCACCGGCAAGCACATCGCCGACGGCGCGATCGTCATCGACGTCGGCACCAACGAATCGCCCGACGGCGGCATCGTCGGCGATGTCGACGCCGCCTCCGTCACCGGCAGGGCCGCCGCGCTCAGCCCGGTCCCCGGCGGCGTCGGCCCGGTGACCACAGCGCTGCTCATGCGCCACGTCGTCACCGCCGCCGAGCAGTCCCGCTGACCCGCGCGGACGCCGATTCCACACGAAACTCGCAGGCCGACCGGTCGGCGCTCAGGCGGGTTTGATGGCCGTGATCAGAGTTTTGCCGCCGTTGCGTTCGGTGACCACGAGTTGTGCGTTGTAGGTGAAGGCGTGGCCGTCCGGGCGGTGTTCGGTGACGACCACGATGTACTGACCGACGAAGGCGCTTTCGGTGACCGCGACACAGTGGGTGGTGCCGGTCGGGACGCTGTCGATGCCCTGTTGCAGGGCCTCGATCGAGGACACGGCGGCGTCCGGGGCGATGAGAGCGCGAGCTTTCTCGGCGGACCGGTCGACGTAGAAGGCGTACTGGAAGGCGAAGATCGCACCCGGGCCCGAGTCGGCGCTGCCGACGCCGTTGCCCTGGATGCGGTTGCCGACCCGTTCGTTCGGGCACGCCGAAGCCGATGGGGTGGCCGAGGCGGGCGCGATATCGACCTGGGTGGAGGTGTTGGCGGCGACCGACCGCGGATCGGACCCGCCCTGGAAGACGAAGAACGCCGCGCCCAGCACGGCTACCGCGAACAGCGAACCGGCCAGCGGCACCAGCCAGCGGGGCAGTGGCGAACGCCCGCCGGATCGGTCGACCAGCTGTGAGAACCGATCGCGTTCGAAATACTCGCGCGGTTCCGGATCGCGGTTCATCCACTCGGACCATTCGCCCTGATAGGTCTCGCTGCCGCCGGGACGACGCCCGGTATCCGGTCGATCCATTACCCCACCTTCATCGCTTTCACGTCGAGACTAGTGGAAGCGGCCGGGGGAGCAGCACTCTCGACTCGCGGATGGCCTAAGTGCGCCTACCCGGCGCGTCGCGGCTCGTTCGGGTCGCACTCCGCGCCGCTGTCGTCATCGAGGAGCGCCAGGAGTTCGCGCAACTGCTCGCGTTGGGCGACCGACAGCGTCGCGAACAGATCGGCGGCGGCGCGGCGGCGGTCCTCGGCCATGCGGGCCAGCGCGTCGTGTCCGGCCGCGGTGGGACTCACCAGGGTGGAGCGGCGGTTGGCGGGGTCGGGTGCCCGGGTGACCAGGCCCGCGCCGACCAGCGCGTCGACCACGGTGGTGGCCGAGCGCGGCACGATATCGAGGCGTTCGGCGAGCGCGGCCATGCGCAGTGGCTCGGCGGATCGGCCGAGTATGCGCAGGGCCCGGGCCTGCCCGGGCGTCAGGCCCAGGGGCGCGAGCCGGGTGTGCATGCTGCGGCGGATCCGGCGTGCGGTGCGCAGGAACAGATCGGGGAGGTCGTCGGAGCCGCTGTCCATGACGCTGAGCATAGCTCATTGTTCTTTTCGGGAATTATGAGTCATACTCAGCGTTAGTAGTGTCCAGGAAGGAGGCGCCTATGCAGCCACCCGATCAGATCCGCCGGATCCTCCGGCTCTTTCACCCGTATCGCGCGAAACTCGGCGGCGTCGCGGCCCTCGTCGGCCTGTCCGCCCTGGTCGGCCTGGCCTCGCCGTTCATGCTGCGCGAGATCCTCGACGTCGCGCTGCCACAGGGGCGCACCGGCCTGCTCGGCCTGCTCGCCGTCGGGATGATTGTCGTCGCCGCGCTGACCAGCAGTTTCGGTGTACTGCAAACCTATATCTCGACCACCGTCGGCCAACGGGTCATGCACGATCTGCGCTCGGCGGTCTACGCGCACCTCCAGCGCATGCCACTGGCGTTCTTCACCGGCACGCGCACCGGGGAGGTCCAGTCCCGCATCGCCAACGACATCGGCGGTATGCAGTCGACGGTCACCTCCACCGCCACCTCGCTGGTCTCCAACTTCACCACGGTGCTGGCCACCGTCGTCGCCATGATCGCCCTGGACTGGCGGCTCACCCTGGTCTCGCTGGTCATGCTGCCGTTCTTCGTCTGGATCAGCCGTCGCGTCGGCAACGAACGCCGCCGGATCACCGGTCAGCGGCAGCGCAAACTCGCGGGCATGTCCGCGATCGTGGAGGAATCGCTGTCGGTCAGCGGCATCCTGCTCGGGCGCACCATGGGACGATCGCCCGCGCTGGTCGCGGACTTCACGCGCGAATCGCGGGAACTCGTCGATCTGGAACTGCGCGCGAACATGGCCGGGCGCTGGCGGCAGTCGATCATCCAGATCGTCATGTCGGCCATGCCCGCGGTGGTCTACTTCGCCGCCGGCCTAGCCGCCGCGAGCGGCACCCCGCTGGTGTCGATCGGCACGCTGGTCGCCTTCACCACCTTGCAGACCACGCTGCTGCGCCCGACCGTCATGCTGCTGCAAACCGGCGTCGAGGTGCAGAGTTCGATGGCACTGTTCCATCGCGTGTTCGAATACCTGGATCTGGAACCCGATATCACCGAGCCCGCGCGGCCGGTGTCGCTGCGCACGGCGCGCGGCGAGGTCCGCTTCGATCACGTCGGCTTCTCCTACGGCTCCGGCGCGGTGCTCGAGGACATCGATCTCACCGTGCCCGCGGGCACCAGCCTGGCCGTCGTCGGCGAAACCGGTTCCGGTAAAACGACTCTCGGCTATTTGGTGGCCCGCCTCTACGACGTCGCCACCGGGCGGATCAGCATCGACGGCGTCGATGTGCGTGAGCTGTCCTTCGCGGATCTGGCCGCCGCGGTCGGCGTGGTATCCCAGGAGACCTACCTGTTCCACGCCTCGGTCGCCGACAACCTGCGCTTCGCCAAACCCGACGCGACCGACGCCGAACTGGAGGCGGCGGCCCGGGCGGCGCAGATCCACGAGCACATCGCCGGACTGCCGAACGGCTACGACACCACGGTCGGCGAACGCGGCTACCGATTCTCCGGCGGCGAGAAGCAGCGGCTCGCCGTGGCCCGCGCCATCCTGCGCAATCCGCCGATCCTGGTGCTGGACGAGGCGACCAGCGCGCTGGACACCCGCACCGAGCACGAGGTACAGGCGGCCATCGACGCCCTGGCCGAGGGCCGGACGGTGCTCACCATCGCGCACCGCCTGTCCACCGTTCGTGACGCGGACCAGATTCTGGTGCTGGACGACGGCCGGATCGCCGAACGCGGCACCCACGCCGAGCTCATGGAACTCGGCGGGCGCTACGCGGCGCTCGTCACACGAGACGAGCCCGCGACCGTCGCCGCGGCATGATCACCAGTGCAGGCTGACCGGGTCGCCGATATCGAGCACGCTGTACACCCACTCGGCGTCGGCGGGCGACAGGTTGATGCAGCCGTGACTGACATTGGCATAGCCTTGCGAATCCACCGACCAGGGTGCCGAGTGGATGAAAACGCCGCCCCAGGTGAGTCTTTCGGCGAACTCGCCGTTGATGACATATCCCTCGGGTGAGCTGAGCGGTATGCCGATGGTGCGGGAGTCGAAGACCACCGAGCGGAACTTCTCCAGCACGGGGAAGGTCCCGGTCGGGGTTTCGAATCCCGGCTTGCCGTAGGAGGCGTTCATGGTGCGCGGTACGCCGCCGACGGTCACGGTGAAGGTGTGTGCGGACAGGTCACCGTCGGCGAATGTGCCTGCACTGGTACGGAAGTCGGCCGGCGCTGCCTGTACGACGCTCGGTGCGCCGAGCACGGTCAGGGCCAGCATCGATAGCGCGAGGAACAGAAATCTGCCAGCGCTCCTCATGGTTTCCACCCCTTTCGAGATGGTGTGGTACCCGAAGTACCAGTCTAGACCCGAATGAGAAGGGCGGGCGATTCAATTTCGATTCAGCTGCTGCGCACCACGTGCAGCACGTCGGCGTGCAAGGCGTCCGCGCGCGCGGTGAGCGCCTCGACGCGGATCAAAGTGGGCGCGAACTCGTCACCGTGCACGGCGTCCAGCATGGCCACATTGATCTCGATATTGAGCCGGGAACTGGTCGCGGCCGCCCGGGCGGCATCGGCGGCGGCACCGATATCGGTGACCACGTTCGGATTGCCGATCGGCAGCAGCTCCGCGGCCAGCGACAGGATCTCGTCGGCCTCGTTCACCACGGCGGCGGGCACCCGCGCCGCACCGACCAGCGCCTCGGTGATCGCGGCGGCCCGGCCCTCGGCGTCCTTGGGCAGCTTGTAGGCCGCGCCGACCGCGGTGAAGGCGGCGGCGTCGGCGTCGGCCAGGGCCAGTGACCGGTCGCGGCAAGCGTCGGCGGCCTCGATCAGGCGGTCGATCACCGGCTTGTGCTCGGCGTCCTTGGCCCGGGTGGTGTAGCGCGCGACCATCGCGACCAGCGCGGCGCCCTGCGCGGCGTGCAGCGCGGCGACGGCGCCGCCACCGGGCGCGGGCACCTTGGCGGCCAATTCACCCAGATATTCGGCGATGGCGGTTCCGCCGAAGGAGGACACGGTGCCGGTGGTAGCGGTGCTCGACTGCGACATGCCGGTAACGCTACCGCCCGGTGCGCACCAGCTCGCGCCCGGCGGTTAGGTTGAGACCCATGCGGATCGGATTGGGCATCAACTATTCGGGCGGTTTCAAGGAAGCGGCCGCCGAAGTGGCAGACCTGGAGCGGGCCGGCCTCGACATCGTCTTCGTGCCGGAGGCCTACTCGTTCGACGCGGTCAGCGCGCTGGGCTATCTGGCCGCCAAGACCGAGCGGCTGGAACTGGCCTCGGGCATTCTGCAGATCTACACCCGCACCCCGAGCCTGACCGCCATGACCGCGGCCGGTCTGGACTTCGTCTCGGAAGGCCGGTTCACTTTGGGGCTCGGCGCGTCCGGCCCGCAGGTGATCGAGGGCTTCCACGGCGTGCCCTACGACGCGCCCATCGGCCGCACCCGCGAACTCGTCGACATCTGCCGCCAGGTGTGGCGCCGGGAGAAGCTGGACTACCAGGGCAAGTACTACCAGATCCCGCTGCCCGCCGAACGCGGCACCGGCCTGGGCAAATCGCTGAAGCTGATCAATCACCCGGTGCGCGAACGCATTCCGGTGCTGCTGGCCGCGCTCGGCCCGAAGAACGTGCAGCTGGCCGCGGAGATCGCCGAGGGCTGGCAGCCGATCTTCTTCCTGCCGGAGAAGGCGAAGCAGGTGTGGGGCGAGGCGCTCGATGCCGGTCTGGCCAAACGTGATCCGAGTCTGGGCGACCTCGAGGTGTACGCGGGCCCCGCGCTGGCGATCGGCGAGAACGTCACGCCGCTACTGGAATTCGTCAAACCGCATCTGGCGCTCTACATCGGCGGGATGGGCGCCAAGGGCAAGAACTTCTATCACACGCTGGCCACCAGCTATGGCTACGGCGCGCAGGCCGACACGATCCAGGAGCTGTACCTGGCCGGCAAGAAGGAAGAGGCCGCCAAGGCGGTGCCGGACGACCTGGTCCGCGATATCTCGCTGGTCGGGCCCGCCGGATTCGTCAAGGAACGGGTCGCGGCGTTCAAGGAAGCGGGTGTGACCGTGTTGAACGTGGTGCCGATGGCGGCCACGCCTGCCGAGCGGGTCAAGCTGATCGAGCAGCTGCGCGAACTCGTCTGATCCGCGAACACCGATGGCCGGGATCCCTCGACGATCCCGGCCATCGGCGTTCTCGGTGCTGGTGGATCAGGAGCGCAGGGCGGCCAGCGCTTCGTCGAGCGTCGCGTAGAGCGCGAAAACCTGGTCCAGGGCGGTCATTTTGAGCTGTCGGCTGGTGGCGGGCCCCTCGGCCACGACGGCGATGGTGGTGGCCGTGCCGGCGCGCTTGTGCGCGGCGACCAGGGCGGCCATCCCCGCGGACGCGAGGAAGCCGACCCCGGTCAGGTCGATGATCACCGCGCGCGGCGTTTCGGCCAGCACACCCTCGATCGCGGTCTCGAGTGCGGGGGCCGTCGCCAGATCGATCTCGCCGACCACGGACAGGACGGTCACGTCGTCGTGCACTGCGACCGCGGTAGTCATCGTGTCCGACAGGGGATGCGCGTCTCCGGAAGTATTGGTCACGGTCATCAACCCTACCGGCTGTCCGCGCGGCGTGGTGGCGCTCGTCAGAGTTGCCGGCTGGTCCCCCGAAGCGGGTTCGCCACCGGCGATTTGATCGCGGGCAGGGTGATGGACATGCGCACCCGGGTGCCCGGCGCGGTGTGATCGAGCTCGAGCTCCTCGGTGAGCGCGCGCATCATATCGATACCGCGGCCGCGATTGCCGGGATCGGCGGAGCGCGGCTTCCAGCGGCCGGTGTCGCTGACCAGGATGGACACCCGTTCGGTGTCGCATTCGGCGGTGAGCATGACCTGGTCCTCAGCGGATTCGCCGGACAGATAGGCGTGCTCGATGCTGTTGCTACAGGCTTCGTTCGCCGCGGCGACCAGGTCCGAGGCCAGATCGTGCGGCACCGCGGCGGTGGCCAGCCAGGCTTTGAGCCGGCGGCGCAGCCCGGCCAGCTGATCCGGATGCGCGGGTACCTCCAGGTACAGGGCGGTCGGGGGCTGACGGTAGACCACCATGGCGACGTCGTCGTCGTAACCGGCCGCGGGCCGCAGCCGGGACAGCACCGCGTCGGCCACCTCGCGTGGCAGTTTGCCCGGTGTATCGGCGAGGACGGCGCAGATCTCGGCGAAGCTGTCGTCGATGTCGACGCCGCGATGCTCGACCAGGCCGTCGGTGAACAGGACCAGCGTGGCGCCGGGGGTGAGTTCGGCCGTCGCCTCGGGGCGACGCGGGGTGTCGAAGGTGGCCAGCGGCACCGCCCGGCCACCCTCCAGCAGCTGCCCGGCGGCCCCGACATCGGCCAGGATCGGCGGCATGTGCCCGGCGCTGGAATAGCGCAGCAGCCCGCCCTCGGGGTCGAGCACCGCCGCGCACACGGTGGTGCACATGGCGCCCGGAATCCGCGCGGCGACCGCGTCGAGTTCGGTGAGCAGCTGCGCCGGGCCCGCGCCGCGCAGCAGCAGAGCCCGTGCGGCCGTACGCAATTGGCCCATGACCACGGCGGCGGACAGGCCGCGGCCGACGCAGTCGCCGACCACCACGCCGATGGTGCCGTCGTTGAGCGGAACCACGTCGTACCAGTCGCCGCCGATCTCGAGCGGCGGCAGCGCCGGTTCGTAGTGCACCGAGAACCGGGGCGGCAGCTCGATCGGCCCGAGCATGGCGCGCTGGAGCGTCAGCGAGGTCGAGCGGGCCTGATCGAAGTTGCGGGCCCGCTGCACCGCCAGGCTCAAATGTCCGATCAGCAGCGAGAACAACGTCCAGTCGGCGGCGGTGATGGCCCGCGGCGCGGCGAAGCGCAGCCACAGCGCGGCGTCGCCGACCTCACCGAGCGGCGCCACGATCCCCTCGGAACTCTCGATGCCCTCCGGGATGGCGAACAGGCTGCGTGGCGGACGGCGGCGGGCTCGTTCCAGCAGCGCGGTGGCCCGCTCGTCGAGCACGGGCGCCTCGATATTGGCCGAATTGCGTTCCACCGCACCGGAAACGTAGACCTCCGGGCGCGCGTTGCGGTTCGGCCACACCGATACCACCGCGGACTCCGCGCCCACCGTGCGGCGCAGTTCGTCCAGGCCTACCGCCAGCACCTCGACCACGCTGGTGGCCGCGCCGACCGCGGTCGCCAGCCGGGAGGCGGCCTGATCGCGCGCCTGGGCGTCGTGCTCGGCGGTGACATCGCGGATGGTGCCGACGAAGATCTGCTCGTTGTTCTCCGGTTTGATCAGCGAGGACGTGCTCACCGCCAGCCATACGTCGCGGCCGTCGCGATGGCGGACCGGGATCACGAATCGCTGTGCCACCGTGCCCAGATCGGGGTAGCGCGGCCCGGTGGGCAGCGACCACGGGTGCGGCAGCGGATAGGGCAGCCCAGCGGCGCCGTAGCCGGTGAGCGCGCCGAAGGCGGTGTTCACCTCGATGATGGTGCCGCGCGAATCGGCGACGAAGAACCCGTCCTGCAGCGACTCCACCAGCGCCGTGCGGAAGGCGTCGCGGCCCGCGAGATCGTCGGCGCGCGAACGCTGTTGCTCGTAGCGGCGCAGTCCGCCCAGGTAGCCGCGGGTGGCGATATCGAGCGCGGCCAGGGTTTGCAGCAGGAATTCGAGCGCGGGCTCGGCGATCGGATGGTCGGGGCTGTCGTGGACGGCGACGAAACGGAAATGGTGCTCGGTCAGATCGAGCAGGCTGATGTCCTCGACCAGGGCCCGGCGGCCCAGGTCGTAGCCCTCGGCGAGACTGGCGTGCGTCGGCGAATCCAGGTGGCGCCGTAGCGCGTTCGCGTAGGCGTCCAGGAACGCCGCCAGCACATCGCTCATGGGTTGCCGTTCGCGGTGCCGCCGCGATGGCGCGCGGCCAGCACCAGCGCGTCATCGGTGTCCTTGGCGTGCCGCCCGAGGATTTCGGCGGTGATCTCGGCGGTGGACTTGGAAAGGTCTATGCCGTCGACGGATTCGGCCACGATGCCGTCGGTGGTCATCAGCAGCAGATCGCCGGCGCGTACGCGCACGGTCTGCGCTTGCAGATGCTGCGGTAGCCGATAGCCGACGATCCCGCCGGTCATCAGCACGGTCGCGCGCACGGTCAATCCGGCCGGGCCGACGCTGAGCACCCGGGATTCGACATTGCCGACCCCGAGCCAATCGATGGTCTCGGCGCAGTCGAACAGCGCCAGCGATACGGCCGCGCCGCGGGTATCGGCCATGGCCCGATGACACAGCAGCATCAGCACATCCAGCGGTTCGGCGCGATTCTCCGAGAGCACCTGCGCGGCGCGGTCAGCCGCATCCGCGGCGGGCGCACCGTGCCCCAGCCCGTCGAGAACGCCGAAAAGCACAGAGCCGCTTCCGGTTTCGAGCACGACGCAGCGGTCACCGGAGATCCGCTGCCCGGGTAGCGCACGACCGGCCACCGCCCATTCGATCCGACCGATGAAGCCGTCCTCATGCACCGGTCGGCACCCACTTCCACATTTCGATCAGGGTGCCCCGGCCCGGCGCGGAATCGATGATCAACCGGTCCATCAGCCGCCGCGCGCCCGGCAGTCCCAGGCCCAGACCGCGTCCCGTGGAATAGCCGTCGTCGAGCGCACGGGCGATATCCCGGATTCCCGGACCCTGATCCTCGGCCTGCACCACCAGCGCCTGCTTGCCCTCGCGCTCGTCGACGAGCAGACGGACTTCTCCGCTGCCCGCGTAACTGGTGATATTGCGGGCGATTTCGGAGATCGCCGTGGAGATCATGGTGCGGTCGGTAAGGGAGAAGCCGAGTTGCTCGGCAAGCTCCCGTCCGGCCTGACGCGCGATCACGATGTCACCGGACACCTTCACCGCGATCACCAAGTTCTCAGCGGCCACTGTCACGACCATCTCGCTGGTGGCGTCCGGAGGCCTTGCGGTCCAGCCACGCAAGCCCTTCTTCGAGGTCGAGCGCGGTGTGCATGTCCTCGAAGTTGAGGCCCAATTGCACCATGGCGAAGGCGACTTCCGGTTGCAGCCCGACGATCACCGTTTCGGCGCCGCGCAACTGCGTCATGTGCGCGATGGTACGCAGCGATCTGGCCGCGAACGAATCCATCACGTCGATCGCGGTGACATCGACGATGATGCCGTGCGCGCGATACTTGGAGACCTGTTTCATCAGGTCGTCCTGCAGGCGTTCGGTATCCGCGTCGGTCAAGGCTGATTGCACCGACGCGATCAGATACGTGCCCTGCTTGAGAATGGGTACCGGCATCGGAAACCCGGCTACCGGCCGTCGAGACGATCGGTCACGCGCGTGACCTCATAGCCCAGCAGCCGTTCCGCCTCTTCGATACCACCCTGGAGGTCACCGACGGCGTTCATCTTCGACAGGTCGAGGCCGATGGTCACCAGGGTGAGCGCGATCTCCGAGGACAGGCCGGTGATGATGACGTTGGCGCCCATCAGGCCCGACGCGTCGACGGTCTGCACCAGGTGGTTGGCCACCGTGGAGTCGATCTGCGGTACACCGGTGATGTCGATGACGACCACCTTGGCGCGGTTGGCGCGGATGGCGCGCAGCAACTGCTCGGTCAGCTGGCGGGCGCGCTGGCTGTCCAGCACGCCGATGATCGGCAGGATCAGCAGCTGCTCGCGGACCTGCAGCACCGGGGTGGACAGCTCACGGATGGCTTCTTGCTGCTGGCGGATGACGCGCTCGCGTTCCTGCACGAACGAGATGGCCACGGTGCTCGCGATGCGGTTGGCGGCCGGTTCGTAGGCGTCGAGCACCTGGTTGAGCAGTTCGAAGTTGGTTTGGTACTTCTCGAACAGCGAGCGGGCCAGCACGTCGCGCAGCAGCAGCACGATACCGATGACCTCGTCGGTTTCGACGCCACGGGGAATGATGCGCTCGGACAGATCACGGGCGTAGGCCTGCAGCGCGTCGACACTACCGGTGACCAGCACCTCGACGTAGTTGTCGTACATCGATGTCGCCTCGGAGAAGATCTCGTCGGGGGTCATCGCGGTGAGGAGCTGAGCCTCGGTGATACGCCGCGCCCATTCTTCGCGGAGGGCGGTGCGGTTCTGACGCAGGTGCTCGACCAGCTCGGGCAGCAGGTTGTCGTCGACCGACCCGGTGGGAAGCGCGTCCGCCGAAAGGCTCATGGACACCTCGGACATGGAATTTCCAGCCCCTTTCGACGGTTCGTCAATCGTTCGTACGGTCGGCAGTGCGCGCCGATTCCGAGCCTAGTCATACCCCGGGCGCACCGCCGCCGAAACCTGAGGGTAGCCGGGAGAAACCGCTCGCCAGCGCGGAAAGGGCCCGATCGAGATAAACCGTGAGGTCGGCGTCGGCCTCCGGCCGGGGGCCGGCGGGGCGATTCAGCCAGGCGTCGAAGGCGGCGCGGGCCGCGGCCAGGGTGGTGCGGCCGACCGCGAGCGGGATCAGATCGTCCGCGGCGACGCCAAGGCGGCGGGCGGCGAAGGCGCTGACCGCGCGCTCCCAGGCGTCGTAGTGCGCGCCCGCGGTGGCGGCCAGGGCGGGCACGGTCGCGATCAGGTGCATGCGGGTGCGCAGCTCGGGGATGTCCTCGGCGCGATAGGTGTTGGCGTCCACCACGATTCGGCGTACCGCGGTCATCATCGGCACCTCGTCGGCGACGGCGGCGAAGGCGTGTTCGAGCGCGTCGATCTCGTCGTCGAACTGGGCCCAGAGCACTTCGGCCTTGGTGGGGAAGTAGCGGAAGAAGGTGCGGCCGCTGATGCCCGCGGCGGCGGCGATCTGTTCGACGGTGGTGTTGTCGAAGCCGTGCTCGCTGAACAGTCGCATGGCGACGAGTTCCAGTTCGCGTTTGGTGGTGCCGCGCGGCCGGCCGCGGCCGGTGCTGCTGCCCTGCACTGTCACGCAGGTCATTATGTCAGTCGATGACGTATTGATTATGGCAGTGAGTGACGTTAATCTCGGCAGCGTGGTAGAACACGTTTCAGAATTGACCTGGCCCGAGGTGGGTGCCAGGGCTGATGAAGGCGTGATCCTGGCCGTGCCGATCGGATCGACCGAACAGCACGGGCCGCACCTGCCGCTGTCCACCGACACCGATATCGCCGTCGAGCTGTGCCGCGGACTGGCCGAGCGGCGACCGGACGTGCTGATCGCACCGGCCGTCCCCTACGGCTCGAGCGGCGAGCACGCGGGGTTCCCGGGCACGCTGTCCATCGGGCAGGCGGCACTGGAACTGCTGATCGTGGAGCTGTGCCGCTCGGCGACCGACACCTTCGAGCGGATCCTGCTGGTCAACGGCCACGGCGGCAATATCGAGGCGCTGCGACGCGCGGTGCGGCTGCTGCGCAGCGAATCGCGCGATGTCCGCCTGTGGGTCACCCGCTACCACGGTGACCTGCATGCCGGTCACTCCGAAACCGGTATGCAGCTCGCGCTGGACTCGGCACGGGTGCGCACCGAGCGCGCGGAACCCGGTGACCCGCGCCCGATCTCGCAGCTCTACCCGCTGCTGGCCGCGGGCGGGGTGCGGGCGGTGAGCGCGAACGGCGTCCTCGGCGACCCCACGACGGCCACACCCGAGGACGGCGCGCGCCTCCTCGACAGTCTCGCAACGCATTTGGCAAACGAGTGCCGGTCCTGGTGGCCGGTGCGGACACCCGAAAGGGCCGGACAATGAATCCCTGGTTCGAAACCGTCGCCGAGGCGCAGCGCCGCGCGAAGAAGCGGCTGCCGAAATCGGTGTACGGCGCACTCATCGCCGGCTCCGAGCGCGGGCAGACCATCGACGAGAACCAAAAGGCCTTCACCGAACTGGGTTTCGCGCCGCACTGCGCGGGGCCGATCGGCGAGCGCGACCAGTCCACCAGCGTGATGGGCCAGCAGCTGTCCATGCCGGTGCTGATCTCGCCGACCGGTGTGCAGGCCGTGCACCCCGACGGTGAGGTGGCCGTGGCCCGCGCGGCGGCAGCGCGCGGCATCGCCATGGGTCTCAGCTCGTTCGCCTCCAAGCCGATCGAGGAGGTGATCGCGGCCAATCCCGCCACCTTCTTCCAGCTGTACTGGTGCGGCAGCAAGGACGAGATGCTGGAGCGGATGCAGCGGGCCGCGACGGCCGGCGCGGTCGGGCTCGTACTCACCCTGGACTGGTCGTTCTCGCACGGCCGGGACTGGGGCAGCCCGGTCATCCCGGAGAAACTCGATCTGCGCGCCATGCTGCAATTCGCGCCGCAGACGCTGGCCCGGCCGCGCTGGCTGGCGACCTACCTGCGGTCCGGGCACATTCCCGACCTCACCGCCCCGAACATGGCGGTCGGCGGCAAGGCCGCGCCCGGCTTCTTCGGCGCCTACGGCGAATGGATGGGCACCCCCGCACCCGACTGGGACGACGTGCGCTGGATCTGCGAGCAGTGGGACGGGCCGGTCATGCTCAAGGGCATCATGCGGGTCGACGACGCGCACCGGGCCGTGGACGCGGGCGTCGCGGCGATCTCGGTGTCCAATCACGGCGGCAACAATCTCGACGGCACGCCCGCCGCGATCCGGGCGCTGCCGGTCATCGCCGAGGCGGTGGGCGCGCAGGTGGACGTGGTGATGGACGGCGGCATCCGGCGCGGCAGTGATGTGGTGAAGGCCGTCGCACTGGGCGCGCGGGCGGTCATGATCGGGCGCGCCTACCTGTGGGGCCTGGCCGCCAACGGGCAGGCCGGGGTGGAGAACGTGCTCGACATCATGCGCGGCGGCATCGACTCCGCACTGCTCGGGTTGCGCAAAACCAGTGTGGCGGAACTGGATCGGAGCGATCTGGTGGTGCCGGACGGATTCGAGCGGGCGCTCGGGGTTGCGGCCCGTCCGGTGGTGCAGGCGGCCGCGGCGGGCTAGCGCTGCTCCGGCACGCGCCGGTGATGGGCCAGCAGCGTGTCGTAGATGTCGGCGAGCGCCGCCAGCTGATCGCGATCCAGCGCGTCGATCATGTGGCGGCGCACGCTGCGGACATGGCCGGGCGCGGCGCTGTCGAGCAGGTCGACGCCGCGCGGGGTGAGCCGCGCGGCGGTGCGGCGGGCGTCGTCGGGAATCGGCTCGCGCAGCACCAGTCCGCGCTTCTCCATTCGGGTGATCTGATGCGAGAGTCGGCTCTGCGACCACTCCAAGCGCTCGGCCAGCTCGGCGAAGGTCAGGCGGCAGTCCGGTGATTTGGACAGGCTGGCCAGGACCGAGTACTCGACGTAGGTGAGATCGGACTCACGGGACGAGTCGCGGCCGACGGCGGCGGCGATCAGGTCGCGGGTCCGCACGAATCCGAGCCAGGCCCGCATCTCGATATCGTCGAGCCATTCCGGATCCGTCATGGCAGCCTCCAATTCCGACAGGTCGGGGCCTTTGCCTGCGACGACGTCAGACCTGAGAGGTAGCACCACCGAGTTGAACGTGCAACCTTTTGTGCGTCCTGCCAGCTCTTAGGTTTGCCTAACCCCGGTGGGCGCCGGTCGGCTGGATAGGCTCGCTGTGCTTGTGACCAGTGGGCCCGAGCCCCATGCGAAGGAGAGCCGTCCGTGACCGCGCCGGAATTCCGCTATTCAGATCTGCTGCCGATCGGCGCCGACGACACCCCCTACCGGCTCATCACCACCGAGGGCGTCAGCACGTTCGAGGTCGACGGGCGCACCTTCCTGAAGGTGGAACCCGAAGCGCTGCGGCTGCTCACCGAGGCGGCGATGCACGACATCAGCCACTACCTGCGTCCCGCGCACCTGGCCCAGCTGCGCAAGATCATCGACGATCCGGAGTCCTCCGGCAACGACCGCTTCGTCGCGCTGGACCTGCTCAAGAACGTCAACATCTCCGCGGGCGGTGTCCTGCCGATGTGCCAGGACACCGGCACCGCGATCGTCATGGGCAAGAAGTCCGAGGGCGTCATCACCGGCGCCGACGACGCCGAGTGGATCAGCCGCGGTGTGTTCGACGCCTACACCAAACTGAATCTGCGCTACTCGCAGCTCGCCCCCATCACCATGTGGGACGAGAAGAACACCGGCACCAACCTGCCCGCGCAGATCGAGTTGTACTCCACCCCGGGCGATTCCGCGCAGCCGGCCTACAAGTTCCTGTTCATGGCCAAGGGCGGCGGTTCGGCCAACAAGTCGTTCCTGTACCAGGAGACCAAGGCGGTGCTGAACCCGCAGCGCATGCTGGAGTTCCTGGACGAGAAGATCCGCTCGCTGGGCACCGCGGCCTGCCCGCCCTACCATCTCGCCGTGGTCATCGGCGGCACCAGTGCCGAATTCGCTTTGAAGACAGCGAAATACGCGTCCGCGCACTACCTGGACAACCTGCCCACCGAGGGCTCGATGGCTGCGCACGCGTTCCGGGATGTCGAGCTCGAGGAAGAGGTCTTCGAGCTCACCCAGGAATTCGGCATCGGCGCGCAGTTCGGCGGCAAGTACTTCTGCCACGACGTGCGCGTGGTGCGCCTGCCCCGGCACGGCGCGAGCTGCCCGGTCGCCATCGCGGTGTCCTGTTCGGCGGACCGCCAGGCGCTGGCCAAGATCACCCCGGAAGGTGTGTTCCTGGAGCAGCTCGAGCGTGAGCCCGCGCAGTACCTGCCCGAGCAGACCGACGCCATCCTCGGCGGCGACGTGGTGAACATCGATCTGAATCGCCCGATGGACGAGATCCGCGCCGAACTCTCCAAATACCCGGTGAAGACCCGGCTTTCGCTGACCGGGCCGCTGGTGGTGGCGCGCGATATCGCGCACGCCAAGATCAAGGAGCGGCTGGACGCGGGCGAGCCGATGCCGCAGTACCTGCGGGATATGGCCGTCTACTACGCCGGCCCGGCCAAGACCCCCGACGGCTACGCCTCCGGCTCGTTCGGGCCGACCACGGCCGGGCGCATGGACTCCTACGTCGACCAGTTCCAGGCCGCGGGCGGCTCACACGTCATGCTGGCCAAAGGCAATCGCTCCGCCCAGGTGACCAAGGCGTGCAAGGAACACGGCGGTTTCTACCTCGGCTCCATCGGCGGCCCCGCCGCGCGGCTGGCGCTGGACTGCATCAAGTCCGTCGAGGTGCTGGAGTACGCCGAGCTCGGGATGGAAGCGGTCTGGAAGATCGAGGTCGAGGACTTCCCGGCGTTCATCGTCGTGGACGACAAGGGCAACGACTTCTTCGCCGAAACGCAGAAGCCGATCGCGCTGCGCGTGCGGACGCGATCCAAAGAGCGCGTCTGAGGGCGCGAGTCATAGCCAGAGCTCATCGGTTACCCGATTTGTCGGAAGTGTGCGGATAGGATCGCCGACATGATCGGGAAGCTAGCGATGTCCGCGGCGGCGCTGCCGGTACTGGTCGTACTGGTAGCGGCCGCGCCGCAGGCCACGGCGGCAGCGGCCGGAACCGAGGGCCTGACGCCCGCCCTGGCCGCGGCCTACAGCCAGGCCGAGGAAGCGGCGCGGGCCGAAGGCGTGACCCTCTATATCAACTCCGGCCACCGCTCCTACGCCGAACAGCAGGCCATGTGGGAAGACGGCCTCGCCACCTACGGCAGCCCCGACGAAGCCCGCCGCTGGGTCCTCCCACCCGAGGAATCCACCCACGTCTCCGGCGACGCCATCGACGTCGGCCCGCAGTCCGGCGCCGCCTGGCTCGAAACCAACGGCAACCGCTGGGGCCTGTGCCGCACCTTCGCCAACGAATGGTGGCACTTCGAACTGTCCACCTACCCCGGCGGCCCCTGCCCAGCCCTCCGCGCCGACGCCGCCGAACCAGCACCCGCCACCCCCCCGGCCCTCACCCCCGACACCGGCAGCGCCGCCCCGATGCTCGCCTGGCCCTGGGGGCCGGCGAGCTAGCTAGCGGGTACTTGGTGAACCTGGGACACTACCGCGGGAGCTTCTCGCGAAACGCCGCAGTCATGTCCCGCCTTCCAACCGGATGCAGCCGTAGCCGGGCGATCGGGTCAGCTGGCGGGGGTGGGGGCGGGGGTGCCGGGCATGTTGTCGAGGGGGAGGCCGCCTTCGATGGTGGTGGGGGTGCGGCGGCGGTTGGGGGAGCCGAGGGCGGTGGTGAGGTCGGTGCCGTCGTGTTCGGCGAGGAGGTCGCCGCTGTCCCAGACCAGGAGGGTGGCGCTGACGGAGTTCTCGGCGGTGGAGTGGGCCAGGTCGTAGTGGGCGCAGCCGGGGACGTGGGGGTAGGTGATCCACAGGTCGTAGCCGGTCATGAAGAGGTCGAGATCGAATTGGACGCTCAGGCCCAGCAATTCGCTGCGGCCGTTGTCGTCGACACCGGCGAACGCCTCGTCGAGGGCGAGTAGCCGCGGGGCCTGTGGGTCGGCCGAATCGAGCATGACGTGCGCGGCGGCGAACAGCGGCAGATGCAGCGAGACCGACTGCTCGCCGCCGGACAGGGCGCTGTGCCGGGCGACGGTGAGCTTGTCCTCGGTGCCGTCACCGGAGATCAGGGTGAACGAGAACACCCGCCAGGTGCGGTAATCCAAGGTGGCGGCGAGGATTTCGGGGTACGAGCGCTCGGGGTGGGCGGCGCGCGCGGCCCGGATCTCGGCGGCGAAATGCGCGCGGATCGCGGCCAGGTCCTCCGGCGCGAGCGCGGACGCGTCCCGGTCCAGCAGCTTGCACATGCCCCGGGCGGCATCGGAGAGCGAATCGGCCAGCACCCAGTGCACGCCGATGGTGTTGCCCGAGGACATCCGCCGCTGCTTCATCTCCGCGCCCATGCGGGCGATGAGCTCCCTGGCGTCGGTGGTGCGTTCGTGGATCTGCTGGGCCAGGCCGGTCAGCAGCGCGTCCTCCAGGATGCGGCGTTCGGCGTCGGTGAGCAGCAATTCCTGATCGTGGCGGGCCTGATCGATGCGGACCGCGAAATCGGCCAGCGCCGACATGCCCTGATCGTCGGCGACCTGCACCACGGTGAGGCCGTCGGCGGCGTCCCACTGGAGGCGGTAGTCGCGCCCGCACCCGGCCAGCGCGGCGTCGAACTCCTGCAGGGCCGCGGTCACCGCGCTGCGGGTGGACTTACGCGCCGCCTCCCCGGCCCGCACCGAAGCGGTTGCGGCGGTGAGGTTGTCGAACAGTTCGGCGACCTCCTCGGGCAGCACCGTGGACACCCACGGTGTCGTCTGCCCTTCCGCCGACGGCTCGGCGTAGGGGCCCGCCTGGGTGATTCGGTAGAGCAGCTGCTCGGGAGTGGACCAGGCGGCGTCACTGCTGGGCCAGCGGCTCTGCGCCGGTGCGCCGAGCAGCCGCAGCAGATCCGGGCGTGCGTAGGGCGCAAGGGTTTTCACGTCGGCGAGCACCTCGGTGAGCGCGGTGCCGAGCGATTCGTGCGCGGTCCGGAAGGCTGCTTCGGCGTCGCCGATCGCCTCGATGGCGGCGTTGGCGGCCTTGCGGGCCGTCTTCTGCGTGGCGCGGGCGGCCTCGATCTTCTCCCGGGCCCGCTCCAGGTCGCGGTCGATATCGGCGGCGCCCGCACCCAGCGCCTCGCGCAGAGTCTCCAGTTTCCGGGACTGCTCCTGGTAGCCGGCTTCGGCGGCTTCGGCTTCCTCGGCGAACGCCTCGGCGAGGTCCTGGGCCTCGGCGAGCCGGTCGGCGCCCTCGCGCTCGCGTTCCCGCTCGCGTTCGTGGTCGGTGCGTAACCGCAGCAGACCGGTACCGGTGTTCTCGAAATGCCGGATGGCGGCGGCGAGCGCGTCGATATCGCGCGGGTCGCGCGGTGTGCGGTGCGCGGTGGCGATCGACCGCAACTTCTTGTCCACGGTCGCCACCTCGGCGACGGCCTGATCGAGATCGCGCTCGGCCTGGGTGGCGGCCTCGGAACGAGAACGCATGAGACCGGCGGCCTCGGACACCGCGCGCAGCGCCGAGGTGACCGCGGCCGGGCGCGGCAGCGCCTTCGCGGCTGCCGCCAGCCGTGCGAGTTCGGCTGTGGCAGCGGCTTCTTCGGCGGTCGCCGCCTCTCGTTCGGTCGCGGCGGATTCGAGTGTGGCGGCCAGCTCGGCGAGCCGCGATTCACGCCGTCGAGCCCGGGCCGTCGCGCCGATGAACTCGGCCTCGGTCTTGTGGTGGCGGCCGACCTGCACACCCTGGCGGTACGCACCAGAGGTACTGACCGCGAGGGAACCCGCGGGATCGGATCCCGTGGCGGCACTACCCGCTGCGCCGCTACTTGCGCTCTTGGATCCTGTCGTGTCGGAATCCGCGCTCGTGGATTCGGCCGCGTTGGATCCTGTCGTGACGGAACCCGCGCTCGCGGATTCGGCCGCGCTGGAACCTGTCGCACGCGGACCGGCTGCGGGTGATGCCGCCGCCTCGAAACCCGTTGCGGTGGAACTCTCGTGCAGGGCGATGGAGGCGAGGACGTCGGCGACGACCTGGCGGGGAATCGTCAGGTGGTCGGAATCCTCTTCCACCGCAAGCACATCGGCGAGGGTGCGGCCGACGGGGCGCGCGGATTCCGGCAGTGGGACCAGGAACTGGTCGGAGGTGTAGTCGGCGGGCAGGTCGGCGGCCGGACACACCCACGCGTCGAGCAGGCCCGTGGCGTGCAGCGCGGCTTCGATTCCGCTCGCTGCCTCGGCGGTGACGTCGTCTGCGAAACGCACCAGCTGCCACAGCGGTCCACCCGGGCGGCTGTCACGCGCATCGGTGCGGGTCGCGGACGGCGTCGGCGCGTCGTCGCGCTGGGCGGCGACGCGGTCGCGTTCGGCGGTCAGTTCGGTGGTGCGCTCGATCGCCGCGCGGGCACGTGCGCGGGCTTCCTGACGCCGGTTGCGGATCTCCTCGAGCAGCGGTTCGGCGCGCTCGGCGAGGACCTCGGCCAGGCCGGTGGCCTCGTCGGTGCCCGCTTCGGACAGTGCGGTGTCGAGGGCCTCGAACAATCCATTCTCGATGGGGGAATATGCCTCTCGGTGCGCGTCCCACCATTTGCGCAGGGTCGCAGCAGATTCGGTGCGGGCCAGCGTGACCGCCGCTTCCGCGGCGGCGATCTCGGCTGCCGCCGACTCGCGTGCGGCCACGGCCCGCTCCGACTGTCGTTGTGCGCGAGTCTGTTCGGCGGCGGCCGCATCCATCAGGCCCAGCGCCCGGCGGACCGCGCGCACGTCGGCGTCGCGCTCCTCGGCCCGGGCGCGGACGACGGCGGTGAGGTTGTCGCCGCGCGCGTCCTCCGAGGGTGCGGTCCAGTCGATTCCGGCTTCCTCGGCGGCGGACCGTAATTCGTCCTCACCGCGGGCGAGCGTGGCGGCGGCGGTCCGTACCGCCGTCGCGGCCCGTTCGGCCTCCTGGACCCGTTGATCCAAGGTCTGGCGGGATTTGAGCGCCTTGTCGCGGTGCACGCTCGCGGAGGTCTCGAGCCGGCGCACGGCATCGGCGAGATCGTCGAGTTGCTGCTTACCTTCGTAAGCGCTGGAGCGCTGGAGGGTTTCGCGGTCGGACAGCGCCTGCTCGTAGGCGCGGTCGGCGTCCTCGGCGCGGGCCTCGGCGGCCGTGCGCTCGGTTTCGCGACGCTCGCGCAGCGCGGTCGCGGCGAACAGGGCCGTGCTGGCGTGGGTCACCGCGTCGAGCCGGGTTCGGACCTGGTCCACATCCGTCTTCGCCTGCACCGCAAGATATTTCCGGTACACGCCGACGAACGCGCGGGTGGCGGTGTCGGCGTGTACCAGTCCCTCCAGATTGCGGCCCACCTCCTCCATATCGCTGAAGGAACGGGCGGCGTCCAGGATCAGCTGCTCGTCCAGCGGGCGCAGGCCGTCGGTGAGCGCCTGCGACAGCCCGCGCGGGTCGAGGTTCTTGGCCAGCTGAGGGCGGCGCAGCGTGAGAATCAGATTGATCAGCTGGTCGTAGCGCTGGGTGCCGAGCCCGAACATGCGCGCGTCGATCGCGGCCCGGTACTCGACCGGCCGGTCCACGATGGAGTCGGTGCCGATCTGCTCGGCCAGCTGCTTGCGGGTGAACGGCCGGTCGTCCGCGCCGATCAGCGAGAAGTCGACGCCGACCCGGCCGTCGGCCACGAAGTACCAGCGCGTGACCTTGTCGGTGGAGCGGGTGGCACGCATCCCGATCCCGATGGTCACCGTCTCCGGGTCGTCCCAGCTGCCGCGGGCGAACTCCATCCAGACATAGGAGTAGGCCGACTCCTGCTTGCGATACAGCAGATTCGACTTCATCGTGCGTTCCTCACCCGCGAACGGGTTGAGCCGGCGGGGCTCGATCCGCCCGTCGAACACGAACGGGAACAGCACCTCGAGCGCCTTGGTCTTGCCGGAACCGTTGGGGCCGCGCAGCACCAGGCGGCCGTCGGCGAAGCAGAACTCCTGGTCGCGGTAGTCCCACAGATTGACGATCCCGGCGCGGGTCGGGATGAAACGCACTCCGCCATGGATGACCGACATGGTCAAACCCCTTCCGTATCCGTGGTGCCGACGAATTCACCCGGCCGCGGTGCCGAGACGGCAGGCTCGGCGGCCGATCGACGCTTCCCGAGCCGCACGCGGTTACCCATTCGCCGTCTCCTGCGGCCCCTGAGTTCGGGCGGTGACGAACAATTCCTCGGCCTGCCTGGTGCGGACCGTGACGACCGCGCCCCGGTAGCGGGCGAGGGCGGGCAGCACCAGCACACCCTGCTCCGGCACCGATCGGATCAGGCGCAACCGCTCCAGCAGGGCGAGTACCTCGCCGGTCAGCGCGGGCACGTCGGCCTGCCACTGTGCGGCGAAGGTGACACCGTAGCGGTCGGTGAGCGCCTGCACGGTCTCGCCCAGCCAGGTGTAGTCGAGGAACGGGTAGGTGGCCGGTTCCGGTGGGTCCTCCGGCTGCTCGGCGTCGTCCTCCGGTTCGGTGAACGGCAACTCGGCCAGCGGCGCGAACAGGGTGGATTCCGGGACGGCCGCGTCCAGGCGGGTGATCACGGTGTCGATCGGGTCCGGCGGAACGACCCGCCGGGGGAGCGGATTGTCGATATCGAGGACCAGGTCGGCGATCTCACCGACCAGCAGCAGCGCGACCTGGGCCAGGGTGCCGGTGCCGGGGAAACGCACATCCGAGAGTCGACCCGAAACATCGATCAACGCAACACCTTCCGCGCGTCGCTCGGCGCGCAGACCGGTGAACAGCTCCACCTCGGACACGATGCGCTCCTGGGTGAGCACGGCGCGGTCCTCGGGAGCCAGATCCTCCGTGTACACGACGGGACGCTCGACCAACCCGCGCCGGACCCGCCGGGCGGCGTCACCGGAAGCGGGCTGACCGGTCGGATTGGCTTCCTCGCCGAGCAGTCCGGTCACGCTGTGCAGGTGCTGCAAGGCGCGCGGGGGACGGAAGATGGCGAACACGACCGGGCGGTCGATGTCGTAGAGCGCTTCGCCCACCGAAGGATCCGAGGCCCAACCGCCCGCGTCACCGTCGGCGAGGGTCAGCGCACCGCGCGCGGCGAGCCAGCCGACCGCGTCGACGAACGCGTCCCGGTCCGCCGCCCGATCCGGGGCCAGGTCCAGTCCGTCGATGCGCCCGGTGTAGGCGGCGACCTGATCGGCCAGCTCCGACAGGGTGATCTGATCGCCCGCCCGCCCCAGCGCGGCCAACGCCAGCGACAGGTAGGCGTAGCGGCGGCGATCGAACAACCGATCGTTGACCGTGCGTGCCGGTTTGCCGGGATCGAGCTGATCGATGATCGGGAACAGGCGCGCGGTGGTCTCGGTGACCTCGAGCCGGTAGCCGAACAATTCCGCGAGGTCCTCGCGCAATTCGGTAGCCCAGCGGCGGATCAGCGGCAGCGCGATGCGATCCGGATAGGTGCGGGTCACCAGGTGATTGGCCAGGATCACGCGTGCGGCGCGCTGGTAATTGTCGAGTGCGAGCGAGTCGATGCGTCGGGCGTGGATCATGCGCGCCTCCCGCGGGTCGCGCGCACGTCCAGCTTGCGGCCGTCGAGATGCAGTAGGCCCCGTGAGGTACGGATGACCGTGGACCCCGGATGCGTCGAGACGGTCAATGTGACACCGTTGTCGGTGCCGGTGGTCCCGTCGACCCGGCCGCTCACCGGCACCCAGGCGGTGGACGCCGCGTCGAGCAGACGGAGCAGCACCTCGGTTTCGCGGTCGTCGAGTTCGCGCTCGTAGATGTCTGCCGCGGCAAGCGATTTCGCGGCCTCGGCGCGGGCGCGCTGGGCCTCCAGCTGGGCTTCGCGCAATCGGCGGACGCTGGCGTCGTTGCGCTGGATCCGAGCCGGCGCACCCGCCTGCGGTGGACGGCCGGTTTCGGCGAGGGTGCGGGAGATCTCCAAAGGCGGTGCGTCCCACCAGGATCGGCCCGGCGGGATCAGGTCCGCGTCCGGGTGCTCCATCGACAGGTGCCGCGGGCGGCCCAGTCCGAAGACCGTGTCGAACAGCGCGTGTGCGCTCTCGGTGGACGGCGCCGCGGTGAACCACCCGGCCAGGTGGCGCAGCGCCGATTCCCGGCTGACGCCGCCGCGCCGCGTCTCGGTGACCCGCCGCAACAGCGACAGCACCGCGGCGATCGCGCTCATGGTCGCCTCACGCAGGCGGTCGGCTTCGGTGGCGTCACCGGATTCCGCCGCCACGAACCAGGACCGCAACCCCTGCCAGCGCGCCCGCCAGTCCGCCTCCCGCTCCTGCGGACTCAGCAGTACCCGTTCATCGCAGCCCGCCGCGCGCTCGATCAGATCGTCGACGCCAGTGTCCTCGATCTCGCCGATCGCTTCGGCCAGCCGCGGCGCGAAGCGCGCCAGGTCCATGCTGAAATCGCGCATGTGCGCCAGCAGCGCGTCCTTGTGCACGAGGAACGCTTCCGGCGTGATCTCTGTGGTGCGCACCATATCGCCGAGCGACAGGTAGAAATGCGCGGCCCGCGCGGCCATATCGGTGAGTGCCGCGTCGAGCCGGCGCAGGGTGCGGTACACCACCTCCGCGTTCGCGGTGCGGTTCGCTTCGGCCAGCGCGTGCAGATCGGCGAGCAGTTCCGGCAGCACCAGCCGCGAGAGCGCCGCTTCGTCGAGCCGGGCCGCCAGCACCCCGGCGACCGCCCGGTATGCCTGGAATCCGGCCTGGGAGAACTGATACACGTAGTGCCGGTTGCGATATTCGGCCAGTGTCGCCGCCCGCGTCCCGTCGTAGGAACGTTCCAGCACACCCCACTGATGCAGCTGATCGAGCAGCGGCCCGATCTCGGCCCCGCTCAGCTCCGCCGCCCCCGCGCTGTTGCGGCGGATCCACTCCGCCACGTCGTCGGCGTGCAGCAACACCACATACGCGGCCCGCGCACTGTCGAACGCCCGCAACACCCACAGGTAGTCGCCGCGCCGCTCCGCCGTCGCGAAGGAGAACAGCCGCAGCCGCTCGTCGCTGAATTCGAAGTCGGCCCGCTGCGTCTCGTGCGGCACGGGGCCATCGGCGGAGTCGGTCACCGGCAACAGGGTAGTAGCGGAAAGGTCGCCACCTCTCCCTGCGGTCCCGCGTGTCCGGTTCGCAGCGTGTTCGCTCGGCCCCGCTGCGCGGCCGGCGCCCGGAGGTGAAGATCACTCCGGGGACAGGGATCTGAGTTGGTCCAAGTAGATGCGGGTGCGGGGATCGCCCGGAAAGCGCTCGATGATCTCCCGGGCAGCCTCACCGGCTATCCACATCAGGGAGGGCAGGGATCGGCGTTTGCCGGCGAAGGCGCGCATACCCTCGTCCACGGCGAGCTCGAGGTCACGGTTGCGGACGGCCACGACGGCCAGGGTGAGATGGGCCTCGGAGACGCGCATCGGGTTGCGGATGGTGCCGTCGGCGCGGGTGGAGTTGCGGATGACCTCGCGGGCATAGGTTTCGGCGAGCTTGTCCTCACCGGCGACCCGGCAGCAGTCCATGGCGTAGAAGTCGAACTTCTGCGGATCGACGACGAAATGGTTGTCCAGATTCAGCGGCGGTTCGAGTCGCTCCAGGATGGCTCGGCCGGTGCCGAGCGCGCGCTCGACCTCCGCGCGGTCCCCGATCCGCGCCCACGCCTTCGCGCGTTGCGCCGCCAGCTGGACACCGACGCCGAGGGCGCTGGACGGGTCGAGCGCACTGTCCGCCGCCTCGATGGCACCCCGGTAGTTACCTTGCGTGAGGGCGAACCAGGCGGCCATTTCGGCGCCCCAGCCGATGATCTCGGCATGCTCGGCCTCCTGGCCGAGCGAGATCGCCGCACGGCGTGTCGCCTCGGCCGACGTGCGGCGGCCCAGGTCGTAGTCGACACATCCGACGAGTAGCGCGACCCATCCGGCCAGCACCAGGATCTCGCGATGCTGCGCGAGCGTGAGCCGTCCGTCCAGTAGCGAGGTGATGCGCCGTAACCAGGCGGTTCCCTCGCTGTGCAGCGAATGCGGGTCGGCGTAGGGGTATTCGCAGCACAGCCGCTCGGCGGTGATCCGGATCGCGTCCAGGGTGGCCGCCGACACATCGGACATGCGCAGGCGCCCAATGAATTCCAGCGTGTCCATGCCGGTCGCGGACAGCAGTTCGTCGTCCCGGTTGGGCCGCGATTTCGGGAAGAACGCCGCGGTCACGGTGTCGAAGGCGGCGGCGATGATGGGCGCGTAGAAGTCGTCGGGGCGCGACTCGCCGGACTCCCAGCGCCGCCAATTGCGCAGCAGCGTACTGTCTGTCGGCAAGTTGTGCGACGACTTGGCGCGCATCACGCGGACGGCATCGGCCTGGGACCACCCCCTCGCGTCGCGTTCGGAGCGCATCCGGACAGCCCAGACGGGTCGATCGTCTCCAGCGGCCACCGTTCGAGTATCGCACCAGTTAACGCTCAGCGGACCGAATAGGGCATAGAGATGTCATGGGGTTGACACCTGCTTTTGCAACATGGCGTCCGACATCCTGAATCAGGGACCGGCTAGAGTTTGCCGATCCACTGCCCCACATCGCATTACCCCAACAGCGACCCATGACCAATGGAGGTTCGGGTGGAAGCGTTGATCTATGGATACCTGCGGGACGATCTGGCCGACGGCCACAGCGCGGAGCTCGAGGACGCGATGAGCACGCTCGCGCAGGCCGAAGGGCTTTGTTTCGCCGCGACTTTCCATGAATCGACATCGGGTGACGGCACGGCGTTCGCGGAGCTGACGCAGGAGCTGGTGCGCGCCGACGCGCACCACGTGGTGGTTCCCTCACTCGATCACTTTGCGGGCCAGACGATTCCGCGCGACATCCTGATCGCGAAGCTGGCTCAGGACGCGGCGGCCCGGGTGTGGACCGTCGAGGAGGTACAGGGCCCGCCGGGCGCGACGCCGGCCTGACCGCCGCGCCCCGGCGCGAGCGCTACAGACCGAAGCTGCCGGGACCGCGCCGGCGCAGGTACTTCTCGAATTCGGCCGCGATGGCGTCGCCGTCGATCTTGGCGATCGCCTCGTTCATGTCGACCGCCGCGTCGCCGCGTTCCTCCAGCGAACGCACGTATTCGCTGATCTCCTCGTCGCCGACGGTCATCTCGTTGACCGCGCCCTCCCAGTCCTCGGCCTGCTTGGGCAGTTCACCGAGCGGTACCTCGATATCGAGCACGTCCTCGACGCGATGCAGCAGCGCGATGGTGGCCTTCGGGTTCGGCGGCTGGGAGACGTAGTGCGGCACGGCCGCCCAGAACGACACCGCGGGCACGCCGGCGCGCACGCACTGGTCCTGGAGCACGCCGGTGATGCCGGTCGGTCCCTCGTAGCGGGTCTGTTCCAGGTTGAAATGCTCGGCCGCTTCCTTGCTGTAGGCCGACCCGGTGACCGGCACCGGCCGGGTGTGCGGGGTGTCGGCGAGCAGCGCGCCGAGAATGACCACCGTCTGCACGCCCAGCTGCTCGATCATGGCGATCAGCTCACCGCAGAAACTGCGCCAGCGCATGTTCGGTTCGATCCCGCGCAGCAGCACGACGTCGCGTTCGCTACCGGGGGGCGAACACACCGACAGGCTGGTGGCCGGCCATTGGATTTCCCTGGTCACGCCGTCGACCTGGCGTACCGTCGGACGGTTCACCTGGTAGTCGTAGTAGTCCTCGGAATCGAGTTCGGCTAGCGGTTCGGCATCCCAGATCAGTTCCAAATGCTCGACCGCGCCACTGGCCGCGTCTCCCGCGTCGTTCCAGCCCTCGAAGGCCGCGACCAGCACGGGATCCCGCAGCGTCGGCAGTTCCGACTCGGGAGTTTCACTGGGGTTCACCCGTTCACCCTACGGTGTGGGCATCGCCCGCGCTGTCTCATGCAGCCAAGGACACGGCCCGGGAGTGTGGCCTGGCCCACCTCGCTCTCACCTGCGCTGGTGCGGCTGCCGACTCTGTCGCAACCGCCCTCTACGCTTGTACGCATGCCTGCGCCCCGTTCTACCGCCTTCGATACCACGCTTCTCGACACGCTGTCTCGCCGTGTCGTCATCGGCGACGGTGCGATGGGCACGATGTTGCAGGCGGCGGATCTGACGCTCGACGATTTCCGCGGCCTCGAGGGCTGCAACGAGATCCTGAACGACACCCGTCCCGATGTGCTGCGGGCCATCCACCGCGCGTATTTCGAGGCCGGTGCCGATGCCGTGGAAACCAACACCTTCGGCTGTAACCTGCCCAACCTGGCCGACTACGACATCGCCGACCGCATTCGCGATCTGTCCGAGCGTGGTACCCGGCTCGCCCGCGAGGTCGCCGACGAGATGGGGCCGTCCGCGGACGGCACACCGCGCTATGTCCTGGGGTCCATGGGCCCGGGCACCAAGCTGCCCACCCTGGGGCACGCGCCCTACGCCGTGCTGCGTGACGCCTATGTCGAGGCGGCACTGGGCATGCTCGACGGCGGCGCGGACGCCATTCTGATCGAAACCTGCCAGGACCTGCTGCAGGTCAAGGCCGCGATCACCGGTAGCCGCCGGGCGATGCGGCAGGCGGGCCGCCGGATCCCGATCATCACCCACGTCACCGTGGAGACCACCGGCACCATGCTGGTGGGTTCGGAGATCGGCGCGGCGCTGGCCGCGATCGAGCCGCTGGGCGTCGACATGATCGGCCTGAACTGCGCCACCGGCCCGGACGAGATGAGCGAGCATCTGCGCCATCTGTCCAAGCACGCGCAGTTGCCGGTGTCGGTGATGCCCAATGCCGGGCTGCCGGTACTCGGCGCGAACGGCGCGGAATACCCCTTGACGCCCGAGGAGCTGGCGGTCGCGCTGCGCGGCTTCGTCTCCGAATACGGGCTGGCCCTGGTCGGTGGCTGCTGCGGCACCACCCCCGAGCACATCCGCCAGGTCACCGAGGCGGTGCGCGAGGTGGAGAAGTCCTTGCCGCCCATCGCCGAACGCCGCCGCCCCGAGCACGAGCCGTCGGTGTCGAGCATGTACACGGCGGTGCCGTTCGAGCAGGACGCGTCCGTGCTGATGATCGGCGAGCGCACGAATGCCAACGGCTCCAAGGCTTTCCGTGAGGCCATGCTGGCCGAGGACTGGCAGAAGTGCCTGGACATCGCCAAGGATCAGACCCGCGACGGCGCCCACATGCTCGACCTGTGCGTCGACTATGTGGGCCGCGACGGTGTCGCGGACATGGAGGCGCTGGCCTCGCGTCTGGCCACCGCGTCCACCCTGCCGATCATGCTCGACTCCACCGAAACCCCGGTGCTGCGTGCGGGTCTGGAACACCTGGGCGGGCGCTGCGCGGTGAACTCGGTCAACTACGAGGACGGTGACGGCCCGGATTCGCGCTACCAGCAGACCATGGCACTGGTGGCCGAGCACGGCGCCGCCGTGGTCGCGCTGACCATCGACGAGGAGGGCCAGGCCCGCACCGCCGAGAAGAAGGTGGAGATCGCCGAGCGCCTGATCGCCGACATCACCGGCACCTGGGGTCTGCTGGAGAGCGACATCATCATCGATACGCTCACCTTCACCCTCGGCACCGGCCAGGAGGAGTCGCGTCGCGACGGCGTCGAAACCATCGAGGCCATCCGCGAACTCAAGCGCCGCCACCCCGAGGTGCAGACCACCCTGGGGCTTTCGAATATCTCGTTCGGCCTGAACCCGGCCGCCCGGCAGGTGCTGAACTCGGTGTTCATGCACGAATGTGTCGAAGCCGGGCTGGATTCGGCGATCGTGCACGCCTCCAAGATCCTGCCCATGAGCCGGATCCCGGACGAGCAGCGTCAGACCGCGCTGGATCTGGTCTACGACCGCCGCACTCCCGACTACGACCCGCTACAGAAGCTGATGGCCCTGTTCGAGGGCGTCTCGACGTCCTCGTCGAAGGCCTCGCGAGCCGAGGAGCTCGCGGCGCTGCCGCTGTTCGAGCGCCTGGAACGCCGCATCGTCGACGGCGAGAAGGCCGGGATGGAAGCCGATCTGGACGCGGCCATGGCCGAGGTACCGCCGCTGCGCATCATCAACGAGACCTTGCTGTCGGGGATGAAGACCGTCGGTGAGCTGTTCGGCTCGGGGCAGATGCAGCTGCCGTTCGTGCTCCAGTCCGCCGAGGTCATGAAAACCGCTGTGGCGTACCTGGAACCGCATATGGAGTCCACCGACGACTCCGGCAAGGGCCGCATCGTGCTGGCGACGGTCAAGGGCGACGTGCACGACATCGGCAAGAACCTGGTCGACATCATCCTGTCCAACAACGGCTACGAGGTCGTCAACCTGGGCATCAAGCAGCCGATCGCGACCATCCTCGACGCCGCGGTGGACAAGAAGGCCGATGTCATCGGCATGTCCGGGCTGCTGGTGAAGTCGACGGTGATCATGAAGGAGAACCTGCAGGAGCTCAATCTGAAGGGCGTGGCCGATCAGTATCCGGTGCTGCTCGGCGGCGCGGCGCTGACCCGCGCCTACGTCGAGCACGATCTCACCGAGGTCTACGAGGGTGAGGTGCACTACGCGCGCGACGCGTTCGAGGGCCTGCGGCTGATGGACGAGATCATGACCGTGAAGCGCGGCGGCGGCCTCGATCCGGACAGCCCCGAGGCGGTGGCCGCCCGCGAGAAGGCGGCCGAGCGCAAGGCCAGGCACGAGCGCTCCAAGCGGATCGCCGAGGAACGCAAGGCCACCCAGGTGCCGGTGGTGGTGCCGGAGCGCTCCGACGTGGCCGCCGACCTGCCCGTGCCGGTACCGCCGTTCTGGGGCACCCGGGTGGTCAAGGGGCTTGCGCTGCAAGAGTATTCGGGTCTGCTCGACGAGCGGGCGCTGTTCCTCGGCCAGTGGGGGCTGCGCGGCCAGCGCGGCGGTGACGGCCCCTCCTACGAGGAACTGGTGCAGACGGAGGGCCGTCCGCGGCTGCGGTACTGGCTGGATCGGCTCTCGACCGAGAACGTGCTCCAGCACGCGGCGGTGGTCTACGGCTACTTCCCGGCGGTCTCCGAGGGCGACGAGGTCGTCGTGCTGACCGAGCCGCGCCCCGACGCGCCCGAGCGTTACCGCTTCCGGTTCCCGCGCCAGCAGCGTGACCGTTTCCTCTGCATCGCCGACTTCATCCGCTCCCGTGCCCGCGCGCAGGAGACCGGCCAGGTCGACGTGCTGCCGTTCCAGCTGGTCACCATGGGGCAGCCGATCGCCGATTTCGCCAACGAGCTCTTCGCCGGTGACAACTACCGCGACTATCTCGAGGTGCACGGTATCGGCGTGCAGTTGACCGAGGCGCTGGCCGAGTACTGGCATCGCCGGGTGCGTGAGGAGCTCACCCTGGACGGGCATTCGGTCGCCGAATCGGATCCGGCCGACGTGCAGGACTACTTCAAGCTCGGCTACCGCGGCGCGCGCTACTCCTTCGGTTACGGCGCCTGCCCGGAGCTCGAGGACCGCGCGAAACTGGTCGACCTGCTCGAGGCGGGCCGGATCGGTGTGGTGCTCTCCGAGGAGTTGCAGCTGCATCCGGAACAGTCGACCGACGCATTCGTGCTGCTGCATCCGGAGGCGAAGTACTTCAACGCCTGACGAGCGCCCGAGTGATCGGACCGTTGGGGACGGTGTGAGTGTCCTCACCGACAGGTTTGACCAAATGATCCGCGTATTCGCATGTCGCGGAACGTAATCGCGGCGATATCCGGTACCGACAGGCACGTGATCCGGGAATCCACCCGGTGATCCGGTGGATGTCGGTCGGCCGGGTATGCCATTGTCGATGCAGTTGCAACTGCATCCGGGGCAGTCGGCGGATGCGAACGCCACCCAACTGCCCGCGAGCTCGGCGTGAAAGCAGGAGGGGCACAACCCAATGACGGCGGACCGGTTGATCGCTGGACGGTATCGGCTGACGGATCCGATCGGCACCGGCGCCATGGGCGTGGTGTGGCGGGCCACCGATGTCCGACTACGTCGCACCGTGGCGGTCAAACAGCTGATCCTGGCGCCCGGATTGTCCCGCTCGGCCGCGTTGGAGGCGAAGCTGCGGGCCATGCGCGAAGGCCGGATCGCCGCCCGGCTGCACCACCCCAACGCCATCACCGTTTTCGATGTCGCCGAGGAAGACGGCCAGCCGTGGCTGGTCATGGAGTACATGAATGCGCCCAGTCTGGCCGCGAAGCTGTCCGGCAAGCAGACGCTGCCGCCGGGTGAGGTGGCGCGGATCGGCGCACAGGCCGCCGCCGCGCTGTCGGCAGCGCACGAGGCGGGAATCATGCACCGCGACGTGAAGCCGGCGAATCTGCTGGTCGCCGATGACGGCACGGTGAAGATCACCGACTTCGGCATTTCGCGCGCGGTCGGCGATGTGACGGTCACCGCGACCGGTTTCCTGGCCGGTACCCCGGCCTATCTGGCGCCGGAGGTGGCGCGCGGGGAGAACCCGGAGCCGTCCTCGGATGTGTTCGCGCTCGGCTCGACCCTGTACGCGGCGGTGGAGGGCGCACCGCCGTTCGGCGAGGGCGACAATCCGCTGGCGGTGCTGCACTCGGTCGCGCGCGGTGAGATTCCCGCGCCGAAGAACGCGGGTGCGCTCGCGCCGGTGCTGTTGCGGCTGCTGGCGCCCGTCATCGACGCCCGGCCGACCATGCGCGAGGCCCGCGAGGCACTCGAAGCCGTTGCGGCGGGACGGGTTCCGGCGCTGGCGGCTCCGGTGAGCACCAAGGTCATGCCCGCGCCGGGCGCGGACGCGACCACCGTGCTGGCCGCACCCGAGGAGCAGGGCGCCACCGAGTTCATCCCCGCGCCGACCCCGACTCTGCCCGCGCCGCCGCGCTCGAGCGCTCCGTCCGGCCGTGGCCCGAACAAGCAGACCTTGGCGCTGATCGCGGTCGCCGCGGTGGCCGTCGTGCTGGCCGTGATCCTGCTGACCCGCAACGATGGTTCGCAGACTCCGCCGGTGGCACAGTCGAGCACGACCGCCGAGCCCACGGCGACATCGGTCGCGGGTGTGCCCGGGCAACCCCGGTCGTCGACGACCACCACCGCGCCGCCGAGCACCACGACCACGACCGTGCCGCCGACCACGACGACCACCCTGGCCGGCCCGCCCACTTCGGAGCAGATCGCGCAGTTCGTCTACGGCTATTACGGCCAGCTGCCTGGGAATTCACAGGCCGCGTGGTCGCAGCTCTCGGCCGGATACCAGGCGTCGACCGGCGGATATGCGGAATATGTCCGGTTCTGGCAGCAGTTCAGCTCGGTCCGCGCCTCCGACGTCGTGGTGACCGGTGACCGTGCCGTTGCGACGATCACCTACGTGCACACCAACGGCCGGGTCGAATCGGAACGGCGGTGGTTCCAGGTGGTCGCCGAGGGCGGCCGTCCCGTCATCGTGAACTCCCAGCGCGGGTGATTTCCCGGGCGGGCAGCCCGCCGCGGCGATACCGGTCCGGCCGCCTGCCCTGCGACCGTTACGCTGGGAAACGATCCGGCGTCCGGACCGGATCTCGTCGTTTCGAGGGGATGTACCGAACGTGACAGCGCTGGCCGCGGTGCTCTGGGATATGGATGGCACGCTGCTCGATTCGGAGAAGTTGTGGGACATCGGCGTGCGTGAGCTCGCCCGGGAGCTCGGCCACGAGATGACCGATGAGATCCGGCACGCGCTGATCGGCTCGGCCGGGCCGGATGCCATGCGGATCATCTTCACCGGACTGGGGCTGGAACCGACGGTGGCCGCGGTGGAGCAGGCGCGGATCTTCCTGGAGCGCCGGGTCGCCGAGTTGATGACGGGTGCGATTCCGTGGCGGCCCGGCGCGAAGGACGCGCTCGCCATGGTGCGTGCGGCGGGTCTGTCCGCCGCGCTGGTCACCAACACCAAGCGTTCGCTCGCCGAGTACGGTCTCGATACCCTGGGCCGCGATTTCTTCGATACCTCGGTCTGCGGTGACGAGGTGCCGGTGGGCAAACCGGACCCCGCGATCTACCTGCGCGCCGCCGAGCTGCTCGGCGTCGACCCGAAACACTGTGTGGCCATCGAGGATTCGCCCACCGGCGCGCGGGCGGCCGAGGCCGCGGGCTGCGCCGTTCTGGTCGTTCCCTGCGAGATCGCGGTGCCGGCCGGGCCGGGGCGTGTCTTCCGTGACACGCTGGTCGGGCTCACACCCGCCGACCTGCTCCAGGTGCGTCGCGCCGTCGCCTGACGCAGGATTTCTGTGCCGCGATCCAAGCGGTCGCGAGAATTGTTGTCGTACAACATAACTGACACCTGTGGTAACTGTGACGATGCTCACGGGTGCGTCATTCCGGACCGCGACCAGCGGTCGGTCGACAAAAATTGCGTCATGACAGTGCCGGGAGACTTGCGAGAGCTCATCGACACGACGCGCTATCGGCTGGCCGATCCCGAAGATTCGGGCCGGGCCGCGGTGATCGGGCGGGCACGTGCGGATCTGGCCGATCGCGGCTGCACGGTCCTGCCCGGCTTCATCCGGCCGGAGCTGGTCGAGACCCTGCGGGCGCAAGGCGCCGCGCTGGCGCCGCACGCGCACTACGCGGTCGAGCGGGTCAACGCCTACAACATTCCGTTGGACGCCGACCTGCCCGCGGATCATCCGGGGCGCATCGTGCTGGAACGCGGGAACGCCTTCGTCGCCCGCGACCGGATACCCGCCGATGCGCTGATCCACCGGCTCTACACCAGCGCGGAGTTCAAGCGCTTCGTCGCGGACTGCTTCGATCTGGCCGAACTGCACGAATTCGCCGACCCGCTGGCCGGGCTGTGTCTGAACGTGGTCGCGCCCGGCATGTCCCATCCATGGCATTTCGACACCAACGAGTTCACCGTCAGCATGCTGACCCAGCCCGCCGACTCCGGTGGCGTCTTCGAGTACTGCCCGAATATCCGTTCGCCGCGGGCGGAGAACCTGGACGCGGTCCGCGCGGTACTGACCGGCTCCGGCGCGCCGCGGCCGCAGCGCCTCCACCTGCGCCCCGGTGATCTGCAATTGTTCCGCGGCCGCTTCTCGCTGCATCGCGTGTCACCGGTATCCGGTGCGGCGCAACGTCATTCGGCGATCTTCGCCTATACCGACCGTCCCGGCGTGATCGGGACGGCCGAACGCACCCGCCAGCTGTTCGGCCGTGTCCTGCCCGACCATCTAGCCGCCGCGGACCGTGCGGTGCGCGGCGACCAATTGCTCGACTGAAGCGGCGTCGCACCCGCTCGAGAGGAACTACAACCGTGCCAGTGCCGCTGCATACGACCGGGAAAGCCTCCTTCGACGACATCTACGACCGGCCCGATCCCCGCGACTACCACGCCCGCCTGGCCGAACTGGACTATCGGATACCGGAATTGGCTCGACCATATTTCGAACAGCAGATCCGGGAGTGTCGCGCCGCCACCGGTGCCGAGCAGCTGACCGTGCTCGATATCGGGTGCTCCTACGGCGTCAACGCCGCGCTGCTGCGACTGGGGGCGAGCATGGCCGACCTGGCCGACCTTTACGAGACCGGCACCGACCGCGCGGATCTGATCCGGCGCGACCGGGCCCGGCTCGCCGCCGTGGACCGGCTGCCCGAGGTCCGGTTCCTCGGAATGGACGCCTCGCGTCCCGCGCTCGAGTACGCGACCGCGGCCGGGCTGCTGCACGACGCCGTGCACGCCGACCTCGAGGATGCCGAGCCGACCGACGCGCAGCGCGCGGTGCTCGCCGCCGCCGACCTGGTGATCTCGACCGGCTGCGTCGGCTACGTGACCGAGCGGACCCTGGCCCGCATCGCCGCCGCGCGGCCGCAGCGACCGCCGTGGATGGCGCATTTCGTGCTGCGGATGTTCGACTTCGCGCCGATCGAGCAGCGGCTGTCGGCGCTCGGCTACCGGACCGTGCGACTGCCGGGCATGTTCGAGCAGCGTCGCTTCGCCTCCGCGGCGGAACGGTCGCAGGTGCTGGAAACACTGGCCGCCAAAGGTATTGATACCGCAGGCTATGAGGCACAAGGATGGCTCTACGCCACCCTGTACGTGTCCCGTCCGGAAATCACCGCATCCAGTCAGGGGAATCCCAGTTGAGTGACCGCACCTTCGCCGCCGACGACCACCTGCCCCGGGTACCGCTGCCCACCCTGGAGGACAGCTGCGCCCGCTTCCTGCAGTGGTGCGCACCGCTACTCGACGCCGGGCAATACGCCGAGACCGAAGCCGCCGTCGCCGATCTGCTGCGCCCGCAGGGGCCGGGCCGCACCCTGCACGCCGCGCTCGTCGACTACGACCGGACCCCCGGCGTCGGCAGCTGGCTCGACCTGTTCTGGCCCTCGCGCTATCTCGGCCGGCGCGATCGAATCGCCTTGAACGCCAACTTCTTCTTCCTGTTCCGCGACGACACCGCGCTCGCGTCCTCGACCGCGGCGAACCAGGCCGAACGTGCGGCGGCGATCGTGTCCGCCGCCGTCGCCTACAAGCTCGCGCTGGACGAGGAGAAGGTCGAGGCCGCCACTCAGCGCGGTCAGCAGCTGTCGATGTGGCAGCACAAGTACCTGTTCTCCGAGACCCGGATTCCCGGCGAACTCCAGGACACCGTGCGGGTGCCCTACAGCAGCGAATGGCCGGGGCCGTCCCAGGCCCGCCACATCGTGGTCTTCCTGCGCGGCCGCGCCTACCGCCTCGACGTGCAGGGCCCCGGCGGCGAGCCGTACTCGACCGAGGATCTCGCCGCCGCACTGCGCGGGCTGTCGGCCACCGCGCGGGCCGCTGATCCGGACACCCAGGTCGGGCACCTCACCACCAAGGCGAGAGCGGAATGGGCGGCCAGCCGCGCGGCGCTGCGGGCCGAGCCGGTCAACGTCGCGGCGCTCGACACGATCGAGACGGCGCTGTTCTGCCTGTGCCTCGAGGATTCCACGCCCCGCGACGCGCTGTACGCCTGCGATCAGCTGCTGCACGGCAACAGCGGCAACCGCTGGTTCGACAAAGCGGTCTCGTTCGTGGTCTTCGGCGACGGCCAGGCCGGAATCAATGTCGAGCACTGCGGGCTCGACGGCACCACGATCCTGTCCTTCGTCGACGCGCTGCTGGAAACCCCGGTCGCCGAGCACGCCGCCCGCTCCGGCGCGCGCTCGCAGGGCACGCCGCCGCTCACACCGATCGACTTCACGCTCTCGGAGGAGTTGCGCGCCGATATCGCCGCCGCCGGTGTGGATTTCGCGCGCTACGCCGACGCCAACGCCACCACCACGGTCTCGTTCGACGACTTCGGCACCACCGCGGCCAAAGCTCTCGGCATCTCACCCGACGCGTTCGCGCAACTGAGCTACCAGCTCGCGCACCGGCGCAGCAAAGGACTGACCGGCGCCACCTACGAGTCGATCGCGACCCGGCAGTGGCGCAACGGCCGCACCGAGGCCATGCGCGTGGTCACCCCGGAAATGGTGGCGTTCGTCGACGCCATGCAGGACCCGGCCGTCGAACCGGAACAGCGGGTGGCCGCCGCGCGCACCGCCGCTGCCGCGCACGTCGAGCGGGCCAAACAGTGCCAGGCGGGTGACGCGCCCGAACAGCACCTGTGGGAACTGGAGTGGATCCAGCGGCGGCGTGGGGCCGAGCTCGGCGTCACCGACCCGATTCCGCTCTACGACAGCCCGGGCTGGCAGGTCATGCGCAACGACTACCTCAGCACCAGCTCCGCCCCGTCGGTCAACATCCAGTACTTCGGGTTCGGCTCCACCAGCCCCACCTGCATCGGAGTCGCCTACGTCCTGCTGCCGGACCGGTGGAATCTCTATCTGGCCACCCCGGCGACGGTCGCCGGCCAGATGCACGACTTCGCCGAGCACCTGCGCACGGCGGTCGCCGATCTGCGCGCGCTGCTCGGCGCCGCGGCGGGGTGAGCAACCCGGCCGCATCCGGGTCTGAAACAATCTCTTCGTGAAGAACTTCGAATCCCTGTTCGCCGAGCTGCTGGATCGTGCCGCCACCCGCCCCGCGGGCTCCGGCACCGTCGCCGCATTGGATGCCGGCGTGCATGCCCAGGGTAAGAAGGTGCTCGAGGAGGCCGGCGAGGTCTGGCTGGCCGCGGAGCACGAGAGCGACGAGTCGCTCGCCGAGGAGATCTCGCAGCTGCTCTACTGGGTCCAGGTACTGATGGTGGGGCGGGGGCTGAAGCTGGAAGACGTGTACCGACATCTGTGACGGCCGCACGTCTTCCCGCTGACCTCCCTGAAAGGAATCCCTCCCATGCTGCGCGTCGCAGTCCCCAACAAAGGCGCCCTGTCCGAATCCGCGACCTCGATCCTGGCCGAGGCCGGATACCGCAAGCGCACCGATTCCCGTGACCTGACCGTCCTGGACCCGGCCAACCAGGTGGAGTTCTTCTTCCTGCGCCCCAAGGACATCGCCATCTACGTCGGCTCGGGCGAACTCGATCTCGGCATCACCGGGCGCGATCTCGCCCTGGATTCCGGTGCGCCGGTCCAGGAGCGGCTCTCGCTCGGCTTCGGCCGGTCCACCTTCCGCTATGCCGCACCGGCCGGGCGCGAATGGCAGGTCGCCGACCTCCAGGACAAGCGCATCGCCACCTCGTATCCGAATCTGGTACTCGAGGATCTGAAGACGCACGGCATCGAAGCCGAAGTGATCCGGCTCGACGGTGCGGTGGAGATCTCCATCCAACTCGGCGTCGCCGACGCCATCGCCGACGTGGTCGGCTCGGGTCGCACGCTGCGTCAGCACAATCTGGTGCCGTTCGGCCGGTCGCTGTGCGATTCCGAGGGGGTGCTGATCGAGCAGGCCGGCTCCGACCAGAACGAGCGGGCCCGCAATCAGCTCATCGCCCGCGTGCAGGGCGTGGTCTTCGGCCAGCAGTACATCATGCTGGACTACGACTGCCCGAAGGATCTCCTGGAGCAGGCCGTCGCCATCACTCCGGGGCTGGAATCGCCCACGGTGTCGCCGCTGGCCGACGAGAAGTGGGTCGCGATCCGGGCCATGGTGCCCCGCAAACAGGGCAACGAGGTCATGGACCAGCTGGCCGACCTCGGCGCCAAGGCCATCCTCGCCTTCGACATCCGCTCCTGCCGCGCGTTCTAGGCCACCGATGAATTCACGGTGCGTGCAACCGGTGTGCGCGGTGCTTCTGCAGCCCTAGGCTCCATCCTCTTCGATGAGGAACGCAAGGAGCACAACCGTGTCGCAGACACCGCCCGAGCCGCGCTCGGGCCGATGGTTCACCTGGAACGAGGACTGGCTGGCGGCGCTCGTCGGCCTGGTCCTGCTGATACTGGTCCTGGTCGGCGCGGTGCCGGCCGGGCTGGTGTCGCCGGAATGGCTGGTGGGCTGATGGCCACCGAGAATACCGTGCGGTCGGAAACTGCCGCGCTGCAAGCGAATCCGAAGCCGACCCGGGGTGAGATCGCGGCCGGAATCGCCGTGGTGCTGGCCCTGGGGTTGGCGACCCGCTACTTCGACGCGCACGTGCCGAAGTGGGCCGAGGGCACCTCGTTCCAGCGGGTCGCCAAATCGGTCGAGTTCCCGGTCTACGCGATCGCGCTCGGCCTGCTCGGCAATGTGATCCTGTCGAAACTGGATCTGCGGGAACGGCTCTCGGCCGGTTTCCGCACCGAGTTCTTCATCAAGACCGGTGTGGTGCTGCTCGGCGCCTCGATCAATCTGAAGATCCTGGTGACGGCGGCGGGCCCGTCGATCGTGCAGGCGCTGCTGCTGATCACGGCGGTATTCGGGTTCACCTGGTGGTTCGGCGGTGTGCTCGGCCTGGACGACAAACTGCGTGCCCTGCTGTCCTCGGCGGTGTCGATCTGCGGTGTGAGCGCCGCCATCGCCGCCGCGGGCGCGGTCCAGGCCAAGCGCGAGCAGATCGCCTACGCGGCCTCGCTGGTGATCCTGTTCGCGCTGCCGTCGATCTTCGTGCTGCCGTGGCTCGCCGAGGCTCTGAATCTGTCGGATGCGGTGGCCGGTGCGTGGATCGGCGGCAATATCGACACCACCGCCGCGGTCGCGGCCTCCGGCGCGCTGGCGGGCGAGGACGCGCTCAAGATCGCCACCGTTGTCAAGACCACGCAGAACGCGCTGATCGGGATCGTGGCGATCGCGTTGACCGCGTACTTCACCCTGCGTGTGGAGCGGCGGCCGGACGCGGAGCGGCCCTCGGCGAGCCAGTTCTTCGAGCGGTTCCCGAAGTTCGTGCTCGGGTTCGTGGCAGCGTCGGTGATCGGGACGCTGTACCTGCAGTCGGTCGAGAAGAAGACGGGCGCGGCGCACATCGCCATCGTCAACGATCTGCGGACCTCGTTCCTGATCCTGGCGTTCGTGTCGATCGGCTTGGAATTCTCGCTGCACGGACTGCGCGAGGCCGGATGGCGGCCGATCGCGGTGTTCGGCTCGGCGGCGGTGGTGAACCTGCTTGTCGGGCTGGGGCTTTCGGTGGTGCTGTTCCGGGATTTCACGGTCTGACGGGCTACTCGGACACGGCCTCGGCCAGGGTCTCCGCGGGGGATTCCTGGCCCGGGCCGGGCCAGCCGGGGTAGGGGGGTGGGGTGCCGCCGAAGGCGGGGCAGAGGGGTTTGTAGTCGCAGTAGTCGCAGAGCCAGCTGGGGTTGGGCGGGAAATCGCCGGTGCGGCCCGCGTCGAGAATGGCGTCCCACAGGGCCGACAGAGTGCGTTCGAAGCGGAGCAGTTCGGTCGCGTCGGGTGCGTAGGTGAGGATCTGGCGGTCGGCCAGGTAGATCAGGCGTAGCTGGGTGGGGAGGATGCCGCGGGTGCGTAACACCATGAGCGCGTAGAACTTCAGCTGGAACAGCGCTTTGGTCTCATGGGTGGGTCCGGGGGCGCGGCCGGTCTTGTAGTCGACCACGCGCAGCTCGCCGGTGGGGGCGACATCGATGCGGTCGACGAAACCGCGCAGTACCGCGCCGTCGCCCAGCTCCACCTCGACCTGGGCCTCGCGGGATTCGGGCTCGAACCGGGTCGGATCCTCGAGTTGGTAGTACCCCTCGATCAGGGCGCGTACCTCGGCGAGGAACGGTTCGAGCCCCTCGGTGACCAGCTCACCCACCTCCGGCCGCTCGGCCTGGATCCGTGCCCACGCGGGTTCGATCAGCAGGGCCGCGCGCTCGGGCCCGCGTTCGGGCGCGGGGAGCCCGTACAGGTCTTCCAGGACCGCGTGCACCACCGTCCCGCGCACCGCGCCGAGCGACGGCGTTTCGGGAATCCGATCGATCGCCCGCAGCCGATACTTCAACGGGCACTGTTTGAAATCGATTGCCCGCGAGGGCGACAGCGCGGGCCGGCGCCGCCCGGGCCCCGGCTCCGGCCCGGCCTCGGGGGTGAGATCGCCGGGGGGCTTGCACGCGGAGCCAGACATACCTGGCAGGCTATCCCGCGGTACCGACACATAGACGAGGAGATACATGACGGCCAGACGGACCGGGCCTTTCACCATCGGCGACCGGGTGCAGCTGACCGATGCCAAGGGACGGCTGTACACGGTCGTCCTGGAGGAGGGTAAGGAGTTCCACACCCATCGCGGCGGCATCAAGCACGACAAGCTGATCGGCGCCGACGAAGGCAGCGTGGTCACCTCCACCAACGGCACCCCGTATCTGGCGTTGCGCCCGCTGCTGGTCGACTACGTGCTGTCCATGCCGCGCGGTGCGGCCGTCATCTACCCCAAGGATGCCGCCCAGATCGTGCACGAGGGCGATGTGTTCCCCGGCGCGCGGGTGCTGGAGGCGGGTGCGGGCTCCGGCGCGCTGACCTGTTCGCTGTTGCGTGCGGTCGGCCCGCAGGGCGAGGTCATCTCCTACGAGATCCGCGAGGACCACGCCGAGCACGCTGTTCGGAACGTGGAGACGTTCTTCGGCGAACGCCCGGCAAACTGGTCGCTGACGGTGGCCGACGTCGCCCAGTACGCGGGTGAGCCGGTGGATCGGGTGGTCCTGGACATGCTCGCGCCCTGGGACGCGCTACCCGCGGTCGCCAAGGCGCTGGTGCCCGGCGGTGTGCTGCTCGTCTACGTGGCGACCGTCACACAGCTGTCGAAGGTCGTCGAGGCGCTGCGCGAACAGGAGTGCTGGACCGAGCCGCGCTCCTGGGAGTCCATGGTGCGCGGCTGGCACGTGGTCGGTCTCGCGGTGCGGCCCGAGCATCGCATGCAGGGCCACACCGCGTTCCTGGTGAGCGCGCGCCGCCTGGCCGAGGGCACCGTCACCCCGAAACCGCAGCGGCGTCCCTCCAAGGGCTGATCAGGGCGCGCAGGGCGCCACGAACGCCAGCAGGGTGCACGCGCTCGCGTCCGAGAGCTTCCAGGCGCCGTCGACGTGTTCCCAGGTCATCGGCATGGCGGGCGCGGCGCCGTGCGGCGAGGTGGTGATCACCTGCGCGGTCGCCTCGGTGCCGTCGACTTTCACGTCGCTGACCGCGAAAGTGAGGGTGCCGTAGCCGGCCAGTGCACGGTTCATGGTTTCGATGTTGGCCTGGCGCTTGGCGCCGTCGACCACGATCGCGGTCTTGTCGGCGGTGGGCTTGGCCGGATCCGCCAGCAGCACGAGCGTTGCCTGCAGATCGGCGGCCGACGGTGCGGCGTGGTCGCCGTGACCGGCGGCGCTGCTGGTCACGGCGCCGCTGGTGCTCGCGGTGTCGGACTTGTCGTCGGAACCGCAGGCGCTCGCCCCGGCCGTAACGGCAAGGGCCACCGCGGCGCTAGCCATACAGAGACGGATTTTCCTTGCGGGAAGGAGCATTCTCAGCAACCTTTCGGCTCGATCGGCGAGCCGCGCTCGCCCGGTTCGGGTTAGGGCAGGCTAACATGGAGTGACGGCGGTCGATCGCAGCCCAGATGTGATCTCGACGAAACCGAGTTGGGAAGGCGAGAAACGTTCACGCCCGGTAGCGTTGATAGACCGGGACTGGGAGGAGCAGCACATGAGCCCCATCGAGAATTCGGATTCGGCGGCCTGGAGAGAGCTCGAGGCGGTACGCGCCGAAGCAGCTGCACTCCGGAGGCAACTCGCCGATTCACCCGATCGCGCACGGGAATTGGAAGCCCGCATCGATTCGCTGACCATTCGCAACACCAAGCTGATGGACACGCTCAAGGAGGCGCGGCAGCAACTCGTCGCGCTCCGTGAGGAAGTCGATCGGCTCGGTCAACCGCCGAGCGGATACGGCGTGCTGATCGGCGTGTACGAAGACCAGACGGTCGATGTGTTCACGTCCGGGCGCAAGATGCGGTTGACCTGTTCGCCGAATATCGACACCGCGACGCTGGAGTACGGCCAGACCGTGCGCCTGAACGAGGCGCTGACCGTCGTCGAGGCGAGCGTCTACGACGCGGTCGGCGAGATCGGCAGTCTGCGTGAGATTCTCGACGACGGACGCCGCGCCCTGGTGGTCGGCCACGCCGACGAGGAGCGTGTGGTGTGGCTGGCGGGTCCGCTGGCCAAGCTCGCCGAGGACGACGACCTCGACGATCCGGATCGCCCCATTCGCAAACTGCGCCCGGGTGATTCGCTGCTGGTCGACACCAAGGCGGGTTTCGCGTTCGAGCGCATCCCCAAGGCCGAGGTCGAGGATCTGGTGCTCGAGGAGGTGCCCGATGTCGACTACACCGATATCGGTGGCCTGGGCCGCCAGATCGAGCAGATCCGCGACGCGGTCGAGTTGCCGTTCCTGCACAAGGATCTGTTCCGCGAGTACGCGCTGCGCCCGCCCAAGGGCGTGCTGCTCTACGGTCCGCCCGGCTGCGGTAAGACGCTGATCGCCAAGGCCGTCGCCAATTCGCTGGCCAAGAAGATCGCCGAGGCCCGAGGTGAGGATGCCAAGGAGGCCAAGTCCTTCTTCCTCAACATCAAGGGCCCGGAGCTGCTGAACAAGTTCGTCGGCGAGACCGAGCGTCACATCCGGATCATCTTCCAGCGGGCCCGCGAGAAGGCCTCCGAGGGCACCCCGGTGATCGTGTTCTTCGACGAGATGGACTCGATCTTCCGCACCCGTGGTTCGGGTGTCTCCTCCGATGTGGAGACCACCGTTGTGCCGCAGCTGCTTTCGGAGATCGACGGTGTCGAGGGCCTGGAGAACGTCATCGTCATCGGCGCCTCCAACCGTGAGGACATGATCGATCCCGCGATCCTGCGGCCCGGCCGCCTCGATGTGAAGATCAAGATCGAGCGTCCGGACGCGGAGTCGGCACAGGACATCTTCTCCAAGTACCTGACCGATACGCTGCCGCTGCACGCCGACGATCTCACCGAGTTCGGCGGCGATCGCGTGGCCTGCACCCGGGCCATGATCGATCGGGTCGTGGAGCGGATGTACGCCGAGAGCGAGGACAACCGCTTCCTGGAGGTCACCTACGCCAACGGTGACAAGGAGGTCCTGTATTTCAAGGACTTCAACTCCGGCGCCATGATCCAGAACATCGTGGACCGGGCCAAGAAGTACGCCATCAAGTCGGTGCTGGACACGGGCAACCCGGGTCTGCGCATCCAGCATCTGTTCGATTCGATCGTGGACGAGTTCGCCGAGAACGAGGACTTGCCCAACACCACGAATCCCGATGACTGGGCACGTATCTCGGGCAAGAAGGGCGAGCGGATCGTCTACATCCGCACCTTGGTCACCGGCAAGAACGCCAGTGCCAGCCGGGCGATCGACACCGAGTCGAATACCGGCCAGTACCTGTAGGGTGCGATGAGCTGAAGGGCCGCGTCTCCGCCAGGGGGCGCGGCTCTTCGCTTCCCGGGCGGCGTGTCCGGGGCTCGATCCAGGAGGAGGAGATCGTTATGACGAACCTGCCACCAGAGCCGTATCCGGGCGGGCCGGAACCGTATCCGGGTTCCTATCAGCCCTACGGTCCGGTCGCGAAGGTGATTCCGTCGACGGTGCAGAACGCCTTCTACGCCATGCTCGCGGGTGCGGTCGTCACCGTGCTCAGCACGGCGTTGGTCTTCACGCAGGTGGACGCGGTGCGCGAGCAGGCGCGCGAGCAGCAGTCGGATCTGACCGCGGCGGAGATCGACGCGGTCGTGACGCTCTCGATCGTGGGCGGGGTGATCGTCAACGTGATCGCCGCGGGCCTGTGGATCTTGCTGGCGTTCATGTGCCGGGCGGGCAAGAACTGGGCGCGGATCACCGCGAGCGTGCTGTTCGGTGTGAACACCGTGTTCTCACTGATGAGCCTGGTGGGTGCCGGGATGCTCGGGACCAGCGCCAACGCGCTCGGGCTGATCTTCACCGTGCTGCTCTGGCTGATCGGACTGGGTGCGATCGTGCTGCTCTGGCTGAAGCCGTCCGGCCCGTATTTCCAGCCGGCGCCGCCGATGGGTCAGGTCCCGCCGATGGGCTTTCCGCCGCCGGGTCAGACGCCGGGTTTCTGATTCGAGCCGAAGGGCCGCGTCTCCGGATCGGAAGCGCGGCCCTTCGGGGTGCCCGGATCAGTTCTGGACGGCCACCGAGTCGATGACGACGTCGGCGGCGGGGGCGCCGTCACCGGCGCCGTCCTGGGTGCCGGCGCTCGCGATCGCGGTGAGTTTGTCCATGCCGGCGGTGATCCTGCCGAACGGCGTGTAGCTCGGCGGCAGCTGGGAGTCCTGGGTGACCAGGAAGAACTGGCTGCCGTTGGTGTTGGGGCCGGCGTTGGCCATGGCGACGGTGCCCGCCGGGTAGGTGGCGCCGACCAGGTTCTCGTCGGGGAACTTGTAGCCGGGGCCGCCGGTGCCGGTGGCGGTCGGATCGCCGCACTGGAGCACGAAGATGCCCTCGGTGGTGAGCCGGTGGCAGCGGGTGTGGTCGAAGTAGTTCTCGTTGGCCAGGAACACGAAGGAGTTGACGGTGCGGGGCGCCTTGGCGGCCTCGAGCGCGATGGTGAGCGCGCCGCAGCTGGTGTTGAGTGTGGCGGTGTAGTTCGCGCCCGGGTCGATACCCATGCCCGGCTCGGCCGGCCACTGCTTGCCGTTGGGCGCTCCGGCGTCGGCGTTGCAGTTCGGGACCGCCGCGTCGGCTTGCGGCAGGGCGGCTTCGGGCAGGGCGAGGACGCCGCCGATCCCGAGCACCGCGAGCGCCGCGCCCGCCGCGAAAAGCCGTGCACCGCCTAGGATCCGCGCGAGTCCCTGTCGCGAGTGGTGGACGAATTGCCGCTGTTCGCTGCTCAACGTTCTCCGGTCTCCTTATTTCGGTCCACGCATCGGTCGATGCTGTGCGGCATCTTGCCATCTCGCGGCGATGGGGATGCGACGTATCGTTGCCGGAGTTCCGTTCATCGGACAATTTCCACGAAACCACTGGTCCAAATCTTCTGAATCATGCATGCTTCACATTGTTCGGCGTACGAGGGTCCGCCGACCGAGAATGAGGAGAAGCACATGTCCGGATCTGCATCGGATTTCATCGTCGGCATCCTGGTCGAGACGATCCAGCAGCTGCTGACCGGTAGCGCCGGATAGTTCCGTCGACGGTCCAGCGGCCGCGTCCCCGATCAGGGACGCGGCCGCTGTCGTCTGTGCGCCTAGAGGCAGCCGCCTGCCTCGAGCTCGGCTTCTGTTTCGGCCGATACCTCCACCGATCGTCCGATGCCGGCCCGGAGATCGGCGAGTGTGTCGGCATCGAGGCCGACGCCCGCCGCGCAGGTGAGCAGATCGGCGGTCACATCGATGGTCGCCGCCTGGGCGACGCCGGCACCGAGGAATGACGCACTGGCCACGGCGACGAGAATGAAGCCGGTCCGGACGAAACGCATAGCATTCTCCTTCGGTTGGCGGTCACTTACAGCAGGTGAATCTAGGCAGGTGGGTCGGGCGTCGTGGTGGAACAGGCACATTCGGGTTGCCCTGTCCGGTCACGATGCCGGTACGGCGCCCGCTGCTGCCGTGGTCGCGGACCGCTGCGCACGAACCGATCACTTCGGGGTGCGAGCAAGCAGATACGCGCGCTGGGTGTCCACCTCGGCGGGGTAGGCGCGGCGCTCGACGGCCGCGTCGATCCGGAATCCGGCCGCGAGGAGTTCGGCTTCGATCTCGGCTCGTTCGAAGAAGTGGAAGTCCAGATCGACGGTGTGGCCGAGCATTTCGTCCAGGTGCAGGGTCTCGCTGCCGAGATGGAACGACAGCAGTAGCTGCCCGCCCGGTCGCAGGACGCGCCGGAACTCCGCGAACGCGGCGGGCACTTGCGCCGCCGGGAGATGAATGATCGAGTAGAACGCCACGATGCCGCCCCAGGTCCCGTCGGGCACCTCGAGTCCGCGCATGTCGCCGACCTCGAACTCGAGTTCCGGGTGGGCGGCGGTGGCCACCTCGATCATGCCGGGCGACAGATCGATACCGAGCGCTCGTGACCCCAGATGGTCCAGATACCACGTGATATGTCCAGGGCCGCAACCGATATCGGCGATCGTGTGCTCGGCGCCCACCTCATCGGTGAACATGCGCAGCAGCGCCCGATCCAGCGGTTTGTCCCGTAACTCCGCCCCGAACCGCCCGGCGTACTCTTCCGCGATCCGGTCATAGCTCTCTCGCGCACCCACCCGCCCATCCTGCCCGGCTCCGCTGCGTCCGGCGACTTCCACGGACGCGCTGCGGCGAACGGCTACCAGCCGGAGGGGCGTGTGGACGAGCATCAGCAGCAGCACGGACGGCTGCGTGGTGTCACCGGAGTCGTCCGGTGGCGAGTGTCCCCGGCGGATATCCCGGCTGCCCGATGCCGGGCACAGAACCCGGCACGCGGGCTTCGCTGCATCGGACCGGGTGATTCACAGCCGATTTCGCGACTCGGCACAGGCAACTGCGTGTGCGGCAACGCGACAGCGGCTGCGAAGTCACGGATTTCGCGGACGGAACCCAGGTGGCGGTTCGGGTCGATGGCGAGTGTCGGTGGGGTCGGTTATGTTCGGGGCGGGGTTCGGTGAGAGGAGATGCGGATGGGGTCCACGCTTTTCGCGGTGTTGTTGCCGATCGCGTTGGCGCTGATCATGTTCGGGCTGGGGTTGACGCTGACGGTGGATGATTTCGCACGGGTGGTGCGCTATCCCAAGGCGGCGGTGGTGGCGCTGGTGTGCCAGATGGTGCTACTGCCGGTGGTGTGTCTCGGCCTGATCTATCTGTTCGGGCTCACGGGTGCGCTGGCGGCGGGAATGATGCTGCTGGCGGCGTCGCCGGGCGGGCCGTCGGCGAATCTGTTCAGCCACATCGCCGGCGGCAATGTGGCGTTGAACATCACGCTCACGGCGGTGAACTCGGTGCTGGCGGTATTCACGCTGCCGCTGGTGGTGGCGCTGTCGTTCAGTCTGTTCCTCGACGACGCGGAATCGATCGGGCTACGCCCGGACAAGTTCGCACAGGTCTTCGCGATCGTGCTGGTGCCGGTCGCGATCGGCATGACCGTGCACCGGCGCTACCCCGGTTGGGCCGAGCGGATGCGCGACAAGGTGAAGGTGCTCTCCATCATCGTGCTGGCGCTGGTGGTGACCGCGGCGGTGGCCAAGAACTTCCAGACGCTGACCGAGCACATCGGCCGGCTGGCGGCGGTGTGCCTGGTGTTCGCGGTGATCAGTCTGGGCGTCGGGTACTACGCGCCCAAGCTCTTCCGGATCGAGGAGGACCAAGCGATCGCGTCGGCGATGGAGATCGGAATCCATAACGGCGCCATCGCGATCGCCGTCGCCGCGACGGTGCTGCGGAACGATCCGATGGCAGTGCCGGGCGCGGTGTACGGCGTACTGATGAACATCCCCGCGGCGGCCGCCGCCTACCTGCTGGCCCGCCGGACGCGGCAGCCCAGCCCGGTGTGATCAGCCGGCGGGCGGGAACTGCCCGCTGGCGGTAACCGTCGTACCGTTCAATGTGAACGTGACGACACTGGGGCCGCCGGTCGGGCAGCACAGCGCGTCCTCCGGAAGCGGCCACTTGTACTGCACCGACACCGTGCCGCGGGTCTTTCCGAGCACGGTCGTGTAGGCGTAGGGCTCGGCCGAGGCGGTGCCGAGGTACTTGCCCTCGGCGAAGAACAGAATATGGGTGGCGGGATGAATTCCCATGCCCTCCATGGTCATCCAGGACAGTACCCCCGCGCAGCCCCCGTCCGCCGAATCCTCGCTGGCCCCGGGAATGGTCCAGATGGTGCTCGGTTCATCCGCCGCGACCCGCGCGAACCCGGCGTGCGCGAGCTCGGAATCCTGATCGAAACACAACCCGTCCCCGCCGCCGGGCACCGTGGTCGGTGCGGTGGTGGGCTCGACGGTGACCGTCACCGGTTGCGTCGGCGGCACGATGACGGTGGGGCCCGTTCCGCTCGGCGTCGGCCTGTTCGTACTGGTCGGAGGTTGCGCTCGAGTGCTGGTCGCGGGCGATTGCGGTTCGTCACCACATCCGGCGACAGCCAGGACCAAGCCCGCGGCGAGTGCGTATACAGCTGGTTTGATGCCCATGATTCCCCTCGATCGGGTCGAATGGTGTGAGCGGTACCCCCTGCACCCGAAATCGCGACGATGACCGGCGGTGTTACCGGAGCGCAGCGAGTGCGGTCGTCCGGCGCGTGCGAGCAGCCGACCACCGCGATCAACCGGAACGGCCTGCGCGAACCGATCGAGGTGGAGTGCGGCCCCTCAGGTCCGGCGGACCCGGCGGTAGGTCGGGGTCGCGGTCGACGCGGCGGCCAATTCGGTGGCCAGCCAGCCGGAGTCGATTTCGGACAGCGGGGAGACGGTCAGGCGTACGTGGTCGGCGCCGGGGTGGTCGCGGACTTCGAACGGGCCGCCGGGGGCGACCTTGATGCCCGCGGCGGCCAGGGAGATCATGGCGGCGTTCTCGTCGGCGACCGGCAGCCAGAGGTTGATGCCGTCACCGCGCGGCAGGGTGATGCCGTGCCCGGCCAGCGCGCGGCGTAGTTCGGTGGCCCGTCTTCGATATTCGGCGCGGGCCGCGCGCACGGCGGCCACGGCGGCGGGGTCGTCGAGCATGGTGAGCAGGACCCGCTGGAGCAGGCGGCTGGTCCATCCGGCGCCGAGCATGCGCCGCTCGATCACCGGGTCGAGCAGGTCGGCCGGGCCGCCCGCGACGGCCAGGCGCAGATCGGCGCCGTGCGATTTGGAGTACGAGCGCACATGCACGGTGCGCCGCGGCAGCCGGGCGCCCAGCGAGCGCAGCGTCGCGGTCGCGATGCCCGCGCTGTGGTCGTCCTCGAGGACCAGCGTCCCGGCGGCGCGCAGGATCTCGGCGAGTTCCCGGACCCGGGCGGCCGTGAGCGACGCCCCGGTGGGATTCTGTGCGCGCGGTTGCAGCAGAACCACGCCGGCGCCGAAATCGGCTACGGCGCGGGCCAATTCGCCCGGCACCGGCCCCATCGGGTCGAGTCGTACCGGAACGGGCCGTGCCCCGAGCCGGGCCAGTAGGTCGAGAAACGGTGGGAAGCAGGGATCTTCGACCGCGACCGCGTCACCGAAGCGCACATACGCGGACAGCAGTCGATCGATGGCGTCCAGCGCGCCGTCGAACACGGCGAGCCGTTCGGCGCGAAACGGCCAGTCCGCACGGACGCGCGCCGCCAATTCGGGCAGTACGGCCTCGCCCAGGTAGTCGGCGGCGAGATCACCGGCATCGTGCGCGGTGATCTCGCGCAGCGCCGCTGTCAGGTCCGGCAGCAATGCCGGATCGGGGGTGCCGCGGGACAGGTCGACGCGGAAGGCGCTGCCGGACGGCGGATGCAGGCGTTGATAACGGCCGCCCGATCGACCCGACAGTGTTGCGGCCGGTTCGCCGACGAAGGTGCCCGCGCGCCCGCGCGCGATGATGGCCCCCGTCGAGGCCAGGGCGCGCCATGCCTGGTTGACGGTGGCGGGGGAGACCCGCAGTTGCTTGGCCACCTCGCGCACCGTGGGTAGTCGCGAGCCGGGAGCCAAAGCGCCGGAACGGATTCGGTGTGCGATCGCGGCGGCGATACCGGCCGGTGTGCGATCGTCGAGGTCGGCGGTGAGCTCGGACAGCGACATGAGCGGGTCCGACGGCACCCCCTCGGAAGGAGTGCCGCCCGTACTCGCGCGGTCGATCGTCACGGGCTCAATTCTGCGACAGCCACGGTCCGGCAACCCGAACCGGCCCCAAGTTTTACCGCGCGGCAATTGTTTCCGCGCAGATGTAACACATTGGACCTGCTTCAGGGTGCACGATAACAATCATGTCCATTGTTCGAGCCGCGCTCGTCCAGACGAACTGGACCGGCGACAAAGAGTCGATGATCAAAGTGCACGAGGACCACGCGCGGCATGCGGCCGCGCAGGGAGCGAAGGTGATCTGCTTCCAGGAGTTGTTCTACGGCCCGTATTTCCCGCAGCTTCAGGACGCGAAGTTCTACGAGTACGCCGAGTCCGTCCCCGGGCCGACGACCGAGCGATTCGCCGCGCTGGCGGCGGAATTGGGCCTGGTGATCGTGCTGCCCGTCTACGAGCAGGAGCAGCCGGGGGTGCTGTACAACACCGCCGCGGTGCTCGACGCCGACGGTCGCTACCTCGGCAAATATCGAAAACACCATATTCCGCAGGTGAAGGGTTTCTGGGAGAAGTTCTATTTCCGGCCCGGCAATCTGGGCTGGCCGGTATTCGACACCGCGGTGGGCAAGGTGGGTGTCTACATCTGCTACGACCGGCATTTCCCGGAGGGCTGGCGGGCACTCGGGCTGGCGGGCGCGGAAATCGTGTTCAACCCGTCCGCGACCTCGCGTGGCCTGTCCGCCTATCTGTGGAAACTGGAGCAGCCCGCCTCGGCGGTCGCCAACGAGTACTTCGTCGGCGCCATCAATCGGGTGGGCGTAGAGGAATACGGGGACAACGACTTCTACGGCACCAGCTACTTCGTCGACCCGGAGGGGAAGTTCGTCGGCGAACTCGCCTCCGACACCGATCCGGAGCTGGTCGTCCGTGACCTGGACCTGGATCTGCTGAAGGTGGTGCGGGACCGGTGGGCCTTCTACCGCGATCGCAGGCCCGACGCCTACGGCCCCCTGCTGGAGCCGTGATGACCACCTTTATCCACGGCGGTACCGTCGTCTCCGCGACGGGTTCGCAGCCGCTCGACGTGCTCGTCGACGGCGAGACCATTGTCGCTGTCCTGCAACCTGGTTCGACCGCGCTCGGCGCGGATCTGCGCGAATCCGCCGCCACCGTCATCGATGCCACCGGCAAGTACGTGATTCCCGGTGGCGTGGACGGGCATACGCACATGCAGCTGCCGTTCGGCGGCACCGAGGCCTCCGACACCTTCGAGACCGGCACCCGGGCCGCCGCCTGGGGCGGCACCACCACCATCATCGACTTCGCGGTCCAGAAACCCGGTGAGCGCGTACAGGACACGCTCGCGCTCTGGCATCAGAAGGCGGCCGGGAGCTGCGCGGTCGACTACGGCTTTCATCAGATCATCGGTGCGGTCGACGACGAATCCCTCAAGGGCATGAGCGAATTGGTGTCCGAAGGGGTTACCAGCTTCAAGCTGTTCATGGCCTATCCGGGTGTCTTCTACTCCGACGACGGCCGGATCCTGCGTGCCATGCAGGCCGCGGGTGACCTCGGCGCGTTGCTGATGATGCACGCCGAGAACGGGATCGCCATCGACGTGCTGGTCGAGCAGGCACTCGCGCGCGGCGACACCGCCCCCTACTTCCACGGCACCTCGCGGCCGTGGCAACTGGAGGAGGAGGCCACCCATCGCGCGATCATGCTGGCGCAGGTGACGGGCGCGCCACTGTATGTGGTGCACGTGTCGGCGAAGCAGGCGCTCGAACAGATTGCCGTGGCGCGGGGCAACGGGCAGAACGTCTTCGGGGAGACCTGCCCGCAGTACCTGTATCTCTCGCTCGAAGAGCAGTTGGGCGCACCGGGTTTCGAAGGAGCGAAATGGGTGTGCTCGACCCCGCTGCGCGCCCGCGCCGAGGGGCATCAGGACGAGCTGTGGCGGTATATCCGCACCGGTGACGTGTCCACGGTCAGCACCGACCACTGCCCGTTCTGCATGAAGGATCAGAAGGAGCTGGGGCTCGGGGATTTCAGCAAGATCCCCAACGGCATCGGCGGCGTCGAACACCGGATGGATCTGATGTTCCAGGCCGTGCGGAACGGTTGGATCTCACTGGAGCGGTGGGTGGAGGTGTGTTGCACCACCCCGGCCCGCATGTTCGGGCTGTACCCGCGCAAGGGGGTGATCTCGCCGGGGGCCGATGCCGACCTCGTGATCTACGACCCGAACGGGCACACCAGCATCGGAGTCGGCAAGACCCATCACATGAATATGGACCACTCGGCCTGGGAGGGCTTCGAGATCGACGGCCACGTCGACACGGTGCTCTCGCGCGGGCAGGTGGTCGTCGACGGCGGCCGGTACCTGGGCCGTGCCGGGCACGGCCGGTTCCTCAGGCGCGACCTCTCGCAGAACCTGCTCTAGATCGGAGAAGCCCGATGGATCTCGGTGTGGTGTTGCAGTGCACGCCGCCGGCCTCCCGCGTGGTCGAATTGGCCAGACAGGCGGAGACGCACGGGTTCTCGCACGTGTGGACCTTCGACTCGCACCTGCTGTGGCAGGAGCCCTATGTCATCTACAGTCAGATCCTCTCGGCCACACGCAAAGTCGTGGTCGGGCCGATGGTGACGAACCCGGCCACCCGGGACTGGACGGTGACGGCGTCGACGCTGGCGACGCTGAACGATATGTTCGGCAATCGCACGATCTGCGGGATCGGGCGCGGGGACTCGGCGGTGCGCACCCTCGGCGGGAAGCCGACCACCCTTGCGACACTGCGTGATTCGATCGAGGTGATCCGGGAGCTGGGCAACGGGCGCAGCGCCCGGATCGGTGACACCGTGGTGCGGCTGCCGTGGGCGTCGGCGTCGCGGTTGCCGGTATGGGTGGCCGGGTACGGGCCGAAGGCGCTGGATCTGACCGGTGCGGTGGCCGACGGGTTCATCCTGCAACTGGCCGATCCCGATATCACCGCGTGGACCATCGCCCAGGTGCGCGCGGCCGCCGAACGCGCGGGCCGCGATCCCGGTGCGGTGCAGATCTGTGTCGCCGCACCGGCTTACGTCACCGACGGCTCCGCGGCCGCGCTGGCCCATGCCCGCGAACAGTGCCGGTGGTTCGGCGGCATGGTCGGCAACCATGTCGCCGATATCGTGGCCCGATACGGCACCGGCGGTGCGGTCCCCGCCGCGCTCACCGACTACATCGCCGGCCGCCACGGCTACGACTACAACCAGCACGGCCGCGCGGGCAATACGCACGCCGACTTCGTACCCGACGCCATCGTGGACCGTTTCTGCCTGCTCGGCACCCCCGACGACCACGTCGCTCGCCTACGGGAACTGGAGCAGCTCGGCGTGAACCAATTCGCCGTCTACCTCCAGCACGACGCGAAATCCGCCACCCTCGAGGCCTACGGCGAAGCGGTCCTGCCCCGGATCGCCCACCCGGTGACCGCCACGGAGCGTGCCCGATGACGGCGCGGCTGGTGCGGGTGGCGTATCCGGTGGGAGCCCTGCTGCTGATCGTCACCGTGTGGGAGCTGGTGAAAGTACTTGTTCCGGCGCAGGGGGTGAGTATCGGCGCGCAGCGAGTGCTGCCGCGGACGACGGATGCGGCGCTACCGCACGTGTGGTCGGTGCTCACCGTGTTCGGGGAGGCGGACGGGAAGCGGACGGTCGGCGAAACGCTGGTGCGGACTGCGGGATTCACGTTCGGGCTGGCGATGCTGGCGTTGGTGATCGGAACCGTGGTCGGGGTGGGTCTGGCCGTGCTGATGCAGCGGTTCGCGTTCGTCGAGCGCGGACTGTTGCCGTATGTGGTTGTCTCGCAGACGGTTCCACTCATCGCCCTCGCCCCGCTGGTAGCCGGGTGGGGCGGTAGGATCTCGATCGCGGGCGAGCCCTGGCGACCGTGGATGAGTATCGCGGTGATCGCCGCGTATCTCGCGTTCTTCCCTGTGGCCCTCGGGATGCTGCGCGGCTTGCAGTCGGCGCCCGGCGCGGCGGTGGAACTGCTGCACAGCTATTCCGCCAGTTGGTGGGACACTCTGGTGCGCTTACGTTTTCCCGCCGCCATTCCGCACTTCCTGCCCGCGCTGCGCCTGGCCGCGGCCGCCTCGGTGATCGGCGCGGTGGTCGCCGAGATCTCCACCGGCACCGCGGGCGGCATCGGCCGCCAGATCATCGTCTTCTCCCAGCAGGCCACCGGCGACGCGTCTCGCCTCTTCGCCGCGGTCCTCGCCGCCGCGCTGCTCGGCGTCGCCGTTACCGGCGTGGTCACCCTGATCGAACGCGCGCTGAACCGCTACAACCGTCCCGCCGGGGCCGGTCACTCTCCAGGAGGTACCCGTTGACGGATGATCGACCGGACAGCGAAACCGCCGGCGCCGCGACAACCTCCGGCACGTCGGCGTTATCGGACCGACAGGCCGAGGTGTCCGCGGCCGGCGCGAAGGTCGGCGTGCTGCCCTGTGACGCCGGGATCGACCCCGGTGCGAATGTCGCCGCGGCGCCCGGAACACAGGCCGATGACAAGGGGCTGTCCGGTAGGCGGGCCGTCGCGGCGGCACCGGCCGAGTCGGCGCCGCGGGAGGAGACGCCCTCCGCCGTCGAGTTGCGCAGTATCGGAAAGGTTTTCGCGGCCGGGTCGGTGACCGCGCTCGCCGATGTCTCGTTGACGGTGCGGGCAGGTGAGTTCGTCTCGCTCATCGGGCCATCGGGCTGCGGTAAGTCGACGCTGCTGCGGATCGTCGCGGATCTCGAGACACCGTCGAGCGGCACCGTCACCGTGCACGGCAAGACCGCGCGCCAGGCGCGCATCGATCAGGATTACGGGATCGCGTTCCAGCAGGCGGGGTTACTGGACTGGCGGACGGTGCAGGCGAATGTCGAACTGCCGCTGGAACTGCGGAAGGTGCCGAAGGCCGAAAGACGCAGGCGCAGTGCGGAACTGCTGGAGATGGCGGGTCTGAGCGAGTTCGCGGCCCGGTATCCGGCCGAGCTGTCCGGTGGCATGCAGCAGCGGGTCGCGATCGCGCGGGCGCTGGCGCGCAAGCCGTCGCTGCTGCTCATGGACGAGCCCTTCGGCGCACTGGACGAGATGACCCGGGAGCGCATGCAGGGCGAACTGCTGAGCATCACCGAGGAGACCGGCGCGGCAGTCGTTTTCGTCACCCACTCGATCCCGGAGGCGGTGTTCCTCTCGGATCGGGTCGTGGTCATGTCACCGCGCCCCGGCCGCATCACCGGCATCGTCGACACCGGCGGCTGGGGCCGCCGATCCGAGGACGACATCCGTTCCAGCGCACCGTTCTTCGAGGCCGTGGCGGCGGTCCGCTCGACATTGCACAGCGGACGGGAGCTCGGATGACCCTGAAATCGGTATTTCCGCCACTGGTATTCGGCGTCGGCGGTCTGCTCCTGTGGCAGTTCCTGACCATCGCCGCCGGTATACCGCAGTTCCTGCTGCCGTCACCGACCGCGATCGCCGGTGAGTTCACCGACAATGCCGGCCGAATCCTGGCGGCCGCCACCGCCACCGGCGCCAACGCGTTGTTCGGCCTGCTGGCCGGTGCGATCCTGGGCGTCGTCGCCGCCATGGTGGCCGTGCGCTTCCACATCGTCGACGGCCTGCTGACCCCGATGGCCGCCGCCGCGGCGGCCGTGCCGATCGTCGCGCTGGCTCCGCTGCTGAACTCCATGTATTCGACCACCACCGACACCCCGCGCCGGTTGGTCGTCACCATCGTCGTGTTCTTCCCGATGTTCGTCAGCACCGCCAAAGGGCTGCGGCAGGTGCCGCGGGTGCAGCAGGACTTGATGACCTCCTACGCGGCGGGCAGCTGGCAGATCACCCGGACGGTGCGGATGCCCGCCGCGCTGCCGTACCTGTTCACCGGTTTGCGGATCGCCGCGCCGGGCGCGGTGATCGCCGCGATCATCGCCGAGTACTTCGGCGGTCTGCAGAACGGTCTGGGTTCGCGCATCGTTTCCGCGGCCTCGAATACCGCCTATCCCCGGGCGTGGGCGTATGTCGCGGGCGCCGTGCTCGTCGGCCTGCTGTTCCTTGCCGCCGTCGTCCTACTCGAAGTACTCACCCGTGTGCACAGGAGATCGAAATGACCGGACCCACCAGGAGATTGCGCGCCGCTCTGGCGCTGGCGGTGCTGGCCGCGGCGGCGCTGACCGGCTGCTCCACCACCGAGAGCGGTTCGCGGACCACCGCCGATGGGCTCACCGAGGTACGCCTGCAATTGCAGTGGTTCAAGCAGGGACAGTTCGCAGGCTATCTGGCCGCGGTCGACCAGGGCTTCTACAAGGAGCAGGGACTGTCGGTCCAAATCCTGGACGGCGGAACCGATATCGTGCCGCAGACCGTGCTCGCCCAGGGCCAGGCCGATTACGCGGTGGCGTGGGTACCGAAGGCGCTGGCCTCGCGTGAGGCGGGCGCGGGGATCACCCAGGTGGCGCAGATCTTCCAGCGGTCGGGGACCAAACAGGTCTCGTTCCGGGCCGAGGGCGTCGCCGATCCCGCCGCGCTACGCGGCAAGACCGTCGGAAACTGGGGCTACGGAAACGAATTCGAGTTGTTCGCGGGGATGACGAAGGCGGGTCTGGACCCGTCCCGCGACGTGAAGCTCGTGCAGCAGCAGTTCGATATGAACGCATTCCTCGCCGGTGACATCGATGCCGCGCAGGCCATGTCCTACAACGAGTACGCCCAGCTGCTCGAGACCAGGAATCCGGCCACCGGGCAGCTCTACACCGCCGCCGACTTCACCACCCTCGACTGGAACGACCAGGGCGTGGCCATGTTGCAGGACGCCCTCTGGGCCAATACCGAGCGGCTCGCGGACGCGAAGTACCAGGACCGGACTGTGCGTTTCCTGGCCGCGTCGCTGAAGGGCTGGGTGTTCTGCCGCGACAATGTCGACAAGTGCCGCGATATCACGGTCGCCGCGGGCAGCACCCTCGGCGCCAGCCATCAGCAGTGGCAGATCAACGAGGTGAACAAGCTCATCTGGCCCGCGCCCGCCGGAATCGGCACCCTCGACCGGGCCGCCTGGGATCGCACGGTGCAGATCGCCAGGCAGACCCGCAACGCCGAAGGCGCGACCGTGCTGAAGCAGGACCCCGGCGCGGACGCCTACACCGCCGAATACGTGACCAAGGCGCTGCAAATTCTGAAAGACGGTGGAATCGATGTCACCGGAACGGGTTTCAAGCCGGTGCCGGTGACCCTGACCGAAGGTGGAAAATGAGCGCTGACGATCATGTCTTCTATCCGTGGAGCGTGCAGGGCGGCCCCACTCCGCCGATGATCACGGGTGCGTCCGGATCCTGGTTCTGGGACGAGCACGGTACGAAGTACCTGGATTTCTCCTCTCAGCTGGTGAACGTGAACATCGGGCACCAGCACCCGGATCTGGTGGCGGCGATCATCGAGCAGGCGCGGACGCTGGCGACCATCTCGCCGACGGTCGGCAATCCGGCGCGCAGCGAGTTGGCCCGGTTGATCACCGAACGCGCACCGGGACAGTTGAATCGGATCCTGTTCACCACGGGCGGGGCGGAGGCGGTCGAGCACGCGGTGCGGTTGGCGCGCAGTTTCACCGGGCGCACCAAGATGCTCGCCGCCTACCGCTCCTATCACGGCGGCACCGGCACCGCGATCGGTCTCACCGGTGAACCACGGCGCTGGGGCGCGGAGCCGACCAATGTGGACGTGACGCGGTTCTTCGCGCCGTACCCGTATCGATCCCCTTGGGGCACAACGAGTCCGGAGGAGGAGACGGCGGCGGCACTGGCGCATCTGCGGCAGGTGATCGAGCTGGAGGGGCCGAGCCATATCGCGGGCCTGATCCTGGAGACCGTGGTCGGAACCAACGGCGTGCTGGTACCGCCGCCCGGCTATCTGGCGGGGGTGCGGGCACTGTGCGACGAATTCGGCATCGTCTACATCGCCGACGAGGTGATGGTGGGGTTCGGCCGGGTCGGGGAGTGGTTCGCGGTGCAGGCCTGGGACGTCGAACCGGATCTGATCACCTTCGCCAAAGGCGTGAACTCCGGCTATGTTCCGCTGGGCGGCGTGCTGATCGCCGAGCGCATCGCCCAGCGCTACGACGACACCCTCTACCCGGGCGGGCTCACCTACGCGGGGCATCCGCTGGCGTGCGCGGCGGGAGTGGCCTCGATCGGCATCTTCGAACGCGACGGCATCCTGGATCATGTGCGCACGGTCGGCGCCGATGTATTCGGAAAAGGCTTGCAGGAGTTGGCGACCCGGCATCCGAGCATCGGTGAGGTGCGCGGGCTCGGGTTCTTCTGGGCGCTGGAACTGGTCCGCGATCCGGCCACTCGGGAACCGCTCGTCCCGTTCGCCGCGAGCGGCGCGGCGGCCGAACCGATGACACGTCTGACCGCCGCCGCCAAAGCGCGCGGTGTGTGGCCGTTCAACGCGGGCAACCGATTCCAGATCGCGCCGCCGCTCACCACCTCGGCCGAAGACCTGCGCACCGGGCTCGAACTGGTCGACCAGGTGCTGGAGGTGGCCGACGAGTACGTGCGGTGAGACTCAGTGCGGGGTCAGTTCGATGACGACACCGCCCAGCTTCCAGGTCTGGTAGAGATCGGCTTCGACCGGTGCGCCGTCGGGGCCGAAACCGATGCCGTTGAATTCGGCGTTGGTCGGATTGTCCTTCGCGATGACGGTGTAGAGCCGCATGACCTCTTTCTGGTCGGTGTGCACACGCGGAACGAACGCGCGGCGTGGCCCGCCCAGCGAGGCGGTGACGGGCGCACCGTCGAGCAGGTTCTTCACCCAGGGCCGCAGGGCCGTCCCGATCAGGATGCTGCTGTCGTGGCGGGTGTAGGCCACGGGCACGTCGAACGTCCGGCCCGATTTGCGCCCCACCACGTGCAGGACGAGGAGCCGTTTGCCGACGACCCGGGACAGGCCGGGAACGTTCAGCATGCGCCGCACCACGGAGTTGACCAGCTGCTGGCGCTTCATCAGAGGTTCGGGGCCGGTGGTTGTCGGTGTGCCGTAAGGGTTCTCGTCAGAGGTCATGAGTCCAGTATCCGCTCGGATCGACCGTGCGCACGGTACCCGCCGCGCCGCCTCTAAGCTGATCCGATGACCACCGAGATCTGGCACAATCCGCGTTGCAGCAAAAGCCGCACCGCGGCCGCCTACCTGGACGAGGCCGGGATCGAATACACCGAGCGGCGCTACCTCGACAATCCCCCGACCGCCGCCGAATTGCGGGCGGTGCTGCGGCGTCTGGGCGCCGAACCGTGGGACATCACCCGCACTGGTGAGCAGATCGCCAAGGAACTCGGCCTGGCGAGCTGGGGCCGGACTCCGGCCGATCGCGATCGCTGGGTCGAGGCGCTGGCCGCGCATCCGCAGTTGATCCAGCGCCCGATCGTGCTCACCGCCGACGGCGGCGCGGTGCTCGCACGCACCGACGAAGCGCTCCATACGCTGGACTGACCGGCTAGGGTCGGCGGAATGAAGGTACAGCTGCGCCACAATCCCGCCTCCACCATCGCGCGGTGCTTTCTCGCCGGCGGCGAGCCGATGCGGGTGGAAAGCGGTGCGATGGTGGCCCATTCGGCCGGAGTCACCCTGCAGGCGAAGGCCGAGGGCGGGATTCTCGCCGGGCTCAAGCGTTCGGTGCTGGCCGGTGAGTCGTTCTTCGTCTCCACCTTCACCGCGCCGCAGCAGGGCGGCTGGGTGGATGTGGCGCCCGCGCTGCCCGGCGACATGCTGAACCTACAGATCAGCCCGGATCGGCCGTACTTCATCAGCCGCGGCGGCTGGATCGCCAATTCCCATGGCGTGCAGGTGGAAAGCAAATGGGGCGGCTTCGCGAACCTGTTCGGCGGCGAAGGCGGATTCGGGCTGCGCGCGCACGGCGAGGGGGAGGTCGTGGTCGGCGTCTTCGGCGCGATCGACGTGATCGATCTGCAAGCGGGCGAGCCGATCACGATCGATACCGGACATGTGGTGGCCTACGACCTGGCGATGAACTTCACCATTCGGCGCGCGGTGTCCGGGCGGTCGATCCAGTCGCTGAAATCGGGGGAGGGGTTCGTCTTCGACTTCGTCGGTCCCGGCCGGGTGCTGTTGCAGACGCGCAATCCGGGCGCGTTCGCCGCGTGGGCCGGATCGGTGGCTTCCACCAGCTAGCCGAGCAGATCCGCGACCAGCGCCCGGGTGTCGGGGACGAACGGCCACGCCGGATCCGCGAGATGGGCGCGCAGTTCGGCATCGGTCCACCACCAGCCTTCGGCGATCTCCTCGGGCTGATGCCGGATCGGGCCGTCGTAGCGCAGCTCGTAGGCGAACAGATGGCAGCGCATGGGCGCGCCGTCCCATTCGCCGTCCCACGCGGCGGCGGCCATCGGCAGCAGGCCGGTGCCCGCGGGTACGGTGATGCCGAGTTCCTCGGCGAGTTCGCGCACCGCCGTCTGTTCGGGGTCCTCGCCCGGGCCGACCACACCACCGGCGAGACAGTCGTGCAGGCCCGCGAACACCATTTTCGACTCGGTGCGCCGATGGACATAGACGCGTTGCCCGTCGCGCGAGCGCACCAGCACGCCCGCACTGGCATGCCAGAGGCCCTCCCGGTAGACCGTCGCCCGGTCCTGCGCGCCGGTCACCCGCCCGGATCGGTCGTACACGGCGATCATTTCGCTCGGCTGCGACGGTATCGACACCGGTCGAGAGTAGCGTGAAGGCGACAGGCCACCCTGGTCGAGAGGACCGCCGATGGTGTTTCCCCGCGCACTCGCGAAATTCAACCGGCATGTGACCAATCCGGCGGCGAACGTGCTCGCAGGTCGCGTGCCGCCGTTCGGGATCATCGTGCACAAGGGCCGAAAATCCGGGCGCGCGTATCGGACTCCGGTCTGGGTGTTCGACGTCGACGGCGAATTCCGGGTGGCGCTCACCTACGGGCCCGGCGCCGATTGGGTCAAGAATGTCACCGCCGCACGGGGTTTCGACCTGGAGTGGAAGGGCCGCACGGTCTCGCTGGTCGATGCGGAAGTGGTGCGCGACCCGTCCGTGAGCTGGGCGCCGCCGGGCGTTCGGCAGGTACTGCACGGCATCGACGCCGAACACTATCTGCGGGCGCGCCCGGCGGTCTGACCGCGCGTCAGCGCCGGCGTCGCGGTTTGGCCCCCGGCCGTGGCGCGGTCGCGGTCGCAACCACCGGTGCGGCGGCCGATTCGGCATCGAGACGCCGGTAGACCAGATGCTGCTGTGCCAGCGTCCAGGCATTGTTGGCGACCCAGTACAGCAGAATCGCGACCGGCAGCACCGCCCCGCCCACCAGCACCCCGGCCGGAAAGACCCACAGCAGCAACGGGTTCATCAGGGCGGCCGCCTGCCCGGCGCCGGGATCCTGCCGGGCGATCGAGGCCCGGGCCGTGAAATGGGTCGCGACCGCGGCGATCAGCATGAGGGTCACCGCGACGGCCACCGTGGCGATACCCGGCCGCCCGGCCAGGGGCGCCGACAGCGGCGCGCCGAACAGATCGGCGTCCAGGAACGAGCGCACCCGCGCGGCATCGAAGACATAGTTGGCGGTGGCCGCGTTCTGCTCGGCGGTCATCGGCGTGGCGGTGGAACCGAACGGGACCTGCCCCGCGGTGCCGGTGCGGTCGAACGAGCGCAGTACATGGAACAGCGCGAAGAACACCAGGCCCTGCCCGAGCATCGGCAGGCAGCCCGCCAGCGGGTTGACCCCGTTCTCCTTGCGTAACTGCTGCATCTCGGTGTACTGGCGAGCCTTGTCGTCGGGGTATTTCTTCTGGATCGCCTGGAACCGGGGTTGCAGCCGCTTCATGGCGGCCTGGGTCCGCGCCTGTTTCAGAAATGGCGGGATCATGATCGCGCGTAGTGACGCGACCAGGAAGACCACCGCCAGTACCCAAGCCAGACCACTGTCGGCCCCGAGGACGGCGGCGAAGACGGTGTGCCACAACCAGAGCACGGCGGACACGGGGTAATAGACGAAATCGAACATGGGGGAGCACCTGACTGGTGACGTGCGGCAACCGCACGGAAACGGACATGGTCAGCACGAGACCGACGACTCCCGCAGGTAGTCGTCAGGCGGTGACCAGACCGGGTGCTCGAGGACGCGGCCGACCGGCCGTATCCGGATTGCTCTGCCGCAGATAGGAACCACGTCGTCGCCGCTGTGCCGCGGCCGGTGGCCCCGACCGGCTCATCCGAACCGGCAGCAGGCGCGCCGACCGCAGCGACACCAGGGCCAGCAGCGCCGAAGCCGCCACTACACCCAGGATCGCCAGTGCGGCGGACTCGTTCGCGGGGCCCGCGACGAAGGCCAAGGCGGGCAGCAGGAAGGCGAGTGCCGAGAGCACCCACACCTGTGTCCGCGTCGTCATGGCTGCGAGCCTACCGGTCAGTCGGCGGCACAGGGCCACGCGGTCTCGCCCAGATCCCACTGCGCGGTGGGCTCGAGCGCGGTGGGGACGAGCCCGAAGGTGCGGCGGCAGGTGCGGGTGAGATGCGCGGAATCGTCGAATCCGGCGGCGGTGGCGGCGGTGTCGAGGTCGTCGCCGGAACGGACGCGGACGATCGCGACGCGCAGCCGGAGCCACAGGATATAGGGGCGCAACGGAATCCCGACCTGCGCGGCGAACAGATGCGACAGGCGCGCGGGCGAGAGACCGACGCGCCGTGCGACATCGGCCCCGCGAATGGAACGATCGGGCACCAGGGTGGGCAGCACCCGCAGCGCCTCGGTGACGGCGCTGTGCTGCGCGCCCTTGACCGTCGCGGGATCGCAGCGTAGCGCGGCGAGTACGGCGGCGACCTGATCGGCCAGCGCCGGACGGGCGGTATCGGGCGGTGCCGTCGCGGCCCAGCCGTGATCGTGGGCGCGGCGATCGGCGGCCGCGCCGGCGATGGTCTCCGGATCGAGGTAGAGGGCGGCGCCGTGGTCGGCGCCCGCGTCGATGCGATGCGGGGCGTCGGCGGGGACGATGACCTGGGTGCCGCGGTGGCGGGCGCCGCTGGCGTCCATCACGGTGAGCGGAGTGGACGCCCTCAGGACCTGCACGGCGTGATGGGCGTGCAGATCGGAGGTGGTGATGGGGCCGCCGAAAGCGAGAATTCCGGGCCGCAGCAAAGCCGTGGCCGATCGCGCGGACACCCCGTTGGTGACCAGAGCCTTCTCCATCGGACGCTCCCGGCAGGTGATGCGGGATCCAGGCGCGGATCCTTCGCTGAGACTATCGGGGGCGCAGGGGGTGCGGTGCGGGTTTCGGTGAGCCGACCGGGAATTCGCTGGACACGAGACCACTTCGGCGGAAATCGGTCATGGATCTCCGGTCGCGCTACCGGGGTCCGGGTCCGATCACGGTGCGAAAGCGGCGGATTCGAGCCGGCGGGCGAGGCGGGCGGCGGACAGCGTCATGGCGTCGGCCGGTCGATGCGGATCCAGACCGGTCAGTTCGTGCACCCGGGACAGGCGGTAGGTGACCGTATTCCGGTGCACGGTGAGCTGGCGCGCGGTGGCCAGCTGATTGAAGCCGCTGTCGACGAAGACCTCGAGCGTGTCGGCGAGCATGGGCTGGGCGTCCAGCGGCGCGAGCACCGCGGCCAGGCCCGGACGGGCCGCGTCGCTGACCGCGACGGTGTACTCGAATTGCAGATCCGTTCGGCGGCAGACGATATCGCGCCGGGCCAGGCAGCGGCCCAGTTCGGCCAGCACCCGGGACTCGGCGAACATGGCCGGGATCTCGGCGCGGGTGCGGGCCGCGCCCACCCCGACCCAGTACGGCGGCGCCTGTCCGGACTGCTGTGCGGGCAGCCGGGCGGTGAGCGCGGCCAGGGTGTTGGTGCCGTCGTCGCCGGGATGCAGCGGAATCAGCGCCGTCCAGCCGCCCGCGTCCAGCCGCAGGAACACCCCCGGGATCGCCTCGACCCGGTGCCGCAGCGCCGAGGCCGGGCCGCCGTTCGCGCCGCACAGCCGGAACACCGAGACCAGGAACGCATCGGCCACCGGGATCACCGGATCATTGGCCCACTCGACCGGATCCTGTCCGGACAGCAGCGCGTCGGCGATTCCGCGGCGGCGTTCCAGCAGTTCCCAGCGTGGATCGTGGGACCGCTGGGTGACCGCCGTGGCGATCCGGGTCGTCACCAGCGCGACATAGTTCAGCAGTACCGCCGACACGTCGAGCAGCGTGCCCGCCTCGCCGGGCCCGGCCGTCTCGCGCAGCCGATCCCACAGGAAGGTGGCGCCGAGCCGGTATCGATCGAGCACGTCGGTGAGCGGGGTGCCGTCGCGCACCCGTTCCATCGCGAGCTCGACCAGCTCCCGCGTGTCCAGTTCGGTGGGTTCGACGCCGCGGCGCAGATAGTCGAAGAACAGGTCGACATTGAGTTTGGTGCCGCGCGCGAAATCGGTTTCGACCAGCGATTGCGGTATCCGGGCGTACGGGGGTAACTCGGCGTAGAAGCCGTCGACCATGGCGGCCGCGCGCCGGTGCAGATCATCGAACAACGGCGCGGTGCGCGGCCGGGCGCTCTCGCCAGTGGTGCTCATCCGGACCTCCGGGTGCGCGGTCGCGTCATTGCTGGACTCCCACCTTACTGCGAGTAAAGATCCTCGATCGTAGCCGCATAGCGTGCCGCGATGGGGTTGCGCTTGAGTTTTCCGGTGGCGGTCAGGCATTCGCCGCCGTTCTCCCACACCTCGCCCAGCACCAGGTACTTCTTGACCTGTTCGACCCGGGAGAGTTTCGCGTTGGCCGCGGCGACGCCTCGCTCGATCGCGGCCCGGATCCGCGGGTCGGCGGCGAGGTCGGCGGTGCTGGCCGCGGTGCGTCCGTGGCGCTGGGCGAACGCGGCGGCCAGATCGGGATCCAGGCAGATCAGCGCGGTGTTGTACGGGCGCTGCTCGCCGATCACCACCACCGTGCCCGCCAGCGGAGTGGCGGCCGCGATCGTGTTCTCGATGTTGGACGGCGACATGTTCTTGCCCGCCGCGTTGATGATGAGCTCCTTCTTGCGGTCGACGATGGACAGGTAGCCGTCCTCGTCGATGCGCCCGATATCGCCGGTGTGCAGCCAGCCGTCGGCGTCCACGGTCTCGGCGGTCTTGGCCGGATCGCCGCGGTAGCCGCGCATCACCATCTTGCCGCGCACCAGCACCTCGCCGTCCGGGGCGAGGCTGATCTCGGCCCCCGGCAGCGGCGTGCCGACGGTGCCGATCTTCACCCGGTCGGGACCGTTGAGCGTGGCGCCCGCGGTGCACTCGGTCATGCCGTACCCCTCACACAACGGCAGACCGAGACCGAGGAAGAACTCGTGCACCTCCGGCGGGATGGCCACCGAACCGGTCACCGCGACCCGCACCTGATCCAGTCCCAGCTTGGCTCGAATCGGGCCCAGCACAAGGCGTTCCGCGATCCGGAAGCGCAGGCGCGCGACGGGGTCGAGTGGCCGGGCGGCCGAGGCGGCGCGGGCCCGGGCGCGCCCGGCGGCGAGCGCCCACCGCACCAGACGCCGTTTCCACGGTGCCTCGGCGGCGAAGCGTTGCTCCAGTGCCCCTTTGACTTTCACCCACACCCGCGGTACACCCAGGAACACCGTCGGCCGTACCTCGGTCAAGGCCGCGGCGACCTGTTTGAAATCCGGCACCGTGGTGATCCGGCCGCCTTCGAGCATGGTCAGGTAGTGCGCGAACCAGCGGTTGGCGGCGTGCGCGTCGGGCAGATAGGAGATCACCCGGTCCTCGGGGCCGCCGCCCCCGAATTGCTCGATGACGCGGGCATTCTCGATGAAGTTGGTATGGGTGAGCTCCACGCCCTTGGGTGGGCCGGTGGTGCCGGAGGTGTAGACGATGGTGAGCAGGTCCTGCGGCGACACCGCGCGCCAGGTGGCCTCGAAATCGAAGCCGGGCTTCGGCGCCGCCTCCACCTCGGCCAGTGTGCGCGTACCGGCCACCGGCCCGTCGACACAGATGACGTGCTCGACCTGCGGCGCCGTCCGCGCCACCGCGGCGAGAACCTGTGGCGCGAACTGCTCTTCGCAGATCACCACGCGGTTGCCGGCATTGCCGAACTGGTAGGCCAGCAGGTCCACCGGATTGGTGTTGTACACCGAGAACGGGGTGGCGCCCGCGTGCAGCACGCCGGTGTCGCACAGGTGGAACTCGGGCCGGTTGGTCAGCATCAGCGCCACCGTGTCGCCCGGCCCGACGCCGAGCCCGGCCAGGCCCGCCGCGATGGCGCGGACCCGGTCGCCGTAGTCGCGCCAGGTCAGCGTCTGCGCGCCGCCCAGGGTGCGCAGGGCGACCGTGTCGCCGTACCGGGCCACGTTCGCCTGGAACGCGGCGCACAGCGTGTTCGGAACCCTCGAAGTAACCACCGTCGAACCCGTCTACTCATCCGTATGTCCCTTTCAGGACATCGCACAGACCAGGTGGTCGGCCAGCGGCAAACACCAAGATTGTTCGCCGTGAGTTTGTGCATTTGACCAAGATCGGCCGCCGCATTCCCGCTCGCCGGTCCCCGCTCGAGTCGTATGGTGGGAGCGAACGAGGAGCGAGACCGTGCCGATTGCCCACACCACCCGAGCGATTCAGGACTTCCTTCGTGCCGAGGAAGTCGAATACATCGACATTCGATTCTGCGACCTACCCGGTGTGCAACAACACTTCTCGGTGCCCGCGATCATGTTCGGCGACGACCTGGTCGACAACGGCCTGGCCTTCGACGGATCCTCGGTGCGCGGATTCCAGTCCATCCACGAATCCGACATGCTGCTGCTGCCGGATCTGCGCACGGCGCGACTGGATCCGTTCCGGACCGCGAAGACACTGAACCTGAACTGTTTCGTGCACGACCCGCATACCCGCGAGGCCTACAGTCGCGACCCACGCAACGTCGCGCGCAAGGCCGAGGAGTACCTGCGCAGCACCGGCATCGCCGACACGGCCTATTTCGGTCCGGAAGCCGAGTTCTACATCTTCGACGCCGTCCGCTACAGCACCGCGATGAATCGTGCCTACTACGAGGTGGATTCGGCCTCGGCGTCCTGGAACACCGGCGAGAAATACAATCCCGACGGCACACTCAACCGCGGATACAAGGTGCGGCCCAAGGGCGGTTACTTCCCGGTCGCGCCCTACGACCACGATGTCGACCTGCGTGACGAGATGTGCACCCGGCTCCAGGCGTCGGGACTGGAACTGGAGAAGGGGCATCACGAGGTCGGTACCGCGGGACAGGCCGAGATCAACTACAAGTTCGATACGCTGCTCGCCGCCGCCGACGATCTCCAGCTCTACAAATATGTCATCAAGAACACCGCGTGGATGTTCGGCAAGACGGTCACCTTCATGCCGAAACCGCTGTTCGGAGACAACGGTTCCGGTATGCACGTGCACCAGTCGCTGTGGAAGGACGGTGAACCGCTCTTCCACGACGAAGCCGGATACGCCGGGCTCTCCGATCTGGCCCGGCACTACATCGGCGGCCTGCTCCGGCACGCCCCGTCGCTATTGGCCTTCACCAATCCGACGGTGAATTCCTACAAGCGCCTGGTGCCCGGTTACGAGGCGCCGGTGAATCTGGTCTACAGCCAGCGCAATCGTTCCGCGGCCGTGCGTATTCCGGTCACCGGCAGCAACCGTTTCGCCAAACGCCTCGAATTCCGCTGCCCCGATTCCTCCGGCAACCCGTATCTGGCCTTCGCCGCCATGATGATGGCCGGTCTGGACGGCATCCGGAACAAGATCGAGCCCGCCACCCCGATCGACAAGGACCTCTACGAACTGACCCCGGAGGAATCCGCGGAAGTAGCCCAGACCCCGGCCGGCCTCGACACGGTCATCGACCGGCTCGAGGCCGACCACGATTACCTCACCGAAGGCAATGTCTTCACCGACGACCTCATCGAAACCTGGATCCGCCTCAAACGCGATACCGAGATCGCCGAAATCAACGTCCGCCCACACCCTTACGAATTCGACCTCTATTTCGACGTGTGAGGCTCCGCCGGTTCGGCGCCCCAGCGAATTCGCCCCCCGGTTCCGGCCGCGGTGAGTGCCGCCGCGATCCGGGTGTAGACGGCCACGTGCTGCGGTTCGAAGCGGACGTGGACGTGCAGGTCCTGGGTGCCCGCCTCCATGATGTAGACGTGGCCGCCCATGGCGGGCAGGAGGAAGGTGATCGCGTGCGGGTCGGGTGCGTCGACGGCGACGTGCAGGCCGAGCGCGGCGACGGCGTCGCGCACCCGGCCGCGGTCGCCGCCGGACCAGTTCTCGTAGCAGCTCTGCTGGACCCAGGACTCGAACCACAGCACGGCGCTCGGCGCGACGAGCGTCCCATCGGTGCAGAACCCTTGCACCGCACGGGTATACGAGGTGCCCGCGTCGATCGCCCCGTCCCGGTGCCGGGGCAGCAGGACCAGCCCGTGCCGGGGCAGGTACGCCAGCTGGTCGCCGTTGGACGAGTCGCCGACCGGTACCGCGTCGGCGAAGTCGCCGGGCGCCAGTCGTGGATGTTCCCAGAACCAGTCCTGCACCCAGGTCTCGCGCGCCTGCTCGACCCGGTTCAGGATCCGCTGCGGGCCCCACACATTCAACTCGTCACACACCGTGCCCTCGCCGTAGGCCGCCATGAATTCGGCGTACCCGGACGGCATTTCGACTCCGAGCTGCCGCTCGAGCGTGGCCACCGCCGAATGATCAACGGTGGCAAGCTGTTCCGAGACCACGATCAGATCGAGAGGCATGCGTCGACTGTAGCCGCGATCAGCGGTCGGCCGGATGTCGGTGACCGATCGGACCAGACCGAGACGGTCGCCCGCCGCATGCCCGATCCCGACCGCTCGAACCCGGCGCCGCGGCTACGCATGTGGCACGGCTGCTGGCCGGTCTGCGGAGCTGAGGTCGCCGGTGGTGTGGATGCCGGGAGCGTCCACGGCCCAGTACCAGTCGTTGTTGCCCGCGGTGAGTTCCCAGGCGACGCGCAGGGTGCTCGCGCCCGCGGGCACGGGGACTTCGAGATGTTCGAGGCGCGCGGTGACATCGGCTGTGTAGGTCAGCACCGGCCGTGCCGCACCGTCGTCGAAAGACACTGTCACCGTGGCGGTTTCGGACCCGTGCTTGCGGTAGTGCGAGACGAAGGACACCGTGGCGGCCGTGGCTCCGGTGACGCGCACGGGTGCGGACACCAGCCGGGAATTGAAGCGGCCGCGAAAGATTCGATCGGCCCACTCGTCGGAATCCGCGACCGCGAACACGCCGCGCGCTCGCACATTGGATTCACGCGCCTGCCCGGCCTGGGTCGCGGTCCAGAACGGATCGGTGGTGAACGACCAGCCGCGCCATTCGGTGACACCGCCGCCGCGCATCCCGGAATTGTCGATCTGCCAGCCGGCGGGCGTGCTGTGGGTCCAGCCGCGCAGCCCGGCGGGGATATCGGGTTCGTCGACGGGGGTGCGTAATTCGCCCACCAGCGAATCGAACGGGTCGTTCGACGGCTCGGTGATCGGTATGCCGTCCAGTCCGGCGCGCCCCACGCCGAGAAAATCCAGCGCGGTGGCCGCCACGTCCACCAGCCGGGGCTCCAGCGCGGGCACGCGGTGCGTCAGGCCGCCACCGGCGGCGATGAGGAACGACTGACGTTCGGCCCGGGAATTGCCGCCGTGCCCGCCGCCGGGCGTGTGGCCGTGATCGGTGGTTACCAGCAACAGCCAGTCCTCGGGCCGGAAATCGGCGCGCGACCGGATCGCGGCGATGATCTGGCCGATCTGCCGGTCGGCCCCGGCGACGGCGGGCAGGTAGCAGGATCCGGCGCTGCCGCACTCGTGCCCGGCCGCGTCGACATTGCCCAGGTACACGAACGACGCGGCCGGTGCGTGCCGCGAAATCCAGGTGGCCGCGTCGTCGGCGACCTTCTGATCGTTGACCCGGTAGTCGTCACGGAACACCAGTTTCCGATCGATCGCGTCCCCGAGCACGAACTCGTCGAGATGCTGCCAGTCCAGCCCCGCATAGGTTTTCGCCCCCGGCAGTCCCGCCTCCACCCGGCTCAGCAGATCAGGATGGCGTGCCAGCGCGTTGCCGGCGAAGTCGTTGCCGAACACCCGGTGCCGATCCGGCCACACCCCCGTAAGCACGGTGGCCCAGCCGGGTCCGCTCACGGTCGGTGCGAACGGCGGCGCGTAGAGCCAGGTCGGGGAGCTGTAGCCGGTGCTGATCAGCGCGTCCAGGGTGGGCGTGTCGGCCTGGGGCAGCGATTCCCAGTTCAATCCGTCGACACCGAAGACGACCACATGCCGCTGATCGCCCTCCGCCCGGGCGCCGGCCGGGGCCGGCACCGCCGCCAGCAGCGCGAGGATCACAGCGAGCACACGGGCCATGCCCATGGTTGTACCGGCGCGGTATGGAGCCGCCGTGAACAGCGGCGGACGGCCGCCCCTCGGGCGGGTGAAATGACCCCGGCCCCCGCGAGTTCACCACCCGCACACCATTGGACGGGCTACCAGCAGTGCTGTGCAGGGCTGTTCCGGTTCGATGAACTCGCAGGAGCGGGGCTTCCGGATCGAGACATTCGTTCTCGACGCGGAAGGCGTTGCGAAACACCTGCGGATCGCGGTCGTCGCGGACTCGATACCTCGATGGTCCGGCCCGCGCACGAAAAGAACACGAGTAGCGGACTACTCGTGTTCTTCGCGTGCCGAGGCTGATTCAGCGTTCCCGGGCCAGGAACCGATAACCGGTGTGCCACAACCATTCCACCGGTCCGCGCTCGAAACGGCGCAGCCACAGGTGGGCGGCGGTCACGATGATGAGCGAGACCAGCAGATACACACCGATGGTGAACGGGACGTACGCCTGCGGCGACACCGCGCCGGCCCAGCCGAGGCCCCAGCCGTAGCAGAACCCGGAGGCGACCAGATTCTGCAGAATATAGCAGCTCAGCGCGGTCCGCCCGACCTCGGAGAGCCGCCGCCCGGCAAACCCGACCCGCGGCCGTCGCACGTAGAACTCGGCCACCAGCGCCAGCAGGCCCAGTGCCACGAACGGTGCGACGCCGTAGCGGGTGAATACCACGATGTCGCCGCCCACCACGATCCCCGCGCCCAGATCGATCGGGGCCGCGATCGCGCCGAGCACCATGAGCCGCTTGCGGATTCGCGCGCCCTCGGCGGTGAACAGCCCGGCCCGGAACAGTCGCGCACCGGCCAGGAACAGCGCCACCGACATGGCGAAGACGAAGATCGCCTCCACCCGGAAGGTCGCGGCATGCTCCAGCCGGAACACCACCAGATCCCAGAACGAACCGTCCGCGTACGGATTCGGGTCAAGCGGTTCGTCCGGCGCCCCGCCGGTCTGCGGTGCGAACGCGATGGCCAGCCCGATCAGGGTGAGCAGCAGCGTGTGCACGCTCGCCGCCGCGATCAGCCAACGACGCTGGGCCCGTTCGCTCGTCGCGAGCAGGTACGCCACCACCAGACCGGTCGCGGCGTAGCCCATCAGCACGTCGAACTCGGCGACGAGCACGAAATTCAGCACGCCGTCGAGGAACAGCAGCCCGGCCCGCCACGGATACTTGCCCGGCCAGCGGCGCCCGCCGCGCACGGCGGAGCGCTGCTGAATGGCCAGCCCGATGCCGAACATGATGGTGAGCAACCCCAGGAACTTGCCCTGCGCCACCTGCTGGAGTACGCGCTCGGCCCACATCCAGCCGGTCTCGGGGGAGGCGCCGAGATCCTGCACGTAGCCGACGAGTCCTTCCGGATTGGTGAGAATCCAGATATTGGTGCCCAGCGTGCCCAGGATCGCGATGCCGCGCAGGACATCCAGCGCGACCAGTCGGGAGGGCCGCGCGGGCGCCTGCGCTCGGTGCTGCCCCCCGGTGTCGGAACGGGGATCGACGATGGATTCGGTCATGGATCGACTATCCGGTTCCGGGCCCGCGCGCCGGGTCCTCCGGAAGTACGACCCGGGGGATGACATCACCGTCCCTCGCCCGGAGGATCCGGGCCCCGACCGGCCGAAATTCGATTGCCGGGCGCACCGGGGGTCCCGCACAATCGCGGGCATGGGGTGCGATATCCACGGCTACATCGAATGCCGGAGCAGGTGGGAGAACGGGCGGTGGTCCGCCGCCATGGATTTCGATCTGATCGGCGGTCTGCGGCACTACGATGCGTTCGGCCTGCTGTTCGGAATCCGCAACTACGGGGGTTTCGAGCCGCTCGCGCCGAATCGCGGTCTGCCCGAGGATATTGCGGCGGTGACCCGGGCCGAGCACACGCAGTGGGGCGCCGCCGCGCACAGCCCGACCTGGATCGGCTGGGACGAGATCACCGGGATCGACTGGGACCGGCGGGCCGAGGAACCCGACTCCCGCATCCACGAATTCCGGCGCGGCACCGACGGCGAATGGGTCCGGGCCGGCAAGGCGGCCTGGAGCGCTGCCTTCGCCGAGCTCGCGGGCAAATCCGGCCCGCCGGCACTCGGCTACGACGAGACCTGGCCGGAAGGCACCGAATGGGTCGACGGCGATCGCATGTTCCGGGTAGTGCGGATGACCAGGCGCGAGGTGATCGACGCGCATCCGCAGTGGCAGCGCACCTGGACCGTGATGTCCACGCTCGCCGAGGTGCACGGCGCGCAGCACGTTCGCCTGGTGGTCTGGTTCGACAACTGAGTTGCCCGCCGCCGGAATGACATCCGGCTCGCCGGAACCCGGGTGCGGCAGGCCCGGGTACCGGCGTCGCCTAGGCTCGAGGTATGCAGCGCATCATCGGTATCGAGGTCGAGTACGGCATCTCCACTCCCACCGAGCCGTCGGCGAACCCGATTCTCACCTCCACCCAAGCGGTTCTCGCCTACGCCGCCGCCGAGGGAGTGCCGCGCGCCAAACGAACCCGCTGGGACTACGAGGTGGAGTCACCGCTGCGTGACGCGCGTGGATTCGATCTGTCCCGGATGAACGGGCCCGCCCCGGTGATCGACGCCGACGAGGTGGGCGCCGCCAACATGATCCTCACCAACGGCGCCCGGCTGTATGTCGACCACGCGCATCCGGAGTATTCCGCGCCCGAGGTCACCGACGCGCTGGACGCGGTCATCTGGGACAAAGCGGGCGAACGGGTGATGGAGGCGGCCGCGCGGCACGCCTCGAGCGTCCCCGGCGCGCCGCGCCTGCAGCTGTACAAGAACAACGTCGACGGCAAGGGCGCCTCCTACGGCACCCACGAGAACTACCTGATGAGCCGCGATACCCCGTTCAATCAGATCATCGTCGGGCTCACCCCGTTCTTCGTCTCCCGTCAGGTCGTCTGCGGTTCCGGCCGGGTCGGCATCGGGCAGTCCGGTGATCACGCCGGCTTCCAGCTGTCCCAGCGCGCCGACTACATCGAGGTCGAGGTCGGCCTGGAGACCACACTCAAGCGTGGCATCATCAACACCCGCGACGAACCGCACGCCGACGCGGACAAGTACCGGCGCCTGCACGTCATCATCGGTGACGCCAATCTGGCCGAGATGTCGACCTATCTCAAGGTCGGCACCACCGCCCTGGTCCTGGACCTGATCGAGGCCGGTGAGGATCTCTCCGATCTGCAATTGGCCCGCCCGGTCACCGCCGTGCACCAGATCAGCCACGACCCCACGCTGCGCGCCACCGTCGCGCTGGCCGACGGCCGCGAGCTCACGGGTCTGGCCCTGCAACGGCTCTACCACGAGCGGGCCGCGAAGTTCATGGACCGCGAGGGGGTCGACGATCCGCGCGCCCGCGACATCCTGGACAACTGGGCCATGGTGCTCGACCTGCTCGAACGCGATCCGATGGAGACCGCGAACCTGCTGGACTGGACCGCCAAACTGCGATTGCTGGAGGGCTACCGCCAGCGCGAGGGCCTGGGCTGGGCCGCGCCCAAACTGCACATGATCGACCTGCAGTACTCGGATGTGCGCCTGGACAAGGGCCTGTACAACCGGCTCGTCGCGCGCGGCTCGATGCAGCGACTGGTCACCGAGCAGCAGGTGCTCGACGCCATGACCAAGCCGCCGGTGGACACCCGCGCCTACTTCCGCGGCGAATGCCTGCGCCGCTTCGGCGCCGATATCGCGGCCGCCAGTTGGGATTCGGTGATCTTCGATCTGGGTGGCGATTCGCTGGTGCGGATTCCGACGCTGGAACCGCGCCGCGGCACCAAGGCGCATGTCGGCAAGCTGCTCGACGGGGTGAACTCGGCCGCCGATCTGGTGGAACAGCTGACCACGTAGGCGAACACGGAGTCGGCCGGCCGGGTGTACACAGCAGCGAATTGAACACAGATCCGCCAATCGGCCGGTGTCGCTGGGTAGGGTTGAAGGACGAGCACGCACACAGCTCATGATCGCGACGGTGCTCACCATCGAGGTCCGGTCATGTTGAGGACAGAGGAGGTCGGCTGCCATGGCACAAGAGCAGACCAAGCGCACCGGGGGCGGCGACGAGGACGAGGGTCCCGAGGGTGTGGACGCGGCGGGTCAGGAGCGCCGCGAAAAACTGGCGGAGGACACCGACGACCTGCTCGACGAGATCGATGACGTGCTCGAGGAGAACGCCGAAGACTTCGTCCGTGCGTACGTGCAGAAGGGCGGCCAGTGACAGCGAGTGACCCCATGCGTCTCCAGCCGGGCCACGCGCTGTCCTCGTTCATCGAGCATTTGCGTCAGCACGCACCGGAACTGTTGCCGGGCAACAGGTTCGCCGCGATCGAAGGTGCCACCGGGATGACCGGTGGCACCTCCGCATCGGGTGCGCCGATGAAGGACATCGCCCCGCACGGCACCACCATCGTCGCGGTCAGCTACCGCGGCGGTGTGCTGATCGCCGGCGATCGGCGCGCGACCATGGGCAACCTGCTGGCCAGCCGGGATATGGAGAAGGTGCACATCACCGATACCTACTCGGCGGCCGGTATCGCGGGTACCGCGGGGCTGGCCATCGAGATGGTGCGGCTGTTCGCGGTGGAGCTGGAGTACTACGAGAAGATCGAGGGCGTCTCGCTCACTTTCGACGGTAAGGCCAACAAACTCTCGAAGATGGTGCGCGACAATCTCCCTGCCGCCATGCAGGGCCTGGCGGTCGTGCCGGTGCTGGTCGGTTACGACGAGCACACGGTCGATCCGGATCGTAAGGGCCGGATCGTCACCTATGACGCGGTCGGCGGGCGCAGCGAGGAACGTTTCGGCTACGCCGCGGTCGGCTCCGGCTCGATGTTCGCCAAGTCGTCGCTGAAGAAGCTGTACGCCAAGGGGATCGACGAGGAGCGCGCGTTGCGCATCGCCGTCGAGTCGCTGTTCGACGCGGCCGACGACGACACCGCGACCGGCGGCCCGGATCTGGTCCGCGGCATCTTCCCGACCGCCGTGGTGATCACCGCCGACGGCGCCGACGAGGTGACCGAGGAGCGGCTGTCCGCGATCACCCGGGCGATCGTCGCCGATCGCGCGGCCGAGGACGAAGAAGGGGGGGCCACCGCATGACACTGCCGTACTACGCCTCGGCCGAACAGATCATGCGCGACAAGACCGAGCTCGCGCGCAAGGGCATCGCGCGCGGTCGCAGCGTCATCGTGCTGGTCTACGACAAGGGTGTGCTGTTCGTCGCCGAGAATCCGTCGGCGACCCTGCACAAGGTGAGTGAGCTCTACGACCGCGTGGGTTTCGCGGCCGTGGGCAAGTACAACGAGTTCGAGAACCTGCGCCGCAACGGCATCCTCCAGGCCGATCTGCGCGGCTACCAGTTCGATCGGCGCGATGTCACCGGCCGGGCGCTGGCCAACGCCTACGCCCAGACCCTGGGCGCCATCTTCACCGACCAGCTCAAGCCCTACGAGGTGGAGATCTGCGTCGCGGAGGTGGGGTATCCGGAACAGCCGAGCCAGTCGGTGCTGTACCGGATCAACTTCGACGGTTCCATCGTCGACGAACGCGAATACGTGGTGATGGGCGGCACGACCGAGCCGATCGTCAGCGCGTTGAAGAGTTCCTACCGGCCCGGCCTGGATCTCGGCTCCGCCATCGGGGTCGCGGTCAAGGCCCTGCAGGCCGGTGTGCCCGAAGGCCCGGACAAGCGGACCATCGGGGTCGCCCAGCTCGAGGTGGCCACCCTGGAGCAGGCGCGCCCGCGCCGGGCGTTCCGGCGGGTCACCGCCCCGGCCCTGGAGCAACTGCTGAAACCGGCCGCCGCCGGGCAGGCGCAGGAGGCGACACCCGAGGATCCGCCGACGACGGCGGAGTAGCTCGCGACTGTCCGGGCCCTCGATGACCGCCGCGGTATCGGGGGCCCGGCGCGCGAACCATGGACAACAGCTCTTATAGCTGATTAGCATCACCGTGTATGGCTGCCGAACATGCGCGTGTCGGTGTGGACAGCGAGTTCGCCCCGCTGCGGACGATGGTCGTCGCGCGGTGCGAGTTCCGTGCTCCGGACGAGGCAGACAGCCTCGGGGGTGCGATGCCCGTGCCGGAGGATGCGGCCCAGGTCCTCGAAGCGGTGTGGGGCAAGACGTTCGGCGAGGTCTATCCCGACAAGCAGCGGGCCTGGGAGGCCGAACGCGAGCAATTGGCGGCTGTCCTGCACAGCCATGGCGTGGAGGTCCTGCGTCCCCGACTGTTCGACGACAGCGAGAAGGCCACGGCCGGCCGCATCGGATACGCCAACTTCTTCGTCCGGGATCCCTGGTTCACCGTCGGCGCGCACGTCATCGAGGGCGCGCTGCAATTCCCGCACCGGCGCATGGAAGTGCTGCCGAGCCGCGACCTGCTGGTCGAGCGGGTCATGCCCGCGGCGGCCGCCTACGTCTCGCTGCCCCGGCCCGGCGCGCCGCCACTCGGCCGGCGTGGGCCCGGGCCGTTCCTGGAGGGCGGCGACGTGCTGGTGCTCGGCACCGACATCTTCGTCGGTATCTCCGGCATGGCCACCGACGAGCTCGGGTACCAGTGGCTCGCGAAGTACCTGCGGCCCTTCGGATTCACCGTCACCGCCGTGCGCCTGCCCGCACATGTGCTGCACCTGGACTGCGCGATCGGGCTCGTCCGGGACGGGTTGCTCATCGCCTGCCCCGAACGGCTGCCCGACGGACTTCCCGAGCCGTTGCGCTCGTGGGAGCACATCGACGTCAGCGAGGACGAGGCGGCCGCCATGGCCACCAACGGACTGCCCATCGATCCGGGCACGTATATCACCGACCCCGAATTCGAGCGGGTCGGCGCCGAACTCGAGCGGCGCGGGATCACGGTCGAATACCTCGACTTCTCGGTGTCGCGGCTGTTCGGTGGCGCGTTCCGCTGCTCGACCCAGCCGCTGCTGCGGGAGGACTGAGGCGGTGTCAGCACGCCGTCAAGATTTCGGCGCGTAACCGTCAAGTCCGCGTAGCCATGGCGGTAACCGTCGCGAATCGGGCGTAGTTCTGGAGGCGGCCCCGCATTCGGCGGGGGTGCGCTGAGGAGAACACGGTGACCCTGCTCGACATCTTCCCTTCGCTGCGACCCGGCATGCCCGAGCGTCTCGACTCGGCCGTCTGGCCGCGCGAAACCCATTACGACGGCGAAGGCCGGATCACGGTCGCCGGCGTGACGCTCACCGATATCGCCGACCAGTTCGGCACACCGGCCTATGTCCTCGACGAGGGCGAAGTCCGCGAGCGCTGCCGGACCTACCTGCGGACCTTTCCCGGCCTCGAGATCATCTACGCGGGCAAGGCGCTGATGATCCAGGCCGTTGCCGGCTGGGTCGCGCAGGAGGGCCTGTCGATCGACGTGTGCTCCGCGGGTGAACTCGCCATCGCGTTGTCCGCCGGAGTCGATCCGCGCCGAATCATCATGCACGGCAACGGCAAAACCTTCGACGAACTGTCCGCCGCGGTGCACAGCGGGGTCGGCCGGATCGTGATCGACTCGACGCCCGAGATCACGATGCTGTCGGCGCTGGTCGGCACCGGCCAGGATGTGCTGCTGCGCCTGACACCCGATATCGATGTGCACGGGCATCCGGCCGTGCGCACCGGCGTCGCCGATCAGAAGTTCGGATTCCCGCTCGGCAGCGACGCCGCCACCGAGGCCGTGGCGCGCATCCTGCGGCATCCGCGGCTGCGGCTCAACGGCCTGCACTGCCACATCGGATCGCAGATCGCCCAGGCCGATCACTACGGTGAGGCGATCCGGCGCATGGTCGCGGAGATGGCGCGCATTCGCGTCGAGCACGGTGTGACCCTCACCGAACTCGACCTCGGCGGCGGCCACGCGGTGGCCTATCGGGGCGGCGATCCGGAACTGGATCTCGACGAACTGTCCGCGATCATCGACGATGCGCTCGACGCGGCCTGCGCGCGTTGGCATTTCCCGCGTCCGCGGATCGCGCTGGAACCCGGCCGGTCGATCGTCGCCCGATCGGGGGTCACGCTCTACCGCGTGCTCTCGGTCAAGCGCCACGACAGCGGCCGCACCTACGTCACCGTCGACGGCGGGATGAGCGACAATCCACGCGTCGCGCTGTACGGCGCCGCCTATACCGCCGTGCTGGCCAATCGGCATCCCGGCGGCCCGTACCTGAACGCGACCGTGGTCGGACGGTTCTGTGAAGCGGGGGACATCCTCGCCACCGACGTCCAGCTGCCGATGGATCTGTGCCCCGGCGAGGTGCTCGCGGTGCCCAGCACGGGCGCCTACCATCACAGCCTGGCCTGTACCTACAACAGTGTGCCGCGCCCGCCGATCGTGGCGGTCCGCGACGGGCAGTGCCGTGCTCTGCTGCGCCGGGAGACCCTGGCCGATCTGACCGCCCGCGAGGTCGGTTGCTGACAGCAGCGCCACCCGCCACGGACCGGTGCCGAGGGCGGTCACGGGCGGTGCACCGGTCTCGAATCGTTGTGAACCTGAGTGACGCGTGTTGCTCACAGCCCCACGAAACAGCATGAACGCGCTGTAATGTCGATTATGTGCAGCGACGAATCATGGGGATCGAGACCGAGTTCGGTGTGACATGCACCTTCCACGGTCACCGTCGGCTGTCCCCCGACGAAGTTGCCCGGTATCTTTTCCGCCGGGTGGTGTCCTGGGGTAGGAGCTCGAATGTGTTCCTGCGCAACGGGGCTCGGTTGTACCTCGATGTGGGTTCACATCCGGAGTACGCGACCGCGGAGTGTGACAGCCTGCATCAGCTGGTCACCCATGACCGCGCCGGCGAGCGAGTGCTCGAGGAATTGCTGATCGACGCCGAACAGCGGCTCGCCGAGGAGGGTATCGGCGGAGACATCTACCTGTTCAAGAACAACACCGACTCCGCGGGCAATTCCTACGGCTGCCACGAGAACTTCCTCGTCGTGCGCGCCGGTGAGTTCTCCCGGATCTCCGATGTGCTGCTGCCGTTCCTGGTAACTCGCCAGCTGATCTGTGGTGCGGGCAAGGTGCTACAGACGCCGAAGGCGGCGACCTTCTGTCTGTCCCAGCGCGCCGAGCACATCTGGGAGGGCGTCTCCTCGGCGACCACCCGGTCGCGTCCGATCATCAACACCCGCGACGAGCCGCACGCCGACGCCGAGAAGTACCGCCGGCTGCACGTCATCGTGGGCGACTCGAACATGGCCGAGACCACCACCATGCTCAAGGTCGGCACGGCGGCGCTGGTGCTCGAGATGATCGAGGCCGGTGTGTCGTTCCGGGACTTCGCGCTGGACAACCCGATTCGGGCGATTCGCGAGGTCAGCCACGATATGACCGGGCGACGCCCGGTGCGGCTGGCCGGCGGACGGCAGGCCAGCGCGCTCGACATCCAGCGCGAGTACTACGCCCGCGCCGTCGAACATCTGCGCAACCGGGACCGCGATCCGCAGATCGACCAGGTGGTGGACCTGTGGGGTCGCACCCTCGACGCCGTCGAGGCCCAGGATTTCGCCAAGGTCGACACCGAGATCGACTGGGTGATCAAGCGCAAACTGTTCCAGCGCTACCAGGACCGCTACAGCATGGAGCTGTCCGATCCGAAGATCGCCCAGCTCGATCTGGCCTACCACGACATCAAACGCGGCCGCGGCGTCTTCGACCTGCTGCAGCGCAAGGGGCTGGCCAAGCGGATCACCGAGGACGAGGCCGTCGACGCCGCCGTCGACACCCCGCCCCAGACCACCCGCGCCAAACTCCGCGGCGATTTCATCACCGCCGCCCAGGAGGCCGGCCGCGACTTCACCGTCGACTGGGTGCACCTGAAGCTGAACGACCAGGCCCAGCGCACCGTCCTCTGCAAGGACCCGTTCCGTTCGGTCGACGAACGCGTGGATCGCCTGATCGCGTCGATGTAGCCGCTGGGGCCGGTGTGGTCCTCTGCAAGCGGTGCCTATGCCGTTCGGTCGACGAACGCGTGGATCGGCTGATCGCCTCGATGTAGGCCGGGCACGCGCCTACCGTGGAGCGCATGGGCGGAAACGAGATTCTGCACGAGTTGCTCGCGGTCGAGCGGCGTGGCTGGGACGCGCTCTGTGCCGGCACCGGCTCGGATTTCTACGGTGAGCTGATGACCGGCGACGCGGTCATGGTGCTGGCCAACGGGATGATCCTGGACCGGGCCGCGGTCGTCGCGTCCCTGCGTGCGGCGCCGCCGTGGCGAGCCTACGAGATCGAGGATCCCCGGGTGGTGGATCTGGGGGCCGACGGCAAGGTGCTGGTGTATCGCGCCGCCGCGTATCGCGACGGGTCCGAACCGGCCTTCCGCGGCGTCATGTCCAGTACCTACATTCCGGTCGGTTCGACCTGGCGTCTCGCCTGCTACCAGCAGACCCGGCTTCCGGACTAGCGGTCGAAAACCGTTTGGGCGCAACTGATCTGCTGGGTACCCGTCCGCCCGATCGTCATCGTCGGCGGTTCCGAGTGCGAATAATAGCCAATTGAAATCGCGTGTAAGCGCTAAAATGGCGCTATGTCGACTATCCAGGTTCGGAACATCTCGGAGGAAGATGCCGAGTTCCTTCGTAGCGAGGCAGCAGCGGAAGGAATGTCGCTGCAGGCATTCATGCGCCGGGAGGTGACCGCCTTGGCGCGGCGGCGTGCGAAACGTGCGGCGCTGATCGCGTACCGAGAGGAATTGGAACGCGATCCGGGCCCCGGCATCCCAGCAGGCTTCGTCGAGGAGACGCTGCGGGAGCTGCGGGGTGAGTGATGACGTGGTTGTCGACGCGTGCGCGATGGGAAACGCGCTCATACGTGATGATGAGACCGGAATTGCGCTCGCCAAGCGGATCGGAGAATCCACCTGCCACGCACCACATCTGATAGACGCCGAGATCGGCAGCGTGTTGCGCAAGGCCGAGCGCGGAGGGCTGATTACCTCCGACCGTGCGGTCGCCGGAATACGGATGGCGAAGCTGCTGGTCGATGAGCGATACGCGCATCATGGTTGGCTAGCCGCCGACGCTTGGGCGCTGCGGCACACGGTGTCGTTCTACGACGGGCTGTACGCGGCCTTGGCCGCACGGCTCGACATTCCACTGCTGACCTCTGATGCACGGTTGAGCAGGGCGCCCAACTTGCCGTGCCAGGTGGAGTTGATCTCGTCCTGACCCCTGCTACCGATTCGTGCGCCGTCGGACGATAAGCGCGACGGCGCAGGTCGGCTCTCCGCAGCGATTCGTGCGCCGCCGTGCAACCACTGGCTCGGGGCGATTACGCTCTACCGGGTGGCGATATCCAAGGTCGAGCGGCTGATGAATCTGGTCATCGCGCTGTTGTCGACCCGGCAGTTCTTGACCGCGGAGCGGATTCGGGACAGTGTCGCGGGGTACGAGGAGTCCGCGAGCGACGAGGCGTTCAGCCGAATGTTCGAGCGGGACAAGAACGAACTACGTGACCTGGGCATTCCGCTGGAGATCGGGCCGGTGAGCCGGTACTCGAGCCTGGAGGGCTACCGCATCAACCGCGACGCCTACGAGCTACCCGAGATCGGGCTCAGCGACGAGGAGGCGGCGGCGGTGGCGGTCGCGGTGCAGATGTGGGAGTCTCCGGAACTGGCGGCGGCCGCCGAGGGCGCGCTGCTGAAGTTGCGCGCGGCGGGCATTCACGTCGAAGCCGATGTGGCCGTGGCGGCGCCCGCCGTGCCCGCCCGCACCCGCGGGTCCGAACCGGTGCTGGGCAAACTGCTCGCGGCCATCGATGCCGGGCAGGCGGTGCGGTTCGAGCATCGCGGCGCGGTGAACGCGCCCTATCTCATGCGCGACGTGGAACCGTGGGGTGTGGTGACCCGGCACGGCCGCTGGTATCTGGTCGGGCACGACCGGGACCGCGACGATGTGCGCAGCTTCCGGCTGTCCCGGATCGGGGACGAGGTCGCTGCCTACGGCCCGCGCAATACCGTCCGCAAACCCGACGACATCGACCTGCGCGCCATAGTCGACCGGGTGACCAGCCACAGCCCGGTCAGCGGCTCGGCGACGGTGTGGGTGGCCGACGGTCGCGGTCAGGAGATCCGGCGGCTCGGCCAGGTCGTGGAGGAACGGGTGTTCGGCGGGCGCGGCGGGATGGTGGTCCAGGTGCCGATCCGGTCGCGGGACTGGCTGGCGCGCCTGATCACCGGCCTCGGCCCGGACGCACTGGTGCTCGCGCCCGAGGATCTGCGCGCCGATGTGGTCGCGCGGTTGCGCTCGGTGTTCGACCGGACCGAGGTGGCGCTGTCGTGAGCACGAATTCCCGTCTGTCCGTGCGGCTTTCGCGTCTGCTCAATATGATCCCGTATTTTGTCGCGAACCCCGGGATCAGCGCGGCCGATGCCGCGGCCGATCTCGGCGTCACCACCAAACAGCTGATGAGCGATCTGAACCAGCTGTGGATGTGCGGTCTGCCCGGTTACGGGCCCGGCGATCTGATCGATCTGTCGTTCTCCGAGGAGAGCATCGAGGTCACCTTCTCGGCGGGCATCGAGCGGCCGCTGCGCCTGACCTCGACCGAGGCGACCGCGCTGCTGGTGGCGCTGCGCTCGATCGTCGATATGCCCGGCATGGTCGATCCGACCGCCGCCCAGGCCGCCATCGCCAAGATCGAGGCGGCGATCACCGGCGGTCATCTCGTGCCCGCACCTGCGGTGGCGGAGCCGGAGGGGAAGGACGCGGTCGCGACCGTGCGCACGGCCCTGGCCGACAAGCGCGCGGTGCGGATCGTCTACTACTCGGCCAGTCGCGATGTGGTGTCCGAGCGCGTCGTCGATCCGATCCGGATCGTGCTGGTGGACAACAACAGCTACCTCCAGGGCTGGTGCCGTGAGGCCGAGGGAGTCCGTCTGTTCCGCTTCGACCGGATCGAGGCGGCCACCGAACTCGACGAACCGGCCCGTCCGCCCAGCCACGCCACCGCCGCGGCCGCCGCCCTGGATCTGTTCCAGGACGACCCCGCGGTCCCGCTGGCGCGACTGCTGGTGCGACCCGACTACGGCTGGGTGCTCGACCAGTACCCGATGCACCGGATGGCGGTGCACGAGGACGGCAGTCTGGAGGCGACCATGCGTTTCGCCACCCTGGACTGGATGGCCCGGCTGCTGCTCGGCTTCGGGGCCGGGGTGAGCGTGCTCGGCCCGCCGGAACTGGTCGCTGCCGTGCGGGAACGCTCCAATGCCGCACTGGCCGCTTACGCCGCCGCGGGTTACGAGGCTTCGTGAGCGCGGAGCGACTACGCGTGCTGGTGCTCGGCGCGGGCAGTATCGGTGTCTTCGTGGGTGGCCGGCTGGCCGCCGCTGGCGCCGAGGTCACCTTCGTCGGGCGGCCGCGGGTACTCGACGAGATCAGCGCCGACGGGCTGCGGTTGACCGAGCTGGACGGCGGCGAGGTGCTCGTGGACCGCGCCGATTTCGCGGTGGCGACCACACCGGAGGCGGCCGGGTCCGCGGATCTGGTGCTGGTCACGGTGAAATCGGCGGCTACCGCGGACGCGGTGCGGCAGCTGCCCGGCCGGATCCGGCCGGGCACCGTGGTGCTGAGCCTGCAGAACGGGATCGGCAACGACGCGGTGATCCGCGAGATCGTGCCGACCTGCATCGTGCTGGCCGGGATGGTGATGTTCAATGTCGTGCAGCATCCGCGCGGGTGGTTCCATCGCGGCACCGACGGCGATATCGCCATCCAGGACGATCCGGCGCTGACCGGATTCCGCGAACTGTTCACCCGGTCCGGGCTGGGCTGGCGGCGGCACGCGAATCTGCTGCCGGTGCAGTGGGCGAAACTGCTGCTGAATCTGAACAATCCGATCAACGCGCTGTCCGGGCGGCCGCTGCGCGAGGAACTCGCCGACCGCGATTATCGCCGCTGTCTGGCGCTGGCCCAGCGCGAAGCGCTCGCCGCCATGCGCCGGGCGCGGATCCAGCCCGCGCGGCTCACTCCGCTGCCGCCCGAGCTGATGACCACGCTGCTCACCGTGCCGGACGGTGTCTTCCGGCGGCTGGCGGCGCGGGTGCTGGCGGTCGATCCGATGGCGCGCTCGTCCATGGCCGACGATCTGGCGCTGGGCCGCAAGACCGAGATCTCCTGGCTGTGCGGCGAGATCGTCGGCCTGGGCCAGATGGTCGGGCTGCCGACGCCGGTGAATCAGCGGCTCATCGAGCTGATCGTGGCGGCCGAGCAGGGCGACCGGCGGACCTGGACCGGGCCCGAACTCCTGGAACAGCTCCGGGCCGCGGCCGAGCGTTAACACCCGGCAAACGCCGATTTACCGGGGCGTTCGTGCGGTGGGGCGGACAAATTCGCCGCTCACAGTCCGGTAGCATCGGAAAGACCACAGTCTTGGGAGGTACACCATGGGCCAGTTCAGCATCTGGCATTGGCTGATCGTCGCCGCCGTCTTCGTGCTGTTCTTCGGCGCGAAGCGGATGCCCGACGCGGCTCGCGGTCTGGGGCGCTCGCTGCGCATCTTCAAGAGCGAGGTCAGCCAGATGCAGACCGAGGGCGGCGCCTCGACCACGCCCGCCGCGCAGGCGACCCCGCAGCAGCTGCCCGCCGCGCAGCCCGCGAATCCGGTCGCGCAGCCGCAGGCGCAGCCCGAGTCGAAGTCGCTGTAGAGCCGGATGCTTTACCCCGGGTGAGTTCCGCTCGCCCGGTTCCGTGCTGTTCAGACCCAGGGGCCTACCTCACCTATGCGAATCCCGTTCGATCCCCGCCACAGCAAGCGCCGGACCAATCCCGACGGCACCATGTCGTTGGTCGAACACCTGCAGGAACTGCGGACCCGGCTGCTGATCTCGCTCGCGGCCGTGCTGCTGACCACCATCATCGGCTTCCTGTGGTACTCGCACTCGTTCTTCGCGATGGACAGCCTCGGTGAGATCCTGCGCGGCCCCTACTGCGCGCTGCCGGATTCCGCGCGCGCCGCACTGAGCCCCGACGGCGCCTGCCGCCTGCTCGCGACCGCTCCGTTCGAGCAGTTCATGCTCCGGTTGAAGGTCGGTTTCACCGCCGGTGTCGTGCTCGCCGCGCCGATCTGGCTGTATCAGCTGTGGGCGTTCATCACCCCGGGCCTCTACGCCAAGGAACGCAAGTACGCGGTCGGGTTCGTCAGCTCCGGCACAGTGCTGTTCGCGACGGGCGCCGTGCTCGCGTATGTCGTTGTCGCCCATGCCCTGGACTTCCTGCTCACCATCGGCGACAACGTCCAGATCACCGCGCTGTCCGGTACGCAGTACTTCGGCTTCATCATCCAGTTGCTGATTATTTTCGGTGTGAGCTTCGAGACGCCGCTGATCATCGTCGGCTTGAATCTGATCGGCGTGCTCACCTACGAACGGCTCAAGGCGTGGCGGCGCGGGATCATCTTCGGCTTGTTCGTCTTCGCGGCCATCGTGACACCGCAGGACCCGTTCTCGATGCTGGCGCTGGCGCTGGCGCTGACCGTGCTGTTCGAGGTCGCGGTGCAGTTCGCCCGGTTCAACGATCGCCGCAAGGCGCGCCGGGAGGCCGAGCTCGCCGACGACGAGACCGCGACGATCGAGCAGCCCGAGCCCATCGCGGACCCGGAGTCGATCTCCGAACCCGCCGGAAAATCCACGCGACCGGTGTCGGACTACTCCGATACGCTCTGAAATGTGACAGATCCCCAGGGCGAGCTGGCCGAGTTCTCCGCCGAACTGAGCTTCTCCCTCGATCCCTTCCAGCGCCAGGCATGCGCGGCCCTCGAGGGCGGCCACGGCGTGCTCGTGTGCGCGCCGACCGGCGCGGGCAAGACCGTCGTCGGCGAATTCGCGGTGCACCTGGCGCTGGCCTCCGGCGGAAAATGCTTCTACACCACGCCGATCAAGGCGCTGTCGAACCAGAAGTTCGCCGATCTCACCGAGCGCTACGGCCGTGACAGCGTGGGTTTGCTCACCGGTGACCAGTCGCTGAATCCGGACGCGCCCGTGGTCGTGATGACCACCGAGGTTCTGCGCAATATGATCTATGCCGGCTCCGACGCACTGCGCGGGCTGTCGTATGTGGTCATGGACGAGGTGCACTACCTGGCCGATCGGTTCCGCGGCGCGGTGTGGGAGGAAGTGATCCTGCATCTGCCGGCCGACGTGCGTCTGGTCAGCCTGTCGGCGACGGTCAGCAATGCCGAGGAGTTCGGCGCCTGGATGGCGACCGTGCGCGGCGACACCGCCGTGGTGGTCGACGAGACCCGCCCGGTGCCGCTGTGGCAGCACGTGATGGTCGGGCGGCGCATGTTCGACCTGTTCGATTCCAGCTCCAGCGAGCAGAAGGTGCTGGTCGACGAGGATCTGGTGCGCTACATCCGGCAGCGTGAGTCCGCCGATCGGATGAACGGCTGGGCGCCGCGGCATCGTGGCGGCGGTGGTCAGCGTCGGGATTTCCGCCCGCTGCCGCGCCCGGAGGTGCTGGCCCAGCTGGACGCGGAAGGGCTGCTGCCCGCGATCACGTTCATCTTCAGCCGCGCGGGCTGTGACGGCGCGCTGGCGCAGTGCCTGCGCTCGCGCCTGGACCTGTCCCGCCCGGAGGAGGCCGCCGAGGTCGACGCGATCATCGAGAAGCACACCGGCGATCTGCCCAAGGGCGATCTGGAGGTGCTGGGCTACTGGGAGTGGCGCGAGGCGCTGCATCGCGGGCTGGCCGCCCACCACGCGGGCATGCTGCCCGCGTTCCGGCACACCGTCGAGGAACTCTTCGTGCGCGGTCTGGTGCGGGCCGTATTCGCCACGGAGACACTGGCATTGGGTATCAACATGCCCGCGCGCACAGTAGTGCTGGAGCGGCTGGTCAAATTCAACGGCGAGGCGCACGCCGAGCTGACGCCCGGCGAATACACCCAGCTCACCGGCCGGGCCGGGCGGCGCGGCATCGACGTCGAAGGCCACGCGGTGGTGCTGTGGCAGCCCGAGGTCGACACCAGCACCGTGGCCGGTCTGGCCTCCACCCGCACCTATCCGCTGCGCAGTTCGTTCAAGCCCGGCTACAACATGTCGATCAACCTGATCGACCGGATGGGCGCCGCCGAGGCGCGGGCCCTGCTGGAACGGTCCTTCGCGCAGTTCCAGGCCGATCGTTCGGTGGTCGGGCTGGTGCGCGGGATCGAACGCAACGAGGGCCAGTTGCGCAAGCTGAGCTCGCAGCTCGGCGCGGAGGAAGGCGGCTTCCTGGAGTACATCTCGCTGCGTGAGCGGATCAAGCAGCGAGAGCGGTCGCTCGAGCAGCAGAAGCGCTCCGATCGGCGCGGCGCGTCGGTGAATTCGCTGGTCCGGCTGCGCCGCGGCGACGTGGTCGCCATTCCGAGCGGGCGGCGCCAGGGGCTCGCGGTGATCCTGGAACCCGATGCGACGCCGGGCGATCCGCGTCCGCTGGTGCTCACCGAGGACAAATGGGCCGGGCGGGTCTCGGTGGCGGATTTCCCGGTGCCGGCCGAGGCGCTCGGGCATATGCGGCTGCCCCGCCGGGTCGACCACCGCACCGCGCGAACCCGCCGCGATCTGGCCTCGGCCTTGCGCGGCACCGGGATCGAGCCGCCCGGGCGGCGGCGTCGGGACAAGCGCGCCGCGGCTGCCGAAGATCGCGAACTGGATACGCTGCGCCGCACCCTGCGCGCGCATCCGGCGCACGCCCGGCCCGATCGGGAACAGATGGCCCGGATCGGCGAGCGCTACAACCGGGTGCTGCGCGAAACCGAGGCCATGCGGCAGAAGGTCGCCGCCACCACCAATTCGCTGGCGCGCACCTTCGATCGGATCCTCGGACTGCTCGAGGAACGCGGTTTCGTGCACGAGGGCGAGGTCACCGAGGACGGCCGCCGGCTGGCCCGGATCTACGCCGAAGCCGATCTGCTGGTGGCCGAATGCCTGCGCGAGGGGCTGTGGCGCGGCCTGGGCCCGGCCGAGCTCGCGGCCGTGGTGTCGACGCTGGTGTACGAATCCCGTCAGGAGGGCGGCTATCTCGGGGTCAGCGGCCCGACCGAGCCGATCCGGCGCGCGGTCGGCGCCACCGTCGGTGTCTGGAGTCGGTTGCGCACCGACGAGGCCCGGCACAAGCTCTCGCCCACGCGTGAACCCGACCTCGGTTTCGTCACCGGCGTCTACAAGTGGGCGCACGGTGACGGCCTGGCCGAATCGCTGCTGGCCAGCGGCGATCAGGGCAGTCCGCTCTCGGCCGGTGATTTCGTGCGCTGGTGCCGGCAGGTCATCGATCTGCTCGACCAGATCCACAACACCGCCGACGATGTCGAGGTGGCGGGCACGGCGGCCAAGGCGGTGCGGGCGATCCGGCGCGGCGTCGTCGCCGTGGACGCGGCGTGAGCTCGGCGGCGTACCGTGGTAACGCGCGGCAACGGACATGTCGGATTCGATTGTGATTTGATTTCTTTCGCGTACCGACCGTGGAGTAGTCGCATGGCGACGAGGCTCGCGCGGGGGGCTACCGTAGGTATAACGATGCGAGTGGAGGCAAGATGAGCGGCCCGTTTGGACCGAGTGATCCCGGGGAGGGACGCAACGATCCCACCCAGCACTGGGGAGCGGATCAGAACCCGGGCCAGGCCGGCCCGACGCAGCAGTGGGGCGGTCAGCAGCCCGGCGGCCAGGCTGCCCAGCCCACCCAGCACTGGGGTGACCAGACTCCGCAGCAGCAACAGCAGCAGTGGGGTGCGCAGCAGCAGTCCGGTGGCCAGCAGCAGTGGGGGCAGCAGTCCGGCCCGCAGCAACAGCAGCAGTGGCAACCCAATACCGGTGGTCAGCAGCAGTGGGGCCAACAGCCGCAGCAGGATTGGGGCCAGCAGCAACCTCAGCAGGACTGGGGGCAGCAGCAACAGCAGGGCCAGCAGGATTGGGGCCAGCAGTCCGGTCAACAGCAGCAGTGGGGGCAGCAGCCCCAGCAGCAGTGGGGCCAGGCCGGTCAGCAGCTGCCGCAGCAAACGCCCGGCAAGAAGAAGAACAAGGGCCTGATCATCGGCCTGGCGATCGGTGGTGTCGTGCTGATCGGCGCGATCGTCACCGGCGTGCTGCTGCTCACCGCCAAGGACAAGCTGGACCAGTCCGCGGTCCAGGACGGTGTCAAGAAGGTGCTCACCGACTCCTACGGCATCACCGATGTCACCGACGTGTCCTGCCCGTCGGGCCAGGAGGTGAAGGAGGGCGCGACCTTCGAGTGCTCGCTCAAGGTCAGCGGTGAGGACAAGAAGGTCAACCTCAAGATCACCGACAAGGACGGGACCTACGAGGTCGGCCGCCCGAACTGACGCCTCGCCCCGGCAGCCCCCGTTTCGGCGGGGGCGCCGAAGGGGTTGCGGCGCCGATGATTACGCGGTGCGTGCGCCCAGCGCGGTGATCAGCCGGGCGATCGGGCTTTCCGCGTTGTAGGCCGTGGCGAGTTCGCGGAGCCGATCGGGATCGGCGGGGGTGACCGGCAGCAGATCGGCGCGGGAGAGTTTCACCTCGGCGTCGCGGACCACCCGCACCACCGGTGCGGCGGCCTTCAGATAATCGTGCGCGGCGCGCAGTTTGGCGCGGATGCCCGCGGCCAGCTCCGCGTCCGGATCGTCGACCGCGGCGACCAGGGCCTCCAGTGAACCGAAGCGGCTGATCAAGGTGGCGGCGGATTTGTCGCCGATACCGGCGACGCCCGGCAGACCATCGGAGGCGTCGCCGCGCAGGGTGGCCATGTCCGCGTAGGCGGGGCCCGCGTTCTCCAGCGGCACACCGTATTTCGCGGACACCTCGGCCGGGCCGAAGAGCTCGGCCTTGGCCAGGCCACGACCCGCGTAGAGGACCCGGACCGGCGGGGCGCTGTCGCGGACCAGTTGCAGCAGATCGCGGTCGCCGCTGACGACCACCACCTCGTCGGTGCTCTCCCGACTGGCCAGGGTGCCGAGCACGTCGTCGGCCTCGAGACCGTCCGCGCCGCCGGTCGCGATGCCCGCGGCGGCCAGCACCTCCATAATCATCTCCACCTGTGGTGTCAGCAGGTCGGGCACCTCCTCGGTGCCCGGGGCCGCCGAAGTGTCCAGGCGGTGCGTCTTGTACGAGGGCACCAGATCGACGCGGAACTGAGGACGCCAATTCAGGTCCAGGCCCACGACCAGTCGGCTGGGCGCATGTTTGACGATCAGCGATGCGACCATATCGGTGAAACCGCGTAGTGCGTTGACCGAGCGCCCGTCCGGCGCGGTGATCTTGTCCGGGATGGCGTAGAAGGCCCGGAACCACAGGCTGGCGCCGTCGAGCAGGAGGAGTGGACCGCCGGTTGATGTCACGGAGCCGAGGTTACTCGCTCGGGCCGACACGATCGGCGCGTGCGACGAGTACCGTCGAACACTATGAGTTCGCAGACGAAGGCCAGGTTCGCGGCGGAGGTGTACCGGGAGCGGTTGGAACGGGCGGTGGAGCTGATGCGGGCGGCGTCACTGGACGCCCTGCTCATCACCCCCGGACCGGATCTCCGATATCTGATCGGGTCGGATGCCGAATCGTTCGAGCGGCTGACCTGCCTGGTCATCACCGCCGACAAGGCCACACCGGCGGTCGTGATCCCGAAACTGGAGCTGGCGGCGCTGTCCGGTTCCGCCGCGGGCGAGCTGGGCCTGCGGGTACTGGACTGGGTGGACGGCGTCGACCCCTACGAGCTGGTGCGCTCCACGCTGCACGCCGGTTCCCGGGTCGCGGTCGCCGACGCGATGCCCGCGCTGCACCTGATTCCCCTCGCGCAGTCCACCTCGGGGCTGCCGGTCTCGGCCACCCCGGTGCTGCGTGATCTGCGAATGATCAAGGGCGAGGCCGAGATCGAGGCGCTGCGGCGGGCCGGTGCGGCGATCGACCGGGTACACGCGCGGATGGGTGAGTTCCTGCGGGTCGGGCGCACCGAGGCGGAGGTCGGCGCGGATATCGCGGCCGCCATCGTCGAGGAGGGCCACACCGAGGCGGCGTTCGTCATCGTCGGCAGCGGCCCGCACGGCGCCGATCCGCACCACGGCGTCTCCGAGCGCCGCATCGAATCCGGCGATGTCGTGGTCATCGATATCGGCGGCCCGGTCGACCCGGGCTACTACTCCGATTCCACCCGCACCTACAGCATGGGTGAACCGTCGGCGGCGATCGCCGCGAAGTTCGCCGCCCTGGAACGCGCCCAGGCCGCCGCCGTGGCCGCCGTCCGTCCCGGCGTCACCGCCGAGGCCGTCGACGCCGCCGCGCGAAATGTGCTGGTGGAAGCCGGTTTCGGCGAAGCGTTCGTGCACCGCACCGGCCACGGTATCGGCCTCTCGGTGCACGAGGAGCCCTATATCGTCGAGGGCAACTCCCTGCCTCTCGCGCCGGGCATGGCCTTCAGCATCGAACCCGGCATCTACTTCCGCGGCGACTGGGGCGCCCGCATCGAGGACATCGTCGTCGTCACCGCCGACGGCTGCGAATCGATGAACACCCGCCCGCACGGTCTCACGGTGCTCTGAAGTTCACCGGCACAGGGAATCCGCGAGCCGCCCCGCGACCTGGGGATCGTGCTGGGCGTCGGACAGGATCGCGCGGAGCAGACCGGCCGCCGGTGGTGCGGACGACGCGGCGAAGGTCGCGGTCAGAAAGGCCGCGACATTCGCTCGCAGGTCGCCGGTGTCGGGGTCGGGCGTCTTCAGGTGTGCCCACTCGGGCCTCGAGCAGGACCGCCCCTTTCGACGGCCACCAGCGGTAGATGGTCTGTTTGTTCCGGACTGCCCCGGCAGACCCCGGTGGGCGGCCGGATCGTCGATCAGACGTTCTGGATGGTCGGCGATCACGGACAGGCTTCGCAGTACGTACGGAACCTCCTCGCGAATCCGGCTGTGCGGGTGAAGGTTCGGCTGCTCGGAACCGACCTGTTGACCATCCGGATCCTGCTCCGGCCCGAGGACTAGCCCAGGGTGTCGAGGAAGCCGAGCGCGAGTTTCCAGGTGCGCTCGGCGGCTTCGGCGTCCCAGTCGGGCAGGTCCGGGTCGGTGTAGAGGTGGCCCGCGCCGCGGTAGCGGTAGACCTCGACGTCGGCGCCGGCCCGCTGCATGTCCAGGTACCAGCTGTTGAGCCAGTCGTCGGGTTCGTACAGGTCGGGGTCGGCGACGTGCAGTTGGACCGGCAGGTGGTCCACCGAAACATCCTCCGGCACATCGGAAGTGCCGTGCAGGAGCAGCAGACCGCACGCTTTCACGTCGGCCAGCCCGACGCTGCCCGCGAAGTAGGCGCCCAGCGAGAACCCCGCGTACACGAGCCCGCTGTCGGAGTGCGGCGCCGCCGCGACCACCGCCCGCCGCAGCAGTTCGTCCTGCCCGATCTCGTCCCGGATCGCGATCCCCGCCTCGACACTGTCGGCTACCCGCCCGTCGTACAGATCCGGCACGTGCACCGTATGCCCGCCCGCCCGCATCCGGTCGGCGGCCGCCCGCACCGCGGGCCGCAGCCCGCACGCGGAATGAAACAGGATGATGTTCATGGTGGTCCATCGTGCCAGCGGCAGCGGAGAACTATCGCACCCCGTCGCGGACGAGCCAATCGCGATAGTCGGCATGGCGGAATTCGTAACCGGCGGGTGTGGTGCAGAGCAGGCCCGCGCGGCGGGACCATTCGAGAAAGCGTGCGGGCCGCGCGGGCATGGACTTGTCGATGTACTTGAAGAGCAGGCAGGCGGTGGCGTAGCGACCGGCCGCGAGAGCGGTACAGGCGAACAGCGCGACAGCGGCCGCCAGGCCGAGTCGAAGTCCGAGTAGCACCTCGGGCAGCAGCGGGTGCCCAGGGTGCTGGTTTGTCGTCGGAATGACGGTGCCGAGCGTGGTCGTGGCGGCGATGCTGGGGAACACGAGCAGAGTGATGAGCAAGCCGGCTCGCACGTCGTGGCGGATGACCGCACCTGGGGTATGGCCCAGTGCGGTGCGCTCAGTGCCGGTCACCAGGAGAGCGGCGAGCGTGCCGATGCCGGTCCCGGCCAGGACGGCGACAGCGATACCGGCGACGACGCCGATCGGCAGCGAGTATGTGCGCCAGAGCGCGACACCGGCGCAGGCACCCACGCCGAGCCCGGCGGTCGCCCCGGCGAGAATGCCACGCGGCCAACGGGTTCGCTCCGGCACACGCCATGCCATGCGATGGGGGCGTGCGCCCAGGCTTGCCACGAGCACACCGAGGAGTATCGGAATCGCGGTCGGCCAGACCGGCGGCCGACCGGATTCGGGCACCAGGGCCACGAGGCCCAGAACGAGTACCAGAGCCGCAACGGCAGTGGCGTGCAGTGCCCTGCACCGCAGGTTTCCGGCCAGCCGCCACACGGTGTCGAGCGTGCAGCCGGTTTCCTGGCGGGATTCCAGGTATGCGGCGATCGAGGTCAACCACCGGCACACCTTGGATTCGGTGTAGTCGACCGCGTCACCGACGCGTCGGGTGGCGCCGATCGCCGCTGGTGTGTGGGATGCCATGAGGTCCAGACGCAGCTCCGAAGGATTGTCGGCGGTGGCCGATGGGACGGGGATGCCGTTCCGGAGTGCGGTCACCGCGAGGTTGAGCATCCACGGATTACTCAGGACCTGGGTTGCCGCGCCGTCCGGATCGTCGTCGCGCAGTGCGGAATCCAGTGCCGTCCACGGACTCGGCTGATCGGGGATGCCGATATCGTCCATCGTGCGATGCAGGTGGGCTCGGATCAGTTCGATCGACAGGGGCTGCAGGATGATCAGGTCGGCGCCGTGTAGGCCACCGTCGTGCCGATGGTCGCGTAGCGCATCGAATGTCGCGGTGCGACACAGCACTACGACGGGCCGGTTGCGCCACGGCGGTTCGTTGAGTTTGTCCACGGTGACCCCGGCCCATACGGGCCGTGTGCCCTGGTCCATCCGGTCGAGCCCATCGAGGATCGGCAGTATGCGGCCGCTGTCGATCAGGGCTTGCGCGACTCGTGGATGAAGCGAATGGTGCTCGGCGAGCCGGGCACAGAGCCACTCGTCGAATTGTCCGCTGCCGTCCCACCCGGCGGCGTCGACGCGGACCGGGACCGGCGTCAGTGCACGCGCCGAATCGGCCATGCCCGACCGTGCTCGGAGAATGTCGAGTAGCAGGCGAACTGCCGCGACCGTCTTGCCCGCTCCGCCGTCGCCGATCAGGATCAGCCGGGGGTGACCGCGATCGAGGTAGAGGTGGCCGAGTTCGGTGAGTGGGAAGATCGCGGGTTCGGGCCGGGCGGCAGACGGCATCCGATGCGGCCGGTAACGCAGCAGCACTTCGAGTTCGGCAGTGTGGGCCGAGCCGGCGCTGCCTCGGCCGGTGACTTCGCCGAAAGCCAAGAGGGCGAGTAGTCGGAGATCGATGAAAGCGTCTGCGCCGGCCCGTAATTCATCCAGTTGCTCGAACTCCCGGGCGCGGATCCGGTCGGCGAGTTCGTCGGCGCACCGGGCCAGGGCGGGCGGCGAGATGTCCGGGCGCAGCTTCCGCCAGGCCGCCGTGCCGACTGGTTTCGCCAAGGTCGAACCCGCGCGCAGCGCCACCGAACCGAGGCCGAGATCGGGACCGCTCACACGGGGCAAGAATAGTCGAAATCGCCTGTGGCGATCACACTTCGGCGGATGCCCGGAACGAGTAGCCTGACATCGCGTTCGAGCTGTTCGATGTCGTCGGCACGTTCAAAGGGGACTCGACCATGTCAGCAACGGGGTCGATGCTGGGTGTTGTCGCCGATTTCGCGGGCGAGGAGATTCTGCACCGGATCCAGCGGATCGCGGCCGAGCGAACGATCGGTACGCCGGTCGCATATGTCGCGCCACCGCGGCGCAGTGCCGACGACCTGGTGGGGACCTGGAGCGATTCGATTCTAGCGAAGCTGCCCCGGGCAATGTCCCCAGAGTTGATGTGCCGATTCGCGCGAACTCCCGAATTCATCGCGCTCACCAGGATGCTCATCGCCGTCGATATCGTGGCCGAGGGTACGGCCCCGAAGAGGCGGATCATGAGTTCGGTCGGCGCGGCCCTCGAAGATTTCTATCGTGGTCTGCCGGGTGTGAATCGGCCCGGATCCTCGTCCGTGGCCTGGCAGAGCAATCCGGAGATCTTCACCCCCGTCTTCGGCCAGGCCTTCTTCACGCAGATGGACGAGCAATGCGCTCGGGCCGCCGACAACATCAAACACCGCACCCGTTCGACGCAGGACGCGCACCGCTGGGCCTTCAGCATCGTGGCGACCGACATCATGAATTCCATCAGCACCTCGCTCGAGTACCTGACCCGCGACGTCGCCCGACGCACGAGCCTGGATTGGGTCGACCGGTACCGAATGCTGTTCACTGCCAATCACCGCGAAATCACCTCACCGGATCTGCATGTACGCCGGACCGTGGACTACACGGACCTCTTCGTCGGGCCGACCGTGTTTCGTCTCGACACGAAATCGATGCGTCCGCACACCGGTCGTCAACCGGATCTGAACGCCGACACCTTCACTCGCTTCTATACCGCGATCGACAGATCCGTTCTGGTCGGCGACCCCGGTGGCGGCAAGTCGACCTCGAGCACGGTGGCCGCGCTCGAGTTGGCGCGTGAGTACAACCTCGTCCCGTTCATCGTCGTGCTGCGTGAACTCGAGGAGCCGGAGTTTCATCTGCCCACCCTGCTGTCGAATCTGCTGCACCGGCGCTACGAGATCGAAGCCTCGGCCGAGTCGATCATGAAACTCCTGCACGAGGACAGCGCACTCATCGTCTTCGACGGTCTGGACGAGGTGTTCAACAATGCCGATCGCGCGCATCTGGCCAAGAAGATCGAGTCGATCGCGAAGGCCTATCAGTTCCTGAAGATCCTGGTGACCTGCCGGAAGATCGGTTACGCGACGGCGGCGTTGAATCCGCAGTTGTTCACGGCCTACGAAATCGGATCCTTCTCCGAGCGGCGCATCGAAACCTATGTCAAGCAGTGGTTTTCGGTGCAGCCGGATGTGCGATCGGATGAGGTGGTCCATGCGGTGCGCGATTTCATGGAGCAAAGTACCGGGATGCGGGATCTCACGGAGAACCCGCTGCTGCTTGCATTCATGTGCGTGCTCTACCGCGGCTTGGGTACGATTCCGGAGGACCGGGCCTCGCTGTACGAGAAGTGCATCGAACTCCTACTGTCCGAACGTGATCGGCACTTCCGTATCGTCGTCGATATTCCGAATGTCGCGACGACCAAGACGGCGCTTGCCCGCCTCGCGCATTTCGAACTCGACAGGGAAACCATAACCGGTTTCACCGAGCAGGCCATCGTCGACGAACTCGTTCCGTTCCTTGCGGAACGCACCTTCGCCAGTCGGCAGCAAGCCGAAGAATTCGTTCATGCGATGCTGGCGCGCTGCCGTGGGCGTGCCTGGATCTTCACCGATATCGGGTTGGACCGCAACGACCGGGACCTGTTCACTTTCACCCACGCCAGCTTCCGCGAGTACTTCGGTGCCTTGTATTTTGTTCGCACGCACCAATCTGTCCACGCTGTGGTCGATCACCTGTACCCGTTGGTCACGGCGGGCAAATCGGAGATCTACGCGCAGGTGTGCTGCGCGCTGTTCGAGGAACGCTCCCTGGCGGGAGCGTCGGATGTGATAGCGGCCATGGTCGACAAGCTTCGTGGTGACTTCCCGGCGTCTCGGCACAGCACATACTCGGATATGCGAGGTCGATCGGCCGACGAATCGAGGCGAATGACGAAGCGGCGGGTCGGCGCCGCCTATCTGGCCGGGATCGCGAATTGCGTTCCGCTCAGTACCGCGGCGATGCGGTCACTACTCCGATTCGCCCTGGAACAGCTCACCTTCGACGACAGTGCTGCCGTTGCACGCCTGCTCGATCCGGTGTCGAAGCATCATCAGGCCATTATCGAATTGTTGGCGGAGGACTTCACCAAGAACATCGTCGAGCTGCCTGCTGAACCGACTACGCGTCGACAGTTATGGTTTGCGATTCATGCCCGCTATCTCTTGGCCGCACCGGGGCCGGCCGTGATCAAGCCGAGAGCTGTCGTCGCGATCAATCAGGTCACCCTCGCCGTCGGGCCGTATCTGCGGAAGTTCGCCGGCAATCTCGATATCGAGTACGTCATGCTGTTGCAGAGTGGACATGCCGATCTGGATCAGTTCACCGGGCTCAGCGAGGTGCGGTTCGACAAGGTATTCGTATTCCTCTTCGAACAGTATGTCTCACCATTGTCGACGTTGGGGCCCACGTCGATGGCGGAATGGATCTTCGACAGCTTCGCCAGCCATCGTCGCAGTGTCATGCCGGTAGCGCGGGTCGCCATGTTCTTGCGCTGCTTCGAGGCGGGACTGCGCGAGCAGCTGAAATCGCTGGGCGCCCATTCGATTCCCGATCATCCCGCCGTGGCGGTAGATCATTTCGACTACTTCCCGCTCTTGAAGCGGGTGGCCGGATACGCGGTCGAATGCCGAACCGCTCTGCTGTTCCTGGTGGCGGCTCGTGTCGAGTTGAATGAGAAGCTCGTGCCTTCGGTGCCGGTCACACCGCGTGCGACCGTTGCGGAATGGGCCCGTGACTTGCGCGTCGCCCCGGATCTCGCCGCCTGGTTGGACCTGTGGGCGCAGGACAGGAAGGATCTCTGGTCGCCGCCACCACAGGTGGCGGAATGAGTTGTCCCCCGCAGCGCGGAGCTGACCCGGCTGGCGCGGAATCACTTGCGCACCAGCCGGTTCGGGGTCATTCCCCGCGCATCAACTCGTAGGTCGACACGGCCTTTCCCGCCGTCTCCGAGGCCGCGATGGCCTTGCGCCAGAAGGACTGGGAGACCTGTGAGAAGGTCGCGTCGACTCCGACCTCGGCGCTGGCGTCGATGATGTGCTGGGCGCCCGCGTCCATCATGCGCAGCGCCGCAGGGTCCGCGAAGCCGCCGTTCTTGTTCGCCTCCGTGAACTGCTCCATGAAGAACGGGAAGGCGGCGTTGGAGCGTACGGCGTACGGGAGGAATTGCGCGATGTCGTGACCGGATCGTTCGATCATGGCGGTGGCCTGGTCGAAGGCGAGCAGCCACGGATGGAAGATGGTGAGCAGACCCTGGTAGAAGACCTGGGCCAGCCCGTCGTCCACTCCCAGGTACTCCTGCGGGCTCAGCGGGAGCAAGACGGCGGCGTGCGCGTCGAACACCTCGCGGGGACCGCTGTAGAAGATGTAGGAGGCCGGGTGTTCGATATTGTCGCCCGCCGACATGACACCGCCGGAAAGGAATTCGGCGCCGTGCGAGCGGACCCAGGCCCCGCCCTTGCGGGCCTGCTCGGGGGAGTCCGAGGACAGGTTGGCGACGGTCTTGCCGTCGAGCCGATCGCTCACCGGCCCCAGCACGTCGTACATGGCGGCGTAGTGGGTGAGGCTGAGCACGATCAGGGAGTTGGCCTCGATCGCCTCGGCGAGGGAACCGGCGTGGGTCGCGCCCACCTCGGCGGCGCGCGCGGCGGCCTTGTCGGCGCTGCGATTCCACACCGTCACCTCGACGCCGGCCTTACGGAACGCGCGGACCATGGCCTGGCCCATCGGGCCCAGGCCGACGACGGTGACGGACTGCTGCTGAGACATTGTGTGCCCCTTCGTTGTCTGACTGTGGATGTTTTCGGCGCCGGATTCGATCGTGCCCGGCCGAATTCGGCGCGAAAAGTACGCACATTCAGGTGCGGCTGATTACGAAGAGGTTTGCGAGCAGGTCAGGCGATCGCGGCCGGGTCGGCGGTGACCTGGATCACGCCGAACGCAGGCCCCGGCTGGACAGCACCCGGCTGACCTGGATGGCGATGACGACTCGGGTGGGGTTGACGCGCGGCGGTTTATAGCGGGCGGTGTAGCGGGTCTCGGCCGCCAGCACCGCGGCGGGATCGTCGAGCACAGTCGCCGGGCCTTCGAGGGTGAGGAAGCGCGCGCCGTCGACCTGGCTGACGGCCGCATACCCCGTGCGCCGGACATTGCGCGCCTTGGTGGTCGCGGTATCGGTGATGATGCGGGCGATCCCCGCTTCCGAATCCCAGGTGAAGCCGACCGCGACCACGTGCGGGGTGCCGTCGGGGCGCAGTGTGGTGAGGGTGGCGAGATGGCGTTCGGTGAGGAATTCCCCGGCGGCGGGAGTCAGTTCGGCGGCGGTGGTCGGCATGCCAGAAACCGTAGCGGTTCGAGGATGACAGACTGAGCCCATGGGATTGCGAGGTGTTGCGCAGGGGCCGGTGTTGGTACTCGGCGGACGCAGTGAGATCGGGTTGGAGATCGCGCGGCGGCTGGCGCCGGGGCGGGTGGTGATCCTGGCGGCGCGCCGCAGTGGCGATCTGGCAGCGGAAACCGCGGCGGTCGACGCCGCGGGGGCGACGGCGGTGCACGCCGTGGAATTCGACGCCGACGACACCGCGAGTCATCCGGCGCTGCTGGAGAAGGTCGTGGCCGAGCACGGCGGGATCGGGGTCGCGGTGCTCGCGTTCGGGATCCTGGGGGACCAGGCGCGCGCCGAACAGGACCCGGCGCACGCGGTCGCGGTCGTGCACACCGACTATGTCGCGCAGGTCAGCGTGCTGACCACGCTCGTGAACCTGCTGCGCGCGCAGGACGACAGTCAGATCGTGGTGTTCGGTTCCATCGCGGGTGTGCGGGTGCGGCGCGCCAACTATGTCTATGGTTCGGCCAAGGCCGGGCTGTGGGGTTTCGCGAGTGGTCTCGCCGATGCCCTGCACGGCAGTACCGTCCACCTGCTGCTGGTTCGGCCCGGTTTCGTGATCGGCCGTATGACCGAGGGGATGACACCGGCCCCGTTCCCCAGCACGCCCGCCGAGGTTGCCGACGCGGTGGTCGCCGGGCTGCGCCGCCGCGCGCCCCGGATCGCTGTCCCGCGGATCCTCAACCTGGTCTTCCTCGCCACTCGCTTTGTGCCGCAATCGATCTGGCGCCGGATGCCGCGATGAGCGGCGCCGCCCGCAACGGCTGCCGTCAGCCCGACGGCCGGGGGTGGCCGCGGTGAGCTGGACGGGCGAGCCGATCGCGGTGGTAGGGATCGGCGCAGACGGATGGGACGGGCTCGGTGCGCGCGCGCGAGAGGCGGTCACAGCCTCCGATGTGGTGTTCGGCTCCGGGCGGCAGCTCGACCTGGTGCCCGCGGAGATCGCGGGGGAGCGGGTGGCGTGGCCCTCGCCGCTGGTGCCCGCACTGCCCGGGCTGCTCGAGCTGTATCGAGGCCGCCGGGTCGCGGTGCTGGCCAGCGGGGATCCGATGTTCTACGGGATCGGGGTGACGCTGGCGCGCCTGCTCGGCGTGCCAGCGCTGCGGGTACTGCCACAACCGTCGTCGGTGTCGCTGGCGTGTGCCCGCCTGGGGTGGGCGCTGGCGGAGGTTCCCGTGGTCAGTGCGGTGGGGCGGCCACTGGAAACGGTGCTGCCGGAATTGGCGGACGGTCGCCGGGTGCTCGTACTCGCCGAGGACGCGCGGACCCCGGCCCGGCTCGCGGAACTCTTGGCGGACAATGGTTTCGGTGATTCCAGGCTGACCGTGCTGGAGCAGCTGGACGGCCCGGCGGAACGGATCTACGCCGGTGACGCACACGACTGGAAGCACGAGCCGGGCGATCCGTTGAATATCGTCGCGATCGAGGGCATCGCCGATCCCGCCGCGCCGCGCCGCACCCGAATTCCCGGTCTCCCGGACGCCAGTTACGACGGGGACGGTCAGCTCACCAAGCGGGAGGTCCGTGCCCTCACCCTGTCCGCCCTGGCACCCGCGCCGGGCGAGACCCTCTGGGATATCGGTGGGGGCTCGGGGACGATCGCGATCGAATGGTGCCGCACGCACCCGGACTGCCGGGCGGTCACCTTCGAACGGTTGGAATCCCGGCGGCGGCAGATCGCGGCCAATGCGTCGGTGCTGGGTGTCGCGCGGCTCGAGATCCGCGGCGAAGTGCCCGGGGACCTGGAAGGTTCCCCCGAGCCGGACGCGATCTTCGTCGGCGGCGGCCTGACCCAGCCTGGCGTACTGGAGACGTGCTGGTCACATCTACGCCAGGGCGGGCGGCTGGTCGCCAATGCCGTCACGGCGGAATCCGAAGCGCTGCTGGTGCACTGGGCCGCCGCACACGGCGGTGAACTGCGGAAGTTTCAGATTTACCGGGGTGAGCCGCTCGGCGGCTTCACCGCGTGGCGGCCGCAACTGCCGGTCGCCCAGTGGTCGGTGACCAAGATCATCGCGCCCTGAGCTCCCCAGTGCACAGGTGATTCCCGGCAGCTGCCCCGGTATGGTCGGCCCCGAGATCCTGATCTTCGGATCTGTTTTCCGGTTAGGGAGATTGATGAGATACAAGAAATTCGCCGCTACCGCGATCATCGCCGTCGCGGCCACCGCCGTCGCGGCCGGTACCGCCGGCGCCGCGCCCGCCCCCGTCGTCCAGAGCCAGGCCGCACAGACCGTGCAGGGCCAGGAGCAGGGCGTCGGCTACGCGGTGCAGGTGGTCGACAAGACGATCGTGGCCGCGCTCACCGACGGTGCGTTCAGCCTCGACGCCGACCAGAAGAACGTCTCGGTCAAGAACACCGCAGGCGCGGTCGTCACCCAGATCCCGCTGGCCGCCATGGTCGGTGAGCAGCTGGTCCCGATCGCGGCGACCATCGACGAGGCGGGTCAGAAGCTCACCCTCACGCCCGACACCAAGGATCTGAAGGTGGATCCCGTCGCGGCGCAGCAGTTCGCCCAGGACATCTCCTCGCAGCAATGGTTCTTCGCCGAGTTGCAGCGCGCCTCGCTGGGCGCGCTCATCGGCGGCATCATCGGGTTCTTCTTCGTCGGCATCGGCGCGATTCCGGGTGCGCTCATCGGCCTGCTCATCGCGGGTGGCCCGAATCTGATCAACGCGGGCATCGCCTACTTCAGCGGGCAGCCCTGAGGGTTCTGATTCTGGGCGGTACCGGGGAAGCCCGGGAACTGGCCCAGCTCGCGTCCGGCGAGCGCGGAGTCGAGATCGTCTCCTCGCTCGCCGGACGCGTTCGCGACCCCCTGTTGCCCGTGGGAGCGGTGCGCATCGGCGGCTTCGGCGGTGTCGAGGGTCTGCGAGAGTGGTTGGCGGCCAACGCGATCGACGCGGTGCTCGACGCCACCCATCCGTTCGCGGGCACCATGAGCGCCCATGCGGCCGCCGCGGCCGCCGAGCTCGGTCTGCCACTGCTGCATGTGCGGCGGCCCGGGTGGACCGCGCAATCCGGCGACCGGTGGATTCGGGTCGCCGATCTGGCTGCGGCAGCGGCGCTTCCGGAGCTCGGCGCGCGGGTCTTCTTGACGATCGGCCGTCAGGGCGTAGCCGCGTTCGCCGGATCATCGGACCGCTGGTTCCTGATCCGGGCCATCGATCCGCCCACCGGTGCGGTGCCCGCGAATCATGAATTGCTGCTCGCCCGAGGGCCTTTCACGGTCGAGCAGGAGACGGCCCTGCTGGTCGGGCACCGGATCGACATGGTGGTCACCAAGGACAGTGGTGGCAGTCCGACCGAAGCCAAGCTCAGCGCTGCCCGTGCCGCGGGCCTGCCGGTCGTGCTGGTCGACCGGCCGCCGCTACCACCGGGCAGTCCGGTGATGGCGTCCGCGCTCGACGCGTGGGAGTGGTTGCGCCGCAGGATGATCGAGTAGGTCACATCGGATATCGGCGGACGGCGATTCCGGTTCGGGTGGATTCAATCGGTGAGCAGGCCCGGCAAACGGTCGAACCAGTCGAGGACGCCACGTTCGTAGGTGATGCCGAAGGCGAGGGTGGCGCGCTGGTGCGGCGGCATGTCCATGGGTTCGTCGGCCAGATATCCGTCGAGCCGCCGCTGGTGGATCTCGCGATTGGCGGCGATGATCCGGTCGCGGTGGGCCGGGTCGAGATGATTGCCGAAGGCGAGGGTGAGCAGCAGTGGGACCCGGATGGTCTCGGCGCCCGGATCGCGAGAGATCCACTCGTGGAACGCTTCCCGGCCGGCCGCGGTGATCTGATACGGTGTGCGCTCGCGGGCGCCGACCGGGCCCTTCTCGATCAGCCCGGCGGCGTCCATGGCGGCGAGCTCTCGATATACCTGACTCTGGGTGATGGTCCAGAAGTCGCCGATCCGGTCCTGGGCCAGGGCGGTGAGATCCCAGCCCGACATCGGGCCCTCGTGCAGGAACCCGAGCAGTGAGGCCGCCGTGGAATTCAGCGGTTTGCGATGTTCCATAGTGGAATGTTAGCCCACGGGAGCTGCCCGCACACCAGGACCCACCCGGCGACCGCGATGACGAGCAGCCCGACGCCCAGCGGATGCAGGAATCCGATCCGCGTCGCAGCGGACGTGGACAGGGTCGCCACCGCGGTCATGCCCAGCGGGAACACCGTGGCCCAGCGTCGAATGCTGTAACCCGGGCGCGGGTCGAGCACCTCCGACACCAGCAGGATGCCGTAGCCGAGCAGGCACAGGCCGAGCAGCGTGAGTGTGACGCCACGCAGGATCGTGTGCGGCAGGCCGGTCCAGTCCGGCCACGCGGTGAGTTTCGAGGCCGCCAGCGCCGAGATCGCCAGCGCACCCGCGGCCACCCACTGATCGCCCGCGCCCTGCCGGACCTGGCGCAGATCGAAGCGGGCGAACGCCGCCGCGTACAGCGGAATGCCGAGCCCGAAGAACAGCAGCGACACCGATATCAGCCAGTCGCCCGCCCCGGCCTGGGCCAGGGTCGCGGTCAGCACGGCCAGACCCTGTGTCGACACGCAGACCAGAAACGCGGCGCCCGGCATGCTCCGGGTCCAGTGCCGGATCACCAGGACCAGCAGGATCGGCCACACCGTCAGCCCGATCAGCAGCAGCGCCGCGGCCGGCCACTGCCATTCCGCCAGCGACAGCCGGGTGCCGAGCACCGTCGTCGCCGCGACCCCGGTCAGCGCCGGAGCCGTCACCGCCTCCGCTTCCCACCGCGCCCGGTGCCACAGCAGCCGATCCATGAAATCCGCGGCCAGCAGCACCCAGACCGTCCCCGCGATCGCCGCGGAGACCCACGACGCGACCTCCCACCGAACCAGATGCAGCCCCACCGAGATGATCCCGGTCGCCATGACGAACGATCCCGCCGCCGGCGGCAACTCCCGCCACGCCTCCGGCTCTCGCCGCTCCGCCATCCCGCAATCTCAGCCGCGCTGTGCGCAATGGTCAAGCGACACGACGGCCGGTCCTTTCGAAAGAACGCCGTCCTGGAAGGCGCGGCCCGGCACCGCCACAGCGGATACTCGCTGTCCGCACATCTGATGGGCTCTCGGCGGGCACCGCCGCACCGGGCGAGAGTCGCGGTCGTTCGGCGCAGTGGGCGGCGGCTACTTGTTGTAGCGACGGGACGTATAGACGCGTGGACCCTGGTCGGTGTCGAAGACCGCGGTGGTGGAGGCGCCGATGATCAGGAGGGTGCGCATGTCGACATCCTCGGGGTCGAGGTCGGCCAGGGTGACGACGCGGACGGATTCGGTGGGTCCGCCGACGTCTCGGCCCAGGACCACGGGGGTGTCGGGGGCGCGGTGCTCGAGGAGCAGGTCGCGCATGGCCCCGACCTGCCAGGTGCGCTGGGACGACGCGGGATTGTAGATCGCGATGGCCATGTCGGCCGCCGCGACGGCCGAAAGGCGTTGGGCGACAGTGCCCCACGGCTTGAGGCGGTCGGACAGCGAGATCATCGCGTAGTCGTGGCCCAGCGGTGCGCCGATCCGGCTGGCGACCGCGTTGGCGGCGGTGAGGCCGGGCAGCACCCGCACCGGAACACCGTCCCATTGCGGATCCGCGGACTCTTCCACCACGGCCGCTGCCATCGCGAACACCCCCGGATCGCCGGACGACACCACGGCGACCCTGGCTCCCTGCTTGGCCAGATCCAGTGCCATGGCGGCCCGCTCGGATTCGACCCGATTGTCGCTCGCATGCCTGCGCTGCCCGGGCCGCTCGGGCACCCGGTCGATGTAGGTGGTGTAACCGACCAGATCGGTGGCCTCGGTCAACGCCCGCTGCACCTCGGGGGTGGTCCACTCCGGAGAGCCGGGGCCCAGCCCGATGACGACGACCTCTCCGGCCGAGGGCTGGTCGGTGACTCGAGCGGCCTCGGGAGACGTGGGCAATTCCGCCCCGCTGCCGAGCTGTGGCTCGGCCGACGAGCGATCGCCGACCGGGCTCGCGTCGGCCTCGGCGGTAACACTCTGTCGCGCAACGGTTGCGGGCAAGGCGGTGGTCGGTTCGGGGCCGGGGACCAGGGTGATGGAGAAGTAGGGGACCTCGGCGTCGTCGACGTCCGCGGCGGCCAGGACGCGCTGGCGGGTGGAGCTGGCGCGTTCGACGTAGTAGGCGTCCTTCAACCGGCCCGAGTCCGAAAGTGCCTGGCGCACACCGGGGTAGGTGCGGCCGAGCTTCATGATGGCGGCCGCGTCGGTATCGCGCAGCCGCCGGGTGAGTTCGTCGGCGGGCAGCGTGCCGGGCAGGATCGTCAGCACCTGCTCGCCCTCCACCAGCGGGGTGCCCAACGCCGCCGAAGCCGCGCTGACCGAGGTGATCCCGGGAATGATCTCGGCCTCGAATCGGTCGGCCAGGCGACGATGCATGTGCATGTAGGAGCTGTAGAAGAGCGGATCACCCGCGGCCAGCAGTGCGACCGAGCGGCCCGCCGTGAGATGCGCGGCCAGGCGTTCGGCGGCGGCCTCGTAGAACTCGTCGATCGCGCCCTGATAGCCGCCGGGATGGTCGGTGGTCTCGGTAGTGACCGGGTAGATCAGGTGTTCCTCGAGCTGGCCCGCGCGCATGTACGGCGCGGCGATCCCGCGCGAGATGCTGCGACCGTGCCGGGCACTGTGGAAGGCGATGACATCGGCGGCCTCGATCACCTTGGCGGCCTTGACCGTCACCAGTTCCGGATCGCCCGGGCCGAGCCCGACACCCCAGAGTTTGCCGGGCGTTATCTCGTTCACGCGCGCACCCCGATGCTCGGCTCCGATCGGCGCGACGCGCACCGGCGCATGATTCGCTCGTTCATTCCTGTTCGCTCGCAATCGCATTCAGTGCCGAGGCAGTGATGGCGCTGCCACCGCGGCGGCCGCGCACGGTCAAGTACTCGATCCCGTTGCCGTAGTCGATGAGCGCGTCCTTGGATTCGGCGGCCCCGATGAATCCGACCGGGATACCGAGGACGGCGGCCGGGCGGGGTACGCCCGCGTCCAGGAGATCGAGTAGATGGAACAGTGCGGTCGGCGCGTTGCCGATCGCGACGACGGCGCCGTCGAGCCGGTCGCGCCACAGCTCCAGCGCGGCGGCCGAACGCGTATTGCCCAGGGCGGCCGCGAGTTCCGGGACCCGGGGGTCGGCGAGCAGGCACAGCACCTCGTTGCCGGCGGGCAGCCGCTTACGGGTGACGCCCGCCGCGACCATGGTGGCATCGCACAGGATCGGTGCACCGGCCCGCAGCGCGGACCGCGCCGCCGCCACCACGCCCGGCGAGAACGCGATGTCCTCGGCGAGGTCGACCTGGCCGCTGCCGTGGATCATGCGCACCACCACCTGCGCGACATCGGCCGGGAACCGGCGCAGATCCGCCTCCGCGCGGATCGTCGCGAACGAGCGCCGATAGATCTCGGCACCGTCGGTGAGGTAGCTGGTACGCACGTCGGACATGCGCACCACCCTATGAGCACGGTCTCGGGCGCTCAGGTGCGGGGGCGCTCCAGGATGCGGGACATGACGATCGAGCTGCGGGTGCGGCCGACCCGGGTGTTCTCCCGAATGCGCTCCACGGTCGATTCGATCTCGGCCATGTCGGCGGCCATGACGTGGACGAGCGCGTCGGCTTCGCCCGCGATGGTCCACACGCCGACGACCTGCGGTATCGGTTCCAGGCTGCGGCGTAGTTCGGCGGGGGAGATGTTGTCGCGGTAGTAGACCTCGACATAGGCCTCGGTGGTCCAGCCGAGTGCGGCGGGATTGACCAGGGCCGTGAAGCCGGTGATCTGGCCGCTGGCGACCATGCGATCGACCCGGCGTTTGACGGCGGGCGCGGACAGGCCGATGGCCGAACCGATCTCCTGGAACGAGGCGCGCGCGGATTTGAGCAGATGGCCCAGAATCCGCCGATCGAGATCGTCCATGTCACACCTCTTCGCTGTCCGCGCAATGAATCGTCGATGTGCCGATCAACAACGCAATGAATCGATGTTCCTGGCGCAATAGTAGGTCATTTACCTTCATGGCAACCCGCATTCTCCGCGCCGACTCCGGGAGCCCCGATGACTTCTGTAGCCACCCTGACCTCTTCCGATTCCACTCCGGCGCGGCGGCCCACCCCGCGTCGTTTCGTGATGTGCCGACCGGACCATTTCGCTGTCAACTACGCGATCAATCCGTGGATGAATCCGGCCGAACCGGTCGACCGGGCCCGCGCGATCGCACAGTGGGAGACACTGCGCGCGGTGTACGAACAGCATGGGCACCAGGTCGATCTGGTGCCCGGCGAGCCCGGACTGCCGGATATGGTGTTCGCCGCCAACAGCGGACTGGTCTACGGCGGGCGGGCGATGTCGGCGCGTTTCACCCATCCCGAGCGCGCCGCCGAGGGGCCCGCCTACCACCGGTGGTTCGCCGGTCGCGGCTTCGGTGAGGTGGTCGCGGCAGCGGAAACCAATGAGGGTGAGGGCGATTTCATCCGAGTCGGTGCGCGGATTCTCGCCGCGACCGGATTCCGCAGCTCGGTGGCCGCGCACCGGGAGGTCGAGCACTTCTTCGGCCGGCCCGTGGTGTCGCTGGAGTTGGTGGATCCGCGCTTCTATCACCTCGATACGGCGCTCATGGCGCTCGACGAGGACAATATCGCCTACTTCCCGGGGGCGTTCAGCCCCGACAGTCGCGCGATTCTGGCCGCGCTCTACCCGGACGCCATCGTCGCCACCGACGCGGACGCGGCAGTGCTCGGGCTCAACGGTGTCTCCGACGGCTACCACGTCTTCGTCAGCGACCGCGCCCAGACGCTGCGAGAGATGTTGCACGCCAACGGCTACCAGCCGATCGGCCTGGATCTCTCGGAATTGCTGCGCGCGGGCGGCGGCGTCAAATGCTGCACCCTGGAGCTGCACGACTGAAACGTCGGTGTCCGGCCGCGGCGCCCGCTGGTCGCGCGACACTCCCACGCGCCGGGTGCGGCCGTGTGCTCGGCGGCGGGTCAGCCCGCCTTCCGGATCTGGGTCAGGAATTCGGCATTGGTGTCGGTCTGGCGCAAGCCGGTGAGCAGGAGTTCGAGGGCCTGCTGTGGTTCGCGCCCGGCCAGGGTGCCGCGCAGCGATCCGATGGCGGCGAGTTCGTCCGGGGTCAGCAGCAAGTTCTCCTTGCGGGTGCTGGACCGGTCGATATCGATCGCGGGGAACAGGCGACGGCCGGCCAATTGCCGATCGAGCTTGAGTTCCGCGTTGCCGGTGCCCTTGTACTCCTCGAAGATGACGGTGTCGGCCAGCGACCCGGTCTCGACCAGGGCGGTGGCGACGATCGTCAGCGAGCCGCCGTGTTCGAGATTGCGTGCGGCGCCGAGGAATTTCTTCGGCGGGGCCAGCGCGGCGGCGTCGACGCCGCCGGAGAGGATGCGGCCGGACCCGGCGGCGGCCAGGTTGTAGGCGCGGGCCAGGCGAGTCAGCGAGTCGAGCAGTACGACCACGTCGTGGCCCATCTCCACCCGGCGTTTGGCGTGTTCGATGGCGAGTTCGGCGACCGCGATGTGTTCGTGCGCGGGCTGGTCGAAGGTGGACGCGGCGACCTGTGCGGGTACCGCGCGCGACAGGTCGGTCACCTCCTCGGGGCGTTCGCCGACCAGGACGAGCATGAGCTCGCATTCGGGGTGGTTCTTGGCGATGCCGTGCGCGATGGCTTGCAGCACCGAGGTTTTGCCCGCTTTCGGGGGCGCGACGATCAGGGCGCGCTGGCCCTTGCCGATCGGCATCACCAGATCGGTGGTGCGCGTGGTGAGTTCGTGCGATTCGGTTTCCAGGCGCAGGCGGTCCTGCGGGTAGATGGGTACCAGGTCGGCGAAATCCGGCCGGGCCCCGGTGTTTTCGGGTGGTTGTCCGTTGACGTCGTGCACGCTGGTCAGCGGTGGCAGTGCGGCGTTCTCGCGCTGGGCGCCGACGGCGCCGGTGACGGTGTCGCCGCGGCGCAACGCGTGTTCGCGGATCAGGCGCGGTGGCACATGGGCGTCGTGCGGGCCGGGCGCGAAGCCGTCGACCCGCAGCGTGGCGTGCTTGCCGACGATGTCGATGATTCCGGATATGGTCCGGATAGTGTTGTCCTGCATGATGTTTCCCCTTCGGGGATGAGTTCTGGAGTGGCGGCTCGCCGGAGATCCCGCCGGATGAGGTGACGCCCGCATCGCTGATGGGTATGCGAGAGCGCCGTGGCGAACAAGGGGTTTGTGGGAGGGAGTCGACACCTACATCCACAAGATGGAGATTCCCCTACGGTAGCGGCATCGCGGAATTTGCGCAAGCGAGGCGTGCGTGGGCGGGACCGCAGCCGCGGCGAGGGCGGCGTACGGGTGGGATGACCAGAGCTACCCCGGGTGCCGGGTCAGTGTGCCCGGTCGACGCGGTAGCTGCCGCCGGTGGTGGCGGTGACTTCGGTGACAGCCCCGCGGGGGCGACCGCAGTGGCGTTCGCACCCGGACCAGTGCTGCCGGGTGGTGACCTCGCCGGATTCCACGGCGACGGCGACATCGGCGCGGACATCGGTGAGTGACTTGGCGCAGCCGGGTCGACCCGCGCACGCGCTGACCAGCAGCCACGGCGAGGTGGCGTCGAAGAGCAGGCCCATGGGGGCAAGCACCCGGACAACCTGCTCGGCCACGCCCTCCGCCAGATCCGCGAGGACCAGGCCGCGCCACGGCGTGAGGACGATCGGACGGTCGACGGCAGCGAGGAATTCGGCCAGCCGCGCCGGCAGGGAGCCGAGCCGCACGCCCGCACCGAGAGCGACCAGACCGTTGTCCTGCTCCAGCCAGCCGATCGGAAGATCGTGGGCGGCACCGAATTCCAGCGGTGCGGCACTGGGGGAAAGGCCCAGGTACTCGATCACCCCGGCCACGCCTTCGTCGACTTCGCGCAGCCGCCACTGCCCCGAACCGAGCTCGAGGAACCCGTGCGCGGCCGCCAGCATGACCTGCACCGCGTCCGTGCCGGACACGCGAATCCCACTGTCCTGCCCGGCGAGCACCAGCGCGAATTCCGTGCCGCCGACCGCGTGCACCCCGATATCGCCGCCCAGCCCGCTGATATCGCCGCGCCCGTCGTCGAGAGTGAACAGGACCCGGCCGGGCAGTTCGGCCAACCGTGCTGCCGCACGCAATCCCGCATCGAGCGCCGAGACCAGCGGGTGCACGTCGCTGTACCCGCCGACCCGCCCTGCCAGCGGTGACGCCACGATATTGCGCACCCGCTCGTGCGTATGGCTGGGCAGCAGCCCCGCAGCCTCCAGCCGTCGCGTCAGCTCCCCGGCGTCGCGCACCTGCCGCAGTTGCGCATTCCCCCGCGAGGTCAGCTCGATATTCCCGTCCCCGAGCTCGGCCGCCGCCGCCGCGAGCGCCTGCATCTGCCCCGGCTCCAGCCGCCCCCCGGGCACCCGCACCCGCGCCAGCGGCCCGTCGGCCGCCTGGTGCAGCCGCAGCACACCGGGGCACGAATCGGGAACCTCACGTCTCACCCCTCGAGCCTACGAGCCCGGCCCCGAGCAACCCCGGACAGGTAGGAGAACCGCAGGCCGGTCGACGGGTTCGGCAGCGAACCCTGATCAGTGGCTCGGCGGTGAGTTCACACCGCCACCGGCGACTTCGGGGTGAGCGATCGCGGTGGTGCGGGCGCGAATGCGGAGGTGCGGTCGCTGACAGCGACGTCAGTTCGGGGTTGCGACGGGTTCGAGTTCGGCTGTAACCGGTTGGGGGAGAGAGGGTTTGGAACGGCCCGGGGCCCAGAGCGCGATCAGGAAGGCGGCGGCGAGGGTCAGGCAGCCGACGACCAGGGCGGCCTGCTGGACGCCGTGCATGAAGGCGTCCTTGGCGAAGGCGGCGAGCGGTTCGGCCTGGGGGCCGGCGCGTTCGGCGACCTGGAGGGCGGCGGCGAGGGAATCGGAGACGGGCTCGCGGGCGGCTTCGGGCAGCCGGGGCAGCGCGGGGGCGATGCGTTCGCTGTAGCCGGCGGCGAGCAGGCTGCCCATGATGGCGATGCCGATCGCGGCGCCGATCTCGCGGGCGGCGTCGTTGACCGCGGCCGCGACACCGTGCTTTTCCTCGGGTGTGCCCGCGATGATGGCGGTGGTGGCGGGTGCGGTGCACAGGCCGATTCCGGCGCTCATGATCAACAGCGGCCACAGTGCGTCCAGATAGCCCGCGCCGGTGCCCAGCCGGGACATGACCAGCATCGACGCACCCAGCACGACCAGGCCGGTCAGCGTCGTCCAGCGCAGCCCGATCCGATCGGCCAGCCACGGTGATACCGCCGACACGGCCACCATCGGCACCATCATGGGCGCGATCGCGATCGCCGAGAGCAGCGGCGCGTACCCGAGGATCAGCTGTAGGAACTGCACCAGCACCATGAAGGTGCCGAACGAGATCAGGAACTGGATGGTGATCGCGGCGGTGCCGCTGCCGAATCCCCGATCGGCGAACAGCCGCACATCCAGCATCGGATTGGCGACCCGCAGTTCGATCAGCGTGAACAGCGCCCCGGCGACCACGCCGCCGGCGAACAGCGCGAGGACCAGGGGATCGAGCCAGCCGCGCTCCGGCGCCTCGATCGCGGCGATCACCACCAGCCCGACCGTGAGCGCCGCGGTGAGCGCGCCCAGCGGATCCAGCGCGGGCCGCGCCTGATCCATCGACTCCGGCACGGTGAACGCGCCCACGCCGAGCGCGAGCCCGGCCACCGTCATGGCCACGAAGATCGACAGCCACGACCACTGGGACAGCAGCAGACCCGAACCCACGATGCCCAGGACCGCTCCGGCCCCGGCGATTCCGGCCCACAACCCGATCGCCGCGCCTCGGCGCTCCTCCGGAAAACTGGCCGTGAGCAGGGACAGCGTCGACGGCATGACCAGGGCCGCGCCCACACCCGCCGCCGCGCGCGCCGCGATCAGCCAGACCGGATCATCGAGCACCAGCGGGAGCGCCGAGGCGGCGGAGAACGCGATCAGCCCGCCGATCAGCATCTTTCGCCGTCCGAATCGGTCGCCGAGCGCGCCCGCGGGCAGTACCAGGCAGGCGAGGGTGAGGGTGTAGCCGTCGACGATCCAGGTCAGTTGCCGCTGGCTGGCGCCGGTGGCGGCGGCAATCTCGGGTAGCGCGGTATACAGCGCGGCCATCGAGGCGATGACCAGGGTGACCGCGAGGCAGGACAGTGCGAGCAGCCAGCGCTGCGCCGCCGATAAATGCTGGGTCGATGTCATCAGAACTCCGCTACTATCCGTATCGTTACGCTACTAGTGGTAGCACAACTGCCGCGGGTGGCGGTAGCCCTCGACGAGAGGAATGCTGTGCCGATGAGTTCCGCCGCGAACAGCGATGTCGACCCACGCCTGCTACGGTCGCGGGCGCGCCTACTCGACGCCGCCGCCGCGCTGTTGAAATCCGGTGGGCTGGAAGCGATCACGGTCGAAGCGGTGACCCGGCAGTCCGGGGTCGCCAAGACCACGCTGTACCGGCACTTCGACAACATCGTCGACTTGCGCGCGGCGACAGTGGAACTCCTGCTGCCGTCGGTCATCGAGGCCCCCGCGCCCGGCCCGCTGCGCGATCGCCTGATCACGCTGCTGGACCGGCAGGCGGCCGCGATTCGCGAAGCGTCGCTGCAAGTCGCCGTGCTCGCCTGGCTGGCCACAGGGGCCGAGCAGGACGCCCCCGCGCTGACCGCCCTGCGCCAGCAGCTGATCGATCGCTACCGCGTCCCGTTCGACCAGGTCATCGAGACCGCCGAAGCACGTGCGGTGCTGGGCGATCTGGATGTGATCGCCGCGATGTCCCAGTTGCTGGGGCCGCTGATCTTCACCGAACTGATCGGCATCGGCCGGGTCACGCCCGCGGATACCGTGCGGATCGTGGACGACTTCCTCTACGCGCGGACACGTGATCGAGGCCGTTAGAGACCGGCGTGCACTATTCGCCGATCCTCGCCCCGTCCGGCGGCCGAATGCGTGAATTCGCCACTCCGAGCACCGCCCCTCGAGCCCCGCTACCCGGCTGGGTACGATCCCCTTTGCTCGGCGGGCGCTGAGGAAACCGGTGCAATCCCGGTGCGGTCGCGCCACTGAAACAGCCAGACCCTCTCCGGCGAGCAGCAACCCACCGATGGGCGCGTAACCCGAGGAAGGCCACCTGTGATTCTGCTGCTGTCCACGTCCGATACCGATCTGCTCAGCGCGCGCGCCAGCGGCGCCGGGTACCGCTGGGGCAATCCGGCTCGATTGCTGGTCGATGATCTGCCCGCCCTGCTGGACGGCGCCGACCTGGTGATCGTGCGCATTCTCGGCGGCAAGCGGGCCTGGGAGGACGGCCTGGAAGCGGTGCGGGCGAGCGGGGTTCCGATGGTCGCGCTCGGCGGTGAGATCGCACCGGACGCGGAGCTGATGGAATGCTCCACCGTGCCCGGCGGCGTGGCCGCGGACGCCCACAACTATCTCGCCGCGGGCGGTGCGGAGAACCTGCGTCAGCTGCACAACTTCCTGTCCGACACCGTGCTGCTCACCGGTCACGGCTTCGCGCCGCCGGTGCAGCTGCCCAGCTGGGGTGTGCTGGAACGGACGGCCGCGCCGGTGGACGGGCCGACAGTGGCGGTGGTCTACTACCGCGCCCAGCATCTGGCCGGGAACACCGGCTACGTCGATGCCCTGTGTGCCGCGATCGAGGCCGCGGGCGCGAAAGCCCTTCCGCTGTACTGTGCTTCGCTGCGTACCGCCGAGCCCGAACTGCTCGACACCCTGCGCACCGCCGACGCGCTCGTGGTGACGGTACTCGCGGCCGGCGGCACCAAACCGGCGACCGTCTCGGCCGGCGGTGACGACGAGGCCTGGGATGTGGCGGCGCTGGCCGAACTGGATGTGCCGATCCTGCAAGGGTTGTGTCTGACCAGCGGTCGCGCCCAGTGGGAGGCCAATGACGACGGCCTGTCCCCGCTGGATGTCGCGACCCAGGTGGCGGTGCCCGAGTTCGACGGCCGCATCATCACGGTTCCGTTCTCGTTCAAGGAGTTCGACGCCGACGGGCTGTCGGCCTATGTGCCCGATGCCGAGCGCGCCGCCCGGGTGGCGGGGATCGCGGTCCGCTACGCCCGGCTGCGCCATATCCCGAACGCGGACAAGCGCGTCGTGCTCATGCTGTCGGCGTATCCGACCAAGCACGCGCGCATCGGTAACGCCGTCGGCCTGGACACGCCGGCCTCCGCGATTCGGTTGCTCTCCGAAATGCGTTCCGCCGGTTACGATCTCGGCTCGCCAGGAGAGATCCCCGGCCTGGACGCCCAGGACGGTGACGCGCTGATCCACGCGCTGATCGCCGCGGGCGGCCAGGATCCGGACTGGCTGACCGCGGAACAGCTGGAGGGCAACCCGATTCGGCTCGGCGCCGCCGTCTACACGCGGTGGTTCGAGCAGCTGCCCGAGGATCTGCGCGCGGCGGTGATCGAGGCGTGGGGGCCGCCGCCGGGACAGATGTACGTCGATCGGTCGCAGGATCCGCAGGGCGAGATCGTGATCGCCGCACTGCGTTTCGGCAATATCGTGCTGATGGTGCAGCCACCCCGCGGCTTCGGCGAGAACCCGGTCGCGATCTACCACGACCCCGATCTGCCACCCAGCCACCACTATCTGGCCGCCTACCGCTGGCTGGCCGAGGGATTCGGCGCCGACGCCATGGTGCATCTGGGCAAGCACGGCAATCTGGAGTGGCTGCCCGGCAAGACCCTCGGCATGTCCGCCTCCTGCGGTACCGACGCCGCGCTCGGTGACCTGCCGCTGATCTACCCGTTCCTGGTCAATGATCCCGGCGAGGGCACCCAGGCCAAGCGGCGCGCACACGCCACCCTGGTCGATCATCTGATCCCGCCGATGGCGCGCGCCGAAACCTACGGCGACATCTCGCGTCTGGAACAGCTGCTCGACGAGCACTCCAATATCTCCACCCTGGACCCGGCCAAGCTGCCCGCCATCCGCCAGCAGATCTGGACACTGATGCGGGCCGCGAAGATGGACCACGATCTGGGCCTCACCGACCGCCCCGACGAGGATGTCTTCGACGACATGCTGCTGCACGTCGACGGGTGGCTGTGTGAGATCAAGGATGTGCAGATCCGCGATGGCCTGCACATCCTGGGCCAGGCTCCCGTCGAGGACATGGAACTGGATCTGGTGCTGGCCATGCTGCGCGCCCGCCAGCTCTGGGGCGGTGAACAGAACCTCCCCGGCCTCCGAGAAGCCCTGGGCCTCAGCGAATCCGGAGACGAAGCCCGCGCCCGCGTCGACGTCGTCGAAGCCCGCGCCCGCGAGCTCCTCGCCGCCCTCCAGGCCGAGAACTGGTCGCCCGCCGCGGTGGATCGGCTCGTCGCCGGCTTCGAGACCGCCATCCTCGACGGCCGGGTCGCTGCCGAGGCCGGAGATGTTGCGGTGCAGGCGGATTCGGAGCGCCTGGCGGCGGTCGCGACGGTGCTGCGGTTCGCGGCGACCGAGGTGGTACCGCGGTTGCGGGAGACGCGGGTCGAGATCGATCGGGTGCTGCACGCGCTGAACGGCGGGTTCGTACCTGCGGGGCCGAGCGGATCGCCGCTGCGCGGGCTGATCAATGTGCTGCCGACGGGGCGGAACTTCTATTCGGTGGATCCGAAGGCGGTGCCGTCGCGGCTGGCCTGGGAGACCGGGCAGGCGATGGCCGAGTCGCTGCTGGAGCGGTATCTGGCCGATCACGGCGAATATCCGCGCTCGGTGGGACTTTCGGTGTGGGGTACCTCGGCGATGCGAACCTCCGGTGACGATATCGCCGAGGTACTGGCGCTGCTCGGCGTGCGGCCGGTGTGGGACGAGGCGAGCCGCCGGGTCACCTCGCTGGAGGTGATCTCGCTCGAGGAACTGAACCGTCCGCGCATCGATGTCACCGTGCGGATCAGCGGCTTCTTCCGGGACGCGTTCCCGCACGTGCTGGCCCTGCTGGACGACGCGGTGCGCCTGGTCGCCGCGCTCGACGAGCCGGCGGAGCTGAATTTCGTTCGCGCGCACACCCGGTCGGATCTGGCCGAGCACGGCGACGAGCGCCGTGCCACCACCCGCATCTTCGGTTCCAAGCCCGGCACCTACGGCGCGGGCCTGTTGCAGCTCATCGATTCCAAGAGTTGGCGCACCGACGACGATCTGGCGCAGGTGTACACGGCCTGGGGTGGTTTCGCCTACGGCCGCGACCTCGACGGCGCGCCGGCTGCGGATGACATGCGCACCGCGTACCGGCGAATCGCGGTGGCCGCCAAGAACACCGACACCCGCGAGCACGATATCGCCGACTCCGACGACTATTTCCAGTACCACGGCGGCATGGTCGCCACCGTGCGCGCGCTCACGGGCAAGAACCCGGAGGCCTACATCGGCGACAGCACCCGCCCGGACGCGGTGCGCACCCGCACGCTGTCCGAGGAGACCTCCCGGGTCTTCCGTGCGCGCGTGGTGAATCCGCGCTGGCTGGATGCGATGCGCCGGCACGGTTACAAAGGTGCGTTCGAAATGGCCGCGACGGTCGACTATCTGTTCGGCTACGACGCCACCACCGATGTGGTCGCCGACTGGATGTACGAGAAACTCACCGAGAGCTACGTCTTCGACGACGTGAACCGCAAATTCATGGAACAGTCGAATCCCTGGGCGCTGCACGGGATCACCGAGCGGCTGCTGGAGGCGGCCGAACGCGGCATGTGGGCGGCGCCGGAGCCGCAGACCCTGGATCGGTTGCGTCAGGTGTACCTGGAGACCGAGGGCGAACTGGAGTAGCGGACGGCCGGGCGCGAGTACCCAGCGGCGTCCGGTCCATGCCGAATTTCGGAAATCGGCCGCCATCCCCTATTTTTGGGGTCATTATTAGATCTTGAAGAGCGAATTATTCGCGTCGTTTCGCGAACATCCAATGCCGTCCGGGCGCATGATTATTGAATCCCAGGTCCGTATCTCGGGGTACAGAAATCGATTCGGCTGGATGATTGGACACTGTTATGAAGATCAGAAAACTGGTAGCGGCAGCAGTTTTGACCGCCGCGGCGACCGGCGTCACCGCGGCCACCGCGCACGGCGCGCCGGCGGCGCAGACGTTCGACGGCATCGACCGCGGCGTCGCCTACACGGCCGCGGTCGCGCCGGACCGCTCGGCGGCCACGCTCACCCTCGCGGCGGGCACGTTCGAGCTCCGGCCGGACGGGGTCGCTGTGATCGCTCCCGATGGTGCGGTCCTCGCGTCGGTGCCCACCACAGTGCACACGGCGGCGGGGCAGCGCATCGAGGTGGCGCCGACCCTCGATGCCGCCGCGAGCACGCTGACGCTGGCGCCGGTGAATGCTCCGGCGCAGCCGCAACTGCAGTACATCGGTGATGCCGGCACGACCGTCGCGGGCGTGTTGATCGGTTGTGCGATCGGCTTCCTGATCGGCGCGCTGTTCTTCGTCGCGGGTGCTATTCCGGGGTGCATTATCGGTGGCATCATCGGCGGAATCACCGGCGCCAACCAATGACCTGGATCATGTGGCGGTGAACCGGCTTCGGATATCCCCGGCCGAGCGACCGAACCGGTCTTCCGGAAAGGTCGCCGACCGGGGATCGCTTTTACGGGGATGATTGCATTCCAATTCGTCGTGCGACCCGTTTATCGCGGGCGACTTCGGTAATCGTCATGATGGAGGGACAGACTCCGGTCCATCGTGAGGAGGACTCTCAATGAACTTGTCAAGCCATAACGACACCCAAAGCCGGTCTGTCGATGCTGAATTCGCGTCCGTCTCGCAGCAGGGCCCACAAGACA
>NZ_JBHXVZ010000004.1:314012-579307 GCF_042672005.1 Nocardia sp. NPDC127579 | reverse complement strand
CCGGGGGGTATGAGGAATCGGAACCAATAATATATTGGCACTGACATTCATCGACACACTATTGAGTTCTCAAAGAACACACGCACACACATCCGCCACTCGATCTCTCGGGGTTTCAGTGAGGCAACTTGAATAGCTTAGCTCAACCATCGACCCGGACCAAAATCCGAGCTTCCAGTCGAGCTAGTGTGATCTGTCAGGCGCTCCTCGTACTACCTCGTTTCCCAGGCCGTGAAGCTCCGGGTCGGTGTCCGTGTCGCTCTGACTCGATAAAAGTTACGTGCCGATGGACACGAAGTCAAATCGCCTGGTCAGAGGGCCTGTTCGCGGCAACCTTCGCCACCGGGCCGGGACGGAACCAGCCCGGAGCGGCCTCCGCGAAACGCGCGCGGTCCCACCTGCCCGCCCCCGCGGGGATGGCGCCGACCAGTTCCACGCCGGTCAGCCGGGGCAGGTCGACGCGGTTGCACTCCGCAGCCAGATCCGGCTCCCGCGGCCAGGATCCGATGACCAGTCCCGCACAGGCCACGCCCGCCGTCGCCAACATCCGTGTGGTGAGCTCGGTGTGATTGAGAGTGCCGAGGCCGGCCGCGGTCACCACCAGCACCGGGGCGTCCAGTGCGCGTGCGATATCGAGCACTGTGAAGTCACCGATCCGCACGAGTACTCCCCCGGCGCCCTCGACCAGGGTGAGGTCGGCGTCGCCGAGCGACTGCACCGCGGCGACCGTCTCCTCCAGCGTCAGCAGCGGCTCACCGCAGCGGCGCGCGGCGGTGTCCGGCGCCAGCGGCTCGGGATAGCGGGCCAGTTCGAGCGTGCGGCCGACGCCGCTGAGCCGCTCGATCTCGGCCAGATCGCCAGGTTCGCCTGGCGCGACCCCGGTTTGAGCCGGCTTGCACACCGCGACCGAACGCCCCTCGGCGCGCGCAGCGGCGGCCAGTGCCGCGGTCACGACGGTCTTCCCGACATCGGTCGACGTCCCGGTGATGACGAGGACGGTCATGCCCGCCCCCCAACCAGCCCGCATGCCCGGGCAGTGGCGGCCGCGAGAGCCGCTGTCGCAATGATTTTCCGGACTTCGGCCGACATCGCGGTGCACACGGTCATGCGGGCACCGCATCCAGACCGCGGGCATCGGTAAGGACCGCACCGAGGACGGTGGCGATGACGTCGAGTTCCGCCGGGGTGAGGTTGGCGCGGGCGGTAAGACGCAGCCGCGACGTGCCCTCCGGCACAGACGGCGGACGGAAACAGCCGACGTCGAGGCCGCGGGCGCGGCAGGCTTGCGCGGCGTCGAAGGCGACTTGCGCCTTGCCGAGCACGACCGACACGACGGCCGACTCCGGCGGGGCGACGCCTGCGATTCGCGCGATGTCCGCCGCACGGTCCAAAACCCTTGTGGCCATCTCGGGTTCCCGGCGCAGCAATCCCAGTGCGGCTCGGGCCGCGCCGACCGCCGCGGGCGCGAGACCAGTGTCGAAGATGAAGGTGCGGGCCGCGTCGATCAGATGCGCGCGCACTCGGTTGCCGGCCAGCACCGCGCCGCCCTGGGCGGCCAGCGCCTTGGACAGGGTGGCCGTGACGACCAGATCGGGTTCGCCGGCCAAGCCGACCTCGTGCACCAGACCGCGCCCGCCCGCGCCGCGCACCCCGATGCCGTGGGCTTCGTCGACGATCAGGACCGCTCCGTTGGCGCGAGTCACGCGATGCAGATCCGCCAGCGGAGCGAGATCACCGTCGGCGCTGAATACCGAGTCGGTGAGCACCAGCGCCCGCTCCTCCGTGCGCTCGGCGAGCAACCGATCGAAGGCGTCGACGTCGCAATGCGCGGCGATCTCGACTCGGGCCCGCGACAATCGGCAGGCGTCCACGAGTGACGCGTGACTGCCGGCGTCGGAGACGACCAGCGCCCCGCGCCCGGCCAGCGCGGTGACCACACCCAGGTTGGCGGCATAGCCGGAGGAGAACACCAGCCCGGATTCCGCTCCGACGAATTCGGCCAGTTCGGTCTCGAGTTGCTCGTGCTCCGCGGTGGTACCGGTGACCAGGCGCGACCCGGTCGCCCCCGCGCCCCACCGGCGTACCGATGCCACAGCGCCCTCGACTACTTCGGGATGGCGCACCAGCCCCAGATAGTCGTTGGAGGCCAGATCAATCGACGGCGCGAGCGGCGCCCGCGCCCGCAGTTCCCGGCGCAACCCAGCGCCCACCCGCGCCTCGGCGCGCTCATCCAACCAGCCGAGCGGATCAATAGTCACAGCTCCGCACCTTACTTGAACGTCGTTCAGGTTGGAATGGGTGATCGACGGCATGCCGCTCGGACACCAGGCCACGAGTCCTCGCCACCACCATCGAAACATGGCTCGGTTGGTGGCGATGCCGGCCAAGCCGACTCGGCGCAGCCGACGCCACACCAGCGATTCGACATCAGCGGGCCACCGGCACCAGCGGGCCACTCGGCACCAGCGGGCCACTCGACATCAGCAGCGACTCGACCTCGGCGAGCGACTCGCGGCCCGTCGGGTAACGGCGCGGGCGGGTTGTGTCCGATCAGGCTGACTGGGCAGCCGCGGCGGCGCGCATGGCGGTGGTGATGGTGGCGAGGTCGGCGGAGGTGCTGACGAACGGGGGCATTGTGTAGATGTTGTTGCGGAAGGGGCGAAGCCAGGCGCCCGCGGTGACCGCGGCGGCGGTGGCGGAGGGCAGGTCGACCGGGTTGTCCATCTCGATGACGCCGATGGCGCCGAGGACGCGGACGTCACGGACGCCGGGAAGGTCGCGGGCGGAGTCGAGACCGGCGCGCAGGTCGGTCTCGATCCGGCGAACAGTGGCGCGCCAATCCTGTCGCAGGAGCAGTTCGATCGAGGCGACGGCGACGGCGCAGGCCAGCGGATTGCCCATGAATGTGGGCCCGTGCATGAGACCGCCGTGGCCGGCGCTGATCGTCTCGGCGATCTCGGCGGTGCACAGGGCGGCGGCCAAGGTGAGATAGCCGCCGGTCAACGCCTTTCCGACGCACATGACATCCGGGCGGATCCCGGCGTGGTCGGCGGCGAAGAGTTCGCCGGTACGCCCGAATCCGGTGGCGATCTCGTCGAAGATCAGCAGCACGCCGTGCCGGTCGCACAGCGCGCGCAGGTCGGTGAGGTAGCGCGGGTCGTGCCAGCGCATGCCGCCCGCGCCCTGCACCACGGGTTCCACGATGACGGCGGCCAGCTCGTCGGCGTGCGCGGCGAGCGCGCGCTCCAGTTCGGCCACGTATTCGGTCCGGTAGTCGGCCGGGGGCATGGGTACGAAGACCTGGTCGACCAGTACATCGGTCCACAGCGAATGCATGCCGCCCTCGGGGTCGCACACGCTCATCGGGCTGAAGGTGTCACCGTGGTAGCCGCCGCGCCAGGTGAGCAGGCGACGCTTGCCGGGTTTGCCGAGCGCGCGCCAGTACTGCAGGCACATCTTGATCGCGACCTCGACCGACACCGAGCCCGAATCGCAGAGGAACACCTTGTTCAGACCTTCGGGGGTGTGTTCGACGAGCAGTTCGGCCAGGCGGGCCGCAGGCTCGTGGGTCAGACCGCCGAACATCACGTGACTCATGCGCCGGGACTGGTCGAGCAGCGCCGCGTCCAGCACCGGGTGCCGGTATCCGTGCACCGCGGCCCACCAGGAACTCATACCGTCGACCAGCTCGCGACCGTCGGCCAGGGTGAGCCGGGTGCCGGCAGCTCCGGCGACCACGAGCGGTTCGGTCGTCGCAGGGAATCCGCCGTATGGGTGCCAGACATGCTCGGCGTCGATGGCGGAGATCTCATCGGGGGTCAGTGCCACAGGAATCCTCGCGGTGCAGTGACCCGTCCCGGACGCACCGAGACGGCTTGAACGCCGTTCAAGTTACCACCGGAGCTCGGAGTATTCGAGCGACCGCCGTGATGGCCGACCCCCTCGAGCATCGGCAGGCAGTCGAAAGCGGTTGCCGCCGAGCCGAATACGACGGCCAGATCACCGCGCGCCGGAGGGACCGCAATCACCCCCGCCTCGATCACCGACCGCGTATTCTTTGACTCAGTCAAACATATGTCGACGAAGGAGCCGGGATGACGAGCAGCGCAACCGGAGCCTCGGCCGCCGAGATCGACGCGGTCCGGGCCTTCAATCGCCGCTACACCGAGGTGATCGGCGTACTCGGCGAGGGACTGGTCGAGACCGCGTACTCGTTGACCGAGGCGCGAATTCTGTTCGAGCTGGGCACATTCGGGTCGACCGAGGCGATCCGCCTGCGCAAGGCCCTCGGGCTGGATCCCGGGTACCTGAGCCGGATCCTGACCCGGTTCAAGAATCGCGGATTGATCGAGAGCGGGCGGTCCAGCAGCGACGGGCGGCGGCAGGAGGTTCGCCTCAGCGACCGCGGCCGCGCCGAGTTCGCGGTTCTGAATCAGCGTTCCGCGGCCGACGTCCGCACGCTGCTGGAGCCGCATCCCGTCACCGAGCGCGCGAAACTGATCCGCGCGATGAACACCATCCGGCAAATCCTGGACCGGCCGCTCGACGCCACCGGCGCTTGCCCCGTCACCCTCCGCGCGCCGAAACCCGGCGACTACGGCTGGGTCATCCAGCGCAACGCCGCCCTGTACGCGGCCGAGTACGGCTGGAACGCGGACTACGAAGCCCTGGTCACCCAGATCGTCGCGGACTATCTGCGCTCGCATGACCAGAGCCGCGAACGCGTGTGGATCGCCGAGGCCGGCGGCACACCGGTCGGCGCGGTGTTCTGCGTCGCCGAGGACGACAGCACCGCCCGGCTGCGGCTGCTGCTGGTGGAACCCGCGGCCCGCGGGCTCGGCGTCGGCTCGGCGCTGGTCGCCGAATGCCTGCGCTTCGCCACCGCGGTGGGCTACACCGGCATGGTGCTGTGGACCAACGACGTCCTGACCGCTGCCCGCCACATCTATCAGCGCGCGGGGTTCCACCTCGTCGAATCGGCGCCCCACCACAGCTTCGGCCGCGACCTGATCGGACAGACCTGGCACCGTTCGCTGATCGCCGAGTAGCGGCGGCGGTCGGCGCCCGGATATACCCACCCCCCGGACCCGGGCGTGTGCCATCCCCTTAGTGTCGAAGCATGTCTCAGCCCGACGCAGCGCCCGGTGCTCCGCCGCCGCTCGGCGTCCGGCCGGGCACCGCGTACCCGCTCGGCGCCACCTGCACCGAGGCCGCCCACCCGACGGCCGCCACACTCGCTGTACCCGCCCGCTGTGTATTCGTCCTCGCTTGTCCCGCATGACACCTATGACCCATACCGAATCGCACCAGTCCAGCATCCGGGCCCGTCCCACGCCCGTGCGCAGCACCTATCGGTTGCAGTTGCGGCCGGACGCGCTCACCTTCGCCGATGCCCGCGCAATCGCGGAATACCTCCAGCAGCTCGGTATTTCGCACCTGTACCTGTCGCCGATCCTGACCGCCGCGCACGGTTCGACGCATGGCTACGACATCACCGACCCGACCACGGTCTCGGCTGCACTCGGCGGCCCACTCGGGTTCAAGGCCCTCGCCGACGAAGTGCGCAGTCGCGGTATGGGTTTGATCGTGGACCTGGTGCCCAACCATGTGGGCGTGGCGGACCCGCGGCAGAACCCGTGGTGGTGGAATGTCCTGCGCAGCGGCCGGGATTCGAAGTTCGCGCATTTCTTCGACATCGATTGGAGCCCGGGCAACGGTGCCGGCGGGCGGCTGGCGCTGCCGGTGCTACAGAGCGAGAACGATCCAGCCAAGCTGACGGTGGACCGCACCGGCTCCGAACCGATGCTGGCCCTGGGGGATCTGCGCTTCCCGATCGCGCCGGACACCGACGGCGACAATGCCCTGCGCATCCACGACAAGCAGCACTACCGGCTGGTCAGCTGGAGATCGGGGCTGTGCACCTACCGCCGTTACTTCACGATCTCCAGCCTGGCGGCACTGCGGCAGGAGGACCCGGAGGTCTTCGAGGCCACCCATCGCGAACTCGCGGCCTGGTGCGAGCACGATCTGATCGACGGCGTTCGAGTCGACCATCCGGATGGATTGGCTTATCCGAGTGTGTATCTGGCGCGACTGCGGCAGCTGATCGGCCCGCACCGGCTGCTGCTGGTGGAGAAGATCCTGGCCAATCGGGAACCGCTGGATCCGACGCTGCCGGTGGACGGCACCACGGGTTACGACGCGCTGGCCGGGCTCGGCGGCGTGCTGATCGATCCGGCGGGCGAGCAGGCGCTGACCGAGCTGTCGCGCCGGGTGACCGGCCACGGCAGCGACCGCGCCTGGTTCGGTGAGACCGAGCACCGCATCAAACGCGCTGTCGCGGAGTCGATTCTGGCGCCCGAACTGCGCCGTCTGGTCGAGGCGATCAAACGCGATGCGGGCGTGCCGGATTCCGACACCCTGGCCCTGACCAACGCCACCATCGAGGTGCTGGCCTTCATGCCGGTGTACCGGGTGGAGTACGCGCCGCTGGCGGGGATGGCGGGTGCGGTCGTCGCCGAGGTCGAACGGCGCAATACCGAGCTGACCACCCCGCTGTCGGTGCTGGTGGCGGCACTGGCCGCGGACGGCGAGGCGGCGGTGCGGTTCGGTCAGGTGTGCGGCGCGATGACGGCGAAAGCGGTCGAGGACACCATGTTCTACCGGGCGGCCCGGCTGGTGTCGCTCCAGGAGGTGGGCGGCAATCCGGCGCGATTCGGCCACTCGCTCAACGAGTTCCATCTCGCCAATATCGATCGCGCGCAGCGCTGGCCGGCCACCATGACCACCCTGTCGACGCACGACACCAAACGCGGTGAGGATGTGCGGGCCCGGATCGGGCTGCTCTCGCAGGTCGCGGGCACCTGGTCGCGGGCGGTGGATTCCTGGCTGGAGATGGCGCCCGCACCCGACGGTGCGACCGGACTGTTCCTGCTACAGAACATGTTCGGCGTGTGGCCGGCCGACGGCCGCCCGGCCTCCTCGGTGCCGGGACTGCGTGAACGGCTGCATCTGTTCGCGGAGAAGGCGGTTCGGGAGGCAGGTACCCGATCCTGCTGGGAGGACCCGGATTCGGAGTTCGAGGCGGCGGTGCACGCCTGGATCGACACGGTGGTCGACGGGCCGGTGGGCGCCGAACTCAGCGATCTCACCCACGATCTGGCCCCGCACGCCTGGTCGGACTCGCTGGCGCAGAAGCTGCTCCAGCTCTGCGGGCCCGGAATCCCCGATCTCTACCAGGGCTGCGAGCTGTGGGAGGACTCCCTCGTCGACCCGGACAACCGGCGGCCGGTGGACTTCTCCGCCCGCACCGGCATGCTCCAATCGCTCACGGGTACACCGGGATTGGATCCCAGCGGCGCGGTGAAGATGTGGATCGTGGCGTATGCCCTCTGGCTGCGCCGGGAACGGCCCGACTGCTTCGTCGGCGGCACCTACCAGCCGCTGTTCGCCACCGGCGAGCAGTGGCGGCGGCTGGTCGCGTTCACCCGCGGCCGGGTGGGTGAACCCGCCGAGGTGCTGGTCGCCGCCACCCGGCATTCGGTCGGGCTGGCCGAGGAGGGCTGGACCGATACGACACTGGACCTGCCGCCGGGCACCTGGACCGACCGGCTCACCGGCCACACCTTCACCGGGAAGACCCGGATGGAGAAGGTGTTCGCGCGGCTGCCGGTGGCCCTGCTGGTCCGGTCCTAGACGTAGTCCGGGGTGATCGAGGTGGCGTCCGGGGCCGGGATCTTCTCGACCAGCTCGGCCGGGATGGCGCCGCCCAGGTCGGCCTGCCATCGGGCCAGGTTGTAGGGGTGATAGCCGCCGGTCTCGTCCACGGAGGAGGCCAGCAGCACGCCGTGGTCGTTGTCGACGCGCAGCCGTCGCCACGAGTTCCAGTAGAACCGGGCCGGGATCTTCGGACGCGGACCCAGCCGGCCGAACAGCCCGCGCAGCGTGCGCATGGCATTGAGCACCAGGTAGGGCGTGCCGAGCGAATCGTGCCGCAGCAGATGACGCTGCTTACCCACACAGCGCTCCGACAGGTCGTCCAGGCGTTCGCGATCGAAGGCCAGCCCCTCGGCCTCGGCCTCGCCGACCATCCAGCGCAGCGTGATGTCGGACAGACCGCATTCGACGTAGCCGCCGCCGATATCGCTGTGCACGCCCTCGAACCACACCTGCTTGACGCGGTCGTTGCCGCGGCGCTTGACCCGGCGGTACTTGCGCTCCAGCTCGACCGGCACCTGCCACAGGCAGGGTTCGAAATTGCGCCGCCGCTCGTCGATGGCCAGGGCCTGGCGGGCGCACAGCACCCGGTCGGACAGGTCGGTGTTGTGGAAGCGGTGCCGCCAGGCCGTCACACCCGGCACGCCCAGCGCTCCGACGGTGTCGAAGACGCCGATGAAGTCGATATCGGTGCGTGGATGGCTGTGCTCGGTGCGGAATCGCTCCCAATCGGCCTCGGTCGGCGGCTTGCGCCAGCGCCGCACCGGGCTCTTGCCGCGCCGCCGATACATCTCGAAGCCGCGCGGGTAGAAGCCGTCGATCATGGCCTCGGGGGTCATGATGCCCATCCGATCGATCAGGCCGACCAGGCTGCGCGCGGTGTAGGCGCCGCGGCTGAAACCGAAGACGAACAGCTCGTCGCCGGGCTCCCAATTGACCGCGACCTGCCAGTACGCGGCGGACAGATTGGCCTCCAGACCGAGGCCGAACGCACCACCGAACAAGCGGTCGGCGGTGAATCCCCTTGCGCCGGGGCCGGATACATAGATGACATGCTGTCGTACCGGCGCACCGTCCGGTCCGGTCGCGTGGGGCCGGACCGTCTGCGCGATCTTGATGATATTCGAGACCGTATCGCTGTTCTCGGCTTTCCATGTGCCGTCACAGCAGACCACCAGGCGTTTCATGGGTAAATCGTCCCCTCTGAGCCCCTCCGAAACCTGCGTACCCGACTACCCGAATCATCGGCGCAGCCACGGCCTTCGTTAATGAAATACCGAAAGTACGCGGAACGCTAGGGTGAGGGACATGCTCCATGGTCGCGAAGCCGAACAGTCCGAGATCGATCGGCTGCTCGCGGCGGCGCGCGAGGGGCGCAGCGGGGCGTTGGTCCTGCGCGGCGAGCCCGGGATCGGGAAGTCGGCGCTACTGGATTACGCCGCCGCCCAGGGCATCCCGACGGTGCGCAGTTCCGGGATCGAATCCGAGGCCGAGCTGTCGTTCGCGGCGCTGCATCTGCTGCTGCGGCCCGGAATGGCCTTGACCGAAACCCTCCCCGCGCGCCAGCGCGACGCCCTGCACGCCGCGTTCGGCCTGGGTGACGGCACACCCCCGGACCGCATGCTGGTGGGTCTGGCGGTGCTGACGCTGCTGGCCGAGGAGTCGGCCGATACGCCGCTGCTGTGCCTGATCGACGACGCGCACTGGCTCGACCGCGCGTCGGCGGAGACGCTGCTGTTCGTCGCGCGACGGCTGGACGCGGAAGGCGTCGCGCTGATCTTCGCCGCCCGCCCCGGCGAACTCGACTTTCCCGCACCGGGCTTGCCGGAACTCACGCTGACCGGGCTGCGACCGGAAGCGGCGGCGGCGCTGGTGGACAGCCGCAGCCCGGATCTCGCGCCCGCTGTCCGCTATCGGCTGCTCACCGAGGCGCACGGCAATCCGCTGGCGCTACGGGAGCTCCCGGCCGTGCTGGCCGCCGAGCTGCCGGGATCCGGCCCCAATCCGCTGCCGCTGACCCAGCGGTTGCAGGTCGCCTTCCACGGGCAGGTCAGCCGGATGCCCGCGGGAACCCGCACACTGCTGCTGGTCGCGGCCGCGGCCGGCAGCGACGAGATCGCCACGGTGCTGCGCGCGAGCCGGTCCCTGGGCGCCGATCTCGACGATCTGCAACCGGCCGTCGACGCGGGAATGGTCCGAAGTGACGGGCGCACACTGGGTTTCCGACATCCACTACTGCGGTCGGCGGTGTATCAGGGTGCGCCGCTGGCGCAGCGGCTGGCCGCGCACGCCGCACTCGCGGCAGCCCTGGCCGCTCCGGAGGACGCCGACCTGCGGGCCTGGCAGCTCGCTGCCGCGGCCACCGGACCGGACGAGAACACCGCCGCCGCACTGGAAGACAGCGCCGACCGCGCCCGCCGCCGCAGCGGATTCTCCGGCGCGGCCAGCGCCTACGAGCGGGCGGCCGGACTGAGCACCGATCCTGAGGCCCGGGTCCGTCGTCTCGTGGCCGCGGCCGAAACCGCCGGTGAGGCCGGGCAATTGGAGCGCTCACAGCGTCTGGCCGAACGCGCCGCCGCCCAGACGGCCGACGTCGCGTTGCGCGCCCGCCTCGACTTGGTCAGCGCCACAGCCGAATTCGGCGACGGACGAATGCGCGCGGCACATCACCGCCTCCTGACCGGCGCCGCCACCATCCGCGACCTGGACCCGGCCTGTGCCCTGCGCATGCTCGCCCAGGCCGTGCACACCGCCTGGTACCTCAGCGCCGCCGAGATCGCGGAGGTGGCCCAACGACTCGACGCTGTGCGTGGCGCACCCGGCCCAGCCGCCGCGGCCACAGCTCCGGCTACCGCGGACATCCGCCAGGACGAAGTGCCCGGACACCAGCGCGACAGCGCGGCGGCGACGCCCGGTGTGGTCACATCGGGCGAAGAAAGGCCGGCGCCGACGTCGATCTGCTCGAACCTCTCCGATGCCGGGAGCATATTCGGATCGGCCGACGCGCAAGTGCCGGGCGCGGCGATCGACCAAGGCGCTCCCGTGGGTCCGGGCAAAGCTGCCGCGACATTCGACGAATCGGTCGCCACCCGCGCGCCCAGCGGTGATTCGCTGACCGCGTTGATCGTGATCAGCCGATACACCGCGGCCGCCGTGAGCGGCCGATACACGGTGGACCTGCGCGATGCGGCACGGGCGGCACGGGCGGGCGGGGCGGACAGCCCGCGCGATCTGGTGCAGATGTGCGGGGCCGGGTTGGTCGTCGGCCAGGACGAGCAGGTCGGGGAATTGGCGCGGGAGCTGATCGGCGAATGCCGGGAGCAAGGGCGATTGGCGTTGCTGCCGACGCTGCTGTTCTTCCGGGCCGAGGCCGAGGTGTACTCGGGGCGGCCCGCCGAAGCGCGGATCGCGGCGACCGAGGGGCTGCGGATCGCACAGGACATCGGGCAGGTGCACTGGGTCAGTCAGCAGTCGGCGTGCCTGGCGTATCTGGCGGCGCTGGGCGGGCGCGATCCGGAATGCCGCGAGTGGGCCGACCGGGCGCTGGCACCCGAACTCGGTGGGGCCGACGCCGCCGGGGCCACCTGGATCCAAGCCGCCCTGGGGCTTCTGGAGCTGGGGCTGGGCAAGGTCGACAGCGCGCTGACCCGGTTCGAGACACTGACTGTGGAACCGGCCGCCCATCACGTCATCGGATTGCGGACGCTGCCCGACTTGATCGAAGCCGCTGTGCGGCTGGGTAATTCGCACCATGCCGAGGACGCGCTGGGCAGGCTCGGGGCCTGGGCCGAACGTTCCGGCCAGGCGTGGGTCACCGCGCTCGCCGAACGCGGTCGCGCGCTGACCGTCTCGGATGCCAAGGCGGAGCAGCATTTTCATGCCTCGCTCGAACTCGGGGTCCGCCCCTTCGAGCAGGCGCGCACCCAACTGCTCTACGGTGAATGGCTGCGCCGCGCCCGCCGAAAGACCGACGCGCGCAACCAGTTACAACCCGCGGTGGAAACCTTCGATCGACTGGAGGCCACACCGTGGGGTGACCGGGCCCGAACCGAACTCGCCGCGCTGGGCGTCGGCGCCGCGGCCCGCCCGGCCGCCGGTGTCCTCGCAGCGCTCACCCCGCAGGAACTACAGATCGCCCGCCTTGCCGCCCAAGGCATGTCCAACCGCGACATCGCGGCCCAGCTCTTCCTCAGCCCCCGCACGGTCGGTCACCACCTGTACAAGGCGTACCCGAAACTGGGTGTGCTCTCCCGCGGCGAACTCGCGGCACTGCCCTTCGATTGACCGAGCTCGCACCCGGCTCCCTTGAGCACTGCGCCGAACTCGGCGGGTCTCCACCGGCCGATCGACACCGCCGGGGCCACTGCGCTGGACTCCAGCAGGGCAGCGGCCATTCAGCGCTGCCTGTATCGGTGTCGAACTCGGCGTGGCTCAGTGAGCGGCGAGTACCCGATCGGTGCGGTTCGAGTCGGCAACACGGCGCGCGCCCGCGACGCCCAGGGCCCAGCGGGTGACGGCGACGGCCGCGCCGAGCAGCACCGCGAGCTGTACCGAACCGGTGATCAGGACCAGGACGAGGCCGACCACCAGGCCCGCGGCGAGCGCCTCGAGCTTGAACATCGGCCACGCGGAACCCGCGATATCGACCGTGTGGGGGTAGTCCGTCCGCATATCGTCAGGATATACGGATACCGAAGTTCGGTCCACCGAACATCACGAGTGTGTGCGACCCGACAAGCCCGGGGAACAGGACCGGAGGCCCTCGCGTTCACTGCTTTATGCCACTTACAGGAGATTACGCACCCAGCACCTCCGATTGGGCCCGCGAGCAGGCCGAGACCTACGAGGGTTCCGGCGGCACCGAGGGCACCGCGTTGCAGGGCAAGCCGGTCGTCCTGCTCACCACCAAGGGCGCCAAGACCGGGCTGCTGCGCAAGACACCGCTCATGCGCGTCGAGCACGACGGCGAATACGCGGTGGTCGCCTCACTGGGCGGCGCGCCCAAGCATCCGGTCTGGTACTTCAATATCAAGGCCAATCCACTCGTCGAGCTGCGCGACGGCACCGTCAACCAGGATTACCTGGCACGTGAGGTCACCGGCGCGGAGAAGGACGTGTGGTGGCAGCGCGCGGTCGAGGTCTGGCCCGACTACGCCAACTATCAGACGAAGACCACCCGCGAGATCCCGGTTTTCGTGCTTACGCCCCAGTAACCGGCTAACCCCACCCGCCGCGCCCCGGCCGCGCGGCGGGTGGCAGCATATTTCGGGTGCCCAATCCGCTTGATGTGATCGACGATCAGTCCAATACTCGCCCCGTGCTGACCGCGGACGAGATCGACGCGGCCGCCAAGCGAATTTCCGACATCATCGAGCCCACCCCGCTCCAGTTCAGCCCCCGGCTCTCCGAACTGTCGGGCGCCCGGGTGTACCTCAAGCGCGAGGATCTGACCGCGGTGCGCTCCTACAAGCTGCGCGGCGCCTACAACCTGATCGTGCAGCTCACTCCGCAGGAGCGCGCGGCGGGAGTGGTCGCGGCGAGCGCGGGCAATCACGCGCAGGGTGTGGCCTTCGCCTGCCGCGCGATGGGGATCACGGGCCGCATCTACGTGCCGACCACCACGCCGAAGCAGAAGCGGGACCGAATCCGGGTGCACGGCGGTGAGTTCGTCGAGCTCATCGCGATCGGCGAGACCTACGACGCCGCGGCCGCGGCGGCCGCCGACGACGTGGCCCGCACCGGCGCGACCATGGTTCCCCCGTTCGACGACCCGCGCACCGCCGCCGGGCAGGGCACCATCGCCGCCGAAGTCCTCGAACAGCTCGGTGCCGCACCGGATCTCGTGGTGGTGCCGGTGGGTGGCGGCGGTTGCCTGGCCGGCGTCGGCACCTACCTGCGCGAGCGCACGCCGCGCACCGCGATCCTGGCCGCCGAGCCGGGCGGTGCGGCCTCGATGACCGCCGCGCTGGTGGCGGGCGGGCCGGTGACGCTGCCGGAGATCGATCCGTTCGTCGACGGCGCCGCCGTGCGCCGGATCGGCGCGCTGCCCTACGCGGCGGCCGCGAGCTTCGGCGGGCGTGCCCGCTCGCATGCCTCGCTGCCGTTGCTGATCAGCACCGAATCGCCCAGCGGCGCCGGGTCGTTCCGGGTCATGCAGGTCGACGAGGGCGCGATCTGCACCGCCATGCTGGAGCTCTATCAGAACGAGGGCATCATCGCCGAACCCGCGGGGGCGCTGGCGGTGGCCGCGCTGGCCGAGGTCGAGGTGGAACCGGGCTCGACGGTCGTGTGCCTGGTCTCCGGCGGCAACAACGACGTGTCCCGCTACGGGGAGATCATCGAACGCTCCCTGGTGCACCGGGGCCTGAAGCACTACTTCCTGGTGGACTTCCCGCAGGAGCCGGGCGCGCTGCGCCGCTTCCTGGACGAGGTGCTCGGCCCGGACGACGACATCACCCTGTTCGAATACGTCAAACGCAACAACCGGGAGACCGGGGCGGCGCTGGTCGGCATCGAACTGGGTGCGCCGGAGGGTCTGGCGGCCCTGCTGGAACGCATCCACGATTCGCCGATCCAGTGCGAGCGACTGGAACCGGGTTCCCCGGCCTATCGCTATCTGACCTGATTTTTCGCCGCTCGGCCCGCTGCCACTCGGGCCGAGCGGCCGGGTATCAGGCGGCGGCCTCGCGCGGTGGTTTCGCTACGGCGACACGGTCGGTCGCGCGCAGGCAGTTCATGATCAACGGCAGCAGCCACATGGCCGAGACCTGATCCAGGCTCAGTTGCGGCAGGGTGAGCCGGTTGTGCACGAAGCCGACCGACAGGCCCAGCCGCGGTTCCACCCAGCCGAACGATCCGCCGAGCCCGATGTGGCCGAAGCCGCCGCGCCCACCAGGTGTGGGCAGCGAGTGGTAGCCGAGGTGCCACAGCATCGGAAGATAGAACAGCGTCCGGTCGACCTGGTAACTGCGGATCCGGCGAATCGTCCGCACCGTGTGCGGGGACAGGAACTGCTGTCCGTCCGGTGTGTGGCCCTCGGCCAGCGCCCCGTACAGGGTGGCCAGGCCGGACGCGGTGCACACGCCGTTGCCCGCGGCGAGTTCGGTGGCCAGGATGGGCGGGAACTCACCGGCCAGAATGCCTTCCATGCCGGGCATGAACAGCGCTCGGGCGGCCGCACCCGCCGGACCGGGGAACCCTTGCAGACGACTCAGCGCCAGTGCGCCCAGCGGAGTGCCGATCGGGCTGAGCTGATTTCCGGCCAGCGGTGCGTAGACGGTACGCGCACCCGCGGGTGGACGGCCCAGATGGATGCCCTCGACACCGAGTGGTTCCGCGATCTCGGTGCGGAACAGGGTACCCATGCTCTGGCCGGTGACCGCGCGCGCCAGACCGGCCAGCAGCCAGCCGAACGTGAGTGCGTGATAGGCCGGAATCCCGAGCAGGCGATCGGGTTTCGCGGCGGCCAGTCGCTGCTCCATCAGCTCGTGATCGAGCAGCTCGACGGGTTGTTTCGCCAGCGTGCTGACCCCCGACAGCCCGGCGCGGTGGGTGAGCACCTGCTCGACGGTGATGGCCTGCTTGCCGTTGTCGGCGAATTCCGGCCAGTATTCGGCGACCGGGGCCTGGTAGTCGAGCAGCCCGCGATCGGCCAGGCGGTGAACGACCGTGGCGGCGATGCCCTTGGTGGCGGAGAAGATGATCGAGCCCGTATCGGCGTTCCAGGGTTGTCCGGCGACTGAGCCGGTGCCGATGTCGACCAGGGTTTCGCCGTGGCGGCGCACGACCAATCCGGCGCCCGCGTCGCGGCGATGTCCGAAGGCGCGGGCGAAAGCCCGGACCAGTGGACCGAATTCGGCGTCAGCGGTGCCACTGACGCCGGGTGGTAATTCCCCCGACAAAGCCTCGTTGCGCCCACCCGTCGCCCGGCCACCACCCCCCAAGGAATCGCTTCGCGATGCTGTCATTACTCCACGGTAGTAGCCAGTTTCACGCCCGGCAATGCCCGTCTCGGACAGTTGGACGCCGAGCTATAACGATTACGACCATGCCACCTGGTCGGTTTCGAGGCCCGGCCGTCGACGGGATTCAGGGTGTCCACCTATGGTGTGCGGGCCCCTCCGAGGGGCAGAGTGGAGACGTGGGATTCTACGGAGATCGGATCGTGCCGCGGCTCGTCGAAGTGGCCTGCGGGATGCGGATCAACAATCCGCAGCGGCAGCGGGTGTGCGCCGGCCTGCACGGGCGGGTCGTGGAGATCGGGTTCGGGTCGGGGCTGAATGTGCCGTTCTATCCGGACACCGTCGACGCGATCAGCGCGGTCGAACCGGCCGATCTCGGGTGGAAGCTGGCCGAGAAGCGGCTGGCGCGGGCGACGGTGCCGATCGAACGGGCCGGGCTGGACGGGCAGTCGCTCCCGTTCGAGGACGACAGCTTCGACGCGGCGCTGTCGACCTGGACGCTGTGCACCATCCCCGATGTGCAGGCCGCGCTGGGCGAGGTGCGCCGCGTCCTGGTGCCCGGCGGCACCTTCCACTTCGTCGAACACGGTCTCGCGCCGGACGACCGGGTGCGCACCTGGCAGCACCGGCTGAACCCGATCCAGCGGGCATGCGCGGGCGGCTGCAATCTGAACCGGCCGATCCGGCAGCTGATCGAACAGGCCGGATTCGAGATCCGGGAAGCGGACGAGTTCTACGCCGACGGGCCCAAGCCGCTGGCCGCGCTCACCCTCGGCGTAGCGGTAGCGAAGTAGCCGGTGGCTACTCCTCGATCGCGGCGACGAACCGCGCCAGGAGTGCGCGCAGGGTGTCGCGCTCGGCCGCGGTGAACGCGGCGGCGATGCGGCGCTCGATGGCGACGGCGGCGGTATCGGCGGTGGCCAGGGCGTGTTTGCCCGCGATGGTCAGATGCGTCTCGAGGACATGGGCGTGCAGCGGGTGCGGTGTGCGCTCGACATAGCCGAGGTCGACCAGATTCTTCAGGACCACCGCCATGGCCTGCGGCGTGACCAGGCAGGCGCGGGCCAGCGCCGCCGACGACGCGCCGGGGGTGGTGGACAGCGCGAACAGCGCGGCATACTGCGGCACCGTCAGCGGTTTCACCGCCGCGTGTTTGGCCGCGATCAACGCCTGTTCGGCTCGTTTGACATCGAGGCCGATCGCCGCAAACATCGCAGCGTCGTCGCCAACCCCGCGGTGTCGTTCTCGGTGAACGACCCGGACCGGCCCTACCGCTACCTCGAGATCCGTGGCGTCGTCGAACGGATCGACCCCGACCCCGAAGGCGACTTCTTCGACGTACTCGCCCGCCGCTACAGCCTCGACTACGAGCGGCCGGTCGGCGACGCCGAGCGGCGCGTGATCCTCCTCGTGCGGCCCACCGCGACCACGTCCCAGTAGTCGGCGACCGGATTGCGGCGGCTGCTCAGCCGAGGCAGCCCGGGCCGAGCAGCGCCTTGAGATCGCCCATCAGCGCCGAGGATGGGGAAACCCGCAGGTGGTCGCCCAGCTTCAGCAGCGTGGTCTTCTCCCGGGCTCCGACATGGCGGAGGTGGACATCGGAGGTGCCGGGGTGCCGGGACAGGACACGCTTGAGTTCGCCGATCTTGTCCGGAGTACACATGCGGGTGGTGACGGTGACGGCCAGCGGTTTGGCCACGCCGATCGCGGACAGATCGGGCACGGCCAAATCGTTGGCGATCAAGGAGATTCGATCGTCGCGGACCGAGACGCGGGCCTTCACCAGGACGACCGCGTCTTCGACGACATCCATGCCGTACACCGAATACGCCTGCGGGAAGAACAGCACTTCGATACCGCCGGTGAGGTCTTCGATCTGGGCCGAGGCCCAGGCGAGACCGTTCTTGTTGATCCGCCGGTTCACCGAGGCGAGAATGCCGCCGATGGTGACCTGGGCGCCGTCCTTGACATCGCCCTCCAGAATGGCGGGGATCGGCGTATCGGCCTGGGCGGCGAGCACGTGCTCGACGCCGTTGAGCGGATGCCCGGAGACGTAGAGACCGAGCATCTCCCGCTCCAGCGCCAGCTTGTGCTTGGTCTCCCACTCGTCGTCGGGGACAGCGACATTGAAGACCGAGGCCACCGACTCGTCGGCGTCCATACCGCCGAACAGATCGAACTGGCCGATCGCCTCCGCCTTCTTGGTGGTCATCACCGCGTCGATGGCGTCGGAGTGGATCAGCATCAGGCCCTTGCGCGGATGATCGAGCGAATCGAACGCACCGGCCTTGATCAGCGATTCGGTGACCTTCTTGGTGCAGGCGATCGCGTCGATCTTGTTCAGATAATCGGAGAACTCGGTGAACTTCGATTTCTCCTTGCGCGCCTGGATGATCGAGGCGACGACATTCGCGCCGACATTGCGCACCGCGCCGAGGCCGAAGCGAATGTCCTTGCCGACCGAGGCGAAGTTCAGTTCCGACTCGTTGACATCCGGCGGCAGCACGGTGATGGCCAGGCGACGGCAATCCGCCAGATAGACCGCGGCCTTGTCCTTGTCGTCACCAACCGAGGTCAGCAGGGCCGCCATGTATTCGGCGGGATAGTTCGCCTTGAGGTAGGCGGTCCAATAGGACACCAGGCCGTAGGCCGCGGCGTGCGATTTGTTGAACGCGTAGCCGGCGAACGGGAGAATCGTGTCCCACAGGGCCTTGATCGCGGCTTTGGAATATCCGTTGCCCTGCATACCCGCTTCGAAGCCCTCGAATTCCGCGGCGAGGACCTCGGCCTTCTTCTTACCCATGGCGCGACGCAGAATATCGGCTCGGCCGAGCGAGTACCCGGCCACCTTCTGCGCGACGTGCATGATCTGCTCTTGGTAGACGATCAGGCCGTAGGTCTCGCCGAGAATGTCCTTCAGGGGCTCTTCCAGCTCCGGATGGATCGGCTTGACCACCTGCCGCTCGTTCTTGCGATCGGCGTAGTCGTTGTGCGCGTTCATGCCCATCGGGCCGGGGCGATACAGCGCGCCGACGGCCACAATGTCCTCGAAGGCGTTCGGCTGCATGCGGCGCAGCAGGTCACGCATGGGACCGCCATCGAGCTGGAAGACGCCGAGTGTGTCACCGCGGGAGAGCAATTCGTAGGTATTGGGATCGTCGAGCGGCAGCCGGTCCATATCCAGATCGACGCCGCGATTGGCCTTGATGTTGTCGAGCGCGTCACCGATGACGGTGAGATTGCGCAGGCCCAGGAAGTCCATCTTCAGCAGGCCGATGGCCTCACACGACGGGTAGTCCCAGCCGGTGATCATGGCGCCATCCTGCGGGCGCTTCCACACCGGGATCGCGTCCATCAGCGGCTCGGAGGACATGATGACCGCGCAGGCGTGCACGCCCGCGTTGCGGATCAGGCCCTCGAGGCCACGCGCGGTCTCGTAGATCTTGGCGACATCGGGATTCGAGCCGATCAGCTCGCGGACCTCGGCGGCTTCCTTGTACCGCTCGTGCTCGGGGTCGGTGATACCCGACACCGAGATGTCCTTGGCCATGATCGGCGGCGGCAGCGCCTTGGTGATCTGATCGGCGATGGCGAAACCGGGCTGGCCGAACAGGACTCGCGCGGAGTCCTTGATCGCGGCCTTGGTCTTGATGGTGCCGAACGTGATGACCTGGGCGACCCGGTCGGTGCCCCACTTCTCGCTCGCGTAGCGGACCATTTCACCGCGGCGGCGATCGTCGAAGTCGATATCGATATCGGGCATCGAGACGCGCTCGGGGTTGAGGAAGCGCTCGAACAGCAGACCGTGCGGGATCGGATCGATATTGGTGATGCCGAGCGCGAAGGCGACCAGCGAACCGGCCGCCGAACCACGACCGGGACCGACCCGGATGCCGACCTCGTGCGCGTGCTTGATCAAGTCGCCGACGACGAGGAAGTAGGCGGGGAAGCCCATTTCCAGGATGACGCTGATCTCGTACTCGGCGCGATCGAGGTATTCCTGCGGGACGCCGTCGGGGAAGCGGCGGTCCAGACCGCGATCCACCTCCTTGCGCAACCAGGAGGACTGGTCGTATCCGTCCGGCACCGGGAAGATCGGCATGCGGTCCTTGAAGGCCCACACGTCGTCGTAGGACTGCACGCGTTCGCCGATGGCGACGGTGTTGTCGCAGGCGCCGGGGACTTCGGCATCCCAGATCGCGCGCATCTCCTCGGCGGACTTCAGGTAGTAGCCGTCACCGTCGAACTTGAAGCGGGTGGGATCGGACAGCGTCTTGCCGGTCTGGATGCACAGCAGCGCTTCGTGATTGGTGGACTGATCCTTGGTGACGTAGTGGCAGTCGTTGGTGGCCAGGGCCGGGATGTCGAGCTGCTGGCCGATGCGGATCAGGCCCTCGCGCACGCGGCGTTCGATGGACAGGCCGTGGTCCATGACCTCGAGGAAGAAGTTCTCCTTACCGAAGATCTCCTGCCATTTGGCGGCGGCCTCGAGCGCTTCGCGGTCATGGCCGAGGCGCAGGCGGGTCTGGACCTCGCCGGAGGGGCAGCCGGTGGTGGCGATGATGCCGGCGGCGTGCTCGGCGATGATCTCCTCGTCCATGCGCGCCCACTTGCCCAGCTGGCCTTCGATGGAGGCGAGGCTGGACAGTTTGAACAGGTTGCGCAGACCGGTCGCGTTCTCGGCGACCATGGTCATGTGGGTGTAGGCGCCGGAGCCGGAGACGTCGTCACCCTTCTGGCTCGGATCGCCCCACTGCACACGCTTGGTGTCGAAGCGGGAGGCGGGCGCGATGTAGGCCTCGATGCCGATGATCGGGGTGATGCCGTGCTTCTTCGCGGAGTTGTAGAACTCCGAGGCACCGTACATGTTCCCGTGGTCGGTCATGCCGACCGCCGTCATCCCGAGCCGTTTCGCCTCTGTGAACAGCGGCGAGATCTTGGCCGCACCGTCGAGCATGGAGTACTCGGTGTGGTTGTGCAGGTGAACGAATCCGGACGAGGCGGCCAAGACGCTCTTCCCTCCCAAAGGCTCGACGGGGGTTGGCGACCGAGTCTATGCGCCCCCTCGGACAACGTTTCGCACCGGCACACGGGCGCTCGACGATCTTCGGCGCGTCGTGGTGGAGATCACCGGCGCGTCGTCTGATACGGCGAAAACCCGCTAAACGAATGGCCGAAAGCCGCCATAGCCGATCGTGGTTCACGGGCGGCGGCCACCGCGCGGCAATCCGATGGTCGCGGCGGTGGCGATATTCGGTGCTCAGGTTGGCCGATGCCGGGTGCCGGGCGGGACATAATCGGCGGATGTACGTTTCCTTGCGCGCTGTCGGGGCCGGGGCACGATGACGACCGCGGTTGTCGCGGTGACGGTTTCGGCGGTGTTGCTGGCCTGTGCGCTGCTGGTGTGGTCGCGGACGCGGCGGGTCGTCACTACGCCCGCTGAACGGGCGGTCTATTCGGCGCTGCACACCGCCTCGCTGGCGGCGCGCCCGCTACGGGCCGGGCTGACGGATCGGTCGGCGCAGGAAGCTGCGCCGCATCTGCGGGAGTTGACCGGCGGGGAGGCGCTCGGCGTCGCCGACTCGGACGGCACGCTGCTGGCCTGGGACGGGCCGCACGCGGAGCTCGCGGAGTACTTCACCGATGCGGCGACCAGGGCCGTAGCGACCGAACGACCGGTGCTGGTGCCGGGTCCGGGGCGGGCCGAGCACTACGGGCGGACGTTGATCGCGCAGCCGTTGCTGATCGAGAACGGCGGTGTGGCGGGAGCAGTGGGCGTGGTGATGACCGGTCAGCCGGGGCCGGGGCGGCTCGGGGCGGTCGCAGAGGTCGCTCGATACGCGTGCGCACAGCTGGAATTGGCGGAACTCGACGCGTCGCGAGCCCGACTGGACCGAGCCGAGGTGCGGGCGCTGCGCGCACAGATCAGCCCGCATTTCATCTACAACGCGTTGAATACGATCGCCTCGTTCGTACGCACCGATCCCGATCGCGCCCGGGAATTGATTCTCGAATTCGCGGACTTCACCCGCTATTCGTTCCGGGCGGCAGGCGAATTCACCGTGCTTGCCGACGAACTGCGCAATATCGAGCGGTATCTCGCGCTGGAGCGCGCCCGCTTCGGGGACGCGTTGCAGGTGCGGTTGCAGATCGCCCCCGAGGTACTGGGCGTGGTACTGCCATTCCTGGCTTTGCAGCCGCTGGTGGAGAACGCGGTGCGGCACGGGCTCGGCGGAGCGGGGACGATCACCATCCTCGCCGCCGACGCGGGCACCGACTGTGTCATCAGCGTCGAGGACGACGGCGCCGGCATGGACCCCGACCTGCTCCGCTCCGGCGCCCTGGATGCCGTCGAAACCGGTTCCGGCCCCGCCCGTTCCGGCGAATCCGCGCACGTCGGCCTGGCCAACGTGGACGATCGCCTGCGCGCCGCCTTCGGCAACGATTACGGCCTGATCGTCGACACCGCCCCCGGCGCGGGGACCAAGGTCAGCCTGCGCGTCCCCAAGTTCCGCGCCGGAATCCAGGCCTGAGCCCTCTGGACACGCTGTGTCGGCACCGCACATCGGCGATCGCGCGGGGTGATGTCGCGACCTGACCTGTGCACCCGAGGAAGGGCGGGTGGACGTGGGTGCCAGGTTGGGGACGGGTGGGTACCGCGCCGTTTAGGATGGAGCGATTGTGACACCGACCACCGAGAGTGCGGCGGGCGCCCTGCGGGTGCTGGCCGTGGACGACGAGAAGCCGGCATTGGCCGAGCTGGTCTATTTGTTGCGCGCACAGCCGGGGGTCGGGCAAATCCACGAGGCGGCCGATGCCACCTCGGCGCTGCGGGTGCTGCGGGCCCACGCGATCGACGCGGTGTTCCTGGACATCAATATGCCGGGACTGGACGGCATGGAACTAGCGGGGATCCTGTCGGAATTCGCGAATCCGCCCGCGGTGGTGTTCGTGACCGCCCACGACGATCGCGCCGTCTCCGCCTTCGACCTGGGCGCCACCGATTATCTGCTGAAACCGTTGCGGGAGGCGCGGCTCGCGGAGGCGGTGCGGCGCATCGTCCAGAATCGCGGCGGCGCGGCCGAATCCAGCGTGCCCGTCCCGGAACAGCCGCGCGCCGATCCGAACGAGGTGATTCCGGTCGAGCTGGGCGGGGTCACCACGCTGGTGCCGCGATCCAGCGTCAGCTGGGTGGAGGCCGACGGCGACTACGCCCGCCTGCACACCAGCGACGGTTCACATCTGGTCCGCATCCCGCTCTCGGCCCTCGAAGCACGCTGGGAGAACGCCGGTTTCCTGCGCGTGCACCGCTCCTATCTGGTCGCCCTGCGCCTGGTCACCGGTCTGCGCGCGGTCGGCACCGGCACCGTCGTCTGCCTGCGCGCCGAAGGCAATGCCGCCGCCGTCGAACTGCCCGTCAGCCGCCGCCAGGTCCGCGAACTCAAACAGCGTCTGATCAACGGTCCCCGCCAGACCTGGACCGGTCGATGACCGGCCCGCAACGGCCGGTGCGGCAGCGAGTGGTCCTGGCGGAGCGGCGGGGTGCGCGCCGGGTACGGACACGGTTGGAGGTGGAGGAGCAGACCGAGATCGGCGAGGCGCTGGTCGCGGGGCTGATTCGCGCGCAGCTCGGATTGGCGTTGCGGATGGCTCTGATCACGATCGTCGTATTGTGCGCGCTGCCACTGCTTTTCCGGATCGAGACGATCGGGTCGCTGGTGGTCTTCGGTGTGCGGCTGCCCTGGTTGCTGCTGGGCGGCGCGGTGTATCCGGCGCTGTACGCGGTGGGCTGGCTCTACCGCCGTCTGGCCGAACGCAACGAACTCGACTTCCTCGAACTGGCCGAGGACTGAATGCATACGCACCCTCGCACCTGGGCGCAGACACGCACAGACCGGGAGCCGGACAGCTCAGCCGTGCGATATCGCAGTGGTGGCCGATGACGGAGGCAGCGCCGGTGCTGACCGTCGGGGCGCTGTTGTTCGCGGCGCTGGCAACTGTCGCCATCGGGGCATACGGGGTGCGAATGGCGCGAACCACCTCGGATTTCCTGGTCGCCTCCCGGAGCGTGGGGCCGCGCTGGAACGCGGCTGCCATTTCCGGCGAATATCTTTCCGCCGCATCGTTTCTCGGGGTCGCGGGACTGATCGCGAAATACGGCGCCGACGCGCTGTGGTATCCGGTGGGATTCACGGCCGGATATCTGGGGTTGCTGTTGTTCGTCGCCGCGCCGCTACGGCGGTCCGGGGCCTATACGGTGCCGGATTTCGCCGAGTTCCGGTTGGGGTCGGTGCGGTTGCGGCGGCTGGCGGCGGTGGTCGTGGTGCTGGTCTGCGGGGTGTATCTGATTCCCCAGTTCCAGGGCGCGGGATTGACGCTGCGGATTCTGCTCGGCGTACCGAGCTGGGTGGGGGCGCTCGCGGTGGGCGCGATCGTGGTGGCGAATGTGGCCGGGGGCGGCATGCGGTCGATCACGCTGGTGCAGGCGTTCCAGTACTGGCTGAAACTGACGGCGGTGGCGCTGCCCGCCCTGGTACTGCTGGGACATTTCCTGAGCGAGGATCGGCCGCTGGGCTCGCCCGCTCCCCCGGTGGTCACGACCCGCACCACCGTGGATGTGAGCACCGATGTGGTGGTGCAGGTCGCTGCGCCGCAACAGGTTTCGATCAGCGGGCAACTCGACGGGCGCGATGTGGACGCGACGGTGATCCTCGCCGACGGTGACCACGAACTCGGAGCGGGCACCGAACTGATCCTGGAACCGGGCTCGGCGGTACCGGTGGTGAGCGGCGCGCCCACCGACGGCGCGACCTGGTTGACGCCGGGCGGCGGATTCGGCGGCCAGCACCCCACCTACCAGGTGTATTCGCTGATCATCGCGACCTTCCTCGGCACCATGGGCCTACCGCACGTGCTGGTGCGCTTCTACACGAACCCGGACGGCCGGGCCGCGCGCGCCACCGCGCTGGCGGTGATCGGGCTGGTCGGCGTGTTCTATCTGAGCCCGATCCTGCTAGGCGTCTTCGCGCGGCTCTATGTACCGCAGCTGTTGATCACCGGCACCTCGGACGCGGCGGTGGTGCTGCTGCCGAGCTCGGTGCTGGGCGGTCTGCCGGGCCAGCTGCTGGCGGCGCTGGCCGCCGCCGGCGCCATCGCGGCCTTCCTGTCGACCTCGTCCGGCCTACTGGTCAGCATCGCGGGCGTGCTCAGCACCGACATGCTGCGCGGGCGGATCCGTGACTTCCGGATCGCCGCGCTGGCGGCGGGCCTTGTGCCGCTGGTGCTTTCGATCGCGGTCACCTCGCTGGACCTGTCCCGCACGGTCGCGCTGGCGTTCTCGGTGGCGGCGTCCACCCTGTGCCCGCTGCTGGTGCTGGGGATCTGGTGGCGCGGGCTGACCGCGACCGGCGCGGCCGCCGGGCTGATCATCGGCGGCCTCGCCTCGGGCGGCGCCACAGTGGTGTCGGTGACCGGCGGCATCTCCCAGGACATCGCCGCAGGCTGGCCCGCCGCCGTCCTGGGCTATCCGGCGGCGATCAGTGTGCCGCTGGCGTTTCTGGCGATGATCCTGGTCAGCAAGCTGACGCGTGGTCTGCCGGCGCGCAGCGTCGGCCGGATCTTCGTGCGCATGCACGCACCGGAACGGCTGGGCTTGGGCGCGGACCGCGAACGCCGATTGCACAGCCGGTAGGGATACCGTTCGTCGCGGCCCAGCGACCGCTCGCCGCAGAATCGCCCACCTTCACGGAGTGAGCTGGGCCACATCATGATTCCCTCATCGGCCCGGAGTTACGGTTCACCGGAGTAAGCCACGTCACAGCGAGGATCTACCCGATGACCAGTATCGATCTCGACAAAGGCGGCCACGAGCCACCCAGCGCGGAGCAATTCGCCGAGGTGCAATCCAGTCCCGAGTTCCAGGAACTGCGCAATCGCCTGCGGCGCTTCGTCTTCCCGATGACCGCATTGTTCCTGGTCTGGTACATCAGCTATGTACTGCTGGGCGCCTACGCCCACGACTTCATGGCGAGCACCGTGTTCGGCAACATCAACACCGGCCTGCTGCTCGGCCTGGCCCAGTTCGTCTCCACCTTCGTGATCACGGGCCTCTACGTCCGGTTCGCCAACCGGGAACTGGATCCGCGCGCCGCCGCCATCCGTAATCGTCTGGAGGGCGACAAGGCATGAACCTCGCCGCTACGCAGTATCTGGCCGCCGAGACCGTCGGTGAGCCGCTGGCCAATATCGCCATCTTCGGCCTGTTCGTGGTCATCACGATGGTCGTGGTGATCCGGGCCAGCCGCAATACCCGCACCGCCGCCGACTACTTCACCGGTGGCCGCGGCTTCTCCGGACCGCAGAACGGCATCGCCATCGCGGGCGACTACCTTTCGGCCGCGAGCTTTCTCGGCATCGCCGGCGCCATCGCGGTCTACGGCTACGACGGGTTCCTGTATTCGATCGGCTTCCTGGTGGCCTGGCTGGTCGCGCTGCTGCTGGTCGCCGAAATGCTCCGCAACACCGGCAAATTCACCATGGCCGACGTACTGAGCTTCCGGCTCAAGCAGGGCCCGGTCCGCACCGCGGCCGCGCTCACCACGCTGACCGTGTCGCTGTTCTATCTGCTCGCGCAGATGGCGGGCGCCGGTGGCCTGGTGGCGCTGCTGCTCGATGTCAAGAGCGAGACCGGACAGGCGCTGGTGATCGCGGTCGTCGGCGTGCTCATGATCGTGTACGTGCTGGTCGGCGGCATGAAGGGCACCACATGGGTGCAGATCATCAAGGCCGTGCTGCTGATCACCGGCGCCGCGCTCATGACGATCATGGTGTTCGCCAAATTCGGCTTCAACCTCTCCGACATCCTCGGCTCGGCCCAGGACAAGGTCGCCGAATCGACCAACAAGGCCGTCGCCGCCCGCGACGTGCTCGCCCCGGGCGCCCAGTACGGCGGCAGCTCGATGTCCAAGCTGAACTTCCTGTCGCTGGGCCTGGCGCTGGTGCTCGGCACCGCGGGTCTGCCGCACGTGCTCATGCGCTTCTACACCGTGCCGACCGCGAAGGAAGCACGCCGCTCGGTGGTGTGGGCGATCGGCCTGATCGGCGCCTTCTACCTGTTCACCCTGGTGCTCGGCTACGGCGCGGCGGCGATCGTCGGACCGGACCGCATCCTCGGCGCGGCGGGCGGGCAGAACTCGGCGGCTCCGCTGCTGGCCTTCGAACTCGGCGGCGTGATCCTGCTCGGCGTCATCTCCGCGGTCGCCTTCGCGACCATTCTCGCGGTGGTCGCCGGACTGACCATCACGGCGTCGGCCTCCTTCGCCCACGACATCTACGCGGGTGTGATCAAGCGCGGCAAGGTCGATGAGAACAAGCAGGTGCGGGTCTCCCGGATCACCGCCGTGGTGATCGGCGTCCTGGCCATCGGCCTGGGCATCCTGGCCAACGGCCAGAACATCGCCTTCCTGGTGGCGCTGGCCTTCGCGGTGGCGGCGGCGGCGAACCTGCCGACCATCCTGTACTCCCTGTTCTGGAAGCGCTTCAACACCACCGGCGCGCTGTTCAGCATGTACGGCGGTCTGATCTCCACCATCGTGCTCATCGTGTTCTCGCCCGCGGTGTCGGGCACCAAGAGCGCGATGTTCCCGAATGCCGATTTCGACTACTTCCCGCTGTCGAATCCCGGAATCGTCTCCATCCCACTGGCTTTCGCGCTCGGCGTGATCGGCACCTTCCTGGGCTCCGGCAAGCCGGAGAACCAGGCCCTGGCCGCGGAGATGGAAGTTCGTTCGCTCACCGGTGTCGGTGCTGAGAAGGCGATCGCGCACTGATCGCCGGTAGTAGCGAATAGCCGCTCCGCTTACCCACCCCGTCGGCTTCGCCGACTTGCCATCCCCCAGCGGCGCGGCGCCAGAGTTGGGCCCCGGCGGTGGCCGGGGCCCAACTTTCTCGGCCCCCTTGATCTTTCGACAGGAGCAATGCAGTGACCAGCGCAACCGATCGCGTCAGCTTCGAACCCGCGGCGGATTTCGCCGCCAGCGCCAATGCCGGTGCGGACCTTTATGATTCGGCCCGCGCCGACCGGCTCGAATTCTGGGCCGAGCAGGCCCGGCGGCTGCACTGGGAGCAGCCGTGGACCCAGGTGCTGGACTGGTCGGACGCGCCGGTGGCGAAATGGTTCGTCGACGGCAAACTCAACGTCGCCTACAACTGCGTGGACCGGCACGTCCTGGACGGGTGCGGGGATCAGGTCGCCATCCACTGGGAGGGCGAGCCGGGCGACTCCCGTGACCTCACCTACGGTGAGCTGCTGGCCGAAGTCTCCAGGGCCGCCAACTATTTCACCGAACTCGGGTTGCGCAGCGGCGACCGGGTCGCCATCTACATGCCGATGGTGCCCGAGGCGATCATCGCCATGCTGGCCTGCGCGCGACTCGGTCTCACCCACTCGGTGGTGTTCGCGGGCTTCTCCCCCACCGCGCTGCGGCAGCGGGTCGACGACGCCGGTGCGCGCCTGGTCGTCACCACCGACGGGCAGTGGCGGCGCGGAACCGCCGCCCCGCTGAAATCCGCCGTGGACGAGGCGCTCGGCGGCGAGCCGACGACGGTCGAGCACGTTCTCGTGGTGCGGCGCACCGGTATCGAGGTGCCGTGGACCGAAGGCCGGGACCTGTGGTGGCACGATACGGTCACCGACGCGTCACCGGATCACGAGGCGCGGGCCTTCGACGCCGAACACCCGCTGTTCATCCTCTACACCTCCGGCACCACCGGGAAACCCAAGGGCATCCTGCACACCACCGGCGGGTATCTGACGCAGGCGTCGTACACCCATCACAATGTCTTCGACCACAAAGCGGGACAGGATGTCTACTGGTGCACCGCCGATATCGGCTGGGTCACCGGGCACAGCTACATCGTGTACGGGCCACTGTCCAACCGGGCGACACAGGTCGTCTACGAGGGCACACCGAATTCACCCGACGAGCACCGGCACTTCCAGATCGTCGAGAAGTACGGCGTCAGCATCTACTACACCGCCCCCACCCTGGTCCGCACCTTCATGAAATGGGGCAAGGAAATACCCGCCGCCCACGACCTGAGCTCACTGCGCCTGCTCGGCTCGGTCGGCGAACCCATCAACCCCGAAGCCTGGCGCTGGTACCGAGACGTCATCGGCGGCAACCGAACCCCCATCGTCGACACCTGGTGGCAGACCGAAACCGGCGCCATCATGATCTCCCCGCTACCCGGCGTCACCGCCGCCAAGCCGGGCGCCGCCATGGCCGCGCTGCCCGGCATCTCGGCGCAGGTGGTCGACGACGACGGCGGCGTAATGTCGGAGGGCTCCGGCCTTTTGGTGCTGGACCAGCCGTGGCCGTCCATGCTGCGCGGCATCTGGGGCGATATGGACCGTTTCCGCGAAACCTACTGGGAACGATTCGCCGCCGAAGGCTGGTACTTCGCCGGTGACGGCGCGAAACTCGACGCCGACGGCGACCTGTGGGTCCTCGGCCGCGTAGACGACGTCATGAACGTCTCCGGGCACCGCATCTCCACCGCCGAAGTCGAATCCGCACTGGTCGGACACGCCGGAGTCGCCGAAGCCGCCGTGGTCGGCGCCACCGACGACACCACCGGGCAGGCCATCGTCGCCTTCGTCATCCTGACCGGCGAGGCCCGCGACACCGGCGATCAACTCGTCGCCGAACTCAAAGCGGAGGTCGCCCGGGAGATCAGCCCGATCGCCCGGCCGCGCGAGATCCATGTCGTGCCGGAACTACCCAAGACCCGCAGCGGCAAGATCATGCGCCGCCTGCTGCGCGACGTCGCCGAAGGCCGCGAACTCGGCGACACCTCCACCCTGGTCGACCCCAAGGTCTTCGAAGCCATCGCCAAGAGCTGACCCGCCTGAACCCGGCCCGATGAGGGGGCCGGGTCCGGGTTGGTCAGGCGGCCAGCACCGGCTCGCCTTCCGCGGGGGCGGGCACGGAATTGGGCATGATGATCGCCATGAGCAGGGCACCGACCGCGAGGAAGGCGGCGGCCCACCAGAAGCTGATGACGTAGCTGTGCACCTGGGCGGCGGCCGAGTTCACGGGGGTGGGACTCTTGCCGATCATGTAGTCGGTGGCGGCGGTGGCGGCGAAGGTGGACAGCAGGGCGGTGCCGATGGAGCCGCCGACCTGCTGCGAGGTGTTCACCATGGCCGAGGCCACGCCCGCGTCGGTGTGGTGCACATTGGCGGTGGCGCAGGCGAACGCGGCGGACATGGCGGCACCGAGGCCCAGACCCATCAGCAGCAGACCGGGCAGCACATGGGTTGCGTAGTTGCTGTGCAAATCGATCTGGGTCAGCAGGACCATCGCGAGGGCGCCGACCACGAATCCCACGACGGAAACGACTTTGGGGCCGAAGCGCGGCAGCAGCAGCGTGGGACCGGTGGTGGACGATACGACCATGCCCGCGACCATCGGCATATAGGCGACGCCGGTGACGATCGGCGTGTACTTCAGGATGAGTTGCATGTAATAGGTGAGGAACAGGAACACCGCGAACATGCCGATACCGGCGACGAAAACCGACAGGTACGCGCCGCCGCGATGCCGGTCCAGCACCACCCGCATGGGCAGCAGGGGCTGGGCCACCCGGGTCTCGATGATCACGAACAGCACCAGCAGCACCAGGCCGCCGATCAGGCAGCCGATGGTGGTCGCATTGCCCCAGCCGTGATCGGCCGCGTGCGAGAAGCCGTAGACGATGCCGAACAGGCCCGCGGTGGCGGTGATGGTGCCGGGCAGATCGAGCGAGGCCTTGCCGTGGGCGACGTGCCGGGCCAGCAGCAGTAGCGCGCCGATCAGGGCCACGCCGGCGAAGATCAGGTTCACGAACAGCGCCCACCGCCACGACGCCCACTCGGTCAGCGCGCCGCCGAGCAGCAGGCCGATGGCCGCGCCCGCACCGGCCACGGCGGAGAAGATGCCGAACGCCTTGGCCTTCTCCTTGGGTTCGGTGAAGGTGACGGTGAGCAGGGCCAGCGCGGCGGGCGCGAGCATCGCGCCGAAGACGCCCTGGGCGACGCGCGCGCCGACCAGCATGTGGAAGTTGGAGGCCGCGCCGCCGACCGCGGAGGCGACCGCGAAGCCGATCAGGCCGGTGATGAACATGACCCGCCGGCCGATCAGGTCGCTGAGGCGGCCGCCGAGCAGCAGCAGGCTGCCGAAGGCGAGGGTGTAGCCGGTGATCACCCATTGGCGGTTGGAGTCGGAGAAGCCGAGATCCTGTTGGGCGTCGGGAAGTGCGATGTTCACCACCGTCGCGTCCAGCACGACCATGAGCTGGGCGGTGGCCAGAACTGCCAGGACCCACCATCGCCGGTCGTGCGTGCGCCGATCGACGCCTGTGTGCTGAACCGTGCTCGCCATGGTCACCTCGCGGGTCGTGACTCCGGATGATGTGCGGAAAGAGGACAGCCCTCGAACCATACCGATCGGTTTGCGTAGCGTCCATGCCCACCGGCCAGGGTTGTGACCGAGACGTGACCGGGCTCACCCGCGACGCCGAGCATGTGTGAAACTCCGAGGTCAGGAGCTCGAGCCGAGGCCGGATAACGCGTTCGGCGAAGAAAATTCGAATGAACCTGTCGGTGCCCGCCGGAATACTTGTCCGCGACCGATGAGTTGTCCGAGCTGTTCCCGTCTTTTCCCGTGGGCATCCGGAACGTGGTTCTGCGACTGCGGCATCGGCCCACCCCTCATATTTCCGCTCACGTACACCCCGGAGGAAGCCGCATGCGCGCCGATTTGTCCGCCCCATCGACGGGCGGCAGAACGCCGACCGTCATTCGACTGCTGGTCCTTGCGACCTTCGTGGTGATCCTGAACGAAACCATCATGATCAACGCGATCCCGAAGCTGATGGACAGCTTCCACATCGATGAGCAGGCGGCACAGTGGGTGTCGACCGTGTTCATGTTGACCATGGCCGCCGTCATCCCGGTCACCGGTTGGTTCCTGCAACGCGTCACCACCCGTAAGGCCTACGTGATCGCGATGGGCGTCTTCCTCGCCGGCACCGCGATCTCCGCGGCCGCGCCCACCTTCGCGGTGCTGCTGCTGGGCCGGGTGGTCCAAGCCGGTGGCACGGCGGTGATGATGCCGCTGTTGATGACCACCCTGATGACGGTGGTGCCGGAGGAAGATCGCGGCAAGGTGATGGGCAATGTCACCCTGGCCATCTCGGTGGCACCGGCGATGGGTCCGGTCATCTCCGGCCTGGTGCTGCAGTGGGCGTCGTGGCAGTGGCTGTTCCTGCTGGTACTGCCGATCGCCGGTGCGGTCACCTACCTGGGCTACCGCAAGCTGGAGGACATCGGCGAACCGCAGGCCGGCGAGATCGACTGGGCCAGCGTGGCATTCGCGGCGCTGGGCTTCGGCAGCCTGGTCTACGGCCTGAGCAAGTTCACCCCCGACAACGTCCTGAACCCGCTGCTGCTGGTGGTCGCCGGTATCGCACTGGTCGCGGTGTTCGCGCTGCGGCAGGTGCAGTTGCAGCGCAAGGGGTCGCCGCTGCTGGATCTGCGGGTCCTGCTGGCCGGCACCTACACCAAGGGCCTGATCCTGATGTCCATCGCGTTCCTGGCCATGCTGGGTTCGATGATGCTGCTGCCGCTGTACTTCCAGCACCTGCGCCACCTCTCGGCGCTGGAGACCGGTCTGCTGGTCATGCCCGGCGGCCTGGCCATGGGCTTGCTCGGCCCGACGGTCGGCAAGATCTTCGACCGCTTCGGCGGCCGCGTCCTGGTGATCCCGGGCTCGATCGGCATCACCGCCGCGCTGGCCGGCTTCACCCAGATCTCGCTGACCATGCCGTACTGGCAGCTGCTGGCGCTGCATATCCTGCTGATGGTCTCGCTGGCCGCGGCCTTCACCCCCGTGTTCACCCTGGGCCTGGGCGCGCTGCCGCCGAACCTGTACTCGCACGGCAGCTCGATGCTCGGCACGTTGCAGCAGGTGTCCGCGGCCTTCGGTACCGCACTGGTGATCACGGTCATGGCCACCCGCACCGAGTCGCTGAAGGAAGCCGGCACCGACGCCATCTCCGCGCAGCTCGACGGCATGCGGCTGGCCTTCGGAGTCTCCGCGCTGCTGTCGGTGGTCGTGATCATCATGGCGGTGTTGCTCCCGGCCCGCACCGCGAGCAACGGTCACGGTCACGGCGCACCGCAGGACCTCGAAGACGAAGTCCCCGCACCGGAACTGGTCAAGGACTGATCCGAACGACCGGTCGAGCCCCGCACCTTTCCCGGTGCGGGGCTCGATCCGTTTCCGGGGACGACACGCACGACACACACCGTGAATTCACGTGTTTGAACCACCCGTGCCCGCTGCCGCGTAGACAATGCGAAACAGGTGGATCCGGCTCCACCGCGCGCCGGATGCAGCTGTCGAGCACTGACAGTGGAGCAGCTCATGAAACGTCTCGGGCCGTGGCTGACCTTGGCGGCGGTGGCCGTGCTGGGTCTGGCCCTGCTGGCCGTCAATATGTCCCAGGACTCCGAACCCACAGCGGCGCAACCGAATCCGGCTCCAGCCTCGGCGACGCCCACCACGACCGGCAAGAAGGCGACCCCGTTCCCGGCCCAGGCCGACTACGTGGCCACGATTCCGCTGGCGACCGGCGCGGCCATGACGCTGGAGATCACCGTCGAAGGCGACCGGGCCATCGCCTACGCCTGCGACGGCCAGACCGTCGAATCCTGGCTCCAGGGCACCGCGACCAACGGCGCGCTGAAGCTGACCGGCAAGAACGATGCCACCCTGACCGGCACCCACGACGGCACCGCGGTGAACGGCAACCTCTCGATCGGCGGAAAGCAATGGGAATTCCGGGCATTGCCGGTGCGGCCGCCCGCCGGGCTCTACGTCTACACCGAGGCCGGTGTCCGGCAGAGCTGGATCATCGACGGCCAGGGCGACGTGACCGGTGTCCAGCGCGCACCCGACGGCGCGACCACCGCGGCGGTGGCCCTGAACGCCGACGCGACCGCGGTCGTGAACGGCCGGACCATTACGGCGACCAAGGTCAGCGGTGGTGACGATGTCGGCTGATCCGAATGCGACCACCGTCCGGCGCGTGCGGCCGGCGGGCCCGGCGGCGATCCTGGTGCCACTGCTGGTGGGCGCGGCCGTCGCGGTGCTGCTCGGGGTGTACGCGAAAACCCATGATCCGCGCTTCTTCTCGGTGAACGTGGCCGGATTCTCCAGTCCGACCGCGGTCAAGACCTGGTTGGCCACGCTCACGTTCGCGCTGGCGATCTGCCAGTTGTGCACGGCGGCCGCGCTGTACGGCCGGATCCGCCCGCTGGCGAACGCGGGATGGACCGGCCCCGCGCATGTCTGGTCGGGGCGGCTGGCGGTGCTGGTCAGCGTGCCGGTCGCGGTGCACTGCCTCTACGCGCTGGGATTTCAGGATTCGACCACCCGGGTGCTGCTGCACTCGCTGTTCGGCTGCTTCCTCTATGGCGCGTTCGTCGCCAAGATGCTGCTGCTCACCCGCAAGGGTCTGCCGAACTGGGTGATCCCGGTCGCGGGCGGTCTGCTGTTCAGCGGGCTGACCGTCGTCTGGCTGACCTCGGCCCTCTGGTTCTTCCGCACCAGCGGCCTGACCTTCTGACCGAAAGATCCCAGCTATGAACAGCTTCGATGTGACCCGCCGCGTGGCGGTCGCGGGTGCGGGGGCGCTCGCCGCCGCCGCGCTCAGTGCCTGCTCCACCTACGGGAAGGACGACTCCCCGGCCCCGAGCGACCCGGTGCAGCCGGGCCCCGCCGGAACCGCGGCTGGTCTGGCCAAGACCGCCGACATCCCGGTCGGTGGCGGCAAGATCGTCGACGGCACCGTGTTGACCCAGCCCACCGCAGGCCGGTTCGTCGCATTGGACGCCACCTGTACCCACGCGGGCTGCAAGGTCAGCGAGATCGCGAGCGGCACTATCAACTGCGCCTGTCACGGCAGCAAGTTCAATCTGGACGGCTCCGTGGCCAACGGTCCGGCCACCCGCCCGCTGAAGACGAAAAGTGTGCGGGTGGAAGGTGATTCGATAGTCGTGAACTAGCTGTCGCCGAACATCTCGGCCATCCGCCGGTCCATCTCCTCCGGCGGGACGTCCTCGACGTGGGTGGCCACGGTCCACCGGTGGCCCCACGGGTCCTCGAAGGCGCCGCTGCGGTCACCGTAGAACTGGGTGGTCACCGGGGTGAGTTCGCGGGCGCCGGCCTGCAGGGCGGCGGCGAACGCGGCATCGACGTCGGTGACGTAGACGTAGATGTTGACGGGTGTGCCGCCGACCGTCTTCGGGTCGAGGAATTCCAGCTCCGGCGCGGGATCGCCGAGCATGATCAGCGATCCGCCGACGACCAGCTCGCAGTGCGCGATCTTGCCGTCGGGGCGGGGCATGCGCATGCGCTCCGACGCGCCGAACACATGTTTGTAGAAGTCGATCGCGGCGGCGGCGCCGTCGACCGCGAGACCCGGCGACACCGCCGGATATCCATCGGGAACAGGCTTGACATCGGACATGAGCGAGACCTCCGGTCCAGTCGATCGGGTGGTAGTCCGAGCCTATTCCCGGGGTCGGGCGAAGTGGCGAGTTCGAGGCGATGATCTTCGGTCAGGGACCGGAGACGCCGCGCAGCCGGCGCACCTGGGCACCGGTGACCGCGGTGAGCACACCCGGCTCGACCGCGTCCAGCCCGGTCACCGCGACCTGGGTGAGGGTAGTGCCGACCTGCACCACCGACACCAGCGTGACCAGGGTGATCCCGTCGCTGACGGTGCGTAGCTGATAGGACGTGGCCGCGTCGCCGGCGGGCGGCTGTTCCAGCGCGCCGAGCCGGAACTCGATACCGGTGTCGTCGGCGTCGGTGCCGCGATAGCCGGTGCAGGCACGCAAGGTCTGCTGGACCGCCGTGAAGGCCGGGCCGAGCTGATCGGCGGCGAAGCTCGCGGCGTCGACGTCGATGCTGGAGAAGTTCGGTCCCTCGTAGCCGGTGAAGTTCCAGGCACGCGCCTCGGGGCGCTGTTCGCCCAGCGGGGTCATGACCCGTTCACAGCCCGCCGGATCGGTGGGCGGCGGATCGCCGAGCGGGAGTTCGGGCGTGTGGGAGACACCCGAGGGCGTGAAGCCGGCGGGCAGATCGGTCTGATCGAGCAGCCGGGCCAGCAGCACCTCGGAGTCGCCGATCGGCTCGCCGGTCGCGGGCACGGCAGCCACCAGGGGTCCGAATCCGGGCGGCGCCGAGGTGTCGCCGGAGGTGTCGGAGCCGCAGCCGGTCAGCGCGAGACCGACACCTACCAGGACCAGGCCGAGCGCGCGGGTCACTCCTCGGTCCACGAGACCTGCGTGGTGATCGTCTGCTGGAGATCGCTGTCACTGTGCGGATCGCTGTAGGCCTGATGCCCGCCGACGGTGATCATCCCCGAAACCGGCAGCGGCAGACCGAGATCGACGGTGATGGTGCCCTGCCCCTGCATGACGTAGTCCTGGATGTCGAGGGTGCCCGCGTTGTTGGGCAGCGTCCACACCTTCGACTTCGGGATCTGGGTGACATTCAGATCGATGATCAGCCGATTGCCCTCGCGCCGGGTGAGCGTGGCGGTGGTGACCTGGTCGAGGGTGACGCCGCCGTCCACCTCCTGGTGCACCGTCCACACCGCGCCCTCCCCGACGGGCTCGTCCGGGAAGCGGACAGACCGGTAGACCGCCTGATAGAACGCCTGTTCCAAGGCGGCGCGTGCGGTATTGGAGGTATCGGCGGCGGGCTCCAGCCGCAGCGCCGTGATCGCGCCGTCGTCATCGAACTCGAACCCGGCGTGCGATCCGTCGGCGGCGGTGAGCGCGCGGTTCAGTGCCGGATCGCTGCTGGTGACGGCGCCGAGCGTGAGATCGCATCCGTCGGCGTCGGTCTGTGCGGTCATCGGGATGGTCAGCTGCGGCGTCGAGAAGTCGCGCACCGGTTGATCGTTGATCTGCTGCTGGATCCGATGGTCGGTGCGCAAGGTCACCTGTTGGATGGTGCCCACCGGATAGCTGGGACGCAAGACCGCGCGCGGTTCAGCGCCTGCGTCGACCAGGGTGGCCGCCGCCTCGGAGATCGGGACGGTGACCTCCTTCCCGATGCCGAGCGGCTCGGTGCCGTCCGCGGCCGCGGCCGCGTCACCGTCGTCGGCGCAACCGACCGTGAACGCCGAGAACCCTAGTGCGAGCACGACGAGCAGCGCACCCGAACGCGCGATCCGGGGAGCGTGGGGGGAAGACAACACCGTCACACCGCACAGCGTACGACCGCTTCCTGAGTGGCGGCTTTGAGACGTGAACACGCCCGCGCGGAGGCGCGATGCATCGTGTGCACGGGACTGAGAGATGATGATCGACGTGAGTGACGACCGGCCGCCCGAGGACAGCACCTCTCCCCCCGACGATACGGCGCTTGCCGTGCCCGAATCCGGCTCCGCACCGCGACGGCTGGGCCTGCTGCTGCTCATCGCCGTCGTCCTGCTCGGGCTGGACCTGTTGACCAAGACGATCGCGGTGGCGAATCTGACCCCGGGTGATCCGATCTACCTGATCGGCGACTGGGCGCGGTTGTCCCTGGTACGCAACCCGGGCGCGGCATTCTCCATGGCCACCGGCATGACCTGGCTGCTGACCCTGGTCGCGGCGGGCGTGGTGATCGGGGTGATCCGGATCGGCCGCACACTGCGCTCGCTGTGGTGGGCGATCGGGCTGGGCATGGTGCTCGGTGGCGCGCTCGGCAATCTGATCGACCGCCTGTTCCGCGCGCCGGGCCCGCTCCAGGGTCATGTCGTCGACTTCGTGGCGATCGGCTGGTGGCCGGTGTTCAATGTGGCCGACTCGGCCATCGTGTGCGGCGCGATCCTGCTGGTGGCCTTGACAGTCTTCGGTTTCGAACCGGACGGCACCCGGCACGGGCACGACGACCGCGCGGCAGAAACCTCGAGCGAGGGGAAGTCGGCGTGAGAGAAACGAGATCCATGCCCGTACCGGACGGGCTCGACGGGATGCGGGTGGACGCGGGACTATCCCGGCTGCTCGGGCTGTCCCGCACCGCGGTGGCCGCGCTCGCGGCCGACGGTTCGGTGCAGCTCGACGGCGTGGCCGCGGGCAAATCGGATCGGCTGGTCGGCGGCGCCTGGCTCGAAGTCGAGTTCCCGGAGCCCAAGCGGGAGTTGACCGTCGAGGCCGAACCGGTGGAGGGAATGAAGATTCTCTACGCCGACGACGACATTGTCGCGGTGGACAAGCCGGTCGGTGTGGCCGCGCACACCGGTGTCGGCTGGAGCGGGCCGACCGTGGTGGGCGGGCTGGCCGCGGCCGGCTACCGGATCTCCACGTCGGGGGCGCACGAACGGCAGGGCATCGTGCACCGATTGGATGTCGGCACCTCGGGGGTGATGGTCGTCGCGCAGTCCGAGCACGCGTACACCGTGCTCAAACGAGCTTTCAAGCAGCGGACCGTGGACAAGCGGTATCACGCGCTGGTGCAGGGACATCCGGATCCGTCCAGCGGCACCATCGACGCGCCGATCGGCCGCGCGCGGGGCAACGACTGGAAGTTCGCGGTCACCGCGGACGGGCGGCCCAGCATCACCCACTACGACACCATCGAGGCGTTCCAGGCCGCGAGCCTGCTCGACATTCATCTGGAAACCGGTCGCACACACCAGATCCGGGTGCATTTCTCGGCGATCCGGCATCCCTGCTGCGGCGATCTCACCTATGGCGCGGATCCGCGCCTGGCCGAACGGCTGGGGCTGGAACGGCAGTGGCTGCACGCGAAGACGCTGGGTTTCCACCATCCGGCCGACGGACGGTGGCTGGAGATCGAGTCCGAGTATCCCGACGATCTGAGCCACGCGCTGGGCGTTCTGCGCAATGCCTGACCGGCCCCGGGCGGCGCTGTTCGGCGCGGCCGCGGCCGGGGTGGTGGCGCTGCTGTTCGCGCTGGGCGCGATGAATCCGCCGCGGCCGCTCGGAGTCGGCACCGACCGGCTGGGACCCGAACCGGGTGCGGCGGTCGCGGATTATCTTGTGCGCGCCCGGGATTCGCTCACCGGATCCGACGACGAGCCGCGCTGGGCACTGGTGTCGTTCACCCGCGAACTCACGCCCGCCGAGATCCCCGCGCACAGTGGCGGACTGCGGATCGGGCAGGTGCTGCACCGGGTGCCGATCCCGCGGGTGCAGACCCCGATAGTGATCGTCGGTGTGCCCGCCGGTGACGCGGTCGCGGTCGCGTCGGCCGACAATGCCGCATGGCAGTTGCAGGCGCAGCTCGACAAGGACCGGACGCTGGGGATTCGCGGCGAACGGGCGCTGCGGGTCGCCGAGCTCTCGATCGCCCGCCTGCGCGCCGGGTGCGCCTGCACGGTGGGCCTGGTCGTGCGGGGACGACTCGCGCAACTGCGGGAACTGGCCCGCGACACCGAGGTTCGCGCCGTCGAGGCATTACCCGCCGACGCCGGCGACGGGCGGTTCGCGGTGACACCGCTGCTGCCGGAGGTCACCGCGAGCAACGGGCCGGTCCCGGACGACGGCCCGCTGCCCGACCGCTAGGACGATTGCGGATTCACGGTCTCGACCGAACCGAGACGGGTGGGCGGCCAGATCTTGACCACCGCCCGCCCGCGGACATTGTCGACGGGCACCGTGCCGTGGAATTCGTCGCCGACATGCGCTCGGGAGTCGCGGGATTCGTTGCGGTTGTCGCCCATCACCCACAGGTGCCCCGCGGGTACCTGGATCGGCCCGAAGACGCGCCCGACCGGGAAGCCGGCATTGCGCCCACCGGCGGCCCAGTCGAAATCCTTGTGCACATACGGTTCGTCGAGCGGTTTGCCGTCCACCAGGATCCGCCCTTGCGCATCGCAGCACTCGACGGTCTGACCGCCCACCGCGATCACCCGCTTCACCAGGGTGTTCTCGTCCGGCGGTGTCAGGCCGACGTAGGCCAGGAAGTTCTGGATTCCCCGCAGCACGCTGTTGCTGGATCGGCTGGACCGATAGGTGTCGTTCCAGGAGGGCGGTCCCACGAAGACGACGACGTCACCGGGTTGGGGCTCCGAACCGTAGTAGCTCAGCTTCTCCACGAAGATCCGGTCGCCGACGCAGCCCGTGCAGCCGTGCAGGGTCGGTTCCATCGACTGCGACGGAATCTCGTACGGCCGCCCGACGAAATTGACCGTCAGCGCCGCGATCACCATCGCGATACCGATGAGAAGGGGAAGTTCCTGCCACAGTGGGCGCCGTGCGCGCCGCCGAGTGCCGGAGACCTTGGATCGACCGGCCTCCCCCGGCTTGTCGTCTACCATTCCGACAGCGTAGCCGCAGCCCCCGATAGCGCTGAGCGACAAGCCATCTCGAGCTGGCGAGTGAGCCGCCCCGGACCGGGCCGCTGCCGAATCGGGTGGCACACGAGCCGCGATCCAGCCTCGGGCCCGTAACGCGCCGGCAGACCGCGGGATACGGCCGAGGCGATCAACGCCGCGGCCGTATCCCGTCTTTCGGTTCGCTAGAGGGGCAGTAGTTCGGGATCGCGGGTCGATTCCGGGCGGGGCGGGGCCGACGCAGGCAGGCGAGCGGGCCACCAGACCCGCTCACCCGCGATCAGGGTGAGCGCGGGCACCAGGACGGAGCGGACGAGCAGGGTGTCCAGGAGGACGCCGAACGCGACCGCGAAACCGATCTGGGCCAGCGACACCAGGGGCAGGGTGACCAGCACCGCGAACGTCGCGGCCAGCACGATGCCCGCCGAGGTGATGACACCGCCGGTGACCGAGAGGCTGCGCAGCATGCCCGCCCGGGTACCGTGCTGCCGGGCCTCCTCCCGGGCCCGGCTGACCAGGAAGATGTTGTAGTCGACGCCGAGCGCCACCAGGAACAGGAAGGCCAGCAGGATCAGCCCCGAGTCCAGGCCCGCGAAGCCGAAGACGTGCTCGAAGACGAATACGCTCGCGCCCAGGGCGGATCCGAAGGACAGCACCACGGTCAGCAGCAGCCCGATCGGCGCGGCGATGGAGCGCAGCAGCAGGCCGAGCACGAGCGTCACCACCAGCAGGACCAAGGGGATCACCACCCAGCGGTCGCGTTCGGAGGCCTCGGCGATATCGAGGTTCGACGCGCTCGGCCCGCCGACCACGGTGCCGGGCGCCAGCGCGGGCAGCGCGGTGCGCAGCCGCGCGATGGTCGCGTACTCGGCGGCGGAGTCGGCGGGATCCCTGGGGATCGCGGTGATCTCGGAGAAGTCCGGACCGGTGCGGCCGGTCTCCGCGGCGCCGATGCCCGGGTCGGATTCGGTGGCGCGCAGGATCGCGTCCCGGGAACCGTTGGGCGCCAGGATGAGCAGCGGTGTACCCGCCAGATCGGGGAAACGCGCGGCGAGTGTGCCCGCGCCCGTGACGGATTCGGGCGTGTCCACGAATTGGTCCGCGCGCGACAGCGACGCGGTGTTGCCGAGCAGACCCAGGCCGAGCAGTGCCAGCACGACCACCGAGGCGAGCGCCGCACCCACCGGCCGCCGTGCGATGGTCACGCCCAGACGGTCCCACAGGGTGGTCACCGGCTCGATATCGGCTCGCACCTTCGGGATTCGCGGCCAGAAGATCCACCGGCCGCACACCACGAGCAAGGCCGGGAACAGTGTCACCATGACCAACAGCGTGCACACGATCCCGGCCGCGCCGACCGGGCCCAGGCCCGCGATATTGTTCATGTCCGCGGCCAGCAGGCACAGCAGGCCCAGGCTGACCGTCGCGGCCGAGGCCGCGATCGCGGGCACCGAGGTGCGCAGGGCCGCGAGCATGGCGCCCGCCACCTCCGGACGACGGTGCAGCTCTTCGCGATAGCGCGCCACGATGAGCAGCGCGTAGTCGGTGCCGACTCCGAAGACCAGAATGGTGAGCACGGCCGCGCCCTGATCGTTGACGGTGACGTCGAACGCCTTCGCCAATCCGTAGACGGCCGCCATCGAGGCGATATTCGCCCCGGCCACCGCGATCAGCGGCACCAGCCACAGCACCGGGCTGCGATAGGTGAGCAGCAGGATCACCGTCACCACCACAGCGGTGACCAGCAGCAGGGTTTCGTCGATGCCCTCGAACGCGCCCTCGAAATCGGCTTGCAGCGCACCGGGTCCGGTGACCTGCACCGTCAGGCCCGCGGGGTGTTCGGCGACCAGTGCGCGGAATTCCGCAATGTACTCCGCGGATTCACCGTGCGACTGATCCACCATGACCGGATACATCAGGGCGCGGCCGTCTTCGGAGGTCAACGGCTGGGGCGGGCCGCCCTCGGCACCGTACTTCGCGCGCAGCGCGGCGTAGTGGGCGGTGGCGGTCGCGCGGTCCGCGTCGGTCACCGGGGTGTCGCGTTCGTACACCACGAGAAAGACATTCGAGGTGCCGCCGGGCAGTGTCGCCTCCAGCTCGGCCGCCCGCGTGGACTGCGCGGCCGCGGGCAGATAGTCGGTCTCCCGGTCGGACTTCACATCGTCGAGACTGCCCGCGAACGGCGTGAGCGCGGTGAGCACCGCGATCCACAGACCGATCAGCAGCCAGGCTCGGGTCTTCGTATTTCGTGTTCTGGACATGCGAGCAGCGTCGCGGGAATCGGCCGCGAAAGCGTCATCCCGCGGAGGGCAGTCGGGAATACTCCGTGCGGAGTACGCGCAGGCCCGCGCGGTCCCGGACAATGGCTGGAATGGGTAGCGGGCGAGCACGGCAGTGGTGGATCGACGGTGCGCTGGCGGCCGTCCTGCTCGCCGCCGAACTCGTCGCGGCGCACCTCATTCCGAATGTCCGCGAGCTCGACCGGTTCGGGACGGCACTGCTGGTGCTGGGCACGGTCCCACTCGCCGCCCGTACCTACGCGCCGCTGCCGGTGCTCGCCGCACACCTGACGCTGGCGATCCCATACCACGCCAACGAGTTTCCGCACGAGGCGATCGTGCCCGCCACCATCGTCGCGCTGTATACCGCCGCCCGGTACGGGAACCGGCGGCGAACCGCGATCATGGTGGTCGCCGTGCTGTGCTTCGGGCTCGGCGGCATCCTGCTGTCCGGCGAGGGCAACGAGAACATCGCCCTGGAGGCCTTCGGGGCGATCGGCTGGATCGTGCTGGCGTGTGTGGCCGGCGAGGCGGTACGGCTGCACCGGGCCTATATCGCCGAGGTGCTGGACCGGGCCGAGCGCGCCGAACGCACGCGCGACGAGGAGGCGCGGCGGCAGGTCACCGAGGAACGCCTGCGCATCGCCCGCGACCTGCATGACCTCCTGGCGCATACGATCACCGTCATCCAGGTGCAGGCCGGGGTGGCCGCGCACCTGCTGACCGAGCGGCGCGCCGATCCGGACACGGTGCTGGGCGCGCTGGACACCATTACCGGAGCCTGCGCGGACGCCCGAGCCGAGCTGTCCGCCACGGTAGGGGTCCTCCGGGCACCGCCCGGGGAGTCTCGCGGGGCGTTGCCCAGTCTCGCACAGTTGCCCGCGCTGATCACGCTGGCCGAATCCTCTGGGCTGCGTGTGCTTTTCGAATCCATCGGACAGGTGCGTACGCTCGTGCCGACCGTCGAGATGGTGGGTTACCGGATCATCCAGGAGGCACTGACCAACGTCGCCAAACACGCGGACGCGACCGAGGTGACACTGGTATTGGACTACCGCCCGAACCAGCTGCTCGTCACCGTGGCCGACAACGGACGTGGAATCGAGTGCGGTGCTCCGGGTTTCGGTGTGCGCGGGATGATCGAACGGGCCGAGGCGATCGGCGGGTACGCGTTCGCACAGAACTCCGCGGCCGGATTCGTGGTCACCGCGGCGTTGCCTGCCGAACCTGGTCGGCCCGAGCCATCGGGGGCACAGAACTCCGGCAACGGGTTCGTCGTCACCGCGACGCTGCCCGCCGAACCCCGACACGCCGACGGTTCCCAACCCCGTACCGTCGCCGGGGATCACGGCCGAGGACGCGGCGGGCCGCCGGAGACCGACCGGACCGGGCTGACGGAGACAGCCCGCCCCGAGCCGACAGAAACAGGCCGGGCCGGGCAGACGGAGACCGACCGGACCGAGCCGACAGAAACAGGCCGCCCCGAGCCGACAGAAACAGGCCGGACCGAGCCGACGGAGACAGGCCGCCCCGAGCCGACAGAGACAGGCCAGGCCGAGCCGGCAGCGGCGGAGCGGGCCTGGGCTATCGGGGCGGGCGTCGTACCGGGCACTGTTCAGCCGTTGAGCAGCAGCGAACTCCAGGCGGGCACCGCGTGATCCGGGTGGTGCTCGCCGATGATCAGGGGCTGGTGCGTGGCGCGTTCGCGCTGCTGGTCGGGTCCGCGCCCGATATGGCAGTGGTCGGCGAGGCCGGAACCGGCCGCGAGGCAGTGGAATTGGCGCGGCGCGAGCGGGCCGACGTGGTGGTGATGGATATCCGGATGCCGGATCTGGACGGGATCGCGGCGACGGCGCTGATCGCGGCGGACGAAGATCTGACCGGGGTTCGGGTGCTGGTCCTCACCACCTACGACACCGATGACAATGTGCTCGCCGCACTGCGGGCGGGAGCCAGCGGATTCCTGATCAAGGACACCAAACCCGCCGCCCTGCTGGACGCCATCCGCACAGTCGCCGCCGGCGACGCGCTGTTGTCCCCGAGCGCCACCGCCGCCGTCATCGCCCGGGTGCGCTCGGTCCCCGACCCGGCGCCACGCCCGACCCTCGACCTCCTCACCGACCGAGAACTCGACGTCCTGACCCTGATCGCCAAGGGCATGACCAACGCCGAAATAGCAAAAACCCTCGTAGTAAGCCCCCTCACGATCAAAACCCACGTAAGCCGCATCCTCGCAAAACTCCTAGCCCGTGACCGAGTCCAACTAGTCATCACAGCCTACGAAGCAGCCCTCGTCACACCAACAACCTGACCGAGCCCCCGCAGTGGGACACCACTGCGGGGGCTTCTCGCGAAACGCCGCAGTCATGTCCCGCTGAAAGTGCCGGACCGCTATTCGGGAAGGGTGACCACCCCGTCCAGGTAGCGGCGGCAGCGGCCGTAGAGGTAGACGCGGTCGCCGTCCAGTTCGCCGCGGAGTGAGCCGCCGCGGGCGGAGAGCTGGCGCGCGGTGAGGCGGTTGCGGCCGAGTTCGCGGCACCAGAGGGGGATCAGCTGGGCGTGGGCGGAACCGGTGACGGGGTCCTCGGCGACGCCGAGCGCCGGGCCGAAGACGCGGGAGACGATATCGGAGTCGTCGCCGAGCGCGGTGATGACGGCGTCGAAACGCAGGGCCGGAAACGCAGCGAAATCCGGTGTGGCGGCGCGGACTTCGGCTTCCGAGCCGAGCACCAGCACCTCGTCGAAACCGGTGTAGGCGCGCACCGGGCGCACACCGAGCGCCGCCACCAGCGCCGGATCGGGTTCCACCTCGGTCGAGGGCAGGGCGGGCAGATCGAGCACGTACTCGTCGTCGTCGGTGCGATCGACCCGCAGCCAGCCGCTGCGGGTGTAGAAGTTGACCTGGTCCACGCCGGGATGGATGTCCTCGAGGATCTGGGCGGCGCTGGCCAGGGTGGCGTGACCGCACAGCTCCACCTCGACGGTGGGCGTGAACCAGCGCAGATGGAACGCCGGGCCCGCACCCGGCGGCACCCCGGCCTCCGGGGGTAATTGCGAGGTGTAGAAGGCGGTTTCGGCGAGGTTGTTCTCCCGCGCCAGGTCGAGCAGCAGCCGGTCGGGCAACCAATCGGCCAACGGCATGATCGCGGCCGGGTTCCCCGAGAACGGTGCGTCGGTGAACGCGTCGATCTGGTGCAGCAATACCTCCATAAGCGCTGAAGGTACTCCAACCCCCAATCACCCTTGCGCACAAGGTTTCTCGTGGGCGTGCCGGGTCGGGTGTCCAGGAGGCGATCAGGGCCGCTCGGGCGTGGGATGAGCGTGCCCACCACGCAGTTTCGCGGTGATCCACCAGGCCGCCTCGACCAGCACGATGCCGACCGCGCCGCAGATCAGCGCCGCGGTCGTGAGGCGCGGATTGGACGGATCGAGCTTGAAGAACTCCCGGGTGAACGGCATCGTGAACAGGAACAGATAGGCCGCGACCGAGGCGCCGATCAGCACCACCTTCCACCACACGTACGGCCGCGCCACCAGCGCCAGCACCCACACCGCGATCATGATGAGCGTGATCAGCGCCGTCGTACCCGCCTGCACGCGTTCGGTTTCCGACGCGTCGGGGCCCTCGTAGGCGATCAGGTACGCGATGAAGGTGGCCACACCGATCACCACGCCCGACGGGATCGCCAGCCGCATCACCCGGCCGACGAACCCGCTGCGCGCCCGCTCGTTGTTGGGCGCCAGCGACAGGATGAACGCCGGAATGCCGATGGTGAACCAGGCCGCGATCGTGACGTGCCGAGGCAGGAACGGATAGCCGAGCGGTTCGTAGCCGAAGATCTGCGAGCCGACACCGGCCACACCGACCAGAAACGCCAGCAGCACCGAGTAGACGGTCTTGGTGAGGAACAGATTCGAGACGCGCTCGATATTGCCGATCACCCGGCGGCCCTCGCCGACCACATACGGCAGGGTCGCGAACTTGTTGTCCAGCAGCACGATCTGCGCCACCGCCCGGGTCGCCGGGCTGCCCGCGCCCATGGCGACGCCGATATCGGAATCCTTCAGCGCCAGCACGTCGTTCACGCCGTCGCCGGTCATGGCCACGGTGTGGCCGCGCGATTGCAGGGCGCTCACCATGGCGCGCTTCTGGTCGGGGCGCACCCGGCCGAAAGTGGTGTGCTCGTCCAGGGCGTCGGCCAGCGCCGCCTGATCCTCGGGCAGTTTGCGGGCGTCGATGGCGTTCGCGCCACCGGGCAACTCCAGCGAGGCGGCGACCGCGCCCACCGACACCGCGTTGTCGCCGGAGATCACCTTGACCGAAACATTCTGGTCGGCAAAGTATTCGAGCGTGGCGCGGGCGTCGGGCCGGACCTTCTGCTCCAGCACGACCAGCGCCGCCGGACGCACCGTACCCGGCGCGTCCACGGCGTCCACCGGCCGGTCACCGCGGCCGAGCAGCAGGATCCGCAGACCGGAGGAACCGAGTTCCTCGGCGCGGCGGGCATCCCCGGACTCCGGGTCGAGAAGTACATCGGGCGCGCCCAGCAGCCAATCGCCGTGTTCGCCGAACGACTGGCCGCTCCATTTCTTCGCCGAGGAGAACGGCGCCACCGCGCTCTGGGTCCAGCCCGGGTTCTCCGGCAGCGCCTCGGCGATGGCCTGCACACTGGCGTTCGGGCGCGGATCACCGGCGGCCATGGCGGCCAGGGCCTTTCGCACCTCGGCCGGGTCGGCGTCGTCGAGCACCTCGATATCGGACAGGCGCATCCCGTTCTCGGTGAGCGTGCCGGTCTTGTCCGCGCACACCACATCCACCCGGGCCAGCCCCTCGATCGCGGGCAACTCCTGCACCAGGCATTGCCGTCGGCCCAGCCGCACCACACCGACCGCGAACGCGATCGAGGTCATCAGCACCAGGCCCTCGGGAACCATCGGCACCAGCGCCGCCACCATGCCGGTCAGGGCGGGCCGCCAGGACTCGCCACTGGAGAACAGCTGGTTGTAGATGATCAGCAGCCCCGCCGGGATCAGCAGGTAGGTGATGAACTTCAGGATCCGGTCGATACCGCTGCGCAGCTCCGAATGCACCAGGGTGAACTTGCTCGCCTCCTCGGCGAGCTTGGCCGCGTACGCGTCCTTGCCGACCTTGGTGGCGCGGTAGGCGCCGCTGCCGGAGACGACGTAGCTGCCCGACATGACATTCGCGCCCAGTGGCTTGTCCACCGGATCGGCCTCGCCGGTGAGCAGCGACTCGTCCACCTCGAGCTGCGCGGACTCCTCGACCACGCCGTCGACCACGATCTGATCGCCGGGGCCGAGCTCGATCAGGTCGTCGAGCACCACCTCGCGCGGCGGGATCTCGGCGGCCTTGCCGTCGCGGCGCACCGTCGGTTTGGCCTGGCTGACGATGGCCAGCTGGTCCAGGGTGCGCTTGGCGCGCACCTCCTGGATGATGCCGACCGCGCTGTTGGCCACGATGAGCAGGCCGAACATGCCGTCGATCAGTGAGCCGGTGGCCAGCACCAACAGAAAGAGCACGCCGAGAATGGCGTTGATACGAGTGAAGACATTGGCGCGGATGATGTCGCGCACCGAGCGGCTGGCCCGATCCGGGACATCGTTGGTGCGGCCGTCGCGACGGCGTTGTTCGACCTGCGCCGCGGTGAGTCCGGTGGCGTCGGAGGCCTGCACGGTGATCGACATGTCTGCCAGCCTAAGGCGTGTCGCGTTTGCCCCGGTTCGTGCCGCGCGGTGAATCGGCGGATTATGGGATGACCATGGGGCGCAGGGGCAGTAGCGTGAGCGGGTGCGGCGAATCGGATCGGCTCCCGGGGTGGTTTTCGGGGCAGGCGCGTACCTGATCTGGGGGTTGTTTCCGGCGTTCTTCGGGCTGCTGGCCTTCGCCGACCCGGTCGAGGTGGTGGCGCAGCGGATCGTCTGGACGCTGCTGCTGGTACTGCTCGTGCTGACGTGCACCGGGCAGCTGCGCGGGCTGGCCGGGATCGACGCCAAGACCTGGCGGCTGGCGGCGGTGGCGTCGTTCGCGCTGTCGCTGAACTGGGGTGTGTACGTCTACGGCGTGCTGACCGGGCACGTGGTCGAGTGCGCGCTCGGCTATTTCATCAATCCGCTGGTCACCGTGGCGTTCGGTGTCGTGCTGTTCCGGGAGCGGCTCTCGCGCGCGCAGTGGACCGCATTGGGGCTGGGTGCGCTCGCGGTGGCGGTGCTCACCGTCGACTACGGGCGCCCGCCGTTCATCGCGCTGATCCTGGCCTGCTCGTTCGCCACCTACGGGCTGGTGAAAAAGGTGATCCGGTTGGACGCGCTGCACGGTATCGCGGCCGAGGGGATCGTCGCCGCGCCCTTCGCCCTGGTGTTCATCGGGTACCTGGTGGTCGCCGGGCGCAGCGAATTCGCCTCCAGCCCAGCCCATACCGGGTTGCTGCTGGCGACCGGCCCGGTCACCCTGGTCCCCCTGCTGCTGTTCGCGATCGCCGCGCAGCGCGTCCCGCTCTCGACCATGGGCCTGCTCCAATACCTCACCCCCGCACTCCAGATGGCCTGGGGCGTCGCGGTGCTGCACGAGCCGATGCCGCCCTCCCGCTGGGCCGGCTTCGGCCTGATCTGGGCCGCCCTGGCGATCTTCACCGCCGACGCCTGGCGGCGCGCCCGCACAGCGCGCCGCACGGAACGGACAGTCGTGGAGGCGCTCTAGGTCACGGTGCCGAAGCACTGCTCGAACGCCGTGCGGTTCGGGGTGACGGCCGCACGTCCCCACACCGCGAACACCACCCGATCGAACGCGGCACCGTACACCTGCAACGCCGCCTGGAACGCGGCCGCCACCTCGGCGGGGTCGTTGCGGAACACACCACAGCCCCACGCCCCGAGCACAAGCTCGCGCACCCCGTGCCGGACGGCGACCGCGAGCACCCGCTCGGCACGCTCGTCCAGCTCGGCGCGCACCGAAACCGGTGCGTCCGAACGCAGCCGGAGCTGTCCGGCGTTGGGGGCGGGCGAGGTCAGGAAGGACACCGGATACGGCTCGGCGAGCAATTCGCCGCGCTCGTCCCGGATCACCGGGACGGCGGGCGCGAAGATCACCCGGTGGCTGTACCGGAGATCCTTCGAACTCCGGTGCGCCGCATAGTAATCCGGCGCCTCGAGCAGGCAGCGATACAGCAGCGCGCTGCGGCACAGGTCCTCCTCCTGGGCGCGGGCGCCCCGCAGATAGCCGCCGCCGGGGTTACGCGCGGACGCGAAGTTCAGCACGCCCACCGAGCGGCCGCCGTCGTCGAACAACCGCCGGGCCGCCTCGATGCTGCCCTCACCGGCGTCCGCGGTCACCTCATTTTTGGTTGAAGAAACTAAATCGGGTTGCCGTGGTCGATGCGCAGCGACATCAGGTCCGGCCAGACCTGGGACCACGGGCGGGTCGGGGCCGTGCAGTACCAGACTCGGATGCCGTGGTTCACGCCCTGATAGCCGATCGGGTCGTCGAGGCGCGCCAGCGGGACGACCGCGCCGAAGCGGGCCGCGAGTTCCGGCGCGAGATTCTCACCGCCGACGTAGAGGACCCGGGTGGCGGAGTCCGGTGGCGGGCCGAAGTAGCCGTAGCCGCGATTCGGGCTGTGGATCGGGGGCAGGTCGGTGCGGGCCAGGACATCCAGAGCGCTTGCCTGCCAGTAGTTCTGGGTCATGATCACATCGGCGCGGGCGCCGCCCGGGATATCGGCGAGCGCGCGCTCGACGGTGTCCACCAGTTGCCCCCAGCCGTGCAGCCCGAAGAACTGCGCGCGCACAGCCATGTCGCCATTGCGGATCACCGGAGTGTGCAGCCACGTCCGGGGCAGCGGCAGCAGCGCCACCGCGGCCACGACAACGGCCAGGCCGACCGCGAAATACGCGGTCAGGCCGCGCTTCAGCCAGGCGCCGAGGCCGAGCCCCGCGAGATGTACCGCGGCGATCCCGTACAGCAGCGCGAAACCGTCTCCCAGGTAGTACGGGCGGATGCCGAGCAGCAGCACACCCAACAGCGGCACGACACACAGCGGGAGCAGAAAACGATAGGGGCGCAACCGCGGTGACCGAGCCACCGCCCAGATGCCCACCAGCAGCAGGATTCCGCTCGGGCCGGTGGTGAGAATCAATTCCCGCGCGAACGAGGCCAGCTGCCCGCCCGTGGCCATGCTGGTCTGCTCGGACCGGATCTCCGCGGGCATGGCCAGCTGCGGCCACCCGTGCCCGGCCTGCCACAGCAGCGCCGGAATCGTCGCGGCGACCAGGATCCCCGACGCCACCCACAGCGCGCGCCGCCGCAGCGCCACCCGCGGACCCCACAGCAGCACACCGAGCGCCAGCAGCGCCCAGACGATCGGCACCATCCACTTGACCTGGAAATCCACCGCCGCGACCACGCCCGCCGCGATCAGCAGCGGATCCCGGCGGGTGCGCACCCAGCGGATCAGCAGCCAGCACAGCAGCGCCACCAGGGTCGCGTCGTAGGCGAAGGTACTCAGCGCCGCCGCCTGCTGCACCGCGAACGGCGTGCACACATACCCGAGCGCGGCGATCGACTGCGCCGCCCGGCCGCCACCCAGTTCCCGGGCGATCAACGCGGCGAGCAGCACCGAGGCCAGTGTCAGCACGACGACCGGAAGCCGCAGCGCCACAGCGGATCCGGGCGCCAGCAGATCGGACGCGTGCGCCTGGAGCGGCACCAGCGGCCCCTGATCGGCGAACCCCCAGGACGGCCGCCGGCCCACCGGCACCAGGTACAGCTCGTCGCCCCACAGCGGATAGCGGCCGAGCCGGACGATCAACAGAACGCCGAACACGCCGAGCAGCGCACCCAATTCCCGCCAGGCGATCGGAGCGAGCTCGGCCGACGCCGCGGCCTTAGCCGGCATCTCCTGCGTGGCGGCGGGCATGTGGACCTCCCGGACCGGCGATTCGACGGCGGCGGCCGGATCGGCCGGGCCCGCACGATGACGAAATCTGATGCTAATGAACCGATTCCGACTCGCACAGACTGTCTTGTCACAGCGTTCGCGCGCCGAAATCGTGATTCGCAACACGCCGCCGTGAGGTGATTGAGGCTGGTCACCGGGGTGGCGCGGGGAGAATGCTGAGCATGACGCGGATGTCGAACCTATGAACGACCGGGCCGGTAGCGACCTCGCGGGCGTAGGTTCCGCGGAGTTGCTGGAGCGTGCGCTCGCGGTCGGCGACCCCGAGGACGATCGGTGGTGGCGCACGGTCACCGCGCTCCAGCACCGGACCGACCGAGCGACCTTCGATACCGTTGCGGCACTGACGGATTCGCCCGACGCGACCGCACGACTGCTCGCCATCGACGTGATCGGCCAATACGGCTACGCACACGACAAACCATTCCTGGAAGACGCCCTGCCGCTGTTCGCGGCCGCCTGCGGTGACGCCGATCCGCGCGTGGTCGCCGCCGCGATCGGGGGGTTCGGGCACCACTACGATCCGCGCGGACTGCCCGCGGTGCTCCCGCATGTCGACGCACCCGACCGCGGCATCCGCTTCGCCGCCGCCGTCGCCCTGGCCACCATCGCCGGCGATCCACCTGCCCCCGAGGCCGTCGCCGCACTGGTGCGACTGAGCGCCGATCCCGAAGACATGGTGCGGGATTGGGCGGTGTTCGGCCTGGGCACCCAGCTCGATACCGACACACCGGCCGTGCGGGACGCACTCGCCGCGCGCCTGAGCGATCCGGATCCGGAGACCGCCGCCGAAGCCGCCATGGGCCTGGCCCGCCGCGGCGACCTGCGCGCCGTGGCCGCCCTGCACGCGATGCTGGCCCAGGACCCAAGCTCGCTCGTGCTGGAGGCGGCGACGGTGCTCGGGTCACCGGAGTTCCTCCCGGCCCTGCGGGCACTGCGGGACGACGCCGGGGCGTCGGAGTCGTGGTACCTGACGACGCTGGACGACGCCATCGCCGCCTGCACCAGGTAACCCGGCTACCAGGTCGTGGTGATGAGTCCTGGAGTCCAGGTACCCATCCGGTTCACCTGCCGCACCGCGATCTCGGCGCGAATCGCGTTCGGGTCGCGTGGGATGAACTGCTCCATCGAGCCCCAATCGCGGTCCCAGTCCTGATCGAGGTAGGTGGGCAGGGTGCGGGTCGTGTAGAGCAGCTGGGTCCAGCCGAGCGGACCGCCGCCCACGTGGTCCTGCCACATGGTGGTGATGGCGGCCAGTTCGCCGCCGGGCAGGATCCGGTACTCGGGTAGTTCGGAGACGCCGACGCGGGTGGCCATGGGCCGCTGGCACGGGAAGTTCAGGCCGACCGCCCAGTCGAGCAGGACCGGGGTCTGCGAACCCAGCAGGGCGTTCAGGGTTTTCGTCTGCGGCACCCGGGGCGGTGTGACGGCCAGCCACTGGTCCTTGCCCAGGTCCTTGTCCGAGGCGACCAGGCGGACCACATCGGCGTCGACGGGCACCTGCTCGAGCGGCACCCGCAGGTTCCGCCACAGCGGCGCGGGACCGATATCGATCGGCAGCACCCGCCCGCCGACCGCGACGGTGCCGTCGGAACCCGCTGTCCCGTACTCGACTTCGAGATCCTGACCCGGCTGCGCGATCCCGTCGGCATCGATCGAACGGATCCGGCCGGCCACCGCGACGGCGAGGAGATCACCGCGGCTTCCGTCGACGGCCTCGGGCAACCGGTACCAGCCGGTGGTCAGCGCGGCGGGCGTCTGGGCCCCTTCCCGATAGCTGCCGAGGACCGGCGTGGTGGCCGGATCCAGCCCGAACGGCAGCGACATCGCACCGCCGCTGCCGGTATCGGAGTCCGATTCGGCCGATTCCGCGGCGTCCTGGAGTTCGGCGGGATCGCTCGAGACGGTGTTGGCGCGGCCCGCACCGGAGTCGGTGTCGTCGGCGATCAGCACGGGCGCCACACCATCGGCGGCGAACCCGGCGGATTCGGTACCGGCCAGCGCGGCGGTGGCGTCCCCGGTGAGCGGGGCGAGCACCGAGGCGTTCGGGTTCGGCTCCACCAGCACATCGTCGGCGAGGCCGCAACCATCCGCGAAGGCAGCGGAGAGGTTCGACTTCGCCAGCGAGTACGCCGGATACTGCGACACCGCGCCCTTGGTCAGCGATCCCACCTCGAGCAGCACCACGAATCCGGCGGCCAGCGCCAGCACCGGCACCCGGGTGAGCCGGGTCAGCCACGGTGCCAGCCGGGTCTGCGGGCGGATATGCCACCACCCGGCCACCACCAGTGCGAGCACACTCGCCCCGGCGGCCGCGGTCGACAGCCCCTTGCCCGCGATCTCGGGAGCCTTGTCCCAGAACGGAACTCCCCACGCCGACACATCCCAGTACCCGTTCGGGGCGACCAGCGTGACAGCCAGGGTGAAGAACACCGCCGCGGCGAACAGCGCCCGGTTACGCACCGGCCGCAATACCGCGGGCCCGGCCGCCACCGCCGCGAGCGCCGCGACACAGGCCGCCAATCCCGCGAACACACCGAACTGGTGATTCCACTTGGTCGGCGAGAACATCATCAGCACCATGGCGGCGAGGGAGATTCCGACCAGGCGCCGAGTCGGACCGGCGGCGGTGCCGGGCAGGTGACCGCCGCGGCGCAGCATGCTGACCACGCACACGACCAGCCCGAGCAGCAACATGAACATGCCGAAGCGCCGGGTCAGCCAGCCGTCCCCGCTGGGGGTGACCAGGTACTGCCAGCGCAGGTATTCGAAGAACCAGGATTCGCCGGGCTTGATCAGATCGTGCACGCGCAGCATCTCCTGCACGGCCGCGAAGGTGCGATCGGCGAAGACCACGGTCAGCACCAGCAGACCGGCCGCGATCAGCGGGGCCAGCAGCGGCAGGTAGCCCGTCGTCTTCGCCCGGCGCACAACGACTTCCGTCATACCGCGGGCCCCGGCAGCCAGCGCGCCCAGGCAGATCAGGCCGGACGGCGCGGCGGTCAGCGTGAACGCCGCGATCAGCAGGGCGATCGCGACCGGCAGCAGCCGCCGGGTCGCCAGCGCCCGTTCCATCGACACCCAGGTGAGCAGCACGCCCGTCGCCACCACGAATTCGGCGCGCAGACCATTGTTGTAGGGCAGCCAGAACGCCAGGAACATCAGCGCCGCGGTCCACACCGGGACGCCCCCGCGCAGCGCGACACCGAGCCGGGGCAGCACCTCACGACTGATCACCCACCAGCACAGGACCGCCGAGGCCAGGGTGGGCAGCCGCACCCACGGGCTGACCGTGGAAATCTGGGCGAGCCAGCCGATCACGTCGGTGTAGGGCGTGTAGAACGGCCCCTCGTCGACGCTGAACCAGCGGTAGTAGTTGGACATGTAGCCGGAGCTCTGCGCGCCACGCGCCATGCCGAGGATGTAGCCGTCGTCGGAGGTGTTGGCGCCGATGAAATGCCAGACGCCCAGCGTCGCGAACACCAGCCAGTCGGCCGGGCGCAGCCGCCACCAGTGCGTCGGCAGGAAGCGGCGGGAACCGCGGCCGTCGAGCCGGTCGAGGCGGTGCAGCGCCACCAGGGCCGCCAGGGTGGCGAGAACGCACACCGCGATGGCGGCCAGTTTCCACGCTGTCGGCGAGGTGGAGAAGCGCGAGTCGACGGCAATGTCGATCCCCAGGTCCGCGGGTAGCTCGCCGCGCACATCGCTGAACACGCCGACCACCTGGGGGCGCAGGTCTTTTCCGGCCAGGTCGCCGGAGGTGATCGGCCCGGCGCCGCTCACCGCGACCGAGCTCTGCCCCACCCCGAGATCGACCGCGACCGCGCAGCCGGGCCCACGCACCGAATCCAGCGGCGCCGACCAGAGCAGGGTGTTGCGCGAGACGACATCGACCCGCCCGGGCCGCTCGGCGGTATCGGCCACCACCTTGACGACGAATCCGTAGCGCTCCATATCCGGCGACTGCCGGGGAATCGTCGACATGACGACGCCGCCGGTCTCGGCGAGCGCGGCCATGGCGCTACAGGGGATGTGCGCCGCCAGATCGGTGGGCGCGTAGGAAAGCAACGGCGCCTGCACGCTGGCAGGCGACCCGGCCTGCGGCCACGAGAGGGTCGCGGCGTCCATGCGCACCGGCAGGAACGGGATCGCGAGCGCGCAGAGCGCGCCGATCAGTGCCGCGACGACGGCGACGGGACGCGCCCAGCTACGAGAGCGTGCGGGCCGCGCCGACTCGGATTCCTCGACGGACTCCCCCGCCCACACCATTGTGTCTGCCACGGAGCCCGATAGTAGCGGCGAACCACGAAAACGGTACTACCGCATCACTTCCTGGCGGCGGGCCCGATGCCCGCCGGATGTCGCGGCCGGCCCGATGCCGGCCGCGACCCACGCGTCAGGCGGCGCAGGCCACCGACTGGATGTTGGCCAGCTGGAGCAGGTTGCAGGCCCACTGCTTCTGCACCTTCCACTTGCCGTCCTCGGCGACGAACGGCACGTCCGCCTCGCTGGCCTGACCGTTGAAGGTGATGGTGGCCTTGGCGCTGATGGTGTCACCGAACTCGCTCACGCCGGTGACCACGGCGGAGGCCCCGGCCTGTTGCGCGGCCTGCGCGAGCCGGCTCGGCAGCTCCGGATCGGCCTCGGCGCCCTGCACCATCTCCAGCTTCTCGGCGTTGGGCACGTTGGGATCCAGTGCCTTCTGCAGCTGCGCGTTCAGCTCCTCTTTGGTCGGCACCGGCGGCAGGTTCGCCGCCCGGGTGGTCACGGCCGCGGCACTGGTCGTCGAACTCTTCGCCGGCGAAGCGTCCTTCTTGTCATCGCTGCCACAGGCGGTCAGGCTCAGCGCGGCGGCCAGGGCCAATCCCGCGATCGCGATGCGTCCAGTCTTACGAAGCTTCAACTGCTCGTCCTTTGCGTTCGAGTAGATTCCGTGCACGAAGCTCCAAGGCTAGTGCAGGCTGTCGAGCGGATCGGCACGGGACAGACTGATGTCGTCGGCGCTGAAGGTACGCGCTGGGCCCGGCCCTGTCGAACTCGTCTCGAAACGGACTGTGACCACGCCCAATCCGGCGCCCTGCACCCAGCCGTGCCCGAATTCCGGGTGTGTGACATCCATTCCGGGATACCACAGGGCGGTGCGCGGGGCCGGCGCGGCGAGGACCGGGGCCGGTGATTCGGCCGGACCGTCTACGACGGTGTCCTCGATCGGATCCTGATCCAGCTCGGGGAACAGCGACTCCTGGCGCACCGTCGACAAACCGCCGAAACCCACGCCCACCAGGCGAATCGGGCCCAGCTCGGCCGGATCGATCGCCGAGCGCTGCGCGGCGGTGGTCAAAGTGACCGGATCGGTGGTGGCGTACGGCAGGGTGAACGAGCGCGTCACGATGCTCATATCGGACTTCTTCAGCTTCAACACCACGGTGCGCGCGGCGCGGCCGTCCTTGTCCAGCCGCCGGTGCGCGGCCGCGGCCATGGCCTCGATCGCGGGCCGCAACTGCGCCAGGGTGACGATATCGGTCTCGTAGGTGTTCTCGGCGCTGATCTGCTTGGCCTCGGCCCGTTCGGCTACCGGACGGTCATCGATACCGCGGGCCAGCCGGTGCAGCGCCACGCCCACGCTGCCACCGAGCAGCGAGGCGGCCTCGGATTCGGGCAGTGCCGCGAACGCGCCGACGGTCTCGATACCGAGTGAACGCAACCGGGATTCGGCCACCGGGCCGATCCCCCACAGCTTGCGGACCGGCAGCGCCGCCAGCAGAGCCTGCTGCTCGCCCGGCGAGACCACCCGGATGCCATCGGGTTTGGCCAGGCCGGAGGCGATCTTCGCCAGCTGCTTGCCGGTGCCCGCGCCGATCGAGGCGACCAGCCCGGTGCGCTCGCGCACCACCGCGCGCAACTCGGTGGCGAACTCGTGCACCCGCTCGACCGTGGCGCCCGCCAGTTCGCCCGGCTCGCCGAACGCCTCATCGAAGGACAGTGTCTCCAGCACCGGGATACGGCTGCGCAGCGCCTCGAAAACCCGGCCGCTGACCTCGCCGTACACCACACCGCGCGGCGGCACCACCACCGCGGTGACCCCGACCAGTCGCCGCGCCTGATGCATCGGCATGGCCGAGCGGGCGCCGAACACCCGCGCCTCGTAGCTCGCCCCCGCGACCACGCCGCGCCCGCCGGTGCCGCCGACGAGCACCGGCCGCCCGCGCAAGGTCGGGCGGGTCAGTTGCTCGACGGATGCGAAGAAGGCATCCATATCGATGTGCAGCACCCAGCGCCGGGCGGCGCGCGCCGCCTCCAGCGGCGGATACGGCGACCGCGCGCTCACCGCGCCCGCCACCGATTCGAGGTCCTCACCGGGAGAAATCTACGCCGCGCCACCGACACGATTCCGGCGCGCCGCACCGGGCGGTGACTGAGCGGTAGCTGCCCTCGACGCTACCTGGTTCACCCGCCTTGACCTGCCCCGATCGGACTTGGCGCCCCTCGCGGTGTGTGATGATCGGGGGTATGAAGATCCGCAAGGCCGTCATCCCGGCCGCCGGTATCGGCTCGCGCTTGCTCCCCCTGACCAAAGCCATCCCGAAGGAGATGCTGCCCGTCGGCGACAAGCCGGTGATCGAGCACACCGTGCGCGAACTCGTCGCGTCCGGCATCACCGACATCACCATCGTGGTCAGCGGCGGAAAGTCGTTGATCCAGGATCACTTCCGGCCCAACCCCGCTCTGATCGCGCAACTGCGCGCCGACGGCAAGACCGCCTACGCCGACGCCGTCGAGGAGGTCGGCGAACTGTCCCGGCTCGGCCACATCACCTACCTGGACCAGCACGGCCCCTACGGCAACGGCACACCCGTGCTCAACGCCGCCCGCAATGCCGGTGACGAGCCGATGCTGGTGCTCTGGCCCGACGACGTCTTCGTCGCCGAGATACCCCGCGCCCAGCAACTGGTCGACGCCTACGAGGCCACCGGCGCGCCGGTGCTCGCGCTGATGCCGATGGATCCGGGCGAATCACAGCGCTACGGCGTGCCCGTGGTCGCCGACGACCAGGGCAACGGCCTGATGCGCATCACCGGCCTGCGGGAGAAGCCGAAGCCGGAGGACGCGCCGTCGTCCTTCGCGGCGATCGGCGGCTACGTGGTGACGCCCGGCATCATCGACGAACTGCGCCGCCAGACCACCGCCTGGTACGAGCATCGCACCGGTGAGGTCTATCTGACCGACGCGATCAATGTCTTCGCCGCCGAGAATCCGGTCTACGGTCAGGTCATTCGCGGCCGCTGGTACGACACCGGCAACCCGGCCGACTACCTGGTGGCCCAATTCGCCTCGGCGCTGGCCCATCCCGAGTACGGTCCGCTGCTGCGCGGGCTGGTCGCCGAGCAGCCGTGAGGGGGCTCAGAAGAAGCGGCGGATGGAGAAGATCTTGAACTCGCGCAGCGGGGTCAGCCCGACCGGCACGCCCCAGTCGTAGGCATTGAGCACCTGGCCCATGCCCGCGTAGATGCCGACATGCGAACCGTCGCGATTGAGCACCACCACATCGCCCGGCGCCAAACCGATGAACGCGACCGGGATACCGACCTTGGCCTGCTCCCATGTGGTGCGCGGCAGCTTGATTCCCACCTGCCGGTAGGCCCACTGCACCAGGCCCGAGCAGTCCCAGGCGTGCGGGCCGTTGCCGCCCCACTGGTAGGGCTTGCCCACCTGGGTCGTCGCGATCGCGAGGGCGGCCAGCGCCCGTGGGCTGGAGATGGGGATCGGCAGCGCGAAATCGGCCGACCCGGTGCTGCTGCCGACCTCGTTGAGGGTGTCGGCGAGATCGATCCCGGCCTCGGCCAGGAACTGGGCCATGCGCACCGTCTGCTCGAGATGCGTCATGTCCGGGAGCTCCGCGAGCGGGCTGCTGCCGCGTTCGGGCGCGGGCTCCGCACCGGCGGTGCTGGGCACGAGCAGGGTCGCGCACACGGCGGGCGCGGCCAGCAGCAGGCCCAGCGTCGTCCGCTTACCAGGTCTTCCGGATCTCTTCGGCATGGCGCGCGTCTCCTTGGCTAAGGCACGGCTACCATCTCCGCAGAGACACGCGGCCGTGGATCCACGGCGCGGAAACCCACCGGGCGAACCAGCGGTAACCACGCAGTCCAGGTCGAACCATCGACATCAGGAACAACAGGGATACCCCTGCGCCCCAGTAGCAACATCGAATTCTGCGCCCGGCCGACTGCCGGAACAAGCTTCTGGCTAACTTTCGGCATTGCATCTCGGTCACGGTCCCGACGCGGAGCCATAAAACGCGCGGTCAGTACACAGCCGGGGCCGGCTCCCGATCTGGGAGCCGGCCCCGGCCGCGTCGTCGCTCAGGCCTTGGCGAGCGAAACCTTCACCCCACCCACGATCTCGGCGGCGGACGCACCCGCGTCACCGAATGTCAGTGCGGTGGCGAGGATCTCGCCCGCGATCAGCTCTCGGTGCGTCTGCGCCCAGCCCAGTCGCTCGGCGGGCACCTCGAGCACCACGGCGATCCGGTCCGAGACCTCGAGGCCCGCCGACTTGCGGGTCTCCTGCAGATCCCGGATCAGGTCGCGGGCCCAGCCCTCGGCCTCCAGTTCCTCGGTGACCACCGAATCGAGCACCACCAAACCGGCATTACCGGGCAGCGCGGCGGTCGACTCCGGCTCGGCGGCCACCAGGCGCTGGGTGTACTCCTCGGGCAGCAACTCGATTCCGGCAGCCGTCACGACGCCGTCGGCGCTCTCCGACCAGTCACCGGCCTTGACCGCCTTGATCACCGTTTGCACGTCCTTGCCCAGACGCGGGCCCGCGGCGCGGGCGTTCACGGCCAGCTCGAACCGGCCGTGCACGGCGACGTCGGTGGTCAGATCCACCTTCTTCACATTCACCTCGTCGGCGATGATGTCGGCGTAGGGCCGCATCCGCTCGGCGTCGGCAGCCGCGATGGTGACCTCGGCCAGCGGCAGCCGCACTCGCAGGTTCTGCGCCTTGCGCAGGCTCAGCACCGTCGAGCACACCGTGCGCACCTCGTCCATGGCGGCGACCAGATCCGGATCCTCCGGCAGCTCACCGGCTTTCGGCCAGTCGGCCAGATGCACCGACCGCTCACCGGTCAGCCCGCGCCAGATCACCTCGGCGATCAGCGGCAGCAGCGGCGCGGCCAGCCGGGTGACCACCTCGAGCACTGTGTGCAGGGTGTCCACGGCGTCGCGATCCTCGGACCAGAACCGCGAACGCGACCGGCGCACATACCAATTGGTGAGCGCGTCGGCGAACTGGCGCAGCTCGTCGCAGGCGCCCGCGATGTCGTAGCGCTCCAGGGCGTCGGTCATCACGTCCCGGGTCGCCGCCAGCTTGGCCAGGATGTAGCGGTCCAGCACGTGCGGCGAATCCGTGCGCCACACACCGGCTTCCGAGGCATAGAGCTGCAAGAAGGTCCACGCGTTCCAGAGCGGGCGCAGCGCGTGGCTGACCCCCTCCCGGATACCGCGCTCGGTGACGATGAGGTTGCCGCCGCGCAGGATCGGCGAGCTCATCAGGAACCAGCGCATGGCATCGGAACCGTCCCGGTTGAACACCTCGTTCACATCCGGGTAGTTGCCCTTGGACTTGGACATCTTCAGGCCGTCGTCGCCGAGCACGATGCCATGCGCCGCAACGGTTTTGAACGACGGACTGTCGAACAGCGCGGTGGAGAGCACGTGCAGGGTGTAGAACCAGCCGCGTGTCTGACCGTTGTACTCGACGATGAAGTCGCCCGGGAAATGGGAGTCGAACCACTCCTTGTTCTCGAACGGGTAGTGCACCTGCGCGTACGGCATGGACCCGGACTCGAACCAGCAGTCCAGCACCTCGGGCACGCGGCGCATCATCGACCTACCGGTCGGATCATCGGGATTCGGCCGGACCAGATCGTCGATCATCGGGCGGTGCAGATCGGTCGGGCGCACCCCGAAGTCGCGCTCGAGCTCGTCCAGTGAGCCGTAGACATCCAGGCGCGGGTAGGCCGGATCGTCGGACACCCACACCGGGATCGGGCTGCCCCAGTAGCGGTTACGGCTGATGTTCCAATCCCGCGCACCCTCGAGCCACTTGCCGAACTGGCCGTCACGGATGTGCTCGGGCACCCAGGTGATCTGCTTGTTCAGCTCGACCATGCGGTCGCGGAACTTGGTCACCGCGACGAACCAGGACGGCACCGCCATGTAGATCAGCGGCTGACCGGAACGCCAGCTGTGCGGGTAGGAGTGCTCGATCGTCTCGTGCCGCAACAGCTTTCCGGCGGCCTTGAGGTCGGAGATGATCACCGGGTTGGCGTCGAACACCATCAGGCCCTCGTACGGCGGCACCATGGAGGTGAACTTGCCGCCCGGATCCAGCGGCTGCACGATCTCGATGCCGTTGGCGGTGGCGACATCCATGTCCTCCTCGCCGAAAGCCGGTGCGAGGTGCACGATTCCGGTGCCGGAGTCGGTGGTCACGTAGTCGGCGGACAGCACGCGGTGCGCGTTCGGATGCCCGCGGAAGAAATCGAACGGCGGCTGATAGCTCAGGCCGACGAGGGCAGCGCCCAGATGCTCCGAGAGCACCTCCGGCTCCGCGCCGAACTCCCGCGCGTAGTGCGACACCCGTTCCGCGGCCAGCACGTAGCGCTTGCCGTCGGCGGCGCGCAGGTGCACGTAGCGCACCTCGGGGTGCACCGCGACCGCGAGGTTGGACGGCAGCGTCCACGGCGTCGTGGTCCAGATCAGCGCGTTGGCGCCGTCGAGTTCGCGCAGCGGATGATCGGCCGGGACCGCGAGCGGCATGTCGACGGTGACCGCCGGATCCTGGCGCATCTTGTACGCGTCGTCCAGGCGGGTCTCCTGATTCGACAGCGGCGTCTGCTCGTACCAGCTGTAGGGCAGCACCCGGAAGCCCTGATAGATCAGGCCCTTGTCGTAGAGCGACTTGAACGCCCACATCACCGACTCCATGAAGTCGAGATCGAGTGTCTTGTAGTCGTTGTCGAAGTCCACCCAGCGCGCCTGACGCGTCACATAGTCGCGCCATTCACCGGTGTACCGCAGCACCGAGGATTTACAGGCGGCATTGAATTCCGCCAGGCCCATCGCATCGATCTGTGATTTGTCCGTGATACCGAGCTGCTTTTCCGCTTCGATTTCCGCGGGCAGTCCATGACAGTCCCAGCCGAATCGCCGATCGACCCGCTGACCGCGCATCGTCTGAAACCTCGGGATGAGGTCCTTCACATACCCGGTGAGCAGATGTCCGTAATGTGGCAGACCGTTGGCAAACGGCGGTCCGTCATAGAAGACGAACTCGCTCGAGCCCGAACGGTTCTCGATGCTGGCCCGGAACGTGTCGTCGGCGGCCCACGCGTCGAGGACCTTGCGTTCCAGGTCGGGGAAGGATCCGCCGGAACCGGCGCCGAGATCGACGCGAGGGTATGCGGCCTTGCCAGTATCATCCGCCATCGCGGAATCGTCTCCTCGTGCCAGCGCGTCCACGCGACGCGCGTGTGTGGGCACGGGGACGATGCCAGCGCCGGTGCGCCGAGACCGCGGTACCACCCCGCTTGACCGGCAGGACCGGTCCGCTCGTTGCGAGCTGTGACGGGCTCACCCGTTCGGGTCTAATGAGCGCGGGCGACCGCGCCGTTCTTCCGAAGGCTCCCCGGTGATGGCCGGATCGATGCCGTGTTCCTTCGATTCTAACCAGTGCTGTCCAGCAGGTTTCCGGAGCCCTGAGCTCGGGTACAAGCAAGTAGCTCGCGATCACACGAAGGTGTCAGGTGCTCACTGGTTCTCAGCGTTTCGCATGCCGCCCCGGCGGCGGTGCCGCCTCTCCGTCCGGCTTGCGCATCGATAGTGCGCTCACCAGCAACAGCACAGCCCCGATCACGCACACGATAATGCAGCCCCAGGCCCACATCACCGAACCGGTGGTGAGTGCCGTGACGAGCAGGGCGAACCCGATCGCGGCGAGGACGAGCGTCAACACGAGCACGGTGACCCCCCTGGGGGATGGCCGCAGGCACAGCCGACGGCACTACTCGAACGACAGCTAGGGATGGTTTACTTGGATCCCTTGGCGAACGAGGCGGGCGCGAGGTTGTTTCCGGCACCGGCATCGGCGAAGGCTTCGCCACCGTCCACCGGAACCGCCGACCCACGGTTCTCCAATTCCTCCAGCTGCGATTCCAGGTACGACTTGAGCCGCACACGGTATTCGCGCTCGAAGGTCTTCAGCTGTTCGATCCGGCTCTCCAGCACGCTGCGCTGCTGGGTGATGGTCGCCATGATCTCGGCGTGCTTGCGCTCGGCATCGGCCTGGAGAGCGTCGGCCTTCTCCTTGGCCTGCCGCAACTGGCTGTCCGACCGGTTCTGCGCGTCCGACAGCATGGCCTCGGACTTCTGGCGGGCATCGCCGATCATCGCCTCGGACCGGGTTCTGGCATCGCCGACCAGGCGCTCGGAGTTGGCGCGCGCGTTCGAGAGCAGATTCTCGGCCTCGACCTTGGCATCGCTGGTCAGCCTGTCCGCCATCTCCTGGGCGAGGCTGAGCACCTTGGCGGCCTGCAAATTGGCGTCGGCGCCGGGCGCCTCGGCCTTCGGCGGGGCCGCGACCGGCATCGGAGCGGGCGGAGCCTGCGGCACCGGCGCCTTGATCGGTTCCGGCGGCGGGGGCGCCTGCTGCACAGGAGCTTTCACCGGGACGGGCGCGGCCGGGCGATTCTTCTTGGCATCGGCCAATTCGGCATCGAGCTCGGCAACCCGCTGGCGCAGGTCGGCGTTCTCCTCGATCAGCCGTGAAAGTTCCTGCTCCACCAGATCAAGGAAGGCATCGACTTCATCCTCGTTGTAGCCACGCTTCCCGATCGGCGGTTTGCTGAACGCGACGTTGTGCACATCGGCAGGAGTCAGCGGCATGGAAGGATCCCTTCACGCGTCTTTTGGAGATGTAGCAGATCTAGCAAGGTATCTCGGCCCATTCTGTCATACCGGAGCTACCGGTTGGCTGTGCCTGTGAACGTTTGGTCATCACGACACGCGCAATTCGGCGAACCTCATAGCGATGAACACCGCGAACAGCAACACCATGATTGACAGATCGAGCCGTATTCCTCCCAGAGACACCGTGGGTATCAAACGCCTCAGCAGTTTCACTGGCGGGTCGGTGACCGTGAAGATCACCTCCAGGAGGACGACAACGACACCGGTCGGTCGCCAGTCACGGGCGAAGCTGCGGATGACCTCGACAATCACCCGACTGATCAGCAAGAGCCAGAAGAGGAACAGTACGAGGTACAACACCGCGAACAAGGCCACGACCTCACTCTGCCGCAAAATCCGCGCCGCGCAAAATGACCACACCGCCCCCGGCGCAACGGATCTGATGAAACCCCCTGATCACAACCCTATTTCTGGGTGTAGAAGCCGGTTTCGGCGATCCGCCGGCGCTCCTCGGCCGTGACATCGACATCGGCCGGCGAGAGCAGGAAGACCTTGGTGGCCACCTTGTCGAAGGAACCGCGCAGCGCGAAGGCCAGCCCGGCCGCGAAATCCACCAGCCGCTTGGCATCGGCATTGCTGAGATCCACCAGGTCCATGATCACCGGGTTGCCCTCACGGAACCGCTCGCCGATGATCCTTGCCTCGCTGTAATCGCGCGGGCGCAGTGTCGTGATCTTGGACAAGGGACCTCCGTCCTCGAAGATCCCGGGCCGGCGCGCGGGGGCAGGTTCGGGGCGCACGCGCTCCTCCATCCTGCGCTCCTCGGCGTCGGGATCGACAGCGAGCGCACCACGGGTCGCACCGCGCATCATGGGCGCGCCGCCACCGGCGGTGAAGCGGCGGCCCGACGACGGAGCCGACTCGATCCGGGTGGGGCGCCGCGGCGCCTCGTAGCGGTCGTCGCCGTAGGGCTCGTCGCCGTAGTCGTCGCGCCGCGCGACCGGGTATCCGGCCTTGTACGGCTTGTAGACCGGCGCTGGTTCGGCGTAATCCGGCTCGTCGTCGAACCGGTCGGATGCGAAACGCTCGGGGCCGTAAGGGTCTTCGTCGTAGCGGTCGGCCGGGTAGCCGCCCGCGTACGGTCCGCGACCACGGGCGCCCCGCGGCTCGCTCACACCCCGCGAGGCGGGTGCGGCGGGTCCGCGCAGATCGTCGGCGACGTAGTCGTCCTCGTAATCCTCGAGCGGAACCATGCCGAAGTACGCCTTGAACTTGTGCAGTGTGCTCATTACCGCACCTCGTGTTCGTTCATGTGGTCGACCTTCCTTCGGCCCCGGTGGCGGCCGGGTATTGAAGTTTTGCTCAGCCCTCGTCAGCCCCAAGCATATGTGTCGAATGTGACTGATGAGGTTTCTTTGCTACGCCGAGGTTATCGGTCGAGCGCCCATCAAGGCGGTACCGACACGCACACAAGTCGAACCATGTTCGACGGCAACCTCCAAATCCGAGGACATACCGGCAGAAAGTTCGGTCGCATCGGAGTGTCGCGACCGCAACAGGGTGTGCAATGTCGCAAGTCGTGCAAATGCGCTATCGGTGTCGGCTTGCAGCGGCGGAATCGCCATCAGGCCCCCGAGCTGCAACGCTTCCGATCCGGCGACGAAGTCGGCGAGAGCGTCCAGTTCGGCCGGTGCGACACCGCCTCGGGCCGGGTCTTCATCCAGGCTGACCTGCAACAAGACCCGGAGCGGGGTGTCTCGCTCCCCTGCCTCGAGCGCATCGCGGGCCCCGGTGTCAAGTGCCGTAGCCAGACGTTCGCTGTCGACCGAGTGGACGGTGTGCGCCCAGCGGGCTACCACCCGCGCCTTGTTGCGCTGCAACCGTCCGATCATGTGCCAGTGCACGTCGCTGAGGTGTCGCTCACGCAATGCCACCACTTTGGCCGACGCCTCCTGCTCGCGCGACTCGCCGAACTCGCGGCGCCCCAATCGATACAGGATCTCCACATCCGAGGCCGGGAAGAACTTCGTCACCGGCAGCAGGCGCACCGAGGCCGGATCCCGGCCCGCGGCTCGGGCCGCCGCGTCGATGCGCTCGGTGAGCGCGGTCAGGTTCGCCGACAGCTCAGCGGTGCGGGCATCGACCCGGGTACCGGTCACGCCTGCGCCTCCATCCAGATCACCCCGGCGATCCGGCCCGTCGGCGCGCCGCGCCGATGGCTGAACAGGGTCTTGTCCTCGATGGTGCAGCGCGGATCCTCCGCGACCGCGCCGATTCCGGCCGCGGTGAGCTGCCGTCGAATTCCCGCCCGCAGATCCAGCGAGGGGGTGCCGCGCACGGTGGTGGCCGCGCTGCCGGGCAGGTGCTTGTCGACATCGTCGCGCATCGCGGCCGGCACCTCGTACTGGCGGCCGGACGCGGCCGGACCGAGGAACGCGCCGATCCGCTCCACCCGCGCACCCACCGACACCATGACCTCGAGCACCTTGGGCACGATCCCGATCCGGGCGCCGATCCGCCCGGCGTGCACGGCCGCGATCACACCGGCCTCGTCATCGGAGAGGAGCACGGGCACGCAGTCGGCGCTGAGTGTGACCAGGGCCAGATTCGGCACGGTGGTCACCAGAGCATCTGTGGCAGGCACCGCTTCGGCCCGCGGCCCCTCGATCACCTCGACGTTGCGCCCGTGGATCTGCTCCATCCACACCAGCCGATCCGGCGACAACCCGATCCCCTCGGCCAGCCGCACCCGATTCCGCCGCACCGCCCCCGGATCATCCCCCACATGATCCCCGAGATTGAACGTGTCGTACGGCGGCGCCGAAAACCCCCCGGCCCTGGTCGTCGTCACCCGTCGAACAGTCATGGTCGGCGCAACATTCATGCCGCCATCGTAGAGCCGGACTCCACACCATCTTTCGCCGCTTCCCCCACACAGATGCATAGGGAAAGTCACGAACCCCCTGTGAATTCGACCTGACTCATTGATACGCCGGGGCGAACCGCCGAGCGAAGCGAGGCAAGCCCGAAGCTGGACGGCACCGGGGAAGCGAAGCGCCCCCGGTGCCCGATTGAAACTCCGGTAGTCGGGCCGTTAGCCGAACGAAGTGAGGCGTCGGCCCGACTACCTCCTCATGAAGGAGGGAACATCCACATCGTCGTCATCGTCGTCCGCGTCGGGCGGCTGGATGTGGGAGCGGGAGTTGTGGGTGACCGTGGGCTCGGCTAACCGGGCGCGTTCGCTCTCCATATAGCTCGGGACGGTGCCGCGGGCCGGTGGCGTGGTCGGGGTCGCGGCCGGGGGTTCGGTGCGAGCGGTGACGGCGGGCTCGACCGCGGTGCGGGTCTGGCCGATCTCACCGGCGCGCGCCGAACCGATGGCGGTGCGGCTGGTTTCGAAGCTGCGCCGGGCCGGGCCGCCGCCGTCGAAGCCGGCCGCGATCACCGTGACGCGCACCTCGTCGCCGAGCGAATCGTCGATCACCGTGCCGAAGATGATGTTGGCCTCGATGTGCGCGGCCTCCTGCACCAGCGACGCCGCCTCGTTGATCTCGAACAGGCCGAGATCCGACCCGCCCGCGATCGAGAGCAGCACACCGTGCGCGCCGTCCATGGACGCTTCCAGCAGCGGCGAGTTGATCGCCGATTCGGCGGCCTTCACCGAACGGCCCTCGCCGCGCGCGGAGCCGATACCCATGAGCGCGCTGCCTGCGCCGGACATGACGGACTTCACGTCCGCGAAGTCGACATTGATCAGGCCGGGGGTGGTGATCAGGTCGGTAATGCCCTGGACACCGTTGAGCAGCACCTCGTCGGCGGAGCGGAACGCGTCCATCAGGCTCACGGCCGCGTCGCCGAGCTGCAGCAGCCGGTCGTTCGGGATGACGATGAGCGTGTCGCAGGATTCGCGCAGCAGGTTGATGCCGACCTCGGCCTGATTGCCGCGGCGCTTGCCCTCGAACGAGAACGGGCGGGTGACCACACCGATGGTGAGCGCGCCTAGCTTGCGGGCGATGCTGGCGACCACGGGCGCGCCGCCGGTGCCGGTGCCGCCGCCCTCACCGGCGGTCACGAAGACCATGTCGGCGCCCTTGAGCACCTCTTCGATCTCGTCCTTGTGGTCTTCGGCGGCCTTGCGGCCGACCTCGGGGTCGGCTCCGGCGCCGAGGCCGCGGGTGAGTTCGCGGCCGACGTCGAGCTTGACGTCGGCGTCACTCATCAGCAGCGCCTGCGCGTCGGTATTGACCGCGATGAACTCGACTCCCTTGAGTCCCTGTTCGATCATCCGGTTGACGGCATTGACGCCGCCGCCGCCGATACCGACGACCTTGATCACAGCAAGGTAGTTGTGCGGGGGCGTCATGGGCTCTCGCCTTCCTTCGATCTAAAGCCTGTCGTGTTCGGACGGGCAAACCCTAAACCTCAACCATAGGGTTGGCGTTATGTCAAGTATCCGACTGCTGCGGAACGCTATTCGCAGCCGCCGCGATACGCCCGCAGGCGCGCCGAGACGAATCCCAGAATCTTGGTGATCCCGGTCGCCGAGGCGCACCACAGGTTTTATCGTGGACAGTTGCCCCCTGCACCCGATCTTGGTCGGCCGAGCGAACTCGGCCTGCCAAAAACCGCTGGGCGCAATAGGTGTCGCTCACTTTACCGTGACCAGATTAGGACTCGAAACGTCGAACACCGTGCCCTCCTGGGTCAACAGCGGCAACACGACCTGTGCCTTGCGTTCGGCGTCGTTCGTCCCGCCCCACACTACCGTGCGGCCATCGCTCAGATTCAGCGAGATGTCCGAAATCGACCGCGCCACAACCTCGCCCACCTGCGCTACCAGCGCCGGAGGCAGAATCCGGAGGACCGCCACGGCGGCGGCGGTGGCCGGATCCGAACCGCCCGGATGATCGGTGACCAGCTTGGGCACCCCGATCGCCGCGGCCTCCACCGCGAACTCGATCGCCTCGCCGTCCACCAGGTGGGCGCCGTCGGGGCCGTCGAAATAGAGCACCGGGATCCGTTCGGTCACCGTCACCTTGATGGTGGACGGGAACTTGCGCTGCACGCGGGCGGTGTGCACCTTCGGGATTCCGGCGACCCGGCGCGCCATGGCGGTGGTGTCCATGCGCAGCATCGAGGTGCCCTCGGGAATACGCAACTGGTCACGCACGGCCTGTTCGGACACTCCCGTCAGACCCTCGATCTGCACGGCACGCACCGCCAGCGCGGGCGTGAACCAGGCCACCACCATGATCACGGTGATGACGCACACGCCCAGCAACCCGACCAGCCAGGCGCGGCGATCCAGTCGCCACCCCGCCAACCGTTCCCGCACAGCTCACCGCCCGTAGGGCGGACGCGCCCGCAGACCGTCGAGAATCTGGCTGCCGAGCATGGTCACATCGCCGGCGCCCATGGTGATCACCACGTCGCCCGGCAGCGCCAGCCCGGCCGCCTGCCGGCCGACCCGCGAGATATCCGGCTGATAGTGCACGGGTTTGGTGACCGCCTGCGCCACCAGCGCGCCGTTGACGCCGGGCAGCGGCTTCTCCCGCGCGCCGAACACATCGAGCACCACCACCTCGTCGGCCAGGCTCAAGGCCGCGCCGAACTCGGTGGCGAAGGTCGCGGTGCGACTGTAGAGATGCGGCTGGAAGACCACGATGACCCGCCCCTGCCGGGAGCGGGCGCCGTCCCGCGCCTCCTGCTGCACGAGTTCGGCGGCGGCGCCGAGCACCGCGCGCACCTCGGTCGGGTGGTGGGCGTAGTCGTCGAAGACACGCACGCCGTTCTCCCGGCCCACGAACTGGAACCGGCGGTGCACCCCGCCGAAACCCTCCAGACCCTGGACGATTTCGTCGACGTCGGCGCCGGAGGCCCGCGCGGCCAGCAGCGCCGCGAGCGCGTTCAACGCCATGTGGCGGCCCGGCACCGACAGCCGCAGGGTGCGCGGCGCGGACTCGTCGGACAGCTGGAATTGCGCTACGCCGCCGACGTCGCGTGGCTCCCAGTGGTGCAGGCGCACCCCGACCGGCACCGGCGCGTCCGGCAGCTCGCCGGACCCGTAGCCGAGTACCCGGACCCCCTTGGCGGCCAGCTTGTCTCCCACGCGTTCGGCCAGTTCGCGGGAGCCGGGATCGTCCAGGCACACCACCAGCAGGCCGCCGTCGACGATTCGATCGGTGAAGTCGTCGAAGACCTGGGTGTAGGCCTCGGGTGTGCCGAAGAAGTCCAGGTGATCGGACTCGATATTGGTCACCACCGCGACATCCGGCGAGTATTGCAGCAGGGAGCCGTCGCTCTCGTCGGCCTCGGCCACGAAGCTGTCGCCGGTGCCGTGGTGGGCATTGGTGCCCGCCTCGTTCAACTCGCCGCCGACCGCGAAGGACGGGTCGAAGCCGCAATGCTGCAGGGTGACGATGAGCATCGAGGTGGTCGAGGTCTTGCCGTGCGTGCCCGACACCAGCAGGCTGCGGTGCCCCTCCATCAGCGAGGCGAGCACGGCGGGACGCAGCAGCACCGGGATCTGCCGCCGATTCGCCTCGACCAGTTCCGGATTCGTCTTCGGGATCGCCGCGTAGGTGGTGACGACCACGGTCGGGCCGCCGGGCAGCAGGTCGAGGGCGCTGGCGTCGTGGCCGATCCGAACCTGCGCGCCGCGGGCGCGCAGGGCGAGCACGCCTCGGCTCTCCTTGGCGTCCGAGCCGGAGACCTCGCCGCCGCGGGACAGCAGGATTCGCGCGATGCCGGACATGCCCGCGCCGCCGATACCGACCATGTGCACCCGCGCCAGATCCGGTGGCAGAGCCGATCGATGTGTGCTCACTGCGCCCGCCTCTCTTGTCCGATCGCCGCCACGATGCGCGCCACCTCGTCGGCGGCGTCGCGGTGCCCCGCGCCCGCCGCGGCGCGGCCCATCTCGGTCAGCCGAGCGGGATCGCGCAGCAGCGGAATGACCTCCTCGCGCACGTAATCCGGGGTCAGGTCCCCGTCTGCGACAATTCTGCCACCGTCCTGGGCCACCACGGGTCGCGCGTTCAATTCCTGTTCGCCGTTGCCATGCGGCAGCGGCACGTACACCGCGGGCAGGCCGACCGCCGATACCTCGGCGACGGTCATCGCGCCGGATCGGCACACCACCGCGTCGGCGGCCGCGTAGGCCAGATCCATTCGCGACAGATACGGCACGGCGACATACCGCGCGACGCCGTCGGTCTCGGGCAGCGACAGGGTGTTCTTCGGCCCGTGCGCGTGCAGCACCGAGATCCCGGCCGCGGCCAGCTCCTTCGCGGCGCCGGACACGGCCTCGTTCAGCGTGCGCGCACCCTGCGAACCGCCGAACACCAGCAGCACCGGGCCCTCGGCGGGCAGCCCGAAGTGCGCTCGCGCCTCGGCGCGCAACGCGGCCCGATCCAGCGTGGTGATGGACGCGCGCACCGGAATGCCGACCACCTCCGCACCTGACAGACCCGAATCCGGGACGGCGGCAAGCACTCTGGCGGCGCCCCGGGCGCCGACCTTGTTCGCGATCCCGGCCTTGGCGTTGGCCTCGTGCACCACCACCGGCACTCGGCGTCCACGCCCGAGCAGCCCGCCGCGCGCGGCCAGATAGGCGGGCAGCGCGACATAGCCGCCGAAGCCGACGATCACATCGGCGTCCACCCGGTCGATCACGGCGCGGGTCGCGGCCACCGAGGCGCGCACCCGGCCGGGCAGGCGCAGCAGGTCACCGGAGAGCTTGCGCGGCAACGGCACCGGCGGTATGAGCTCCAGCGGGTACCCGCGCGCGGGCACCAGATCTTTCTCGAGGCCCCGCGCGGTGCCGAGGGCGGTCACCCGGATCGACTCGTCGAGCCGGCGCAGTGCGTCGGCGACGGCGAGGGCAGGTTCGATGTGTCCTGCGGTGCCGCCGCCGGCCACGATCACCGACAGGGGGGCGGCAGGGGGCGCAGCCGAAGGGGTGGGTGAATCCGGCACGCTCACCTGTCTCTACCTCGTTCTCTCGGATGGTGCATGGGATAGTTCGGTTCCCAGGCCCGGGTCGAGCGCAGGGAGCCGGTACCGCGTCTGGCGCCTGGTTGCGGACGCCGCGCGGGCGGCTGCGGACGCCCGCGCTGCGGCTGCGGCCGCTTGCGCGGCTGGGCCTTCGCGGCGGTGCGAGCGCGCGCCGAGGACGCCTTCGCGGGCGAGTACACCTCGGGCTTGGGCAGCCGGAGCAGCCGGCTGAACCGGCCGTCGCCGCCGGCGTGCAGCGCCGCCACCGCCTCGGGTTCGTGCCGGGCCGCACTGGCGATGATGCCGAACATGAACAGCGTGATCGCCAGTGACGAACCGCCCGCCGACACCAGCGGCAGCTGCAGACCGGTCACCGGCAGCAGCCCCACCACGTATCCGATATTGATCAGCGCCTGCGCGGTGATCCAGGTGGTGGCCGTGGCGGTGAGCAGGCGCAGGAACGGGTCGACCGAGCGGGCCGCGATCCGCAGCCCGGTGTAGACGAACAGCGCGAACAGGCCGAGCACCAGCGCGCAGCCGAGGAACCCGAGCTCCTCGCCGATGATCGCGAAGATGAAGTCGTTGTGCGAGTTCGGCAGATAGCTCCACTTGGCCCGGCTCTGCCCCAGACCGCGGCCCCAGATCCCGCCGTCGGCCAGCGAGTACTGCGCCTGCCGGGCCTGATAGTTGTTGCCCATCGGATCCGCGCTCGGATTGAAGAAGGAACGAACCCGATCCGAACGGTAGCCGGCCGAAAGCGCGAGGATGCCCGCCGCGATCATGCCGGACACGCAGATGGTGATGAACAGCCGCACCGGCAGACCGCCGAACCACAGCAGCGCCGCCAGCACCACGCCGAGCGCGATGGTGGTGGACAGGTTGGGTTGCAGCACCACCAGCAGGCAGACCAGCAGACCGGCCGGAACCAGCGGCACCAGAATGTCTTTCAGTCCCGCCCGCTCGGAGCGCCGGGAGGCGAGCAGGTGCGCGCCCCAGATCACCAGCGTCACCTTGACGATCTCCGACGGCTGCACCGAGATCGGGCCGATCACGAACCAGCGCCGCGCGCCCTGCACTTCGGAGCCGATCCCGGGGATCAGCACCAGCGCCAGCGCCAGCACCGACAGCGCGAACAGCGGAAACGACCACTGGCGCAGCAGTTTCAGCGGCAACCGCAGCGCCAGATAGAACAGTGAGCACCCGATGGCGGCGAACACGGCCTGCTGGATGAACAGCGAGTACGCCGAACCGCCGTCGGTGTAGGCCTCCACGGACGACGCCGAGAGGACCATGACCAGACCCAGCACGGTGAGCAGGGTGGCGATGGTGACGACCAGATGGAACGACGCGAGCGGGCGCGCCAGCCAGGCGCCGGCCCAGCGCGCGTTGAATCCGCTCTTGGTCGTGGTCGTGGTCATAGCCGCCGCCCGATGTCCCCGTCCTCCAGTGTGTGCACGGCGTCGGCGAAGCTGCGGCCGCGATGGGTGTAGTCGGCGAACATGTCCAGCGACGCGGCCGCCGGAGCGAGTAGCACGGTATCGCCACGACTGGCCATACCGGCCGCGGCCCGGACCGCCTGTGCCATCACGGCATCGGCCTTGTCCATCCGCACCGCCTCATCCATCAGTGCATCGTCTCCCGCCCACACCTCGATGACCGGGACATCGGGCGCGTGTCGCGCCAACGCGGACGCGATCACCGGCGCGTCGGACCCGATCAGCACCGCACCGACCAGACGGTCCGCGATCTCCTCGATCAGATCGTCCACGTGCGCGCCCTTGAGCTGTCCGCCCGCCACCCAAACCACCTGCGGGTGCGCCAGAATCGAGGATCGCGCGGCGTGCGGGTTGGTGGCCTTGGAGTCGTCGATGAAGTCGACGCCCGCGAGCTCGCGCACGAACGCCGCGCGGTGCGGTCCCACCTTGTGCTCGACCAGACCCTCACGCACGAACTGCGGCGCCACATCGATGGCGCGGGTGAGCGCGGCGGCGGCCAGCGCGTCGGCGATACCGGCGGGCCCGGGCGGGCTGATATCGCCGATCTCGGCCAGGATCGCCGCCTTGGTGAAGGCGCGATCCAGCAGCTTGCCGTCCACCACGCCGAGTTCGCCGTCGGCGGGCACGCCGATACGGAACCCGACGGTGCGGCGCGCCTTGGATTTCCGGGCCAGCGCGGCGGCGACCGCGTCGTCCAGGCCGACGACACCGACCCGGCCGAACAGGGCGCGTGCCTTGGCGGCAGCGTAGGCATCCAGGCCGCCGTGCCAATCCAGGTGATCCTCGGCCACATTCAGCACCACACCGGCCTCGGGCCGGACCGAAGGGGCCCAGTGCAGCTGGAACGAGGACAGCTCGACGGCCAGCACCTGTGGTCCGGGCGTGCGACGCAGCGCATCCAGGATGGGCAGGCCGATATTGCCGCAGGCGACGCTGGCGATACCGGCGGCGCGCAGGATGGAGTGCGTCATCTGAGTGGTGGTGGTCTTGCCGTTGGTGCCGGTCACCACCAGCCATTTGCGCGCCGGACCGTAGATCCGGGCCTGGTCCACCCACCAGGCGAATTCGACGTCGCCCCAGACCGGAATGCCCTCGGTGACCGCGGAGACCAGCACCGGTGAGTCGGGCCGCCAGCCGGGGCTGGTGATGACGAGCGCGAACCGGCTCAGATCGGCGGACTCGAGTTCGACACCGGAGGCGACCTCGAGCCCGAGCTCGGCGGCCTCGGCGAGCGCCTTCGCGCCGCCGTCGGTGACCACCGGGTGCGCGCCGATATCGCGCAGCGGTTCGATCAGCGAACGTCCGGAAACTCCCCAGCCCGCGACGAGAACGTCACGGCCACGCAGGAATTCCAGCATGGGCCCCGGTGAACGCAGGGCCCGCGGAGAATGGTCGACCACGCTCGTTTCACCCGACCTTGGAGAGATATTCGCTGTAGAACAAACCGAGCCCGGCCGCCGAGGCCATCGCGGCCAATAGCCAGAACCTGATGATCACCGTGGTTTCCGCCCATTTACTGAGTTCGAAATGGTGATGGAACGGCGCCATCTTGAACAATCGATTGCGAGTGGTGCGATAGACCGCCACCTGCAACACCACCGACAGCGCCTCGGCCACGAACAGCGCGCCGATGACGACCATCAGCAGCTCGGTGCGGGTGGTGATGGACAGACCGGCCAGCATGCCGCCGAGCGCCAGCGAACCGGTGTCGCCCATGAAGATCTTGGCGGGCGCGGCATTCCACCACAGGAAGCCGATGCAGGCGGCCGCGCCCGAGGCGCAGACCAGCGCCAGATCCAGTGGGTCGCGCACGTCGTAGCAGCCGCGCTCCACCTCGAACGAGCAGGAGTGGTAGTACTGCCAGAACGTGATGATCACGTAGCCGCCCAGCACCAGGCTCATCGAGCCGGCCGCCAGGCCGTCCAGGCCGTCGGTCAGGTTGACCGCGTTGGACCAGGCGATAACCAGGATGCTGACCCAGACCAGGAAGATGATCGCGCCCATCGACACGGTCGCGATATCGCGGACGTAGGACAGGTGCCGGCTGGCCGGGCTGATGCCGTGATCGTTGCGGAATTGCAGGGCCAGCACGCCGAAGACGACGGCCGCGGTGAGCTGGCCGATGTACTTGCCCGCCGCGGTCAGCCCGAGGTTGCGCTGCTTGCGGATCTTGATGAAATCATCGATGAAGCCGACCGCGCCCAGCGCGGTGGCCAGGCCGAGCACCAGCAGCGCCGAGGCCGAAGGCCCGTCGGCGTTGTACATGATGCCGATCAGATGCGAGCCGAGGTAACCGGCCCACATACCGATCAGGATGGCGACACCGCCCATGGTGGGCGTGCCGCGCTTGGCCTGGTGACTGGCCGGGCCGTCGACCCGGATCTCCTGACCGAAACCCTGCTTGGCGAACATCTTGATCAGCAAGGGCGTCAACATGATCGACACCGCGAGCGCGATCGCTGCCGCGAATAGAATCTGCCTCACGACTTCTTGGCCTCCGTGCTACCCCTGCGTTTCCCGGCACGTTCCGCGCTGGTCAAGTGTTCGGCGACGGCCCACAGGCCGACCGACTTCGACGCTTTGACCAGCACCACATCACCCGCCTCGACTTCGTCGTCGAGTAGCGCGATGGCCGCGCCGATATCGGGTACGAGGATCGACTCCTCGCCCCAAGAGCCTTCCATCACCGCTCCCTGGTGCATCGCGCGGGACGGTCGTCCGGTGCCGACCACGATGAGCCGGTCCACGTCCAAGCGCACCGCCAGCCGTCCGATGGCGTCGTGCTCGATCACCGATTCCGGTCCCAGCTCACCCATTTCGCCGAGCACCGCCCAGCTGCGCCTCGGAGTCGCCTCGGCCTTGGACATGGTCACCAAGGCCTTCAGCGCCGCCTTCACCGAATCGGGGTTGGCATTGTAGGAGTCGTTGACGACGGTGATGCCATCCGCGGTGGTCCGCACGTCCATGCGGCGGGCCGAGGCGGCGCGGGCGCCGGACAGCGCGGCGGCGACGGTCGCCAGGTCGGCGCCGCAGTGCAGGGCGACAGCGGCCGCCGACAGCGCGTTGCCCACCTGGTGCTCGCCGTGCACGGCGAGTTGGACCGGGATGCTGCCCTGCGGTGTGTGCAGGGTGAATCCGGCCCGCGCCTGCGCGTCCATCCGGATGTCGGTGGCGCGGATGTCGGCGCCGGTGGACTGCCCGACCAGCACGACCGGGGCGACGGTGCGCGACACCATGGCCGCGACATTCGGATCGTCGGCGTTCAGCACGGCCAGCCCGTCGGCCGGAAGCGCTTCCACCAGTTCGCCCTTGGTCTGCGCGATGGCCTCGCGGCTACCGAACTCGCCGAGGTGTGCGGTGCCGACGTTGAGCACCACGCCCACCGCGGGCGGAGTGACCCGGGCCGCCGCGGCGATGTGGCCGGGTCCGCGCGCGGACATCTCCAGCACCAGGAAGCGGGTCTGCTCGTCGGCGCGCAACGCGGTCCACGGATGCCCGAGTTCGCTGTTGAACGAGCCGGGCGGGGCGACGACGCTGCCCAGCGGCCTCAGCACCGCCGCGATCAGGTCCTTGGTCGAGGTCTTGCCCGACGAGCCGGTGAGCCCGATGACGGTGAGTCCGGTTGTGGCGGTGAGCTTTTCCACGCTGGCGTGCGCGAGAGCCGCGAGCGCCCCGAGCACCGCCGCGCCGGAACCGTCGGCGTCGGCGGTCAGCGCGACCGACCGGGAGCGAGCCGCACCGGGATTCGGTGTCACAACGATGGCGGGCACACCGACCGGACGGGCGGCCAGCACCGCGACCGCGCCCGCCGCGACGGCGGCGGCCGCGAAATCGTGGCCGTCCGAGCGTTCGCCGGGCAGCGCCAAGAACAGGTCCCCGGAACCGATTTCACGGGAATCGAATTCCACCGAGCCGGTCACCTGCGCGCCGGGATCGGGCACGTCGTGCAGCGTTCCGCCCACGATGTCCGCGATCTCCCGCAGTGTCATCTCGATCATCGAACCGTCAAATCCTCCGCGTCGGTGCCGTTCGCCGCGCGAGAGCCCTTGCGGCGCAACGCATCCGCCAGCACCTCCCGGTCGTCGAACGGATGCTTGTGGCCGTCGATCTCCTGGCCGAGTTCATGCCCCTTGCCCGCGACCAGCACGACATCGGCGGGACGTGCCCACTCGATCGCCGCGGCGATCGCCGCGGCGCGGTCACCGATCTCGCGCACCTCACCGCGCTCGATGTCCGGAATCTCCCGCGCACCATCGAGAACGGCCGCACGGATGCGCGCCGGATCCTCGCTGCGCGGATTGTCGTCGGTGACGATCAGCAGATCCGCCCCGCGTGCGCCGGCCGCGCCCATCAGAGGCCGCTTGCCGGCGTCACGATCGCCGCCCGCGCCCACCACGACCGCCAAACGGCCTGCGGCGCCCAAGGATTCGAGATGACCGCGCAGCGTGGCGATCACCGACTCCAGAGCGGCGGGCTTGTGCGCGTAGTCGACGACAGCGAGGAAATCCTGCCCCTCGTCCACCCGCTGCATCCGGCCCGGCACGTCGACGGCGCCCAGGGCGGCCGCGGCCGCCTCGGCAGGTACACCGGCCGTCGCGCACACGGCCAAGGCCAGCAACGCGTTGGCGACGTTGTAGCGACCGGGCAGACGCAGCCGCACCGGGATCTCGCCGCGCCGGGTGGCGGCGGTGAACTCCTGCTCCGCGCCGCGCGCCACGATCTCGCCGGCCAAACCCCAGTCCGCGGAGGCCATCTGGATGCCGCCGGTGGACACGGTGATCGGCGCCTCCAGCTCCGCGGCCAGCCGCCGGCCCCACTCGTCGTCCACGCAGATCACCGCGGCCCGCGCCGCCACCGGCGAATCCGGTGCGAACAACCGGCGTTTCGCGGCGAAGTAGTCCTCGAAGTCGGCGTGGAAATCCAGATGATCCTGGGAGAGGTTGGTGAACGCGCCGACCGTGAACTCGACACCGTCGACCCGGCCCAGCGCCAGCGCGTGACTGGACACCTCCATGACGACCGCGTCCACGCCCTGCTCGACCATCAGCGCGTACATGGCATGCAGTTGCGGCGCCTCGGGGGTGGTGAGCGCGCTGGGCACCCGCTGCCCGCCGATGCGGGTCTCGATGGTGCCGATCAACGCGGTGGACAGCCCGGCCGCGGCCAGACCTGCCTCCACGAGATAGGAGGTCGTGGTCTTGCCGGAGGTTCCGGTGATCCCGATGACCCGCAGACGCCGCGACGGATGACCATAGACGGCCGCCGACAACGCACCCAGCGCCGCGCGGGGTTGTTCGCACACCAGGACCGGCACCGCGATCTCGCCGATCGACTCCGCGCCCGCCGCGTCGGTGAACACTGCCACCGCCCCGCGTGCCACCGCGTCCGCCGCGTATCGAGCGCCGTGCGCCTGCGCGCCGGGCAGTGCCGCGAACAGGTCACCGGGGCGCACCGCGTTGGAGCGCTGCTCGATCCCGGTCACCGTGATGTTCCCGGCCTGGCCCCGTAATGCCGCCCCGATACCCGCTGCCAGGTCCGTCAGCGGTGTCGCCGGTGGGTGTGCGGGACGCAACGCGGGTGGTTGCCCGGACTGCACGGAAACCAGACTCCTCTCGGTCGGTGGTGATCGACGTGTCAGGTTACCGGCGGCCGATCCCGGTGTGGCCGGGCAGCCCTACCCTACGGCCTTCGGATCCCATTCGGTCCGTCCCACGCCGCACCCACCGTGCCGGTATGCCGCGCAATGGTTTCCGCGCCCGCTTCGAATTCACCGCAACGACATTGCCCTCATGCGATAAGCATGAGGGCAATGTTTCAGAGCGAGCGAGTATTGATTATCACTCGCGCTGGCGCCACGTGCACGCGTCGTATACCTCGATGAGTTTGCCTTCCTGGCGCACGAAATCGATGATGGCCTCGCAGCGTGCGGGGTCGGTCTGATGGCAGGTCATCTGACCGCCGCCGCCGTTGCAATTGATGTCGGCCGACGCCGTGCCTGCTCCGAAACCGGCACCCACCACAGCACCGCCGACCAGCACCGCACCGAACATCAGCGGTGCGAGGCGCCTACGAGCAGCACCGGAAGCGATTCGCTTGGACATGTCTTCTACCCCTTCATTTGTGTTGCAGAAATCCCACCGTGGCGGGATTGATCCGAGTATCCGAGCGCAATTCCTGGCGCGGATAGCGTGCAGCCGAACGGCGGCAGTCGGATTGTCGTGAGGGGAGAGTGGTTCAGGACAAGAGTGTTCGTGGGCCGGGCCTGAACAGCAGCCGACCCGAGAGCACGTCCGCCGCCGTGACAGCAGAAACTCTCGCGAACATTCTTTCCCTTCGATGATGGTATTCGAAGCGGATATCACTCAACCCGCTACGACGACCCCGCCCATACCTTCGGCCGAAACCGGTCGAACTCCCACGACAGTGCGAATCTATCACGAACCACCGGAGTGAGTACATCCGAACCAGTTGTGTCCCAATGGCTTTGCGCGTTCAATCCGCCACCAGGACGAAAGGCTCCTGGGTCTCGATGGAAGGCGGTACGCGGTCGCGCTGCAACATCCAGGACGCGATGTTGTGGAACAGCGGTGCGGCCGACTGACCTCCGCTGCCGTCGGAGCTGCGGACCGGGTCGTCGAGCATGATGGCGACCACGTAGCGCGGGTTGTCGGCGGGCGCGATCCCGGCGAAGGTGATGGTGTAGCTCGAGGTCGAGTAGCAGCGGCAGGCCGGGTCGGTCTTCTGTGCGGTACCGGTCTTTCCGGCGATCCGATAGCCCTCGATGGCGGCCTGCGGCCCCGTCCCGTTCTGGTTCGAATCGAGCGGGTCGCGCTGCGCGACCGACTGGAACATGTGGCGCAGGGTCGCCGCGGTCTGCGGGCTCACCACACGGACCCCCTCGGGCTGGGTCTCCTCGGTGCGGGTGCCGTCGGGCTCGACGGTCGCCCGGACGATCCGCGGCGCGATCCGCACACCATCGTTGGCGATCGCCTGATACATACCGGCCATCTGCAACGTGGTCATCGAAAGACCCTGGCCGATCGGAAGATTGGCGAAGCTCGAACCCGACCACTGATCCCGGGCGGGCACCAGTCCAGCGCTCTCGCCGGGCAGGCCGACACCGGTGCGTTGTCCGAGCCCGAACCGGTACAGCATGTCCGCGAACCGATCCTCGCCCACACGCTGCGCGAGCAGCAGGGTACCCACATTGGAGGACCGGCCGAAGATACCGGTGGTGGTGAACGGCTGGGTGCCGTGCACCCAGGCATCCGCGACGGTGACCCCGCCCATATCGATCCGGCCCGGCACCTGCAGTATCTCGTCGGGCTTGGTGAGCCCGTACTCGACCGCGGCGGCCGCGGTGACGATCTTGTTCACCGAACCCGGCTCGTAGACATCCGACACCGACGGGTTGTTCTGCTTGGCCGTGCCCCAGTTCTTCGGGCCCAGATCCGGATTGAACGTGTTGTCGTTGGCCATGGCCAGCACCTGGCCGGACTTGGCGTCGAGTACCACGGCGGACGCGCTGCCCGCACCCGACATCTCACGCGCCTGCTGCACCTGCTGCTGTACGTAGTACTGCAGATCCGAGTCCAGCGTGAGCTCGATGCCATTGCCGTTCACGGCGGGCTGCCGATCACGCCAGCTCCCCGGGATCACCGCGCCGTCGGAGCCGCGGTCGTAGGTCTGGGAACCGTTGGTACCGGCCAGCACCGCGTCCAGCGAGGACTCCAGGCCGATGAGGCCGTGCCCGTCCCACCCGGTGGCGCCGAGGATGTTGGCCGCGAGCGAACCGCCAGGATGCTGCCGCATCGGCTGGGGGTCGGCGCCGACCTCCGGGAACTTCGCCCGGATCTCCGTGGCCACCCGCGCGTCGACATTCTCCGCGAGAAAGACGAAGGTCTCATCACTGCGCAACTTCTCCAGCAGCGCGGACTCCGAGGGCCCCTGATTGCCCAGCTTCTCGTGAATGGTCTTGGCGATATCCCGCAACCTGGTCTCCGGATCAGGCGCTTTGTCGTTCTTGGCCTTCTTGTCCTTCAGCTCCTGGCGCACCCGGACCGGCTGGAAATGCAGTTTCTTCGCCTGGATGGTGAACGCGAGCTTGTTGCCGTAGCGGTCGGTGATCGGACCGCGCACGGCGATCTCGGGCTCGGTCGTGGTGCGCTGGTCCGCCGCCTGCGCGGACAGCTTCGGCGCGGCGATGCTCTGCACCCACAGTAGTTGCAGCGCCACCACGCCCAGCGCGATCAGCATGACGATCCGGCCGACCCCGATCCGCAGGCGCAACGGCTGATCCCGGCCCCCGGCGGCGGGCTTGCGCGGTCTCGGACCGCCAGGCGACCGCGGCCCGCCGCGTTGCCGCGGTGCGGGCCCGGTGCGAGTCACCGAGCGACCTCCGGCTGGTCGAGCGTCGGGGCCGGCGCGGGCTGCGGGACCGGGGATTCCGCGATCAGCTGCGGAGCCGGGGCGACCGGCGGCGCGACGATCGGCGACGGTACCGGGCTCGGCGCGACCGAGGTGCCCGGCACCACGGCCGTATCGGGCGCGGCCTGCTGGGCCGGATTCGACGCGGCGGGCGCGGGACTCGGCGTCGCGCTGGTGTGCGCCGTAGCGCCCCCGGCCTGGTCACTGGTCTGGCCGGGTGTCCGCGGCGGCGCAACCGGGACGACCCGCTCGCCGTGCGCCTGCGCGTGCGGCATCGGAACGGGCGCCGCGGGCGAGGTGTTCAGCGGTGGCACGGGCGCGCCCTGCGCGGGCGTCGGCTCGCCGACCACGGTGACGGTGCCGTCCGGCGCGATGACCAACCGGGCCGGATCCTTGGCCGGGATCATGCCGAGTTCCCGGGCGCGCGCGGCGAGTTCGGGCGCCGAGTCGGCGGCCTCCACCTCGCGCTGCAAGCCGGCACGTTCGTCGGAGAGTTTGCGATTGAGCGAGCGGGCGTCGCTGAGCTGGTAGCTGTCCTCGGCGGCACGGGTGGTCAGCAGCAGCGTGAGCGCGAGCCCGCAGCCGAGCAGGGCGATGATCGCCGCCACGAACGGGATCCGCGTGGCCATCACCGAACCGCGCCGCGACGGCAGCTTCGGCGAGGTCTGCTCCTTGGTTTCCGCGCGGCCCTTGCGCTTGGCGTACGCGCGCTGCGCCGCGGTACTTACCCGCCCCGGCGGCTCCGCCGCCTGCCGTCCCCGAGCACCAACCCGCCCCGGCGACTCCGTGTCCTGCTGTCTCCGAGTGGATTTCACCTGGTCCGCGTCGTGCACCCGCCGGGCGACCCGACCCGGCTGCTGGGTGACGCGATCTCTGACCCGCCCACTCGTCGCGCGTCCGCCCCCCAGGGAGCCGCTACGCGGCGCTGTAGTCGTCATTTCCCCTCCGTCTCCTGAATCCGTTCGGCGGCCCGCATGCGCACGGGAGCCGCCCGTGGGTTCTCCTCGATCTCCCGCTCGGTCGCCTTCTCGGCACCGCGGGTGAGCATCCGGAACTCCGGACCCATGCCGGGCAGTTCGACCGGCAGGTCGACCGGCGTCCGCGAGGTGATCCGCGGCGCCAGTTCCTGTTTCACGACCCGGTCTTCCAGCGACTGGTACGACATGATCACGATGCGGCCGCCCACCCGCAGTGCGTCCAGGGCGGCCGGAAGCGCGGCGCGCAGCGAATCGAGCTCGCTGTTCACCTCGACGCGCAGCGCCTGGAAGGTCCGCTTGGCCGGATGACCGCCGGTACGGCGGGTGGCCGCGGGAATGGTCGCGTAGAGCAGCTCGACCAGCTCGGCGCTGGTTTCGAACGGCTTGCGCTCCCGCCGCTTCAGCACCGCGGAGGCGATCTTGCCCGCGAACCGTTCCTCACCATAGGTTTTCAGCACCCGGGCGAGATCACCATGGCTGTAGGTGTTGAGCACATCGGCGGCGGTGAGGCCGGAGGTCGGGTCCATTCGCATGTCCAGCGGGGCGTCCACCGAGTAGGCGAAGCCGCGATCGGCCTCGTCCAGCTGCATGGAGGAAACGCCCAGATCCATCAGGATCGCGCTCACCGTGCCGGTCGCCGGCAGACCCGCCTGCGCCAGGGCGGCGGCAATGCCGTCATAGCGGGTGTGCACCAACGTGATCCGATCCTCGAACGGACGCAGGCGCGCGGCCGCGAGCTCGAGTGCGTTGGTGTCGCGATCAAGCCCGACCAGCCGGGACTGCGGGTAGGTGCGCAGAAAGTGCTCGGCGTGCCCGCCCAATCCGAGTGTGGCGTCGATATATACGGCACCGGGCTCGGCGAGGGCGGGGCCGAGTAACTCGTCGGCACGCCGCAGCAGCACGGGAACGTGGCGGGGCCCTTCGGCAGACGCGGCGGGTGAGCGCTGTTCTGGGTTCACCTCGACCTCCCGGATCTGCCTCGCATCGTTGCGCACCGCCTAAGGCCCGGCGGCATGGGTTGGAGAAAGCTGCTGTCGGAAAACGAATGCCGCGTGGTCTCTGACCGAACCTCGGCACCTGGCGTCGGGGAAGTACGTCAGGGTCCGCGTCCGGGCAGAGGCCGCGTGGCACTCGTTTCGGGGCTAGAAGATTCCGCCCAGCGACTCGTCTCTCGCTTGCGCGTAATCCTCCTCGTTCTCGGCGAGGTAGGACTCCCACGCCTGCTTATCCCATATTTCGAGGAAGTCGACCGAGCCGATCACCACGCAATCCTTGTCCAGGTTCGCGTAGCGACGATGCTCGGCGGACAACACGATCCGGCCCTGCGCATCCAGACGTTGTTCATCCGTACCGGCGGCGAGCGCCCGGACGAACGCGCGCGCCTGCGGGTTGCTTCGAGACGCCGCCGCGGCCCGGCGAGCGAGCGCGGTGAACTCTTCCCTGGGGTAGACGGCAAGGCTGTGGTCCTGGCCTTTCGTGACCATCAACCCTCCCGCCAGATCGTCTCGAAACTTCGCAGGCAACGTGAGTCGCCCCTTGTCGTCCAGCCGAGGTGTGTAGGTACCGAGAAACACCGGTACCTCCCTACTGGATCACCTCGCCTGGATGGCCTCTCCTGTAGTGCGCGCTCCACATTACCCCACTTTCCCCCACTTTCAATCGAATACCGTGGTGATCTCCCTCCCCGGTTCGACGATTCCGCAGGTCATTACAGCTATCACAGTGGTGGAGAGCTTTCGCGTGTTCCGCCGACACGCGGTGCGGACATGACGGCTCGCCCGGAAACACCCAGCAACCGCCACGAGCGTGGGGCGGAGTGGGTGGATCCGGTGGGGCGCGGTGGAGCGGATCGGGGCCGGCGCGGGCACACGGAAACACGCGGACATGAGACAGCGACGTCGCACCTGTTCGGTGCGACGCCGCTGCTGATGTTCAGATGATCGAGCCCGCCTTACGGCGACTCATTCTTGTTCGAATCGTCTCCGGAAGCGATCTTCCATGCGTTCGGAGAACCCGCCGGCCTTCTTGCCGCGCCCGGACCCGCTCGAACCGCCGCCGCCGGAATCACTCGGGGCTGCGTCGGAAGCGACCGCGCCACCCTTCGATCCGCCGAGCAACAGCAGAACGCCTGCTCCGAACATGACAATGAAACCGATCAGGCTGATGATCGGGAAGCCGCCGAGCTTCGGCAAAGCGATGCCGGCGACGAGCAGAACCAGACCGAGGACGAACAGGGCCGCGGCCTGGAGTCTGCGGCGACTCGAGGTCGTACGAAGACGTCCGCCGCGGACGGACGAGGCGAACTTCGGATCCTCAGCATAGAGCGCGCTCTCGATCTGTTCGAGCATGCGCTGCTCGTGCTCGGAGAGTGGCACGGTACCTCCCCCGGCACTAGACGTGGGCTGCCGCTTCCGGGTAAGCGACAGACAGCCGACCTTAACGGCTATCTGAGACCAATGATACGAGTTCGATCAGAGCCGTACCACCTACTCGCGCATAACTAAGTGGTCATGGCGTGGCCTCTATGCGGTCAACCCGCCGTTCAGGCCGGGTGCGGGGCGCAAACGCGACGTCGCGGTCAGCATGTCTTCCACATCGTGGAGGAATGCTCCCACCCGCGAATAGAACTCGTCGGCCTCGTGATCGTCGACGTCACGCTCCAGCCCCGCCTCCAGGGCCGCCCGCACCTCCGAGCGGGCGCTGAAATAATCCGCCCACATGACGAACTCGGGCGCGGCGCGCTGCAACAGCACCCATGCATTACGAGAACGGGCGCGCGGCGCGGCGTCGGCGCCGGTGAACGCGAGCACCGCTCCGGCGCCGCGCAGGGCGGCCAGATAGGCGGTACGGAACCGCTCCCGCGGATCGTGCTCGGCCGCCGCCTCCATGAGCAGCCCGTCCGCTCTCTTCAGCAGGGTGCCGGCCCGGCCGGGGTGGCCCTGCTGTTCCATCCGAGAAGACATCTCCCCATTCCTCCGCTCCTCGACACCCGGAGCCCCGGAGTGCTCTGCACCCACCGCGCGGACCGAACAGGCATTCGAACGTTTGAATTACGCTTGAATATAGGGACACCCACCGACAACTTTCCGTCCGAGAGTTCATGACTGCCGTCAAACCCGCACACAAGTCCGCACCCGCACCCGTCGTCGTCGACCTGTCGGTGACCGAGCTGCGCTACCGATTACCCGACGCGCTCTCGGTGTACGTGGCCGCGATGGGCTATCCGCACGGCACCGAGAACCATCGCGCCCCGATGTGGACCGAGCACACCACCCGCCCCGGTTGGCAGGCCGTGGCCGCTTTCCGTCCCGACGACGACGGACACGTCGACCTGCGCACGTCACCGCTGCTGGCGATCGCCTACGGCTACAGCGGCGCGGCGCACCAGTGGTGGCATCAGCAGGTACACACCGGGATGCGGCGCAACGCCTGGCCCGAGCACACCACGCGCCAACTGCTCTCGGACTACTTCGAATTGACCGAACTGCACGTCCACCCCGCGGCCCAGGGCCAGGGGCTCGGCGGCCTGCTGCTGACCCGGCTGCTGCGCGATCGGCCCGAGGCCGCGGTGCTGCTGTCGACGCCCGAGGTGCCCGGAGAGGACAATCGAGCCTGGCGGCTGTACCGACGAGAAGGGTTCCTCGACGTGGTGCGCGACTTCGTGTTCGCGGGCGACAATCGCCCGTTCGCGGTGCTGGGGCGGCGACTGCCGTTATGACCGCGGACGGCGCGCCCGTACTGGTGCTCGGGTCGGGCCACAACGCGCTCGTCGCGGCCTGCTATCTGGCGCGGGCCGGACAGCGGGTGGAAGTGCTCGAGCGCGACGAGGTGATCGGCGGGGCGGTGTCCACCGTCGAGCGTTTCCCCGGGCACCTGGTCGATCGCGGGTCCTCCGCGCACATCATGGTGCGCCACACGGGGATCGTCGAGGAGCTCGAGCTCGCGAATTTCGGGCTCCGCTATATCGATTGCGACCCGTGGGGGTTCACCCCCGGGGCGAACGGCGCGCCGCCGATCGTCTTCCATCACGCGCTGGATCGCACCTGCGCGTCCATCGCCGCGGCCTGCGGACCGCACGACGCCATCGCCTACCGGCGTTTCGCCGATGTCTGGGGTGAGCGCAGCGATCGGGTGATGCGCGCGTTCGGCGGGCGCTCCACGCCGGGGCGGCTGCTGCGCTCGTTCTGGGGCCTGGACGCGCGCGACGGCGGCAGCGCCCTGTCGCGGGAATTCCTGCAGCCCGGTGACGCGCTGCTGGACAGCTACTTTCGCGACGAGCGGCTCAAGGCGTCGCTGGCCTGGTTCGGCGCGCAGTCCGGGCCGCCGATGTCGGAACCGGGCACCGCGCCGATGGTCGGGTTCGCCGCGCTCATGCACAAACTGCCGCCCGGGCGCGCGGTCGGCGGCAGCGGCGCGCTGACCCAGGCGCTGGCCGCGCGGCTGCGCGCCGACGGCGGCACGATCAGCACCGGCGACGCCGTCACCGAGCTGCGCCGCCACGGCGAGGGCTGGCGGGTGCGCACCGCCTCGGGCCGAAACCTGAAGGCGGGCACCGTGATCGCGGGCACGCATATTCTCACCACCCTGGATCTGCTGCGGGCGGGCGGATTCGACCGCGAACCGCTCGACGACTGGGCGCAGCGCATCCGGGTCGGTCCCGGGATCGGCATGGTGGTGCGGGTGGCCACCAGCGCGCTGCCGCGGTATCCCGGCGCCTCCGCCGCGGAGTCGGCGCACGGTTTGCAGTTCCTGGTCTCCGATCGCGCGCAGCTGCGGCGGGCGCACGGCGCGGCGCTGGCCGGTGACCTGCCGCCCCGGCCGGTGGTGCTGGCCATGAGTTTCAGCGCGCTCGATCCGAGCATCGCCCCCGCCGGGGAGCATCAGCTCTCGCTGTGGTCGCAGTGGCACCCCTACCGGCTGGCCGACGGCAGCGACTGGGCCGCGCACGCCGAGACCGAAGCGGACCGGATCATCGCCGAAGTGGACTCGTACGCACCCGGATTCGCCGACACGGTAGTGCGGCGCTACGTGCAGACACCCGTCGATCTGGAACGCGAGATGGGGTTGCGCGGCGGCAATGTGATGCACGTGGAGATGTCGCTGGACCAGATGATGATGTGGCGGCCGCTCCCCGAACTCTCCGGCCAGCGGGTCCCCGGCGCACCCGGCCTGTACCTCACCGGCGCATCGACCCACCCCGGAGGCGGCGTCTCCGGGGCCAGCGGCCGCAGCGCCGCCCGACTCGCCTTGCGCGCGACCCGGCGCGGACGCTTCGGCCGGCGGCGCGGGTGACGGGCGCTGTCCGGTCGCCGGACCGGCGGGCCGCGCGGTGACTGGTACCCACGCGGGGGCACGGTTTCCGTGCTGAGAACACGGTCGCGTCGGTTCAGCGGTATCGAACTCGTTCCGATCATCGTGGCCGCGCTGCTGGTGCTGGCGCAGATCGGATATCCGCTGACCTCCGGGGCGGCGCGGGATCGGGTGACGGTGGCCGTTGTGCTGTTGTCGGCCGGGGTGGCGCTGGCGCATGCGGCCCTCGCGCGTGGGCTGGGTTATGCGGGCGGGTTTCTGGTGATCGTGTCGGGGGTGGGGCTGGTCGCGGAGATGGTGGGGGTGGCGACCGGGTATCCGTTCGGGTGCTACGACTATGCCGTCGATCGGATCGGGCCCGCGGTGGGCGGGGTTCCGCTGCTGGTGCCGCTCGCCTGGACCGGCGGGCTGTATCCGATCTGGGTGGTGGCGGGGCTACTGACGACCGGGCGCGATGCGGTCACCGGGCGCGGTGTGGTCGCGGCGCGGATCGGGCTGACGGCGCTCGGGGCGGTGGGGTGGGATCTGTTCCTGGATCCGCAGATGGTGGCGGACGGGCAGTGGCGATGGTGCGACACGGGATCGGGATTGCCGGGGCTGGCGGGGATTCCGTGGACGAACTACGCGGGCTGGTTCGCGGTCGGGATCGTGATGGCCGGTCTGCTCACGCTGTGGGAGCGGCGCAGGGTGGTGCGCTCGGCATCGATCGCGGTGCCGGTGGCGGTATTCCTGTGGACCTGGCTCGGTTCGGCGCTCGCGCACGCGGCGTTCCTCGGCCTGCCCGCATCGGCGCTGTACGGGGCGGCGGGGATGGGGCTGCTCGGTATCCCGTTGCTGCGGCGACTTGTCCGGAATCGGTGACCGCGACCCGATCGACGCACCCGGCTTCGGGTTGTCGCGTGGCTAATGCGGGGTCGGGCCTGGCACCATGTGAGCCGTGCAACCTAGCCCGATGACCACTGAACCCGATGCCCCGGTACCACCGCGCCGCACCGGCCTGCGGATAACGGGGGCGGTCGTGCTGGCCGCGCTGCTCGTGCCGATGCTGGCCGCTTGCCTGCGTGTCCAGGTATCGATGGGTGTGTCGTCGAACGACCGGGTGTCCGGGCGGATCGTGGCCGCGGTGGTCCCGGCCGATGCCAACGACAAAGGGCCGCAACTGACCGCGCCCGAGGCGCTGGTGGGCAAGGTGCGGGTCGAGACCTACAACCAGGACGGCTATGTGGGCAGCAAGGTCTTCTTCGAGGATTTGTCCTTCGGCGAGGTGACCCAGCTCGGCGCGCTCTCCGAGCAGACCCAGGGCATGTTCCAGCTGACCCTGCAGCGCACCGGCGATCTGGTCAGCCTGAACGGGCGCGTGGATCTGAAATCGGTGCCGCCGCACGGTTCCGATGTGCAGTTCACGGTGGCGTTCCCGGCGCGCGTCGCCAAGACCAACGGCAATCGCGACGACGACTCCACCGTCTCCTGGAAGCTGCCGCCCGGTGACGTGTCCACGATCCGGGCCGAGGTCAGCTACGCCGACCCCAATACCCGTTCGTTCGCCGGCTGGGCGGGCATCGTCGGCGGCATCACCCTGGCGGTCGCCGCCATCGTCGCCGCCATGGCCTACATGAATCGCAACCCGCCCGCGCCGGGCACCGAACGGTTCTCGCTGAACGAGTGGTGGCGCATGGTGAAGGAAGGCAGCTGACCCGTCACGGCAATCGGTTGACGACGATGGTCGAAGTCGGCCCGCAAATGTATCGAGGCCGGACATCGCCGCGCGCGGTAGCCGATCGGCTCGCGCTGGCGGGGACCGGAATCGCGCTGACCGGTTTCGGTGTGGCGCTGTACAACCGGGTCGCCGTGCGCCGGCTGGCCGTGGGGATCACAATCGTCGAGCCGGTCACCGTGTGCATCCCGGCGCGTGACGAGGCAGACCGGCTGCCCGCGCTGATCGGTGACCTGCGTGCGCAACTCGGTGTCGCCGACCTGCGCGTGCTGATCCTCGATGACGGGTCCGCCGACGGCACCGGCCCCGCGGCCGCGGCCGCGATCGGGAGTGATCCTCGTTTCCTGATGATCCGATCCGAGGACGAACCCGCGCCCGGCTGGACCGGGAAGGCGGCCGCTTGCGCCCGGCTCGCCGATCTCGTGGACACCGCGGCGCTGGTTTTCCTCGATGCCGACGTGCGGCTCGGCCCGGGGGCGATCGCCGCCGCCGTGCACGAATTGCGCAGGCGCGAGGTGGCGTTGGTGTCGCCGTGGCCCGCCCAGCGGGTCGGCTCGACCGCCGAGGCCTTGGTCCAGCCGCTGCTCTGCTGGTCCTGGGCCACCACGCTGCCGGTCACCGTGGCCAATCGCACGCGCAGACCGTCGATGGCCCTCGCGTGTGGTCAGTTCCTGGTCTTCGACACCGCCGCCTACCGCGCCGTCGGCGGCCACGGCGCGATCGCCGCCAGCCCGACCGAGGATCTCGATATCGCGCGCGCCCTGCGGCGCGGCGGCCGCCACACCGCACTGGTCGCGGCCGGAAGACAGGCCGAGACCCGAATGTATCGGGGTGCCACCGAACTCGACGCGGGCTACACCCGCTGGCTCTGGTCCGCCTACGGCGGTTCACCATTCGCCGCGCTGGCCGTGGGAGCCATTGCCGTCCTGGCCTATTGGGTGCCGCCACTGGTCGCCCTCGGCGGTTCCGGCCGGACCCGCCGGATCGGGTTCGCCGGTTACGCGGCGGCCGTCGCCGGTCGTCTCCTGGCCCGGTCCACCGAAACCGCGACCGGCCTCACGCGCACGGATGCTCTTGCCGCACTGGCCCATCCGGTCTCGGTAGGCGCGTATGTGATGCTCTCCCTGCGATCCCACCGAGCCCGTCGACTGGGCAACCTGGTGTGGAAAGGCCGTCGGCTACGACAGCCACCGGACTGAGGATCGGTCTCGTCGCGCGCGGGCCTACCTGCCACCGATCGCCCGGGTCGGTTCCCGGTGGCGGCGGCCGCGCCCGTCACGGCACATCGACGATGCCGATGGTCGGAAGGTAGAAGCAGGTCCGGGTATCGGTGCGGGAACTGCCGAATACCGCGGCCAGGACGGTGCCGCTGCCGGTGTCGACCGGGACGGCGCGGACGCCGGTGTCGGGGACGGTGGCGGTGAAGAGTTCGCGGACAGCCTGTTCGGCCAGCGGGCGTAGCAGGTCGGGTACGCCGGGTGACACCATGTGGGCGAAGACGTCGGTGAGCGGGCCCAGGGCGGCCAGGCCGCCGTCGCCGGTGGAGATATTGAGCCAGGCGACGCGCAGGGTGGGATCCTCGGCATCGTCGGAGGCGGCGGGGACGAAGGCGAACAAGGTCTGACCGGTCTCGACCGCGGTCAGGTCCAGGCCCGGGATGGTGAGCGTGTGGACAGGCCACGGGCCCGATACCGCACCGGCGAGGGCGGGGTCGTCCAGGGCCAGGCCCGTGTCGTCGCACAGGGTGGCCGTCGGATAGAGGAACGGGGTCACGCCGAGGGCTTCCAGGGCGGCGACCGCGGGACCGGCGGCACCCGGGCGGGCCACCGCCCCGCGCGGCAGGTCGAACGCGACGGACGCGTCGTCGATCGAGGCAACCGGGTGCTCCGGAGTCGCGGCGGCGGGGCCGATCGCGGTGACGGTGGCCATGGCGACGAGCGCGGCGAGCCGGCCGAGCGACCTCCGCGCACGGGAGGCATCGAGTTGAACGGGCACTGCGAACCTCCTCGACGGCGGAACGAGCGGAGGTTCAACGGTACGCCCGCAAACTCCGAAAACTTGGTATTTCCGATGTCGGCGGCGTGCGGACCGTAGAGCGGGGTCCGGACCATAATCCGCCCTCCCGCCGCTGGTGACCAGCACTGCGCTCACCGTGATTTCTACTCTTGTCACCGAGATCGCCTGCTACCCATGATGGTCCGGCAACCATCCAGAGCGATCGAGAGACCTGGCTCGCCGACATCGCAGCAACCCCCCGGCGCGCCGGGTGCGGGTGCTTCCGCCAGGACCGATGGAGGACCTACCGATGCGTCGCCCGCGCCGAATTCCCCGGAGTACCACCGTGATCCGCACCCGTCATCGCCTCGCCACCGTCACCGGCCTGCTGGCCCTCGCCGGCACCGTGGTCGCCTGCGGCGGCGACGCCGGCGGCACCCGGGCCGACGCGGGTCCCCCGCGGCCCGGCGGCACGCTGCGCTACGGCCTGTCCCAGGCGGCGTCGTGCTCGGACCCCGCGCAGGCGGGCAGCAACCAGACGCTCTACGTCACCCGGCAGATCGTCGACTCGCTGACCGATCAGGATCCGGCCTCCGGCGCGTTGCGCCCCTGGCTGGCGCGCAGCTGGGAGGCGAGTCCCGACGCCACGGTGTTCACCTTCCGCCTCGCCGACGACGTCACCTTCAGCGACGGCACTGCGCTCACCGCAGAGTCGGTGCGCGAGACCTTCGATTCGATCGTGCGGCTCGGCGCGGCCAAGGCCCCGCTCGGCAACGGGTATCTGGTGAACTACGTCGGCACCACGGCGGTGGACCGGCTGACCGCACGGGTCGAGTTCAGCAAACCCAACGCACAGTTCCTCCAGGCGACTTCGACGCCGCAACTGGGCATTCAGGGCGCGGCCACCACCGCGAAACCCGCCGAGCAGCGGTGCGACGGCAGCAATGTCGGATCGGGACCGTTCGTGTACACCGCCTATCGGCAGGACGTGTCGGCCACACTGCGCAAGCGAGCCGGATATGCCTGGGGCTCCGCGGTTTTCGCACACCAGGGCGAGGCCTACCTGGACGGCATCGAGTTCACCGTCGTCCCGGAGTCCGGCGTGCGCACCGGCAGCCTCACCTCCGGGCAGCTGGATGCGATCAGCGACGCGCTGCCCCAGGACCTGCCGCTACTGGAGGCGGCCGACGCGCGCCTGCTCACCGCCCCGAACCCCGGCATCCCGTTCGGCCTCCAGCCCAATCTGACACGCGGCCCGCTGCGCGATCCGCTGGTGCGCCAGGCGCTGCTGCCCGCGATCGACCGCCAGCAGCTGGTCGACACCGTGCTCGGCCCGCAGTTCAAGCCCGCGACCAGCGCGCTGGCCAGTACCACACCCGGCTATCAGAATCTGTCGGCGCGGCTGGCGCACGATCCGGCCCGCGCCCGCGCCCTGCTCGATCAGGCGGGCTGGGTGCCGGGCGGCGACGGTATCCGGGTGCGTGGCGGCGAGCGGCTCAGCTTCGGCGTGGTGTTCACCCAGGTGTTCGCGGGCAACAAGGCGATCCTGGAGCTGGTGCAGCAGCAGCTGCGCCAGGTCGGGGTGGAATTGCGGCTGGATCTGGTCTCGCTGGCCGAGACCACGGCGCGGCAGAACGCCAAGGACTACGACACCTACTACTACAACACCACGCGCGCGGACGGCGACATCCTCCGCAACGCCTTCACGGTGCAGGGACGCAATCTCAATGTGCGCGAACGTATTCCAGCACTCGACGACATCCTGGAGGGACAGTTGAGCGCCGGGGACCAGGCCGCGCGGCTCGCCCTGATCGGCACCGCGCAGGAGCGCGTGCTGGACGCGGGGCTGTGGATCCCGACCGTGGAACTGTCCCAGGCGATCGGGGCCGCACACACGCTGCACGACCTGAAATTCGAGGCGTCCGCGCGACTCCAGTTCTTCGACGCCTGGCTGAGCGAGCGCTGACCCGTGCCGCGATATCTGACAGCTCGTGCGGCACAGGCACTCTGGGTGCTGTGGGCCGCGTTCACCGTGTCCTTCGCGGTGCTCTACCTGCTGCCCGCCGATCCGGTGTCCATCGCCGCGGGCGCGGACCTCGGCGCGCCGACCGATGCCGCGGCGATCGCCGAATTGCAGGCCCGCTACGGCCTGGATCAGCCACTGTGGCAGCAGTACTGGACCGCGCTGACGCACGCGCTGTGCGGCGATCTGGGCCATTCCATCAGCACCGGCCAGCCGGTGACCGAGGCGATCGGCGAGGCGCTGCCCGCGACCCTGGGCCTGGCCGCGCTGACACTGCTCTTCGCCGTGCTTGGCGGCGTCGGGCTGGCGCTGACGGCTACCGCCACCCGGCGTCCGTGGCTGCGCGCCGCCCTCGCCGCGCTGCCCTCGATCGGCGTCGCGGTGCCCACCTTCTTCACCGGACTGCTTCTGCTGCAACTGTTCTCGTTCCGCTGGCGGCTCGCGCCCGCGTTCGGCGGACAGAGTTTCGCGGGCACCGTGCTGCCGGCGCTGACCCTGGCGCTGCCGATCGGCGCGGTGCTCGCCCAGGTGCTGATCTCCGGCGTGGAGTCCACCTGGCGGCAGCCGTTCGTGGATGTCGCACTGGCCAAGGGCGGTTCGCGCTGGTGGGTACGGCGCCGGCACGTGCTGCGCCCGGCCAGCGTGCCGACCTTCACCATCGCGGGCGTGCTGGTCGGTCACATCCTGGCCGGTGCCGTGGTGGTGGAGAGCGTGTTCGCGCGGCCCGGGATCGGGCGGCTCACCCAGAGCGCGGTACTGGCCCAGGACATTCCGGTGGTGCAGGGCGTCGTGCTGCTCAGCGCACTCATCTTCGTCGCGGTGAACCTCGCGGTCGATCTGATCTATCCGCTGCTCGACCCGCGCATCGCCGCCCGGCGCGACAACGCCGCGCCGACCATTCTCAGCACCACCGAGGAGGTGTCCGCCCGTGCCTGAGCACGATCCGACCCCACCCCCGCTCGATCTGCCCGCGACCGTCCTGGCCGAGCTCTTCGAGTTCACCCGGGGCCCACTCGCCGCCGGGTTCGGTTTCACGCCCTGGCTCCCCGTCGATCCGGCCGCGCCGCGGAGTTCTGGACGTTGGAGCTGGCTGCGTGCCGACGCCGAGTCACCGTGGGCCTTCGCGGCGATCGCGGAGGCGGTGCGCACCCATGGTTGATCTGCTCGGCAGACGCGCCGCCGTTCTCCCCCGGCCGCGACCGCTGTCCTGGATCCGGTTACGCGCCAACGCCTTCACGGTGCTCGCCGCGGTGGTGGCGCTGCTCGCGTTGGGCTGGGCGCTGTTCCCCTCGGTATTCGCCGGTGGTGATCCGCTGACCGGCGTTCCCGCGCAGAAGTTCCAGCCGCCCGGTGCCGAACACTGGTTCGGCACCGACAATCTCGGGCGCGACCTGTACACCCGGATCGTGCACGGCGCGAGCCTGTCGCTCTCGGCGACGCTCACCGCTGTCGCCATCGCGCTGGTCGCCGGGTCGCTACTGGGACTGCTGGCGGGTGCGGCGGGCGGCATCGTGGACACCGCGATCATGCGGGTGGTCGATGTGCTGCTGGCCATCCCGTCGCTGCTGCTGGCCCTGGCCCTGGTCACGGCGTTGGGCTTCGGCACCCGCAATGTGGCTGTCGCCGTTGGTGTTTCGCTCATCGCCAATTTCGCCCGGGTGATGCGCTCGGAAGTGCTGCGGGTGCGCGCCGAGACCTACGTGGAGGCGGCGCACGCGAGCGGGGTCCGCTGGTACGCCGTACTCGCCCGGCACGTCCTGCCGAATTCCGCGCAGCCCGTGCTCGCGCTCGCGGCCGTCGAATTCGGGATGGCGGTGCTGTCGGTGTCCGCGCTGAGCTTTCTCGGCTACGGCGCGAAACCACCTACGCCGGAATGGGGTTCGCTCATCTCCGAGGGACGCGGCTACCTCGCGCTGGCCTGGTGGCTGACCCTGCTGCCGGGCGCGGTCATCATCGCCGTGGTGGTCGCCGCGCAGCAGCTCGGCCGCGCCGCCGGACCGGCGGTCCGGCGATGAGCCGGGGTACGCCGGGCGTGGTTGCACCGCGAGGGGGTGCAACCACGCGCACCGGTCCGGGCGCGACCGGCGCCACGCTGCTGCGGGTCGAGGACCTCGCGGTGCGATACGGCTCCGCCACCGGTTCGGTTACCGCGCTGGGCGGTGTGTCGTTCACCTTGGCGCCCGGCGAGGTGGTCGCGCTGGTCGGCGAATCCGGTTCGGGGAAGTCGACGCTCGGGCACGCGCTGCTCGGGCTGCTCGACCAGCCCGCGGAGATCACCGGCGGAACCATCACCTTCGACGGGCGCCCGGTCGCACACGAGGACGAACGCGCCTGGCGACGCCTGCGCGGCGCTCGCCTCGGATTCGTTCCGCAGGATCCCGGCCTGTCACTGAATCCGGTTCGGCGCGTGGGTGACCAGGTCGCCGAGACCCTGCTCGTGCACGGGCTCGCGGCACCCGCGCAGGCGCGAGAGCGGGCGATCCGCCTGCTCGCCGACGCCGGACTGGACCGGCCGGAGCTGCGGGCGCGCCAGTATCCGCACCAGCTGTCCGGCGGGCAGCGGCAACGGGTGCTGATCGCCGCCGCGCTGATCGCCACCCCCGACCTGGTGATCGCCGACGAACCGACCAGCGCGCTGGACACCACGGTGGCCCGCCGGGTCCTGGATCAGCTCACCGCCCAGACCACCGCGCGCGGCACCGCGGTGCTGCTGATCACCCACGATCTCGCGGTGGCCGCCGAACGGGCGGACCGGCTGATCGTGCTGCACGACGGCGCGATCGTCGAGACCGGGCCCACCGCGGACCTGCTGCGGGCGCCACAGCATCCGTACACCCGACGGCTGCTGGCCGCCGCGCCCAGCCTGGCGCCGTTCGAGGGCTTCCGTTCGCCCCGGGCCGACGGCCCGCCGCTGCTGTCGGTGCGCGAGGTACACAAGCGATTCGCCACGCGCGGGGGTTCGGTGACCGCGGCCGACGGCGTGAGCTTCGAGCTGCGCCGCGGCGAAACCCTGGCGCTGGTCGGCGAATCCGGCTCCGGCAAGTCGACCACGGCACGAATCGCTTTGCGGCTGCTCACCCCCGACAGCGGAACGGTCGCCTTCGACGGGCACGACCTGACCCGATTGCGCGGAGCCCGGCTGCGCGCGCTGCGCCGGCGCATCCAGGTGGTGTACCAGAACCCTTACGCCTCACTGGATCCCCGCTGGCGGGTAGCGCGCATCATCGCCGAGCCGCTGCGCGCCTTCGGTATCGGTGCCCGCACGGCCCGGGTCGGCGAACTCCTGGACCAGGTCGCGCTGCCGGCGACTGTCGCACAGCGCCGGCCCGCCGAACTCTCCGGCGGGCAGCGCCAGCGCGTAGCGATCGCCCGCGCGCTGGCGCTGCACCCGGAACTGCTGGTCCTGGACGAACCCGTCTCGGCGCTGGACGCCTCGATCCAGGCCCAGATCCTCGAACTGCTGGACCGGCTGCAAGACGAACTCGGCCTGAGCTATCTGTTCATCTCGCACGACCTCACCGTGGTGCGACGGATCAGCGACCGGGTCGCGGTCATGCGGCACGGCCGCATCGTCGAAACCGGCTCCACCGCGGACATTTTCAACTCGCCGCAGCACGAATACACCCGCGAGCTGCTCGCGGCCGTACCCAGGGAGAGGATTGCCGCACATGACTGATCCGAGATTGTTTCTCGGCGTCGAACCCGCAGGACCGGGCGTCCACCCGGCCGCCTGGCGCCGCCCCGACTCGGCCGCGGAGCACCTGTTCACCGGTGCGTACTGGGTGGACGTCGTCCAGGCCGCCGAAAAGGCCGGGGCCGACGCGGTTTTCCTGCCCGACGGGTTCGCGCTGCAACCCGGCGGACCGGGCGTCACCCGGAGCCGGCTCGACGCGGTTGCGGTCGCCGCGCGGGTCGCGGCGGCCACGCACGGCATCGGACTGCTGCCCCAGGCCGCCGTCACCCACACCGAGCCCTTCCACCTGTCCAAGGCGATCGCGAGCCTGGACTTCGCCGCGCTCGGCCGGGCGGGCTGGGAGGTGACCGTCTCCGAGACCGCGGCCGAGGCGAAAGCCTTCGGCCGCAAACAGGTTCAGGATGCGGCGGCACTGTGGCACGAAGCGGACGAGGCAATCGAGGTCGTCACCCGGCTGTGGGACAGCTGGGAGGACGACGCCGAAATCCGCGACGAGCCCACCGGGCGGTTCATCGACCGGGACAAGCTGCACTACATCGATTTCGCCGGGGACAACTTCTCGGTGCGCGGTCCCTCGATCACCCCGCGGCCACCGCAGGGGCAGCCGATCGTGGTGGTGCGCGCCGCACACCCCGAGAGCACGGCCGTCGCGATCCGCCGCGCGGATCTGATCCGGGTCGCCGCCACCGACCTGGCAGCGGCCCGTGCCCGCCGGGACGAGTTGCGCGCCGCGCTGGCCGCCGCCGATCGGGATCCCGATTCGGTGCGCGTCCTGCTGGATCTGGACCTGCACCTCGCCGACACGGTCGAAGCGGCCCGCGCGCAGGTTCGCGAGCTCGATCGCTGGGCCGCGGCGGACTCCCCCGCGCTGCGCCACCTCGGCACCACCGCGACCCTGCGCGCCCTGCTCGACGAGATCGGGCGCGACCGGATCGCCGACGGTGTCGTGCTGCGGCCGCTGGCCACCGCGCCGGTCCTGGCCCGCCTCACCGAACTGAACCGTAAACCCGTGGCGGGCACCGGGTTCCGGCACCGGCTCGGCCTGCACCGCCCCCTCAGCCGCTACGCGTCGCCGAACCGAGAGATCCATGCCACCACGTAGACAAGTCCACCTCGCCGCGCACTTCCCCGGCGTCAACAACACCACCGTCTGGGCGGATCCGGAGTCCGGCAGTCAGATCGACTTCGCCTCCTTCCGCCACCTGGCCCGCACCGCCGAACGCGGACTGTTCGACTTCTTCTTCCTGGCCGAGGGGCTGCGGCTGCGCGAGCACCGCGATCGCATCCACGACCTGGACGTGGTGGGCCGCCCCGACACCTTCACCGTGCTCAACGCGCTCGCCGGGGTCACCGACCGGCTCGGCCTGGCGGGCACCATCAACACCACGTTCAACGAACCTTTCGAGCTGGCAAAGCAATTCGCGACCCTGGATCACCTCTCGGGCGGCCGCGCCGCCTGGAACGCCGTCACCTCCTCCGACGCGTTCACCGGCGAGAACTTCCGCCGCGGCGGCTATCTGGAGCACAGCCAGCGCTACCAGCGCGCCGCCGAGGTGGTCCAGGCCAGCCGGGCGCTATGGGCCAGCTGGCCCGACGACGCGCTGGTGGTGGACCGCGACACCGGCGTATTCGCCCACGATGTCGCCGAAACCCGGATCCGCTCCTCACAATTCGAGATCGACGCCACCTTCGTCCTGCCGCCGAGCCCACAGGGCTACCCGGTGCAGTTGCAGGCGGGCGATTCCGACGAGGGCCGCGAATTCGGGGCCGCCACCGCCGATGCCATCTTCACCGGCCACGGCACACTGGCAGCCGGGCAGAAGTTCTACGCCGACCTCAAGGGCCGCCTCGCGAAATACGGTCGCGCACCCGAGGACCTGAAGATCCTGCCCGCCGCCACCTTCGTGCTCGGCGACACCGAGGCCGACGCGCATGAGCGCGCCCACCACATCCGCCGCCAGCAGGTCGGCCCGCAGACTGCCCTCGCCTTTCTCGAACAGGTGTGGGGCCGTGACCTTTCCGGTTACGACCCGGACGGGCCGCTGCCCGAGATCGAACCGGCCGACAATGTGAACATCACCCGCGGCCGGGTGCGGCACGCCAAGGATCCGCGCGCGGTCGCCGAGGCCTGGCGCGCCAAGGCCGAGGCGGACAAGCTCAGCATCCGCGAACTCATCATCGAGGTCACCGCCCGCCAGCAGTTCGTGGGAACGCCCGCGCAGGTCGCCGCCCGGATCGACGAGTACGTCCAGGCCGAGGCCGCGGACGGTTTCATTCTCGTTCCGCACCTCACCCCCGGCGGGCTCGATGAATTCGTCGACCGGGTCGTCCCGGAACTCCAGGACCGCGGCAGCTTCCGCACCGCCTACACCGGCACGACCCTGCGCGACCATCTCGGCCTGCGCCATCCCCGTCACACCGTCCACGAAGGAGCCCGCGCGTCATGACCACCAGCACCGCAACCGAATTCGAGACCGACTGGGCCCGGTGGCATCGGGACCGGGAGGCGCAGCTGCGCGACCCGCTCGGCTTCCTGAGCCTGACCGGACTGCATTGGCTCACCGATCAGCCCGAACGTCTCGCGAACGTGCCCGGCACCTGGTGGGTGACCGACGACAAGGTCTTCGTCACCGCCCAGCCCGGTGACCGGCTCGCGCACGCGGACGCCGAGATCGCCGGTGTGCAGATCCTGACGCCGGTCGAAGGCGCGCCGGGACTCGAAGTGCGACATGGTGATCGGATCCTCGAGGTGATCCGGCGCACCGGCCGGTACGCGGTCCGGGTACACGACCCGGCGGCCCCGAGCCTGATCACCTTCGAGGGTATTCCGGTCTACGCGCCGGACCCGCGGTGGGTGGTGACCGGTCACTACCGGCCCTTCGACGCGCCGCAGACGCTCACCACGGGCGCGGTGGTCGAGGGTTTGGAACACCATCACACTGCCACGGGCACCATCGAATTCAGCATCGACGGCGTGACCGAACAGGTGGTGGCCTTCGGCAGCGGCACGGATCTGCGGGTGCTGTTCACCGACGCCACCAGCGGTGTCACCACCTATCCGGCGGCACGGTCGCTGGCCGTCGGCGCACCCGCCGCCGACGGCACCGTAGATCTGGATTTCAACCGGGCAGCGAACCTGCCCTGCGCCTTCACCGATTTCGCGACCTGCCCCATCGCGCCCGAACAGAACCGGTTGCGGGTGGCCGTCGAGGCGGGCGAGCGGCGGCCGGGTGGCCGGGCATGAGCGTTCCGCTGTCGATCCTCGATCTGTCGCCGATCAGCGCCGGGTCCACCGCGCAGCAGGCGCTGCGTAACACCGTCGATCTGGCCCGCCGCGCCGAACAGTGGGGCTACCACCGGTATTGGCTGGCCGAACATCATTTCGTCGCGGTGGCGAGCTCGTCGTCGATCACGCTGCTCGGGTTGATCGCGGCGGCCACCGACCGGATCCGGGTGGGTACGGCAGCGGTGCAGGTCGGCCACCACACCTCGGCCTCGATCGTGGAGGCGTTCGGCACCGTCGACGCGCTCTACCCTGGGCGGCTGGACCTGGGCATCGGCCGCTCCGGGCATCGCAAGACCCAGTTCGGGGCGGAACCGGCCCGGCCGAAGCGCCCGGCGATCGACACCGCGACCGGGCGCACCGAGGTCCGCGACGGCGTGGTGATCCCGCCGCCGTTCGATCCCGGCCGAATCGCCGACCGATCCAAATACCTCGCCGGTCTGCACGCACTGCACCAGGAGGGCGCGCAGCCGCAGGACTTCGCCGAACAGGTCGACGACATCCGCGCGCTGCTGGCCGACACCTACACCACCCCGGACGGATTCGCGCTGCGGGCGGTGCCGGGTGCGGGCGCGAAGGTCGACCTGTGGCTGTTCGGCAGCTCCGGCGGAACCAGCGCCGAGATCGCCGGACGGCTGGGACTGCCGTTCGCCGCGGCCTACCACGTCGCACCCGGCACCGCGCTGGACGCCGTCGAGTCCTATCGGGCCGCCTTCCGGCCCTCGGTGCGGCTCGCCGAACCCTACGTGGTGCTCTCCGCGGATGTGGTGGTGGCCGAAACCGATACCGCCGCACAACATCTGGCCTCCAGTTACGGCCACTGGGTACACGGGATCCGAAGCGGAGCGGGTGCGCCGGAGTATCCGGACCCCGACACCGCCGGACCGCTGACCGCCGACCAGCAGCGGCTGGTGGCCGACCGGGTCGCGACCCAGCTCGTCGGCTCGCCCGGCACGGTGACCGACCGGCTCGCGGCCCTGCAACGCGTCAGCGGGGCGGACGAACTGCTGATCACCAGTGTCACGCACCGGCACGCCGACCGGCTGGACTCGCATCGGCTGCTGGCCGAGGCGTGGGACGCCCGCGCTACCCGCGCGGCGTGATTTAGCTACCTCACCGTGCCGCTCGCCGGTGCACCCGGCTGGTGGGTCAGGCGCTCAGCGGTGCGGCGGTCACGCCGTAGCCCAGGTTGGTCAGCACCTCGCTGGTCGCCTTCGCGAAGTTCAATGTGATGAAGTGCAGGCAGGGGGCGCCCTCGTCGATCAGGCGCTGGCCCATCTCGGTGGCGATCTCGATACCGACCTCGCGCACGGCGGCCCGGTTCTCCTCCGGGCCGTCACCGGCGGCCCGGCGCAACCGCTCCAGCACCCGGCCCGGCAGCGGCCGGCCGCACAGTTCCTCCGCACGCGCGACCGTGCGCAGCGAGGTGATCGGCATCAGCTCCGGAATGATCGGCTTCTCCGCCTCGACCGGATCGAAGGCCGCCAGCCGATCCCGCAGCCGCAGATAGTGTTCGACGTCGAAGAACATCTGGGTGATCGAATACTCCGCGCCCGCACGCAGTTTCGCGGCCAGGAACTCGGTGTCGTGATCCAGATCCGGCGACCGGTGATGGCCCTGCGGGAACGAGGCGACACCGACATGGAAATCACCCAGATCGCGCACGATCCGGACCAGCTCCTCGGCGTACTCGACACCGTTCGGATGCCTGGTCCACGCACCGAGCGGATCGCCCGGCGGATCGCCGCGCAGCACCAGAATGTTCTTGATCCCGGAATCGGCGTACGCGCCGACCAGCGAGCGCAGCTCGGCCACACTGTGCCCGACCGCGGTCAGGTGGGCCACCGGCAGCAGGATCGTCTCCTGCGCCAGCTGGCCGGTCACCCGGACAGTGCGATCGCGCGTGGAACCACCCGCGCCGTAGGTCATGGACACGAAGGCGGGATGCATACGCTCGAACTCGCGCACCGCCCGCCACAGCCGGGCCTCCGCGGCGGCATCGCGCGGCGGATTGAACTCCACCGAGAACGGCACAGCCCGCGCGCCGTGGGTCCGCAGGCGCTGCACGACCGAGGGGGTTCCGGAGACGATCGGTGGCGTCCGGGCAGGTCGGCCAGGGGCCGAACTGCCCCGTAAGTCATCGAAAGTCACCGGTCCAGTGTAGGGGGACCTGCACGTTCGACCTATTTACTCCCACATCGCGGGAAATGAGGTGGCCCCGCCCGACCCCGGCGGCTACCCGCGCGCGTATCCTTTTACTGGGCAGTACCCACGCGGTGACCTGGTTGATCTCCCGCCTCGGCTCCGAGCCCGACACACCGACTTCCGCCGCGTCACGCACCACGCGGCCCGTGCACCACGTTTGGAGGCTGCCCTGTCCGCCGGACCAGGTACCCCGTCTCGAACCCTGTCGTCGGCGCACAGACCCGCCGAGGTGACCGGGGCGGCCGCCGCACAACTGAGCGCACCCGAGTTCGTCGTCGCGGTGGAGAAGGCCCTCACCGAATTCTTCGCCGCCAAACGCACCACGGTCGACCCGCTGGGCGCCCCGTTCGTCGAATCCGCCGAAGCGCTGGAGCTGTTCGTGCTGCGCGGCGGTAAGCGCACCCGGCCAGCGTTCGCCTGGACCGGCTGGCTCGGCGCGGGCGGCGACCCCGACGGCCCCGAAGCGCCCGCGGTCCTCAGCGCCTGCGCCGCACTCGAACTGGTGCAGGCCTGCGCGCTCATCCACGACGACATCATCGACTCCTCACGCACCCGGCGCGGGTGGCCGACCGTGCACGTCGACTTCGAACAGCGCCACCGCGAGCGCGGCTGGGCCGGCGACTCCGCCCACTTCGGGGCCAGCGTCGCCATCCTGATCGGCGATCTCGCGCTGGCCTGGGCCGACGACATGGTCCACGCCTCCGGCCTGGACGACGCCACCGTCGGCCGGTTCGCCCCGCTCTGGGCGCTGATGCGCACCGAGGTGCTGGGCGGGCAGCTGCTCGACATCAACGGCGAGGCAGGCGGCGACGACTCGGTCGAGGCGGCGCTACGGATCAACCGCTACAAGACCGCCGCCTACACCGTCGAGCGCCCGCTGCACCTGGGCGCCGCCATCGCCGACGCCGACGCCGGGCTGTTCGACGCCTACCGTGAGTTCGGCACCGATATCGGCATCGCCTTCCAGTTGCGTGACGACCTGCTCGGGGTGTTCGGCGACCCGGCCGTCACGGGCAAGCCCTCCGGCGACGACCTGCGCGAAGGCAAGCGCACGGTGCTGCTCGCCGAGGCACTGCGCCGCGCCGACGCCACCGATCCGGCCGCCGCCGCTCTGCTGCGCACCAGCATCGGCACCGATCTGAGCGCCGAGGAGGTGGAGCGGCTGCGGGCCGTGCTCACCGATCTCGGCGCCGTCGACGACGTGGAAGCCCGCATCGCCGACCTGACCGAACGCGGCCTGGCCGCGATCGAGAACTCAACCGCCACCACATCCGCGAAACAGTCATTGCGTGCGATGGCACTCGCCGCAACCAGGAGGACCGCATGAAAGCCGTTGTGGGACCAGCCGATCGAGTAATCACGGTCGGTGCGGGGCCCGCGCCGCGGACGACCGGAAGGCGTCGCGGCAAGAGCTTCGTGCTCACCGAGCGCCGCATCATGATGGGCGCGGCCCTGCCCGCCCGCCGTGCCATCCGGCTGCCGAAGGCCTGCGCCGCCACGGCCGACGAGCAGACCGGCGAATAGCACCTTCCGTTCGATACCTCCGGCCACCGACGGTGCTCGGAGGTATCGGCATGCCTGGGCGAGGAGATAGTTCGATGAAAACCGTTGCGGGACCGACCGATCGGGTCGTCGTGGTGGGCGCCGGTCTGGCCGGGCTCGCGGCGGCGCTGCACCTGACCGGCGCCGGGCGCACGGTCACGCTGCTCGAACGCGCCGACCACGTGGGCGGCCGGGTCGGGGTGTATCGCGGCCCTGACTACGAGATCGATTCCGGCGCAACCGTTCTGACGCTGCCCGAGCTGGTCGGCGACGCACTCGCGGCGGTCGGCCGCACACCCGAGTCGTGCGGACTGCGCATCCATCTCCTCACACCGAGCTATCACGCGCGATTCGCCGATGACACCGACATCCGCGTGTTCGCCGACCCCGACGCCATGGCCGAGGAGGTCACCCGGACCTGCGGGCCGGGCGAGGCCCGCCGCTACCGGCGGCTGCGCGCCTGGCTGGGCCGGATCTACGCGGCCGAGTTCACCGAGTTCATGGACACCAACTTCGACTCGCCGCTGGATCTGGTGCGGCGGCCGGAGAAGCGGGCCGCCCTGCTGGACCTGGCGCGAATCGGCGGGTTCGGCCGGCTCGGCCCCCGGGTCGGACGGATCCTGCGCGACCCGCGGCTGGCCCGGCTGTTCACCTTCCAGGCGCTGTACGCCGGGCTGCCGCCGGCCCAGGCGCTCGCGGTGTACGGCGCGATCCCCCATATGGACACCTCGCTCGGCGTGTACTTCCCCGAGGGCGGCATGCGAGCGGTGGCCGCGGCGCTGGCGCGGGCCTTCACCGAAGCGGGCGGCACGCTGGAACTGGGCACCGAGGTCGTGGGCATCGACTACGCGGGCGGGCGGGCCCGGCGCGTCTGCACCGCCGACGGGCGGGCCCTGGACTGCGACGCCGTCGTCCTGACCGCCGACCTCGGCTCGATCGAACGGTTCGGCATCCGCCGCCGCCGGCTGCGGGCCGCGCCCTCGGCGGTCGTCGCGCACGGCACGGTCCCCGCCGAGGTAGCCGCGGGCTGGCCGATACAGGCCCACCACACCATCGACTTCGGCGCCGCCTGGGACCGCACCTTCGCCGAAATCGCGGCCCGCCGCGGTCGCGGGCGGCTCATGAGCGACCCGTCACTGCTGCTGACCCGGCCCGCGCTCACCGATCCCGGCCTGTACATCCCGCGCGGCGACGGACCGCACGAACCGTTCTCGCTGCTCGCCCCGTGCCCGAATCTCGATGCCGCGCCGCTGGATTGGGACCGGCTCGGCCCGTCCTACCTCCGCGAACTGCTGGCCGTGCTCGAGCAGCGCGGGTACACCGGCATCGCCGAACACTTCACCGTCGACCACCTCGACACCCCGTACACCTGGCGCGACCAGGGCATGCTGGCGGGCACACCGTTCTCCGCGGCGCACGTCTTCCGGCAGACCGGGCCGTTCCGGCCGCGCAACCTGCCGAGGTCCAGCGACAATGTGGTTATCGCCGGTTGCGGCACCACCCCGGGCGTCGGCGTGCCCACCGTGCTGCTGTCCGGAAAACTGGCGGCAACCCGAATTACCGGCCCGGCGGCGGCGACTTCGGGTGAAACCGCACCTACCATGGCGCTAGGGTTCCCAGCGAAGCATTAAACTGATCGCCGACCTATTCGCTCGCGGTTGCGACCGCCGACCTATCCGGGGGGACCGACACCACATGGCATCCCCGGACATGCGCATCACCGTCGACACACCGAGCGTCGCCCCCGACACCGGGCACACCGTCGCGACCCCGCGACCCGCCCGGTCCCGGATGCAGACCTACGCCGACTTCGCCCGCAGCCCCGAGGGCCACGCGGCCCTGATGGGGTTCGTCGGCGCGTTCATGATCACCTTCGGCGGCTTCGGCGCGGGCAGCGTCCGCAAGGTCGACCCGCTGTTGGAATCCTGGCATCTGTCCTGGCTACGGTTCGGGCACGGCCTCGTGCTGTCGAGCATGTTCGTCTGGATCGGCGTCCTGCTCATGATCACCGCGTGGGTGCGGCTGGGCCGCACCACCATCGGCACCGGCGACCGGCCCGGCGCCGAGGTCACGCTGAACGAGCTGCGCGCCATCGTCGGTATCTGGATCTTCCCGCTGCTGTTCGCGGTGCCGATGTTCAGCCGCGATGCCTACTCCTATCTGGCGCAGGGGGCGCTGCTGCGGGACGGGTTCGATCCCTATGCGGTCGGCCCGGTCGCCAATCCTGGTGTGCTGCTGGACAATGTGAGCGCGGTCTGGACGACGACCACCGCACCCTACGGCCCGATCTTCCTGCTGCTCGCCCAGGGAGTCACCGAGATCACCGGTGACAACGTGGTCGCGGGGACCATCGGCCTGCGCCTGGTGATGCTGCCCGGGCTGGCCCTGATGATGTGGGCGGTGCCCTATCTGACCAAGCATCTCGGCGGCAAGCCGACGGTCGCGCTGTGGCTGGCCGTGCTCAACCCACTGGTGCTGATCCACCTGATCGGCGGCGTGCACAACGAGATGCTTATGGTCGGCCTGATGTGCGCGGGCATCGCGCTGGTGCTGGAACGTCACCACGTGGCGGGCATCGTGGTCGTCGCGATCGGCGTCGCCATCAAAGCGACCGCGGGCATCGCGCTGCCCTTCCTCGTGTGGATCTGGATGCTGCACGAGAAGGAGAAGCGAGCCGCAGAACGCCTCGGCACCGCCACCGACGACCCGCAGGTGATCGATCCCGACGCGGCCCGGCCCTCCCAGGACATGCCGCATCCGGCGTTCGTTTTCGTCAAGATCGCGGGCTTGGGGCTGGTGGTGTTCACAGCGGTCTTCGCCGCGGCCTCGCTGCTCGCCGGCGTCGGTATCGGCTGGCTGCAAGCGCTCGAAGGCTCCAACAAGATCATCAACTGGCTGTCGCTGCCCACCGTCCTCGCTGACATGGTCACCTGGGTGACCCCGTTCGACCAGGCACCGGTGCTCCACCTGACCCGCAAGATGGGGCAGGTTGTGCTGGGGCTGGCCCTAATCTGGACCTGGTGGCGATTCCGGCACAGCGAACGCGAGGCGGTGCTCGGCATCACCATCGCGTTCGTCGCCATCGTCATCCTTTCCCCCGCCGCGCTGCCCTGGTACTACTCCTGGCCGCTGGCGCTGGCCGCCGGCTTCGCGCTGTCCACCACCACACTGATGGTGTTGGTGGGGCTGTGCACCTGGTTGATGCTGGTCTTCACCCCGGACGGCAATATCGGCCTGTACAACTTCTGGCACGTCGCGGCGGCGGCCTTCGTCGCCGTGGTCGCCGCGCTGTCCCTGCGCAAGGTCGACCCGCTGCGCCTGCGCGCCACCCCGACGCCCGCGGAAGCCGCCGCACCGCGTCCATGAGCTCCACCCCACTCGAAGCCGCCTACCGGATCTGCGGGCGGATCGCCGCCGAGCACGGACGCACCTATTTCCTGGCCACCCGCCTACTGTCCGCACCACGCAGACCGGCCGTCCACGCCCTGTACGCGTTCGCACGCCAGGTGGACGACATCGTCGACCACGGCGCACACGCCGACCCCGGCACGGAACTCGACCGCCTCGAAGCGCGTCTGCGCGCCGCCCTCGACACCGGCCCCGCCACCGTCGCCGACGACCCGGTCCTGCTCGCCGTCACCGACACCATCACGCGCTACGACATCGCGCCGGCGCACTTCTGGACCTTCCTGCACGCCATGCGCATGGATCTGCCCGGCTCACCACACTTCCGGTCCCGCTACGCCAGCATGGCCGAACTGCGCGAATACATGCGCGGATCCGCCGCCGCCATCGGCCTGCAACTCCTGCCGGTACTCGGCACCGTCGTCCCCCGGGCCGAGGCCGAACCCGCCGCCGCGGCCCTCGGCGAAGCCTTCCAGCTCACCAACTTCCTGCGCGACATCGCCGAAGACCTCGATCGCGGCCGGATCTACCTGCCCGCCGACGACCTCACCGCCTTCGGCGTCGACCCCGACCTGCTCGCGCACTGCCGCCGCACCGGGCACACCGACCCGCGCGTGCGACGCGCGCTGGCACATCTGATCGCCGTCACCCGCGGCGTCTACCGCCGCGCCGACCCCGGCATCGACCTGCTCGACCCGCGGGTGCGCCCCGCCATCCGCACCGCCAGCGCCCTCTACGCGGGCATCCTGACCGAGATCGAACGCCGCGACTACGCCGTGTTCGGCTCCCGGGCGGTGGTCGGGGTGCCGAAGCGCTTGCGGGTCGCGGCGACCCAGCTCATGTCGCGCTGAACTCAGCGCCGCCGCGCCGCCTCGATGGCTTCGAACTTGGCCAGGTTGTGGCGGGCGTCGGCGAGGGCGTCGTGGGCGTCGGGAGGGATGGGCGGGAGGTCGGGGCGGCCGTGGGCGTCCCAGTGCTGGCGGAGTTCGTTGGTGTAGCGGGGCAGGTTCGGGGGGAGGTCGATCATGGAGCCCCAGAGTTGGCACAGGGCGACGTGGTCGTAGGCGCCGACCCAGGCCCACAGTTCCGGCTGGATGGACGGGCGGGGGATCAGGAACTTGTAGAGATCGTCGCGGATCTGCTCGCGGGTGCGCCACAGCGGGGAAGTACGGGGCGGGAGCTGCGGGAGGACGTGTTTGCGCACCCACGGCCCGGCTCGTTCGGCGTCGAATTCAGTTGATACCGCATAGTATTCGCGGCCGTCCTCGCAGACGAATCCGATCGAGACGAGGTCGATGGTCGTCCCGTCCTCGATGAATTCCGAATCGTAGAAATACCGCAGTGCGATCGCCTCGCTTCTCGATCTTGTCGTGACCCTGCCGCCAACCCTATGCGCCATCTGCCGGGCGTTTGCCGCAAGCCCCACCAAGGTGGGCGATCCCGACACCATGGTGCCGTGATTCAGCACTACCTCGGGGTGCCCCCCACCACCGGACTGACCGTAAGCTGAGGCACGTGAACTGGACCGTCGACGTACCCATCGACCGCTTGCCGGAACTGCCGCCGCTGCCCGTCGAGTTGCGCAGGCGCTTGGACGACGCGCTGGCCCGCCCCGCGCTACAGCAGCCGTCGTGGGATCCGGAGCAGGCGGCGAAGATGCGCACCGTGCTCGAGAGCGTGCCGCCGATCTGCGTTCCCGCCGAGGTGGAGGAGCTGCGGGAGCGGCTCGCCGAGGTGGCGCGCGGTGAGGCGTTCCTGCTGCAGGGCGGCGACTGCGCGGAGACCTTCGCCGACAACACCGAACCGCATATTCGCGGCAATATCCGCACCCTGCTGCAGATGGCCGTGGTGCTCACCTACGGCGCCAGCCTGCCGGTGGTCAAGGTGGCCCGGATCGCGGGCCAGTACGCCAAGCCGCGCTCCGCCGATACCGACTCCAAGGGTTTGAAGTCCTACCGCGGCGACATGGTGAACTCGCTGGTCGCCGACGAGAAGCTGCGCGAGCACGATCCGTCGCGCCTGGTTCGCGCCTACGCCAACGCCAGCGCCGCGATGAACCTGGTGCGCGCGCTGACCAGCGCCGGCATGGCGGACCTGCACAAGGTGCACGACTGGAACCGCGATTTCGTCGCCCAGTCGCCCGCGGGCGCCCGCTACGAGGCCCTGGCCGAGGAGATCGACCGCGGCTTGGCTTTCATGACGGCCTGCCGGGTCAACGATCCCAGCCTGCAGTCCGCGCGCCTGTACGCCAGCCACGAGGCGCTGGTGCTCGACTACGAGCGCGCCATGCTGCGCCTGGGCGAGAACCCGGTCACCGGCGAACCCGCCCTCTACGATCTGTCCGCGCACTTCCTGTGGATCGGTGAGCGCACCCGCCAGCTCGACGGCGCGCACATCGCGTTCGCGGAACTGCTGGCCAATCCGATCGGCTTGAAGATCGGCCCCACCACCACCCCCGATCAGGCGGTGGAGTACGTCGAGCGGCTGGATCCGAACAACGAGCCGGGCCGCCTGACCATCGTCTCGCGCATGGGCAACGGCAAGGTGCGTGAGGCGCTGCCGCCGATCATCGAGAAGGTCCAGGCCACCGGACATCAGGTGATCTGGCAGTGCGATCCGATGCACGGCAACACCCACGAGGCGTCCACCGGTTTCAAGACCCGGCATTTCGATCGGATCGTCGACGAGGTACAGGGTTTCTTCGAGGTGCATCACGCGCTGGGTACGCATCCGGGTGGTCTGCACATCGAGCTCACCGGTGAGGATGTCACCGAATGCCTCGGTGGCGCGCAGGACATTTCGGATCTGGATCTCAACGATCGCTACGAGACGGCCTGTGATCCGCGGTTGAACACTCAGCAGTCGCTCGAGCTGGCCTTCCTGGTCGCGGAAATGCTGCGCTGACAAACAGCGTTCACGACAGCGGGCCCGCCGGAATTCCGGCGGGCCCGCTGTCTTTTTCGCTCAGGGAAGCGCGGTCAGGGTGACGGTGCTGCCCGGCTGGACCCGGGTGGTCGCGGCGGGCGCCTGACCGACCACGACGGAGGAGTCGGAGTTGGTGATCGACTGGACCCGCACCTTGAATCCCAGCTCCACCAGTTTCTTTCGGGCTTCGCCCACACTGGAGCCCATCACCCACGGCACCTTCACCGCGTCGGACACGATGAGCGTCACCGAATCACCGGAGCCGACGACGGTGCCCGCGGCGGGGTCGGTGGCCACCACCTGGCCCGATTCGATGTCCGCGTCGAATTCGGTGCGCTGCCCCTTGATCTTGACCCCGGCCTTGGTGAGCGCCGCCGTGGCCTCCTCGACCGTCTTGCCGCGCACATCGGGCAGCGGCTTGGGCGGTTCGCCGTTGCTGCGGTACACCTTCACCTGCGCGCCCATCGGCAGCACGGTGCCGACCTCCGGGTCGACCCGCACCAGGCTGCCCTTGGGCAGCTGGCTGCCGATCTCACCCGCGTCGATGGGTTGCAGTCCGGCGTCCCGGATCAACTGGTTGACCTTCTTGATCTCGGCGCCGGGCTGCACGTCGGGCACCCGAGGTTTGCCGCTGGAGATCAGCACGGACACCATCGAGCCGTCGGTCACCTTGGAGCCCGCGGAAGGGTCGGTGCCGACGACGCCGCCGACGGGGATGGTGTCGGAGGCTTTCTGCCGGGTTTCGGTCTCGAATCCGGCGTTCTGCAGGGCGGCTGTCGCCTGCTCCACGCTCAGCCCGGCGACGGGCGGAACCGCCGTGTACCGGCCGACGCCGAGCCACCAGCCGCCGATGCCGACCAGCAGGGTCAGTGCCACCACGATCGCCGCCCACACCAGCGCGGTGCGCCGGGAACGCACCGGATCGGAGCCGTAGGGCTGATCCCGGCGCGGCGCGGGTGCGTACGGGTGGACCTCGGTGGCGTTGTAATCGTCCGGACCGTAGTCGGCGACGCGGGCCCGCGTCGTGGTGACGACCTTCGTGTGCTGCGGGGCGGGCGTGTGCTGCGGCGCGGAGCGCGGGGCAGGTTGTGGAGTGACAGCGGTGAATCCTGCACTGTGATGCTGGGCCGATTCCTTCGGTGCGGGCACCCGGTACGGGGGCAGCTCCAGATCGGCGGCGATGGCGCGCAGTTCGGCTGCCATCTCCCGGGCGTCGGCGAAACGGTGCAGGGGTTCGCGGGCGGTGGCGCGCGCGACCAGGTCGTCGAACTCCGGCGGCACGCCCGCGATGTACGCGCTGGGGGCGGGCACGTCGTTCTCGATGCGCTGGTATGCCACCGAGATCGACGTATCGCCGGTGAACGGCACCTGCCCGGTCAGCAGTTCGAAGATCAGGATGCCGAAGGAGTACACGTCGCTGCGGGAATCGGCCGACCCGGACATGACCTGCTCCGGCGACAGGTAGGCGGCCGTGCCGAGGATGACGCTCGCCGAGGTGGTGTTGGCCGCGGCGACCGCTCGGACCAACCCGAAATCGGCGATCTTGACGTCGCCGGCGTCGGAGATGAGCACGTTCTCGGGTTTGATGTCGCGGTGGACCAGCCCGGCCGCGTGCGCGACGCCGATCGCCTCCAGTACCGGCTCGGCCACCGCCCGCACGGCGTGCGGTGGCATCGGGCCGCGCTCGCGCAGCAGTTCACGCAGGGTGCCGCCTTCGACCAGCTCCATGATCAGGAACGGGTAGTCGCCGTCCACGCCCTGGTCGTACACCGCGACCAGCGACGGATGCTTGAGTTTGGCGACCGCGCGCGCCTCGAATTCGAAACGGGACAGAAACTGCGGGTCACCGGCGAATTTCGGGTCCATCACCTTGATCGCGACCGGGCGGTCGAGCCGGGTGTCCATCCCCCGGAAGACCATCGACATCCCGCCCCGCGCGATCGACGCGTCAATCCGGTAGCGCCCCTCCAGGATCTGCCCGATCACGTGATGTCCTCCAAAACCTCTCGTCCGCGCCGTGCGGCCCCCACGATGGTAACTGTGTTCGAGCGGGAGCCCCGCCTGCCGCGAGCAGTTTTTCGACAGGCAACAGCCGGGTGTCTGCCACCCGGTGTTCGAGCACCGTCTACCGTTGTCGGAGTGAGTGCATTTCCATGCAGTGATGATGTTCTTCCGGAGTCGGTGACCTTGCTGCCACTGCCTGAGGTGGCCGACAGGCTCGGGATCTCGGTGACCCGGGTGCATCAGATGCTGCGCGATCACCAACTGCTCGCGCTGCGCCGGGGCGGCGTCGCGGGCGTACCCGAAATCTTCTTCGATCCCGACGGCGGCGTCACCAAACACCTGCCCGGGCTGATCACGGTCATGAAGGACGCGAAGTACACCGACGAGGAAATCCTCGAGTGGATCTTCACCGATGACGCCAGCCTCCCTGGCAAACCCATCGACGCCCTGCACGGTCCGCTCGCCCGCGAGGTGATCCGCCGAGCCGCCGCCGACCCCTTCTGACCGTATACCTGGAACAAGCAAAGGCCCCGAGTCGGAATCGACTCGGGGCCTTGTGCTTACGGCCGGGTCAGTGGCCGGACTTGCCTTCCAGGGCCTTGCGCTGGGCCTTGGCGAGGGCGGCGAGTTGCTTGTGCTCCTCGGCTTCCTCGGCCTCGAAGTGGGCTTCGCTCTCCTGCAACGGGTCGGGACGGAGGAACGAACCGGTGCCGGGCTTGCCGGCGGCGCCGAGCTTGTTCATCTTCTTGGGCACGTGGGCGCCCTGGTACTCCAGCGGCAGCGGGTGGCCGTGGTCGTCGACCGGGCCCAGCGGCTGGTGTACCTCGATGTACTCGCCGTGCGGCAGACGCTTGATCACGCCGGTCTCGATACCGTGCTCGAGCACCGCGCGGTCGCTGCGCTGCAGACCCAGGCAGAACCGGTAGGCGACGTAGTACGCCACCGGCGGCACCACCAGCAGGCCGATACGACCGGCCCAGGTGGTCGCGTTCAGCGAGATGTCGAACTTCAACGCCAGGATGTCGTTGACGCAGGACAGGGTCAGCACCAGGTAGAAGGCGATCGCCATGGACCCGATCGCGGTACGCACCGGCACGTCGCGCGGACGCTGCAGCAGGTTGTGCGCCGCGGTGTCACCGGTGAGCCGCTTCTCGATCCACGGGTAGGCGATCAGCAGCGTGAACACCAGGCCCATGATCATGGCGACCCAGAACACGGCCGGAACCGTGTAGTTGCCGATGTAGAGCTCCCACGGCGGCATCAGACGCGCCATACCGTCGGTCCACATCATGTAGAAGTCGGGCTGCGAACCCGCGGACACCTGAGAGGGGTTGTACGGGCCGATATTCCAGATCGGGTTGATCTGGAGCACGCCACCCATGATGCCGATGATGCCGAGTGTGAAGGCGAAGAACGCGCCCTGGTCCGCGGCGAACACCGGGATGATGCGCGCGCCGACCACATTGTTCTCGGTGCGGCCCGGGCCGGGGAACTGGGTGTGCTTCTGGTACCACACCAGCGCCACGTGCGCCGCGATCAGCGCCAGGATGATGCCCGGGAACAGCAGCACATGCGCGATGTAGAGGCGCGGGATGATGATGGTGCCGGGGAAATCGCCGCCGAAGATCAGCCAGTGCATCCAGGTACCCACCACCGGGATACCCATGGTGATACCACCGAACGCGGCCCGCAGACCGGTACCCGAGAGCAGGTCGTCGGGCAGCGAGTAGCCGAAGAAGCCTTCGAACATCGCCAGGATCAGCAGCAGCGAGCCGATCACCCAGTTCGCCTCACGCGGCTTGCGGAACGCGCCGGTGAAGAAGATGCGGAACAGGTGCACGATGATCGACGCCGCGAACAGCAGCGCGGCCCAGTGGTGCACCTGGCGCACGAACAGGCCGCCGCGCACCTCGAAGGAGATCTCCAGCGAGGTCTCGTAGGCGCGGGACATGGTGACACCACGCAGCGGCTGGTAGGCGCCGTTGTAGACGACCTCGCTCATCGACGGATCGAAGAACAGGGTCAGGTACACACCCGACAGCAGCAGGATGATGAAGCAGTAGAGCGCGATCTCACCGAGCAGGAACGACCAGTGCGTCGGGAAGACCTTGTTGATCGAACGCTTCATGAACGCGGCGGCGCGATACCGCTCGTCCATCTCGTTGGCTTGGGAGGCAACCATAGAAGGACTCATGAACGACGCTCCCAGAAGGCCGGTCCGAGCGCCTCGATGAAGTCGCCCGCGGCGACGAGGTAACCCTCGGAGTTGACGGTGATCGGCAGCTGCGGCAGCGCGCGAGCGGCGGGACCGAAGACCGGCTTACCCCACTCGGTCGCCAGGAACTGCGACTGATGGCACGGGCACAGGATCCGGTTGGTCTGCTGCTCGAACAGCGAAGTCGGGCAGCCGAGGTGGGTGCAGATCTTCGAGTAGGCGAAGTAGTCGCCGTAGTTGAAGCTCTCCTGGCCCTTGCGCTTGATCGCCTTCTCGGCGTCCTCGGTGCGCAGCCGGATCAGCATGACCGAGTTGCGGATACCGCGCAGCGACTGCAGGGTCGCGTGCTCGTCGCCGCGCCACTTCTCCTTCCACGGGAACACGGTCTCCATGGAGCCCGCGTCCAGATCCTCCGGGCGCACCAGGACGATGTCCTCGGGGCGGCCGGTGTCACGGCGGAGGTAGATGGTGTCGGGCTTCTTGTCGTCGTCCTGGCTCCAGCCCGAAACCCACAGCGGCGACTTGTCGCCCTTGGCCCACGGGTTCTTGATCAGGCCGCCGGCGAACACCATCAGCGCGCCCACACCGAGGATGCCGACGCCGGCGCCCGCGGTCCGGGTGATCATCTTGCGGCGGGCCAGGGTGGAGGTGTCCAGCGCGTCGCTGAGCTCGGCCACCAGGGTGCGCCGCTCGACCTCGGGCGACGGACCGTCGTGGCGGTCCTGGATGGACAGCTCGGCGGGGATGAACTTCTTGCGGATCAGCACGACCGCGATACCGATGACCAGCACGGCGATACCGAAGGTGAGACCGACCAGCGGGGTGAACAGCGAGTAGGCCGCGTGGCCGTCCTCGTTCTTGCCCTTGAACTCCCAGGGCCAGAACAGGAACACACCGATCAGGGCGGCCGCGGAGAGCGCGGAGACGGCGAACCAGAAGCTCACCTCACGCTCGGCGCGCTTCTCGGCCCGGGTGCCCGGGATCGGGAAACGCTCGCGGCGGTAGGCGACGTCGACGCCGTCGCGCGCGGTGCCGAGCTCGACCAGCTCGTCGCGGGTCATCGCGTCGAGCTCGGCCTCGGTGTAGTCACGCGTGACATCGAGTTCGCGCGCCGATTCTTTCGACAGCTCGGTGCTGTCGTGGCCCTCTTCCGGCCGCATCTCGTTGGGCTCCTTTTCGCTCATGACCGGGATCCGATCCACATCGCGGCACCGACGATCGCGGCGATGCCGATCACCCAGGCGGCGAGGCCTTCGGTCGCGGGGCCGAAACCACCCAGATCCCAGCCGCCGGGCGCGGATTCCTCGACGGCGTTGCGGACGTAGGCGACGATGTCCTTCTTCTCCTCCGGCGTCAGCTGCCGGTCGGAGAATTTCGGCATGTTCTCGGGCCCGGTCAGCATCGCGGCGTAGATCTGCTGCTCGGTGGCCTCGTTCAGCGGCGGCGCGTACTTACCGGAGGACAGCGCACCGCCGCGACCGGTGAAGTTGTGGCAGGACGCGCAGTTCATCCGGAACAGCTCCGAACCGCGGGCGACGTCGGGGCCGCGCAGCGACTCCTGGGCGATCTCGCCGTTCTCGTCGCGGATGACGGTGGGGCCGCCGCCGTTGGACTGGATGAAGGCCATCAGCGCGTCGGTCTGCGCGGCATCGAACTTGGCCGGCTTGCGCGGGGCCTGGGCCTGGTTGGCGGCCAACGGCATACGACCGGTCGACACCTGGAAGTACACCGCCGCGTCGCCGACGCCGATCAGGCTCGGACCGCGGTCGGTGATGCCCTGGAGGTTGGCGCCGTGACAGGTGATGCAGGACGTGTCGTAGAGCTGCTTGCCCTCGCGGATCAGCGCGGACTGGTCCTCGTTGGCCGTGGCGACCTGCGGCTCGGGTGTGAGGGCCGTGGCCAGGAAACCGGCTCCGACGAGACCAATCAGCAGCGCGAGTCCGCCGGCGATGCGACGGCGCAGACGCCGTTGCTTGCGGACCTTGGTGGCGTTGCCTTTCCCGGGGCTGGCGGGCTCTGGCGCTGACGGGGGAGATGAACTCATCTGTGTCCCTTTGGAGTAGACGGAACCGACTTGTACGTGTGGATGCGCCCGCTCAGCGGACGAAGTAGATCGTGGCGAACAACCCGATCCAGACGATGTCGACGAAGTGCCAGTAGTACGAGACCACGATCGCGGCGGTCGCCTGCGCGGGCGTGAACTTGCTGACCTTGGTGCGGATCAGCAGGAACACGAAGGCGATCAGGCCGCCGATGACGTGCAGGCCGTGGAAGCCGGTGGTCATGTAGAACACCGAGCCGTAGGCGCTGCTGGAGATCGTGGTGCCCTCGTGGACCAGGTGGTAGTACTCGTAGCCCTGGCCGCCCACGAAGAAGGCGCCCATCGCGAGGGTGAGGACATACCAGCGGCGCAGCCCGAACACGTCGCCGCGTTCGGCCGCGAACACGCCCATCTGGCAGGTGAAGGAGGAGGCGACGAGCACGGCGGTGACCGGGACCGCGAGCTTCATGTTGAGCTCGGTCGGCTCCGGCGGCCAGTTGCCGTGGGCCTGCGCGCGCGCGACGAAGTACATGGCGAAGAGTCCGGCGAAGAACATCAGCTCGCTGGACAGCCAGATGATGGTACCGACGCTGACCATGTTGGGCCGGTTCAGCGAATGCACACGCTGAGTAATGGCCGATCCTGGGGTGCCTACTGCGGTCGTCACGCCGGTAAGTATGACTCGTCGTAGTACGACGCAGGTACCCGGGTGCGAAACTTGTCTGTCCGTGTCGGAAAACGCACGGACAGAGCGGGTCTCACACGGGTGTCGGCGTGTCCGTGTTTACGCAGGAAGCGTCGGTATTCACCCAGGACGACCGCCCCAGCATGGCAGGCCGCGCTGAGGAATTGCTGAGATGGAGGTCTCCTCGGCGCGACGGGCCGGGCGGCGCCCCGGCCCAGCGCCGCCCCCGGCGAATAACGTCTGGCCCGATAGGCTGCATCGCGACAGACTGGTGGGCGAAACCAGTGACAGGGAGAAGGACATGAGTGTGCGTAGCTGGCCACAGGTACTCGGGACCCTCGCCGATGGGGGCGACCTGGCCGCGGACGACACCACCTGGGTGATCAACGAGATCTTCTCCGACAACGCGACCTCCGCGCAGATCGCGGCGTTCGGTGTCGCGATGAAGATCAAGGGCCCCACGCCCGCCGAACTGGCGGGCATGGCCGCGGGCATGCTCGGGCACGCGCAACTGGTGCGGATCGACGGCGACGCGGTCGACATCGTCGGCACCGGCGGCGATCGGTCCGGCTCGGTGAACATCTCGACCATGTCCTCGATCGTCGTCGCCTCCGCCGGGGTGCCGGTGGTCAAGCACGGCAATCGCGCGGCCTCGTCGAAGAGCGGCGGCGCCGACGTGCTCGAGGCGCTCGGCGTGAAGCTGAATCTCGGCCCCGAGGCGGTGGCGACCAGCGTGCGCGAGGCCGGTATCGGTTTCTGCTTCGCACCGGTGTTCCATTCCGGGCTGCGGTTCGCCGGCGCCGCCCGCCGCGAGATCGGCATCCCCACCGTATTCAATATTCTGGGCCCGCTGACCAATCCGGCGCAGCCGCGCGCGGGCCTGGTCGGCTGCGCTTTCGCCGATCTGCTGCCGGTGATCGCGGGTGTGTTCGCCGAGCGTGGCGCGAGCGCGCTGGTGGTGCGCGGCAACGACGGCCTCGACGAGATCACGACCTCGGACACCACGACCGCCTGGGTCGTCTCCGGCGGGCGGCTGCGCGAGACCGTCATCGACCCGACCCGGCTGGGCATCCCCCGCGTGGACCTGGACGCGCTGCGCGGTGGCGACGCCGACACCAATGCCGGTATCGCCCGCGCCGTCTTCGCCGGTGAGCCGGGCCCGGTCCGTGACGCCGTCCTGGTGAACTCCGCGGCCGCGATCGTCGCCTACGACTGGTCGCGCGGTGTCGGCGACCCGCAGGCCGATATCCATACCGCCCTCGCCGCGGCCGTCGAGCGGGCCGCCGAGGCCATCGATACCGGCAAATCGGCCGCCCTGCTGGACAACTGGGCCAAGCTCACCAACACCCTCGGCGAGAACTGACCCTCACTCCCCCAGCGAGAACCCGGCTTCCACGTCGGCGCTGGAGTAGGACTTGAAGGCGATGTGGGTGGTGGTGCGCAGGACGCCCGGCACCTTGTCGATGCCCGCCGTCACCACTTCGGCGATCTTCTCGTGGTCGCGGACGCGCACGATCGCGATCAGGTCGACGTCGCCCGCGCAGGAGTACACCTCGGTGACGCCTTCGGTATCGGCGACGGCCTGTGCGGTTTCGGGAATCCGGCCGTTGTCGGCGTGGATGAGCACGATCGCGTTAATCATGCGGTCAGCCTAGTTGGCCGAGGTAGTCCGCTCCCGCGAGTTCGCTCCGCGCCGCCGCCTCCGCCTGCTCGGCCCACGTCAGGTAGCGGGCCGCACCGTTGAGCGGCTCCCAGTAGCCCGCGGCACTACGCACGATCCGCACGCCGGGCCGCGCCAACCAGCGGACCACCAGGGCGATCTCCTCGGGCGAGCCGCCGAGTAGAGGTGGCCCTTCGACAGCGACCGGCAACACCGTCTGTGGGTCCGGGGTGAGCGGCGCGATGGTGTCCGGGACGACGAATTCGGCCGCAGCGGTCAGATGGTCGACGACGGGCATCGGGGGCACGCCGCGCCGAGCGTTGCCCGCGGCGGCGAGGCGGCCGTATCTGATGACGGCGAATTCCCAGCCGCGCGCGCCGTCGGGGTGGGCGGCGACGAGTTCGGGGATGCGGGCCAGGGCGGCGAGGCGCTGGGTGCGGGCGAGCGCGCGGACGACGGTGACCGCTCGGTCGCGCAGGCGCGCGGCGGCTTCGAAATGTTCTGCGCGGGAATGCTTTTCGAGCTGGTCGAAGATGGCGCACAGGATCGCGTCGGAGCGGCCGGCGAACAGGTCGCGCACGGCGGCCGCAGTGGGCGCGTATTCCTTTATATCTGTGGGTGTTTCACGCGCGGCGGGACAGCCACCGACGACGGCGGGCGGACACTCGTGCACGGCGGTACGAGAAAGACGCCCGGTGCAGCTACGCAGCCCGATGTGCTCGGCGACGGTCGCTCCGACATCGACGGCGTCGGCACGGGAGTTGAACGGCCCCAGAGCATCTCGGGTCGGAACCCGCACCACCGCGAACCGCGGGAACGGTTCGTCGGTGAGCGTCAGCCACCACACCTTCTTCGGGAACTTCGACCGCCGGTTGTAGGGCGGCGCGTGCGCGACGAGCAGCCGCAGTTCGCGAACTCCCGCTTCGAGTCCGTGCGCGCACACGACGTGGTCGACCCGCGTCGCGAGCGCCACCATCTCCTTCATCCGCCCGCGTGTCTCCGAGCCGGTGAAGTAGTTGCGCACGCGGCGGCGCAGATTCACCGCTGTTCCGATGTAGAGGACCTCGTCGCTCGGACCCCGGAACAGGTACACACCGGGCGCGGTCGGCAGATCGGTGGCCAGCACCCGTTTGGCCCGCTGCCCGTTGCTGACATCGGGCAGGTAGTCCAGCAGCTCGGTGAGGCTGTGCACGCCTTGGTTTCCGACCCGTCCGATCAGCGCGTGCAGCACATCGACCGTCGCGCGCGCATCGTCGAGCGCACGGTGCGTGGGTTGCGTACTCGCCCCGAGGACCCGCGCCAGCACACCGAGCCGCACCGAGGGCGCTTCGTCGCGGCTGAGCACCCGCCGCGCCAGCTTCACCGTGCACAGCACGGGCGGGTTCGGCCAGACGGTCTCGCAGCGCACGGCGGCGGCGCGCAGGAAGGCGGTGTCGAATCGCGCGTTGTGCGCGACGAGCACCGCGCCCCGGGCGAATTCGAGGAATCCGGGCAGCACCTGCTCGATCCGCGGCGCCGCGTACACCATGGCGTGTGTGATGCCGGTGATGTGCACGACCTGCGGTGGGATCTCGCGCCCGGGGTTGACCAGGGTCGCGAACTCGCCGAGCACTTCACCGCCGCGCACCTTGACCGCGCCGATCTCGGTGATGGCGTCGCCTTCGGGGCTGGTCCCGGTGGTTTCCAGGTCCACGATGACGAATGTCGTGTCGTACAGCGGGGTGTCGAGTTCATCGAAGGCCAGCTGCGCGGCGGACGGGTCGGGCACGACGTGCAGCGTAGAGCCAGGCACCGACAGACTCGGCGGACCGCGAAAGCCCAGGACAGTTGGTTGAGCCCACAACAAAAGACACGGAGAAACTGTCGAATTCCGCGCGAGGTTTTCGTTTCGATGCCCGTGATTCGATCTAGTTAATCAAATTGTGATGCAGGTCACATTCAGACGCGGGTGTAAATAAATGGCCCGGGCGTGTCGAACTTTCCGGAACTCGCCCACCGGCGTGTCACCACAGATTTGGTCAACTGACCGGCCGGGAGCCCTCCGGTATATCGCGACTAACCGAACTACCTGCGTGAACGGGCCCATACCCGACCCCTATCGTGGCCGGTCCCAGGCTCGCGACTCGCCGCACGGACGCCTGAGAGCCGCCTGATAAATGTCCGAATTCAGGGCCCGTAATTCCCTGTGAGATATCTCGCACGCAAACCCGGACAAATTGCGAAACGAGGCCAATTCCGACCGGTACGGGCTTTACAAATGCCCGTGATGTGTTCGTAACCTTTTCGAGACCTCACGGAGTCCGCCGCACCGGACCCGACCACGGAGCCGGTGCGAACGGCACGCAGTCCGCCGCACCAGACCGGGTGCGACGTCGTGGGGCAGATTGGAAGAAACCGCATCATGGCGAACACCACCGTCAAGCGAGGGGCGCGGCGTGCCGTCGCCGCCGGAGCCGTCGGCGCTGCCACCATCGGCGCGATCCTCCTGCCCGCGGCCCCCGCGTCGGCACAGCCGGTGACCATCCCCGGCGTCGGCACCTTCGAGGTGCCCAACGAGATCCCCATCCCCGCGGGCATTCCCGGCATCGAGGTGCCCAACCCGGCCCCCGCGCCGTGGACCCCGCCCGCCCCGGTGCAGACCGCGGGCGAGATCGCGCTCGAAGCCGCGCAGTCCAAGATCGGCGCCCCGTACGTCTACGGCGCCGCGGGCCCGAATGCGTTCGACTGCTCGGGCCTGGTCCAGTGGGCCTACCGCCAGGCCGGCCTGGAGCTACCCCGCACCAGCGGCGCGCAACTCTCGGCGGGCACCCCCGTCTCGATCGACGAGTTGCAGCCGGGCGATGTCGTGTCCTTCTACGGCGGCGGCCATTCCGGCCTCTACGCCGGTGACGGCACCGTCGTCCACGCCTCCACCTCGGGCGTCCCGGTGAAGGTCGCCTCGATGTCGGAGATGCCGTTCGCGGGCGCACGCCGCTACTGAGCGACCGTCCGCCGCAACGACTTCGCCGCCGCCGGGTCGCCTACCAGCGATCCGGCGGGCGTGACGACATACCCGGCCGGGGTGTGACCGGTTCGTTCCCCACTGGACACGGACCTGAACCATTCCGTAACCTAATCGAGACCTAATCGCTCAGTGGAGAGAAACGGGGCACCGCAGGCCGTGGCCGCACACAGAACACACCGCTCCAATCGTGTTGTGGGAGGCGTACTTGCGGCAGGCATCCTCGCCGCGACCGTCTGCATCGGACCGGCGACGGCCGACCCGGTAGCGATGCCCGCCACCGCTACCGAAGCGGTGCAACGCATGGTGGACCTATCCCGCGAGTCGGAACAACTCAACGAGAAGGCGCTCAACGCGCAATCCGATCTCGATGCCAAACTCGCCGTCCAACGCGACGCCGACGCCGTACTCACCGACAAGCGCGCGGTGCTGGAAGCCGCCCGCGCCGAGGTCCGCAGATACCAGCCGGTCATCGACCGCACCGCCATCGCCAAGTACCAGGGTGCGAAGACCAACCGCATGTTCGCGGTGCTGACCAGTGACTCACCGCAGAAGCTGCTCGATCAGATGTCCGTGCTGGACGTGATGGCCGCCCAGACCACCGACCAGCTGCGGGAATTCAAGAAGGCCACCGACGCCGCGGCCGGCGCCGAATCCGCAGCCCGCGCCGCCTCCGACGCCGCGCACGACGCCGCCGCCCGGTCCGACAAGGTCCGCGCCGACGTCCACGCCAAGCAGGCCGAGCTGGGCACCGCCATCACCGCAGTCGTCGAGGCGTGGACCGCGCTGTCGGCGAACGACAAAGCCGCGTGGGCGGGTTCGCCGTTCCCGGCCGGCTTCGACCGCGACACCCTGCTGAAGGACCTCGTGCCCGGCAGCGGCACCAGCGCGCTGGCCGCGGGCCTGACCCGCGTCGGCGACCCGTACGTCTGGGGCGCGACCGGCCCGAATCAGTTCGACTGCTCGGGCCTGGTGCAGTGGGCGTTCAAGCAGGTCGGCAAGAACGTACCGCGCACCAGTTCGCAGCAGGCCAATTTCGGCACGCCGGTCCCCAAGGACGAACTGCTGCCCGGCGACGTGGTGTTCTTCTACCCCGAGATCTCCCATGTCGGCATCTACGCGGGCAAGGGACTCATGCTGCACGCCTCCACCTTCGGCGTTCCGGTCGCGGTGGCGCCCATGTCCTCCACGCCCTATCACTCCGCTCGGCGATACTGATTGGCTATGCAGGGATTGCGCCGGGCTCGGCGTCGCGTCCAGTTCGCGCTCACACTCGCGACCGTGACGCTGCTGACCGGCGCCGGTGGCGCCCTGCTGCTCGCCCCGAACTGGGCGATGCCGAAAATCCGGTCCGACCAGCTGGGTTCGGCGCAGCGGGTGGCCGCCGACGATTCCCGGCTGGCGGCGGTGCGCGGCGTCATGACCCCGTTCGGCGAACTCACCGCCGTCGAATCGGAGTCCGGCGGACTGGTGGTCGGTCATCCGGCCCAGCGCGCCGACATGGCGGTGCTGGCCGAGGAACTCGCGCCGGCCACCGCCTCGATCACCGAACTCTGGGGCGCGGACTGGGCCCGCTCCGCACTGGTGGTGGTCGCGTCCAATCCCTCGGAGTTCGCCGCCCTGGCCCGATCGACCGAGCTGCTCGCCCGTGAAATCGCCGCCGTGACGGTCGCCGATCCGTTCGCGCGGGGCCGGCAGCCGACCGGGCAGCGAGTGGTTTTCAGCGCCGAGGCCGGGCGGCGGCTCGGTCCGGACGGCCTGCGCACCGTGCTGCGCCACGAACTCACCCATGTCGCGACCCGCGCCGACACCGTCGACGGCGCGCCGCAGTGGCTGCTCGAAGGTTTCGCCGAGTACGCAGCGCACCGTGGCAGGCAGCGTGGTCTCGCCGAGGTGGCGCCGACCGTGCATGCCCGGTTGCGCGCGGGCGAGATCCCCGCCGACCTGCCCGCCGACCGCGACTTCACCGGCGCCGACGCCGCCGCGGCCTACGAACAGGCCTGGTCGGTCTGCGCATTCACCGCCGCCACCTATGGTGAGCCCCGGCTGCTCCAGCTCTACCGGGCCCTGGCCACCCAGACCCCGGACGCCGCGGACCGTATCCTGCGCGAGGTGCTCGGCACGGGCCGTGCCGAGTTCGCCGCCGCCTGGCGCGCGTGGCTCGGCACCGAATCCGCCTAGCTCGACGACGGGTTTTCGGCCTCGCGATCCGGACACAGTAGGTTGTTCGGTTATGGCCCGAACTCTGCTGGTTACCAATGATTTCCCGCCACGGCCGGGCGGTATCCAGTCTTATCTCCAGGCGCTGACCGGGCAGTTGCCGCCCGATGACCTGGTCGTCTACGCCCCGCGCTGGAAGGGCGACAGCCATCTGAAGTTCGACGCCGAACAGCCGTTCCAGGTGGTCCGGCATCCGACCACGCTCATGCTGCCGACGCCGCTGGTGCTGCGCCGGGCCGCCCGCCTGCTGCGCACCGAGAAGTGCGACACGGTCTGGTTCGGGGCCGCCGCCCCGCTGGCGCTGCTCTCGCCGATGCTGCGCCGGGCCGGTGCCGAGCGGATCCTGGCGAGCACGCACGGGCACGAGGTGGGCTGGTCGATGCTGCCCGGCGCCCGGCAGTCGCTGCGCTCGATCGGCGAGGACACGGACGTCGTCACCTATGTGAGCCGGTATACCCGAGGACGTTTCGCGTCCGCGTTCGGTCCGAACGCGGCCCTGGAGTACCTGCCGCCGGGCGTGAACACCGAGGTGTTCCGGCCCGATCCGGCAGCGCGGGCGGAGCTGCGCGAACGGTACGGGCTCGGGGATCGGCCCACCATCCTGTGCCTGTCGCGGCTGGTACCGCGCAAGGGCCAGGACGCGTTGATCGTGGCGATGCGCTCGATTCGCGAGCAGATCGACGGCGCGGTGCTGGTCATCGCGGGCGGCGGCCCCTACGAGGACAAGCTGCGTGGTCTGGCCACCGCGCTCGGTGTCGCCGAGAGCGTGGTGTTCACCGGTCGCGTGCCCTCGGCCGAACTCGCCGCGCACCACACCCTCGCCGATGTCTTCGCCATGCCCTGCCGCACCCGCGGCGCGGGCCTGGACGTGGAGGGGCTCGGCATCGTCTACCTGGAGGCCTCGGCCTCCGGAGTACCAGTGGTGGCGGGCAGGTCCGGCGGCGCGCCGGAGACGGTGATCGAGGGCAAGACCGGCCGCGTGGTCGACGGGCGCAGCACCGAGCAGATCACCGAGGCGATCGTTGCGGTGCTGTCCGATCGCGACGCGGCCGCCCGGATGGGCGCCGAGGGCCGAGCCTGGGTGGAGCAGCAGTGGCGCTGGGACAGCCTGGGCGCTCGGCTGCGGCACCTACTGCACTGAACCGGCCTGTGTCGTAATCCACTACGCTCACGTTGTGAGCAGTATTCAGGTCGCGGATCAGACGTTCGTCGCCGCTTCGGGCGCGGCGGTCGCCGAGGTGCTCGGCGGGCCGACCAACTGGCGCGGGTGGTGGCCGGACCTCCTCCTCGAGGTCCGAGAAGACCGGGGCGAGCAGGGCATTCGCTGGACCGTGCGCGGCGGGCTGGAGGGCACCATGGAGGTGTGGTTGCAGCCGATGCTGGATGGCGTGATCCTGCACTACTTCCTGCACGCCGAGCCGATGCCGGCGCTGCACGTCAAGCAGCTGCCGGCCGCGAACCGGGCTCGCCGGGTGGCGGGTAAGGACATGGCGTTCGAGATCAAGGCGCGGCTGGAGGCGGGGCGGCCCGCGGGCGTGGCCCCGGCCTGCTGATGGTCGACCGGACAGAGAGGTCCATCCTCATCGACGCGCCCGCGCAGCGGGTGATGGCCGTGATCGCCGATCTGGAGTCCTATCCGGAGTGGGTGTCGGCGGCGAAGTCGGTGGAGGTGCTGGAGAAGGGCGCCGACGGGCGCGCCCGCAGCGCGCGTTTCGTGCTCGACGCCGGGGTCGTCAAGGACACCTACGTGCTGAACTACACCTGGCGGCCCGACGATCGCGCGGTCAGCTGGCAGCTGATCAGCGGCGATCTGCAGAAGGCCCAGGACGGCACCTACGAGCTGCGTGACACTCCCGACGGCGGCACCGAGGTGATCTACCGGCTCACCGTCGACCTGAACATTCCGATGATCGGCATGTTCAAACGCAAGGCCGAGAAGGTGATCACCGATACCGCGCTCAAGGAATTGAAGAAGCGGGTGGAGGGCTGACCGGCCCAGCGGCTCGACGTGAGCCGGGCGCGAGGACGCGGCTCGAGCTGTTCGTCGGCAAAGGCGGAGTCGGTAAGACGACGCTGGCGTGCGCCACCGCGATCGCGCATGCGCGCACCGGGCAGCGGGTGCTGATCGTGTCGCTGGATCAGGCGCACTCCCTGGGTGACGCGCTGGGCCTGCGGTTCGCGCACGATCCCGGCACCGTCACCGGAATCATCCGGGTGGCAACGGGACTCGATGCCATCGAGGTGGATTCGCTTGCGCTGCTCGAGGATCGCTTCCGCGACGTGGTCCGGATGTGGTCCACCGGCGGCTCGCACCAGCACGGTATCGATCTGGCCGCGCTGGATCCGGCCGAGCTGACCGGGCTGCCCGGCGTGCAGGAACTGCTGATGCTGGTCGAGCTGGCGCAGTTCGCCGACGAGGACGACTGGGACGTGCTGGTCGTGGATTGCCCACCCTCGGCCGACATGCTGCGCATCGTGACCGCGCCCGAGACGCTGCTGGGGTATCTGGAGCGGATCTGGCCGCCGCACGCACGCGCCCGCCAGGCCGGTGGCCTGGATCTGCGGCGCGCGGTGCTGGCCGCGACCGTGAACAAGATCGTCACCGCGGTCACCGCGGTGCGCGACCTGCTGGCCGATCATGCCCGCACCGGCGTCACCCTGGTGACCGTCGCCGAGCGGGTCGCGCTCGCCGAGACCGAGCGGGTCCACTCGGCGGCCGCGCTGCTCGGCCTGCGGTTGGACACGGTGCTGGTCAACAAGGTGCTCCCGGCCGTGCCGCCCGGCGATTCCGCGCATCCCGCGATCGACTGGTATCTGGCCCGCCGGGCCGAACAGCTCGCGGTACTCGAACAACTCGGCGTGCGCTTCGAGGGCACGGCCCGGGTGCTGGTCGCCGAGCACAGCGGGACCGAACCGGTCGGGCCGACGGCGCTGTTGGAGCTGGCCGAACAGTTCGACGCGGCCGGGTCTCTCGGCGACAATCTGGCAGAGGTTCGCACAAGTTCCGGTGAACCGGTGGTTCGATGGGAGTCGGGCACCGGCCTGCATTCGGTGTACACGCTGCGGATGCGCCTGCCCGTCGTCGATCCGGCGACGCTGCGACTGGGACGAGTGGAGGACGATGTGATCGTGGGAGCGGACGGGGTCCGGCGCCGGGTGCGTCTGGCACCGGTGTTGCGGCGGTGCACGGTCGACGGCGCCGAACTCGACGGCCATCATCTGGTGCTGCGCTTCGTCCCCGACCCGGAGCTGTGGCCGCGATGACCGAGCAGCGGGCCGCCTACGAGGACGGACTCGGGGAACTCACCGAGGAGTTGAAACTGCTGGCCGAGGCCGTGCTGGAGCGGGTCGAGCCGGTGCTGCGGCGCACCGCCGCCGACGGCGAGCAGCACTGGGACAGTTGCAGCTGGTGCCCGGTGTGCGCGGCCGCGGCGCTGCTGCGCGGCGAGCACCACGATGTGGTGGCCGCGGTGGCCGGGCACGGCACGGCGATCGTCACGGTGCTGCGCGAGGCGCTGGCCGGAGTACCGGTGGAGCCGGTGCTGCCGGATCCCGAAGACGCGCCGCCACACGATGATCCGCCCGCCGGGCGGCCCACGCCGGAACGCGAGCGTTCCCGGTACGTCAGCATCCCCGTGACGTTCAAGGCATGACCCGCCCGATTGCCGGTGCCCACCCCCTGACCGTCGGAATCGACGTCGGCGGCACCAATATTCGCGCCTCGGTGGTCGACGGCGAGGGCCAGGTGCTCGATACCGTGGTGGCGCCGACCCCGCATTCCGCGCGGGCCCTGGAGGACGCGCTGGCGCGGTCGGTGCGCGAACTCTGCGGCCGGCACGCGATCGGCGCGGTCGGGCTCGCCGTCGCCGGGTTCATCACCAGCGACCGCACGACGGTCCGATTCGCACCGCATTTGCCCTGGCAGGACACCCCGGTCGCGAAACGGCTCACCGACCGCCTGGGCCTGCCGGTCATCCTGGAGCACGATGCCAATGCCGCCGCCTGGGCCGAATACCGGTTCGGCGCGGCCACCGGCGGCCACAATGTGGTGCTGATCGCGATCGGCACCGGGATCGGGGCGGCGCTGCTCATCGAGGGGCGGCTGTATCGCGGAACCCACGGCGTGGCACCGGAATTGGGGCATCTGCAGGTCGTCCCGCAGGGCCGGGCCTGCCCGTGCGGTAAGCACGGCTGCTGGGAAAGGTATTGCAGCGGAACCGCACTCGCCGATACCGCGATCGAACTGCTGGCCACCGATCCGGTCAGCTCCACCGTGCTGGCCCGCGAGGTGTATCGCGATCCGGGCTCGCTGACCGGGCGCCGGGTGGCGGGCGCCGCGCAGGACGGCGACCCCGTAGCGGTGGCGGCCATGGCCGACTTCGCCCGCTGGCTCGGCCTCGGGCTGGCGTTCGTCAGCGATATCTTCGACCCCGACCTGGTGGTGATCGCCGGCGGCGTGAGCAGTTCGGCCGCGCTGTTCCTGGACGAGGCGCGCGAGGAGTACGCGCGGGCGGTCACCGGTGCGGGTCATCGGCCGCTGGCCCGCATCCGCACCACCCAGCTGGGCGAGGCCGCGGGCATGATCGGCGCGGCCGAACTGGCCCGCGCGGTACTGGTCGACACCGACCATCGGCCCTCCCGCGTGGGCTGAGGCGAATTGTGGTGAGATACCCCGCAGCGGGTTGGATGTGATCTCCGACCAGCGGTAAAGTCTGGTTTCAAGCAGGTGCCCGCAACTCATCCCGGTCCCGGGGGAAGGACGTCATGTTCTACTGGCTGCTGAAATTCGTCCTGGTGGGCCCCTTCATCACCTTCTACAACCGGCCGAAGGTAGAAGGCGTGGAGAACATCCCGTCGGACGGTCCGGCCATCCTCGCGGGTAACCATCTCTCCTTCGCGGATTGGCTGTTCGCCCCGCTGACCAGCCCGCGCCGGATCAACTACCTGGCCAAGGCCGAGTACTTCAACACCCCGGGTCTCAAGGGCGCCTTCCAGAAGTGGTTCTTCACCACCACCGGCCAGTACCCGATCGACCGCACCGGCGCGGACGCCGCCGAGGACGCGCTCAACGCCGCCCGCAAGCTGCTCGACCAGGGCCGTCTGGTCGGTCTCTACCCGGAGGGCACCCGCTCCCCCGACGGCCGCCTCTACAAGGGCAAGACGGGCATGGCCCGGCTCGCCCTGGAGACCGGCGTTCCTGTCATCCCGGTCGCCGTCACCGGCACCGACAAGGTGAGCCCGCCCGGACCGTTCCGCTGGAAGCGGCAGCGGGTCACCGTCACCTACGGCAAGGCGATCGATTTCTCCCGCTACGAGGGCATGGGCGGCAACCGCTTCGTCGAGCGTGCCGTCACCGACGAGGTCATGTACGAGCTGATGCAGCTCACCGGCCAGGAGTACGTGGACGTCTACGCGCACAGCCTCAAGGGTGTGCCGAGCGGGTCCCGCCCGGAGGCCACCCGCATCCCGGACACCGCCGCCAGCTGATCCCACGGGAAAGGCCCCGAATCCCAGTGGGATTCGGGGCCTTTCCCGTTTCGGAGCCTCTGTCTATTCGATGACCGCGCGGTGTCAGCTCATTCGAACGCGCACTTGGACCACAGCTCGAACGGACCGGACACGTTGTACACGCCGGTCGCGGTCTTGATCGCCTTGGACTCGGCCTCGGCGGCCGTGGAACCCCAGTCCGAGCCCCAGCCGCCGTTCTGACCGAACGCCAGTGCGACGCAGCCGTTGCGGGACCAGATCGGGTTCTGGCATTCCGAACCGCAGTCGGTGAGCACCTGATTGGTGGCGGAGTCCTGGCTGATGGTGGACCGCACCCAGACGACCTGGTTGGTGGATTCCTTGTAGGAGGCCGCGATCCAGGTGTCCCGCTTGCTCGACGTGGTCGGGGTCGGCGACGGCGTGGTCGTCTTCGACTGGGAGGTGGTCGAGGACGGTGACGTCGTGCTGGTCGAGGCGGTGGAGCTCGCGATCGGATCGGTGTCGTCGTCCTTGCTGCTGCGGATCACCAGGACGCCGACCACGCCGACGATGGCGACGACGCCGATCAGCACCGCGACGATGATCGCGGCCATCTTGCCACCGCCGCCACCGCCGCCGGGCCCACCGGGGCCGTAGGGCGGCTGCTGGTACGGCGGTCCGGGCGGCCCCGGCGGCGGATACTGGCCGTGCTGGTACTGCGGACCCGACTGGTACGGGTCCCCGTAGGGCTGGGTCGGCTGGTACGGCTGACCCGGTTGTTGCTCGCCGGGATATTGCCCGTGCGGGTATGACATTGCGTCCCCCGGTTCGTGTTTCGACATCAAGAGCGGCACTACACTATCGGTCGGTATATCGACTGGCGAGCGCGCGCCGTATCACCAGTATCGTGCGGCACCCCGCGCCGCGCCTATTCTCCGGGTCGCGGAATGGCCTCGATCACATGCCAAGCGTTCGGTAAGTGCGTTTTATGGTGCGGCAGCGAGGATTCAGATCATGTTCAAGAGATTGCTGGCCGCGGCGGGAGTCGGCGGCGCCGAGGTCGAAACCGAATTGTCCACCCCCGGTATCCAGCCCGGCGGCGTCGCCGAGGGCGTGATCCGGTTGCACGGCGGGAAGGTTGCCCAGGACATCGCCGAGATCGCGGTGGAGTTCGTGACCCGGGTCGAGCACGAGCACGACGACCACGAGGGCGTGCGGGACATGAGCTTCGGACGTACCTGGGTGCAGGGCCCGTTCCGGCTGGATCCCGGCGCCGCCGCCGAATTCCGGTTCGCCGCCCGCACGCCCCTGGAAACCCCCATCACCTTCTACAACGGTCGCGTGCTCCCGGGCACCTGGGTCGCGTTGCGCACCATCGTGGACGTGCCGGGTGTGGACGCCACCGATACCGATCCGATCGGGGTGGGCGCGCTGCCCGCCCAGCATGTCCTGCTGGAGGCGGTGGAGCGGCTCGGCTTCGGACTGCGCAGCGCCGATGTGGAATACGGGCGGATCCACAACAGCCGCCAGACGCTGCCGTTCTATCAGGAGATCGAATTCGGTGGCTCGCACCGCTACCCGCAGCTCGATCAGCTCGAGGTCACCTTCGTGCCCGACGAGCACGGTATGAGCGTGGTGCTCGAGGCCGACAAGCGCGGCGGCGTGTGGTCGCAGAGCCGCGATGTGCTCGACGCGCTGCGGGTCGACTACGCCACGCTGGGCCAACGGGATTGGGCCGCCGAACTGCACCACCGGCTCGCGGGTATGGCCTCGCGCCGCTGACCGTACCGAACGGTCCTGATTCGAGCATTACCGCTGGTCAGCGCGGGTCACACCGGTGCCGTTGGCGCACACTCGAGTTCGGGTCGCCGCGGCGGCCCCGGCTGTGGTTAAGTGTCGATCCATGAGCACGCCGCGAACCCTCTCCGCCGCCGAAGTTCTACCCCGCGACACCGCGGATGTGGTTCGCACAGTGCGGGATTCACGAGACCGCGCCGAACGGTTGACCGTCCGCGGCGGCGAACAGCCCGAGGACGAGTCGACCCACCCGTCCCCGGACCGCACCGGCACACGCACGGTCTTCGCCGACCAGCCCACGGTCGTCTCGCTGCGCCGAATGAACTCGGTGCTCGACATCAACCTCGGCCGGCGCACCGTCCGGGTGCAGGCGGGCGCGAAGCTCTCCGATATCGACCGGCGGCTGGGCGCGCACGGGCTGGGCCTGCCGATCGTCGGCGACCACCGCGACATCACCGCGGGCGGATTCGCCTCGGTCGGCGGCGTCAGCAGCGCCTCGCACCGGTACGGGCTGTTCATCGATCAGATCGTGGATCTGGAATACGTGGACACGGACGGCCGGATCGGCACCTGCGGCCGTCGCCATCACGTCGACCGGTTTCATCGGATCCTCGGCGCGGGCGGGCGGGCCGGCATCATCACCGCACTCACCCTGGACGCGATCGATATCGACAAGGACCACACCTGGCTCACCACCGACGCGGACCGGTTCCTGGACTTCGACTCCTTCATCGAGCACGCGCACGCCGAAATCATGCGACCCGGCAATTCCGCCCTCCAGGTGGGCCGCTGGGTCGACACCGCGCCGCTGAAGGTCTCGCGGCCGGTCGGCACCGGGCAGGTACAGCTGGGCACGGTGCGTTTCGGCCAGTGGTCCAGCCTCTACCCCACCACGCCGACCCGGTCGCTGCGGGCCCGCCGCGAGGTCGGCACCCGAACCCGTAAGTCGCTGGGCGCCATCGCCTCGGCCGCCAGCGGCAAGGCCGGTATGCCGGTGCGCAACGCCGCGGCGGGCGCGCTCATGTTCGCGCCGAAGGTGCTGACCCTGCGCGACGCGGAGTACCTGGCCGACACCGTGATCAGCTCCTCCGAGCGCGGCCCCGCCTACCGGGTCGGCATCTTCGCGCCGCTGGCCAACTACACCTCGGTGTTCTACCGCCTGCACGATCTGTTCGCCGGGCACCGCGAGCGCACCGGCTGCTTCACCGTCATCTCGGCCATGACCTACGGCGTGCGCTCGCAGTACCTGCGCGCCCAGGCGGCCACCCGCAGCCTGCCCGCCGATGATCACGCCCTGATCACCTTCACCTGCCGTTTGCGCCCCACCGGGCTGCCCTCGGAACTGCTGCGCGACATCGTCGCCGGGATCGACGAGATCTGCGCCTCCGAGCACGCGCTGCGCTACGAGTCGGCCGACTAGCTCCCGGAAACGACGAAGCGCCCCACCGGAGCCGGTGGGGCGCTTCGTGTTTCAGGTCAGTGCTTTTCCGGGCCGAGGTAGTACTCGAAGACCAGACCGGCCGCGGCGACCAGCACACAGACGACGCCGATCGCGATCAGCCAGTATTGCCAGAACGCCAGGCCCAGGGCCGCGACCGAACCGGCGGCGGCCAGCGAGATGGGCCAGAAGCTGCCGGGCGAGAAGAAGCCCAGATCGCCCGCGCCGTCGACGATCTCGGCGTCCTCGTAGTCCTCCGGGCGCAGGTCCAGGCGGCGGGCCACGAACCGGAAGTAGGTGCCGATGATCAGCGACAGGCCCGCGGTCAGCACGATCGCGGTGGTGCCCGCCCACTCGATGCCGGTGCGGGACTGTGCGGTGAAGAACCCGTAGATCACGCCGGTGATCACGAAGAACACGGTGAGCAGTTCGAAAATACGCGCTTCGATCTTCATGTCAGATCAATCCTCACTTGGCTTCGGACGCGCTCTTGACCGTGCGGTCGGAGTTGAACGGCTGCGTCGACGTCGCGACCGGCGACTCGCCGATGGACGCCAGCGCCTCGGCGTTGGTCTTGCCGGCCTGGCGCGCCTCGATGTACTTCACGAACTTCTCCGGCGAGACCGCGCGGACCTCGAAGTTCATCATCGAGTGGAAGGTGCCGCACATCTCGGCGCAGCGGCCGACGAACGCACCTTCCTTCTCGATCTTGGTGATCTGGAAGACGTTGTCGGACTGGTTTTCCTTCGGGTTGGGCATCACGTCGCGCTTGAACAGGAACTCCGGCACCCAGAAGGCGTGGATCACGTCCGCGGCGGCGAGCTGGAACTCGATCACCCGATTGGTCGGCAGCACCAGGACCGGGATCTCCTGGGTGGAGCCGATGGTCTCGATCTTGTCGTAGTGCAGGTAGGAGAGGATGTCGTTCTCCGGCTTGCCGTGCACCGGGCCCGGCTGCGGGTGGCCCTCTTCGTTCTTCAGCTCCTTGTAGCCCTCGAGCTGTTCCTGGGCGCGGGCCTCACGGGAGGTGTCGATGCCGTCGTACTTGAAGCCGTCCTTGAAGTCGATTTCGCGGTAGCCGAACTTCCAGTTCCACTGGAAGGCGGTCACATCCACGGTGACGTCGGGATCGGCGACCTTCTCGTGCACGTAGTTCTGCACCACCACGGTGAAGTAGAACAGCACCGCGATGATGACGAACGGGATGGCCGTGTAGGTCAGCTCCAGCGGCACGTTGTAGCCGGTCTGGCGCGGGAACTCCGGGGAGTCCTTCTTCTTGCGGTGGAAGGCCACCGTCCAGAAGGTCAGGCCCCAGACCAGCACACCCATGGCGAGCGCGGCCAGGACCGACCAGGTCCACAGCTCCCGCATCCGGGTGGCCTGCGGCGTGACACCCGAGGGCCAGCCGAACCGCAGCCAAACATTGTCGATCGAGCAGCCCGAGACGAGCATCGCGGTGATCCCGAGGGACACCGCCAGCCCGGCCCGTCGAAGGACACGGCCCTTGCCCTTCACGGGTACGGCCCCGGTCTCTTCGCTCGCCTTGTGCGCCACGCTCACGCCTTCCTGGTCGCCACACATTCCGACATCCTGCACCGCCGGGGTGCGATCTCCCGGCGGCACTTCCTAAGCACGTTTCGGGCCCCTCCGCGCGGGCACACGCCAGCTGAGAAGGACCTGAGTACTACGCAGCGTAGACCAAACCGGCGCACAGTTTTGCGTCGGGTCGTATTCGACACTCCGCCGAGACCGAACCGGAAGCGCCGCACCGGCAGTCGTCGCCGCAAACCCGCTGGACACAGGGTCTATGCGACGCGGCAGCCGCAGGCGGACACAACATTTCGGCGCCCGGTACGGCATACTCGGACCTGAGATTCTTCCAGCCACCCTATGAGGAAAAGAGGATGTCGACGCCGTGTGTGGACTGCTCGGATTTCTGACAGCTGACGCGGCGACTGACCAGGTGGTCGAGCAGGTGTACGACGCCTTGCACTGCGTGCGCCATCGCGGCCCCGACGAGCGCGGTACCTGGCACGACGACCACATCATCTTCGGCTTCAACCGCCTGTCGATCATCGATATCGAGCACTCGCACCAGCCGCTGCGCTGGGGCCCGGCGGAGAACCGGGAGCGCTACGCGCTCACCTTCAACGGCGAGATCTACAACTACATCGAATTGCGCGAGGAACTGAGCCGGACTCACGGCGCGGAGTTCCCGGACGGCCAGATGTTCCAGACCGAGGGTGACAGCGAGACCATCGCCGCGGCCTTCCACTACTGGGGCCCGGAGGCGGTGCGCAAACTGCGCGGCATGTTCGCGTTCGCGATCTGGGACACCGAAACCCAGGACCTGTTCCTGGCCCGCGACCCGTTCGGCATCAAACCACTGTTCCTGGCCACCGGCCCCGGCGGCACCGCGTTCGGCAGCGAGAAGAAGAGCCTGCTGGAACTGCTGCCCGCGCTCGGGTTGACCGACGCGCTGGACCCGCGGGCGCTCGAGCACTACACGGTGCTCCAGTACGTCCCGGAGCCGGAAACCCTGCACAAGGATATCGGCCGCCTCGAATCCGGCAGCTACGCCACCGTCCGGCCCGGTCAGGCCCCGAAGATCACCCGGTACTTCCAGCCGGGGTTCCGGGTGCGGCCGTTCTCGGCCGGCGCCGAATCGGCCCGCTACCGCGAGATCGCGCAGGCGCTCGAGGATTCCGTCGCCAAGCACATGCGCGCGGATGTCACCGTCGGCTCCTTCCTGTCCGGCGGCATCGACTCCACCGCCGTGGCGGCGCTGGCGATGCGGCACAACCCCAAGCTGATCACGTTCACCGCGGCCTTCGAACGCGAGGGCTACTCCGAGGCGGACGTGGCCGCCGAGAGCGCCGCGGCGATCGGGGCCCGGCACATCGTGAAGGTGGTCTCGCCCGCCGAATTCGCCGCGGCCATCCCCGAAATCGTCTGGTACCTGGACGATCCGGTGGCCGACCCGGCGCTGGTGCCGCTGTACTTCGTGGCCAAGGAGGCACGCAAGCACGTCAAGGTGGTGCTTTCCGGTGAGGGCGCCGACGAGCTGTTCGGCGGCTACACCATCTACCGGGAACCGCTGTCGCTCAAGCCCTTCGAGTACTTGCCGCGCGGGGTACGCAAACTGGCGGGCCGGCTGTCCGAGCGCATCCCGGACGGCACCCGGGGCAAGAGCCTGCTGCATCGCGGCTCGCTCACCCTCGAGGAGCGCTACTACGGCAACGCCCGCAGCTTCAACGACGCCCAGCTGCGCGCCGTGCTGCGCGAATTCCGGCCGGAGTGGACGCATCAGGACGTGACCGCGCCGATCTACGCCCAGTCCCGCGGCTGGGATCCGGTGGTGCGGATGCAGCATCTGGACCTGTTCACCTGGCTGCGCGGCGACATCCTGGTCAAGGCCGACAAGATGACCATGGCGAACTCGCTGGAGCTGCGGGTGCCGTTCCTGGATTCGGAGGTCTTCCAGGTCGCCGAGCAGCTGCCATTCGAACAGAAGATCACCAAGGACACCACCAAGTACGCGCTGCGCCAAGCCCTCGAGGGCATCGTGCCCGGGCATGTACTGCACCGCGCCAAGCTCGGTTTCCCGGTGCCGATGCGGCACTGGCTGCGCGGCACCGAACTCTTCGACTGGGCCCGGCAGACCATCGCCGAATCCCAGACCGACCACCTGCTGGACAAGGCCGCCATCAACGGCATGCTCGACGACCACCGGGCCGGCCGGTCCGACCACAGCCGCCGTCTCTGGACGCTGCTGGTGTTCATGGTGTGGCACGGCATCTTCGTCGAGGACCGGATCAAGCCCGACATCCAGGAACCGGTGTACCCGGTCTCGCTGTAGACAGCCCGAACAGCACAGTGCCCCTCGGCCTTTCGCCGAGGGGCACGTGTCGTTTCGGGGGTCAGAGCAGGGGCTTGATCTCGTCCGCCGCCTCGGCGCCGTAGGCGCCGGCCAGACGCTCGAGCGCGTCGTCCTTGTTCAGGCTCCACTCCTGGGTGCCCATGGTCTCCAGTACCAGCACCGCGACCAGCGAACCCAGCTGCGCGGCGCGCTCCAGGCTCAGACCGGCGGTGTGCGCGGTCAGGAATCCGGCGCGGAACGCGTCGCCGACACCGGTCGGGTCGACCCGGCCGCGATCGGGCACCACGCCGACATGGGTCTCGGTGCCGTCGCGATCGACGATGGTGACGCCCTCCGCGCCCAGCGTGGTGACCCGGATACCGACCTTCGCCGCCACCTCGTCCGCGCTCAGCCCGGTCTTCTGCAGCAGCAGTGCCCACTCGTACTTGTTCGTGAAAAGGTATGCGGCGCCTTCGATCAGGCGCACCGACTGGTCACCGTCCAGGCGGGCCAGCTGCTGGGAGGGGTCCGCGGCGAACGGGATACCCAGCTCCCGGGCCTCCTCGGTGTGGCGCAGCATCGCCTCCGGATCGTTGGCGCCGACCAGCACCAGATCCAGGGTGTGGCGCTCGGCCAGATCGCCGATCGAGATGTCGCGGGCCTCGCTCATCGCACCCGGGTAGAACGACGCGATCTGCGCCATGTCCTCATCGGTGGTGCAGGTGAAGCGGGCGGTGTGCGCGGTCTCGGAGACCCGCACGGTCGAGGTATCGACCCCGTGCTCCTCCAGCCAGGCGCGGTACTCGGCGAAATCCGCGCCGACCGCGCCGACCAGCAGCGGCCGCTGGTTCAGGGCACCCATGGCGAAGGCGATATTGCCCGCCACACCGCCGCGGCGCACCTGCAGATCGTCGACGAGGAAGCTCAGCGACACGTGGTCGAGCTGATCGGCCAGCAGCGCGTCGGCGAACCGTCCGGGAAAACGCATGAGATGGTCGGTCGCGATGGACGCGGACACGGCGATAGACACGAGCTGAAGCCCTTCGGTGGACGGACAACGAAAAGTGAGGACGGAGAAAACCCCGCCCTCACCGTATCAATGTGGCGTCAGTTGAAGGAGTCGCCGCAGGCGCACGAACCCGTGGCGTTCGGGTTGTCGATGGTGAAGCCCTGCTTCTCGATGGTGTCGACGAAGTCGATCGAGGCACCCTGGACGTAGGGGGCGCTCATCCGGTCGATAGCCAGCTTGACGCCGTCGAAATCGACGACGAGGTCACCGTCGAGCGAGCGGTCGTCGAAGAAGAGCTGGTAGCGCAGGCCGGCACAGCCACCCGGCTGCACGGCGATACGCAGCGCCAGGTCATCGCGGCCTTCCTGCTCCAGCAACGCCTTCGCCTTGGCGGCGGCGGCATCGGTCAGGATCGCGCCGTGAGTTTCGGTCTCGTTCTGCACAGTCATGAACTCTCCTAAGGGACAGCTGTGGTCAACCCGTGAACAGCGCACGGCTCGTGGCTCTTCAACACCACCCAGCGGGCTGCTATTCCCTATCTTGCCACCACCGTACTCGGCGCGGACATCGGCTCCTGGACTTTCCGGGACCCGCGCGTTTCCGGCTGCGTCCGGCATCGAATAGCCTGGTCGCTGTGAAATTGTTCCGTCGTGGCGAGTCCAGCAGCACCGACGCGACCGCCGACACCCCGGCGGACGCGACCGGTGGCGTGACCGCCGACTCCCGCACGCCCGCATCCACCGCCACCCTGGGCAAGGGCCGCCCGACGCCGAAACGTCGTGACGCGCAAGGCAAACGGCGCGGCCCGATCGCGCCCGCTCCGCTCACCGCCAAGGAGGCCCGCGCGCGCCGCAAGGCCACTCGCGGCACCAAGGCGGACCGCAAGGCCGCCTCGGCCGAGCGCCGCCTGGCCGCCCAGGATCGGCGCGCGCGCATGCTCGCCGGCGAGGACAAGTACCTGCTGCCGCGCGATCAGGGCCCGGTGCGCGCCTTCGTGCGTGACGTGGTCGACGCCCGGCGCAACCTGGTCGGACTGTTCATGCCGATGGCGCTGGTGCTGATCCTGTCCACCTTCGTCTTCCCCAAGTATCAGATCATTGTGACCTTGGTCATGCTGGTGATGATGCTGTTCATGATGGTCGAGGGCGTCATCCTCGGACGCCTGGTGAACAACCGGGTGGTGGAGCGGTTCCCGGAGACCACCGATACCGGCGTCAAGCTCGGCTGGTACGCCTTCGTGCGCGCCTCGCAGATCCGCAAGATGCGTGCGCCCAAGCCGCGCGTCGGCCCCGGCGACGCGATCTGACCTCGGCGAACGAGAACAGGCCCTTCCGAATTCGGAAGGGCCTGTTCTCGTTCGCGGGGTTCAGTTGTCGCGAGCGGCGCGACCGGAGATCGCGGACAGCTCGCAGCGCAGGCGTTGCGCGTCGCGGTCGACCACGTTCGAGGAACCGGCGAGTCCACGGTCCCGGACGAGCAGGGCCGCGACGATCGCGAGCACGGCGAGGGTGAGCAGCGCCGCGATCATGACAGCAACGTCCCACCGGAGTACGCGCGCAGGACGGTGAGGTCGTCCTGGGCGCGTCGGGCGGTGTGGTCGTCGGCTGTGCTCCGGCCGGAGGCGACGACTCCGAGGGCCACGATCACGGTCGCGAGAAGCAGAAAAGTAAGCATGGCAGTAATTTTGCGCTCGATAATATTTGGCCGAAAGTGGCTGGACCGTCATTGTGCGCAAGTATCCAGCCAGGTAGCCTGGGTAGATGTTGTCGAAGGTCGCCGTCGTCCTCGCCACCCGGGTCGCCATGTTCGAATTCGGGGTCATCTGCGAGGTTTTCGGCCTCGACCGGACCGCCGACGGCATACCGCCGTTCGACTTCAAGGTGTGCGGGCTCGAACCCGGCGTCGGCCTGCCGTCCTCCACGCCGGGCGTCACCATCACCCCCGCCTACGGCCTCGAGGAAATCGCGAAAGCCGACCTGGTGGCGCTGCCCGCGTTCCCCGCCGACGCCCTGCGCGACACCGACCCGGCCGTCATCGAGGCGATCCGGGCAGCCGACGCCGCGGGCGCGACCATCCTGACGGTCTGCTCGGGCGCCTTCCTGGCCGGTGCGGCCGGGCTGCTCGACGGCCGCAAATGCACCACGCACTGGCGCTATGTCGACGAGCTGGCCCGGCGCTTCCCGGCGGCCACCGTCGACCCGGATGTGCTGTTCGTCGACGCGGGCAATCTCATCACCAGCGCGGGCACCGCCGCCGGCATCGACGCCTGCCTGCACCTGGTGCGCCGCGAGATCGGCAGCGCCGCGGCCAATATCATCGCGCGCCGGATGGTGGTGCCGCCGCAGCGTGACGGCGGCCAGCGCCAGTTCATCGAACGGCCCGTGCCCGCCTGCACCACCGACAGCCTGCGCGACACGCTGGAGTGGCTCAACGAGAACCTGGCCCTGCCGCACACCATCGACGACCTGGCCGCCCGCGCCATGATGTCCACCCGCACCTTCGCCCGCCGCTTCGCCGCCGAAACCGGCACCACCCCGGTCAAATGGCTCACCAATCAGCGCGTCCTCTACGCCAAGCACCTGCTCGAGGAAACCGACCAGAGCCTCGAATCCATCGCCACCCGAGCCGGTTTCGGCTCCGGTGCGCTGTTGCGCCACCACTTCCAGCGTCTGGTCGGCCTGGCCCCCACCGAATACCGCCGCCGCTTCGGCGCGGCCCCCGCCCTGGCCGACTGACCCACCACCGCACAGGGTCTTTCGCGACTACACCCGTGAGACTGCGTATGCGCCGTGGCTGCGTGTGCACAGTGCCGAGGAGCGCGGTGATGTCGACCCGAGGATGGAGTGCCCGACGCTTCGACCTCATGCTCGCCGTGGGCGGGAGACCCGAGCGCGGCAAAAGCCTCCCGGCAATGGAGCACGGCGCTTCGATCTGCGGTGCTTGCCGGGAGCGGGCAGTTCGCGGGCTGGTCACCGACCGGCGCACGTAGGAGCCGGGGCCGTGAGTCGCGCTGTCATGTGGTCAAACGGTGTGTGACACGGTGACCGAGGTGGCGGTGGTTGGTAGCGTTCGGGCATGGCTGGCGGGATCGGTGGTGCGGGGCGGACATTGGTGTTGGGTGGGGCGCGGTCGGGGAAGTCGGGGTTCGCGGAGGGGCTGGTGGGGGCGGGGGCGGCGCGATATGTGGCTACCGCCGTGGTGGATCCGGAGGACACGGACTTCGGCGAGCGGATCGCGCGGCATCGGGAGCGGCGGCCGGCGGGCTGGGCTGTCGTCGAAAGTGCCGATGTGGCAGGAGTTCTCGCCGGCGCAGCGGTCGCGGAGCCGACGCTGATCGATGACATCGGCACCTGGCTGACCGCGCGGATCGATGCGCGCGGGGCCTGGGACGAACCGCGCGGAACGATCGCCCCGGAATGCGATGCCCTGGTCACGGCCGTCGAGCGGTACCGCCAGCGGCTGGTGCTCGTCAGCCCGGAGGTCGGCATGGGCGTCATCCCGGCCACCCGCTCCGGTCGCCTGTTCCGCGACGAGATCGGCGCGCTCAACCAGCGGCTCGCGGCGGTGTGCGACGAGGCGTTCCTGATCGTGGCGGGCCTCCCCCTGCGGCTCAAATAGCCGGGGAGGCAAGATTGGGCGGAAGTCAGTGCGGCGCCCGACCGCGCCCCGACCCGAGAGGCTCGACAGTGACACACGGATTCGGACCGGTTGCGCCCCCGGACGCGCAGATTCGCGCGGCGGCCGAACAGCGGCAGGCGCAGCTGACCAAGCCCGCCGCGTCGCTGGGCCGGCTCGAGCAGCTCGGCAACTGGGTCGCCGCCTGCCAGGGTGTGTGCCCGCCCAACCAGTTCGAGCGGGCGCGCGTGGTGGTGTTCGCCGGGGACCACGGCGTCGCCCGGCACGGCGTCTCCGCCTACCCGAGCGAGGTGACCGCGCAGATGGTCGCCAATTTCCTGGGCGGCGGCGCGGCGGTCAACGCGCTGGCGGCGGTCGCGGGCGCGACGGTGCGGGTCGCCGATATCTCCGTCGACGCCGACACCGATCCGGCGGTGAGCAAGCACAAGGTTCGCCGCTCCAGCGGATCCATCGACCGGGAGGACGCGCTCACACCGGCGGAGGTGACGGCCGCGATCGCCGCGGGCAAGGCCATCGCCGACGAGGAGATCGACGCGGGCGCGGACCTTTTGATCGCCGGTGACATGGGCATCGGCAACACCACCCCCGCCACCGTCCTGATCGCCACACTCACCGACAAGGAACCGGTGGCCGCCGTGGGCCGCGGTACCGGTGTCGACGACGACGGCTGGGCGCGCAAGGTCGCCGCCATCCGCGACGGCATGCGCCGGGCCCGTCCGGTCGCCAAGGATCCGGTCGACCTGCTCCGGGTCGCCGCCGGCGCCGACTTCGCCGCCATGACCGGCTTTCTCGCGCAGGCCGCCACCCGCCGCACCCCCGTCATCCTGGACGGTGTGGTCGTCACCGCCGCCGCCCTGGTCGCCGAGGATCTGGCCGCCGGCGCCTCCGCCTGGTGGCTGGCCGGTCACCGTTCCACCGAGCCCGCACACACCCTGGCCCTGAACCACCTGCGCCTCGAACCGCTGATCGAGATGTCGATGCGGCTCGGCGAGGGTTCCGGCGCACTGACCGCCCTCCCCGTACTGCGCGCCGCCGTCGCCACCCTCGCGGATATGTCCACCTTCGCCGAGGCGGGCGTCAGCACCTCCGAACCCGCGGCCCTCGACCTGCACAAGTCATGAATCCCCCAGGCGCGGAGGCCGCATGAGCGGGGTGCGGCTCGCGTTCTCCTGGTTGACGGTGCTGCCGGTACCGGGGCCGGAGCAGGTCGATCGTGAGGTCGCAGCGCGCGGTATCAGGGTGGCGCCCTTGGTCGGTGTGCTGCTCGGAGCGGCGGCGGCCGGGCTGCTCTGGTTGCTGACGACGGCAGGTGCGAATCCACTGCTGGCCGGGTTCGTCGTGGTCGCCGGACTCGCGTTGATCACCCGCGGCATGCACCTGGATGGTCTGGCCGATACGTTCGACGGGCTCGGGAGCTATGGGCCGCCGGAGCGGGCCCGGCAGATCATGAAAAGTGGCGGGGCGGGGCCGTTCGGGGTGGCGGCGATCGTGTTCTCGATTGCGGTGCAGGCGGTGTCGTTCGCGGCGCTGGCGCAGGCGCACCGGTGGCTCGCGGTGGCGCTCGCGATCGCGCTCGGCCGGGTCGCGGTGGTGCTGGCCTGTCGTGCCGGTGTCCCAGCCGCGCCGGACACCGGGTTCGGCGCGCTGGTGGCCGCCACGCAGCGGGTGTGGACCGGGCTCGGGTGGGTGGCCCTCGCGATAGTGCTCGCGGTCTTCGCCGTACCTGGTCGTCCCTGGCTGGGACCGCTGGTGGTGCTGGCCGCGGTCGCGCTGTCGGAACTCCTGGTCCGCCACACCACACGCCGTTTCGAAGGATTGTCCGGTGACGTGCTCGGCGCCGCGCTCGAGCTCACAGTGGGCGCCGCCGCGGCCGGATTGTCGCTGGCCGCATAGGGTTCGGCCACAGTCGCGGCACTCCCCGACCGGGTGTTTGCCAGTGATTTCCGCCGCTGCCGCGCTGACCGTCTGGGTCGGGATTTAAGGTGTCAGCATGTCTTCCGAGCGCCTCTATTTCCGACAGCTGCTGTCCGGGCGGGATTACGCCGTGGGTGATCCGATCGCCACCCAGATGCGCAATTTCGCCTACCTGATCGGCGACCGGGAGACCGGCGACTGCGTGGTGGTGGATCCGGCGTACGCCGCCGCCGATCTCGTCGACGTCGCCGCGGCCGACGGCCTGCGGCTCACCGGCGTGCTCGCGACCCACCACCACCCCGATCACGTCGGCGGCAGCATGCTCGGCTTCACGCTCGGCGGCGTGCGCGAGTTACTCGAGAAGACCAGCGTCCCAGTGCATGTCAACAGTCAGGAACTGTCCTGGGTGGCCAATGTCACCGGCATCGCGCCCAGCGAGCTCACCGGCCACGAGCACGGCGACACGATCTCCGTCGGCGCGTTCGACATCGAATTGCTGCACACCCCCGGCCACACCCCGGGCAGCCAGTGCTTCCTGTTCGACAACCGGCTGATCGCCGGCGACACCCTGTTCGTGGACGGCTGCGGGCGCACCGATTTCCCCGGCGGGGACTCCGAGGAGATGTTCCGCAGCCTGCGCTATCTCGCCGGCCTGAATTCCGACCCGGTCGTCTACCCGGGCCACTGGTATTCGCAAGAACCGAGCGCGTCCCTGTCGCATATCAAGGACAACAACTACGTCATGCGCCCGCAGACGCTGGATCAGTGGCAGATGCTGATGCCGGGCTGAAACACGAACGGGCCGGGCTGTGGAAACAGCCCGGCCCGTTCGATGTGTGGACTCAGCCCATCGGGTTCATCCACCCGTGGATGTCGGCGAAGGTGCCCCGCTGGATACCGGTCAGTGTGTCGCGCAGGGCCATGGTGACCTCGCCGGGCTCGCCGCCGCCGATGGTGAACTCGCCGTCGGCGGATCGCACGGACCCGACCGGGGTGATGACGGCCGCGGTGCCGCAGCCGAAAACCTCGGTGATCTCACCGGATTCGGCGCCGCGACGCCATTCCTCGACCGAGATCAACCGCTCCTCGACCTTGAACCCGGAATCGGCGGCCAGGGTGAGCAGCGAGTCGCGGGTGATGCCGGGCAGCAGCGAACCGGACAGCTCCGGGGTCACCAGCCGCGCCTGCGATCCCGAGCCGTACACGAAGAACAGGTTGTTCGTACCCATTTCCTCGACGTAGCGGCGCTCGCACGCGTCCAGCCAGACCACCTGATCGCAGCCCTGCTCGGAGGCTTGCGCCTGCGCCAGCAGCGACGCCGCATAGTTCCCCGCCACCTTCGCCTCACCGGTGCCGCCGGGCGCGGCCCGCACGTACTCGGTGGACAGCCACACCTTGACCGGCTTCACCCCGCCCTTGAAGTACGCGCCCGCGGGCGAGCCGAGCAGCAGGTACTTGTAGGCGTCGGCCGGTTTGACGCCCACCCCCACCTCGGTGGCGAGCAGGAACGGCCGCAGATACAGCGAATCCTCGCCACCGGCCGCGGGCACCCAGCGCTCGTCGACCGCGAGCAGCTGACGCACGGACTCGACGAACAACTCCTCCGGCAGCTCGGCCATGGCCATCCGCCGGGCCGACCGCTGGAACCGCGCGGCATTGGCGTCGATTCGGAAACAGGAGACGCTGCCATCGGCTTGGCGGTAGGCCTTCAAACCCTCGAAGATGGCCTGGCCGTAATGGAAGACCATGGTCGCCGGGTCCATCGACAGCGGGCCGTACGGTTCGACGCGGGCGTTGCCCCACTGCCCGTCGGCGTAATCGATCGACACCATGTGGTCGGTGAAGTACCGGCCGAATCCGGGCGCCGTCAGGATCTCCTGTACCCGCTGCGCCGGGGCGGGCGCAGGATGAGGAATACGGGTGAACTCTGCGGCAACGGTCATGACGGTGATCCTATCTCGGTCCGATTTCCACGACACGCGCTGTTCGGCGCGCCGTTCGCGCCGAGGTTCGCCCACTCCGCGCGCCGGCCGCAAGTACCTCGCGCGTTCCTGACATCCCGGCCGGCAATACCGCGGTCGGACCGGTTCCTGCTGCGCAAGTTGCCAGGTGTTACGCGGTGCGCACCGCGACGAACGGCGGCTTGATCACCTCGCAGCGCAACCGCCGACCGCGCACGTCGACCTCCACCTCGTCGCCGGGGTTCAGGCCAGCGTCGGTATCGAGCAGCGCCAGGGCGATACCGACCTTCAGGGTCGGCGAAAAGGTGCCGGAGGTGGTCGCACCGACGGGCTCGCCGTCACGCAGCACCGTCTGCCCCTGCCGCAGCACACCGCGATCGAGCGCCTTCAGTCCCATGAGCAGCCGCCGCGGCCCGTCCGCCTTCTCCCGCGCCAGCGCCTCGCGGCCCCAGAACTCCGGCTTCTTCCAGCCGACGGCCCAGCCCGCGCGCGCCTGCACCGGCGAGATCTCCAGGGACAGTTCGTGTCCGTGCAGCGGGTAGCCCATCTCGGTGCGCAGGGTGTCGCGCGCGCCGAGCCCGGCGGGTTGCCCGCCGGCGGCCACCACCTGCTCGGTCAGCGCCCGGAACAGCGCCTCGGCGTCGGCCCAGCGCGGCAGCAGCTCGTAGCCGTGCTCGCCGGTGTAGCCGGTACGGCACACCCGGACCGGGCGTCCGTCCCATACGGCGTCGGCGTAGGCCATGTACTCCAGTTCGGTGGGCAGGCCGAGCGCAAGCAGCACATCCGCGGACTTCGGGCCCTGCACCGCGAACACCGCGAACTCGCGATGCTCGTCGGTGACCGTGATCCCCGCCGGCGCCACCTTCTGCAATTCGGCCACGACCGCGGCCGTGTTCGCGGCGTTGGGCACCAGGAAGATCTCGTCGTCGCTGACGTAGTACGCGATCAGGTCGTCGATGACGCCGCCGTCCTCGGTGCAGCACAGGGTGTACTGCGCCTTGCCCGGCCGGATCCGCGCGAGATCGTTGGTCAGCGCCGAATTCACGAAATCCTTCGCGCCCGCGCCGCGCACCGTCGCCTTGCCCAGATGGCTGACATCGAAGAGCCCGACCGCACCGCGCACCGCCTGATGCTCGGCGACCGTCCCCGCGTACGACACCGGCATCTCCCAGCCGCCGAACGGCGCGAACGTCGCACCGAGCTCGACGTGAACAGCGTGGATGGGCCCCTGCAGCAGCTTCGTATCGGTCACCCCGCGCAGCTTAGTCGCACCACCGGCCCCGTCGGCGCCGGTCGAACGCGCCACCGGGTTTCGGCGCGAGACACACACGCACCGCACGCCCGCGGCGCGGGCACCGCGTGCGAACCACCCAGTAACCTGACCCGCATGACCGCTGTTGCAGATCGCTCGCTCGGACCGGAGCTGACACGCGTCCAGACCATCAACCCCGACACCGATGTGCTGGTGATCGGATTGACGTCCTCGGAGAACGGTCCGGCCATCGTCCCGGAGGACCTGTTCGGCGATGTGCTGCCCGAGGACCTCCGCGCGGAACTGCTCGATCAGCTCGGCGCGGTCGGCGCGAAAGGCAAGGCGGAGGAGCTGACTCGGGTCCCCGCGCCGGTCGGGCTGGACGGTGTGACCAGTGTGCTCGCGGTCGGGCTGGGCGCGGCCGAGAAGATCGACGAGGAGCAGGTCCGCAAGTCGGCCGGTGTGGCCGCGCGTTCGCTCTCGGGTACCGAACTGGTCGCGACCACGCTGGGCGGCATCGATCTCGGCGCCGCCGCGGAGGGTTTCTACCTGGGCGCATACGTTTTCACGCCGTTCAGGTCGGCCAAGTCCGCACCCAAGCCGGACGAGCAGCCGGTGGCGCGCGTCGAATTCCTGGTCCCGGAGCCGGATTTCGGCGAGAACGCGCTGCTGCGTGCCCAGCTGACGGCCGAAGCCGTCGCTACCGCACGAGATTTCGTGAACACCCCGCCCAGCCACCTGTACCCGGCCGAGTTCGCCGACCGGGCCCGTGAGCTCGCCGAGGGCGCGGGTATCGAGGTCGAGGTGCTCGACGAACACGCTTTGGCCGCAGGCGGTTTCGGCGGCATCCTGGGTGTCGGCCAGGGTTCCTCGCGCCCGCCGCGCCTGGTCCGGCTCACCTACTCCGGCGGGCCGAAGAAGGTGGCGCTGGTCGGCAAGGGCATCACCTTCGACACCGGCGGCATCTCCATCAAGCCCGCGCAGAACATGGAGAACATGACCTCGGACATGGCCGGCGCCGCCGCCGTGGTGGCGACCACGCTGCTGGTCGCGCGCCTGGGCGTGCCGATCACCGTGACCGCGACCGTGCCGATGGCCGAGAACATGCCCTCGGCCACCGCGCAGCGCCCCGGTGATGTGCTCACCCAGTACGGCGGCACCACGGTCGAGGTGCTCAACACCGACGCCGAGGGCCGGCTCATCCTGGCCGACGCCATCGTCCGCGCCTGCGAGGACAACCCCGACTACCTGATCGACGTCGCCACGCTCACCGGCGCGCAGATGGTGGCGCTGGGCACCCGCACCCCGGGCGTGATGGGCACCGAGGAGTTCCGTGACCGGGTGGCGTTCCTGTCCCGCGCGGTCGGCGAGAACGGCTGGGCCATGCCGCTGCCCGCGGAACTGCGGTCGGACCTGAACTCCAAGATCGCCGACCTGGCCAATGTGGCGCCGCACCGCTGGGGCGGCATGCTCTCGGCGGGGCTGTTCCTCAAGGAATTCGTGCCGGAGGGCGTGCAGTGGGCGCACGTCGATATCGCGGGCCCGGCATACAACACGGGCGGGCCGTTCGGCTATATCGGCAAGGGCGGCACCGGCGTTCCGGTGCGCACGCTGATCGCCGTCATCGAGGACATCGCCGCCTCGTAGTGGGCACGCCGCCGACGAGCCGCTCCGTACCGAACCGGCTCGTCGGCACCGCCGTCACAGGTCGCGCAACTCCTGCTCGAAAGCGCGCTGCCGCTCGATCTTCTTGCGCGCGTCGTAGTCCCGCATCCGCTGCGGATAGCCGGTCCGGCCGACGTCGTAGACGGGGATGTGCAAATCACCGGCAAGCCGGGCCGCACCGCGCCCGCCGACGATCCGGCGGGTCCATTCCCCATCCGCGGCCACCAGCACCACTGTGACATCGGTCACCGTGGTCTTCGGTTCGACGAATCCCTCGACCCCCACGTGCGTGCGCACCCATTCGCGCATGTAGCGCAGATCGTCCTTGGTCGAAGTCCCCGCACGTGAAGGGCCACCAGCACCCCTCGCGGCGCCTTTGAACCGATCCAGCAAACCCATCAGCGCCGACCTCCTAGCGACACCGGAGAACCAATCCCCACCGGTACCCCCATCTTGCCAGCTCGACGAGAATTAACCGGTTTCTTGGCTGCCCTGTGCTACACGCCACCCGTGCGAGTGCAAGGATGGATCGCGGTACAAGGAACCACCCGGATCTCCGGTGCCACCGGAACGGTCGGTGGCTGACGGGCATTCGTCGCGACCTGCGGCGGCGGCCCGCCGGAGATCAACTGTTGCAAAATCCGTCGAGCAGTCAGAGGAGTCAACGGACATGGCCTTCTCCGTCCAGATGCCGGCTCTTGGTGAGAGCGTCACCGAGGGAACGGTGACCAGGTGGCTGAAGCAGGAAGGAGACACGGTCGAGGTCGACGAGCCACTGCTCGAGGTCTCCACCGACAAGGTCGACACCGAGATCCCGTCCCCGGCAGCCGGTGTGCTGTCCAAGATCGTCGCCAACGAGGACGATGTGGTCGAGGTCGGTGGCGAACTGGGTGTGATCAGCGAAGCCGGTGAGGCGCCCGCCGCCGCACCCGCTCCCGCACCCGCGGCGGCCGAGCCCGAGGCTCCCGCCCCCGCACCGGAACCCGCGCCCCAGGCGGCCGCCCCGGCCCCAGCCGCACCCGCGGCCTCCGGCACCGGCGGCTCCGGCACCCCTGTGAAGATGCCCGAGCTGGGCGAATCCGTCACCGAGGGCACCGTCACCCGCTGGCTCAAGGCCGTCGGTGATTCGGTCGAGGTCGACGAGCCGCTGCTCGAGGTCTCCACCGACAAGGTCGACACCGAGATCCCGTCGCCCGTCGCGGGCACGCTGCTGGAAATCAGCGCGCAGGAAGACGATGTGATCGAGGTCGGCGGTCAGCTCGGTGTGATCGGCAGTGGTCAGCCCGCCGCCGCGCCCGCCCCGGCTCCGGCCCCCGCGCCCGCCCCGGCCGCCGCGCCGAAGCCGGAACCGAAGCCCGAGCCCGCCCCCGTGGCCAAGGCTCCCGCGCCCGCCCCGGCGCCTGCGCCTGCGCCTGCGCCTGCGCCTGCGCCTGCGCCGAAGGCTCCCGCCCCGGTCGCCAAGGCTCCGGCCGCCACCGCGTCCTCGGGCAATGGCGCCACCCCGTATGTCACCCCGCTGGTCCGCAAGCTGGCCGAGGAGAACGGGGTCGACCTGGCCTCGCTCACCGGTTCCGGTGTCGGCGGCCGCATCCGCAAGCAGGATGTGCTCGCCGCGGCCGAGGCCAAGCAGGCGCCCGCCACCGCGAGCGCCGCGCCCGCCGCCCCGGCCGCCAAGGCCGCACCCGCGGCACCGCTTCCGCAGCTGGCGCATCTGCGTGGCACCACGCAGAAGGCCAACCGCATCCGCCAGATCACGGCCACCAAGACCCGGGAATCGCTGCAGACCACCGCGCAGCTCACCCAGGTGCACGAGGCCGATGTCACCAAGATCGCGGCACTGCGCGCGCAAGCCAAGGCCTCCTTCAAGGAGCGCGAGGGCGTCAACCTGACGTTCCTGCCGTTCTTCGCCAAGGCCGTCGTCGAGGCGCTGGGTGTGCACCCGAACGTCAACGCGTCCTACGACGAGCAGACCAAGGAAGTCACCTACCACGCCGCGGTCCACCTGGGCATCGCCGTGGATACCGACAAGGGGCTGCTGTCCCCGGTCATCCACAACGCGAGCGATCTGTCGCTGGCCGGCCTGGCCCGTGCCATCGCCGATATCGCCAACCGCGCCCGCAACGGTGGCCTCAAGCCCGACGAGCTGTCCGGCGGCACCTTCACCGTCACCAATATCGGCTCGCAGGGCGCGCTCTTCGACACCCCGATCCTGGTGACGCCGCAGGCGGGCATGCTCGGCACCGGCGCGATCGTCAAGCGCCCGGTGGTGGTGACCGACGAGACCGGCAACGAGTCCATCGGCGTGCGTTCGATGTGCTACCTGCCGCTCACCTACGATCACCGTCTCATCGACGGCGCCGACGCGGGTCGCTTCCTGACCACGATCCGGCACCGGCTCGAGGAAGCGGCGTTCGAGGCCGACCTCGGTCTGTAAGCACCGATGAAGGTGGTGATCGCCGGGTCATCCGGTTTGATCGGGACAGCGCTCGTCGCGGCCCTGCGCCGCGACGGGCACGAGGTGGCCCGGCTGGTGCGCCGGGCCGCCGCGGTGCCCGGCGAATTCACCTGGGACCCGGTCCGCGCCGAACTGGACGTGCGCGCCCTGCGCGGCGCGGACGCGGTCGTCAACCTGTGTGGCGCATCGATCGGCGGGCGACGCTGGACCGGCAGCTACCAGCAGGAGTTGCGAGACAGCCGGATCACGCCGACCGATGTGCTGGCTTCGGCTGTCGCAGCCGAGGGCGTGCCGGTGCTGGTCAATGCCAGCGGCGTGCACTTCTACGGCGGCACCGAACGGGTGGTCGACGAATCCGCTCCCGCCGGAACGGGTTTCCTCGCGACCCTGTGCCGCGACTGGGAGGCCGCGACCGGCCCCGCCGCGGCCGCCGGCGCCCGCGTCGTGCTGCTGCGCAGCGCGCCGGTGCTCACCGCGCACGGCGGCATCCTCGGCCGGCTGCGGCCGCTGTACCTGCTCGGCCTCGGCGGGCGCCTGGGCAGCGGGCATCAGTACTCCCCGTGGATCTCCGGCGCCGACGAGATCGGCGCGATCCTGTTCGCGCTGACCCACGACACTCTTTCCGGCCCGGTCAACGCCGTCGGCCCCACCCCCGTGACCAACGCCGAATTCAACCGCGCCCTCGGCCGGGCACTGCATCGCCCCACACCGTTCTCCGTCCCGGCTTTCGCGCTGCGGGCCTTGGTCGGCGAGTTCGCCGACGAGGCCATCCTGTCCGGCCCACGCGCCGTCCCCACAGCCCTGGAATCAGCCGGCTACCACTTCCACCACCCCACCATCAGCGCGGCGCTCGCGGCAGTCACCGGCCGCGACGACTGACGCACCGCACCCTGGTCAGCGAGTTCGCCGACCAGCCACGCTGTCCGGCCCGCGCGCTGTTCCCGCGGCACTGCAATCAGCCGGCCACCACCTCCACCACCACCCACCGTCAGCGCGGCGCTCGTGGCAGCCACCAGTCGCCGCCGGTCGGCCGAAATCCGCGCGACCACTACCTGCCGATCCCTGTTCGAAGGCAGGCCGGCCCGGTGATCGCATGGCCTCGGCAGGCACACCTGTGATCTTGCGAACCGGGCGCGGCCGACGGCGCGTCGATCAGCGACAATCGGGGTGACAGCTCCCACCGACCAGTACCTCGAAGGCGACCGATGACCGACACCGAGCTACGTCCCGCGACCGTCATCCGTGACGCGCGGGAAGCCGACCTGATGGCGATCCTGGACATCCACAACGCGAATATCGCGGCGTCCACGGCCATTTGGGATACCGATCTGGTCGGGTTGGACGATCGGCAGGCGTGGTTCCGGGATCGCACCGCGGCGGGCATGCCGATCCTGGTCGCCGAGGTCGACGGCGAACTCGCCGGGTATGCCAGCTACGGGCAGTGGCGGCCGAAGTCCGGGTACCGCTATTCGGTGGAGAACTCGGTCTATATCGCCGAGCGGTTCCATCGGCGCGGCCTGGCCACGGCCCTGCTCACCGCGCTGATCGCGGGCGCCCAGGACTCCGGCCGCGTACACGCGATGATCGCCGCCATCGAGTCCTCCAACACCGGCTCCATCGCCCTGCACGAGCGCTTCGGCTTCGTCACCGTCGGCCAACTGCCCGAGGTCGGGCACAAATTCGGCCGCTGGATGGATCTCACGCTCATGCAGCTCACCCTCCCGCTGGACCCGAGCTGAGGCACCGCACATGCCCTGCGCGCACACCACGTGGGCGATCGCCTAGGTGATGTGGACGAGCAACCTGTGCTGACTCGGTTAAGGCACCGCTAATCCCGCAACTTCGGGGCGCCGGCCCGGCCGGACCCCCTGTTGCTACCGCGTGCGCTGGGCGTAGCGTCGGAGCGGTGAACGACACGCGCACCATTCGGTCCGCCAGATTCGATTCGACCCCGATCGTGGTCGAGGATCTCGGGCTCATCGACTACCACAGTGCCTGGGACCGGCAACGCGCTATCGCCGCGGAACGCGCCGACGGCAACGGTTCGGATCACCTGCTCCTGCTCGAGCATCCGTCGGTGTACACCGCCGGGCGGCGCACCGAGCCCGAGGACATGCCCATCGACGGCAGTCCCGTGGTGCAGGTCGATCGGGGCGGCAAGATCACCTGGCACGGTCCCGGGCAGCTCGTCGGCTACCCGATCGTGCGGCTGGCCGAGCCGGTGGATGTCGTGCACTATGTGCGCCGCCTCGAGGAGGCGCTGATCTGCGTCGTCGCCGGTTTCGGCATCACCTGCGGCCGGGTCGAAGGCCGCTCCGGTGTGTGGCTGCCCGCCACCGAGGTGTTCGCCGAACGCAAGATCGCCGCCATCGGCGTGCGGGTGCAGCGCGGTGTTGCGCTGCACGGCATTTCGCTCAATTGCACCGCCATGGACGGCTTCGGGGCGATCATCCCGTGCGGGATCCGCGACGCCGGCGTCACCACGCTGTCGCGTGAGCTCGGCCGCGATGTCACGGTCGAGGAGGTCAAGCCGCTGGTGGCCGCCGCGATCGTGCGAGCCCTGGACGGCGAGTTGCCAGTTACCGAGCACGATATTCCCCGTGTCGGAAATGCCACAGGCGCCGACACAGCCCGTTCCGCCGTTTCGGCCCAGGCGTAAGGTCGATCACGTGACCTCAGCTCAAGCCCCGGCAGGACGCAAACTGCTGCGGATCGAAGCGCGCAATTCGGAGACCCCGATCGAGCGCAAGCCCAAGTGGATTCGTACCCGCGCCACCATGGGCCCCGAGTATTCCGAACTCAAGGGCCTGGTCAAACGCGAAGGCCTGCACACCGTCTGCGAAGAAGCCGGTTGTCCCAATATCTTCGAATGCTGGGAGGATCGGGAAGCCACCTTCCTGATCGGCGGCGAGCAGTGCACCCGCCGCTGCGATTTCTGCCAGATCGATACCGGCAAACCCGCCGCACTCGATCGGGACGAGCCGCGCCGCGTCGCCGAGAGCGTCCAGGCCATGGGCCTGCGCTACTCCACCATCACCGGCGTCGCCCGCGACGATCTGGACGATGGCGGCGCCTGGCTCTACGCCGAAACCGTCCGCGCCATCAAGGCGCTGAATCCGGCCACCGGCGTCGAGTTGCTGATCCCCGATTTCAATGCCGACCCCGATCAGCTGGCAGAGGTCTTCTCCGCACGCCCGGAGGTGCTCGCGCACAACCTGGAGACGGTGCCGCGCATCTTCAAGCGGATCCGCCCGGCCTTCCGCTACGAGCGTTCGCTGGCGGTGCTGACGGCGGCGCGCGAGGCGGGCCTGGTCACCAAGTCCAACCTGATCCTGGGCATGGGCGAGACTCCGGAAGAGGTCACCCAGGCCATGCGCGACCTGCACGAGGCCGGCTGCGACATCCTTACCATCACCCAGTACCTGCGCCCGTCGCCCCGGCATCATCCGGTCGATCGCTGGGTGAAGCCCGAGGAGTTCGTGGAGCATTCGAAGACGGCCGAGGAGATCGGCTTCGCGGGTGTGATGGCGGGGCCGCTGGTTCGCTCGTCCTACCGCGCGGGCCGGCTCTACGCCCAGGCGATGGCCCATCATGGCCGCGAAATCCCTTCGGCCATGGCACATTTGGCCGCCGAAGGCACCGCTTCGCAGGAAGCCAGCGCCGTGCTGGCCCGATTCGGCAGCTAGCCCTGGACAACCCGCACCCTTCGGGGTGCGGGTTCCTGGTCACACCATGTACAGAACCCGCATCGAGCACCCGATAGCCACCGGCCGCATCCACTGGCTGCCCGCCGAACACCGTTTCGGCCCCGTCACCGGTGGCCTCTACCATCCGTCCGCCCTGCCCGGCGTCGGCACGGGTATCCGCCTGGGCGATCTCCTGCTCGGCATCCAGATCGAGCGCTCCGGCCAGCACTCCGACGAAGGCGAACTCGTCCAAATCGCCTTCCACGCCCCCACTCTCGCCGCCCCCCACCTCTACCCCGGCGCCCGCTGGACCATCTTCGAGGGCCCCCGCCCGGTAGCCGAGCTCGCGATCAAAGCGGTCCTGATCAAAACCTCCTAAACCGGCCCGCACACCTCCCCCGGCGCCGCCGCCGTCGCCCGAATCAACTCCCCCACCAACGCGAAGTCGATGTCGCTGGGCTTCCGAAACCGCAAGCACCCCTTCCCCATATCGAACCCCGCCAGCTTCTCCGCGAACGCCACCCGCACATCGCTGCGCAACACATACACCGAGATGTACAGCTTCTGAGCCGCGAACCCGAACTCCACCGTCCCACCCCGCTCATACCCCGGCATCCCGTACCGCATCACCTCGTCGAACCCGGCCAGCCCGGCCCGGCACAGCCCCACCAGCCGCGTCACCACCTCCCGCCGCCCCTCTGGCAGGTCAGCCAGATACTCGTCGACAGTCGCCGCGTTGCTCTGCACCACGCCGCCGATCGTATGCCGACCGCACGGACTCACCGTCGCGGCACGCAATGACTACGCCCCCTCGCGTCGTCCACCCCTTCGACGGCATGCTGATTCTGCCCATGATCCCCGTGACCACGCCGTTGTGGTGCCAGGCCGGATACGTTTACGACATCTACCACGCGGCTCGAGACTGCGACCTACTGGATGCCGACCTCCGGCTCGCCGAACGATGCGGGCAGAATGCACGTCGAGAGGTCGTCCGGATTCGTGATGTGCGTCCCCGCGGAGTCGCGTCCCCATTTTGTCTTCCCGTCGAGGCCGCCAGGCACAATGGGCGGCGGATCGGTGTGAACCTGTCGCGAACGACAGCCCAGTGGACGACTTCGGTGTGCGGACGCGCAGAGTGCTGGCGCCGAGATCCTGCGCTCGCCGCATCGCGTGGATGAGCCTGGCGCTGTTGCGCACCCACCCCGGACGACCCGTGGACCGAGCCGTCCGGAGCCAGGTATCAGCGGCGATATGTGTCGCAACGCCCGTCAGCCGCTGGTCGAGCCCGCGGCGTCAGAACAGCCGGAACGCAGTCAACTGCCACGGATTCGAACGGCTGCACTCCATCCGAGCTGCCAGCGCGAATACCCGGTGACCGCGCTGGTAGCGAGCGCACAATTCGGCCGCGCTGGGATCGATCAGCACCACACCGACACGCAACAGCACCGCGGTACCCAACGTGCGATGGGGCGCCGACCCCTCGGTGACGATGGTGCGGACTCGGTGCAGCACTGCGTCATTCGCGGGTAGATGCCGCAGGGGGCGGCGGTGGTCGACGATTTCCAGGGCGACTCGCAGCGACTGCCACGCGACCGCCTGTAGCTTGCCGGACAGTTCGACGGCCGGGCGCGGCATGACCCGCTTGCCCCGGTTCGGCACCGGCGAGCATTGCAGGCGTTGTGCTGATGGGTGATTCGAAACGTCGGACTCGAGCATGGCAAAGCCCCTGTCTTCGGCCGCAGCTGCTGCGGAACGGACAACCGCTTTCTGTACCTGCTCTGACGCACCGAATCACCGATCGGTTCCATCGATATCGAAACCGGCCACGTCCAGCATTCCCGCATGGACACGATCCGCGATCGTGAAGTTCGAGGCGGTCGTGCCGACCACGAGGAGCTTCGTAGCCGGGTCGACCCGCTCCCGATACCGGCGCAGGGAAGCCCGTGCCGCCGACCGGATTCGAACCCCGCAGCAGTCATAACCGATCGAACTCCGGCCCACCTCGGTGTGTACGTGCAGCAGCGTAGATCGACCCGATCCGGGCAGGCACCGAATCTGTTCAGCGCGCGCCCATACGATCTCGCACCCGGTTCAGGGTGAGGCGCCACAGCGTGGTGGCGACATCGATCGGAATTCGCGGTGTGGCAGCACGTTTCGTCATTTCTCGCCGCGTCTTACGCAGCACTTCCGGCGACGCCTTGTCCGGATGTCCGCTGTCGAACGGCGGTTGCGGATCGTATTCGATGCCCAGCTGCACCATTTCCGCCGCTTCGGTTCCGGCGATCTCCCCCACCAGCCAGAGCCCCAGATCGATACCGGCGGAAACCCCTGCGGCGGTGACGATTTTGCCGCTGCGCACGATTCGGTCGTGCGGGCGCGATTCCGCACCGAACGGTGCCAGCGCCGACTGCGCGGACCAGTGCGTGGTGGCCGGATGCCCGCGCAGGATATCCGCCGCCGCCAGCACCAGCGCACCACTGCACACCGAGGTCGTCCATCGGGTCGTCTTGTGCACCTGCCGCAGCCACTCGATCAGGTCTTTGTTCGCCATGGCCGTGGTGGTCGCCGCCTCGGATCCGGGCACCAGCACCAGATCCGGCGTCGGCGTCTCGGCGAAAGTGTGGGTCGCCCCGAGCACCAGCACGCCGCTGTCGGCCACGATCGGCCCGGCTTCGTTGGAGACGAACCGGATTTCGCTGTCCGGTATGCCGCGAAGTACCTCGTAGGGCCCGATCGCGTCCAGCACGGTCAGCCCTGGATACAGCACGATGGCTATCTGAAATGTCATGTCGCACTCTTTCTTTCAGCGAACCGGGCGCGGTATTCGCCCGGCGGTATCCCCAGGTGCCGGTGGAAGATCCGGTAGAGCGTGTCCGAACTGCCGAGTCCGACAGTCGCCGCCACCCGATCCATCGGCTGGTCCGTGTTCTCCAGCAGCCGGCGGGCCGCACCGATCCGCACCCGCTCGACGTAACGCGCCGGTGTGGTGCCGATCTCGGCCGCGAAGACCCGGGACAGATGCCGGGTGCTCATTCCCGCCTGTTCCGCCAACCCGGCCAGCGACAGGTCCGCCGCCAGGTTCTCCTCCATCCAGACCTGGAGCGTCCGAAGCGAATTCCGCTGCGGCGGATGCGCCGCGATCGGCGTGCTGAACTGGCTCTGCCCGCCCGGTCGATGCAGATACACCACCAGCCACCGCGCCACTTCCCGGGCCAGTTCCGCGCCGTGGTCTTCGGCCACCATCGCCAGCGCCAGGTCGATACCCGCGGTTACTCCCGCCGAGGTCCACACCGGCCCGTCTCGCACGTAGATCCGATCGGGTTCTGTTGTCACCGTGGGAAACCGGCTCGTGAGCAGTTCCCCACCGGCCCAGTGCGTGGTGGCCCGCCGCCCATCCAGCAACCCAGCCTGCGCCAACAGAAACGCCCCCGAACAAATCGAGCCGACCCGCTCCGCACACCCTGCGCCCCGCCGTATCCCCGCCACAAGCCCGTCGTCCCCACACGCGGTCCAGGCCGTCAGCCCTCCGGCCACCAGCAGCGTGTGCACCGGCTCGTCCCAGCTCCCCAGCGCATGTCGAGCCACCACCTCCACCCCCGACGCCGATCGCACCGTCCCCGGCTCCAACGACGCGATCTCCACCCGATACCCCGGCCGCGCCCCCAACAATGCCGCCGAACTGAACGCGTCCGCGGGCCCGGCCAGATCCAGCAACTGAAACCCGTCGAACACCACAACCAGCACCGTCCGCATCCCCCAACCCTCCTGGAGGACGCCCATGGCGTCAACGACACAACTACCGCAAATCCAGCCACAGACCTGGGCCGCGATCGAGTCGATACCGGCGACGAATCAGCAGTTGTTATCGCGCAGTCGACTCTCGAGGTCGCGGATTCGGGTCTCGAGCACAGAGCGTTCGGCGACGGTGTCGGCGGCGCTCAGGTCGCGTTCGGCGCGATGCAGGGCGCGGTTCAGGGTGGTGCAGGTGTCGGACGGGGCGGCGGTCGCGACCGGGAGGGTGAGGGTGAGGATGGTTGCGGCGGTGAAGGTTCCGACGAGGAGGCGGGCAGCGGCGGACATCGGGGTTCCTGACTGGTCGAAGGGATCGCCTTCGATGGTGTCGCCGAACCGGGGCCGCTGCCAGACACCCTGGGGTGCGGTTCGCGCACCCCGACGGCATTCCTAGGCGGGCTGCGCCTGCTCCTCTTCCCCCGAAACGTAATTCGTGATCGCGGCGATGATCGCGTCGAGGGCCGCGGTGAGCATCTGCGTGTCGGTGAAGGCTTGCGCCATCTTGGTGAGGAGCATCGAGATCTTCACGGCGTCGCGGGCGAGTCGCGCCAGCACGGCCGAGACGACGTGTGGTGTGGCGGCGCCGAGAGTGACCGCGAGTTCGATGGTGTATCCGATCAGCGCACCGAGCAAACTGCCCACGATGGTTTCAACGGCCTCGCGGAACGCGGTGACGAGTTCCCCGCACAGGGTCATCGCTTTGCCGAGGCTCGCCGAGACACCGCCCGCTGCCGCGATCTTGTCGATCAATTCGGTTGCCGTCGCCTTGTAGGCGTCCCCCGCTTTGCCGGTCCAGGTGGAGATGTCGTTGGTGAGCCCGGTTTTCCAGCTCTCGGCCATTTTGGTGAGCTCTTCGCCGATATTCGACCAGATGGTGGCGTATCCGTCGACCATGTCGCCGTTGCCCGCCATCGCGTCCAAGGTCTTTCGGAACGGCTCGAAATGGGAGAGCATCCAGCCGGCGATCTGGTCGCCGACGAATCCGAAGGGGTCGTAGAACGCGTCCACCGCGGTCACCACGACGGAGATGGTGCCGGTGGCGGAGGTCAGGATGCTCGCCGAGGAGAGATTGCCGAACACTTCCCACGCATCTCCGGCGATGGTGCCGTCGAGGACACCGGGTACACCGGTTTCCTCGTCTTTGTTCAGCCCGATGTTCGAGTAACCGAACAGCGTCTCCTGGAAGTACTCCTCCCGATAGTCGGTGTTCTTCGCGCCTTCGAGCAGCCGGTTGTTCTCGGGCTTCTCGACATCGTTGAACCCCGGAGAGTTCTCGTTGAGCCAATTGCCGATCGCGGTCACTTCGTTCCCCCACTTTCCGCGATCTGCTCCTGCAACGCCGTCAGCGCCTTACTGAAGTCGGCGTCCTTCTCGTTGAAGGTTTCCGCGACGGTCTTCAGTTTGCCCGGGAGCGCGGATACCGCCTCGGACAGTTTGCTGATGGCCGAGATGGTGTTGGTCTGCTTTTCCTCGAAGATCATCTTGACGAAGGGGCGCGGGATCGCGCCGAACCCGTCGTCGCAGTTACCGAGATAGGTAGCCGCCTCGAGCGACAGTGTCAGGCTCTCCATCAGAGTCTGGACATTCTTCGCGTGCGCGGTCACCTCGGCGGGGTCGACGGACAAAGCCTCAGGATTTCCCATGGGTCACACCAGCCAGGACTTCTTGTTGAAGTAGTCGTCGTCATCGTCCGGCTCGTCCGGAGTGACGATCTGATCGCGATCGGGTTTGCGGGTGCGCGGCGTCGGCGATTGCTCGGTCGCGGGACCTGGCTGCGGGGCGGGCGGCGCTTGCGGCGGCGGCGTGTAGGTCGGCTGCTGCGGCACGGGCGGGGCCGGCTCCGGCGGCGTGGGTTCCGTATCCGGGAATCGCTGCGTGAAGCTGTCGACGATCGCCGCACCGGCCGGGTGTTCGCCGACCGTCCCCTGCACCACCGCGGCCACGTCGCCGCGCAATTTCGCCTGCGCGCTCCGCATGCACGCCATGATCTCCGCGGAAAGCGCCCTGGGGTCCATGCCCCGCGCACTCTGGGAGATATCGATCGCGACCGGTACACCGTTGCTGTCCACGGTCACGCTGACTCGCCCGCCGGGCCCGGTGGCGGTCGCGGTCAGCGTGCTCATCCGGCCCTGCAACTCTTCGAACCGAGCGGCTTGACGCTCCAGATCAGCTGCCATCTGCGCGAATCCCTCTGCGGCGCGACCCAGATCCATCTCGGCCATCGACACCTCCCACCTCGTAGCTCCGGTCAAGTTCGAGACGACCCTGTCAACGAAACCCCCGCCGCGCAAATCATGATTGCGAGGTTTTCGGGACTTCTTCTGTTTGGACGCGAATCGGTCCGATCCGGTTCCATCGAATTCCGGCCACCGTCCGCCGGGCGTTTCCCCCAACCCCTGGACGTGACCTACGCCACAATGGAAGGCTTGGAGCACGACTCGACGCAAGGAATCAAGACCATGGCGGACAAGGCGAGTGCTGGGGGCAACGGCAGAGTACCGAGTGTGGATCGGCCGGATCGGATACGGAACGTGGTGCTGGCCGGGCACAGCGGGTCGGGGAAGACGACGCTGGTGGAGGCGATGGCGTTGACCGCGGGGGCGGTGAATCGGGCGGGCCGGGTGGAGGACGGGACGTCGCTGTCGGATTACGACGAGATCGAGCATCGCCAGCACCGGTCCGTGCAGTTGTCGGTGGTGCCGATGCTGTGGGCGGGGATGAAGGTCAACCTGGTGGACACGCCGGGATATGTGGATTTCGTCGGTGAACTCCGAGCGGGACTCAGGGCGGCGGATGCCGCCCTTTTTGTTGTGTCGGCGGCCGAGGGGCCGGAGGGGGTGAGCGGCACGACGCGCGCGCTGTGGGAGGAATGCGCCGCGGTAGGGATGCCGCGGGCGATCGTGATCACGCATTTGGACACGGCGCGTGGGGATTTCGAGGAGATGGTGGATACCTGCCAGCGGGTGCTCGGTGGCGGGTCCTCGGAATCGATTCTGCCGCTGCATCTTCCGGTGTACGGACCGAAGAACCCGGACGGGCACCGCCCGGTGCGCGGCTTGATCGATCTGCTGCCGAACGCGGTGGTGGACTACGGCTCCGGCGAACGGGTGGTCGCTGAACCGTCGACCCAGCAGCGGGAATTGCTGGAGGAAGCGCGTAACCGGCTGATCGAGGGCGTCATCGCCGAGAGCGAGGACGAGTCGCTGATGGAACGCTATCTCGGCGGCGAGCACATCGACATGTCCACCCTGGTCGTCGATTTGGAACGCGCGGTGGCGCGCGGCAGTTTCCATCCCGTGCTGTTCGGCGCGCCCGCACCCGAGGGCGCGCGGCAGGGGCTCGGCACGGTGGAACTGCTGGACCTGATCACCGGCGGCTTCCCGACCCCGACCGAGCACATCGTCTCGGCGGCGCCGCTGCCGTCGGGCACGAAAGCTCGTGTGCTGCCGTGCGATCCGGATGCGGCGCTGGCCGCGGAGGTCATCCGGACGGCCTCGGATCCGTATGTCGGCCGGGTCTCGCTGGTCCGGGTGTTCTCCGGCACCCTGCGCGCCGACGACACGGTGCACGTGTGCGGTCACGGCCTGGCCGGGCGCGGCCGCCCGGACCACGACGCCGACGAGCGGGTGGGCGGCGTGACCGCGCCGTTCGGTAAACAGCAGCGCCCGCAGGGCCAGGTGATCGCCGGCGACATCGCCTATGTCACCAAACTCGGTCACGCCGAGACCGGCGATACCCTCTCCGACACGGACGCTCCCCTGCTGATCGATCCGTGGCCGATGCCGGATCCTCTGCTGCCCATCGCGATTCGCGCGCACAGCAAGGCCGACGAGGACAAGCTCTCGCAGGGGCTGAACCGCTTGGCCGCGGAGGATCCGGCCGTGCGGGTCGAGCACAACACCGACACCCATCAGCTGGTGCTGTGGTGCCTGGGTGAAGCCCACCGCGATGTCGCGCTGGAACGGCTGCGCACCCGATTCGGCGTGCAGGTCGATGTGACCGACCATCGGGTCGCGCTCCGGGAAACCTTCGCGGGCAAGACGAGTGCGCGCGGACGCCACGTCAAACAGTCCGGCGGCCACGGTCAGTACGCGGTGTGCGAGATCGAGGTGGAGCCGCTGCCCGCCGGGTCCGGGATCGAGTTCGTCGACCGGGTGGTGGGCGGCGTGGTGCCGCGACAGTTCATCCCCTCGGTCGACAAGGGCGTGCGCGCGCAGGCCGCCAAGGGCGTGGCGGCCGGATATCCGCTGGTCGATATCCGGGTGACGCTCTTCGACGGCAAGGCGCATTCGGTCGACTCCTCCGACGCCGCTTTCCAGACGGCCGGCGCCCTGGCCCTGCGGGAGGCCGCCGCGAGCGCGGGGATCGCGCTGCTCGAGCCGATCGCCGATGTCTGGGTGGTGGTCGCCGACGAGTACGTCGGCCCGGTGCTCGGCGATCTCTCGGGTCGCCGCGGCCGCGTGCTCGGCACCGAACCGCACGGCACCGGCCGCACCCGGATACACGCCGAGGTTCCGGAACTCGAGCTCAGCCGCTACGCCATCGACCTGCGGTCGCTCTCGCACGGCACGGGCGACTTCAGTCGCGTCTATGTCCGCCACGAGCACCTGCCGGCCCAGCTCGCGGCCGCCGTCCGGGACCGGGGCGGGGCCGAGACACGGATTTGATCCACTGCCCAGTCCCGATAGACCAGCCACTATCCTGAGTGCCATGGCACCAGGTAAGGGCGGCACGCCGTCGAAGGAAGCGAAGGCTGCGGCGAAAGCGGCCCGCAAGCAGGCCTCGAAAGAGCGCCGCCAGCAGTTGTGGCAGGCGTTCCAGATGCAGCGCAAGGAAGACAAGCTGCTGCTGCCGCTGATGATCGGCGCTGTGCTCGGCCTCACGGTCCTCGCCTTGGTGATCGGCCTGTTCACCGGCCTGCAATGGTTCCTGCTGCCGCTGGGCATCCTGCTCGGCGTGCTGGCCGCGTTCATCATCTTCGGACGGCGCGTGCAGAAGAACGTGTTCGCGAAGGCGGAGGGGCAGGCGGGCGCGGGCGCCTGGGTGCTGGACAACCTGCAGGGCAAGTGGCGGGTCAAGCAGGGCGTCGCCGCCACCACTCAACTCGACGCGGTGCACCGGGTCATCGGGCTGCCGGGCGTGATCCTCGTCGGTGAGGGCAGTCCGCAGCGGTTGAAGAGCCTGATCGCGCAGGAGAAGAAGCGCACCGCCCGGCTGATCGGCGACACCCCGATCTACGACGTCGTGATCGGCAACGACGAGGGCCAGGTCGCGCTGAAGGATCTGCAGCGCTGGCTGACCAAGCTGCCGCGCAATATCGACACCAAGCGGATGGACAATATCGAGGGCCGGCTGGCCGCGCTGAGTGCGCGCACCGGTCCGGCGATGCCGAAGGGGCCGATGCCCGCCGGCGCGAAGATGCGTGGCGTGCAGCGCACGATTCGCCGCCGCTGATCCTCTGATCCACGAAGGCCCACGTCCCCCGGACGTGGGCCTTCGTGCTTTTTCACGAAAGTTTCGGCAACCGGGAACATTTCGCGCGGCAATAACCTTTAAAGAAGTCATGACCGGTTAGATGCCGGTATCGTCCGACGAGGAGAGACCATGACCGCCGTGCAGCACCACACCGTCCAGATCCAGGGCCACACCATCTTCTACCGCGAGGCGGGCGACCCGACGAACCCGACCATCGTGCTGCTGCACGGATTTCCGAGCAGCTCGGCGATGTTCCGAAATCTGCTGCGCGACCTCGGCGACCGCTACCACCTGATCGCGCCGGACCACCTCGGCTTCGGCCGGTCCGCGATGCCGCCGGTCACCGAATTCGACTACAGCTTCGACAAACTCACCGAGATCACCAGCGAGCTACTCGACACCCTCGGCATCGGCGAGTTCGCCCTCTACATTCAGGACTACGGCGCACCCATCGGCCTGCGCATCGCCGGCCGCAACCCGGAGCGGGTCACGGCGATCATCACCCAGAGCGGCAATGCCTACCTGGAGGGCTTCACCCCGTTCTGGGACGTGCTGTTCGCGCACGCCAAGGACCGCGCGGCGAACGAGGCGGAGGTGCGCAAGCTGCTCGAACTCGACGCGACCCGGTGGCAGTACCAGCACGGTGTGCCCGAGGATCGGCTCGGCCTGATCAGTCCCGACACCTGGACGCTGGATCAGGCGTACCTGGACCGGCCCGGCAACAAGGAGATCCAACTCCAGCTGTTCTGGGACTACCAGTTCAACCTCGACGGATACCCGGCGTTCCAGAAGTACTTCGCCGAGCATCGGCCGCCGGTGCTGATCACCTGGGGCAAGCACGACGAGATCTTCGGCGCCGAGGGCGCGCGGGCATACCTGCGCGATCTGCCGGATGCCGAGTTGCATCTACTGGACGCGGGACATTTCGCGTTGGAGACGCACGGAGCGGAGATCGCGGAGCTGATTCGCGAGTTCCTGGGGCGCGTCCTGCACTGAGTCCTGGCGTTTCGTGCACGAACCGACCGGGTTCGTGCACGAAACGTCACTCACCTGGCCCGCGTCAACCCCGTCCCGGTCGCCCGATCGTGCATCCCGCGCCCGTCGGCGTCGGTGAACAACGCGGGCACCACGAAGACCAGCAGCACCTGGCGGCCGAGCGCGCGCAGGAAGCCGACCGCCGCCGGAGCATCGACCCGGATCACCCGGATCTTCAAGAAGTACTGACCGGGTGTGAAGCCGAACAGCGTCACCGCCAGCACGCCGATCACGAACCACACGGCCCAGGTGGGCATGCTCAAGGCGTTGATCACGGCCTCGAATTCCGACGGCGGCGTCTTTCCGGCCGGAACGTTGATCTCCGAGACGAGTTCGGCGCCGTTCGGCCGGATCAGGATCGCGGCGATACCGATCGACAGCACCCAGTCCACGAAAACCGCCGCGATCCGCCGCCCCATACCGACCAGCGATCCCACACCGTCGCGCGGCAGACCCAGATGTTCGCCCGGATAATCCGGAGTCACTCCGTCACCGTCGGTGGGTCCGGACAGCCAGGAGCCGGTCATGCGTGCCATGCACCCACAATAAGCCGACCCGGCCCGGTGGCTGCCCGCGGTGGTCCGGCCCTGCTGCACCGGCCCGAGCAGGCAGGATGGCAGGATTGGTCCTGCTGGTCGAGCCCGGGTGGTGATCCTCACCCGTTCAGCCGCACGTGTAACACTGGCGAAACACAGTCTTGACTGCCGGGAAACTTCGCATCCATAGCGTCTGGTCGCGACGAACCCATGCAATCGACACAGGCTGGGAACCGATCCGTAAGGAGAACAAGTGACGTTCAGCACGGCCGACGAGGTCATCAAGCACATCAAGGAAGAGGAAGTCGAATACGTCGACGTTCGCTTCACCGATCTTCCCGGTGTGCAGCAGCACTTCTCCATCCCGGCCAAGGCGTTCACCGCCGATCTCGCCGAGGAAGGGCTCGCGTTCGACGGTTCCTCCGTCCGTGGCTTCCAGTCCATCGACGAGTCGGACATGCTGCTGCTCCCCGACTTCAGCACCGCGCGTATCGACCCGTTCCGCGCCGCCAAGACGCTGAACCTGAACTTCTTCGTGCACGATCCGTTCACCCGCGAGGCCTACTCCCGCGATCCGCGCAACATCGCGCGCAAGGCGGAGGAGTACCTGCGTTCCACCGGTATCGCCGACACCTGTTACATCGGCGCTGAGGCGGAGTTCTACATCTTCGACTCGATCCGCTACGACTCGGCCATGAACGGCGCCTTCTACGAGATCGAATCGGTCTCGGGCTCCTGGAACACCGGCGCGGAGTTCAACCCGGACGGCACCCCCAACCGCGGCTACAAGGTTCGCAACAAGGGTGGCTACTTCCCCGTCGCCCCGTACGACCACTACGTCGACCTGCGCGACAAGATCTCGACCAACCTGCAGAACGCGGGCTTCGAGCTCGAGCGCGGCCACCACGAGGTCGGCACCGCCGGTCAGGCCGAGATCAACTACCGCTTCAACACGCTGCTGGGCGCCGCTGACGACCTGCAGCTGTTCAAGTACATCGTGAAGAACACCGCGTGGCAGGAAGGCAAGACCGTCACCTTCATGCCGAAGCCGCTCTTCGGCGACAACGGCTCGGGCATGCACGCCCACATGTCGCTGTGGAAGGACGGCAAGCCGCTGTTCCACGACGAGTCCGGCTACGCGGGCCTGTCGGATCTGGCGCGTCACTACATCGGCGGCGTCCTGCACCACGCCCCGTCGCTGCTGGCGTTCACCAACCCGACGATCAACTCCTACCACCGTCTGGTGCCGGGCTACGAGGCCCCCATCAACCTGGTGTACTCGCAGCGCAACCGCTCGGCGGCCGTGCGTATCCCGATCACGGGCTCCAACCCGAAGGCCAAGCGCATCGAGTTCCGCGCGCCGGACTCCTCGGGTAACCCGTACCTGGCCTTCGCCGCCATGATGATGGCCGGCATCGACGGCATCAAGAAGAAGATCGAGCCGCTGGCTCCGGTCGACAAGGACCTCTACGAGCTCCCGCCGGAGGAGGCCAAGAACATCCCGCAGGCCCCCACCTCGCTGGCGTCGGTGATCGACAAGCTCGAGCAGGACCACGACTACCTCACCGAGGGTGGCGTGTTCACCGAGGACCTGATCGAGACCTGGATCGACATCAAGCGCAACCAGGAGATCGCTCCGGTCAACCTGCGCCCGCACCCCTACGAGTTCGAGCTGTACTTCGACGTGTAAGTCGAAGGGCTGCTTCGCCGTTCGTTCCCCGAAGGCCCATCCGCTGTGTGCGGGTGGGCCTTCGGGCGTTTCAGAGTTGCCGTAATCTCTACCGAGAAGGCATATTTCGGTTAGGGTGTAGATCGGTCCCGTCACCGGACACACCTGTGAATCGTCGAGTCCCGTTGAGCGGCAAGCAGATTCCGGCCACTGGCCGGTCGGTTTCGGTCAGTGGGGCTCCAGCGGCGATCTGCCGGGAAGCCCTGGCAGGCGGGCTGGTGAGCTCCTACTGTCCCCCGCCATGAAGATCTCACTGATTTCGCTGCTCGCCGCGCCGCTCACGGCGTTGGCCCTGTTCTCCGCGCCGGTCGCCACCGCCGACGAGGAGGTGTCGGCGCTGGCGAAGCTCGAGCTGCAAGGCGCGGTCAATGTTCGTGATATCGGCGGATATCGAACCTATGACGGCGCTACGGTCAAGTCCAAGAAGGTGCTTCGAGCGGACTCGCTGGAAAAGCTGACGGCCTCCGATATCCAGGTGCTGGGCGGGTACAACCTGAAGCAGGCCATCGATCTGCGGACGCAGGCCGAAATCCAGTTCAGCGGGCCGGACAAACTGCCCAGCGGCGTACCGCTGGTGGCGCGGCCGATCGATGACACCGGGCTGTTCACCACGCTGCTCCAGGTCATCCAGTTGCGCGATCCGGTGAAACAGGAGCAGATGCTCGGCGGCGGCAAAGCCGAGCAGATCATGGCCGGGGTGTACAAGAGTTTCCTCAGCGATGCCTCCCGCGCCGCCTTCGGGCAGACCGTGCGCGACCTCGCCGACACCGACCGGCCGACGCTTTACCACTGCACCGCGGGCAAGGACCGCACCGGCTGGCTCACCTATCTGACGCTGCGCGCGGTCGGCGTCCCGGAAGGCACCGCCCGGCGCGACTATCTGCTGTCCAACCAGTACCGGGCCGCCGCCGACGCCGCCCTGCGCGAACAGGTGAAGCAGGCGGGCCTGATGGAGAATCCCGATCTGCTCATCCCGCTCCAGGAGGTCCGCGACGCCTACCTCGACGCCGCGGTTCGCGAAATGGAAAGCAAGTATGGCGATTTCGGCAAGTTCCTCACCCAGGGCCTCGGCCTCGACCCGGGCACCATTCTGAAGCTACGCCGCAACCTCGTCAGCTGATCCCCGCACCGTATCGGCCCCTCCGCGCACCGGAGGGGCCGATTCAGTTGAGCAGGCCGATCACGACGATGAGCACGGCCGCCGTCGCGATGGCGAGGTAGCCGAGCCGCGCCCGGTCCGGCACCATACTGCGCCGGTGGCCGGGCTGCGAGACCTCCACGGCTTGAACAACACTCGGCGCTTCCGCCACGAATCTCCCGCTGCCCGGCGGTTCGTAGGCAGACAGCGTCTCCGAGCATCCGGTTCCGGGTGGGTCGGCGCAGGCGGAGGGTGGTGGAGGCGGGCAGGGTGCGGCGCGTGGTTCCGGGCGGGCAGCGGTGGTGAAGGTTTCGTGGATGGCGAGCAGGAAGTCGGAGCAACTCGGGTAGCGGTGGGCGGGGTGTTTGGCGAGGGCGCGGGCGAGGACGGTGTCGAGAGCGGCGGGCAGGTCGGGACGGAGGCCGGTGATCGGGAGCGGCAGGTCGCGCAGGTGACCTTTGATCATGGCGGACGGGTTGGTGGCGGCGTGCGGGAGGACGCCGGTGAGCATGCGGAACAGCGTGCAGGCCAGGGAGTACTGGTCCGCGCGCGGGTCGAGGGGCTGGCCGCGGAGTTGTTCGGGCGCGGCATAGGCGAGAGTGGCAAGAATGGTGCCGGGCCCGTCGGCGTCCTGGGGCAGGCGGCCGACGCCGAAATCGGTGAGCAGGGCCGTTTCCCGGCGCGACCGGGTGGGCCGGGCCAGCAGAATGTTTGCGGGCTTCACATCCCGGTGCAGCACTCCGGCGCGGTGGGCGTAATCGAGCGCGGCGGCGGTGGCGTCGATGAGGGCGATCACCCGGTTCGCGGGCAGGCTGCGCGGTGAGATGACGGTGGCGTCGCGACCGTCGACATACTGCATCGCCAGCCACAGGCAGCCGTCGTCGACGCCGCTGTCGTACACCTCGACTATTCCCGGATGGTGAAGGCGCGCAACAATTTCCGTCTCTTCCCGGAAGCGGGCGCGGATCTCGGGGTCGGCCGAGACCGCCGGGTCGAGCAGTTTCAGCGCGACCGGGCCGGGCATGGCGGGATGCCGGGCGAGGTAGACGGCGCCGGTGCCGCCGCGCCCGAGCGTGGTTTCGATCCGGTAGCCAGCGAAGACTGCTCCTCGGTCCAGCATCAGACCTCCCGATCGTCTGCTGAATGATAGCTATCCGCGGCGGCGAGCGCGGCGGTTCGGTAGCTGTGGCGGCGGGACGGCGAACGGCCGATCGGCCGCCCCGTACTGGAGAATGCAGAGATGTTTGCGATGCTGCACGGAGAAGAGGCGCGATGACGGACCTGGTCGCCCCGGTCGATGACGTGGTCGCCGAGCGGCTCGCCGCCGCGATCAGGTGTGTCACGGTGGCCGGCGAATCGGGGTCGATCGAGTCGTGCGACCGCCACACCGCCACACCCGGCGCCGTGGCGGGCACGTGCCGCGACGGCACTGGCCCCGACTCGTCCGACGCCGAATTCGCCGAGCTCGCGGCACATTTGGCCGATTCGTTTCCGCGCACGCACGCCGAGCTCGAACTGGAGACCTTCGGGCGCAGCCGGCTGTACCGCTGGGCGGGAACCGAGCCCGAGCGGACAGCCGCGATCCTGCTGGCACATCAGGATGTGGTGCCGGTGGATGACGCCGAGCGCTGGACCCATCCGCCGTTTGCGGGCGTGGTCGACAGCGAGTTCATCTGGGGGCGTGGCGCGATCGACGACAAGAGTCGCGTGCTCGCGATCCTCGAAGCCGTCGAGGGCGCGTTGGCGGCGGGCCTACGCCCGCGGCACACCATCTACCTGGCGTTCGGGCACGACGAGGAGGTGTTCGGGGACGGCGGCGCGCTGTTGATGGCGCGCCGGCTGCGCGAGCGGGGCGTGCGAGCCGATCTGCTGCTGGACGAGGGCGGTGTGATCACGCGGGGTATCGCCGATGGGGTCGACGTTCCGGTGGCCACGATCATGGTCGGCGAGAAAGGGTATGCGACCGTTCGGCTTTCGGTTCAGGATGTGGGCGGGCATTCGTCGATGCCCGGTCGGCAGACCGCGGTCGGCCGGCTGGCTCGCGCGGTGGCCCGCCTCCAGGACAATCCTATGCCGATGCGGCTGATCCCCGTGATCGCCGACATGCTCGACCGCCTGCGGCACACCATGGCCGAACCGCGCCGCAGTCTGCTCCGGTTGGCGGGCAACGGTGTCGCTGCGCCGCTGATTACGCGCATCATGGCCACCGGCCCCACGACCGAGGCGCTGGTGCGCACCACCACCGCGCCCACCGTTATCCGCGGCGGGGTGAAGGCGAATGTGCTGCCGCAGCGCGCCGAGGCACTGGTCAATTTCCGTATCCTGCCCGGAGATTCGATCGATCGGGTGCTCGAGCACTGCCGGAAAGTGGTGCGCGACAGCGGCATTCATTTCGAGGTGGTCGGCGCGGCTTCCGATCCGACCCCCGACCCCCGGGTCGGCCCCGCCTTCGACCTCGTCGCGGGCATCGCCCGAGCCATCGTCCCCGGTATCGCCGTCACCACCGGCATCGTGCCGGGCGCGACGGACTCCCGCCATTACCACGACCTCGCTGTCACCCGCTGCAACTTCGCCCCGATCCTGCTGACCCAGGCCGATATCGAATCCATCCACGGCACCGACGAGCGCATCTCCCGCCTCAACTACGCCCGCCTGATCGAGTTCAACCGCCGCCTGCTGACCGAACTCGCCGACCGATAAATCCGTTGGCTCGGATTCGGCCGATTGCTAGGGTGTGGGCGTGAATTCTCCGGAGGCATCCGAACGGTAGCCGCCTGGCCGGTGTGCCAGGCGGCGTTGCGAGTGTGGCCGCACCGGTCGCCGTGCGATCGGTGCCATTCGGGTATCTCGCGACGCCGGACGATGTCGAATTCTTGTCATCGGGCGCCGGGACATTCACCACGGCGCCCCACATCCGGGGAGTTGTCTCTTCATGCCCTTTGTGGTTTTCGTGCTGGCTGTGGCGGTATTCGCCCAGGGCACATCCGAGTTCATGGTGTCGGGATTGCTGGCATCGATCGCCGCCGACGCCGGCGTCTCGCTCGGCGCTGCCGGACTGCTGACCTCGTTGTTCGCGGTCGGCATGGTGCTCGGCGCGCCGGTGCTGGCGGCGGGGGCGAGCCGCCTGCCGGTCCGGAATTCGGTGACGGTGTTCCTGGGGTTGTTCTGCGCCGCGCACCTCGTGGGCGCGGTGGCGACCGACTTCACGGTGCTGCTCGTGACGCGCGTCGTCGCGGCGGTCGCGAACGCCGGGTTCCTGGCCGTCGCGCTGGCCATGCTGCCTCGACTGGTCGGCCCGGCACTGGTCGGACGCGCGACCTCGGTGGTGGTGTCCGGAGTGACGGTGGCCTGTATCGCCGGTGTGCCCGCGGGCACGCTGCTGGGCCAGTTCTGGGGCTGGCGTTCGGCGTTCTGGGCTGTCGCCGCTCTCGGCGCTGCGATGCTGGTGCCGGTGTGGATACTGGTCGGCCGGGCTGTTCTCGACGCCACTCCGGTCGATCGGCAGGGTATTCCGATCCGCGTCGAATGGTCGGTGCTGCGGCTGCCGTCGGTCCGGACCGCTGTCGCGGCCGGTGTGCTGGTCAATGCGGCGACGTTCGCCGCGTTCACCTACCTCGGGACGATCACAGCCGGCGTGTCCGGCGGTGATCGCCGCTGGGTTCCGATCGCGTTGGCCCTGTTCGGCATCGGCTCGTTCGCCGGCGTGACGCTGACCGGCCGCTACAGCGACCGCCACCGCGAGCGAATCCTCGCTGCCGGAACGGTCGTGCTCGTCGGCGTCTGGCTGGCGGCCGCGCTGCTGGCGGACACCTTGGCCGGGGTGCTCATCATGGCGGTTTTGGCCGGCGCGGTCGCGTTCGGTATCGGGTCGACGCTGATCGCCACGATCGTGCAGACCGCGGCCACCTCGGCACCACGCATCGCCGGGGCGCTGGCGACCACCGCCTTCAATCTCGGTGCCGTGCTCGGCCCGGCCGCCGCCGGTCTCATGGTGGACCGGACCGACCATCCCAGCGCGGCACTGTGGTGCGGCGCAGTCTGCACAGCCGCCGCCGTGGGTGTCGTTCTCACCGGCCGCCGCGCGCCGGTTTCGGGCGAACCGCTACACGTCGACGCGCGCTGAAGATCGCGGCAGGCGATTGGCGCGCGTACCGATCAGGGTCAGCGACAGGCCGCACAGTGTGAATCCCGCCGCCACGAGATAGAGGTGTCGCGGCCCGGCGGAATCGGTGATCAGGCCGCCGAGCAAGCCCGCTCCGGCGGCGGCCACCTGGTAGCCGGAGGCGTTGACCGCCATGGCCAGGGTGGGCGCCGCGGCAGCGGTGCGCAGTACGCGGGCCTGCATGCCGGGGATGACCGCGAAGGCGAGCGCTCCGATCACGACCACGGCGACAGCACTCGGCACCGGCATGCGGGCCACGAACCAGGTGGCGACCAGGGCGGCCGCGAGCAGTCCGAGCAGAACGGGTTGGCACAGAACGGGATTCCGGTCATAGAGGATGCCGCCTGCGAGGTTGCCGATGGCCGCCCCCACGCCGTATCCGAGCAGGAGCAGCGGCAACCGGTCGAGCGCATGCCCGGCCAGGCCGGCGAGCGGAGCGAGATAGCTGAACACCATCAGCACGCCGAGGTTGCCGACCGCGGTAACGGTCAACGCCAGCAGCACCGGCCCACGCCGCAATACGGCCAACTCCGTCACCGCCGAGGTCCGGCTCTGTGCCGGCGGGACCTCGACGAGAACCGACACCAGGGCCAAGCCGACCAGGCCGGCGAGCGCGATCGCCCAGAAGGTGGCCCGCCAGCCCCACTGCCCGCCGATCAGGGTGCCGAGCGGCGCGCCGAGGATCATCGCCAGATTCATTCCGAACACCAGCCGAGCCACGGTGCCGCCCGCCCGGCCCGGCGGCGCGGAGCCGACTGCCACCACGATCGCCTGGGCGAAGAAGGTCGAGGTCACCGAGGCAGTGAGCACCCGCGCGATCAGCAACGGCGCGAACTCGGGCGCGAGCGCGGAGACAGCGTTGCCGAGGACCGCGACCACGAGGAGCATCTGCATCAGCCGCTTGCGTTCCGACGCGGCGGTCAGCGCGGTGAGTACCGGGCCGCCGACGATCATGCCGAGGGCATAGGCGGTGATCAGCAAGCCGGCTGTGCCGACGGTGACTTCGAGATCGGCGGCGACCCGTGGCAGCAGTCCGGCCACCACGAATTCACCGGTGGTGATGGTGAATACACAGAACATCAGCGATGCGAGACGAAACATGGCTGCACGCTAAAGTCTGACGTCAACGTGAGAGTCAAGTCCGAGGCGTGGAGGCAGCGATGCGAATCGGTGAGTTGGCCGCCCGGGCCGGCGTGAGCGTGCGCGCCCTGCGGTACTACGAGGAGAAGGGCGTCCTGACGCCGCGACGCACCACGAGCGGGTATCGGATCTTCGACCACACCGACATCGCGACCGTCGCGCACATTCGAACCCTGCTGGCGGCCGGGCTGGGTATGGGACTCATCGGCGAGATCCTGTCCTGTATGTCCGGGGCGAGCCGGCTGCCGGCCGACTGCCGGCAACGGCTGCTGCGCGAACGACGCCGCATGACCGACGACATCGCCCGGATCGATGCCGCCCGATCGATGCTCGATCTCCTGCTCGACGAGCCGGACCTGGCACAACGACCGAACACCGCCGCGCCGAGGTAGCCGCGGTCGCTGTTCGGCACCTCGAAACCGAGCGCAGCCGCTACCTTGATGGCAGCGATGTCTGTGAGGAGTGGTTGTGGCTCGGGTCGAAGAGGGTGCGTTCGAGGGCGTCGGTAGTCGGATCGCGTGGCGGGCCTGGCTGCCGGACGGCGCGGCACGAGCGGTGGTGGTGCTGGTGCACGGGGTGGCCGAGCATTCGGGCCGGTACGCGCATGTGGGGGCGCGGCTGGCGGAGGCCGGGTTCGCGGTGTACGCGCTCGATCATGTGGGGCACGGCAAGTCCGAGGGCGGCAAGGCCAATATCGGGTCGATGGCCGGGGCTGCGGACAATGTGGCGGGCATGTTGGAACTCGCGAGCCGGGAGCAGCCGGGGGTGCCGCGGTTTCTACTCGGGCATTCCATGGGCAGCCTGATCGTCCTGTTCCTGGCTACCCGCGCGCCGCTGGAGGTGAACGGCATCGTGGTGTCGGCGCCGCCGCTGGACATCCCGGTCGGGAATCCGATCCAGAAGCTGTTCGCCCCGGTGCTGAGCCGGCTGACCCCGAATCTCGGTGTGCTGGCGCTGGATTCGTCGATGATCAGCCGCGATCCGGCGGTGCGGGCCGCCTACGACGCCGACCCGCTGGTCTACCGCGGCAAGCTGCCCGCCCGCACGGCCACCGAGATCCTGCTGGCAGGCGAAACCGTCAAGGGCCGCCTGGACCGGCTGACCGTTCCGACACTGGTGCTGCACGGTACCGCCGACGCCTTGGCCGCGCCGTCGAGTTCGGATCTGATCGAACGCGGTGCGGGCACCGGCGATCTGATCGTGCGACGCTACGAGGGCCTGTACCACGAGGTGTTCAACGAACCCGAGCAGGACAAGGTACTCGCCGACGTGGTCGAGTGGCTGCGAGCGCATGTTACCGAGCAGTAGACTCCGGACATGAGCAACCGCGTCGCCTTCATCCGCGCCATGTGGCACAGCAATATCGTCGGCCGGGCCCTCGACGGGTTCACCACCGAATACGCCGGTCTGGGCCTCGACCCGACCGCCATCGACGTGTTCGAGGTTCCGGGCGCCTTCGAGATCCCGCTGCACGCCAAGCGGCTCGCGCACACGGGCCGCTACAGCGCGGTGGTAGCCGCGGCCCTGGTTGTGGACGGCGGCATCTACCGGCACGATTTCGTCGCCTCGGCGGTGATCGACGGGCTGATGCGAGTCCAGCTCGACACCGACGTGCCGGTGTTCTCGGTGGTGCTCACCCCGCACCATTTCCACGAGCACAGCGAGCACGTGAATTACTTCACCGAGCATTTCGTGACCAAGGGCGCGGAGGCGGCCCGAGCCCTGGCCACCACCCTGAACTCGTTGCGCGGCCTGCCCGTTGACTGATCCCCGCCGCCTCGCCGCCCTGCCGGTGCTGGCTTTGTTCAGCGCCGGAATGTGGGCGGCGTGGCTCGGCTGGGACAACGAGTACTACTACGTCGACGGTGTCGCGCAGGGCCCGTACCGTCCGGCGCAGGTGATCGGTTGCGGTGCCTGCGTTGTCCTCGCGAGCGTCGCGGTGTTCCTGTATCTGCGCCACCCGGCGGCGATTCCGGCGGTGGCGGGCGCCGCCGTCACCGGGTTCGCGGTGCCGTGGGCGCTTCAGGCCTCGGCCGATTCCACCGGCCTGTGGGCGGTGGGGCTGTTGTTCCTGCTGGTCGGCGGCGGCACGGGGGTGATGCTCGTGCTCGCGGTCGTCCACCTGCTTCGCAGTCTGCCCCGCGGATAGCCGGCTACGTCATGCGCAGCCGGGCCAGCAATGCACGGTGGTCCGATCCTGGAATCGTCAGCGACCGAAGCTCTTCCGCGGTCCCGTCGGCGACGAGGATATGGTCGATCCCCAGCACCGGCCCCCAGCGCCGGCTGTCCGGCCAGGTGAGCACGGGCCCCGCGCCGACCTGATCGGCGGCCGAATCGAATCGCCCGGCCACCAGCGCGCGGAAGGCCGCGTGATCGCGGGTGGCGTTGAAATCGGCGCCGACGATCGCGGGACCGGTTCGCGCGTCCAGGATTTCGCGAATCCGCGGCATCTCCCAGCTCCACGCCGCGAAGTCGAGGTTCGGCGGCATGGGATGCAGTGCGAAGACCGCGATATCCCCGCGCTCCGGATGTTGCATGGTGGCACCGAGATTGGCCATCCGAAAGCCCTCGAACCGCTCGGTGTCCCGCAGTGGGTACCGGCTGTAGATACCGGTGCCGCCGCCACCGAGGCCGGGAATCAGGAACTGGTACGGCAATTCGGCGGCCAGGCCCGCCGCCGCGAATCGATCGACCGCCTCCTGGGTCAGCTCGTCCACCGTCAACAGATCGACCCGTTCGGCGCGGACCGTACGTACCACTGTGTCCACATCCGCACCGCCGAACAGGATATTCGACTGCATCACGGTCACTTTCGGGCCGGTGGCGGCATGTCCGTTCGGCACGAAGATCGGCAGCTGGGTCCACAGCGCCGCCGCCACCACCAGACCCGCCACCCCGGCACTACGCCATCCGCGCGCGATCAGCACCAGCACCAGACCCACGACCGCGCCGAGCATCAGGAACGACGCCCCGGACGCGGCCAGCGCGAAGAGCTCCCACCGCCAATTCCCGAGATGTAAGACGATCCCGGCCAGTCCCGCGAGTACGGCCACCCACCCCGACCCGAGCAATGCCCGGTCCAACCATTTACGCATGCCTGCACCCTATTGGCACGAGGTGGAGCCGACGCGAACCCCCTGTGCGGATTCGGTGCAGATCGGGTTCAGGAGGCGGTCGTGCGCGGTCCGGGCCGCACCGAGTAGCCCGAAGGTTGTTGCAGGACGAGCAGATCCGCGTAGGCCCGGGAGGGGTCGTCGGCGAAGTGGGCCGCTTCCTCGGCCGTCCACTCGTCCCAGAACTCGCCCAGCCCGGCACCGTCGCGACGCCGCCCACGAGCCCACGCGGTCTCGGCGTCGCACTCCATCCACAGCAGGTGCGCCAACTGCTGGCGCAACCCCCGCCGGCCCGCCCCGACGCCCTCCACCAGCACCACCGGTTCGGCCAGCAGCACCCGCTCACCACCGAATTCGCAGTGCTGCCAGTCGTAGGCGCGATAGAAGGCCGTGTGCCCCAGGCGAAACGGCCGCAGCACCTGCTCCCGCAGCCGGTCGGTCCACTGGAAGAACTCGCTGTGGGTCGCCAGATCGTCCAGGTGCAGCACCGGCGCGGCGCCGAGTGCTTCGGCCAGCCGTGCGGCGAAGGTGCTCTTGCCCGACCCCGCGTGCCCGTCCACCCCGACCAGCCGCACCGGCCCGCACGACGGCGGCAGCGCCCGCAACCTGCGCGCGAGCTCGCTCAGGTCGACATTGTCCCGGGGTAGTAGGGGGTCCATACCGGCAACTCTAGGTGCGCGCCCGCGGCGGACCGGTTCGCGACGCGGCCGAATCGGTCAGTCGCCGCCGAACACCCGCTCCACCACCGCTTTCGCGCGGCGGGTGATGCGCATGTAGTGGTCGAGGAATTCGCTGCCGTCGTCGTTGGGCCACCCCGCGACCCGGGCGACGGCAGAGAGCAACTGGCCGGGGCCCGGGAGCTGATCGGTGGGTTTGCCGCGCACCAGCACCAGCGCGTTGCGCGCCTTGGTGGCGATGAGCCAGGCTTCGCGCAGCAACTCCACATCGGCGGGCTCGAGCAGCTTGGCCTCCTCGATGACATCGAGGCTCTCCAGCGTGGAGGTGTTGTGCAGGGCCGGGATCTCGTGCGCGTGCCGCAGTTGCAGCAGCTGCACGGTCCATTCGATATCGGCGAGCCCGCCGCGGCCGAGTTTGGTGTGGGTCGCGGGATTCGCGCCGCGCGGCAACCGCTCGGAGTCCACGCGGGCCTTGATCCGGCGGATCTCGCGCACCGCCTCCGGGGAGACCCCGCCGGCCGGATAGCGGGTCTTGTCGATGATGTGCAGGAAACGCACGCCGAGTTCCGCGTCACCGGCGACCTGGTGGGCGCGCAGCAGCGCCTGCGTCTCCCAGGGCTGGGCCCACTGCGCGTAATAGGCGGCGTAGGCGGCCAGCGTGCGCACCAGCGCACCGTTGCGCCCCTCCGGGCGCAGGCCCGCGTCGACCAGCAGCGGCGGGTCGGTACTCGGCGCGCCCAGCAGCCGCTGTACCTTCTCCGCCACCGAGATCGACCATTTCACCGCTCTGGTCTCGTCCACGCCGGGCCGTGGATCACAGACGAACAGCACGTCGGCGTCCGAGCCGTAACCGAGTTCCATGCCGCCGAGCCGGCCCATTCCGATCACCGCCAGCGCGGCGGGCGCGCGCTGTCCCATCTCGGCTTCGCTGGCTCGGATGACCGCGGCCAGTGCGGCTTCCAGCGTCGCCACCCACACCGCCGACAGTGCCCGGCACACCTGCGGCACGTCGAGCATGCCCAGCAGATCGGCCGAGGCGACGCGGGCCAGTTCGTGTCTGCGCAGCGAACGGGCCGCCGCGACAGCGCGTTTCGGCTCGTCGTAGCGGGCGGCGGCGGTCAGGATGCCGCGCGCGACATCCTCGGGCTGCTGGCTGAGCAGCAGCGGGCCGCTGGGCCCGTCGGCGTACATGCGGATGGTGTCGGGCGCGTTGATCAGTAGGTCGGGCAGGTACTCCGAGGAGCCGAGGACGATCATGAGCCGCTGCGCGATCGCCCCTTCGTCGCGCAGCTCGCGCAGGAACCAGATCTGGTCGTCCAGGCCCTCCGAGACCCGCCGGTAGGCGAGCAGGCCGGCATCGGGATTCGGTGTCTCCCCGAGCCATTCGAGCAGGGTCGGCAGCAGCAGCGCCTGGATGCGGCCCTTGCGCGATACCCCGCCGGTGAGCGCTTTCAGATGACCGAGCGCGTGTTCGGGTGAGGTGTAGCCGAGCGCCTTGAGCTGGCGGATCGCCGCGTCGGGGCTCAATCGCAGTGCGTCGGAATCCATTCGCGCCACCGCGTCCAGCAGCGGCCGGTAGAACAGCTTGGCGTGTAATCGTCTGACCCGCATGGCATTGCGGCGGATCTCCGAACCCAGCACCCCGACCGCGTCCTGTCTGCCGTCGGGGCGGATATGCGCGGCACGGGCCAGCCAGCGCATCCCCTCCTCGTCGTCGGCGGCGGGCAGCGTGTGGGTGCGCTTCAAGCGCTGCAATTGCAGCCGATGCTCGAGCAGGCGCAGGAACTCGTAGGACGCGTTCAGGTTCGCGGCGTCGTCACGCCCCACGTAGCCACCGGCAGCCAGCGCCGTCAGTGCCTCGACCGTGCCCTGTACGTGCAGCGTGTCGTCGACCCGGCCGTGCACCAATTGCAGGAGCTGGACCGCGAATTCGACATCGCGCAGGCTGCCGTGGCCGAGTTTGAGTTCCCGCTCACGCATGTCGGCGGGCACCAGATCCTCCACGCGGCGGCGCATGGCCTGCACATCGGTGACGAAATCCGCCCGCTCCGAAGCGGTCCAGACCATCGGCATCACCGCGTCGCGGTAGGCACGGCCCAGTTCCAGATCGCCGGTCATCGGGCGGTTCTTCAACAGCGCCTGGAATTCCCAGGTGCGCGCCCAGCGCTTGTAGTAGGCCAGATGCGAATCGAGTGTCCGAACCAGCGCTCCCGCTTTGCCTTCCGGGCGCAGCGCGGCATCCACCTCGAAGAAGGCCTGGCTGCCGACGCTCATCAGCTCCGCCGCGAGGCGGGTGGCGGTGGCATCGGCGGGTTCGGCGACGAACACCACGTCCACGTCGCTGACGTAATTGAGTTCGCAGGCACCGCTCTTGCCCATGGCGATGACGGCCAGGCGCACCGGAACCGGCCCGTCCTTGCAGACCCGCGCCACCGCCACCGCCAGCGCCGCCGTCAGCGCGGCGTCGGCCAGCGCCGTGAGATGGCTGCCGACCACCTGGTACGGCAGCACCGGCTCGTTCTCCACGGTGGCCGCGAGGTCCAGGGCAGCGAGCAGCATCAGTTGATCGCGGTAACGCCGCCGCAGCAGCGCGATGGCCTCCGGCCCGGCGATGCCCGCCCGGTAGAGCAGCTCGCCCGTCGCCCGACCACCACCACCCATCGAGTCGCTGCGCGACGCTGTCGATCTGGCGTTCGGCCCCTGCTCCGGTATCGCCTGCACGGCGTCGAGCAAGTCCGCGATCAACTCATCGGGTTCCGGTAACCCCTTGCGCCGCAACACCGTCCATCCGGCGGGCGCGGCCACCAGGTGATCGGCGAAGGCGCTCGACGACCCGATCAGCGCGAACAGCCTGCCGCGCAACGCGGTATCGGAGCGCAGCGCCGAATCCAGTTCGGCCCAGTCCGCATCCAGCGCCTCGCGCAGCCGGACCAGTGTGCTCAGCGCCAGGTCGGCATCCGGTGCTCTGGACAGCGCCCAGAGCACCGGAATGCTCTCGACGTTGTCCCACGCCAGCTCACGTAACGACTCGGCGGCGTTCGGCTCGAGCAACCCGAGCCGACCGACGCCTGGAACCGCGGAGCGCTGTGTTGGGGGCCGAACCATAGCTCCCAACTTAGTTGTCCGACCACCGCTTTCCAGCACGGGGCGCGGAACGACACGCAAACGGTACGAATCGGACAGCGGGGCTTACAGGCCCAGGTATTCCTTCAGTTCCCACGGGGTGACCTGGCTGCGGTAATCGGCCCATTCCCGCCGCTTATTGCGCAGGAAGAAGTCGAAGACGTGCTCGCCGAGGGTCTCGGCGACCAGTTCGGAACGTTCCATCGCCTGCAACGCCTCGTCCAGGGTGCCGGGCAGTTCCCGGAAGCCCATGGCGCGGCGCTCCGCCGAGGTCAGCGACCACACGTCGTCCTCGGCCTCGGGCGGCAGCGTGTAGCCCTTCTCGATGCCGCGCAGACCGGCCGCCAGCAGCACGGCGAAGGTCAGGTACGGGTTGCACGCGGAGTCGGGACTGCGGATCTCGACTCGGCGCGAAGAAGCCTTGTTCGGCGTGTACATCGGCACTCGCACCAGCGCGGACCGGTTGGACCGGCCCCACGAACCGGCCGTCGGCGCCTCGCCGCCGTGGATCAGGCGCTTGTAGGAGTTCACCCACTGATTGGTGACCGCCGAGATCTCCGGCGCGTGCTCCAGGATGCCCGCGATGAAGGCGCGCGCCGTGCCGGACAGGTTGTCCGGATCGTCGGGATCGGCGAAGGCGTTGGCCTCGCCCTCGAACAGGCTCATATGGGTGTGCATGGCCGAACCCGGGTACTCCGCGAACGGCTTCGGCATGAAGGTGGCGCGCACGCCCTCGTCGATCGCCACCTCCTTGATCAGGTAGCGGAAGGTCATGACGTTGTCGGCCATGGACAGCGCGTCCGCGTAGCGCAGGTCGATCTCCTGCTGCCCCGGCGCGCCCTCATGGTGGCTGAACTCCACCGAGATGCCCATGGACTCGAGCGCGTCGATGGCGTGGCGGCGGAAGTTCGGCGCCGAATCGTGCACGGCCTGATCGAAGAAGCCGCCGGTGTCGGCCGGGACCGGCTTCGAGCCGTCCTGCGGGCTGTCCTTCAGCAGGAAGAACTCGATCTCGGGATGCACGTAGCAGCTGAACCCGACATCACCGGCCTTGTTGAGCTGACGGCGCAGCACGTGGCGCGGGTCGGCCCAGGACGGGGAGCCATCCGGCATGGTGATGTCGCAGAACATGCGCGCCGAATGCTGATGTCCCTTGGAGGTCGCCCAGGGCAGGACCTGGAAGGTCGACGGATCGGGCCGGGCCACCATGTCGGCCTCGGACACGCGGGCGAAGCCCTCGATGGCCGATCCATCGAATCCGATGCCCTCCTCGAACGCGCCCTCCAGCTCGGCGGGCGCGATCGCGACGGACTTCAGATAACCCAAGACATCGGTGAACCAGAGCCGCACGAATCGGATATCCCGCTCTTCGAGCGTCCGCAGCACGAATTCCTTCTGGCGATCCATGTCCGCGAGAGTATGCACCTGGCGTTAAATCTGTGTTACGTGGCGGCTGAAGATTGCGAACGGACTGCGCATCGCGACCGTCACGGCCGCGGGTAGGCCTGGAACAGCTGCCACATGCGGTTCTGCATCTCGGCGCGTCGAGTGCCCTCCGGCCAGTGGTGACTGCCGCCGTTGTAGACCCGCCACAGCACCTGGGTGCCGTCCGCGCACGCCCAGCGCTTGGAATCCTTGACATCGGTGCCGCCGTCGGGCTGCTCGTTCTGGCACGGGCGATTCTCCCAGCTCCAGTACATGACGTGGGAGTAGGCCAGCGGTTCGAGCACGGTGGTGTCGTTCGCCGAGGCGAACACGCCCCAGGAGATCGCGCGGGACGGATCGCAGCCGGTGGGCGGCGGCGCCGGGGCGTAGACCGCGCCCGAGGCGAAGAAGCCCGCCTGGACACAGCCCGCGCGCGAAGCCATCTGACCGCCGTTGGAGTGCCCGGACAGGTGGATGCGCTTGGGGTTCACGCAGTACTTCGCGCGCACATTCGCCACCACCTTCATGATGTGGTCGACATCGACAGTGTCGGCGTTCCAGCCCCAGCCGGGTTGCCCGTTGTCCTGGGTCTCCCCCTCCTTGCTGCCGCGCGGATAGACCACGATGACCTTCTTCTGGTCGGCGAAGGCATTCCAGTCGGTCTCCGAGGCGTGCCGCTCGGGCGCGGAGTGTCCGCCGTGAATGGCGACCAGCAGCGGCGCGCCGGCCGCGGAGATCCCGGCCGGGACGTGCAGGCGGTAGTAGCGGCCGTCGAGCGGGACCCGGTCGTCGGCGACGGGTGTCGTCGAGCAGGCGGCGGCCATGTCGTTCGGATCCTCGAAGAACTCCGCGTCGGCTCCGGCCGGACCGGCGGTCACGACCAGCGACAAGGCAGCGCACGCCGCGCCGAACAGCGCGACCATTCGGGTTGTGAGTACTGATGACACGGGAACTCCTTGCGCGCGAACAGAATTGCGGTTCGCACGCTACGCAGGCCGCGTCGGCCGCCGCCGCCGATTCCGAAATGGTTAGGCGAAGGAACAATTCACCACGGTCGGCACCGATGCCGCCGCGCCGACCGGCTTGTGAATTCACACCGCGATCCAAGCCCGCACTGGCATGCGGAAGCATAATCGGCTATGCGCTGGTTCAGCCGAGCTGGCCGCAGGTGAGACCGGCCGACGGCTCGGTGAGATCGGTCAGGTAGGCGACCACCGCGTTGTCCAGGCACTCATCCCCCGCGACCAGCGCCGAGGTATGCCGCGCGTCCCGATACGTGATCAGCGACGCACCCAGCTGCTGCGCCAGATCGACACCGGCCTGATACGGGGTCGCGGGATCCTCGGTGGTCGAGACCACCACCACCTTGGGCAGCCCGGCCACCGAAATCCGGTGCGGCTGCGAACTGTTGGGCACCGGCCAGAACGCGCACACTTCCCGGGCAGCCGCCCCGGTGCCGGCGCCGTCGTCGAGAAACGGTGCGGCCCTGCGATAGTCGATGTCCAGCCGGGCGGCGAGCGCGGGATCGGTGATCCGTGGATCGTCGACGCAGCGGATCGCGTTGAACGCGTCCTGCGTATTCGTGTAGGCGCCGTCCTCGCCACGGCTTTCGTACAGGTCGGCCAGTTTCAGCAGGGTGTCGCCGCGCCCCTGGGGCAACTCCGCCAGGCCCGCGCGCAGCGCACCCCACTGGGAATTGGAGTAGAGCGCCTGCTGGACGCCGGTTATGGCGTCGTTGTAGGACAGCCCACGCGGGTCGGCGGTGTGAACCGGCTTGTCCCGCAGCGGATCCACCAGTGCACGGAACCGCTCGACAGTTCGGGCGGGGTCGTCGCCGAGCGGGCAGTCCGGCTGTCGCGCACAGTCCGCGCCGAAGCCGTCGAACGCCTTCTGGAATCCGGCCGCCTGCCGCAGCGACTCGACCGTCGGATCGAGCGAGGAGTCGATCGCGCCGTCCAGCACCAGGGCGCGCACCCGGTCCGGATACCGCTCGGCGTAGGCCGAGCCGAGCCTGGTGCCGTAGGAGTAGCCGAGGTAGCTGAGCGCGGGATCACCGAGCACCGCCCGGATGACGTCCATATCCTGAACGACCTCGCGGGTACCGACGTGGGCGAGATAATCGGCGCCGGTGCGTTCGACACACTTGCCGACGTAGTCACGAATCTCGGCTTCCTGCATCTCGATCCCCGCAGGCGTGTTGTCCTCCGGCGGTTCGGCGCGTTCGGCGTCGGTCTCCTGTGCGGTGAGGCAGGTGATCGACGGCGTCGAGGAACCGACGCCGCGCGGATCGAATCCGATCCGGTCGAAGCGCTCGGCCAGTGCCGTGGCGCCGCCCAGCCGGACGATCGACAACCCCGAGACCCCGGGGCCGCCCGGATTCATCACCAGCGATCCGATCCGGTCGCCCGAGGCCCGGATCCGCGACAGCGCCAGCTGCGCGGTCGCCCCGTCCGGTTTCGAATAGTCCACCGGCACAGTGACCTTCGCGCACTCCGCGATCGGCGGCAACGCCTCGGCGGCGATCTCGGCGCACGCACCCCAGCGCACCTGCTGCGTATAGAACTTCGCCAGCGCCTCCGGCGTCGCCGGCATCGGCGCGGCCACATCCTCCCCCGCGGCGCACCCGTTCACGAACAGTGCCAGCAGCACCATGCCCAGCACGCCCTGTCGCAAGCCCATGCGCACGATCCTGCCAGGGACCACGCGCCCGGCATCCAGCGGGCAACGAGCCGATACGGCCCGGGAAACCGGTGATCCGTTCCCCGGGCCGCGACCGATCCCCGACCCTAGCCCTCCGAATCGACCGTGCCTCGAGGCATGGCGCGATGGACGCCGTACTGCGCCAGGAGACCGAGCGTGACGGCCACGATAGACGCGAAAACGAAGCGGATCGCCGGATCAGCGGAGGACAGCAGGTACACGATTCCCGTGAATGCGATACCCAGCACCACCGCCATCGCCGAATACTCGGCCCAGAACGCAACGGTGCGTATTTCCTTGAAACTGCGCCGACGGACGATGAACTCCCAGAAGCCCACCGGCTGTCGTTCTCTCGAATTCATGACCATTCCCCGTATATCTAGTCGTCGCACAGCTTATTGAAGTCGATCGCGTGCCCTCCGGCCAATTTTGCCAGGTTGCACACCGCGCCCGCAAGGGGATGAGCGGCGCCGGGCGGCAAGCAGACGAGCATACCCTGAGCTTGGTACAAGGCATATCCTGTGACGGCCTTCGCGCACTTCAACTGCCACGGCGCGGTCTGCAGGGCCGGCGGGCCGGAGGGTCCCGCGATCGGCGCCGCCGACAGCCCGACCATCGCGCTGGCCGCGGCGAACTCCGCTGCATAGGAAACAGATTCGGCCGGCTGAGCACACGAGGTATCGGCCGCCGCGGTCGGCGCCGCGGCAACCGCGGACGGCGCCATCAGACCGGTTCCCACGCCCCACGACGCCAGGGCGACGGCGGAAGCTCCGGCGATTCTACGAATATTCATATCGAACTCCAATTACTAACTTCGAACATCTTGCTCATTGGTTTTGCTGCCGAGCCGTATCGGCATTCCCGTCCCGAGGCTCGCGAACTATCGGAGACCGGACGCATGTCATCGATTCACAACCGCACCCCGGCCTCCGATGAATGGCGACAGGATCATCGTCCACTCCCTCCCTTCCTGCTGAACTTTTTCGTTCAACCGATTCGACGTCGCTCCTCGCATGCCGATTCCATTCACTTCCGGAAGAATTTCGAACTGCCCGGAAAAAGATTCGATTGCCGACATCGCCGCAGGTCGGAGCACATCGAATTGGTCGATACCAGTCGGTATGTGATGCGTATCACGCAATCCCGGTCGTCTGTGGTGGATCGCACGAACGGGGGCCTTTCCGGGGGCGAGCCGCCGGTGGCAGACTGGCCATGTCAGAAACCCGGGGACTCGAACGAGCCTCGAGGCGACACCCTACGAAGGGACGATGATGTCCGTATCCGATTCGGAAACCCCTGCCTACGGCGCGGCGCCCGCCGCACCGGTCAAACGGCGCAAGACTCGCGTCACCCACCTGCAGCAGTACAAGGCCGACGGCGAGAAGTGGGCCATGCTCACCGCCTACGACTACTCCTCGGCCCGGCTCTTCGAGGAGGCCGGTATTCCCGTGCTGCTGGTCGGCGATTCCGCCGCCAACGTGGTGTACGGCTACGACACGACCGTGCCGATCACCGTCGACGAACTGATCCCGCTGGTCCGCGGCGTGGTCCGCGGCGCGCCCAACGCCCTGGTGGTGGCCGACCTGCCGTTCGGCACCTACGAATCCTCGCCCCAGCAGGCGCTGGCCACCGCGACCCGGTTCATGAAGGAAGGCCAGGCGCACGCGGTCAAGCTCGAGGGTGGTGAGCGCGTCGCCGAGCAGATCGCGCTGATCACCGCGGCCGGTATCCCGGTCATGGCACACGTCGGTTTCACTCCGCAGAGCGTCAACACCCTCGGCGGCTTCCGCGTGCAGGGCCGCGGCGACGCCGCCGAGCAGCTCATCCACGACGCGATGGCCGTGCAGGAGGCGGGCGCGTTCGCCGTGGTGATGGAGATGGTCCCGGCCGAACTGGCCGGGCAGGTCACCCGCAAGCTGACCATTCCGACCGTCGGCATCGGCGCCGGCGCGGATTGCGACGCCCAGGTACTGGTCTGGCAGGACATGGCCGGCTACACCAGCGGTAAGACCGCCAAGTTCGTCAAGCAGTTCGCGACCATCGGCCACGATCTGCGCACCGCGGCCGCCGACTACGCCGAGGAAGTTCGCCGCGGCACCTTCCCGGGGCCCGAGCACAGCTTCTGAGTTGCCCGCGAGTGGGACATGGCCGCCGCGCGGTCATGTCCCACTTTCGTGCTCAGGTGGCAGACTCGTTGTCGATATTGCCGACACGAGTTATGAGGTTTGGGATGGCGCAGAGGCGTTGGGGTTCACGCAGCATCACGGCGGTGGCGGGATTGTGCGTCGCCGCGGCGCTGGCGGCGTGCACGACTTCGGGGGATCCGAGCCCGGCCGAGACGACCACGTCCTCCGCGCGAGGGTCCACGAGCGCCGCCGCACCGACCAAGCTGGAGATCTCCGACGCGGGCGCCAAACAGCTGTGCGACCTGATCCAGCCGGAGCTCTCGAACTGGCGGGTGCAGGGCCCGACCCTCGGCAAGATCGGGTTGAACGCGCTGGTTCATCAGTGGGGATTGCAGCAGGGCGGCATCAACGGCCATATCCTGCAGGACAAGTCGATCGTGGACACGGTCACCACCAAGGCGTGCCCCGATGTCCGGCAGCAGGCCGTCGACGCGCTGGAACTGCCGAATCTCGCCGCGGGGATCGCGTTCTGATGACGCGTCGCGGCTTCTATCCCGAGATCGAGCCGTTCGACAGCGGCATGCTCGACGTCGGCGCCGGTCAAGCCATGTACTGGGAGGTCAGCGGCAATCCCCACGGGAAGCCGGTGGTGTTCCTGCACGGCGGGCCCGGCGGCGGCACCGAACCGGCGTACCGGCGCTTCTTCGACCCGGCGGCCTACCGGATCGTGCTGCTCGATCAGCGCGGATGCGGCCGCAGCACTCCGCATATCGCCGACGGCGCGAGCCTGGAAACCAACACCACACCGCATCTGATCGCCGATATCGAAACGCTGCGAACGCATCTGGGTATCGAGCGATGGCAGGTGTTCGGCGGCTCCTGGGGGTCGACCCTCGCGCTCGCCTACGCCCAGCAGCATCCGGAACGGGTCACCGAGCTGGTGCTGCGCGGCATCTTCCTGTTGCGGCGCAAGGAAATCGACTGGTATTACAACGGGGCCGCGGGCAATCTGTACCCCGATCTATGGGAGCGGTTTCTCGCTCCCGTGCCCCCAGCGGAGCGCGACAGCGACCTGGTCGAGGTCTACCATCGGCTGCTGCACTCCCCAGATCCGGAGATCGCCACCGCCGCCGCCATCGCCTGGACCACCTGGGAGGGCGCGACCAGCACCCTGCTGCCGAACCCGCAGCGGGTCGCCGAATCCGGTGAACCGCGGTTCGCGCTCGCCTTCGCGCGCATCGAGAACCACTACTTCCGGCACGGCGGTTTCCTCGAGGAGGGCCAGTTGCTGCGTGATCTCGATAGAATCGCCCATATTCCCGTGGTGATCGTGCAGGGCCGTCACGATGTCGTCTGCCCGCCGGTCAGCGCCTGGGATCTGCACCGCGCCTGGCCCGGTTCGGTGCTGCACATCGTCGACGACGCCGGGCACGCCTCCAGCGAACCCGGCATCGTCGACCGATTGATCGAGGCGACAGACGGATTCGCGAAAGTGAAGTGATCGCATGGAGGTCAGCGCCGGTACGGCATTCCTCGAGGCCCTGGCCGACGATGTCGACCGGCTGCTGACCGCCGAACCCGAGGTTCGCGCCGACGCCGACGACTCGGTACACCAGATGCGGGTGGCCACTCGCCGTCTGCGCAGTGTGCTGCGCTCCTATCGCATGCTGCTCCGCCGTGACCGCGCCGACGCGGTCACGGCGGAACTGAAGTGGCTGGCGGAGTTGCTGGGGGTGGCGCGGGACGCCGAGGTACGGGCGGAACGATTCGACAAGCTGCTGGCCGCGCACCGGGACCAGCTGACCGCAGTGGCCGAAATCGATACGGCCACAGGGAAACCGGCGGACTCCGCCGATGATGTCCCGGACCGCGGGCACCCCGGCTCGTCAAGCGACTCCGGCCCGGCCGCGCCCGTGGCTGCCGTGGGGGCGCATCACGTCAGCGCGCCGCTCGCCTCGCCCGCGGATCTCGAGCGGGCCACCACGCGCCTGGTGACCGCCGAGCGCGCACGCTACGACGGCGCGCACGCTCGGATTCTCGCCGCCCTGGACAGCGATCGATACCGCACGCTGCGAGATACCCTGTCCGACTGGAAGACCGACGCACCGCTGCGCCCCTCGCGCGCGGCCGTCCCCGCCGGCGAGTTCTTCCGCGTCGTCCTGCAACGCGATCACGAACGGGTGGAAGCGTTCATCCGCGCCGAACCCAGCGCCGCCGAGGACGACCGCATCGAGCTGCTCCACGATATTCGTAAGAGCGCCAAGCGACTCCGCTACTCCTGCGAGGCGGCGGCGGAAATCCTCGGCCCGGACGCCATCGACCTCGGCCGCCGGGCAAAGCACCTGCAAACCGTCCTCGGCGACCACCGCGACGCCATCGAATCCCACGCCGCCATCCAAACCCGCGCCACCGAAGCCGAAGCCGCAGGCGAGAACCCGGCCCTCTACACAATCCTGGCCACCGCCGAAGCCCAGTCCGCCCACCACGAACTAACCCGCTACCCCGCCGCCGCCGAAGCGCTCACCGGCCAGGTCACCCTGCTGCGCAGCTGAAAGCGGGACTTGACTGCGGCGAATCGCGAGTAGGGGCCGCAGTCAGGTCCCACTTGTGTAGGTGAAGGCGATCTTGCGGGTGGTGGGGTCGGCGGAGGTGAGGGTGGCGGTGATGGTGGTGCCCTCGGGTGGGCTGCCGGTGCAGGGGCCCAGGACGGGCGGGTCGGGGAGGAAGATCTCGGCGGGGCGGTTGCCGTTGGATTCGCGGATCACCACCGCCTGGAAGGGCGCGCCCAGCCGTTCGGACAGCAGCGTGGCTTCGGTGAGGTCGACGCAGGCGCGCTCGACCTTCCCGGCGAGCGTGTCGGAGCGGCGCAGGGCGGCTACCACGTCGGTCAAGCCGTCTCGGACCCACTGCGGCACTTCGGTTTCCGCGCAGAGCGCCAGGCAGATCTCGGTGGCGAAGCGGTCGCCGAGGCGGCGCAGCGGCGCGGTGACGTGCGCGTACGGCGCGCCGATCGCGCTGTGCTCGAGCACCGGTTCGCCGCGCTGCGCCTCGTCGGCGCCGTCGTCCGGGTCGCCGTCGAGAATGGTGTAGCCCGCGCCGCGAAGGAGCCCGGTGGCTTCCGACATCAGGACCAGGGCGGCTGGGGTATTCGGGTCCAGGTCGGCGAGCATGCGGCCTACCAACTGGTCCGCGGGCCAGGCGACGCCGAGCGCGGCGGCCGTGCGGCGCATGGCGGCGATGGCGGCCTCGGCCGGTGGCGGCATGGTGCGCAGCAGCGCGAGCACTTCGCCGGATGCGTTCCCACGCAGCATGATTCGGGCCGCGACCATGCCGGTGAGCAGCGAGATCTGTTCGTTCCAGTCGTCGGCCGCGGTGCGCGGTTCGAGGACGAGCTGCCAGTGCCCGTCGACGCCCTCGTCTCGAACGATGCTCTGCGACGGCAGGCGCAGGCCGATCGCACCGCGCGCTAGTCCGGCCGCGATCCGCAGCTGTCCGAATTCCGGCAGCGCCGCGATCGAGGGATGCAGGCGTCCGGCGTCCGCATCGGCTTGCACGCCCGCGTAATCCAGTCGCGCGCGGGAACGGACCAGCGCCCGCTCGACCGTGTACGTCACCGGTTCACCCGCGGTGTCGCAGTGGATGGTCCACAGCGCGGCAGGCCTGGTCTGCTCCGGCAGCAGGCTGGCCGACCCCTCGGACAGCTCCGGCGGATGCAGCGGCACGGTGCCGTCGGGAAGATAGAAAGTTTGCCCCCGGGAACCCGATTCGCGTGCCAGCGCGCCGTCGGGTGTGATCACCGCGGCGACGTCGGCGATCGCGTAGTGCACGGTGAAACCGGTCGCGGTGCGTTCCAGCCGGACCGCCTGATCGAGATCCATCGCGCCGGGCGGATCGATCGTCACCAGTTCCAGATCGGTGCGATCGACGCGAAAGCCCGCGAACGCGTCGGACGCGTCGCGGGCTTCCGCGCTGGCCTCGGCGGGATACGCCGAGGCCAAACCGAATTCGGATCGAATGGCCCCGAAATCTACCGGAGCCGAGACGATCCGCTGGTGCAGTTCCACAGTGTGAGAGCCGCTCGCTACTACTGCAACGCCAGCATCGTGCCGTTGAGCTCATTGAGCGGGCCGAACACGGTGAAGGTCACCCGGCCGTTCGGCACGGCCGCCGACACCTCGGCCGCGGCGTCGAGCGCCTGACCGAACGATGCCGCCGACGGATGCGGCAGGCCGGCGATAGCCAAACCGATATTGGACTGGCTGACCCACCGGGTGTCACCAGGTGTGAGGTCGACCTGCACCCCGCCCGGCAGCGGAGTCACCGCGACCGCGTTCGCGGAACCGGCGCCCAGCACGGCGAAAACGGATGCGGCCCCGGCGATCAACGCGCCGGCGACCAAGGAACGAACTACCCGCATATGTATTGAGACCTGCTTCCTGCACTCGGAAAGGAGAGAGAATCTCGCCGGACCGCCCCGCCGCCGAGTTCTTTTGCCAACGGCGACCACTCTATGACGTCGATCACTCCTAAGGCCAGTTGACGACGAAACGCCGTGCCGGACCGGACAAACCGCCCCCGGCTGTTAGGGTTCCCCGGCGATCCGCGCGACGCTCGTCGGCGGATTCGCACAGTGTCCCTGTACGTCGACAATTGGGAGAAACACAGTCATGTCAACGATCCTCTTCGACTACCTGATGCCGGTGCTCGGTCCGGAACAGGCCGCGTACTGGGCCTCGGTCTTCATGATCAACCCGACCTGACCTCAGGGTTTCCGTCGACGCGGCGGTCGCCTTCCGGGCAGTGGGACGGGAGGCGGCTTTCGCGCGATGCCGCTAGCATCGCGCAGCGTGACCAGAACTACCGCCGTCCTCGCGGCCAGCACCACCCTCGCCGCCCTGTTGCTCGCCGGGTGCGGCGGCGAAGACAAGCCGGCGACGCCCGCCGCGGCCTCCAGCGCCGCCGCGGCCTCGGCCTCGGCGATCGTCGACAGTGCCCGCGCCGGCGCCTTCGTCATCAGTTTCAAATCCGCGTTCCCGCAGCTCGCGGCGGGCCGCGCCGACGCGCAGATCGGCGAAATCCTCACCAGGACATGCGGAAACGTCAAGGCCGCGAAGGCCGAGGACGCGATTCTCGCCGATATCGTGCAGCTGGCCGGGAACGGGTCGGCACAGATCTCCGAACAGGAGGCTCAGCTGGTCTACCAGATGGCCAAGAATGTGTGCGGTTAGCCCACCCAGCATGCGCTCCGACAGGGGCTGATTGCGCTACCGGGAAACCGCGTACCGCTGATTAGCATTTGTCAGGCGCGCCGGACTCTCCGGGGCGAGCTCCGTCCACTGGCGCGCCACCGGCCGCCACAACTCGAAGGAGTTCCGATGAGCAGCCTGTTGTCCGGTAGTTCGGAAGGCGAGACCGGCGCCAAGATCGTGGCTTCGCTGTTCAGCTTCCTGGCCGCGCTGGCCGTCTGAACCGAGGTCCGAAGCGCCGGTGCTGCTCCGCACAGCACCGGCGTTTCGCATGTCGAAGGCGAACGAGTTGGCCTGTAAGCCGGATCCTGTCCCCGGCTCGCACCGGGTGACGACCATCCATCTGGACACACCGTTGCCGGGTGCCTCGAGCGGCCCACCCGCAGGCTCGGGCGAGCAGCCCTCGAACGCCTGCGCAACCGCACCGTGTGGTGCGACCTTCGACCTTGCTCCGGGCGGGGTTTACCGAGCCGCCCCGGTCACCCGGGGCGCTGGTGCGCTCTTACCGCACCGTTTCACCCTTACCGGGGAACTCCCCGGCGGTCTGTTTTCTGTGGCACTGTCCCGCGGGTCGCCCCGGGTTGCCGTTAGCAACCGCCCTGCTCTGTGGAGTCCGGACTTTCCTCGGCGCGGGGCGGCGGCACTACCGTGCCCGTTCCCTGCGCCGCGGTCGCCCGGCCAACTCGTCCGCTCGTTCAGCGTAACCGGTGTGTAGCGGTGCACCAACCACGGCGTGTACCGATAAGCGGCGCACAGTACGGTAATGGGCCATGGAACGTCTCGAGGTCAGTTTCCCGTCGGGTAACGAGCATTGCGCCGGTTGGCTGTATCCTCCCGCAGGCGTCCCCAAGCCTCGCCCGCTGGTGGTGATGGGGCATGGTCTGGGGGGCACTCGGGACATGGGTCTGGATCGGTACGCGCGGCGATTCGCCGCGGCCGGAATGGCGGTGCTGGTCTTCGACTATCGGCATTTCGGCGCCAGCGCGGGCACGCCCCGCCAGGTGATCAATATCGCCAAGCAGCGTGACGACTGGCGTAGCGCGATCGCCTACGCGCGCACCCTGCGCGGTATCGACAAGACCCGAATCGCATTGTGGGGCACGTCCTTCGGCGGCGGTCACGTGCTATCGGTGGCTCCCGAGGACGACTACCTGGCGGCCGTGGTGGCCCAGGTGCCGTTCACCAGCGGGCTGGCGTCGGGGTTGGCCAAGGGGCCGATCAGCCTGGTCAGAGTCGCCACCCTGGCCACCACCGACCTGCTGCTGGCGCCGGTGCGGCGCAAGCCGATCGGCGTGAAGCTGGCCGGGCGCAAGCGATCCGCGGCGCTGATGTCGGCCTCCGACGTTCCGGAGGGCTACGGCAGACTCGCCGAGGAGAGCCAGACCTACGAACCGAAAGTCGCTGCGCGGTTCGCGTTCTCGGCGCTGTTCGACTCACCTGGCCGGCGTACCAAGGGGTTGAAGGTACCGGTGTTCTACGCGGTCGCCGAGAATGATTCGATCGCACCGGTGAAGCCGACGCTCAAGGCCGCCGAGCGCACGAAACACGCTGTAGTGAAACGGTATCCGGTGGGCCACTTCGACGTGTACTTCGACGATGTCTTCGAGCAGGCGGTCTACGACCAGACCGAATTCCTGGTGTCGGTATTGCGCCCCTGAGCACCGTCGACGGTGTGCGGTATCGTTGAACGAGATTCGCAGTACCTCTGTCGATGGCTCCGATGCGCCGCGAAGCATCGCCGATATGAATTCAGCACTCCCCCTCGGGAAGGGTCTTCCCGTTCCCCGATGACCGCCGCGCGGGTGCGCACCCGCCCCGAACTGCGCCGGCAACGCCGGCAGCGCGCACACGGTTGCTGGAACCATCTGCTGGCCGCACCGCTGTGGCCCAAGCACGGCGTCAATCTGGGCACCCTCATGCGCACCTGCGACGCGGTCGGCGCCTGCCTGGTGGTACCGCGCAAACCGTGGGTGCCCGAGGCCCTCGCCCAGGGCAACACGCTCCGCAAACGACACTGCGTGCACTGGGTCGACGGACGTGTGGACCGCTGGTTGCAACGCCAGCGCGACGGCGGATCGGCGATCGTCGGGGTCGAACTGACCGACGAATCGATCCGGCTCGCCGACCTGCCCACCGCGCACCGGCGCACGGTCATGGTGCTCGGACACGAAGCCGACGGCATTCCGCCCGAGGGGCTGGAACATCTCGATCTCACCGTGGAGATCCCGATGGTCGGAACCGGCCACAGCCTCAATGTGGCGGTGGCCGGTTCCCTCGTGCTCTACAAACTCGCCGGACTGATCTAGACCGGGCGGAAACCGGCGCCCGCACCGCCCATTTCGTCGATGGCGGCCAGGATCTCGTCGATCGGCGCGAAGTACGCCGGCGAGTGGATCGGGTTGGCGGCGGTGGCACACGGGATATCGAAGCCGATCCCCGCGTAGCCGGTCAAGCGGCCCAGGTTCATGCCGACCAAGCGGTCACCCACGGTCACCGGGCCACCGGAATCGCCCGGCTGCGAGCACGCCTGGTTCAACGTGGTGATCGGGTCGAGGTCGCCCCACACCAGGCCGCAGCCCGGGCCGCTCGTGCGGCCGTTGGAGCACACCGTCGCGCCCGGCCCCGGGCGGGCGCCGATTCCGGCGATGGTGGTCGCGCCGACCGTGCGCACCGGGGTCACCCGCTGCTTGTCGAACACCAGCACACCGAAATCCAGGCCCTCGCCGTCGTCGGAGTAGGCGACCACCCCGATCGCGCCCGCGTGCAGCTGGGTCTCCGAACCCACCAGCGAACCCGTCGGCGCGCAGTGCCCTGCGGTCAAGCCGACCAACCGGCCCGCGTTGTCGTAGCCGATGGCAGCCAGCGAGCACGCGTGATCGTTCTCGAACACCAGCCCCGAACTACCGCCGAGCACCACACTCCCCGGCTCGGCCTGCGCGGTGCCGCCGACCAGGGCAGCGCCCACACCCGCGATGACGGCAGCGATGGCCGCCACGCCTCTGAACTTCACGTATAGCTCTTTCTCTCGAAACACCGGCCGGCGCCCGGGAACCCGGAGCGGCGGCCACACCCCACACATCATGGAGTACCACCCCCGGCACGCGCGGATCGGCCGGGCAATCTCACAGTGCCGCTCCGCCGGGTCGATCGGTCGCGGCGGCGGCGATGTTACCGAGACATCAGGCGAGGTAGGAGGTGTCGTTCACGAGCCGGACCGAGGAGCCGCCGTCGGGATAGAACTCGGCGACCGACAGCGAAGCCAGATCCAGATGCAGCCGGAACAGCAGGGACGGGCCGACACCGAGCGCGAGTTGCAGCAAGGTCTTGATCGGGGTGACGTGGCTGACCACCAGAACGTTCGCGCCCGGGTACAGCGCGACCAGATCGCGGCGCACGTCCTCGATGCGTTCCCGCACCGCGTCGAAACTCTCACCGCCCGGCGGGATCACCGAGGTGTCGGTGAGCCAGCGCGCATGCAGCTCCGGATCCTGCTGTGCCGCTTCGAGAAAGGTCAACCCTTCCCAGTCACCGAAATCGGTTTCGATCAGTCCGTCCAGGACATGGACCGGCAGGTTCAGCGCCGCGCCCGCCGCCTCGGCGGTCTCGCGGGCACGGCCCAGCGGCGAGCAGACGATGGCGGCGATATCGCCTTTGGCCGCAAGCATTTTCGCGGCGTGCGCGGCCTGGTCGCGGCCGTGCGCGGTGAGCGGCGGATTGCCGCGCCCCGAATAGCGACGCTGCACCGAAAGCTCGGTCTGACCGTGCCGCAACAGCAGCAGACGGGTCGGTCGGCCGACCGCGCCGGTCCAGGCGGGGCCCGTGCTCGGTTGTGCCGCAGGAGGATTCACGACGCCAGCGGGTCCGGCCGCGCGGGCGGTGCGCACTTCGTCGACGAGTGGCGCGTCGTCCATCGCCTCATTGGCCAGGCGGTCGGCGTAGGAGTTCTCCTTGCGCGGAATCCACTCGAAGCTGACCCGGTCGAATCCGGCCACCAGGCGGCGGGCCCGGTCGGCCAGCGGGATCATCGCCGCGTGCTTGACCTTCCAGCGACCCGACATCTGCTCGACCACCAGTTTGGAGTCCATGCGCACCGCGACCGTGCGCGCGCCCAGCTCCGCGGCCGCCTCCAGACCCGCGATCAGACCGCGGTATTCCGCCACATTGTTGGTCGCCACGCCGACACTCTCGCGGCGTTCGGCCAGGACCGTCACATGGTCGGCGTCGAAGACCACCGCGCCGTATCCGGCCGGGCCCGGATTGCCCCGCGACCCGCCGTCGGCCTCGACCACCACATGCGCGTTACTCACCCGACCTCCTCGGTTACAGGCCGGATTCCTTGGTGCGCACCATGATCGCGCCGCACTCCGGGCAGCGCACGACCGCCTCGGGAGCCGCCTTGGCGATCCGGGCGATCTCGCCGCGATCCAATTCGATCCGGCAGGCCCCGCACTTGCGGGCCTGCAACAGCGCCGCGCCCACCCCGTTGCGCTCCCGCTGCTTGTCGTAGACGCCGAGCAACTCGGCCGGGAACTGCTCGACCAGCCGCGCCCGGTCCTGATCGCAACGCCCCTGCGCCACATCCAGATCCGCCAGCGCCTCATCGCGCAGCCGCTGCGCGTCGGCGAGATCCTGTTCGGTCTTGCTGAGCCGGGCGCCGGCGTGATCGTGATCGGAGGTGGACGCCTCGCGGCGCTCCATCACCTCGAGCAGTTCGTCCTCCAGCACCGAACGCCGCCGCTCCAGGCTGCCCAGCTCGTGCTGGATCTCCGAAAGCTGCTTGGCGCCAACACTTCCCGCCGTCAACATGCCCCGGTCGCGTTCCTCGCGCTTGCGGACGGCATCGATCTCGCCCTCCAGCTTACGGATATCGCGATCCAGATCATCGATCTGGATCTCCACCGCCACCGCGGCGTCCTTGTGCTTGTTGCGCTCCGCCTCCAGCCGCGTCACCTCCTGCTGCTCGGGCAGCACGGTGCGGCGATGCGCGATCCGTGTCAGCTCGGTGTCGACAGCGGCGAGCTGCAGCAGCTTGGCCTGGACCGGTGGTTCGACATTCAACGCGGCGAAACTCCTGAACGCTATGGACGGGTGGGCGGCGCCACACCGCCGGGGCGGACACCAAGGGTCAACGGTACCCCGCCCCACTCTCCCCGACGGCCAGCGCCCACCGGTGAATTCCCGACGAACTGGAACCGCGCCCCGAGCCGGTGCGTCTTATAGTTGTCGCGGGGGAAGAATCCACGCTCACACCAGGAGAGACATGCGTACCTGTGTCCTACGGACCGTAATCGTGGGAGCGGCTGTGGCGGGGCTGGTAGCCGGGTGCGGGCCGTCGAAGCCCGCGGAGAAATCGGCTCAGCCGACGACGCGGGACCTGGCGGCGAATCCGATCTTCAACGTGTGCTCCGAGCTCAGTGATGCCACCTTGCGCGGTGTGGGGCTGGATCCCAGCTCCAAGGATGTCGTGACCGATCCACCCACAGGGGTATCCAGCTGGCGGGTATGCGCTTGGCGGCCGACCGGCACCGACGCGTCGGGCAAGCGAACCATCCGGGTCACGATCTTCTCCAGCGCTCACACGCTGGCGGAAAGTCGCGCGAATACGAAGGTGAACGTCCTGCGTGACGCGAACATCGGCCCGCGGCAGGGCCTGGTGCTTCAGGACAAGACCGACACCGACGAGAGTTGCTATGCGGCCATGCCCGCTGAACAAGGCATGTTCGAGGTGAACATCAGCTGGGGAGTCACCTCTGTCGGCACCAAACCCGACTTGTGTGAGCTGGCGGTCGAGTGGGCGGCGGATCTCGAACCGCACCTACCGAAGTAGTAGTCCCATCTGACGAATGGGGGAAAGCACATGACAACAGAGAATGATTTGAAGACCTGGCAGACGCTGAAACAGAATGCCGTCTCCGGTGAATTCAAGATGGACACCGAGATCGGCTCGGCGCTCGCCAACCGCTGCCAGACCCTGCTCGAAGAACTCGCTGACATGAAAAGCAAAGTCAGCAGCCTAGGCCACCTATCGGGCTACGGCACCCTCCCCTCCGCAATCGCCTTGCAGGAAAAGTTCCAGCACAAGGCAACCGGCGGTGGCACCGACGCCAATGACAACGCTGTCAAACGCCTGGAACAGCACATCGAAGTCGTGACCCTGATGCGCGATACCTACAGGGCGGCGATCGGCAAACTCGAACAGGCCGACACCGATGCGGCCAACCCGCTGAAGAACCAGACCGAGCAGGTGAAGTAATGCCGCTTCCAGGAATCATCGCGGCCGGCGCGGGCATTGCCGCGGTGGCGGGCACGGCGTGGGCCGGAATTTCCGGCAACCAGCAATCCCATGACGCCGCGGGCGCGCGCGGCAAGCAGATCGACGACGCCGACAGCAAATGGTCCGAAGATCGCAAGATCATCAGCGACGAGTCGGCCCGGCTGAAGAGCAGTTACGGCGAAACCGCCGCGCAGGTCCTGGTCGGCGACAAGAAGGAAGCCTTCGACAGCTGGTCGCACCTGGATATCTGGAACGGTCTCAACGCCCACGACGGCAAGTCGGGTGTCGTAGAGGGTGACATCAATGCCGGCGCCGACGGCTGGCGCCGGCTCGTCGCCTCGGTCGATACGGCCGCCGACGCGTTCAACAAGGGCGTCGAAGCCGATATCGAGACGTATTGGAAGGGTAAGACCGCCAATGCCGCGATGACGGCTACTCGAACCTACGGCGAAGGCTTCAAAACTCTCGGTACCGCTTTCCAGGAGGTCGCCAACGGCATCGATCTCATTCAGGGTTACCTAGCGCAGGCCCAGCTGTCGGTCGAGAAGCCGACCGAAGTCTCCACGCTCGGCGAGATCGTGGGCCATATTCCCGGCAATGGCCTGCTCAAGCTGGAAAAGCACCGCGCCAACGAGGCCGAGGCCTCCGCGCAGAACGTCATGACGTCGATGTATCAGCCGGGCGCGGTCCAGGTGGACGGGCAGACGCCGAAGTTGCCCGAACCGACCAACCCGGTCTCGGCTAACACACCCTCGCCCAGCGCCAAGACCCCGTCACCCTCCTCGAACGGCGGCACGCCCTCGCCATCGCCGACGGGGGTCACCCCGTCGCCTTCCACTGTTCCGGCGAGCATTGAAACGCCCTCGCCCGCAACAGTTCCGGCCACTACCGACACCCCGTCGCCTTCGACCATCCCGCAGTCGACCGGTACGCCCGCCTACGGCGTACCCAGCGTCGGCGTCCCGACCACCCCGGCGACGACCAACGTGCCGTCGGCCAATGTCCCCACCTCGACGATTCCGACCACCGGCACCCCGGGTTCGGGCAGGCCGCGCGGCACCACCCCCGGCTCCGGTCTCCCGACCACCGCCACGCCGGGCACACCGAGGACGGTGTCCGCGAACCCGGGCACCGGCAACCCCACCGGCACCGGCACCGCCAGCAGCCGCGGCTCCGGCACGGGCCGCAACGGCATGGCGGGCATGCCGGGCATGGGCGGTATGGGCAATCGCGGTGGCCGGGGCGAGGACGACGACGAACACCAGATCCCGGACTACCTGATCCAGGATCGGGAGTCCGAACTGCTCGGCGTGCAGCCGCGCGTGCTGCCGCCCGGCGGGGTCATCGGCGGCTGAATCGGATCACTTCGAACAGGTACGAGAACCACAGATGAATGAATTACGCTGGCAGCTGGACGGATTCGCGTTCAAGCTGTTGTTGGAGGCCCTCGGCCGGGACCGCTGGCCCTACCCGCTGAGCTTTCAGCCGCCGCGAATGGAGTCGCACGACGATTGGGAGTACGAGCGCAGGCTCGCCGCCCAACGCGTCCAGAACCTCTTCGACGAGCGTCTGTATCGGGCGCTGGAGGTGCTGCTGGAGCCTCGGGTGCGCATCGAGATCCACGGTTTCCACGGACCGCACCTCGCACAGGTGATCCGGCTGCACGCCGGGATCGTCGATCACGAGGCCGTACTCGCCACCCAATTGCCGGGACCGGACCCGCGGCACGGCCGTGACGTTGTCCTGACCACGGGTGACGCGCGGCTGCTCACCTCGGAGATTATCGCGAAACTGCCGCGCTGCCAAGCGGGTTCGCATCCGCCGTTCGGCGCGCGGCGCTCGGACCTGAACGGCGGCGAGTATGCGCGGCTGTCCTCCGGCCAGCAGCCGAACCGCTTCTTCCAGCGCCCCCGCACCAGTCTCGGCGAGATCACCGTGTACCCGAGCATCGCCTACGACGCTCGGCCCACCCGGGACGGTCACGCCTTCCACTGGCTGGACTATCCCGACGACGGCCGCTACCTGCTGGTCAACCACAACGACAATGATCTGAGCGTGACTCCGGGCAGCACCGACGAACTCCTGCGGCACATGCAGTACCGCATCGAGACCTGCCAGCGCGCGCAGACCAGCTTCTGGTAGGTCAGGGTTTGCGCGGCTTGATGGCGTCGTGGGAGATGTAGATATCCCATTCGCCGGGGGTGGCGATGGTGGCGTTGCCGTAGGCGGAGCGCACGAAAGGCTTGGTCCACCAGTCGCCTTCGCGCATGTCCTGGAAGAAGTCCTGGTCGCTACCGTTGAGGAAGATATGGCGCTCGGTGGTGGGTTCGCCGTCGGTGCGCTGGCCGAACAGGCGGCTGAGCTTGTATCCGGAGTGGAAGCCGAGCGCGTTGACCCACGGATGCAGTTCGACGATATTGGCCTGCATGACCCACTGGTCGCCCTCGATCCGGTAGGTCTCGCGCCGATCGGGTTCGCCGTCCTGGCCGAAGATGGTGAGGTCGACATCGAGCCGATGATCTTGCCCCGCCACCTCTTTCACCACCACGTGCGCGGCCTTGATCTCCCCGGTCAAACCGAGGTAGGTCTGCATGAGGGTGGCGAACCACAGCAGCACGACCGCGACCAGCAGCAGGACCAGGCCCGCCGACCCGCGCCCGAGCAGCACCCGCAGGCCGCCGACGCGGCGCATTCGCACCACCGCCGACACCAGCAGAGCCAGACCCACGAGGATGAGCAGGATCATCGCGATCTGCACGATCCCGAAATCCACCGAGAAGTTGTTCATAGCGCCGTTATACCGTTGCCTTTGGTGAGCGAATGTGAGCATTGCTCGGTTCCATCAGGCCACCGCGCCTTTCGGTGCGGCGGTCCCGGCCTGACCAACCGTAGGGTTATGCCGGGTTGACGCTTCACAGCCTGCTGCGTTGACCACTTCCGCGGTCGCGGCCTCCCGCCCAGCTCCACGTCCATCTCCAGCCGAAACGCTGGCGGCCGGGCCACTCCCGGTACCGGTCCCGCCGAGGCGGGCAAGGTTGATCGCGGCGTTGAGATCACGATCGATCACCAATCCGCAGTCGTCGCATGAATACCCACGGTCGGCCAGCGTCAGGTTTGGCTTTCGCCTACCGCAGCCCGAGCACATCTTCGATGATGGAAAATACTGGTCGGCTTCCACCAGGGTGGAGCCGTACCAGCGGGTCTTGTAGCCGAGCATCCGCCGAATCTCGGCTAGTGCCGCATCAGCCAACGCCCGGTTCAGGCCCCGCTTACGAGCACCGCCCGCCCGCCGCATCCCGGCGACGTTCAACGTCTCCACCGCGATGACCTGGTGCCGCATCGCGAGATCGGTGGTGGCCTTATGCAGCACGTCGCGCCGCACCGCCGCGGCGCGGGCATGGGTACGCCCGATCCGGCGCTGGGTTTTGGCCCACCGCCGCGACGGCTGACGGCGAGTTTTGGTGGTGTGGTCGTAGGGGCCGGTCTGACGCGCCGCGCACCGCTGTAACGCGCGTAATCGCGCTTGGGTGGCGGTCAGGGGTTTCGGGGCCGGCACGCGTCCGAGTTCACGGCCGTCCGGGGTTGCGACCACCAGCAGCGAATCAGCCTTCACACCGACATCAACACCCACCACCGGCGCAGCGTCCTCGGCGCGGCACCGCGCTTCGGTGCCGCGACGAACGATCGTCTGGAATGCCACATGCCAGCGGCCTGCCGAGTCCTGGGCGAGGGTAGCCGAAAGCACCCGCGCCGTACCGGCTTCAACGCGACGACGCAGTTTCCGGGTCGATTCGTGCGTCTTGATCCGCCCGACGCGCGGCAACCTCACATGGTGACGGTCCGGTTCGACGCGGATCACGCCGGTGGTGAACCGGACCGACCGCCGCGCCCGCGCCGACTTGAAACGCGGAAACCCGACCGGCCGACCGGCCCGCATGCCCTTCCGGGACATGCTCCACGAATCGAGGCCGCGCGCGAGCGCGTCGAGGCCGGTGTTGTACGCCTCTTTCGAGTTCTCGCCCCACCACGGCGCAGCCACGGTCTTGCGGCGGTTCCATTCCTTGCGCAGCCCGGCCAAGCTCCAGTTCAGCGTCGGTGTCAGCTCGGATTCCGCGACACCGTAAGTGCGTTCAGCCGTACGCTGATCCAGCACCGCCTTCACCAACGCGAGCATCGTGTTGTGGGCTTTCCGTGCGCCGCCCGCATGTGATCGGAACGCGCGTTCCTGGGCGGGGGTGGGGTCGAGCGCAAAGCGATATGCCTGCGCAGTCCAGCCTTCGGGAGTCTCATACCGGCGCATTGGCGGCGACTTCCTACTTGGCTGCGGTGATCGCGCGCATCGCCCTGTTCCTCGCTCCCCACCGACCATAGAGCCGGGCACACATACGGTGGGAAGGCACCCGCGTATAGACCGCCGTCCGGCCGATGTCGTCCGCAGCAGCGTCCACCCAGATCGTGCACGAATCCAACCGGCGAGCAGTCAGCGGGCCCTCCCGGAACCACCGATACGCAGACTGCGGATGCACACTGTTCCCCCGCGCCCACTCGGCCATGCCCTCAGTAGAACACATATACGACCACGTTTACTCAGAAACTGCCACGCAGCTCAATAACCCCGATCGGGCGCGTGATTCGCCGATCGGGGCAACTCGGTTCAGTCGGCCGAACCGACCGTCCACGGGTCGGTGCGCAAGGTGCTGACCCGGGTTTCCAAGCCCGGCAGTGCCTTCCGGACGATCTCGGAAGCCTGCCCGCACCACGGGAATTCGGTCGCCCAGTGCGCGGCGTCGATCAGGGCGGGTCCGCCTGCGCGCAGATGTTCGTCGGCGGGATGATGGCGCAGGTCGGAGGTGACGTAGGCGTCCACGCCCAGCGCCGACACCTTGCCCAGGTAGGAGTCGCCCGCGCCGCCGCAGACGGCCACCGTCTGGATCATCCGGTCCGGGTCGCCGGCCGCGCGCACACCCCACACCGTCTGCGGCAGCGCGGCGGCCACGCGAGCGGTGAACTCGCGCAACGTTTCCGGCTCCGGCAACGTGCCGACCCGGCCGATGCCCAGGCCGGAGGGCAGCGCCGCGCGCTCGGTGAGGTGATACGCGGGTTCTTCGTAGGGGTGCGCGGCGTGCAGCGCGGCCAGCACGGCGGCGCGGGCGGCGGGCGGGGCGATCACCTCGACCCGATCCTCGTCCACCCGCTCGAGTTCGCCGATCGAGCCGATCGCCGGATTCGCCCCCGGCAGCGGCCGGAACTGGCCGAGACTGGCCGTCCGCGACGCGCATTCGTGATAGGCGCCCTGACCTCCGGCACCGGCGGCGAACAGCGCGGCCAGCACCTGATCGGTGTCCGTGCGCGGAATCTGGATGACCCAGCTGTCCACGGCCGCTGTCGGTTTCGGATCGAGCGGGCGGGTCACGGTCAAACCGAGCGCGGCCGCGAGCGCGTCCGAGACGCCGGGATCGGCGGAGTCGGCGTTGGTGTGCGCGGAGAACAGCGCGCACCCCGAGCGGATGAGGCGGTGCACCAGTGCGCCTTTCGGCGTACTCGCCGCCACCGAATCGACTCCGCGCAGCAGCAGCGGATGATGCACCACCAGCGCCTGGGCCCGCCAGTCGATCGCCTCCTCGACCACGCCCGCGGTGGCGTCGACGGCGAACAGCACCCGGGTCACCTCGTCGGCGGGATCACCGCACACCAACCCGACCGAATCCCACGACTCCGCCAGCTTCGGCGGATACGCCGCCTCCAGCACCTCGATGAGCTCCGCGAGCGTCGTCACCGTCTACCTCTCCTCGGTTCGGTTGTACCCCACCACATCACGCTCACGAAGTCACCGCGCCGCAATGCCAGGTCCACAAGGGCACCACGGCCCGGCGGAACCGGGCGCCCCGCACTCACGGGATTGCCGCGATCAGGCGATCCACATCGGCGGCGGACCGCACTGCCACCCGGAGGTGATCCGGGCCCAGGCCGGGGAAGGTGTCGGCGCGGCGGACCGCGATTCCCGCGCTCGCGAGGTGCTTTCTGAGTAGTTCACCGTCGGTGGCGCGGACCAGCAGGAACGGGCCGTGGGCCGGGGTGTGGACTTCCAGACCGGCCGCAGTCAGCCGCTCGATCATCGAAACACGCTCGGCAGCAATGACTTCCGCGCGTCGCCCGGCCTCCGCAACCGCATCCGGGGCGGCGGTGGCGGCGATCGCTTCCAATTGCAGCGAGCCCAGTGGCCAGTGCGCGCGGCCGTGCGCCAGCCGGTCCAGCAGCTCCGGCGCGCCCAGGAAATAACCGCAGCGCAATCCGGCCAGCGCCCAGGTCTTGGTCAGGCTGCGCAGCACCAGCACGTCGGAATCACGCAGCTGGGCCAGCGATTCCGGCTCACCCGCGATCGCGTCCGCGAAAGCCTCGTCCACCACCAGGATCCGGCCCGGGCGGCGCAGCGCGTGCAGCGCGGCAGCCGGATGCAGTACCGAGGTCGGATTGGTGGGATTGCCCAGGACGACGAGATCCGCGTCCTGCGGCACGACCGCCGACTCCAGCCGATACGGCGGCTCCAGCAGCACCCGGTGCACCGGGACCCGCGCGTCGCGCAGCGCCAGCTCCGGTTCGGTGAACGACGGATGCACCACCGCCGCCAGCCGGGGTGCCAGCTTCGGCAGCATCGCGAAACCCTCCGCGGCACCCGCCAGCAGCAGCACCTCGCTCGGATCCCGGCCGTGCCGGGCCGCCACCGCGGCCCGGGCCGCGGCTTCCTCGGCGGCAACCGGATAGCGGCCCAGCGTGTCCAGCCGCGCCGCCAACCGCTCCCGCAGCCACGGCGGCGGGGCGCTGCCCTGCACGTTCACCGCGAAATCGAGCAGGCCCGGGACCGCGTCCACGTCACCGTGGTGACGGAGCTTCGCGTGATCGACAGTGTCCTCGGGCACCAGCACACGGTACTGGGTCACTCCTCGGGCAGTGGAATCAAATCCAGGTGCTCGGCGGTGGGTGCGGGGCCGCGGCCGGGCAGCACCGTCACTCTGTTCCCATGCGCGACCAGCCATTCACCGCACACGCAGCGCAGGTAGCGAACCGAACGGTGCGTGGACACCGTCATCGGGGAGGGCCAGAGGCAGGCTGGGCAGACGGGGGACATGGGTGCCTAGCCTGAGTAACCGTCGTCACTATTGCAACGATCGCCGCGGCGTGGCGTGGCGGCGACAACAGATCGGGCACCCGATGTGGCGGTCCCGAACCGCCTGCGGCCAGAATGGCTGTCGTGGGTGAGCTGCATATTTCGTTCGTCTGTACCGGCAACATCTGTCGTTCGCCGATGGCCGAGAAGATGTTCGCGCATCATCTGCGCCAGGCCGGGCTCGACGACCGCGTGCGGGTGAGCAGCGCGGGCACCGGGTCCTGGCACGTCGGCGACGAGGCCGACCCGCGCACCACTGCCACGCTGCGCCGGCACGGCTATCCCGTCGGGCACGCGGCCGCCGTACTCGGCCCCGATCATCTGTCGGCCGATCTGCTGGTCGCGCTGGACAGCACGCACGAGCGGGCACTCGCCCAGCTCGGTGTCCCGTCCGAGCGCCGCGCCCTGCTGCGCGGTTTCGATCCCGATGCCGACGGCCCCGACGTGCCCGACCCGTACTACGGCGACATCGCCGATTTCGAGCTGGTTCGCGATCAGATCGAAGCGGCCGTCGCGGGCCTGCTCGACTGGGTGCGCGACGAACTGCCCGGCGGCGCCCGCTGATGCGCAAACTCACCTTCCTGCTGCGGCCCAGCTGGGCCATCCTGGCCGTGATCGTGGTGGCCTTCGCCTACCTGTGTTTCACCGTGCTCGCGCCGTGGCAGCTCGGGAAGAACACCGCCACCGAGCATCGCAACCAGCTGATCGCCGATTCCGTGCGGGCCGACCCGGTCGATGTCACCACCTTGCTGAAGCAGGAAGGCGAACACACCGAATGGCGGCGGGTCACCGCCGAAGGCAGTTTCGTCCACGATTCGACCGTGCTGGTGCGGCTGCGGCATCTCGACGGTGCGCCCGCCTATGCCGTGCTCGCCACGTTCAAACTCACCGACGGCTACATCCTGCTGGTCGATCGGGGCATGATCGCCGGTCTCGACGGCTCGTCCACGCCGCCGCCGATTCCCGCCGCGCCGACCGGCCCGCAGCGGCTGGAGGGGCGGGTGCGCATGTCCGAGGGCGTGACGCCCGGCAAGGATCCGCTCACCGAAAGTGGTTTCCGCCAGGTGTATTCGATCGACACCACCCAGGAATCCATGGTCCTCGGCCAGCCCATCACCTCGATCCCGACCGGTGAACGCGGCGGCTACCTGCAACTCTCCACCGGCCAGCCGGGAGCCTTCACCCCCACTCCCCTGCCCCAGCTCGACGCGGGCCCCTACCTCTCCTACGGCCTGCAGTGGCTCGCATTCGGCATCATGGCTCCGCTGGGCCTGGGCTACTTCGTCTACGCCGAACTGCGTGAACGCCGCAAGGAACGTGCGTCATCGGCCGTCACACCGGAATCCACCCCGGACTCCCCGACAGCCCCCGAAGCCCGCATCGCCGATCGCTACGGTCGCTGACCCGCCGTTCAGCGGCGGAGCAGGGCGAAGGCCGCGGCGGTGAGAGTGGCTGCCAGCTGGATGGATTCGGAGAGCCTGATGGCGCGGCGGAGGTCGGGGACGCGCGGAGCCGGGCCGGAGCCGAGGGTGGGGCGCAGTTCGGTGCCGTAGCGGTATTGGGTGCGACCGCCGAGTTGGACGCCGAGCGCGCCGGCCATGGTGGATTCGGCCACCCCCGCATTGGGGCTGGGGTGTTTCGCGGCGTCGCGACGCCAGGCGCGCAGCGCGGTGGCGGGGCGGCCGCCGACCGTGGGGGCCAGGGCGGCGGTGAGCAGGCCCGCGAGGCGGGCCGGGAGCAGATTGGCGAGGTCGTCGGTGCGGGCGGCGGCCCAGCCGAAATTGCGATAGCGGTCGTTGCGGTAGCCGATCATGGCGTCGAGGGTGTTGACGGCGCGGTAGCCCAGCAGGCCGGGCACACCGGCGATCGCGCCCCAGACCAGCGGGGCGACGGAGGCGTCGGAGGTGTTCTCGGCGATGGACTCCAGTGCGGCCCGGGCCAACCCGTCCGCGTCCAGCACCGACGGGTCGCGGCCGCACAGGCTCGGCAGCAGTTCGCGCGCGCCCTCGAGGTCACCGGATTCGAGCCGGTCGGCCAGCGCGTGCCCGGTCCGGGCCAGACTGCGCCCACCCAGCACGGTCCACGTCGCCAGCGCGGTGGTCGCGACTCCACCGCGCCGCAGCGCGCACCCCAACCCGACCACGGCTCCGACCGCGACCACCTCGTGCAGCACGCCGCGCCCCTTGCGATCCGCGTAGGTCACCGACTCCAACGCGCTAGCCGCCGAGCCGAACCCGGCCACCGGATGCCACCGCCGCGGATCACCCAGCACCCGATCCAGCCCGAACCCGACCACCAGCCCGACCGCGGCCTCAGTTCCCGTACGCACCCGCCGAGGGTAACGAGCACCTCACCGCGGCCCACAACCGCACACCTCCCTTCGCCACCGCACAGCGACACCGGTCACGCCGCACACGCACTCGCACAGGTGCAGTCGCGAATTGCGCTGTGCCGTCGGTCGCGCCGGTGGCTCACCGCCCCCCTGCCGGGAATGCAGGCGACTGATGCAATCCGTTGACACACCTGGTGCAGCTCTTGAAGACCGACCGGTTGGTCGAGATCGAGGTGATCGCGGCCGCTCGATCGGCGGATGTCACACTCTGGGGCCAGGCTTCGTCATCTCGATGACCGCATCCGACCATTCGACCGAACGGCGAGGAACCAGTGAGCACCGAGGCATCGACTCCCGGACCGATCGACACCGCCCAGCTGGCGCGGCAGTTCGAGGAGCATCGCCCCTACCTGCGGCGACTGGCCTACAGCACGCTCGGCAGCCTGGCCGACGCCGATGACGTGGTCCAGGATGCGTGGCTGCGGCTGCATCGACAGCACGAGGCGGGCAAGACCGCCGAGATCGACAACCTGCGCGCCTGGCTGACCACCGTCACCGGCCGCCTCGCCCTGGACCAGCTCGGCTCGGCTCGCGCGCGCCGCGAGCAGTACGTGGGCGAATGGCTCCCCGAACCGGAGGTCACCACCTGGGACGACCCCGCCGACCGTGTCTCGCAGGACGAACGGGTCACCACCGCGCTGCTGGTGGTGCTGGAATCGCTGTCCCCCGCCGAGCGCACCGCGTTCGTGCTCCAGGACGTCTTCGGTATGAGCGGCCCGGAGGTCGCCGAGGTCGTGGGACGCACCCCCGCGGCGGTGCGCCAGCTGGCCTCACGCGCGCGCAAGCACGTGGAGAACGGCACCCCGCGTTTCCCCGCCTCCCCCGACGAACAGGAGAAGGTGGTGTCGGCGTTCGCGCTGGCCTGGCGTTCGGGCGACCTGAGCACCCTGCTCGGCGTGCTGGATTCGAAGGTCAGCCTCACCGCCGACGGCGGCGGCAAGGTGCCCGCCATCCGCAAACCGGTGCACGGTGCGGAACTGGTCGCGAAACTGCTGCTCGGCTGGTACAGCTCGCCGTCGGCGCAGGGCGCCTGGAGCCGCCCGGTGCTGGTCAACGGCAGTCTCGGGCTGCTCGTCTTCGACGGCACCCATGTCGGGGTCTTCTCGTTCACCGTGGACGCGGGCCAGATCGTGGCCATCGACGTGGTCCGCAACCCCGACAAGCTGCGCGACCTGCCCGCCGACGACGGCCCGACCCACTTCTGGCACAACGACTAGATCTCGAAACCCCCTGCCCCCCATCGAATTCGGGTTACCATCGGCGAGGCCCCGGCGGGACGGGCCGACGATCGCGGTGATTCGACAGGTAGCGGTGCGTTGTCTACCATCGCGGCGAATCATCTACCAACGATGGGGGTTTCATGCCTCAGCAGCAGCCGGTGCGTCGACCCGATGCACCGGAGCGGCCGTATCGACCTGCGTCGCAATCCGATACCGGGGCGCCGATCGAGGCCGCCTTCGTCTGCGACAGCACGACCGCCGTTCGGCTCAGCCGGGCCGCCGCACTGCTGGCCTGGCGTCTGCCGCTGCGCTGGGGCATCCTGCTGGTGCTGCCGGTCTTCCTGCTGACCCACGGCACCATCCAGCTGCTCGACGGCGCCTCCGACGCCGACCCCGCCGACCTGGTGGCGACCTGCTGTGCCGTGCTGGCCGTCGAACTGCTGGCATTCGGTGTGCTGACCGTCGTCCGCATGGTGCGCCCGAGCCCGAACATCAAGGCCTACAGCTATTCCGGGGCCCATATGGCGGCAAGCTTCACCCCCGAGGCGATGCGGCTGAACCTGGTCACCCAGCCGCTCACGCACGAGCACAGCGATATCAAGAAGGTCATCGCCACCGACGACGTGGTGTACCTGCACGCGGTCGGCGTGAACGGCTATGTCCTGCCGCGCGAGCTGGTCCCCGACGACGCGCTGTCGCTGCTGCAGCGTCCGCGCTACGTGTTCGCCGAAACCCACGCCTGATTCACGGCCCGAGCTCGAACTCCGGCTCCGAGGCGAAGTCCGCCAGCGCCAGCACACGATGCAGCGGGTGCACGCCTGCTTCGAGCCGGGTGGCTCGCCGGACCGCCGCGGCGGCCACCAGCGCCGTGGCCCGCGACTGGTTGTGCCCGCGCGCCCAGCGCGCCGGGCCCGTGTGCGGGCGTGCCAGCACCAGCCAACCGTCCGAGCCCGGAAAGTGCAGTCCGCGGGGCATTCTCGCGGCTCCCGGCACCCAGGTCAGCGCGGCCAGGCCCGCGGTGGCCAGGCGGGAGTCGACCGCGAAGTAGGTGCGCACCGGTACCCCGAGTTCGCGGGTGAGTGTGTGCTGGTCGGAGAAATCGGCCCGATACATTCGACGCCGCCCGTATCCGGGTAGCTCGAACACCGCGGGGCCACTGTAATTGCGCACCATCCCGTCGTCGGCGCGGAACCGATGCCCCAGCAGCCCGTAGGTCCAGGCGACGGCCGCCGCGCCGTGCTGTTCGCCCGCGCCGAGCAGCACCGCCAGATCGATCGGACCTGCGCCTGCCACCGCGACCGCCAGCAGACTGGTCAATCCCGGCGCCAGACCGGCATCCACGACCACCGGTCCTGACTGCTCCGTATTACACAGTCGTGCAATGTATTCCGTGCTGGCCGTGACATCGATGAACGCGGCGCCCGCCGCACCGGCCAGCGCGGCCAGCCGCGGATCCTCGGCCCCCGACGCATTGACAACGACGTCGACCTGCTCCAGCGCGCCCCGATAGGAATCCAGATCCCGCAGATCGACCACGCGATCGGCCCGCACCGGATCCCGCCCGGCCGCCACCACGCTGTCCCCCGCGGCACGCAACCGCTCGACCAGCGGCCGGCCGACCGCACCGTATCCGCCCAATACCAGTACCCGCATCACGCCACACCTTCCCCGCTCAGGCTCGACAGTACTCGCACGCACCAGCCTGCCCCGCGAGTTCTACACGCAGCGCTGACAACTCGGCCACGGTGACCGATTCGGCGCGATCCTGGTAACCGGCCATTATCCGCATCAGGCCACCGCGACCCGGGCCGGAGAGGTCCGCAACAGTGCGACCGTCAGTCCCGCACCCAGCCCGGCCAGTCCGGCGGCTACCGCGAAAGCGACGCTCAGGCCGGTTCGGTAGTCCGCGCCGACCAGGTCGGCGAGCAAGAGCAGAGCGGTGACGCCGAGCCCGGAGCCGACCCGCTGGGCCGTGTTCACGATGCCCGCCGCGATGCCGGCGTCGGCCTGTTCCACCGAGGTGACTGCCGGTGCGGTCACCCCGACGAAGGCCGCGGGCAGTCCGATGCCGAGCAGGATCGCGCCGGGCAGCACATCGATCAGGTAGGTCGCGTGTTCCGGCAGCCGCGCGAACCAGCCCATGGCCAGCGCTTGCAGCGTGAGTCCCGCCGCCAGCACCCGCCACGCGCCCGAGCGCGCCAGCAGCATCGGAATCAGCGTGCGGGAGATGACGATGTTCACCACCGCCACCGGCAGCACCGCCAGCCCGGATTCGGTCGCGGTGTAGTGCTGGGTGTTCTGCAGATACAGCGCGAGCAGCGCGAAGGTCGGCACATGCGCCGCGCCGACCAGCGCGTTCACCACGGCCGACCCGCTCACCTGCCGAATCCGGTACAGCCGCAACGGCATCAGCGGATGCGGGCTGCGCGCCTCCCAGAACACGAAGCCGCCGAGCAGGACCAGGCCGAGGACCAGCAGCGCCGCGGCCGCCGGCCGAATCGACGCCTCGCCGAGCGCACCGATGGCATATCCGAGGACCAGCAGCGCCGTCGTGCCGGTGATCGCGCCGGGCACGTCGAGCGCACCGGCGGTCCGGGTGCCGTCGGGCGGCAGCAACCGGACGAACGCCAGTGCCAGCACCCCGACCGGCAGATTGATCAGGAAGATCGACGACCACCCGAACAGATCGGTGAGCGGCCCGCCGATCGCCGTGCCCAGCGCCGCCCCGGCGGCGCCCATCGCACTCCACACCCCGAAGGCGCGATTGCGGGCTCCCGGCGTGGTGAACGCCGCGGTGAGCAGGGCGAGTTGCGCCGGAATCAGTACGGCCGCACCGATGCCCTGGATCGCCCGCGCGGCGATGAGCAGTGCGGCGCTCCCGGCGAATCCGGCCAGCGCGGACGCGACCGTGAACACCACCAGCCCGACGGTGAACATCCGCCGCGGCCCGAGTACGTCGGCGGCGCGCCCGGCGAGCAGCATGAACCCGCCGAAGGCCAGCAGGTAGGCGTTGGTCACCCAGCCCAGGCCCGATTCGCCGAGGCCGAGGTGGGCTCCGATGCTCGGGAGCGCCACGTTCAGGACGGTCGTGTCCAGGAAGACCACCAGTTCGATCACGGTGATCAGGAGCAGGATCAGCCGATCCCGCGCCCCGAATTCGCTGCTTGCGTCCATGGTTCCTCTTTCACTAGAGCGTTACTCTAGCGAGAGTTCCACTAGAGCACAGCTCTAGTCAAGTACTGTGAGCGGTATGACCGGACAAGGCGCACGCGCGGCGAAGACGACAGCCAATCGAGCCAAGATGCTGGCGGCGGCTCGAACCCTGTTCGCCGAGCGCGGTTACACGGCGACCACGATGAAGGCCATCGCCGAGGCTGCGGGCATGGCCGTGCAGACCCTCTACTTCACCTTCGCGACCAAGCGCGCCATCCTGTCCGAGCTGCTCGACACCGAGATCGCCGGCGACACCGAACCGGTCGCCACCATGGACCGCCCCTGGTTCGACGCGGCGCTCGCGGCCGCACCCGCCGACCAGATCCGGCTCCAGGTCGACGCCGCCGCAACGATTTTCGGCCGGGTCAGCCCGTTGCTGGAGGTGATCCGGTCGGCCGCGGCCACCGACCCGGAACTCGCCGAGCTCTGGCAGACCAACCTGACCCAGCGCCGCGCGGTGCAACTCCGCCTGGCCACGGCCCTGACCGAGAAGACCGCACTCCGCAATGGACTACCGGCCGAGCGCGCCGCCGATATCAGCCTCGCCGTCCTCGCCCCCGAGACCTACCACCTGCTGGTCCACGAACGCGGCTGGACCACCGCCGACTGGACCGCGTGGGCCGCCGACGCCCTGATCCGCCAACTCCTGCCCTGACGGACCCGACGCAGCCCAGGGCACCCACTCGGCCATCCTGCGACCATCGACACCGGAGGCGCCGAGTGCGCTCACCGTGGCCGGACCCGGCGGCGCAGCGCATCGAGTGCTCAGCCAGCCGAGTCGGACCATCGCGCCGCGGTCAGCCCGTGGGCAGCGGCGACTTCCGCGGACAACAACGTGCCCTCGGTCGCGGTCAACCCCGGCACCAGTTCGGGTTTGGCGGCGACGGCGGCTCGGAGGCCGAGGTCGGCGAGGGTACGGACATAGGGCAGGGTCGCGTTGGTCAGTGCGACTGTCGAGGTGTGAGGCACCGCGCCCGGCATATTCGCTACGCAGTAATACAGCGAATCGGCCACCCGGAAGGTGGGATTCGCGTGCGTGGTCGGATGTGAACCCTCGAAGCACCCGCCCTGATCGATGGCGATATCCACCAGCACCGAGTTCGGGCGCATAGTCGCGACCAATTCCCGGGACACCAATTTCGGCGCCCGCGCGCCCGGCACCAGCACCGAGCCGATCACCAGGTCCGCGGCCTGCACCGCCCGTTCGATTTCGGCGGCATTCGAGGCGACCGTGCCGATCCGCCCGTGGAATTGCGCATCCAGCGCCCGCAGTCGCGCGAGATCGGTATCGAGAACGGTGACCCGGGCGCCCATTCCTGCGGCCACCGTCGCCGCACTGGTTCCCGCCATGCCGCCGCCGAGCACCACCACCTGCGCCGAGCGCACCCCGGGAACCCCGCCGAGCAGGACACCGGCCCCGCCGAGCGGCGCCATCAGGTGGTAGGCCCCGACCTGCGCGCCCAGCTTGCCCGCGACCTCGCTCATCGGCGCCAGCAGCGGCAGTGAACCGTTCGGCAGGCGCACCGTCTCGTAGGCGATCGCGGAGACGCCCGAACCGAGGATCGCCTCGGTACAGTCCCGCGAGGCCGCCAAATGCAGGAAGGTGAAGAGCGTCTGCCCGGGCCGGAGCCGGGAATACTCCTGCGGCAGTGGTTCTTTCACCTTCAATACCAGCTCCGCCGCCCACACGGCGTCGGCATCGGGTGCGATGCGCGCCCCGGCGCGCACATACTCGGCGTCAGCGAAACCGGAGCCGATTCCAGCCCCGGTTTCGATCTGTATCTCGTGCCCGCCGCGCGCCAATTCGGCGACACCCGCCGGGGTCAGCGCCACCCGGAATTCCTGCTCCTTGACCTCCCGTGGAACCGCGATCCGCATATCGCCATCGTGGCCCAGCCGCGGCCTGTCGCGAGGACGGCGCGCAGGGGAATTTCGATCAGACCGCGATTTCGCGGCCCAGCGGCGGAATCCGCAATTGGGCGCTGCGCCCGGCGTATTCGAAGGTGCGCGCCAGGTATTCCAGGGTTTCGCTGAAATGCCCCCAGCCTTCGGCGTGCACCGGCACGATCACCGCGTCATCCAGGTGCTGGGCCGCCTGCACGGCGGTGCGCGCGTTCAGGGTGACATCGGTATCGCCGAACCGGCCCGGATTGGCCGCGCCGACGAACAGCACCGCGATATCGATCCGGCCGATCCGCGCGGCGATCTCGGCGACCAGGTCGACCGAGGCGTTGTCGCCGGAGACATACACCGTGGGCTCCCCCGGCGCCTGGAGGACGAATCCGGTCACCACACCCGCCAGCGCTTCGGCACCCTCGGGTCCGTGCAGCGCGGGCACGGCCGTCACGGTGACCGGGCCGAAGGTCGCGGTCTCCCAGTTCGCCATGCCACGCACGCCCTCGATGCGGGCCGCCGCGTCGGGTGTGGACAGCACGGTGTCGACCGAGGCGAGGAATTCTCGGCCGGAGGTGTCCAGGTTGTCCGCGTGCTGGTCGTGCGAGAGCAGCACGATGTCGACCGCGCCGACCTGGTCGGCGGCGACCGCGGGCCCGGTGAGCTTGTGCAGGGTGATCGGGCCCGGGTATTCGCCCGGCGCGTCGAAGGTGGGGTCGGTGAGCCAGGTCAGCCCGCCGTACCGGAAGCGCAGGGTGGGGCCGCCGATGTGCAGGGCCTGGAGGCTGGTGCGTGCGATCGTCTCGGTCATGGGAATGATCTTGCGCCGCCGCGGGATCGGCGAACAGTGGCCCGTGAGCCGCGTTTCGCTAATATCGGGCCATGCATAGCGTGGCCGTTCTCGCCTTCGAGGGCATCAGTCCATTCCATCTCTCCGTGCCGTCGCTGGTGTTCGGGCGGGTCGGTGCGGGCCGCGCTCCGGGCCGCGCCTACGACGTGCGGGTCTGCGCCGAGCAGCCCGGCACCCTCGGCACGCCCGCGGGTTTCGATATCCACGTCGGCCATGGCCTGTCCGCCTTCGAGACCGCCGATACGATCGTCATCCCGAGCTGGATCCGCGGCGCGGGCATCTCCCCCGAGTTGCGTACGGCCTTGTGCGGCGCGCACGCTCGCGGCGCCCGGATCGTGGGCCTGTGCCTCGGCGCGTGGGCGATAGCCGCCAGTGGTCTGGCCGACGGGCGCGAGATCACCACGCACTGGCACTCCGCCGACGAGTTGGCCCGTGCCTACCCGGCGATCCGCGTGCGTGCCGACGCGCTGTGGTCCGATCTCGGCGACATCATCACCTCGGCGGGTGTCGCCGCCGCCCTGGACTGCTGTCTGCATCTGGTGCGGCACGACCTCGGCAGCCGGGCCGCCACCGATCTGGCCCGCGCACTGGTCACCGCGCCGCACCGCAGCGGTTCACAGGCCCAGTACATCCCGGTCGCCGTGCCCGACGCCGCCGACGACGATCCGGTGGAGCACGCGATGGTCTGGGCCCGAACGCATCTCGGCGATCCGATCGATCTGGATCGCTGGGCCGGGGTGGCCCTGATGTCGCGGCGCACCTTCACCCGCCGCTTCCGCGACCGCACCGGCACCAGCCCACAGCAGTGGCTGCTGTCGCAGCGCGCCGACCGGGCCCGGCTGCTGCTGGAAACCACCGACGACACCATGGACCGGATCGCCGCCGAGACCGGGTTCGGCACCGCGGTGAGCCTGCGCCATCATTTCCACCGCATTCTCGGCACCAGCCCGGCCGCGCACCGGGCGCTGTTCCGCCGGGCCGCGGTGGCCTGAGCTCGCGGGTGAGTTAGGTTGCCCGAATGATGATCGAGATCGGCGGAGTGGCGCCGGAGATTGACCCGACCGCGTGGCTGGCGCCGAACGCGACCGTGATCGGGCGGGTGCGCCTGGCCGCCGAGGTGAGCATTTGGTACAGCGCCGTGCTGCGCGGCGATCTGGAGGACATCAGCGTCGGAGCCAGGACCAACATCCAGGACGGCTGCGTCCTGCACGCCGACCCGGGCATGCCGCTCACCGTCGGCGCGGGAGTTTCAGTGGGGCACAACGCGATTCTGCACGGCTGCACCGTCGGCGACGATGTGCTCGTCGGCATGGGCGCAACCGTGCTCAACGGCGCGGCGATCGGGGCGGGCAGTCTGATCGCGGCCAATGCCCTGATCCCGGAGGGTGCGCAGATTCCGCCGGGCTCGCTGGTGGCGGGCGTGCCGGGCAAGGTGCGCCGCGAGCTGACCGAGCCCGAGCTGGAGCGGATCCGGCTCAACTGCGCGGTATACCTGCACAACACGGCCGCGCACCGGGATGCGAAGAGCGTGTGAAGATTGCTGTGATACAGACCACACTGATCAAGCGTCCAGCAAGAACCGCTGATAACATTTTGCCTGCGTGCCCGGCGTCCCGGGGGCTTTGGCCGAGACGTTGAACCGTCGCCCGGGGACACGTCCGAGGCAGGCGTGTAGCAGCAGGAGGTATCACGGTGGCGCACGGGGAACTGATGCACCGGACAAAAGGACGCATCTCGGTTGCCGATATCGCGGCACAGCCCGGGGGGATCGAGGCGCTGCACCGGAGGGTGCACGAATTACGTTCCAGCGGTATAGATTTCGCGGCCAATGCGATCGAACAGGAGATGGCCGCGTTCGATCTACCACGCGGTTAGGGCACAGCGGGCGGTGCGGGTGAAATAATGAACATCCGCACCAGCACCGTCGCTGCGGCGCACCATCCGGCCAACCGACTGGAGCCCCATGCCCAACGTTCCGTCCATCCTGCAGCGCATCCTGGACAAACCCGTCGCCGACGGTGAGAAACTACTGGAAAGCGCGCTGTCGGCCTTCCTGGACTTCGGGATCAAACGCACCAGCATGGGCGAGGTCGCGCGCCGCGCCGGCATCAGTCCCGCCACCCTCTACCGCCGGTTCGAATCCAAGAACGATCTGGTCGAGGCGGTCAGCGTGCGCGAGGCACAGCGGTTCGTCGCCGAGATCGACAAGCGGGTACAGGGCATCGCGGGCGGGCCCGACGACCAACTGGTCGAGATCTTCGTCGCGTTCATCGGCGCCATCGCCGGTAACGCGCTGCTGCGCCGGCTGCTGGGCACCGAACCCGACCTGATCCTGCCCCGCCTCACCACAGAGGCCGGGCCCATCCTCGCCGTCGGCCGCACCTATCTGGCCGGCAAACTGCGCGAATTGCGCCCCGCCGACGGGGATTTCGACGCCGACCTGGTCGCCGAGGTGATGGCCCGGCTTGCCCACTCGCTCGCCTTGACCCCGGACGGCCTGATCCCGCTCGCCGATCCTGCCGCCGGACGCGAATTCGCCCGCCGCACACTGCTTCCGATGGTCGGTGTCCGTCTCACTGTCTGAGCCGTCCGGCCTGCTGGTGGCGGGAGCCGATCGGTCAGCACCCGCGCCCCGAATCCCCGGCGGACGGGAACGCTCGGGCGACGCGCTCGTCGAGCGTTCGCTGCGCGTCCGGGTCGAGCGCTCGGCCGTCGACGAATTCACCCACCAGGGCGATGATTTCGGCGGCAGCGCGCGAATCGGGATCAGGCACCGGTAGCCGGGAGACGTACTGGGTGATCCAGCGCCGCCGACCGGAATAGAGGCGATTGCCGCAGACGGCGTCGTAGAAACGCAACCCGAGCGCCGAATTCGCCACTCCCATCAGCAGATACGCGAGCCGCTCGGCACCGATGTCGGCCAGCGAGATCCAGTAGCAGTCCCCGTTCACAACCGCCCCGGCGCGATCGAGGGCGAAACGCGGCCGCACGCTGATGTCCGGGAACACCAACTTCGGCACCTGCCACAGGTGCGGACGCTGCGGCACCCAGATCTCGAACCACTCCCGCCCGCCCTCGATCACGTACTTCCGTCCTGCCAGCGCCTCCCGATGCCGCTGCAAATAGCCTGCGGCGCGTGGGAATTCGCGTAGGTCGACCGGCACCCGCCGCGCCTGGGTGATGTCGTAGGGGTACAGCACCCGGGTATCACGCTCCCGCACGATCCGCCACGGCGCCAGATCATGATGGGTGATCAGCTCGAACAGCAGCTCCGCCTCCGGGCACGGCTCCACCTGCCCCCACCGATCGGAGATGAACACCCGATCCGCCGTCGTCTTGATCCCCACCCGAATCCGCCCCACCTCCCCGAACGTCTTCCACGTCCCCTCCTGCACCCCCGCCAGCCACGCATCCACCCCCGGCCGCGACATCCGCCACCCCCGCCCCGAATCACCGGCAACAGCACCGGATTCGCCCCCACCACCGCCCGAATCGAGATCCGTCCCGGCGAAGTCGACCGCCATTCCCGACCGGGTGCGTGCGGGCTCCGCCACCTCGGGTTCAGCACCACCGGCGCCGGTCGACAAGGTACCGATCTCCACGGCGAAGGTGCGGCCGCCGTGTTCGATCAAGCAGGGCGAATCCTGGATCAGGGCGGCGAAAAGGTCGAGATCGCAGGTGGTTCCGGGCCGCTCGACCTGGTAGGCCGAGGCGAAGTGACAGCTGACCGGTGCGGCGGCGCGGCGGGCGATGGTGACGGCGGGCAGCACAGCGGCATCGAATAGTTTGGTGTCGCCCAGGTCGTATAGTTCGACCGGCGCCAGGTCGCGTCGCAGGATGGCGCGGATGTTCGAGCCCGCACGAGTGGTGAGAAAGCGGTTGGCACACAGTAGGCCGAGGACACCGCCGGAAGCCAGCAGCCGAGGTGCGACGGCGACGAACGGATGCGTGAGATCTATGCGGCCGGTCAATCCGTAACGACGGCTCAGCAGCTGGGCGGTGGCACCGCCGAGCTGCTGGGTGCGGACGTAGGGCGGATTGGTGATGATCGCGTCGAACGCGGCCGCCGGTAGTCGTGTCGCTACAGCAAGGAAATCGCCTCTGTGCCAGTCGATCTCGTCGCCCGCCCGGGAGCGGGCCAGCTCGATGGCGGTCCCGTCCAGGTCGTACCCGGTCAGTTCGAGACGCACGTCGGGCAGTCGCACAGCTGCTTCCCGGCGCAGGGCCAGCAGCAATTCCCCGTCACCGCAGGCCGGATCGAGAACCCGCAGCACCTCGCCGGGCGGCACATGCGCGAGCAGCCGCGTCGCAAGAAAGCGCGCCAGCACGGGCGGCGTGTAGTGCCGCCCGTGCCGTTTGCGCTCCCGCGCCGCGCTCATGGCAGGGATTGTGCCCCAGTGCGCCCTGGGCGCGCCTCGGATTGTGGTGTCTGCGTTGACATCCGAAACCACCTCCGAACGTGCATCGGCGCGCCCACCACGGGCGCGCCGATGTTCTCGACAGCGATCAATGCGTGTGCGTGCCGCGACCACGTGTGATCATGGCGCCGATCGCGGTCACTATCGCGCCGACCACACCACCGCCCGCGATCTGCCCGAGCACCTGGCCGAAGTCCAGGCCGCTACTGGTGGCCGCCTGGATGATGGCGCCGGTGATACCACCGCCCACCGCACCGAGCGCGCTGTTGCCCGCCATGCCCAGGTTGCTCTTCGCGCCGGCCAGATTGCCGCCGACCAAACCAGCCAGGAGTCCCAGAATCCATTCCATCGCACTGCCCTTCTACTCGGGGATCGTGAGGTCTAGCGGTTGTGCTCGGTATCGCTCTTGTCCTCCCAGCTGCGCTGGTTGGCACCGACGGCGTTGTTCTCGTAGGTGACGGTCATCTCGGTGTCGGCCGCTCGCTTGTCGCCGGTGAACGCGTGCCGGCCGGCGGTCATCGGCGTGTCGTGCTCGCGCTCCACCATGCGCGGTCCGGTGGGTGGCTTCGGCGCCTCGTAGGCGGGCCGGGCCGCGGACCACGGCTGACTCTTCGGCACGTCCACCCGGGGCGCCTTGTACTCCGGACGCGGTGCGTTCGGCGCCGGGCGCGGCGGAGATGTGTTGTATCGCGGCTGTTCCGGCGCCCGCGGCGCGGCGGGCCGGGCAGCCGGAGTCGCGGGCCGGACCGGCATCGGGCGATCGACCCGGGCCGTGGTGGCCGGGCGGCGGCCCATCAGGCCGAGCAGCGCGCCCGCGGCGGCGGTGATCGCCAAACCGATCGGCACCGCCCACCACCGGTTGATTCCGCCGGAGGAGGTGTCGGTGTTCACCGTCGGCGCGGCCACATCCGGGTTCGGCACCTGCGGCAGGGCGGGCGCCTCCATGCCGGGGGCGGCCGGCGCCTTGAATCCGGGCAGCGTCGCGGCCAGTTCCGGCGGAACGGTGACCGTGCCGTCGGCCTCGGACCACTGGATCTCGGTGCCGCCGGGGCCGGCGAACATGCCGGTCATCACGCCGTTGGTATCGGTCACGTCAGCGGTCGGGTAACCGAACGGCCCGGCCACACCGCCGCTGGTCCGCCAGGCGTCGAGCACCTTGCCCTCGACCACGTGCGCGCCGCTGTCGGGGCCCCAGTAGATCGCCGCCCCGCCTTCGGCGGCGAAATTATTGAAACGGCCGAGGCCGTCGCCGGTGCCGCTCTCGTCATTGGTCGGGAAGCCCAGCGAACCCTCCGGGCCGCCTACCGCCTGGTATTTCGCGAGGATGTCGCCGTACATCACCTTCGCGCCGGTGTCGGCCGAGTAGTAGATGTTGCAGCCCTGGTAGCCGCGCATGGCGCCGCCCGCTACCGTGGTCGCCGCCCCGGTGGGCTGGCCGCAGAACGACCCGGCGCCACCGAAATCGGTGTAGCGGGCATCGATCGCCTGACTGGCCTCCGAAGACACGTCCTGCGCGTGTGCGAACGGGGCCGCGCCCAGGAGCGCACCGGAGCCGAGCAGTGCCGCGGCGCCGAGTGCGAGCCCACGGGCGCGCCAGGATTTTCGATCACCGAAATCCATTGCCAGAGTTGAGAACCGCATCGAATCCGACATCACCGAAGCTCCTTTGCCAGGGTTGGGGATTTGCCTTCTGGTCGGTCGAGTTCGCGGGCGGCGGCCTTCCCTCGATCCGTTCCGGATCACCACCGCCCGCGCGATCGTCAGTGGTGCTGACGATGATCCCGATCCGCGTCGTCCCGGTCGGTCTGCTCGGCCGAGCGCGGGTCCCGGACGAGTTCCTCGCTCGGCAAGACATCGGACGCCTTGCCGAGAATGCCGCCGATGGGATGCTTGCCGGTACGCCGCTCGATGAACTCGACCTCGCGCGGCTCACCTTCACGGACCACCGCCCGCACCTCACGCGCGGCGCCCTTGTCCTCGTGCACCACCGTGGTAACGGTCTCCTGCCCGTGCTCCATGACCCGCTCGACCGGCTTGTCCACGTATCGGTGCACCAGCACCGGCTTCTCGACGACGACCTCGACGATCTGCTCGACCGGGCGCTCGACGATCCGCTCGGCCAGCACGTCGACCGGCTTCTCCACGACCTTCTCGACCAGTCGCGGGACCTGGACGGTCTTCTCGAGCACCTTCTCGACCGGCTGCTCGACCGCCCGTTCGACGATCTTGGGGCGTTCGACCACCTTTTCGACGATCTTGTCCACCGGGCGGTCGATCACCTTGTCGATGATGTTCGGCTTCTCCACCATCCGTTCGACGATCTTGTCGACGGGCCGGTCGATGGTCTTCTCGATGATGTTGGGCTGCTCCACCACCTTTTCCACCACCTGGTCGACGGTCCGGTCCACCTTCTTCTCGATGACGTTGGGGTTGGTGACGACCTTCTCCACCACCTGATCGACCTGCTTGTTCACCACCTTCTCGACCACGTTCGGGTTGGTGACCACCTTCTCCACCACCTGATCGACCGTGCGATCGACCGTCTTCTCGATGATGTTGGGTGTCTCGACGACCTTCTCGACCACCTTGTCCACGGGCCGGTCGATGGTCTTCTCGATGATGTTGGGCTTCTCCACCACCCGCTCCACCACCTTGTCCACCGGACGGTCGATGGTCTTCTCGATGATGTTGGGCTTCTCCACCACCCGCTCGACCACCTTGTCCACCGGACGGTCGACGGTCTTCTCGATGACGTTCGGGGTCTCCACCACGCGCTCGACTATGCGGTCGACCACCTTGTCGATGGTGCGCTCGATGATGTTGGGCCGCTCGACCACCTTCTCGACCACCCGGTCCACCGGACGATCGACGACCTTCTCGACCACATTGAGCTTCTCGACGACCTTCTGCACCATGCGCTCGACCGGCCGATCGATCACCTTCTCGATGATGTTGGGCTTCTCGACAACCCGCTCCACCACCTTGTCCACCGGGCGATCGACGGTCTTCTCGATGATGTGCGGCTTCTCCACGACCCGCTCCACCACCTTGTCCACCGGGCGCTCCACCGTCTTCTCGACGATATTGGGCTTCTCGATCACGCTCTCGATCATCCGGTCGACCACCTTCTCGACCGGGCGCTGCACGATGTTCTCGACCACCACCTCGCGCGGCACCTCGACCCGTTTGATCACCGGCTTCTCCACCATGAGCTCGACAGTGCGGGTCACCGGCTTCTCCACCGTCTTGTAGACGATGCGTTCGACCGGCACCTCGATGATCTTCTCGACCACCTTCTCGACCGGCTTCTCCACCACCCGTTCGATGATCTTCTCCACCGGCTTCTCGACCACCCGCTCGACGAACTTCTGCACGGGGATCTCGACCACCTTGTCGACCACATTGATCACGGGCTTCTCGACCCGGCGCTCGACGGTGACCGGCTTGGTGACCACCTTGTCCTTGATGTCGACCAGCAGCTTCTCCACCAGTCGCTGCACCTCGACCGGCCGGCTCTGCACGTTGTCGACCACGTTGACGACCAGCTTCTCGACCAATCGCTGCACGTCGACCGGCTTGTTGGTGACCTTGTCGACGATATTGACGATCGGCTGCTCGATAGTGCGCTCCAGGCGCACGGGCTTGTCGGTGACCTTGTCGGTCATGGACACGATCGGCTTCTCGATGCCGCGGGTGATGGTGACCGGCTTGTCCACCACCTGATCGGTCACGGTGACGACCGGCTTCTCGATCCGGCGGCCCACCGTCATCGGCTTGTCCACGACATGGTCGGTGACCGTCACCACCGGCTTCTCGATCCGGCGCGAGACCGCGACCGGCTTGTCCACCACCTGATCGGTCACGGTGACGACCGGCTTCTCGATCCGGCGGCCCACCGTCATCGGCTTGTCCACGACTTGATCGGTGACCGTCACCACCGGCTTCTCGATCCGGCGGGTGGCCCGAATGGGCTTGTCCACCACCTGATCGGTCACCGTCACCACCGGCTTCTCGGTGGTGCGGGTCAGCTCGACCGGCTTGTCGATCACCTGATCGGTGACGGTGACGCGGGGCTGTTCGGTTGTGCGCGTGACCTTTACCGGTTTGTCGATGACCTGATCGGTGACCGTCACCACGGGCTTCTCCACACGGCGGGTTACGGTGACCGGCTTGTCCACCACCTGATCGGTCACGGTGACGCGGGGCCGCTCGACCACTCGGCTGATCTTGACCGGTTTGTCGCGCACCTCGTCGGTGACGGTGACCACGGGGCGCTCCACCAGACGGCTGACCTGGGCCGGCTTGTCCACGACCCGATCGACGGTGTCGACGACCAACCGCTCGATCACCCGCTCCATCGTGACCGGCTTGTCGACCACCTTCTCGACCGGACGTTCGACGAGCCGTTCCACGGTGTAGGGGCGATCCACCGCCTTATCGACCACGTGTACCGGCTCAGCAGGCGGTTTGCGGCGTTCATTGTCGGCCATGATGCCTCCATTGATCAGTTTGTCCCGGCCATTTATTTCTGAATCCGGTTCCACACTCGGCCATTCAAACACGGTGCCGAGTTTGTCCAGGAAACGTTTTGGCTACCTTTCGGCATACCCGCGTTGTGTTTCAAGCATCCGAGGCACAAAGGATGCATGAAACCCGCCGCCAGCAGGCGGTTTCCGGAAAGCAGGGCATACACCAACCGGTGTCGAATTCGCCGTGCGGCAATTCACAAAGAAAAAGGCCCCGGGAAATATCCCGGGGCCCAGTCCTTTTTGTCGCGTTACAGCGGAATGTTTTTGTGGTGGCTCGCCCGTGCGGGCGCGGCCGCCAGCGCGGCGGCGATCGTGCTGCGGGTCCGGGCCGGATCGATGACCTCGTCCACCACGCCGATCGCGACCGCGCGGTCGACACCGCCCGCGATCTGCTCGTGCTCGGCGGTCAAACGCTGGTGCAGCGCTTCACGTTCCGCCTCCGGCGCCGCGGCCAGCGCCTTCTTGTGCAGAATACCGACCGCGGCTTTCGCGCCCATGACCGCGACCTCCGAGCCCGGCCACGCGTACACCGCGGTGGCGCCGAGCGCACGCGCGTTCATCGCGATATAGGCACCGCCGTAGATCTTCCGGGTGACCAGGGTAACGCGCGGAACCCGCGCTTCGGCGAAGGCGTGCAACAGTTTCGCGCCGCGACGCACCACGCCCTCCCACTCCTGCCCCACGCCCGGCAGATAACCCGGAACGTCGGTCACCACCACCAGCGGAATACCGAACGCATCGCACAGGCGCACGAAACGTGCCGCTTTCTCGGCACTTTCGGAATTAAGGCAACCACCCAGGCGCAGCGGGTTGTTGGCCAGCACACCGACCGTGCGACCGCCCAGACGCCCCAGACCGACCACCATCGACCGGGCATACCCGGCCTGGATCTCCTCGAAAGTGCTTTCCCCATCGACATTGTCGAGCAATTCGTGAATGAGCGGCTTCACATCGTAGGCCCGCTTCGCCGATTCCGGCAGCAGCGCTTTCAAATCCACATCACCGTGCGCCGCCGCGGCCAGATCGAATTCCCCCTGCTCGGCGAACATCGACACCAGCCGGCGCGCACGATGCAGCGCATCCGATTCGCTGTCGGCGACGATATGGCAGACGCCGGACTTCTTCCCATGGGTCACCGGACCGCCGAGGGTCTCCATGTCCACGTTCTCGCCGGTGACCGAGCGGACCACATCGGGACCGGTCACGAAGACCCGGCCCTGCGGCGCCATGATCACCAGGTCGGTCAGCGCCGGACCGTAGGCGGCGCCACCGGCCGCGAAACCGAGCACCACCGACAGCTGCGGAATCCGGCCGGACGCGCGCACCATGGCCTCGAAGACCAGGCCGACCGCATGCAGGGCCTCGACCCCCTCGGCCAGCCGCGCGCCACCGGAATGCCAGATTCCCACCACGGGCACCGCGGAATCGAGAGCCGTGTCGATCGCGTCGACGATGTGCTTGCAGCCGTCCACGCCCATCGCGCCACCCATCACGGTCGCGTCCGAGCAGTAGGCCACGGTGCGCACACCGTCGACCTCGCCGATCGCGGCCAGCACGCCGGAGCGGTCGCGCGGGTGCAGCGGCAACACCGTGCCGGGGTCGAAGAACCGTTGCAGCCGCACCAGCGGATCGCGCGGGTCGGTCTCGGTATCCGGTTGAAACGCGGGAGCCATGGAAGTCATCGCGTTTTCTCCTCGATGATCAATGAAGTGCGCCGCTACCGCGGCCGCTAAATGGCGATCCCCGGCCTGACTCGGGCAGAACTGCCCGAACCCGACCGGGGATCGTTGAAACGCAGTCGTATGCGACTAGGCGCGGCCGAAGGTGAGCGCCACGTTGTGCCCACCGAAGCCGAAGGAGTTGTTGATCGCGTACTCGATCTCCTGGCGCCGGGCTTCCCCGTGCACCACATCGAGATCGATCTCCGGATCCTGGTTCTCCAGGTTCAGCGTCGGCGGCACGATACCGTCCCGGATGCTGAGCACGGTGAGCACGGACTCGAGGGCGCCGACAGCGCCGATCGAGTGGCCCAGCGCCGACTTCGGCGCGTAGACCGACGCGTGGTTGCCCACGGCCTTGTTGATCGCGTTCGCCTCCGCGGTATCGCCGATCGGCGTCGCGGTCGCGTGCGCGTTGACGTGCGTGATGTCCTGCTTGGTCAGACCGGCGGTCTGCATAGCCCGGGTCATCGCCCGCGCCGCACCATCACCCGAGGGGTCCGGGGCGACCAGGTGGTAACCGTCGGAGGTGATGCCCGCACCGAGCAGACGCGCGTGGATGGTGGCGCCACGAGCCTTGGCGTGCTCCTCGGTCTCGATGACCATGAGCGCACCGGCCTCGCCGAAAACGAACCCGTCGCGATCCCGATCGAACGGACGCGAGGCGCCCTTCGGGTCCTCGTTGCGGGTACTCATGGCGCGCATCATGCTGAACGCCGCGATCGGAATCGAGTCGATGTAGCCCTCGACGCCGCCGGTGACGACCATGTCCGCGTCGCCCATGGCGATCATCCGCCACGCGTTGGCGATGGCCTCGGAGCCGGACGAGCATGCCGAGACCGGAGTGACCACTCCTGCCCGGGCCTTCAGTTCGAGACCGACCACGGCCGACGGGCCGTTCGGCATGACCATCTGAACGGCCAGCGGCGAAATCTTGCGATAGCCACCGGTCTTCAGCTTGTCGACCGAGTCGATCAGGGCGTCGCCGCCACCGAGCCCGGTACCGATAGCCACACCCAGCCGCTCCGGATCGACCTCCGGGCTGCCCGCGTTGCGCCAGACCTCGCGGCCCAGCACCATCGCGAGCCGCTCGACATACGCCATGCGACGGATCTCGACCCGCTCGAGCAGGGTGTCCGGGTTGACCTTCAGGTGGCCGCCGATGCGGACCGGAAGGCCGTATTCCTCGACGAAGGAATCCTCGAGAACGTCGATACCGCTCTCGCCGTTGAGGAGTCCCTTCCACGTCGCATCGACGTCGCCCGCGATCGACGTGGTCGCCGCCAGGCTAGTGACGACGACGTTGGGGAAATTCCCGTTCAAGGTGGAAGGAGTGGTCACTGTGTCGGCCCTACTCGGCGTCGAACTTGGCCTTGAGCTCCGCGGCGGCTTCGCTGTTCTCCGCCTCGAGCTTCTGGATGTAGGCGACAGCGTCACCCACGGTCTTCAGGCTGGCCAGATCCTCGTCCGGGATCTTGACGCCGTACTTGTCCTCGGTCTGCACGGCGATCTCGACCATGGACAGCGAGTCGATGTCCAGGTCATCGACGAAGGACTTCTCGATGGTCACCTCGGAGGGTTCGATACCCGTAACCTCTTCGATGATCTTGCCGAGTTCCTCGACGATTTGTTCCTGGGTCAGAGCGGCCACTTGGTGGCTCCCTTCTTGTTTCCTTTTGTAGGGCTTGTGGAGTGTTTCGTTTCGAGTGCGGCGATGGTTATCACCGACTCGGTCACAACCGCGCGATATGCAGTCGCGGGAGGAAAGCTAACCGGCGGTGGTGAACCCCGCCAACGCGGGGAGGTCTTCGGGGGTCTTGAGGGCCAGTGTGGGCGTGCCCTTCAGCTCGCGCTTGGCGATACCGACCAGCGTGCCGGCCGGCGGCAGCTCCCACACCGCGGAAACGCCCGCGGCGCGGACGGTTCCGGTGCACAGGTCCCACCGGACGGGCCGGGTGACCTGGGCGGCGAGCTTGTCGACCGCGTCGCGGCCGGAGGCGACCGGCTTGCCGTCGAAGTTCGACAGCAGGGTCCGGACCGGCTCGCTCGGGGTGATCCGCGCGATCGCTTCCGCCACCGCGTCCTGGGCCGGAGCCATGTACTCGGTGTGGAAAGCGCCCGCGACCGGAAGGGCGCGCACGCGCGCCTTCTCCGGCGGGTTGGCGGCCAGTTCGGCCAGGGCCTCGAGCTTGCCCGCGGCCACGATCTGCCCGGCCGCGTTGCGGTTGGCCGGAATCAGATCGAGTTCGGCGAGCCGCTGCAGCACGGTGGCCTCGTCGCCACCGAGTACCGCGGACATTCCGGTCGGCTCCAGCGCGCACGCCTTGGCCATCTCCGCACCGCGGAGGGCGGCCAGCGCGACGGCGTCGTCGGCGGAGAGGACTCCGGCGACCGCCGCGGCGGCGAGCTCACCGACCGAATGCCCGGCCACGATGGTGTCGGCCGGAATCAGGTCCGCGTCGATATGCGAGAACGCAAGCAGCGCGGCGGCTACCACGAGCGGCTGGGTCACGGCAGTGTCGGTGATCTCCTCGGCCGTCGCGGTGGTGCCGAGACGGACCAGGTCCAGGCCGGAGGCCAAAGACCAGAGGGCGAGCCGATCGTTCGCGCCAGGGAGGTCGAGCCAGGGCGCGAGCATGCCGGGTGTCTGGGACCCCTGTCCAGGGGCGAACATCGCGATCACGCCTCTAAGAAAACACTGTGGGATGGGTCTCTACTGATGTCGACGCGAATGAAGGTTTGAGAAGGGTTTTGTAGGGGTTCCACAAAAGCCCTAGTGGGTTGTCCCGATCGACCGATTCGCCGATTGCGTTACAGGCCCTCGTGGCCCACGGGTGCATGCGAGGCGTCTGGGGCTGATGTTGACGGTTCGTTACGAGTTCGTGTCAAACGACCCACTGTTGCCGCGACCCGGAGCACATAGGCATCCCGCGGATTCATCGGATCGCGGCCCGTGATCTCGGCGATCCGTTTGAGTCGGTAGCGAACGGTATTTGGATGGACGTACAGCTGACGGGCACACGTCTCGACCGCGCCACCGCAATCCAGATAGGCATCGAGCGTGTCCGCGAGCGACGATCCTGCCGCGGCCAACGGGAGCACAAGATACTCGTTCAACGCCTCCACCGCAGCCCGATCGCCCAACAAGGCTCGTTCGGGCAACAATTCGGCCGCGTGCACCGGCCGCGGCGCCCCGCGCCAGCCGACCACGGCCTCCATTCCGGCCAGCGCCTCCACCGCCGACGCGTGCGCGGCGCCCAGCGTGCGCATGGTCGGCCCGATCACCACCGGGCCGTCGGAGAACACCTCACCCAGCAGGTCCGCCAGAAACGGTGTGGCATAGCCGTTCTCGCCGAGCTGACCGCTGACCACCATCACCAGCCGGGCGCCCTGCACCACCGCGAGCGCGGAGCGGCTGTGCCGGGCGGCGATGGTGTGCACCGAACCCACCATGCCCACCCCCTGGTCCTCCGGCGGCGTACCCACCAGCACCGTCGCCGGCGCGGTGGCATCCCAGTTCAAGGTCGCGGCCCTCGACAGCATGTCCGGGCCCGTATCGCCGCGCACCACGGCGTCCACGACCAGCGCCTCCAGGCGGGTATCCCACGCGCCGCGCGACTCCGCGGCGCTGGCGTACACCGAAGCGGCCGCGAAACCGAGCTCACGCCCGTATCGCAGCACCGCCTCGGTCAACGCCTGCAACTGGCGATCATTGCGCGCCAGCGCGGGCAGCCACTGTTCGAAGAACTCCATGGCCACCCGGACCATGTCCACGGTCTGGCGCAGCGTCAGCCGCCGCGCCAGGTCCTGCGGAATCACCTGGAAGGCATCGAGCGTGAACCGGATATCGCTATCCGGATCCTGCAGCCACTCCAGGAAGTTCACCACCGCGGTCTGCACCAGCATCTGCACACCCGCCCGCTGGGCGGCGTCCAGATCGGCGAAGAACGGTAACCGATCCTGCATCGACCCGACCGCCTCGGTGGAGAGGCGCCCGGAGAACTGCTTCACACGTTTGAGCAGCGTGTCCGGGAGCGGGTCGCGGGTTTGCCGGTTCGGGGAGAGCGCGCCCGTGGGCAGATACACCTCGTGCTCGGATGAGCCCTCGGAGATCCTCCGCGGCCGCGGCGGTTTACGGTCCACGTTCCTAATAGTCCGCTATGCCAGATCCTCGGCGGAATCGGCCGCCGGTTTCGGCGCGGCGTCCACGTCATCGATGCGGTACTTCGCGGCCGCCTCGACCACCTTGGCCGGATCCAGCTTTCCGGTACGCGCCAACCCGTCCAGCGCCGCAATCGCGATCGACTGGGCGTCGACGTTGAACACGCGCCGTGCGGCCGGACGGGTATCGGAGAAACCGAAACCGTCGGTACCGAGCGTGGTGAAATCACCCGGCACCCACTTGCGGACCTGATCGGGCACCGCCCGCATCCAGTCCGTGGCCGCGATGTACGGGCCCGAGACACGCGAGAGCGCCTCGGTCACGTACGGCTGCGGGATATCGGCGCTCGGGTCACGCAGCTGGGCGATCTCCTTGGCCAGCGCCTCCTTGCGCAGCTCACCCCACGAGGTCACCGACCAGACATCGGCCTGCACACCCCACTCGGTGGCCAGCAGCTCCTGCGCGCGCAGGCCGTCGGGCACCGTGACGCCCGAGACCAGGATCTGGGCGCGCACCTCGCCCTCGCCTCCGCGCTTGTAGAGATAGAGGCCCTTGAGCAGACCGTCGATGTCCAGGCCCTCGGGCTCGGCCGGCTGCTGGTACGGCTCGTTGTAGAGGGTGATGTAGTAGAAGACATCCTCGCCGCCGAAGGTATCGGTGGCCGGGCGCTCCCGCGGTTCGGTACCGGGCACCGCGTACGGCAGGGCCGGCGGCTGCCCGCCGCCGTACATCCGGCGCAGACCGTCACGCACGATGTGGGCCAGCTCGAACGAGAAGGCCGGATCGTAGGTGACCACAGCGGGATTGGTGGAGGCCAGCAGCAGCGAGTGGCCGTCGTTGTGCTGCAAACCCTCACCGGTCAGCGTGGTTCGCCCGGCGGTAGCTCCGAGCACGAAACCGCGCGCGAGCTGATCGGTCGCGGCCCACAGGCCGTCGCCGGTGCGCTGGAACCCGAACATCGAGTAGAAGATGTACAGCGGGATCATCGGCTCGCCGTGGGTGGCGTAGGAGGTGCCCGCCGCGGTGAACGACGCGGTCGAACCGGCCTCGTTGATGCCCTCGTGCAAGATCTGCCCGACGGTGCTCTCTTTGTAGGCAAGCATCAATTCCGCGTCGACCGATGTGTACAACTGCCCGTTGCGGTTGTAGATCTTCAACGAAGGGAACCACGAGTCCATACCGAAGGTACGGGCCTCGTCGGGGATGATCGGCACGATGCGCTTGCCGATCTCCTTGTCCCGCAGCAGTTCCTTCATCAAACGGACCAGCGCCATGGTGGTGGCGACGTTCTGCTTGCCCGAACCCTTGCGCACCGACTTGTACGCCTCGTCGCCGGGCAGTTGCAGCGGCTTTGCCGACGAACGCCGCTCGGGCAGGAACCCGCCCAGCGCGCGCCGCCGATCCAGCATGTACTGGATCTCGCGGGCCTCCATACCAGGGTGGTAGTACGGGGGCAGATACGGATCCTTCTCCAGCTCGGCATCCGAGATCGGGATGCGCTGCAGATCGCGGAAATCCTTGAGGTCCTGCAACGTCAGCTTCTTCATCTGGTGCGTGGCGTTGCGGCCCTCGAAGTGCTTGCCGAGGGTGTAGCCCTTGATGGTCTTGGCCAGGATCACCGTCGGCTGACCCTTGTGCGCCATCGCCGCCGCGTACGCCGCATACACCTTGCGGTAGTCGTGACCGCCGCGCTTCAGATTCCAGATGCCCTCGTCGGACAGATCCTGCACCAGGGCCTTGGTGCGCGGATCCCGGCCGAAGAAGTGATCGCGCACGTAGGCGCCGTCATTGGCCTTGTAGGTCTGGAAATCGCCGTCGGGCGTGGTGTTCATCAGATTCACCAGCGCGCCGTCGCGGTCCGCGCCCAGCAGCGCGTCCCACTCGCGGCCCCAGATCACCTTGATGACATTCCAGCCCGCGCCCCGGAAGAACGACTCCAGCTCCTGGATGATCTTGCCGTTGCCGCGCACCGGGCCGTCCAGGCGTTGCAGGTTGCAGTTGATCACAAAGGTCAGGTTGTCCAGGCCCTCGTTGGCGGCCACCTGGATCAGGCCACGCGACTCGGGCTCGTCCATCTCGCCATCGCCGAGGAACGCCCACACATGCTGATCGGAGGTGTCCTTGATACCCCGGTCGTGCAGGTAGTGGTTGAACCGCGCCTGGTAGATGGCGTTCATCGGGCCCAAACCCATGGACACCGTGGGGAACTCCCAGAAATCGTTCAGCAGCCGCGGATGCGGGTACGACGGCAGGCCGTGGCCCGGGCCGCCGTGGCTGTATTCCTGGCGGAAGCCGTCCATCCGGTCGGTGGACAGCCGCCCCTCCAGGAAGGCGCGGGCATAGATGCCCGGCGACGCGTGACCCTGGATGTAGATCGAGTCACCGCCGCCGGAATGATCCTTGCCGCGGAAGAAGTGGTTGAAACCGACCTCGTACAGCGCCGCCGACGACGCGTAGGTCGAGATGTGGCCGCCCACACCGATACCCGGGCGCTGGGCGCGATGCACCATGATCGCGGCATTCCAGCGGATCCAGGCGCGGAAGCGCCGCTCCACCTCCTCGTCGCCGGGGAACCACGGCTCGTTCTCGGTGGGAATGGTGTTGACGTAGTCGGTGGACGTCAGTGACGGGATGGCGACACGGCGTTCACCGGCCCGTTCCAACATGCGAAGCATCAGGTAGCGCGCGCGTCCCGGGCCCTCCCGGTCGAGCATCTCATCGAACGACTCGAGCCATTCGCTGGTCTCCTCCGGGTCGATGTCCGGTAGGTAGGACGCCACCCCTTCGCGGATCACCCGAACCCGGGCCGCGGCCTGATGCGACGCCTGTGGGGCGGGCTCGGCGGCTGCCGGTTCGGAATTCGGCGCAGCGGATTTCGCTGCGGCGGAAGAGTGGATCAGGTCGGTCAAATCTGCTCCTCGTACAGGGGGTGGACAAGCTGGTTGGCGTCTGTATCCCCGGGCGGGCCGCTATGGTGTGCGAACCACCCGTCTACGTAAGGTCGGGCGCACCTTCCATCCTGGCCGAAGGCGCGTCCCAGGTCATCATGTCAGCAGGAAATCCAGTACGGTTTCCTCCGCAGCGGGTTACCCGGTAGTTTTTCCGGCCCCGACTCGAGCTGAGCGATAGCACCCAGACACCATTGAGACGCGGGGAGAGTGATGAAGCTGCTGGATCCACGCCGATTCGGACTCGTGTGCGCGGCCGCCGCGGTCGCTGCCGGTCTGACCGTCGCGGGTTGCGCGAATCGGGTTGACGGAGTGGCCAATCCGAACATCGCCGACGTGGAGGCGTACAAGACCGAGGCGGCGGCCTCCTCGGCGGCGGCGACGTCCTCGCGCAAGGCCGCCGCGCAGACCCAGGCGATCGACGAGAACTGCGCACAGTTTCCGACCACCACCGGGGTCGGTGTCAAGGCCTACAACGATTTCGTCGACGCGCACGACTCGAACGCCCCCGACTATGCCGCCAAGCGGGACGGGGCGGCGCAGACCCTGGAGGACGCCGCGAACAAGGTAGAGGCCGGCATCAACGGCGCCGCCGGCGCACTCCCCGATGATCTTGCCGGTAAATTTTCGGCATACGTCTCGGCGGCCCGGCTGCTGGCCGAGGAGACCCGGAAAATGTCCTATACGGCCCCCGTCGGCGGCCTCAACGAGGCAAGCAAGCAGGTCAACGACGCGCGCACCGCGGTGCGCGAAGCGTGCCCCAAACGCTGAAAACCGACCGAAAACCCGAGATGCACCCGCGACATTCGACGGAAATTCGGCCGATCGGCTTGCGCTCGGGCCGATAACCATGTTCGCTTGCAACTACCTATTGTCTCGGGATTTGAGGAGGACACCACCGTGGTCGCCGCGGCGGACGCGCAGAACTACGCTCAGAAGCTTGGCATTACTCACGGCATGGTTGTCCAGGAACTGGGCTGGGACGAGGACACCGACGACGACCTGCGGGCCGATGTCGAGGAAGCCAGTGGCAGTGAAATGGTGGATGATGACACCGACGAGGTGGTCGACGCCGTTTTGCTCTGGTGGCGCGAAGGAGACGGCGATCTGGCCGACGAGTTGATGGAGATCATCAGCCCGCTGGCCGACGACGGCGTCATCTGGGTCCTCACCCCCAAGACCGGCAAACCTGGCCATGTCGATCCGAGCGAGATCGCCGAATCCGCGCCCACGGCGGGGTTGACGCAGACCTCTGCGATCGCCCTGGGCGGCTGGACCGGAAGTCGCCTCGTACAGCCCAAGGCGCCGTCCAAGCAGCGCTGAGTACAGGCAACGCCCACCCATTCGCTATGGTTTCGCCGGGCGATGCGCTTGTCGCCCGGCGAACCCGACACGATGGAGGACGCGCGGATGGCCCTGGACGGACCCTTGGAGATCGGTGCGCTCGCACCGGATTTCACATTGAAGGATCAGAACAACCAGGAAGTCACGCTGTCGTCGTATCGCGGCGCGAAGAACGTGCTCATCGTGTTCTATCCGCTCGCCTTCACCGGCATCTGCCAGGGTGAGCTGTGCAAGGTGCGCGACGAGCTGCCCAAGTTCCAGAACGACGACGCCGAGATCCTCGCGATCTCCGTCGGCCCGCCGCCCACCCACAAGATCTGGGCCGCCGAACAGGGCTACGTCTTCCCCCTGCTCTCCGATTTCTGGCCGCACGGCGCCGTCGCCCAGTCCTACGGCGTCTTCAACCAGAAAACCGGCTTCGCCAACCGCGGCACCTTCGTCGTCGACAAGACCGGCCACATCCGCTTCTCCGAAATGAACGGCCCCGGAGAGCCCCGTGACCAGGCGGCTTGGGAGAAAGCGCTCGCCGCGCTAGATTCATAACCCGTGCCGTCGATCTACTCGATCAGCGGTAGGGGCGTATAGCTCAGCGGTAGAGCACTGGTTTTACACACCAGCGGTCCGCGGTTCGATCCCGCGTGCGCCCACAGTTCGACGATCAGGCTTTCCCTATCATTTGCGGTTCGTTCCGGGGGGATGCGGTGCAGGCTCCAGCAGGAAACACCACTCCAGATCCTCAATGCCGCGTCCTCAGGGCATATGTCTTCGCGCTCGATCCCACCCCTGTACAGGAAGACGCGCTCCAATCGCATTGCGGAGCCCAGCGGTTCGCCTTCAATTGGGGTCTTGCCCGGGTGAAAGCGAATCTCGCACAGCGGGAAGCCGAACGCACCTACGGGATTCGCGATGCCGACCTCGCCCCGAGCCTGAACTGGTCGGCGTACGCGTTGCGCAAAGCGTGGAATCGAGCCAAACCCACCGTCGCCGCGTGGTGGCCCGAGAACTCCAAGGAGGCCTACGCCAGCGGGCTGGCCAATCTGGCAGCCGGACTTCGGCGGTGGGCTGAGGCGAGAACTACGCCGGTCCACAGCCGCCGCTGCAAGTTTCCTCAGTTCAGGTCGAAGCACGGACGGCAGTCGTGCCGATTCACGACCGGCGCGTTCGGCCTTACCGACACAGATCGCAGACACGTGCGGCTACCCCGCATCGGCACTGTTCGAACCCTGGAGTCGACCCGGAAGCTGGCGCGCCATATCGGTCGCGGCACAGCTCGGATCCGCTCGGCGACTGTCAGTCGACGACGGGGACGATGGTTCGTATCCTTCTCGGTGGAAGTCGCGCCTACTCGCACCCTCGTGAGCGGCCGGAGTCTTCCAGTTATCGGTGTCGATCTCGGAGTCACCCATCTGGCAGTACTTCGGCGTCTGCAGCGTCGCGCAGCACGTCGTCGCGGGCCTGACAAGCGCACCCGGGCGACGCCATCCGAACGGTGGACGGCTACCAGAGCCGAAATTTCGCGGATTCACGCACACATCGCCAATCAGCGCGCCGATATGTTGCACAAGCTCACCTCGGCGCTCGTAGCCGTTGCCGACACCATTGTGATCGAAGACCTGCATGTCGCCGGACTTGCTCGCAATCGCCGGCTGTCCCGGCAGATCGCGGGAGTCGCGTGGGGCGAACTGCGACGCCAACTCGACTACAAGTGCGCCTGGCGGGGCACCCGGCTTATTGTCGCGGACCGGTTCTATCCCAGTTCCAAAACGTGTAACTCCTGCGGCGCGGTGAAAGCCAAACTGCGTCCGTCCGAACGCATCTTCCGATGCGATCGTTGCCCACTGGTGCTGGACCGCGATCTCAACGCCGCCCGAAATCTGGCGAGTCTGGCAGTTCCTGGCTGCACCACGTCCTCGGCGAGTTGCGCCGCGACGGAAAACGAGCCCGATGGAAACCTGAGTAAGTCCGATCTCGTATCGGCAGCGGGTATCGCCACGGGAAGACCCCTGGGGTCAATGCCGGGTGGCGATACCCGGCTGCTCATGAGCAACGGTTCGATCCCCTCTGCGCGCTCAGTCCGGCATGGTTCGTGTGAAGGGCAGCCCGGAGTCGGTTCGTTGTAGACGACGCATTCGTCCGGTTTTCCGCAATCCGTTGCGCAAACGGTCACCGGGTAGAGTTACTCGGATTGTTGTGCAGCGCAACCACTTCGGCAATCATGGAGGCGTAACACGGTTGCTAGGGGGAATGCAGTGGCGGACATCGGTCGGGAGCGGCGGCGGCGCTGGGTTGAGCAAGAGCTGGATGCTCTACCGCATCTGACGAAGTCACAACGCAGGCTGCTGGCTGCGCCGCTGATGGAGAACGGCTGGCAGGTTCTGGTCGCGAACCGTGCGGTCCCGCCTGACCGGATACCAGCATTCGTGATCGGCCGCACCGGCGTGTTCGCGCTGAGTTTCATCGACGAGGTCCCGGACCGCCAGCGACTACGCCGTCTGCGCGTGCACGCCGAGGAAACCTTCGCCGGCCTGCTGTCGGGCCGGGATCAGTTCGTGCCGCACATGCTGGAAGTAATGCTGGCGATGGACCGCGCGGTCGATACCGCCGCGCATGATCCGTTCCTCGCCGTCGACGGTTCCTCCATACGCGACGCCCTGCTCAGCGGGGAAACCAAGCTGCCACGGCACCGCCCGCACGAGATCGCCGCCCGCGCCTCCGTCCGCCTCGGCCTCTATACCTGGATTTCCACCGATGAGGCTCCGCGCACCGAAACATCGAGCACCGACAGCCTTTTCGAGAAGGCGGACCTGCACGAAGGCGCGCGCGCCGAGATGCTGACCCGCCCGTTCCAGGAGTGGATGACCTTCCTCGATCCCGAACAGCTGGACCTGGTGCATGCCCGGTTCAACGGCCCGGCCCGGGTCAGCGGTCCGGCCGGCACCGGCAAGTCCGTCGTCGCCCTCCATCGAATGGCACGATTCGCCAAGCACAATCCGGGGCGGCTGCTGTTCACCAGCTTTGTCAAAACGCTTCCCGCATACCACGAATCAGGATTCGCGCACCTGGCACCACACGCACACGATCGCGCCGAATTCGTCGGCCTGCATGCCTGGACGACCCGGTTTCTGCGACGCCGCGCGGTGCCGTTCACACTCGCCGACGACGACGCACAGCGGGACGCGTTCGCGCGGGCCTGGATGCAGGGCCGCCACCTGCTCGGCCGGATCAGCGACACCGACCACCAGTATTGGACCGATGAGGTCAACCGGGTCATCCAGGGTCGCGGAATCGTCCGGTTCGAGGACTACAGGTCCGTGCGGCGGACCGGCCGCGAGGGAATCCGGTTGGAAGCCGCACGCCGCGAGGAGGTCTGGCAGAAGTTCTATCTGCCCTACCGGCGGCGGTTGGCCGAGCGTGGACTCGACGACTTCACCGATGTCGTGCGCAAGGCACTGGACGAGGTCCGTGCCAGGCCGCTGGACGAGACCGAGGACTATGCGATGGTCGTTGTCGACGAAGTCCAGGATTTCACCCTCATGGAGCTGGCCCTCGTGCACGCCATCCTCGGCGGCGGCGGCGACGCGCAACTTCTGCTCGTCGGCGATGGCCAGCAGCAGGTCTATCCGGGTGGCTGGCGGCTGTCGGACGCTGGAATTCCGCTTCCCGGTGCGCGCAGTCGCACCTTGAAGACCAACTACCGCAATCGAAAAGAGGTGTTGCGCTTCTCGCAGAACGTCGAGGCCGGCAACACCGTCGACGATCTCGATGGGGGGCCCGGTGTCGTGCTGCGCGACAGTCCCGGAGTCCTCAAGGGCGGCAGCACCGTGGAGCTTCATGTGCGCCGCGCGGATATCGACGTGGAATTGGTCCGCGCGGTTCAGGATTCGGGATTGGCGTCCGCCAATGTCGCCGTCATAGTGAGTACGCGCCGAGACGCGGCACACTACCAGCGGGTGCTGACCGAAGCCGGACTCGAGACCCTCGCGCTCGAAAGGTACGACGGCACGCAGCACACCGCGGTCAAGGTGGGGACGGTGCATCGCGCGAAGGGCATGGACTTCCTCGGTGTCTTCCACATCACCGAGAAGCCGGTGCCGTTGCACACGCTCAGTGGCGGTGTGCGGGACCAGGCCGAACTGATCGCCAGGCAGACACTGGTGGCATTGAGCCGCGCCCGGGATTTTCTCTGGGTTGCCTACGTAACCGACTGAGGGCGGGCGCATTCCGCGCACAATGGCATGCGGCGGGGTCGGCCGCACGGCTGGATGACATCGTATTAGAAAGGGGTCCGGGTGAAACTGGACAATCCGTTCCTCGGGACACTGCTCGAGGATGTCGGGACAGGCCGCATCCAACTGCCCAACTTCCAACGCGAATGGAAGTGGGACGATGAGCGGATCAAGGGACTGATCGCGACGGTGACCCAGAATTACCCGCTGGGCGTGGTGATGAAGCTGGAAACCGGCGGGCATCCCCAGTTCCAGCCCCGGGCGATCGCCGGCGTCGACACCGACAACGCCGGCGTTCCGGACTATCTACTGCTCGACGGTCAGCAGCGAATGACCTCGCTCTATCAAGCGCTCTATCGCCGGACTCGCCCGGTCGACACCACCGACAGCCGCGGGCGGCCCCAACGTCTCTGGTACTACATCGACATCGCCAATGCTGTCGCGGACGGCGCCGATCGCGAGGACGCGATCATATCCGTGCCGGAGAACCGGCAACTGTTCGATCGTTCGGTCAAACGCCTTCGGCTCGACCTCCAGACCGGCGATGCCGAACGCGCGAGCGGCTACTTCCCGCTGAATCTGGTCTTCGACACAGTCGGCCGCGCGGAGTGGCGCAAGCGTTATCTGATCGCCACCGACAACTGGGATCTGTGGCACGACTTCGAAGAGAGCATCCTGAAGTCGGTGGATCAGTTTCTGGTGCCCACCATCAATCTGCCCGCGGCGACCGTCAAGGAAGCGGTGTGCTCGGTCTTCGAACGCGTCAATACCGGCGGCGTCGTACTCACCGTATTCGAACTGCTCACCGCGACCTATGCGGGCGATCGCGATTTCCGTGCGGCCACCGGCGCGGATTTCGATCTGGCGCGCAGCTGGGCGGAGACGAGTTCGACACTCTGCCAAGAACATCCGGTTCTCGGTAGCCCCGGCGGCCCTGGCCTGACCAGTAATGATTTCCTCCAGTCGATCGCACTGGTGCACACCTATGCGAGCAAGCAGGCCGGGCGCTCGGCCGCGGTCGCGTGCAAACGCCGCGATCTGTTGAACCTGCCCTTGACAGCCTATGTCGAATTGGCGCCGAAGCTGCAGGAGGCGTTCGCCTGGGTGGGGACTTTCCTTGCGCGTCAATGTATCTTCACGGCCGAGGATGTGCCGTACCGGTCACAGCTGGTTCCGCTGGCAGCCATCCGCGCGCTGCTCTTGTCGGCCGACGCCTGGACCGAGCACACCGAACAGCGCATCGTGGACTGGTACTGGTCCGGCGTGCTCGGCGAAATGTACGGCGGTGCGACGGAAACCAGATTTTCCCGGGATGTCGAGCAGGTACTCGCCTGGGTACAGCAGCCGGGCGCCGCGATGCCGGATACGCTCACCGAGGCCACCTTCCGAGAACAGCGCCTGGACACCCTGCGAACACGCAACAGTGCGGCGTACAAGGGAATTCATGCCCTGCTCATGCGCCAGGGCGCGGTGGATTGGTTCCATACCGAAGGCACGATCGGGCGGGAAACAGTCATCGGCGGGAACGTCGATATTCGTCCGATCTTCCCCAAGTCATGGTTTGCCCAGCCCGGTCGGGCAGATGTCCGGATGAACTCGATCGTCAACAAGACCCCGATGTCCTATCGCGCCGCGTTGCTCACGGCCAACGCGCCGTCGGACTCGCTCCCGGTGCTGGCCGCCACCGCGGGTTCTCCGAACGCCTGGTTCGACGATGTGGTCGCCACCCATCTGATCGAACCGAAAACCCTGCATTCCGACGACTGGGCCGGGTTCTATGCGGATCGCTCCGCGCGCCTGCTGACGTTGATCGAATCGGTGCTGGGCAAGCGAGTTGTCCGCGGTGACGACGAGGCGGGCGCGTGACCGCGAAAACCCCTTCCGCGGCGGAAATCACGGCATTGCAGGACACCGAGCTGACGGTTGGGCAGCTGCTCGAGATGTTCGGCGTCCGGGTGCGTCGACCGGCCGACATCTCACGAATCGACACGGCGCTCGCGGCGGCCGGGTTGAGCACCGAGCCGGTCTATCACGACGCGGCATCGGAGGTCCCGCTGCGATTCGTCGTGGCGGCCCCAGCCGACACCGCGGTCGCGGCGGCCAGCGGTCCCGGTAAACCCGTTCCCGCCGAGGAACAGCCCTCGACGCTGCCGATGGACCGGATGCGGCTCAGCGCGTTCGAATCTGCGCGCAGCGGGCTCGTGTCCGCCAAACCCGGCGACAGCCTGCAATCCGTGGTTCTGACGATGATGAAATACAAGTACTCACAGATCCCGGTGATCGACGAGCTGTACAGATTGCACGGCATCGTCAGCTGGGGATCCATCGGCCGTATGTACGCCACCGGCTCGAAACACGATTTGCTCTGCGCGACGGATCCCAACAGTCCGGTCACCGAAGTCGGGACGACATTGGAGTCGGTGATGCCGTGGATCCAGGAACACGGATTCTGCATCGTCCGTGACGAGTACGGACAACTGACCGGAATCGTGACAGCTTCCGACGTAGCGGCGCGATTCGAACAGATCAGCCGGCCGTTCTTTCTGATCGGGACCATCGAGCGCGGGTTGCGGGATCGGTTGCGACCGGTGTTCTCGGGAACGCAGATCGCGAAGGCCGGGGCCAAGTACAAGGGAAAACCCTCGGACCGCATCGATCACCTGATGTTCGGCGGGTACGTCAAACTGCTGACACCCGAGGTGAATTGGAAAGCACTGAACTGGCACGGTGTTCCGCAGGCGGACTTCCTGGACGACCTGCGACACACCGGACATGTCCGCAACGAGGTCATGCATTTCGACCGCACGCTCGAGCCGGCACGGTTGGAGCAGTTGAACCGCTTCGCCGACCTGATCCACAGCATCCCGAACCATCACGTGCCCGATGTCCAGGGTGCGGGCGCGACCGGGTAGAAAAGGGTGGGCGCGGTTCGCACGGCCACGCCATGACACCTGAAGGAGAGAGGCACTTCATGGGGACCTCGCAGGCGCGCGCGCAGATCGGTGTTACCGGGCTGGCGGTGATGGGCAGCAATATCGCGCGGAATTTCGCGCGGAACGGGTACACCGTGGCGCTGCACAATCGCAGTGTCGGGAAGACGGATGCGTTGCTGGCCGAGCACGGGGGTGACGGGGATTTCGTGCGGACGGAGAGCATCGAGGAGTTCGTGGGAGCGCTGGAGAAGCCGCGCCGCGTGCTGATCATGGTGAAGGCGGGCGAGGCCACCGACGCGGTGATCGAGGAGCTGGCGGCGGCGATGGAGCCGGGCGACATCATCATCGACGGCGGTAACGCGCTCTACACCGACACCATCCGCCGCGAGGCGGCGATGGCCGCGCGTGGACTGAACTTCGTCGGCGCGGGGATCTCCGGCGGCGAGGAGGGCGCGCTGAACGGGCCCGCGATCATGCCGGGTGGCCCGAAGGAGTCCTACGAGTCGCTGGGCCCGCTGCTGGAATCGGTGGCCGCCAAGGTCGACGGCGTCCCGTGCTGCACCCACATCGGACCGGACGGTTCGGGTCACTTCGTGAAGATGGTGCACAACGGCATCGAGTACGCCGACATGCAGCTGATCGGCGAGGCCTACAACCTGTTCCGGGACGCGCTCGGCTTCGACGCCAAGCAGATCGCGGACGTGTTCACCGACTGGAACGCCGGTGAGCTGGAGTCCTATCTGATCGAGATCACCGCCGAGGTGCTCAACCAGGTCGACGCGAAGACCGGCAAGCCGCTGGTCGATGTGATCGTGGACGCGGCCGAGCAGAAGGGCACGGGCCGCTGGACGGTGAAGTCGGCGCTCGATCTCGGTGTGCCGGTGACCGGCATCGCCGAGGCCGTGTTCGCGCGCGCCCTGTCGGGTTCGCGGGCGCAGCGCAAGGCCGCGGCCGGACTGGCCTCGGGTACCCTGGCCGCCAAGCCCACCGATGTCGGCCAGTTCACCGAGGACATCCGCCAGGCGCTCTACGCCTCCAAGATCGTCGCCTACGCACAGGGTTTCGATCAGATCGCGGCGGGCAGCGCCGAGTACGACTGGGATCTGAAGCCGGGCGATCTGGCGACGATCTGGCGTGGCGGCTGCATCATCCGGGCCCGGTTCCTCAACCGCATCAAGGAGGCGTACGCGGCGAATCCGGAGCTGCCGAGCCTGATCCTGGCGCCGTACTTCCGCGAGGCGATCGAGACCGCGATCGACAGCTGGCGGCGCGTGGTGTCCACGGCGACGCTGCTGGGTATTCCGGTGCCCGCGTTCGCGTCGTCGCTGTCCTATTACGACGCGTTGCGCGCGGAGCGCCTGCCCGCCGCGCTGACCCAGGGCCAGCGTGACTTCTTCGGCGCGCACACCTACGAGCGGATCGACGCGGAGGGTAAGTTCCACACGCTGTGGAGCGGTGACCGCTCCGAAGTCCGGGCCTGACCGAGCCGACGGTGGCGGGCCGACCCGCCACCGTCGCGCCGGCCGCCGTGTGTCGCCGATTCACCCGGTGTTATCTGTCGTGGCTACCCTCACGGGTACCCGGTAGGAGGCGGCATGGAATTCCGGCATCTCGTTTCGTTCCTGGCGATCGCCGAGGAACTGCATTTCGGCCGCGCCGCGCAGCGCCTGCACATCACCCAGCCGAGTCTGAGCGCGCAACTGCGCAAGCTGGAGTCGGCGCTGGATGTGCTGCTGGTGGAACGTAATTCGCACGAGGTGCGGTTGACGGCGGCGGGCCGGGAGTTCGAACTTCAGGCCCGTCAGATCGTCGCGCAGCTGGAGCGGGCCGCGCTCGCCGCGAAGGCCACGGCGGCGGGACGCACGGGCACCCTCGACGTCGGCTACAACCTGCCCGCCAGCCGGCATGTGCTGCCGGAAGCGCTGGCGCGGATGACCGTCCGGCATCCCGATATCGCGGTATCGCTGTGGGAGAAGCGCACCGGACCGCAGTTGACGGCGCTGGCCGAGGGCGCGCTCGATATCGCCCTGGTCTACGGGCATCCCAGCACGTCGGAGTTCCGCTATCGGCGGCTGCTCGAGCGGATGCCGCTGGTGGCGGTGGTGGGGCGGCGGCACCGCTGGGCCGAACGGGCGAGTGTGCCGTTCGCGGAGCTGCGGGATCAGGAGTGCGTGCTGTTCGCACGGGAACAGTGCCCGGCCATGTACGACTCGATCTTCCGGGCAGCGGCGCACAATCGGATCTCGCTGACGGTGTCCCGGCACGCAGACGACCCGGGCGCGACCGCGCATATGGTGTCGGTACGCCCGCTGGTCGGGTTCGCGTCAGTGACGCGGGCGGTGTCGATGGGTCTGGGCGGGCACGGTGACGGCCCGGTCGCGGTCAAGCTCTCGAATCCGGTTCCGACACTGGACTTGTACGCGGTGTGGCGGGCCGAAACCACGAATCCGGCGACCACGCTGTTCCTGGACTGCCTGGAATCATTTCAGCCCCGAACGGACGAAGGCGTTCACGATCTGACGCTGTAGCAGTAGGTAGAGCACCAGCACCGGCAGACAGGCCAGGCTCGCCACTGCCATCAGCGGACCCCACTGGTCGCCCTCGGTGCCCATGAAGCTGCGCAGCCCCAGCTGGAGCACGCTGTTGGAGCGGCGCAAAACCACTGCGGGCCAGAAGTATTCGTTCCAGGCGTTGATGAAGAGCAGGATGCCGAGCGCGGCGAGGGCGGGCCGCAGATTCGGCACCACCACGGTCCACAGGATCGACCAGGAGGAGCGTCCGTCGATCCTGGCTGCGGCGATCAGTTCCTTGGGGAACGCCGCCATATGCTGGCGCAGCAGCAGCACGCCCAGCGCCGAGCACAGAGTCGGAACGACCACGCCGAGCAGAGAATCGATGAGCCCGAGCCGGGTGAGCACGATGTAGTTGGGCAGCATGGTCACCTGGAACGGAACCAGCCAGGTGCCGATGAACGCCAGGTACAGCAGCCGTTGCAACGGAAAGGTGTACATCGCGAAGGCGTAGGACGCCAGCAGCGCGATCAGCAACTGCCCGCTCCCCGAGAGCACCGCCACGACAAAGGTATTCGCGATCAGTCCGGCGATGTCGACCTTGTGCGCGGCGTCGGCGTAGTTCTCGACCGACAGCGGCCACGGGATCGGCGCCAGCGAGGTGACGTCCTCGGGGCGGCGCAGCGAGGTGGCGAACAGCCAGTAGATCGGGAATGCGCACACCAACGCCGTGATCGTGAGCAGCAGGTGACTCGCAGCCGTCCGAAGCCGGTCAATCGTCATGGAAGGACACCTTTTCCGAGATCCAGACCAGGATTCCGGCGATCACCGCGAAGCCCAGGAACAGCAGTACGCCCGCAGCGGCGCTGATTCCGGCGTCGAAACTGTGGAAGGCGTAGTCCCAGAGCAGGTAGTAGATATTCGTGGTGGCCTGGGCCGGGCCGCCCTGCGTCATCGCATCGATCAGCGGGAACGTCAGTGTGGGCGTGAGCAATACGGTGGTCAGTACCAGGAACATCAGCGTCGGGCGGAGCAGCGGCAGGGTGATCCAGCGCCGGATCTGCCGCGGACTCGCCCCATCGACGCGGGCCGCCTCGTCGTAATCGGCACTGATCCCCGCCAATCCGGCCCACACCACCAGCACCGCGAACCCCAGCAGCTGCCAGCCGGAGATCCCGATGATCACCCCGTGCGCGCTTCCTGACTCGAACACCCAGTTGCGCTGAGATCCGAGCACTCGACCGACGAACCCGGTGCCGGGGTGCAGCAACCAGCGCCACACCGCCGCCGCCGCGACCGGCGCGACCAGGAACGGTGCGAAAACCACGGCGTGATAGACGGTTCGGGCGCGACCGGAAACTCGACGACTGGCCAGCGCGACCAGCACCGGCAGCAACACCGTGAACGGGAGCAGACCCGCGATGAGCACACCGGTCCGCACCAGCGACCCGCGGAACGCCGGAAGCTCCAGCAGCCGTTCATAATTCGCCGCTCCGACCGGGGTCATCGGCGAACTGGGCAGCAGGTTCCACGAATAGGTGGACAACTGGAACGCCTGAACCAGCGGCTGATAGGTCCACACCACCAGCAGGATCAGAGCCGGCGCGAGATACAGATACGGCACACCGCCGCGCATCACCCTGCGCGCCCACGGCCGCCGCGGTGGCGGCGCCTCGGGAACCATTGCCACCGCGACGTTCTCATCGACGACGAACATCACCCATCCTCCCGGCGTGCGCTCGGCTGGGATCCACCGTGTCGATCGCCTGGAGGTGAGCGAGCATGTCCGCCTCGGATCGCTCGTAGATCAGCGGCGCGGGTGTGGCTTCCACCGCGCTCACCACGACGTCCAGGCCGAGTACATCGATGCGGCTGTAACCGAAGCCCTGCACGGCGCGCATTCGGCCCGTCAGCGGCATGGCGTCGAAGCGGTAGGCGGCGGCCGGGCCGACCCATACCGGGACACCGCCCAGCAGGCCGGCGGCCGTCATGTGGTTGTGTCCGCAGAGGATCAGGCGCACGTCGGTGTTCGCCACCGCGGCGGCCAAGCGGACCGGCTGATCCAGGTTGAGCAGTTCGGCGGCCGCCAGTGCGGAGGGCAGCGGCGGATGGTGCAGCACCAGCAGCGTGCCGCGCGGCGCGGGTCGCCGTAGTTGTTCACGCAGCCAGACCAGTTGCGCGTCGTCGAGCAGACCCACGTGCCGGCCGGGCGCGGTGCTGTCCAGCGCGATGATGCGCAGCCCTTCGACCTCGACGACCTGATCGTGCGGTTGCTCCGCCGACACCGATCCCGGTGCGTACCCGAGTAATTCGACGCCGAACGCGATCCGCTCGTCGTGATTGCCCATCACGTACAGCACCGCCGCGCCGAGTTCGGCGGCCACCGGTTCCACCGCGGTCTTCAGTCGCCGGTATCCCGCCGCGGAGCCGTTGTCGGTGAGGTCGCCGGAAAGCACCAGGGCGTCGATCGGGCCGCTGCCGCGCAGGCGGTCCAGGATGTGAGTGAGATTCGCGTGGGTGTCCACGGTGTCGTAGAGCAGCTCACCGGCGACGCGGACGTGGGTGTCGGTGAGCTGGACGACCCGCAGATCCCGCATGTCGGCGTAGCTCATCGGACCGGAAGGAGTTTCGCGCCTTCGGCGCGGGCGTCGGCCAGAGTCGCCTGCGGATCGCGGCCCTGGAACACCGCGGCTTCGACCGCGTCCATCATGCCGTCGCGGATCTGGAGATAGTTGTTGCCGGGCATGGCGACCCACGGCTCCATGCCGTCCAATTGCGCGACGTTGGGGCCCAGCAACGGATTCGCAGCCGCCCAGGCGCCGAGCGATTCGGAGGGGGCCAGCAGCCCGGTGCGCAATGGCAGGTATCCGATGTTCTTCGCGATCCGCTCATACGCCTCCGCGCTGGTCAGGAACTTGATCAGTTCCCAAGCGGCGCGCTGCTCGGCCGGATCTGCGGACAGAATGTGCAGGCCCGCACCGGAATTGGTGGGTACGGCGGGCTTGTCGCCGAACCGCGGCATGACGGTCGAGCGCAGATCCCACTTGTCCTTGGCTCCGGCGACGAAAGTGCCCTGCACCGCGCTGGTTTCGAGGATCATGCCGATCTCGCCGCGGACGAACGATTCGTAGCCTTGCTTCTGCGCGAGCTTCGGCATGCCGCCGCTGGTGACGAGATCCTGTGCCATGCGCACGACTTCGACCGCGGGTGCGTCCGCATAGGTGAGTGTGCGCCGATCCTCGGAGATCACCCGTCCGCCGTTGGAACGCACCAGCGATTGGAAGCACCAGTCCTTGGCGGTCTTGGTCAGGCAGTCGATGTAGACCCCGCCCTTGCCGGTCTTGGCCGTGATGGCCTGGGCGGCTTCGGCGACCTGCTGCCAGGTGGCGGGCGGGCGGTTCGGGTCGAGCCCGGCCGCAGTGAACAGGTCGGCGTTGAAATACAGGACGGGCGTGGAGAAGACGAACGGAACACCGTAGGTGTGGCCGTCCCGGTCGTCGAGGGTTGCGGCGCGCTCGTGATAGGGCAGGCGGCCGTCGAAGGTCCGCTGTACCTCCGACGCGCCGAACAGGCTGTCCAGCGGTTTCGCGCGTAACTGCCCGATCGTGAAATCCAGATCGCTGAAACCCAATTGGGCGACATCCGGCGGCGCGCCCGCGACCAACTGGTTCTGAATGCTGGAGATGGTGTCGGTGGCCGGGTTGGGGCTGTTGCCCTGCGGCTTCTGCGCGGTGACCTGGATATTCGGGAACTTCGCGCCGAAGTCGGCGATCAGCGCGTTGAAGGTGTCGGTCCAGGCACCTGCCAGGCCGTAGTTGTAGGACTCGAAGACGATCGAAACCCGCTGTCCGGGTTGCAGTTCGGGAACCTGTCCGGTGGACCCGGTATCGGTGGCCGTGCTGCCGCTCAATCCGCAGCCGCTGACCGCTACGACGGTGGCGAGCACCAGGCCCAGCAGGGGCGCTGTGCGTGTCACGAGATTCTCCTCAGGGGTGTGCTCTGCTCGCGCCAGGTCAGGCGCAGGCCGGATTCGGGGTGGAAGAGATGTAGGTGGTCGGGGTCGACCCCGAACGCGGCGGTGTCGCCGACGCGCAGGCCCGCGGGCCGGGGCAGCCGGGCGCACAGTGTGTTCGAACCGCAGTCCAGGTGCACCAGTTCCTCGCTGCCGAGGTTCTCCACCATGCGCACCAGCCCGCGCACCGCGCCGGCTGTACGATCCGGCCGCAGGTGCTCCGGGCGGATTCCGGCGAGGACGGCGGTGTCCTCGCCGGAATCCGCGGTGATGTCCAGGGCGAGGTCGACGCCCTCGGACAGCACCCGCAACCCGCCGTCGCGCGAGGACACGACCGCGGGGAACAGGTTCATCGGCGGCGCGCCGAGAAAGCCCGCGACGAACGCGGTGCGGGGCCGGTCGTAGAGCTCCTCGGGGGTGCCGACCTGTTGCACCCGCCCCGCGTCCAGCAGCGCGATCCGGGTGGCCATGGTCATGGCCTCCACCTGATCGTGGGTCACGTACAGGAAGGTGGCGCCCAGGCGGCGGTGCAGTGCGACGAGTTCGGCGCGGGTGGCGCTGCGCAGTTTGGCGTCGAGGTTCGACAGCGGCTCGTCCATCAGGAACGCGCCGGGATCGCGAACCATGGCCCGCGCCAGCGCGACTCGCTGCCGCTGCCCGCCCGACAGCGCCGCGGGCCGCCGGCCCAGCAGTGCCGAGAGTTCCAGGGTGCGCGCCACCTCGGTGACGCGTGCGGCGATGCGGGCGCGCGGCTGCCGCCGGGCCCGCAGCGGGAAGCCGATGTTCTCGGCCACCGTCAGATGCGGGTACAGCGCGTAGCTCTGGAACACCATGGCCAGGTTCCGGCTCTGCGGTGCACTGTCGGTGATGTCGGTGCCGTCCAGCCGGATCCGTCCTGCGCTCGGCTGCTCCAGGCCCGCGATCATGCGCAACAGCGTGGATTTGCCGCACCCGCTCGGCCCGAGCAGCACCAGGAATTCCCCGTCGGCGATATCGAGACTCACCTCACGCACCGCGAACTCGGTGCCGTAGGTCTTCGAGACCGCGTCGATGTGTAGCCGGGCCACCGGGGCTCCTCGGGTCGGGAACGGCTGGTACACACCGAAGTCTGGGCCCTTGCGCTCCGTGGATGCGGGGGCGATAGGCGATTCCGATCGCCCGATAAGACGACACCGCCGCGGCACCGGATCGGCGCCGCGGCGGGTCGGGAGCGGAACTACTTGCCGGTCTCGATCAGGTCACCGGCCATGGTCCAGTGCTGGCCGTCGAAGCGCTGGATGCGCAGCGCCTCCATCGGGAACGCGTCGCCCGGACCGGTTTTCAGCGTCACACCGGGCAGCAGCAGATCGATCTCGATTCCGGACAGTGACCGCACCGCGTCCCGGAGCCCTTCCCGGGTGGGACATTTCGCCGCGTCCATGGCCTTGTGGAAGCTCTGGGCGGCGGCCCAGCCGACGGCGGTGTACTGGTTGGTCGGGTCCGCACCAGGCGCGTATTTCGCCAGCTTCTCCTTGTAGAACCGCATGGCGGCATCGTTCTCCCACTGCGGATCGGCCGGATCCTTGCTGTAGGCAGCGCTCACCACGCCCTGCACGTTCTCGAAGCCGACCGGCTTCAGCACCGTGCGCGAGTTCGACACCATGGACAGGATGTGCAGCGGATTCCACTCCGGGTTCCGCGCATCCCCGGCCAGCGCCTGGGAGGCGAATTTGGGCGTCGAGATGCTCAGCAGTACATCGGCTTTCGAGTTGGCCAGATTGCGCAGCTGCGGGTCGACGGTCGGGTCGGTGACCTCGTAACTCTGTTCGGCCACGACGCGGACGCCGCTGCCGGCGAGCGCCTGCTCGAAGCTGCCGAGCAGATCCTTGCCGAAGTCGTCGTTCTGATAGAGCACCGCGACAGTTGCGGTGGGCCGCTGCTGTTTCACGTACTCTGCGAAGGCGCGGCCCTCGGCCTGGTAGCTCGGCTGCCAGCCGATGGTCCACGGATGTTCGGTGTCCGCACCCCATTTGGTGGCCCCGCCCGCGACGAACACCTGCGGCACCTTGCGCTGGTTCGTGTAGTCCCACACCGCCGACGAAGTGGGCGTGCCCAGGGTCTGGAAGAGCGCGAACACCCGGTCCTGCTCGACCAGGCGGCGGGTCTCCTCGACGGTCTTGGGTGGCTGGTAGGCGTCGTCGCGCACCAGGTACTCCACGGTGCGGCCGCCGATGCCATGCTGCTCGGCATTGACGAAGTCGAAGTAGGCCTTGACGCCCTTGGGCATCTCGCCGTAGGCCGACGCCGCACCGGACAGCGGGTAGACGCCACCCAGGGTGAGGGAGGTGTCGGTGATCCCCGTGGTCTGCTGACCCCGGCATTCGCCGCTGCCGACCGAACCGCCGGTATCGCCCCGGCCACCGCACGCGGTGACGGCCAGCAGGACCGCCGCCGTGGCGCCGACGATGCGAATCGCCTTGTTACGCATTGCTTTTCCCCTTCCGAACCAGGATGTCGATCCACTGCGCGCCGCGGGCGCCGAGCCCGGCGAGCCCGGCGGGCGCGAGGTACATGACCGCGATGATGAGCAGCCCGAACACCGCGCCCGGCGCGGCTTGATTCAGGTCCTGGGCGACGCTCGGCACGAACAGCACGAACAGACCGCCGAGCAGCGGTCCCCACGCCGATCCGAGGCCGCCGACCACCAGCCCGGCGAGCAGTGTGATCGACAGGCCCACCGCGAAGGAATCCGGTGAGACGTAGGCGATCACCCAGGTGTAGACACAGCCCGCGACGCCGGCCAGCATGGCGCTCCAGGCGAAGGCGAGGGTCTTGTAGTGGGCCGGGCGCACGCCCATGATCTCGGCGGCAGTCTCGTTGTCCCGGATCGAGTTGAGCGCCCGGCCGACTCGGGAACGCCGCAGGCCCGCCACCACCAGCAGGCAGAGCCCGGCGACAGCGAGACACAGGTAGTACAGCCACTGGTCTTCGGCGAGCCCGGTCCACAGCGGCGGCACCGGCTTGTCGAGGGTCAGGCCCATCGAACCGCCGGTGACCGATTCGAACCGTTTCAGCAACGGCACCAGGAAGATCGCAATGGCCAGGGTGACCAGCGCCAGGTACAGCCCGCGCAGGCGGAGCGCGGGCACGCCGAGCGCCAGCCCGAGGGCGAAGCACACGGCCGCCGCCGCCGGCAGGGTCAGCAGGTGTGGCATCTCCCAGCGGTCGAGCAGCACCGCCGCGGTGTAGGCCCCGATCGCCAGGAAGGCGCCGTGCCCGAGCGAGATCTGACCGGCCTGTCCCACCAGAAGATTCAGTCCGAGCAGGGCGATGGCGTAGACCATGGCCATGCTGAGCTGGAAGGTGTGGAATGGTGACAGCTGCATGGGCGCGTAGCAGGCCGCCGCCGCCAAGATCATGAGCGCGAGCGCGCGGCGATGTGCCAGGATCCGGCCGAATAGCGATTTCGACTGTGCCACAGCGAGTTCTCCGATGCTCATACCCGTTCCACCGCCGCCGTGCCGAAGAGACCCTGTGGCCGCAGCAGCAGCACACCGAGGATGATTGCCAGTGGCACACCGATTTTCAGCTCGGTGCCGATGAAATCGACGTAGGCGCCGGCCAGGGTCTCCGCGACTCCGACGATCAGACCGCCGGCGAGAGCGCCGCCGGGACTGTCGAATCCGCCGAGGGTGGCCGCGGCGAAGGCGTAGATCAGGACGCCGCCCATCATGTTCGGCTCCAGGAACAGCAGGGGCGCGGACAGCACCCCCGACACCGCGCCGACCAGCGCGGCCAGGCCCCAGCCCAGCGCGAGCACCGCGCCGACCCGGATCCCGACCAGCCGGGCCGAGGCCGGATTACACGCCACCGCGCGCATGGCCAGTCCGATCCGGGTGTAGCGGAACATCAGATACAGCAGGCCCATGACGACCGCGACGACGGCGATCACACCGAGGCTGCCGTAGCCCGCGCTCACGCCGCCGGCGCGTAACGCGCCGTCCGGGAACGGGTTCGGGAACGCCTTGACCTGATACGACCAGATCCATCCGGCCGCCGCGTTGACGAAGAAGAACAGGCCGACCGTGACGATCACCAGCGTCAGTTCGGCCCCGCCCTCCACCGGCCGGATCACCACGCGTTCGATCAGCATGCCGCCGGCGAAGGACACCGCCAGCGTGACCGGCAGCGCCAGCCAGAACGGCAGGCCGCTCTCGACGCACTGCCAGGCCAGGAATGCCGAGAACATGGCGAGCTCGCCCTGGGCGAAGTTCACGATCCCGGTGAACCGGTAGATCAGCACCAGGGCCAGCGCGAGACCCGCGTAAATGGCTCCGGCACTGAGTCCTTCGACGAGTTGCTGCAGGAATCCGCTCACGATCACACCCGGTATCCGAGATAGGACCGCACGACCTGCTCGTCGCGGCGGACTTCGGCGGCCGTGCCCGACACCACGATCCGCCCGGTTTCCAGCACGTGGGCATGACTGGATATCTCCAGTGCCAGGTGCGCGTTCTGTTCGACGACGAGCACGGTGATCCGCTCCTGTTCGTTGATGGTGGCGATGAGCCGGAAGAGCTCCTGGGTGACCAGGGGCGAGAGTCCGAGCGACGGCTCGTCCAGCAGCAGCAGGCGCGGGCGCAGCATGAGGGCACGGCCGATCGCCAGCATCTGCTGCTGGCCGCCGGACAGCCCGCCCGCCGGTTCCCGGCGCTTGTCCCGCAGGGCGGGGAAGAAGCCGTAGACCCGCTCGAGGTCGGCGTTCACGGCCCGCCGGTCCCGCCGGGTGAACGCGCCGAGGCGCAGGTTCTCCTCGACGGTCAGCGGGCCGAAGGTCCCGCGCCCTTCGGGCACGTGGGCGACGCCTCGGCGTGCGATGGCCTCGGGGCTGCGGCCCGCGATATCGGCGCCGTCGAGCCGGATCGCGCCGGTGGTGCGCACCATGCCGCTCAGTGCGCGCAGCAGCGTGGTCTTACCCGCCCCGTTGGGGCCGAGGATGGCGCATACGTCTCCGCGCCGGACCGCCAGGCTCACGCCCTGAAGTACCCGCGCCGCACCGTATCCGGCGTGCAGATCGGTGAGATCGAGAAACGGCCCGCTCATGCCGCGGTGCCCAGGTAGGCGGCGATGACCTCCGGGTGCTCGCGTACCTGCTGCGGTGTGCCCGCGGCGATGACGCGCCCGAAGTCCAGGCAGACGACGCGGTCGCACAGCCCCATGACGAAACCCATGTGGTGTTCGACGACGATGACCGTGAGATCCAGCTCGGCACGCAACGCGCGCACCAACGCGGCGAATTCGCCGACCTCACCGTGGCTGAGGCCGTTCACCGGTTCATCGAGCAGCAGCAGGCGCGGACGCACGGCCAGCGCCCGGGCCAGTTCGATCCGTTTCAGGGTGCCGAACGGCAGGCCGCTGGCGGGCCGGTCGGCGACGTCGGCGAGATCGAGCCGGGCCAGCAGCGCGTCGGCCTCGGCGCGCAGGGTCCGCTCCTCCGACCGCACCCGCGGCAGATGCAGACCGGCGGCGCCGAAACCGGTGCGGCCGCGATGGTGGGCGCCGACGAGCACGTTGTCCCGCACCGACATACGCGGGAACAGGCCCAGATTCTGGAAGGTGCGTCCGATGCCGAGTTCGGCCAGCGTGTGCGGGCGGGCGGTCAGCAGATCGGCGCCGCGGAAGGTGATCGTGCCGTCCTCGGGGGTGTAGCGCCTGGTGAGGCAGTTGAACAGGCTGGTCTTGCCCGCCCCGTTCGGGCCGATCAGGCCCACCAGTTCCCCTGGCGCGACCTGGAATCCGACGTCGGTGAGTGCGGTGATGCCGCCGAAACGCAGCGTCAACCGGGAAATGTCGAGCATGTGTCCTCCAGCCCGCGTCTCAGGGAGTGGACTGCGGGCGAGCTGTGAAACCGGCGGCGTTGCGACGCGGTCTGATGGTCTTGGAAAGACTAAAACCGCTGGTGGAGGCGCACATCGGACGCGGAGGACCAACTTCGGGCCGCGGCTTTGTCCGATGCGGACAGTCCGGCGTCAGCTATCGCGGAGCATCCTCACGTTGACACCGACCACCGGACGTGGATTAATCGCCCGATATGTCAGGCGGATCACAATTGCCCGGTTCGTCCACGATGCTGGCCGAACGCACCCGGATCGTCAGCCGGGTCTTCGATCGCGCGCACCTGATGGCCGAGGCCGGGACCACCGCAATCATGACCCAGATCCCCGGCTACGCCGCCCGCGACGCCGCGTTCCGGGCCGACGTGCACGACCAGCTGACCCGGCTGTGCCGCACCGGCCTCGGCGCGCTGCTCGATCAGCGCCGGGTGACCGCCGAGGACATCGCCTACGCGCGCCGCGCGGCCGCCCGCCGCGCCCATGCCGGGCTCACCCTGGTCGACTACATCAATGCCTTCCGCCTCGGACAGCAGGCGATCTGGAAGCTCCTGATCACCCAGGCGGGCGATTCGGAGGCGGGCCGCGAGGCGGCGCTGTCGATGGTGGTCCCGCTGAGCCGGTACTGCGATCTGATCAGCACCCAGGCGGCGACCGCGTATCTGGAGTTCCAGCAGTATCTTTCGGCCGAGGACGGCCGCGAGCTGATCGACGGCCTGCTCGACGGTGTCGCGCCCGCGCGCGGCCCGCTGCTCTCGCTCGCGGCGGCACACGGCATCGAGGCGGCCGCGAGCACCGTGGTGGTGACCGGGATGGTGCTGCACGGCAGCGGCGCGCAGGAGGCCGACGCGCGGCGTGTGGTGGCCGCCGCCCTCGCCCGCACCACGGTCAACGGGCTGCGCACGCTCGCGGCGGTACGGGGTACGGAGATCGTCGCGATCCCCGCGCTGGGGCGCGCTACCGGCGCGGAGTTCTGCGACCGGCTCGACGCGACCGAGCGTTCGCTGCGCGCGGAGGGCCTGGCGGTCGCGTTCGGGGCGAGCACCGTGGTCACCGATCTCGCCCAACTGCCCGCCGCCTACCAGCAGGCCCGCGCCGCACTCGAGTTGGCGCCCGACACCGGCGGCGTCCAGGCCCTGAGCCGGCTGACCCCGTTCCGCTACCTCATGCTGCGCGCGGACGACATCGCACACGGTCTGATCGATCCCCGCGTGCGCGCGGCGCTCGCCGAGGATCGCGCCCGCGGCGGCGTGCTGACCGCCACGATCCGCGCCTTCGCCGCCGCCGACATGAATCTCCGCGAAGCCGCCGAAGCACTGCGCGTGCACCACAACACGGCCAAGTACCGCGTCCGTCGCATCCAGGAGCTAACCGGCCGCAACCTCCGCCACCTGAGTGACCTGACCGACCTGCTGGTGGCCATCGAACTACACGAGGCCCGCCACGACTGACGCGCCCCGCCGGCGCTCAGGACAGCTGGCGGCGCAGTTCGCGTTTGAGCACCTTGTGACTCGGCCCGAGCGGCAATTCGGTCCGGAATTCGACCCGGCGCGGGTATTTGTGCCTGGCCAGATGCGCCCGGCCGTAGTCGATCACCTCGGCGGCGCTCACCGGCCCGGACGGCACGACGACCGCGCAGATCTCCTCGCCGTAGGTGTCGTCCGGAACCCCGATCACCGCGACCCGGGCGATCCCGGGGTGCGCAAGCAGCACCGATTCGACCTCGCTCGGATACACGTTGAAGCCGCCGCGGATGATCACGTCCTTGATCCGGTCCACGAGGGTGAGGAAGCCCTCGGCGTCCTTGACGCCGAGATCGCCGGTGCGGAACCAGCCGTCGACGACGACCGCCGCGGTATCGTCCGGGCGATCCAGGTATCCGTTGAACAGATTGTGCCCGCGCACGACCACCTCACCGGATTCCCCGGTGGGCAGCAAGGTGATTCGGTCCCGCACGAAGGGATCCGCGATCTCGGCCTCGACACCCCACACCGGGTGGCCCACGGTGCCGGGTTTCGTGCCCAGTCGCGGCTGGTTCACCGTCGCGGTCGGTGAGGTCTCCGACAGGCCGTAACCCTCCAGGATCGACGCGCCGAACAGCCGCTCGAACCGTTCGAGCACCGGTTGCGGCAGCGAGGCCGCGCCGGAGACGCAGAGCCGCAGTACCGGCAGCTCCGCCGCCCGCCCCGCTGCCTCGATCAGCCCTAGGTACATGGTGGGCACGCCGTGGAAGGTGTTCACGCCTTCGGCGACCATGAGCCGGATCGCCTCTGCCGCATCGAATCTCGGTTGCAGCACCAGTCGCGCCCCGGCCCGCCAGGTCGAGTTCATCGACACCGTCTGCCCGAAGACGTGGAAGAGCGGCAGCGCGCCGAGCGCGATATCCGACGGGCCGACCTCGTTGGCGTCGAAGGCGTTCACCGTCGCGCTCATGACCAGATTCAGGTGACTGAGCTCGGCGCCCTTCGGGCTGCCGGTGGTGCCGCTGGTGTAGAACACGACCGCCGGATCCAGCGGGCTCCGGCTCACGAACGTCGGAATCGGCTCGGTGGCCAGGTCGTTCGGGTCCAGGCAGTCGATGCCCGCGCCCGCGGCGGCCGCACGGCCCACCTCGGCGAACCGCTCGTGACACAGCAGTAGCCGGGCCCCGGTATCGCGCAGGACGTATTCCGCTTCGGGCGCGGTGAGCAGCAGATGCACCGGCACCACCACCGCGCCCGCCGCGAGAATCGCGTAGTAGGCGCGCGGGAACTCGGCGGTATTGGGGCACAGCAGCGCCACCCGTTCCCCCGGCCGGACACCGAGGTCGATCAGCGCCGCAGCCTGGGATCGGGCCTGCCGCCACAGCTCGGCGAAGCCGATCCGCTGATCGCCCTCGACCAGGGCGATGTGATCCGGTCTGCGCCAAGCCTGTTCAGCGAGAATACCGGCCAGCGAGAGGGTGGCGTTCATGAGGACTCCTATCGTTCGAGCAGGACGGCGATGCCCTGGCCGACGCCGACACACATGGTGACCACCGCCCGGCGGGCGTCACGGTCGGCGAGTTCGTGTGCGGCGGTAAGTGCCAGGCGCGCACCGCTCGCGCCGAGCGGGTGGCCGAGGGCGATCGCACCGCCGTTCGGGTTGACGTGCTCGGCGTCGCCGGGCAGGCCGAGCAGACGCAGCACGGCCAGGGATTGGGCGGCGAAGGCCTCGTTGACTTCCAGCACGTCGATTTCGCCCAGCGCCGAACCGGTTCGGGCCAAGAGCTTTTCGGTAGCGGGTGCGGGCCCGATGCCCATCACGCGGGGCGCGACACCGACCGAGACACCCGCGCGCACCCGCGCCAGCGGTGTCAGACCGTAGCGCGACACCGCGCGCTCCGAGGCAATCAGCACGGCGGCCGCGCCGTCGTTGATGCCGGAGGAATTGCCCGCGGTGACACAGTCGCCGGGCACCACCGCGGGCAGTGCGGCCAGCGCGTCCAGAGTGGTCGAGCGCGGATGTTCGTCCACCGCAACCGGAATCGGGTCGCCGCGCCGCTGCGGGACCGGTACAGCTACGATCTCGCGGTCGAACCGGCCGTGCTCCTGAGCGGCGGCCGTCCGCTGCTGCGAGCGCAACGCGAAGCCGTCCTGTTGGATGCGCCCGATGCCGAACTCCGCCGCCACGTGCTGGGCCGTCTCCGGCATCGTGTCCACACCGTAGCGGTCGCGCAGTCGCGGGTTCACGAACCGCCAGCCGAGCGTGGTGTCGTATATCTCGGCCGAACGCGACCACGCCGCACCGGCTTTCGGCAGCACGAACGGCGCGCGGCTCATGCTCTCCACCCCACCGGCGAGGATCAGGTCCGCGTCACCGGCGCGTACCGCCCGAGCGGCGGAGGCGATCGCGTCCAGCCCGGAACCGCACAGCCGGTTCACTGTCACACCCGGCACGTCCACCGGTAGCCCGGCCAGCAGGGCGGCCATTCGCGCGATATTGCGGTTGTCCTCACCGGCCTGGTTCGCGCACCCGAGCACCACGTCGTCGAGCGCGGCCCAGTCGACGTCGCGGTGCCGCGCGACGAGTTCGGCGAGGACATGCGCCGCCAGATCGTCCGGCCGCACCGGAGCCAGCGCACCGCCGTAGCGCCCGAACGGTGTGCGCACGCCGTCGACGAGATAGGCCGCGCCCACTACAGCCCCATGTTCTTGGCGATGATCAGCTTCATGACTTCGCTGGTGCCGCCGTAGATCCGGTTGACCCGGCTGTCGGCGTAGAGCCGGGCCACCGGGTACTCGGTGATGTAGCCGTAGCCGCCGTGCAGTTGCAGACAGCGGTCGATCACCCGGGATGCGGTCTCGGTGCAGAACAGCTTGGCCGAGGCGGCGTTGGCAGCGGTGAGTTCCCCGCGATCGTGCGCCTCCAGCGCCCGGTCGACCACCGCCTCGGCGGCATCGACTTCGGCCTGGCAGGCCGCGAGTTCGAACTTCGTGTTCTGGAAGCCGGCGACAGCCTGCCCGAACACCGTTCGCTGCGAGGTGTACTGCTGGGCGAATCGCACCGCCGCCTTGGCCTGCGCATAGCCGCCGACCGCGATGCTGAGCCGTTCCTGCGGCAGGTTCTGACCGAGGTAGTTGAAGCCCTCGTGCTCGTCGCCGAGCCGATCCGACACGGGCACAACGACATCGGTGAAGGACAGTTCGGCGGTGTCGGACACCTTCAGGCCGAGCTTGTCCAGTTTGCGACCCACCTGATACCCCGGCGAGGTCGTATCCACGACGAACAGCGAGATGCCGTGGCGGCGGTCGTCCGCGCGCGGTGGCGCGGTGCGCGCGCACACGATGACCCGGTCGGCGTGCACCCCGCCGGTGATGAAGGTCTTGGCGCCGTTGAGCACGTAGTGGCCGCCGTCCGCGGAACGCACCGCGGTGGTCCGCATTCCGGCCAGGTCCGAACCGGTGCCGGGTTCGGTCATGGCGATCGCGAACATGGTCGCGCCGCTGACGAATCCGGGCAGCCAGCGCTGCTTCTGCTCGGTGGTCGCATAGGCGAGCAGGTACGGAAGACACAGCGCCACATGCACACTCGATCCACCGAAGGACACGGCGGCCCGGGCGAGTTCCTCGGTCAGGACCGCCTGGAATTTGAACGACTCGACGCCCGCGCCGCCGTACTCGGTGGGCACCTCGATGCCGAAGATGCCGAGTTCGCCCAGCTTGTAGTAGAAGTCGCGCGGCACGATGCCGGACTCGTACCACTTGTCGTAGACGGGCCCGACCTCCGCCTCGATGAAGGCTCGCACGGTCTCCCGGAACGCCTCGTGGTCGGTATCGAAAACTGTTCTGCGCATGATTGTTTCACTTTCCGCCGGATGCCGCGGCGACGGCGCGCCTCGGACCTCCGATCGGGGTTCAGAGACGGCGTCCGCCGTCGACGTACAAGGTCTGCCCGGTAACGAACGCGCTGTCCGGACCGGCGAGGAAGGCGACTACCCCGGCGATGTCGGCGGGCCGGCCGACCCGGCGCAGCGGGGTGATCGCGGCCGTCTTGGCCTGTAGTTCGGCCGCGGTGACGCCCATGCGTTCGGCGGTCCGCGCGGTCATCTCGGTGGCGACGAACCCGGGGGCGACCGCATTGACCGTGATGCCGAACGGGCCGAGTTCCATGGCGAGGGTGCGGGTGAGGCCCTGGATGCCCGCCTTGGCCGCGGCGTAGTTCGCCTGCCCGCGATTGCCGAGGGCGGACACACTGGAGGTATTGACGATGCGCCCGTAGCGCTGCTCCACCATGTACTTCTGGGCGGCCTTGCAGCACAGGAACGTTCCGCGTAGATGCACGCCCATGACCGTGTCCCAGTCCTCGGCGGACATCTTGAACAGCAGGTTGTCGCGCAGAACCCCCGCGTTGTTGACCAGGATCGCCGGTGCCCCGAGTTCGGCGGCGATCCGAGTGAACGCGTCGAGCACCTGCCGCTCGTCGGTGACATCGCAGCCGACGCCGATCGCCTTGCCGCCGGCCTCGGCGATTTCGGCGGCCGTTGCCGCGCAAGCGGTTTCGTCCAGGTCGAGGATCGCTACCGCGGCGCCCTCCGCGGCCAGCCGGGCCGCGGAGGCGGCGCCGATCCCGCGGGCCGCCCCGGTCACGACCGCTACCTGCTTCATCTGGTTCTCCCGGTCAGACAATGGCGTTCACCCCGGTCAGGGCGCGCCCGATGAGTAGCTGCTGGATCTGGCTGGTGCCCTCGTAGAGGGTGAGCACGCGGGCGTCGCGCAGGTATTTCGAGACCGGGTACTCATCGATGTAGCCGTAACCGCCGAACACCTGGATCGCGTTGTTCGCGGCGCGCACCGCGGTCTCGCTGGCGTAGAGCTTGGCCATGGAGGCCTCGGTGCCGAACGGCTGCCCGCGGTCGACGAGGTCGGCCACCCGCCAGGTCAGCAGGCGAGCCGCGTCGGTCTCCACGGCGATATCGGCGAGCATCTGCTGGACCAGTTGGTAGTGCGCGATCGGCTTGCCGAACTGCTCGCGCTCCCCCGCGTAGCGCACGGCTGCCTCCAGACAGGCCCGGGCGAGGCCGACGCAGCCCGCGGCGACGCCCATGCGCCCTTTGTCCAAGGCGGACATGGCGATCCGGAAGCCCGCGCCCGATTCGCCGAGGCGCGCGGTGTCGGGCACCCGAACCTGATCGAACCGCAGTTCGGCGGTGGCCTGGCCGCGCAGGCCGAGCTTGCCCTTGATCTCGGTCCGGGTGAACCCGGGCGCGTCCGTCGGAACCAGGAACGCGGTAATGCCTTTCGGCCCCGGCCCGCCCGTGCGGGCGAACACGAGGGCGACATCGGCGTGAGTTCCATTGGTGATGAATATCTTCGAACCCGACAGCACCCAGTCACCGTCCACGCGTTCGGCTCTGGTGCGCAGGCTCGCGGCATCGGAGCCGGTGCCCGGTTCGGTCAGCGCGAAACAGCCCAGCGCACGGCCCGCGCACAGCTCGGGCAGCCACCGCCGCCGCTGCGCCTCGGTGCCGTAGCCCGCGATGCTCTTGGCCACCAGGCCCAGCGATACCGAGACGATGCCGCGCACCGCGCTGTCGCCGCGGCCGAGTTCCTCGAGCAGCAGGCAGTAGGCGAGCGCGTCGCCGTCGGTGCCGCCGTACTCCTCGGGAATCCCGAGGCCGAGGAACCCCAGTTCCCCGAGCTTACCGACGATGGCGGGGTCGACCGCCTCGGCCCGGTCCCAGGCCGTGGCGTGCGGGACGACTTCCTTGTCCACCCAGGCGCGTGCCAGCTCGCGCAGGTCACGATGGGTGTCGCTCAAATCGAGTTGCATTCTCAGTCCTGAACCAAACAGCGTTAGGTTTACCGCCGGGACGTTATCCTAACGGCGTTAGTCAGGCAAGGCCCGATGGTAAGTTCGACGAGCTGTCGAGGAGGCGAGGACATGGCACGACCCCGGGTACCGCTGCTCAGCCGCGAGCGCATCCGCGACACCGCGCTGACGCTGATCGACCGCGACGGCCTGGCCGAGCTGTCCATGCGCAAGCTGGCCGCCGAACTCGGCGTGCAGGCCGCATCGCTCTACGGCCACTACCCCACCAAGGACGACCTGCTCGACGACATCGCGCACAGCGTCATGAGCCATGTCGACGCCTCCGCGTTCGAGCGCGAGAACTGGCGCGCCGCATTGGTTTCCTGGGCTCGCTCGTTCCGCGCCGCCCTGGCCAGGCACCCCAATTTCGTACCGTACCTGGCCATTTCCGGCCCCGGCCGGCGCGACGAGGCATTGCGCGCGGCCAACGCGGTACACGGCGGACTGGTCGCGGCGGGCTGGCCACCCCGTCAGGCCACCATGATCGGCGCCGCGACCCGCTATCTGGTGCTGGGTTCCACGGTCGGCTCGTTCTCACGCGGCTTCGTCGACGACACCCAGGTCTACCGCGACCGCTATCCGCACCTGGATCAGGCCCACCGGCTGCGCGACAAGGCCGAGGAAATCGACTCCGACAGCTTCGAATTGGCGCTCGAGGCGTTCCTGGACGGCCTCGAGGCGAAATTCGCCGAACTCAGCCCACGTCGCGACGCAGCCAGGTGATCTCGGCGCCGATGCCGTCCTCACCGCTGCGATAGACCTCGAGGTCGTCATCCCAGGCGGTACCGAGGGCGCGATCGATTTCGGCGGCCAGGTCGTAGCTGTTGTACTTGCCGAGCTCCCGGGCGGCTTGCAGCATGGCTCTCAAACGCATCTCTCCCAGCGCCACATCGCCGTTGGCGCTGGTGGATCCGTGCCACAGGCCGAGGTTGGGCACGAAACTGTAGCGCTCGCCGTCCACGCCCTCGCTCGGCTCCTCGGTGACCTCGAAACGCAGCACCGGCCAGGCTCGCAGCGACTGCGCGATGCGCGCGGCCGTGCCGGCGGGGCCGATCCACTCGCAGGTCGCCCGCAGTTGCCCATCGGCCGGCTGCGCGGTCCAGCGCAGTTTCGCCGGACTGCCGAGGGCCGAGGTCAGTGCCCACTCGATGTGCGGGCACAACGCGGCGGGCGACGAGTGGACCCAGACCACACCCGCCGTCACATCCGCGAACGGACTTGATGCACGCACCACGTAAACCTCCAGCGTCGACGAGGACCGTCTTCCCCAACGACCCGTTCCGGCTGGCGTGGCCTGAGTGTACTGGAGTGTCCGATGTTACGGGTGTTACTTCGCGGCGAAGTTGCCGATTCTCGCGTGGCGGCACTGGACAGTGCAGCGTGGACTACCCCCGCGTCACTTCTTCGATCACCCCGTCGCTGAATACCGGCCACGCGGCCCGCGCCCAGTCCCCGAAATTCTCATCGGCCAGTGCTACACACGCCACCTCGATCTCCGGATCAACCCACAAGAATGTGCCGGATTGGCCGAAATGTCCATACGTCCGAGGCGAATTGGCGCTTCCGGTCCAATGCGGGGATTTCGCGTCGCGAATCTCGAAACCCAGTCCCCAGTCATTGGGGCGCTGCGAGCCGTAACCGGGCAGGACACCACCACAACCCGGGAATTGCACGGTGCTCGCCTCGCGGTGCGTCGGCGCGGACAGCAACCGCGGATTCAGCAACTCGGCGGCGAAGAGCAGCAGATCGTCCACGGTCGAGCGCGCGCCGTGCCCGGCGGAACCGGCGAGCGTCGAATTCCGCATGCCCAGCGGTTCGAAGACCGCGTCGCGCAGGTATTCGTCGAACGCGATTCCGGTCTGTTCGGTGACGAATTCCGCGAGCACATCGAATCCGGCGCTGGAGTAGATCCGTTTCGCACCCGGCTGCGCCAGGACGGCGGTGGTGTCGAACGCGATGCCCGAGGTGTGCGCGAGCAGATGACGCACGGTCGCGCCGGGCGGCGCGGCGGGCAGGTCGACCGGCTGATCCAGCTCGATCGCCCCCTCCTCCACGGCGACCAGCACCGCGTAGGCCACCAGCGGCTTGGTCACCGAGGCCAGCGGGAACACCCGGTCGGTGGCCCCCGCCGTCACCGTGCCGGCGGGCGTGACGACGCCCGCGCCCGCATGTCGAACCGGCCAGTCCTTGATCTGCTCGAGTGATCGCACTCCGCGAGCGTACGAGACCGCTGACCGGCCGCAGCACACCAAGGCCGAATTCCGGCTCACCGCCACGCGGTACCGCCGGTACCATCGACGAACTATGAGTGCGCTCCCCACGATCCACGGCGAGGTGGCGGCCGGATTCGGCCCCGTCGCCGACGCTTTCCGCCGCAATTTCGAACGGCACGGCGAGATCGGCGCGGCCATCGCCGTCTACGCGGGCGATCGCCCGGTGGTCGATCTGTGGGCTGGGCATCGCGACCGCCGCCGCACCCGGCCGTGGGAGCGCGACACCATCGTGCCGGTGTTCTCCTCCACCAAGGGGATGGCGGCGTTCGTGGTCGCGGCGGCCGTCTCGCGCGGGCTGCTCGACTACGAAGCGCCGGTGTCGAAGTACTGGCCGCAGTTCGCCGCACAGGGCAAGGGCTCGATCACCGTGCGTCAGCTGATCGACCACCAGGGCGGGCTGTCCGGATTGGACCGCGTGGTCCGGCTCGACCAGATCGCCGACCTGGACGGGCTGGCGGAGATTCTCGCGGCGCAGCGGCCGGCCTGGAAACCCGGCACCCGGCACGGTTATCACGCGATCACCCTCGGGCTGTACCAGGGCGAGTTGGTCCGGCGGGTCGACCCGCAACGCCGCACCCTGGGCCGAATCTTCGCCGAGGACTTCGCGAAACCGCTCGGCCTGGACTTCTTCATCGGGCTGCCCGCCGCCGAGCCGATCGAACGCGTCGCGCAGCTGGCCGCCACCGAGGGCCTCGACATCCTGCGCTACGAGCGCGATCTGCCACTGCGGATCGGCGCGGAGATCGCGGCCAAGCGCGGGCACGCCTACGCGGCCCTGACCAATCCGCGCTGCGGCGCACCGGTGCGCGCCGCGCGCCGGGAATTCCTGGAGGTCGAGCTCCCGGCTTCCAACGGTGTCGGCAATGCCCGCTCGCTGGCCCGGGTCTACGGCGCGGCAGCCGCCGGAACCGGCGCACTGCCGATCGAAGACGCTGTCCTGGAATACCTTTCGTCCGCCGACACCGCCGACGACGTGCCCGCCGACGATCTGGTGCTGCACACCAAGAGCCGCTACCACCTCGGATTCCGCAAGTCGCGCGGCACCTTCCGGTTCGGCACGGACAAACGCGCCTACGGCACAACGGGTCTCGGCGGCTCCTTCGGCTTCGCCGACCCGGCGACGGGGCTGGGCTTCGGGTACACCATGAACCGGCTCGGCATGGCCGTGCTGGACGACGTGCGCAGCCGCAATCTGCGCGAGGCGCTGCTGCGCTGCAAGCACTGAGAACGCGGGCGGGCCGGGTCGCGAACGTCTTCCTTGAAGCGTTCGGCGAAATCCCAGACGTAGAACGGGATTCCGAGCACATCGGCGGCGCGGCGGGCGTCACCGGCATCCTCCTTGG